>NZ_JAOWEY010000008.1:0-207 GCF_030333935.1 Citrobacter sp. Cf125 | reverse complement strand
GGCGCTACGGCGTTTCACTTCTGAGTTCGGCATGGGGTCAGGTGGGACCACCGCGCTACAGCCGCCAGGCAAATTCTGTTGTCAGACCACTTTATGCGTTCTGATGTAATCTGTATCAAGCTGAATATGATGTCTGTCTTTCGCCAAAACATCTTCGGCGTTGTAAGGTTAAGCCTCACGGTTCATTAGTATCGGTTAGCTCAATGT
>NZ_JAOWEY010000007.1:0-206 GCF_030333935.1 Citrobacter sp. Cf125 | reverse complement strand
TCATTTCTTATTACGGAGAAATGAAACAGTGTGTCGTTTCAATTTTCAGCTTGATCCAGATTTTTAAAGAGCAAAACTTCGCAGTGAACCTTTTCAGGTACACTCTGAAGTTTTCTTGTGTTTTTGCAGTAAAGATGGTGGAGCTATGCGGGATCGAACCGCAGACCTCCTGCGTGCAAGGCAGGCGCTCTCCCAGCTGAGCTATA
>NZ_JAOWEY010000006.1:0-583 GCF_030333935.1 Citrobacter sp. Cf125 | reverse complement strand
CCGGGTTGCGGACAGTGTCTGGTGGGTAGTTTGACTGGGGCGGTCTCCTCCTAAAGAGTAACGGAGGAGCACGAAGGTTAGCTAATCCTGGTCGGACATCAGGAGGTTAGTGCAAAGGCATAAGCTAGCTTGACTGCGAGAGTGACGGCTCGAGCAGGTGCGAAAGCAGGTCTTAGTGATCCGGTGGTTCTGAATGGAAGGGCCATCGCTCAACGGATAAAAGGTACTCCGGGGATAACAGGCTGATACCGCCCAAGAGTTCATATCGACGGCGGTGTTTGGCACCTCGATGTCGGCTCATCACATCCTGGGGCTGAAGTAGGTCCCAAGGGTATGGCTGTTCGCCATTTAAAGTGGTACGCGAGCTGGGTTTAGAACGTCGTGAGACAGTTCGGTCCCTATCTGCCGTGGGCGCTGGAGAATTGAGGGGGGCTGCTCCTAGTACGAGAGGACCGGAGTGGACGCATCACTGGTGTTCGGGTTGTCATGCCAATGGCATTGCCCGGTAGCTAAATGCGGAAGAGATAAGTGCTGAAAGCATCTAAGCACGAAACTTGCCCCGAGATGAGTTCTCCCTGAGACT
>NZ_JAOWEY010000005.1:0-281 GCF_030333935.1 Citrobacter sp. Cf125 | reverse complement strand
CACACTACCATCGGCGCTACGGCGTTTCACTTCTGAGTTCGGCATGGGGTCAGGTGGGACCACCGCGCTACAGCCGCCAGACAAATTCTTTTCTAAGTGCCGAACTTTAACCGAAAAACTGGTGCTGATACCCAGAGTCGAACTGGGGACCTCACCCTTACCAAGGGTGCGCTCTACCAACTGAGCCATATCAGCACACTAAATTTGATGCCTGGCAGTTCCCTACTCTCGCATGGGGAGACCCCACACTACCATCGGCGCTACGGCGTTTCACTTCTGAG
>NZ_JAOWEY010000004.1:0-614 GCF_030333935.1 Citrobacter sp. Cf125 | reverse complement strand
GGTTAACCGTATAGGGGAGCCGAAGGGAAACCGAGTCTTAACTGGGCGTTAAGTTGCAGGGTATAGACCCGAAACCCGGTGATCTAGCCATGGGCAGGTTGAAGGTTGGGTAACACTAACTGGAGGACCGAACCGACTAATGTTGAAAAATTAGCGGATGACTTGTGGCTGGGGGTGAAAGGCCAATCAAACCGGGAGATAGCTGGTTCTCCCCGAAAGCTATTTAGGTAGCGCCTCGTGAATTCATCTTCGGGGGTAGAGCACTGTTTCGGCTAGGGGGTCATCCCGACTTACCAACCCGATGCAAACTGCGAATACCGAAGAATGTTATCACGGGAGACACACGGCGGGTGCTAACGTCCGTCGTGAAGAGGGAAACAACCCAGACCGCCAGCTAAGGTCCCAAAGTCATGGTTAAGTGGGAAACGATGTGGGAAGGCACAGACAGCCAGGATGTTGGCTTAGAAGCAGCCATCATTTAAAGAAAGCGTAATAGCTCACTGGTCGAGTCGGCCTGCGCGGAAGATGTAACGGGGCTAAACCATGCACCGAAGCTGCGGCAGCGACACTATGTGTTGTTGGGTAGGGGAGCGTTCTGTAAGCCGTTGAAGGTG
>NZ_JAOWEY010000003.1:0-155164 GCF_030333935.1 Citrobacter sp. Cf125 | reverse complement strand
CAGAAGTGAAACGCCGTAGCGCCGATGGTAGTGTGGGGTCTCCCCATGCGAGAGTAGGGAACTGCCAGGCATCAAATAAAAGCGAAAGGCCCGGTCGAAAGACCGGGCCTTTTGTTTTATCTGTGGTCTGTCGGTGAGCGCTCTCCTGAGGAGGACAAATCCGCCGGGAGCGGATTTGAACGTTGCGCAGCAACGGCCCGGAGGGTGGCGGGCAGGACGCCCGCCATAAACTGCCAGGCATCAAATAAAGTGAAAAAGCCCATCCTGATGGATGGGCTTTTTTGCGTGTGTGCGGGGTAAAAAAACGCCGGATGCGGTGTGCGCCAGCAGTTATCCGGATACGGCTACCCGTGTACGAGGTTGAGTAACGGGTACGCTCGTCCGAGATCGTCCACTTCCGTCCGTCCCGTCACAGTAAATCCCATCTTCTTATAGAATCCAACTGCCTGCTCATTCTGTTCATTAACGTTGGTCGTTAGCGTTGAAACCATTGATAAAGCATGTTCAATCAGCAGTTTACCAACGCCACTACCACGCACATCCGGATCGACAAACAACGCATCCATATGCTGATCGGTCAAAAGCATAAAGGCGACAGGCTCATCTTGTTCTGTCACTGCAACCCATAGCGGAGCTTCTGGTAAAAATGAACTTACCAGCTCTTCCAGCTCAATCCGATAATCCGCAGAGAGGAAATGGTGCGTCGCATCGACAGAACGACACCAGATAGATATGAGCTTATCGCCTTCGTCCTTACGCGAACGACGAATGGTAAAGGGCATGGCATTCTCCTTTTATCTTTACTGCACTATTCTACAGCAAGGGCCGTGAAACTTTCTCAACTTGAGGATGCAGGCTCGACATTCGCATGATTCCTGGGTATCTTCAGCTATCTGGATGTCTAAACGTTTAAGCGTATGTAGTGAGGTTATCAGGTTATGCCAATTCGCGTGCAGGACGAGCTACCCGCCGTCAATTTCTTGCGTGAGGAAAACGTCTTTGTGATGACGACATCCCGCGCTTCCGGTCAGGAAATTCGACCACTGAAGGTGCTCATCCTCAACCTGATGCCCAAGAAGATTGAAACGGAAAACCAGTTCCTGCGCTTACTGTCTAACTCACCGCTACAGGTAGATGTTCAGCTATTGCGCATCGATGCTCGCGAGTCACGTAACACCCCTACGGAGCATCTGAATAACTTTTACTGTAATTTCGAGGATATCTGCGATCAGAACTTTGACGGACTGATCGTGACCGGCGCGCCGTTGGGTCTGGTCGAATTTAATGACGTGGCTTACTGGCCGCAGATTCAACAAGTGCTTGAATGGGCGAAAGATCACGTTACCTCAACGCTATTTGTTTGTTGGGCGGTGCAGGCCGCGCTGAATATCCTGTACGGAATTCCTAAGCAAACCCGTACGGACAAACTCTCAGGCGTCTATGAGCACCATATTCTGCATCCTCATGCGCTGCTGACGCGTGGATTCGATGATGCGTTCCTGGCTCCGCATTCGCGCTATGCCGATTTTCCTGCTGCGCTTATTCGCGACTACACCGATCTCGAGATTTTTGCTGAAACCGAAGAGGGAGATGCCTACCTGTTTGCCAGCAAAGATAAACGAATTGCCTTTGTGACGGGCCATCCGGAATATGATGCCCATACGCTCGGCAGTGAGTATTTTCGTGACGTCGAAGCGGGCCTAACGCCGGAAGTGCCCTATAACTACTTCCCGAAAGATGACCCGCAAAACAAACCGCGGGCAACCTGGCGTAGCCACGGTAATCTGTTGTTTACCAACTGGCTCAACTATTACGTCTACCAGATCACGCCATATGATCTGCGTCACATGAATCCAACGCTGGATTAATCTTCTGTAGCAGACGATCCTTAAGCGTTTCAGCATATTGAATCAGGCACCTTCGGGTGCCTTTTTTATTTCCGAAACGCACCTCACAGTGTAATTAAATTTTATTTATATTGTTATCAATAGGTTAATTGATAATTAAATTAAAAATGGAAATTGTTTTTGATTTTGATTTTGAAATGAGTAGTCTTAGTTGTGCTGAACGAAAAGCGCACAACGATCCTTCGTTCGCATTGGGGATGTGTTTGGATCAATGACGAGGAACTACGCAATGAATCAACAGGCAACGACAACCGATGAACTGGTCTTCACCAGGCCGCGTGGCGAACAGGAGCAACAAATTCTGACCGCTGAAGCAGTAGAGTTTCTGACTGAACTGGTGACAAGATTTACGCCAAAACGCAATAAACTTCTGGCTGCACGTATTCAGCAGCAGCAGGATATTGATGACGGTAAGTTGCCTGATTTTATTTCGGAAACAGCTTCCATTCGTGAGGGTGACTGGAAGATTCGTGGTATTCCTGATGATTTACTGGATCGCCGCGTAGAGATAACCGGACCCGTTGAGCGCAAGATGGTTATCAACGCGCTGAACGCGAACGTCAAAGTCTTTATGGCTGACTTCGAAGATTCGCTGGCTCCTGAGTGGAACAAAGTTATCGACGGGCAGATAAACCTGCGCGATGCGGTCAATGGCACCATTAGCTATACCAATGAAGCGGGTAAAATTTACCAGCTCAAACCTAATCCGGCTCTGTTGGTATGCCGCGTTCGTGGTCTGCATCTGCCGGAAAAACACGTCACCTGGCGTGGCGAATCCATCCCGGGCAGCCTGTTCGATTTTGCCCTCTATTTCTTCCACAATTACAAAACGTTGCTGGCAAAAGGCAGCGGCCCTTACTTCTACCTGCCAAAAACGCAGGCCTGGCAAGAAGCAGCATGGTGGAGCGAAGTGTTCAGCTATGCAGAAGATCGCTTTAATCTGCCACGCGGCACCATCAAAGCGACTCTGCTGATTGAAACGCTGCCGGCCGTCTTCCAGATGGACGAAATTCTGCACGCCCTGCGTGACCATATTGTCGGTCTGAACTGCGGTCGCTGGGACTACATTTTCAGCTATATCAAAACGCTGAAGAACCATCCGGATCGCGTGCTGCCGGACCGTCAGGTGGTGACGATGGATAAGCCATTCCTCAGCGCCTATTCGCGTCTGCTGATTAAAACCTGTCATAAACGTGGCGCATTCGCGATGGGCGGCATGGCAGCTTTCATTCCCAGCAAAGATGCGGAACGTAACAACCAGGTTCTGACCAAGGTAAAAGCGGACAAAGCGCTGGAAGCAAATAACGGTCATGACGGCACATGGATTGCTCATCCGGGGCTGGCAGATACCGCTATGGCGGTGTTCAACGACGTACTCGGTGAAAACAAAAATCAGCTGTTCGTGACCCGTGAAGAAGATGCCCCGATTACCGCAGAGCAACTGTTGGCGCCTTGTGAAGGTGAGCGTACTGAAGAAGGCATGCGCGCCAACATTCGTGTTGCGGTGCAGTACATCGAAGCGTGGATCTCCGGTAACGGCTGCGTACCGATTTACGGTCTGATGGAAGATGCTGCCACTGCCGAAATCTCCCGTACCTCCATCTGGCAATGGATCCACCACCAGAAGACGCTCAGCAACGGCAAGCCGGTTACCAAACCGCTGTTCCGTCAGATGCTGGCCGAAGAGATGCTGGTGATTCAGGACGAGCTGGGCGAACACCGCTACAGCAGCGGGCGTTTTGACGATGCCGCGCGCCTGATGGAGCAAATCACTACCTCTGATGAATTGATCGATTTCTTGACCCTGCCAGGCTACCGCCTGCTGGCGTAATCCACCACATAACAATATGGAGCATCTGCACATGAAAACCCGTACTCAACAAATCGAAGAATTACAGAAAGAATGGACTCAACCGCGCTGGGAAGGCATCACCCGTCCATATAGCGCGGAGGAAGTGGTGAAATTACGTGGCTCGGTCAACCCGGAATGCACGCTGGCTCAGCTTGGCGCGGCGAAAATGTGGCGTCTGCTGCACGGCGAATCGAAGAAAGGTTATATCAACAGCCTCGGCGCGCTGACTGGCGGTCAGGCGCTGCAGCAGGCGAAAGCCGGTATTGAAGCGGTCTACCTTTCAGGCTGGCAGGTGGCGGCAGATGCCAACCTGGCATCCAGCATGTACCCGGACCAATCGCTGTATCCGGCGAACTCCGTCCCGGCAGTGGTGGATCGGATCAACAACACATTCCGTCGCGCCGATCAGATCCAATGGTCAACCGGTATTGAACCGAACGATCCGCGCTATGTGGATTACTTCCTGCCGATCATTGCCGATGCGGAAGCGGGTTTTGGCGGCGTACTGAACGCGTTTGAACTGATGAAATCGATGATTGAGGCTGGTGCAGCGGCCGTTCACTTCGAAGATCAGCTCGCATCGGTAAAAAAATGTGGTCACATGGGCGGCAAAGTTCTGGTGCCGACTCAGGAAGCTATCCAGAAACTGGTGGCCGCCCGTCTGGCAGCCGACGTCATGGGTGTTCCGACGCTGGTTATTGCGCGTACTGATGCTGACGCAGCCGATCTGATAACGTCTGACTGCGACCCATACGACAGCGAGTTCATCACCGGCGAACGTACCAACGAAGGGTTCTACCGTACGCATGCGGGTATTGAGCAGGCGATCAGCCGTGGTCTGGCCTATGCACCTTATGCGGATCTGGTGTGGTGTGAAACCTCCACGCCGGATCTCGAACTGGCGAAGCGCTTTGCCGATGCGATTCACGCGAAATTCCCCGGCAAACTGCTGGCCTACAACTGTTCGCCGTCATTTAACTGGCAGAAAAACCTGGACGACAAAACTATTGCCAGCTTCCAGCAGCAACTGTCGGATATGGGTTACAAATACCAGTTCATTACCCTGGCGGGCATCCACAGCATGTGGTTCAACATGTTCGACCTCGCACACTCCTATGCGCAGGGTGAAGGCATGCGCCACTATGTTGAGAAGGTTCAGCAGCCAGAATTTGCGGCGGCTAAAGACGGTTACACCTTCGTGTCCCATCAGCAGGAAGTGGGTACAGGCTACTTCGACAAAGTCACTACTATCATTCAGGGCGGCGCTTCCTCGGTGACCGCGCTGACCGGCTCGACCGAAGAATCGCAGTTTTGATTAATGCCCGGTGGCGCTGTGCTTACCGGGCCTACGAAGGGATGTAGGCCGGATAAGCGAACGCGCCATCCGGCATGACGTTGTGCCGGATGGGAGAAGTCGATGACGCGTGGCCTGGAATTACTGATTGCTCAGACGATTTTGCAAGGTTTCGACGCCCAGTACGGGCGTTTTCTGGAAGTCACCTCCGGCGCGCAGCAGCGTTTTGAACATGCCGACTGGCATGCGGTTCAGCAGGCGATGAAAAGCCGTATTCACCTTTATGATCATCACGTAGGTCTGGTGGTGGAGCAGTTGCGCTGCATTACAGACGGCAAAAGTACCGACGCGGATTTTTTACTTCGCGTGAAAGAGCATTACACCCGGCTACTGCCGGATTACCCGCGCTTCGAGATTGCGGAGAGCTTTTTTAACTCCGTTTACTGTCGGTTATTTGACCACCGCTCGCTGACTCCCGAGCGGCTGTTTATTTTCAGTTCTCAGCCAGAGCGTCGTTTCCGCACGATCCCACGCCCGTTGGCGAAAGACTTTTTTCCTGATACCGGCTGGGAGTGGCTGCTAACTCGCGTCCTTAGCGATCTTCCTCTACGTCTTCCATGGCAGAATAAACATCGTGATATCCACTACATCATCGAGCACCTGACCGAAACCTTGGGAGCGGATGTGTTGGCAGGCTGCCATTTACAGGTGGCGAATGAACTGTTTTATCGTAACAAGGCCGCCTGGCTGGTCGGGAAGCTGATTACCCCTTCCGGGACGCTGCCGTTTTTACTGCCAATCCACCGGACAGACGAAGGTGAGTTGTTTGTCGATACCTGCCTGACCACGACGGCGGAGGCGAGCATTGTGTTTGGCTTCGCCCGCTCCTACTTTATGGTGTATGCCCCGCTGCCCGCGGCACTGGTGGAGTGGTTGCGCGAGATCCTGCCCGGTAAAACCACCGCTGAATTGTATATGGCGATTGGCTGTCAGAAGCATGCAAAAACGGAAAGTTATCGAGAGTATCTGCTCTACCTGGCCAACTGTGATGAGCAGTTTATTGAAGCGCCGGGGATCCGCGGTATGGTGATGCTGGTGTTTACCCTGCCGGGCTTTGACCGGGTGTTTAAAATCATTAAAGACAAATTTGCGCCGCAAAAAGAGATGTCTGCCGCCCACGTCCGCGCCTGTTATCAACTGGTCAAAGAGCACGATCGTGTGGGGCGGATGGCTGACACCCAGGAGTTCGAGAATTTTGTGCTGGATAAACGGCAAATCGATCCGGCGCTGATGGCGCTGTTATTGCAGGAAGCCCCGGAAAAAATTACCGATCTTGGCGATCAGATTGTCATTCGCCATCTGTATATCGAACGACGGATGGTGCCGCTGAATATCTGGCTGGAGCAAGTCGAAGGTCAACAACTGCGCGATGCCATTGAAGAGTACGGCAACGCGATTCGTCAGCTGGCCGCCGCCAATATTTTCCCCGGCGATATGCTGTTTAAGAACTTCGGCGTCACCCGTCACGGGCGCGTGGTGTTCTACGATTACGATGAAATCTGCTACATGACGGAGGTTAATTTCCGTCATATCCCGCCGCCACGCTACCCGGAAGATGAGATGAGCGCTGAGCCGTGGTACAGCGTATCGCCTGGAGATGTCTTCCCGGAAGAGTTTCGCCACTGGCTATGTGCCGACCCGCGTATCGGGCCGCTATTTGAAGAGATGCACGCTGACTTGTTCAGCGCCGACTACTGGCGGGGTTTGCAAACGCGGATTAAAAACGGGCATGTGGAAGATGTTTACGCCTACCGACGCAAACAGCGTTTCAGCGTGCGTTATGAAACCGACCGTAGGCCGGGTAAGGCGTAACCGCCACCCGGCAACCCCATCTTAGCGAAATCCGCCGTACGCCAGCGTCACTTCTTTCGCTGCTTTGATTGCCATTGCGCCAAACTCGGTCACACGGTCATCGGTAATGCGTGAGATTGGCCCGGAAATGGAAATCGCGGCGAACGGCTCGCGGTGCTCGTCATAAATGCACGACGCCACGCAGCGCAGGCCCAGCGCATGTTCCTCATCATCAAAGGAATAGCCGCGCTTGCGCGTCTGAGCCAAATCCTCTTTCAGATGCACTGGCGACACCAGCGTGGCGTGGGTATAAGCGTGTAGTCCTTTGCGGTGCAGCAGCCCTGTCACCTGTTCTTCGCTCAGTTGGGATAAAAACGCCTTACCCGCGCCGGAAGCATGCATCGGCAGTTTGCCGCCGATAGGCGCGGACATGCGCATCAGTTGGGTGCACTGCACCTGGTCGATAATAATGGCCTGATGATCGCTTTGATCCAGCACGGCGAGGTTGACCGTCTCACCGGAGTCTTCCATCAGCTTGCGCAGGATCGGATGCACAATCGCCAGCAGATTACGACTTTGCAAAAAGCTGCTGCCGACGATAAACGCATGTGCGCCCACGGCCCAATGCCCTAATTCACCGACCTGACGAACAAATCCCTGCTGCTGCATGGTGGTCAATAATCGGTGAGTCGTGGAGTTTGGCAGGCCGGCCTGCTGCGCCAGCTCGGTCAGCGCCACGCTGCCGTTGGATTCCGCAATCCACTCCAGTAGCTTCAGGCCGCGCGTCAGGGACTGAACCTGCCCGGTTGCGGGCGCAGTAGTAGCGGCGGGTTTTCTACCGCGTTTCGCGGGAACGGGGGCAACCATGGCAGACTCCTTTTCTGTATCGTGGAAATCATTTTCGTTTTATTCAATTATAATGCAAGAATTCCTGTACTGATCGGATGAGTGAAGCTGAACATGTCTCATGTTGGCCGTTGTTCTCTTTTCCGCCTCTCAGGTTTGTGCCAGTATGGCCTGTTGAGTTTTTTTCGGTCTGGTTGAGCGTTGTCGGGAGCGAGTGTGAGCAGCAAAGTAGAACAATTACGTCAGCAGTTAAATGAACGTATTCTGGTGCTGGACGGCGGTATGGGCACCATGATCCAGGGATATCGTCTGAGCGAAGAGGATTTCCGCGGCGAACGCTTTGCCGAATGGCCGTGCGATCTGAAAGGCAACAACGACCTGTTGGTGCTCAGCAAACCGGAGGTGATCGCCGCGATTCACAACGCCTACTTCGAGGCGGGCGCGGACATCATCGAAACCAACACCTTTAACTCCACGACTATCGCCATGGCGGATTACCAGATGGAATCCCTGTCGGCGGAAATCAACTTTGCGGCAGCCAAACTGGCGCGCGCGGCGGCAGATGAATGGACGGCACGCACGCCGAACAAACCGCGCTACGTCGCGGGCGTGCTTGGCCCAACCAACCGTACGGCGTCTATCTCGCCCGACGTCAACGACCCGGCTTACCGCAATATTACCTTTGATCAGCTGGTGGCCGCCTACCGCGAATCCACCAAAGCGCTGGTGGAAGGCGGCAGTGACCTGATCCTGATTGAAACCGTTTTCGATACCCTCAACGCCAAAGCCGCTATTTTCGCGGTTAAAACTGAATTCGAAGCGCTGGGCGTTGAGCTGCCGATTATGCTCTCCGGCACCATCACCGACGCTTCCGGGCGTACGCTCTCCGGCCAGACCACCGAAGCATTCTACAACTCCCTGCGCCACGCCGATGCGCTGACTTTTGGTCTGAACTGTGCCTTAGGCCCGGACGAACTGCGCCAGTACGTGCAGGAACTGTCGCGTATTGCCGAATGCTACGTTACCGCACACCCGAACGCCGGGCTGCCGAACGCCTTTGGTGAGTACGATCTCGATGCCGACACCATGGCGGCGCAAATCCGCGAATGGGCCGAGGCAGGCTTCCTGAATATTGTTGGCGGCTGCTGCGGCACCACGCCGGAACACATCGCCGCCATGAGTCGCGCAGTGGACGGACTGCCGCCACGCCGCTTGCCGGAAATCCCGGTTGCCTGCCGCCTTTCCGGCCTTGAGCCGCTGAACATCGGCGACGACAGCCTGTTTGTGAACGTCGGCGAGCGTACCAACGTTACCGGTTCGGCGAAGTTTAAACGCCTGATCAAAGAAGAGAAATACAGCGAAGCGCTGGATGTTGCCCGTCAGCAGGTGGAAAGCGGCGCGCAGATCATCGATATCAACATGGATGAGGGGATGCTCGACGCCGAAGCGGCGATGGTTCGTTTCCTCAACTTGATTGCCGGTGAACCGGATATCGCCCGCGTGCCGATTATGATCGACTCCTCGAAATGGGAAGTAATCGAAAAAGGGCTGAAGTGCATTCAGGGTAAAGGCATCGTTAACTCCATCTCGATGAAAGAGGGGGTTGAGACCTTTATCCATCACGCGAAGCTGCTGCGTCGCTACGGTGCTGCAGTGGTGGTGATGGCCTTTGACGAGCAGGGCCAGGCCGACACCCGCGCGCGTAAAATTGAGATCTGCCGTCGGGCGTACAAGATTCTTACCGAAGAGGTGGGCTTCCCGCCGGAAGATATTATCTTTGACCCGAACATCTTTGCGGTGGCGACCGGCATTGAGGAACACAACAACTATGCGCAGGACTTTATCGGGGCCTGTGAAGACATCAAACGCGAACTGCCGCACGCGCTGATCTCCGGCGGCGTTTCTAACGTTTCATTCTCGTTCCGTGGCAACGACCCAGTACGTGAAGCCATTCACGCAGTATTCCTCTACTACGCCATTCGCAACGGTATGGACATGGGGATCGTCAACGCCGGACAACTGGCAATTTACGACGACCTGCCCGCCGAGCTGCGCGATGCAGTTGAGGACGTGATCCTCAACCGCCGTGACGATGGCACCGAACGACTGCTGGAGCTTGCTGAGAAGTATCGCGGCAGTAAAACCGACGACACGGCGAATGCCCAGATGGCGGAGTGGCGCAGTTGGGACGTGAAAAAGCGCCTCGAATACTCGCTGGTGAAAGGCATAACCGAGTTTATTGAGCTGGATACCGAAGAAGCTCGCCAGCAGGCCGCGCGCCCGATCGAGGTTATTGAAGGACCGCTGATGGACGGCATGAACGTGGTTGGCGACCTGTTCGGCGAGGGCAAAATGTTCCTGCCGCAGGTGGTGAAATCCGCCCGCGTGATGAAGCAGGCGGTGGCGTACCTTGAACCGTACATTGAGGCCAGCAAAGAGAAAGGTTCCAGCAACGGCAAAATGGTCATCGCAACCGTGAAGGGCGATGTGCACGATATTGGTAAAAATATCGTCGGCGTGGTGCTGCAATGTAACAACTACGAAATCGTCGATCTTGGCGTGATGGTGCCCGCGGAGAAAATCCTCAGAACGGCGCGTGAAGTGAATGCCGATCTGATTGGCCTTTCCGGGCTGATTACCCCATCGCTGGACGAAATGGTCAACGTGGCGAAAGAGATGGAGCGTCAGGGCTTCACTATTCCGCTGCTGATTGGCGGCGCCACCACCTCGAAAGCGCACACCGCGGTGAAAATTGAGCAGAACTACAGCGGCCCGACGGTGTACGTGCAGAACGCCTCGCGTACCGTTGGCGTCGTCGCTGCGCTGCTCTCTGACACCCAGCGTGATGACTTTGTCGCCCGTACGCGTAAAGAGTATGAAACCGTGCGTATCCAGCATGCGCGTAAGAAACCGCGTACTCCGCCCGTAACGTTACAGGCTGCCCGCGACAACGATCTGGCCTTTGACTGGGAAAACTACACCCCGCCGGTGGCGCACCGTCTGGGCGTACAGGAAGTGGAAGCCAGCATCGAAACCCTGCGCAACTACATCGACTGGACGCCGTTCTTTATGACCTGGTCGTTGGCCGGGAAATATCCTCGCATCCTCGAAGATGAAGTAGTGGGCGAAGAGGCGAAGCGACTGTTCAAAGATGCCAACGACATGCTGGATAAACTCAGCGCTGAGAAGACGCTGAATCCGCGCGGTGTGGTGGGTTTATTCCCGGCCAACCGCGTGGGTGACGACATCGAGATTTACCGTGACGAGACGCGTACGCACGTCATCAACGTGAGTCATCACCTGCGCCAGCAGACGGAAAAAGTCGGTTTCGCCAACTACTGCTTGTCTGATTTTGTTGCGCCGAAACTGAGCGGTAAAGCGGACTACATCGGTGCTTTTGCTGTCACTGGTGGTCTGGAAGAAGATGCGCTGGCGGACGCCTTCGAAGCCCAGCATGACGACTACAACAAGATCATGGTGAAAGCGATCGCTGACCGTCTGGCGGAAGCGTTCGCAGAATATCTGCATGAGCGCGTACGTAAAGTCTACTGGGGCTATGCGGCGAATGAGAATCTCAGTAACGAGGAGCTGATCCGCGAAAACTACCAGGGGATTCGCCCGGCACCGGGCTATCCGGCGTGTCCGGAACACACCGAAAAAGCCACCATTTGGGAACTGCTGGACGTGGAGGCGCATACCGGGATGAAGCTCACCGAATCCTTCGCCATGTGGCCAGGTGCGTCGGTTTCCGGCTGGTATTTCAGTCATCCGGACAGCAAGTACTACGCCGTGGCGCAAATTCAGCGCGATCAGGTTGAAGATTACGCCTTGCGTAAAGGCATGAGCGTGGCGGAAGTCGAACGTTGGTTAGCACCTAATCTGGGTTACGACGCTGACTGATTCACAAAACTGTCATCTTTATTTACAACAAACAGGGCACTCAATGAGTGCCCTGTCTCTTTATTACGTTTAAACCCTTATACTGAAAGAAGGTTCGCGAGCGCTGTTTGCCGGATGGCGGCGTAAACGCCTTATCCGGCCTACAAGGGACATTCTGTAGGCCTGATAAGCGCAGCGCCATCAGGCACGCTATCTGCGCCGAGCCCAGGAACATATAACGATAAGGAGTACCTGATTCCGTGTTAACTCTGTTACACCTGCTTTCTGCCGTCGCGATGCTGGTTTGGGGTACGCATATTGTGCGTACCGGCGTGATGCGCGTCTTCGGCGCCCGCTTGCGTACCGTGCTCAGCCGTAGCGTTGAAAAGAAGCCGCTCGCCTTTTGTGCAGGTATCGGCGTGACGGCGCTGGTGCAAAGTAGCAACGCCACCACCATGCTGGTGACCTCGTTTGTTGCACAAGATCTCGTGGCGCTCACCCCTGCACTGGTGATTGTGCTTGGTGCCGACGTGGGGACCGCGCTGATGGCGCGTATCCTGACCTTCGATCTCTCCTGGCTGTCGCCACTGCTGATTTTTATCGGCGTGATCTTCTTTCTCGGCCGTAAGCAGTCCCGCGTGGGGCAACTGGGGCGGGTTGGTATTGGTCTGGGGTTGATTTTACTGGCGCTGGAGCTGATTGTGCAGGCAGTAACGCCGATCACTCAGGCTAATGGCGTACAGGTTATTTTCGCCTCGCTCACCGGCGATATCATGCTCGATGCGCTGATTGGCGCCATGTTTGCGATTATCAGTTACTCCAGCCTGGCGGCGGTACTGTTGACGGCAACGCTGACCGCGGCGGGCATTATCTCGTTCCCGGTAGCGTTGTGTCTGGTGATTGGTGCCAACCTCGGCTCTGGTCTGTTGGCGATGCTCAACAACAGTGCTGCGAATGCCGCCGCTCGTCGTGTGGCGCTCGGTAGCCTGCTGTTTAAGCTGGTGGGCAGCCTGATTATTCTGCCGTTTGTTCATCCGCTGGCCAATCTGATGGATGAACTGCCGCTGCCGAAATCTGAACTGGTTATCTACTTCCACGTCTTCTACAACCTGGTGCGCTGCGTGGCGATGGTGCCGTTCGCCGAACCGATGGCGCGTTTTTGTAAACGCATCATCCGCGATGAGCCGGAGCTGGATGCGCATCTGAAGCCCAAGCATCTGGACGTCAGTGCGCTCGATACGCCAACACTTGCGCTGGCGAATGCCGCCCGCGAAGCCCTGCGTATTGGCGACGCCATGGAACAGATGATGGAAGGGCTGAAGAAGGTGATGCACGGCGAACCGCGCGAAGAGAAAGAGCTGCGCAGGATGGCGGACGACATCAACGTGCTGTACACGGCAATTAAGCTCTACCTGGCACGAATGCCAAAGGATGAACTGGCGGAAGAGGAATCACGCCGTTGGGCGGAGATTATCGAAATGTCGCTCAACCTCGAACAGGCTTCCGATATCGTTGAACGTATGGGCAGCGAGATTGCGGATAAGTCACTGGCTGCGCGTCGGGCATTTTCTCTGGAAGGTCTGAAGGAGCTGGATGCGCTTTACGATCTGCTGCTCAGTAATCTGCAGCTGGCGATGTCGGTGTTCTTCTCCGGCGACGTGACCAGCGCCCGCCGTCTGCGCCGCAGCAAGCACCGCTTTCGCATTCTTAACCGTCGTTATTCGCATGCACACGTCGACCGTCTGCATCAGCAGAACGTGCAAAGCATCGAGACCAGTTCCCTGCACCTGGCGCTGTTGGGCGATATGCAGCGTCTGAACTCGCTGTTTTGCTCCGTGGCCTACAGCGTGCTGGAACAGCCGGATGAAGACGATGAGCGGGATGATTATTGAGTGAGGTGAAGCGGTAGGCCGGATAAGGCATTTATGCCGCCATCCGGCATCAGACAACAAATTAACTAAAAGCAGTGACCCGCCTCAACGGCAACCGCCTCTTCACCCGCTTTAAAGATATACGTGGTGTTCGGGCCGCCGAGCACGGACTTACCGTTACTCACCTTGATCCAGTTACCTTCCGGCAAGCCAATCACCGTCAGCTCCGGTGCCACAACCAGCAGTTCGCGGATACGCTGTTCACGCGTTTCGCCTTTGTGGCCTTCCGGCAGCGCGTTGGTGAAATGTGGGTTAATCTGCAGCGGGAACAGACCCAGCGCATCAAAGCCTTTGGGATCGACAATCGGCATGTCGTTGGTGGTGCGGATGGTCTGGCAGGCAAGGTTGGAACCCGCGCTCCAGCCGATGTACAGCGCACCGCGTTTGACGACATCCACGATCGGCGCCAGCAACCCGCGCTCACGACTCTCTTTCAGCAACTGGAAGGTATTACCCCCGCCGACAATCACCAGCTCGGCGTTTTCAATGGCAGCAATCGGATCGGCAACGGTATGAATGCCCGTAACATTGACGCCCATTGGCGCAAAGATGGCTGCCGTTTTCGCCGTGTACTCATCCCAGGTTTGCGTCACGCCGGCGAACGGAATAAACACCGCCGTGCGGCGACCATTCAGTTGCTCTGCGATCAGCGGCAGCGCATGTTCCATCCAGCCTTTGCCCGGCAGCGTCGAGTTACTCAATAAAAGCAGTTCCATCATTTCTCCATGTAATCAGAAAATTACAAACCGCGGTCATGCTACCACTATCAGTCTAACGCCTCACTGATATGGCTCACGATGTTGGAAGTGAGGTTCTGGAAAGCGCCTCGCAGACTGGCGTTTTATTTCGACTGAAAGGGCGATTGTTGATTTATTCTTCTGGTGGGTAATGGCGTTTTATACCTAAATGGATATAATTAAGGAGAAAGGATGACGAAACCACTTTACTGGGTTGGGCAGGCCAGAAAAGACTTGCTTGCAATGCCAGAACACGTTCGGGATACGTTTGGGTTTGCTTTTTGGCTTGCGCAGCAGGGTAAACAGCATTCACAGACTAAACCATTAAAAGGATTTGGTGGAGCAGGGGTTCTGGAGGTCGTTGAGGATTACCACGGTAGCGCCTGGCGGGCGGTTTACACCATCCAGTTGAAAAATGCGGTTTATGTTCTCCATGTTTTTCAGAAGAAATCCGTTTCCGGGAAGGCAACCCCGAAACCTGAAATTGACCTGATTTATCAGCGGCTCAAGGCTGCACAGCGCCATGCGCAGGAGAGTGGATATGTCATATGAAGTGGAAGCCAGTAGCGGTAATGTTTACGTCGATTTAGGTGCGTATGACGCAGAACAGATGCAGTTGAAAGCGCAACTGGCAATGGTGATTGGTGAGATTTTGCAACGCAAAGGGTTAACGCAGCAGCAGGCCGCGCAGCTACTGGGAATGACGCAGCCTAAACTTTCCAACCTGTTACGCGGTCAGTTTCGAGGTATCAGTGAAGCAAAGATGCTCGAATGCCTGGTGAGACTGGGCCGTGATGTAGAGATTGTTGTCGGGAAAGAGGGCAATATGTCAGGAAAGCTGAAAGTGAAATTTGGCTGATATCCAACTTTAAACCTTAACCGTCAATCCAATACCGAGCGCCTTCATCACTGCCAGCGTGGTTTTCAGCGTCGGGTTTCCTTTCTCACTAAACGAGCGGTAGAGTTGTTCTTCAGAAAACGATACATCATTCTGATCGCTAGACTTCGATCCCTTTCTGCTTCAGCTCTTTTCTAATCACACGTTTAATCCAGGCTGCCAACGATTCATCGCCATCCTGCCGCTGTGCTTCTTCCATCGCTTTGCGCAGTTCCGGATCCAGACGGAATTGAAACGGGGGATTGCCTCTTCTTTCGTTCATGTGTGTTGGCACCTTGATTATACGAGATGTGTGATGACACACTACTCTTACAAGCCAGAAATACCAACTTCTATACTTCAATCCCTTTCTGCTTCAGTTCTTTCCTAATAATTCGCTTAATCCATGCGGATATTGACGCGTCACCATCCATTGAAAGCGCTTTCTGGATCCCTGCTTCCAGTTCCGGCTCGACACGTAACGCGATTTGTTTGTTACCTTTCTTTTTGAATTCTACCGTTGACATGTGTCTGACACCTGACTTACATTGATGATCGTAAGACAAGTGTAAGTCAATTGTCTTACAGAAACAACGAAGCCCGGCAGTGCGCGAACACATACCGAGCTTCTAACCACAACATTATACGAGGTAATGCTATGGCTGATGCTAATAGTACCACTAACGCCTGTTTTGCGTCTTCTTCTCTCATACCGCAAGCTGACCTGCTTTATTTTCCACTCGCCGAGGCGTTCCGCCATCTTGATTGTCGCCATCTCACCACCGAAGAAAATCTGGCGCTATCGTTTGGTTGTGAAGAGGCGCTGGCAGGGTTGTACCAGACGCTGAATTTTATGGGCGAAAGCCTGCTGACCATGGCGGGTGAAGGTCAGGAACATTTTGCCTATGAGAGCATATGCCAGTTAGGACACTGTCTGGTAAATATCAGCCAGTTGATTCCCGCGCTGGCGCAGTTGGAAGCGAAAGCTGACCAGCAGCTGTTTGTCAGCGACTCCCTAAACTAATCTGGAAAGCGCCTCGCAGACATCTTCTTCGGGGCGTGACAGGCCTGTGCAACCACCTTAGTGTGACATGATGATTTGCTGGTCGGGGAATAGGAAATGCTCGCTTATTACGCTAATCTTAGGCATGTCATGCGCACTGCTATGGGGGTTATCATGCGCACTGTGTCGAAGGTAAAAAAATCAGTCAATGTCTCTCTGGCTCCAGAGATACTGGAAGAGGCGCGCAAGCTTAAAATCAATCTGTCAGCGGTTTTAACCGAAGCCCTGATCGAAAAATTTCGCGAGAACAAACGCGAAGAATGGTTGCGGGATAATAAAAAATCGATAGAAGCATTAAATCAATGGGTGGAAGAAAACGGTTCGTTCAGTGATTTTCAAAGGACATTCTGATGGAGCAGTATTGCGCTTATGAGAACACTGGCAGTGGAAAAAGCGTTTATCCGTTTTTAATTAGCTTACAGCACCCGGTGGCCGCTGTTTTGCAACATGTACTGGTTGCCCCCGTTATCGCGCTAAGCCAGTTCCCCAGTGAAGTACCTCCAGCTAAAATTTGCCCGGTTGTTAGCATTGGTGGGCAAGCTTATGTGGTGATGACGCATATGATGACAGGCATACCTGTGAAGAATATGGGTAACTGTGTGGGAGACCTGACCGCAAACAGGGCTGAACTTCGAGATGCGATTGATTTTCTGATTAATGGCTATTAGAGCGCCCATCCCTGGCGCTCTGTTCCTGCTTCTTTACCCCGCCTGCGCAAATTCTGCGGCTTCGGCAATCAGCGCGTCATCCGGGCGCATGCCGGTATACATGGCGAACTGCTCTACGGCCTGTAAGGCAATCACCTCAGCACCGCTGATGGTCTTTTTACCCAACTGCTGTGCCAGCTTAATCACCGGTGTTTCCGGCGGTAGGGCGACGACGTCAAACACTACGCTGGCGGCAGCGACCATCGCTTCGCTGTAGGCCAGTTCATGACTCTCTTTGCCGCCAGCCATGCCGACGGGCGTCACGTTGACCAGAATATCGCAGGCAATCCCTTCCGACTGGGGCTGCCACTGGAAACCGTACTGTTTTGCCAGCGCCGGGCCGCTCTCGCGATTACGTGCGGCAATAATCACATTGCGAAAACCGGCATCGCGAAACGCGGCGATGACGGCTTTGCCCATGCCGCCGCTGCCGCGAATCATCACGCGTGCACTGCTATTGAGCTGGTGGCTGGCAATCAGACTTTTTACCGCAATATAGTCGGTGTTAAATCCTGTCAGCGTACCGTTGTCATTGACGATGGTATTGACGGAATCAATGACGCTTGCGGAAGGATCGATGGCATCCAGAAACGGCATGCAGCTCTCTTTAAACGGCATTGATACCGCGCAACCGCGGATACCCAGCGCGCGAACGCCTTTCACTGCGGCCTCAATATCCTGCGTGGTAAAGGCTTTGTAGATAAAATTTAACCCTAATTTTTCATACAGATAGTTGTGAAAGCGAGTGCCAAAGTTGCCAGGGCGACCGGCAAGCGACATGCACAACTGGGTGTCGCGGTTAATCATGTTAAATTTCCTCGGCGTGAGACAATATGTACTGTTCGGCTTCCTGCGACCAGACCCCCTGATGACGCTCCAGGATATCGCGCAAGGCTGGATCATCAATCTGCGTGAGCGCGGTTAATGGTAAGGCTTTGCCGGTATAAACCAGTTTTTTCCCGCCGCCGATTTTTGGCAGTTCCAGTGTTGTTTCACCTGCCGCATTTAACCCCAGAATGTGCGTCACCACTTTTGCCGCCTGAACTTTCTTCTCTTCGATAAGTTTAACCGCCGCGCGCATGTCGTCGGTATTGCCGCCAGACGTCCCAACATAATGGGTGAAGGCGTAGTGTACGTCGTAGAAGTTAATCGGCGCGCTAAACTGCTTATCCTGCGGACCAGCAAAGAAGTTCATGCAACCATCGGCAGCCAGCAGGGAAGAGGCCAGCGTAACCAGCTGTTCGTTGGGCACAAACACAAAGATGTCATCAAACCCGTGCCCGCCGCTCAGCGCCATCAAGGTGTCATAACTCGCATCCTGGGCGTGGAGATAATGGATCAACGTTTGTGGTTCTGATGGATAGTGCTTGCGGGCGTAGCTCAACTTGTCGTTATTGGTGTCGGTTACCACCAGCAGCGCCGGGTTAACCGGGCCATGCAGTGCATAGTCGATCGCCAGTAGTCCCATCGGACCGGTGCCGCCGAGTATCAGTGTATGTCCCTGCGGACGAATGCCCATCTTATGGTTATAAGAGCCTTCCTGCAGGTGATAGTTGGCGTTGAATGCGCCAATCACGCAGGATAGCGGCTCAACCAGCGAACCTTCAAAATAGGTTTCACCTTCGTAGGCCAACAGGCAGTCCTGCTCCATGACTTCATCAGGAATGATGACGTGCGTGGCTTCACCGCCCACCCACGGGAAGGAGTAGCCGGGACAGTCCGGGCGATCCGGCAGTTGCAGGTTAGCCTGAATGACATAGCGCTGGCCGGGCTGAAACTTATGCTGCCATTTTTTGCCTACGGCAATAATGTCGCCGCAAAACTCATGACCGATGATGATCGGGTTGGTGGCCACATCGTCCGGCACCTTTTTGTGGTTCTCACCCTGGTTAGCCTCTTTCCAGGAAGAAAGGCACAGGCTGTCGGTTACGACTGAGGCCAGAATTTCGTCATCCCGCATTTCAGGAAGGTCGAAAGTTTCCAGACGCAGATCGCGTTTACCATAAAGACGTAAAGCTGTTGTTGTTTGCATTGTTACCACCTCTTCCTCTTTCGAGGACTATTTGTTGAAGTTGCCCCGGCATTGCCGGAGCGAAAAATCAGGACAGGAAGCCCAGTGCGTTACCGATAATTCCCAGCGCAAACAGGGCGAAGATTAGCCATACCGGATTAATTTTCTTATTGAGCAGACGCACCATCAGCAGCGTCAGACCCAACGCCAGCAGGCCGGGGCAGAGTTGGTCGAGAATGTTCTGCACGGTCATGGTGACGGTGGCGCCGTCTGCGCCAGGCGTTTGCGATACCACCAGCGGCACGTTGATGCTGGTCCATTTGGTGACCAATACTCCCATCACAAACAGGCCGAGAATCGATGCGCCTTCGGTCAGTTTCTGCAGCAGATTGCCGCCCATGTCGCTGACGATGTTGACCCCTTTACGAAAGCCAAGCTGTAAGCCGTACCACTTCATTGCCAGACGTACTGCATTGAAAATAAAGAAGAACAATAGTGGGCCGAGAATGTTGCCGGACAGCGCCAGCGATGCGCCGAGCGCGGCGGTAATCGGGCGCAGCGTTCCCCATACCAGCGGATCGCCGACGCCGGCCAGCGGACCCATCAGCCCAACTTTGATACCGTTGATGGCACCGTCGTCAATTTCCGCACCGTTGGCGCGAGCTTCTTCCATCGCGGCGGTCACGCCAATCACCGGGCCGCAAACGGCAGGTGTGGTATTGAAGAACACCAGGTGCCGTTTGAGTGCTGCAACCTGGTCTTCTTTCAGCGGATACAGGCGCTTGATGGCAGGGATCATGTCGTAGCAAAAGCCCAACCCATGAATGCGTTCAAAGTTGAATGACGCCTGTTGCAGGTTGGAGCGAACGAACATGCTAAACAGGTCGGATTTGGTCAGTTTTTTCTGTTCCATGGCTGGCTCCATTAGTCATCAAGCTGATCGATAGCTTGAGAAGAGGCGGGTTGCGCCTGCGGTTCGGCTTTACGCCACTGTGGGTTCAACTGGATGTAGACCAGCGCGATAATCACGCCAACCCCACCGAAAGCCAGCAGGCTCAAATCGAGATAACCCCCAGCGATAAACCCGAGGAAGAAGAAGGGCATCAGGTACTTCACCCCCATCATGCGCAGCACCATGGCGTAGCCGACCACCACGATAAAGCCACCGGCAATCTGCAATCCGCGGGTGACGAATTCCGGAATGGCGTTGAGCATATTGCTGACCATATCGGCGCTGACAAACAGCGAGACGATTAATGCAGGAATGGCAACGCGCAGCGCCTGTACACCGAGAGCGGAAACGTGCAGCATGTCGATGGTACGAAAGCGGGCATCTTCGGCGGCTTTATCCGCCGCGTGCTGGAACACCACGGTGATGGTACGGGCGAATACCGTCAGTACCTGGCCTGCCGCCGCCACCGGCAGGGCGATGGCGATACCGGTAGCAATGCTTTGCTGACCGACGATAACCAGAATGGCGGAGATAATACTGGCGAGCGCCGAATCGGGAGACTGCGCTGCGCCGACGTTCATCCAGCCAAGAGCGATTAACTCCAGCGTGCCGCCGAGCATAATCCCGGTTTTTAAATCACCGAGGATCAGGCCGATAACGGTACAAGCAATTAGCGGACGGTGGGTCTGGAACTCATCCAGCACGCTGCCCATCCCGGCAATACAGGAAAATAGGAATATGGCGATAATTTGTAGGGTACTTATTTCCATAATATGTCACCTTGTGAATGTGATCATCCCTGCCTGTTAAAGCATAAGTACACAGGCATTTTTATTTATTCAGCGAACGATTGTTCTTCTATTTTTTCGAGAATATTAATAGATGGATCGGATGCGACGACGCGTAAATCCAGCGCGACACCCAGTTTATCTAACTCACGAAACGCATGAATATCGTCATTATCTAAAGAAACGGCTTTGGTTAATTGTTTTTTACCTGGTCGCCAGGCCATGCCGCCAATATTTAATGTGGTGATTTTTACCCCTTGTTTTACCATTGCTAATGCATCCTGCGGGCGGGTAAATAGATAAAAAACGGTTTCGTTCTGGTATTGCGGATTATGGTAAACTGCGACCGCTTTTTCGATATTAACAACGTTCACTTTCATTCCCGGCGGGGCGGCCTGACGTAATAATGTACGACGTACTTCATCGTTATAAACGTCGTCATTACAGATAATAATCCGTTGGGCATTCGCCACCTTCGACCAGACGGTGGTGACCTGACCGTGGATCAGACGGTCATCAATACGAGCAAGGGTAATGTTCATCAGAAATCCTCTTCGGCCGTTTCCAGATGTTTCCAGACGACACAGGTTTGTTGAGCAATGGTCGTCAGGTGTTCGCACAGTTCATCCACATTCATACTGCTTTGGTTGTCTACCAGCTCCAGCGCCAACGGCAGTGATAACCCGCTAATGACCCGTATCGCCGGATTGTGCAACGCCAGCGTCGCGGCAGCATTCCAGGGACTGCCACACTGCAAATCGACGGCAATCAGCCATTCATCGCCAGTGTGAATACTTACTAACTTTTTCAGCTTTTCCACGATGTCGCTGGCGTTCTCTCCGGGGACAAATGCCACGGCTTCAACGTTGGCATCACCGTAGACCATCTGTACCGATTCCAGCATGGCGCAGGCCAGTTTGCCGTGAGCGCAGAAGATTGCATTGACCATAAAACCTCCTTAGCCGCGCGTTTTTCCGCCCGCAATGTTAGTGGTTACTCCGGTTATGTAACTGGCGCGCTCAGACAAAAGATAACAAACAAAATCAGCGACTTCGCTTAAGCGCCCTGAGCGACCAATTGGGATCGCGTTCTTGGTGTAGCCCTCGCGCAGCTGTTCGACGGTAATGTTGCGAGTCCAGGCCAGCGCTTCTTCATATTCGGGGGTCCGCAGTCCGGTTTTTTCCAGAATGCCAGGTGCAATGCCCACCACACGAATGCCGTGTTTGCCCAACTCTTTCGACCAGGAACGGGTAAAGCTATTCAATGCGGCTTTGGTGGCGGCATAGCAACTTTGGCCCTCTGAACCTTCCAGCCCGCTTTCTGAAGAGACATTCACAATCACGCCATTACGCTGTTTTACCATTTGGCGTGCCGCTGCTTGCGACATTAAGAACACACCTTTTTGGTTGATATTCACCATTTTTTCAAAAGCGGCTTCGTTGAGTTCATATTGCCCGGCGGGTGCTTTTTCATCGACCAGTAGCCGCGGAAAATTAACGCCTGCGTTATTCACCAAACCATCGATACGCCCATAGCGGTGGATAATTTCGGTAACGGTATGATTAACTTCTTTGGCGCTGGAAATATCTGTCGGCCAGAAATGATATCCATTATGGCCTTCATATTTACCGTCACCACCGTGAATATCCGCCATTTGCACATTAGCGCCCTGCGCTAATAACTCTTCAACAATCGCTAACCCAATACCGGATGCACCACCGGTAACAATAATGACTTTGCCCTGCAAGTTTAACCACGTTTGCATAATTAACTCCCGATTTCAGATAAGGGGATCCCACATAAAATTAATTATGGCAGGACCAATTAGAATTTATTTACTTCAACAATAATTCAGCGGTATGGCTGTTGGTGACTAAACAATTAATATAATTCCCACGTAATGCGCCTAATATCCCACTGTATTTTTCTTCACCCATTGCAATGCCAATGGAATAACGCGTCTGTTTTAATTTATTGGTTTCGATGGAGAGCGTCTTTTCACTCATATTGGTTTCTACGGTTGCACCGTTGATATCGTAAAAGCGCGAGCAAATGTCTCCGGCGACCTGGCGAGCATGCAGGTCATCACTCTCTTCACTGCCGTAAAAAGCGTGCCAGTTGGCGCCATCACGTATTGCCGGAGATCCAATCCCAACCAGCGCGATGTCCAGATTATCCCAATAAGCGGAAATCGATTTAAAATGTCGTGACTGCATGATCCCGTTACGGATCAGCGGGTTTTCCAGCAGTGCCGGGAAATCTGCCAGGTGTGATTCCCCTTTAAGCTTTGCCGCAGCGCCGTAGGTCAGCGTATTGACGTGGTAGCGACTTTCAAGCTTGCCGGACGGTCCGCCGATAATCGGCACGCAGATCAGCTGGCGCGACTGGCTGGCAGGGGATAACCCTTCCACCAGTCCCCGCACCGCGCGGCCCCATGAGAACCCGATAATGTCCCCAGGTTCCAGTAAGCGTTCCAGCAACTGTGCACCGTGCACACCCATCATGGTGAGTTGTTCGTCTTCCTGTTCACTGTCGCAGGAGACCACCACCGCTTCTTTCAGGCCAAATTTCTGTTTTAGCTGCTGTTCCAGCCACAGATTTTCGTTGTAGTCGTAATTAATGGCGATGGTGACGATACCCTGCTCGCGTCCACGTTTTAGCAAACGGCTGATCGTGGTGCGGTAAATACCCAGCTCGCGGGCGATTTGCGCTTGTGTCATATCCTGTTCGTAATACAGCTGCGCTATCTTTACGATTAGGCGGATATCATCGCTGTTTTCCGTCGCCATTTTTGGACTCCTGCACATTTGTGCATATCACGAAATTGTCTTCTTGATCTGATATAACCCCAACTGTTCTCCATCTCAAAGCTATTTTCACTTATTTCAGTGCCCTGTAATGACCGATTGTGTTGCACATTTGATGTGGTGATGGCGTACTGTCGGCACAGATGTGCTTGTCTCTCTAATGTATTGATTCTGCATGTTTTCACCCAACAAAATTGCAGGGATGAATCGCTGACACTTTTGTGTCAAAAGGTGTGACGGATCACAAATAGCGCGTGGGCAGTCGAGCACGATTATTTTTTATCGTCCGCAAGGTAGGGTATATTTCGCTTTTAATACACAAAAGCATTCAAGTTGTATCAAGGCGGCAAGGGAACGAATTCCTGGGAGCATAGATAACTATGTGACCAGGGTGAGTGAGGGCAGCCAACGCAGAGACGGCTTGAAGGATGAAGTGTATACAGGAGAAATTATGCTGCCCGACTCATCCATCCGATTAAATAAATACATCAGTGAAAGCGGAATCTGCTCGCGTCGCGAGGCGGATCGCTTTATCGAACAAGGGAATGTCTTCCTGAATGGTAAACGCGCCACCATTGGCGATCAGGTAAAGCCTGGCGACGTCGTAAAAGTGAATGGTCGGTTGATTGAGCCGCGTGAAGCGGAAGATCTGGTTTTTATCGCGCTGAACAAGCCGGTAGGAATTGTCAGCACCACCGAAGACAGCGAACGCGACAACATTGTTGATTTCGTGAATCACAGCAAGCGCGTATTTCCCATTGGCCGCCTGGACAAAGATTCTCAGGGACTTATCTTTCTGACCAACCACGGCGACCTGGTGAATAAAATCCTGCGTGCCGGTAACGATCACGAAAAAGAGTATCTGGTGACGGTAGATAAGCCGGTCACTGATGACTTTATCCGTGGTATGGGGGCTGGTGTGCCAATCCTCGGTACCGTCACCAAGAAATGTAAGGTGAAGAAAGAAGCGCCGTTTGTGTTTCGCATCACGCTGATTCAGGGGCTGAACCGTCAGATCCGTCGTATGTGCGAACACTTTGGCTATGAAGTTACCAAGCTTGAGCGCACACGCATCATGAACGTGAGTTTGTCCGGCTTGCCACTGGGTGAATGGCGTGACCTGACGGATGACGAACTGATCGATCTGTTCAAGCTGATTGAGAATTCATCATCAGAAGCTAAACCGAAGGCGAAAGCGAAGCCAAAAACCGCAGGCATTAAGCGCCCGGTAGTGAAAATCGAAAAATCTGCGGAGAAAGAGAAATCACGCCCGGCAGCAAACGGTAAACGCTTTACCTCGCCGGGGCGTAAGAAGAAAGGACGTTAACGTCTGCCGCGCGTTGGCGTATTCGCTGACCAGGAAAACGATGCTTCCGCATCCGGTTTATAAGCCTGCTTTTTCTTTAACTGGCGGGCTTTTTTCGCTTCCGCTTCGCGCAAGGCCATCAGTTTATCGATGTACTCTTTCTTGATGCTGTTGGTCTCTGCGTTGGTCAGCAGCCGGCCATGCGCAATGCGCGCGCGGTCGAGCAGCGTTTTCAGTTCACGCTGTTCGCGCTCGGTCATCTCTTTTTGGGTAATGCGGGGGAGTGCCATACGGGTGCCCTCTGTTAGCCGATATCCTCAGTGTACGGTAATTCGTGCAGAATAAAACTAATCCTGAAAGAGCCTCGCAAAATATAGCTTGTTGAAGTGACGGAATTTCTATTCTGATTTAGCGTAATGACAGGAAAACGTGTGGGTTACAACATTTTATTGCTTGTATAAAATTTTATACAAGGATGTGTTATGCTTTCAATAAGGCGAGCCTTAAAGCCCATTGTCTGGATTGGCAGTTCATTTGATGATTTACGAAGCTTTCCTGAAGATATACGTAAAACCGCTGGTTTTCAGTTACATCGTTTACAGGCGGGATTAGAAGCTGCTGACTGGAAGCCGATGCCAGAGATAGGTCGCGGTGTTGAGGAGGTAAGGCTCAGGTATGAATCTGGCGCATACCGAATCATCTACATTGCTCGCTATGCTAACGCAGTCTATGTACTGCATTGCTTCAATAAAAAGACAAAACGTACTTCTGAGCACGATAAACACATTGCTAAAGTTAGATATCGAACGGCTTTGCAAGAAGACAGGAATCAGAAATGAACAATACCGTTGATAATAAGGTTCGCCATGTAACCTCTCCGGATGTCAATATTTTTGCCGAACTGGGGTTTGCAGAAGCGGAAGCGAAGAGCTTAAAGCATGATGCTGAATGCGAGGTCGAACAACTCATTCTCCTGAAGCAGCAGTTGATGCAAGAAATTTCCGGATGGATTCATGAAAACCATCTGAAACAAGCGGAAGCTGCTGTGAAACTGAATATTTCCCGGCCCCGTGTTTCAGATGTTGTTAATCAGAAAACCAACAAATTTACTCTTGATGCGCTGGTCATGATGCTGGTGAAGTTAGGAAAACCAGTAACAGTTCAGATTGGGTAATATTAGATCTAGATATTGTTTCATTGTATCTGATCGCTGTGAGCGCTTTCCCAGCTTAGCCCGAAACGAGCGAGATATTTGCGCAGGCGGTCTGCATCGTTAGGATTGGCTTTTTTCTGCCGTGAGACGGCAAACAGTTCGCGTCCGGCTTCCGACAGCGACGCGCAGCGGCGGCACACTTCCAGTACCGTTTCTAACTGGCGGCGATCGAACAGGTCAATGTCCATATTCAGTTCAGGCTGCGGAGTTGCTATCTGCCAACTCTCCTTTAGCAGCGCAATCTCTTCTTCGACAAGGGATAAGGTGATGCGACCTTGTTCGGCAAGCGTCGCCATGCGCGCGATGGATGAACTGAGTTCGCGAAAGTTGCCGCGCCATTGCGCCTGTGGGGAGCAGGCAAATGCCAGATAGGAAGCGCGGGCTTCTTTATCGAAACGGATTTGCGTCTGTTTGCTGTTGGAGAAACGTTGCAGCTCATACTCGACGTTCGGCGCGATATCTTCCCGCCGCTGCGCCAGACCGGGCAGGGCGAAGCACCACATGTTGATACGCGCGTAGAGATCCTCGCGAAAACGGCCTTCAGCGACCCATTGCCGCATGTCGCGATGGGTGCCGGCAATCAGCTGAAAATCGCTGCGTACTTCTTTGTCTGACCCAAACGGGAAAAAGGTTTTTTCTTCAATTGCTTTGAGTAGCATGGCCTGCTCGTCCAGCCCTAATTCGGCGATCTCATCGAGAAACAGCACGCCGCCATCGGCCTCTCGCAGTAATCCGCTACGCGCCGTGAGCGCACCGGTAAACGCCCCCTTCACATGACCAAACAGCGTGGACATCGCATTGTCGCCGCGCAGGGTTGCGCAGTTGACGGCAACCAGTTTTCCTGCCACCAGATGCCGCGACTGGCGTAGCTGAAAAATACGTTTCGCCAGGAAGGATTTACCCGCGCCGGTAGGGCCGGTGAGCAGGATCGGGTCGGTCGAACGCAGAGCGACCCGCTCAATGCGGTCGATCAGTTTATTGAAGGTGGCGTTGTGCGTATCAATCCCGGCTTTCAGAAAAGAGACCGACTGCTGCTGTTCGCGCTGAAAACGACTGGTGAGCGTGGCGTAGCGGCTTAAATCGAGATCGATAACCGAGCAGACGCCAGCGGCGATGGCCTCATCTGATGAACCGCGTGGCGCGGGGCCGGTTTGCAGCAGGCTGGCGGGCAGGTAGCGCGCTTCTGTCAGCAAAAACCAGCAGATTTGTGCCACGTGAGTGCCGGTGGTGATGTGCACCAGATACTCTTCGTTTTCCGTATCAAATTCATAATGCGTGGCAAAGTCGAGAAACGCGGCGTAGACCTCTTCAAAGTCCCACGGATCGTTAATGGTGACGGCATGCGGGCGAACATGGGTGTGCGGCGAAAGCAGCGCGACGTCTTCAATCAACCTTTGCGCCATGCTCTCATCGCGTGGCTGGTGGAGGAGTTCCAGCCTGTCGACAGGGAAATCGGGTTGTTGGCATAGCCCAACCGTGGGTCGCCACTTCTTAAACCGATTGGCCCGCTTGCCGCGCTTATCGAGCACCGTTCCCAGTACGCCAATCACTACCCGTCGCTTCTTCATGGTTTATCCGAAAAGATAAATAAGAGAATAAAAGATAAAAAAATTAACCCGTTGAGACAACCACCATTATTGGTGTTAATAATTAAAATCATAAAAATCAATTAATTAAAAATTAAATATGCTTGTTTTAATTCCTGGCACGCTTCTGGCAATAACACTTGCGTCAATCACGCTGAAAGCGCAGGGGGTTAAACCCCGCCGGCACGTCAGGAACGGCACAGGCTGTTTTCCGGGAGTGTTCCGTCAGCCGATGACACACAGTGGGTTCGATTCCCAATTTCATCCCCGAATGAAAACTGGTTGTTAATCATAGAAATAAAGCGGAGTGATGCGCAGTTAGCACGCTCCAGAACAGGCTGCCGGTAAAGATGCCGTGCGGCAGGCAAAAGGGAATTCCCCTGCCGCTTCGCCCCTGCACCCGCGCCTGAACGATATTAAGGAATATAAAATGGCTAAGAAAATCACTATCCAAAAAGCGCAGTTAGGTCTTTTATCCCGCGAGGGTGATTACTATCAGGTGTTGGAAGCGGGTCAGCATCGTTTACCGTGGTTTAACACCCCGGAAGTGCTGATCGTCAACAGGGATGGCGGCGAAGTACCGCAGGCATTAGCGGAGTATTTACGCCGCTTTCAGCCCGAGTGGGTGGCGCGTTTCTGCCTGGTCGCGGATACAACGGATACCGAAGCCGCGGCGCTGTATATCAACGGCGTTTTGCAGGAGATCCTGCCACCGGCAACGCGCCGTCTGTACTGGCAGGCCGATGAAGCGCTGAAGCTGGTGCGGATGGATACACGTCAGGTTTTGGTTCCTGTTGACGTGATGAACGCAGTATTACAGCCACGTCGCAGCGGTGCGGTGAAAGGTCGCGAAGCTATCTTAACGGTGCAGGTCCCGGCGTGGCACGTCGGTGTACTGAAAATTGATGGTGAAACTCAGGCGCTGTTGCTGCCGGGGTTAACAGCATACTGGAAGGTAAACCATCTGATTGAAGCGGAAGTGGTGGATACCCGTTTGCAGGTGCTGGAGGTTGGCGGCCAGGAGATACTGACCAAAGATAAGGTCAACCTGCGTTTAAACCTGGCGGCGAACTGGCGTTATAGCGATGTGTTGCTGGCATTTGGTCAACTGACTAAACCGCTGGATCACCTTTACCGTGAATTGCAGTTTGCGCTGCGTGAAGCGGTGGGAACGCGCACGCTGGACGAATTGCTGGAAGATAAGCAGGTGATCGATGAAGTGGTGAGCGCGCAGGTGAAAGCCCGTATGACGCCGTTTGGTATTGAGGTGGCTTCACTGGGGGTGAAGGATATTGTCCTGCCCGGCGATATGAAGGCTATTTTATCGCAACTGGTTGAAGCGGAAAAATCCGCCCAGGCCAACGTGATCCGACGTCGTGAAGAGACGGCCGCCACGCGATCGCTGTTAAATACGGCAAAAGTGATGGAAAACAACCCGGTAGCGCTGCGCTTAAAAGAACTGGAAACCCTCGAAAGAGTTGCTGAGCGTATCGATAAAATCTCGGTGTTCGGGGGCCTGGATCAGGTGTTGCACGGCCTTGTGAACATAAAAGGATAAGAATAATGAGCTACAACACAGTGGACGGCGCAATGCGTGCAAGGGTATTGCGCCAGCTAAAAGAGGTTGAGCAGCGTTATGGCGTCAGGGTGCTGTATGCCTGTGAATCCGGCAGCCGTGGCTGGGGATTTGCCTCGCCGGACAGCGACTACGACGTGCGATTTCTCTATGTTCATCCCCCTGAATGGTATATGCGGGTCGAAGCACCACGCGATGTTATCGAGCTGCCGATAGATGATGAGCTGGACGTGTGCGGCTGGGAATGGCGTAAGGCGCTGGGGTTACTCAAAGGCGCAAACCCGACGCTTATCGAGTGGCTGGATTCGCCGGTGGTCTATCAGCAGGATGACGTGACCGTTTCGGCGCTGAAAGCGCTGGTGCCCAAATGGTTTTCTCCGCTACGTGCCCGCTGGCACTACTACTCGATGGCGCGGAAAAACTTCCGTGGTTATTTGCAGGGTGACGACGTGCGATTGAAGAAGTACTTCTACGTTCTGCGACCCCTGTTGGCGGTGCGTTGGGTGGAAGCAGGCAAGGGCGTACCGCCGATGCGTTTTGCCGAGCTGCTGGCGGGAAGTGAACTGGATGCGCCATTGCGTCATGAAATTGATGAGCTGTTGGAGCGCAAGCAGTGTGCGGGTGAAGCGGAATACGGCCCGCGCCGTCCACTGTTGCATGCGTTTATCCGCGCCGAGCTGGAAAGAGGAGAGATTCCACCGGCGTTACCGGATTGCCGGGAAGGCGATGTCAGGGAGCTGGACAGATTGTTATATGAAACGGTGATGCGGTGAAAATGCCCGATGGCCTAAGAACCATCGGGCGCTGACGTCTATTTATTCAAACAAGTTATGGTGTAGCTTCTGTACAACCTGCTCCGCTTCAGTACCGGGTACCAGGAAGCACAGGTTATGGCTGGACGCGCCGTAGCAAATCATTCGAATGTTGAACGGCTCCAGTACGCCGAACACCTCTTTACCCACGCCACAGGCTTTGGACAGGTCATTGCCAATCAACGCCACCAGCGCCAGGCCTTCTTCCACTTCAACCCGACACAGGGCAGACAGTTCCATCAGCAGAGACTGTGTTAACAGTGTATCGCCGGTGGACGTTGAACCGGTGGTATCCAGCGTCAGCGCGACGCTGACTTCGGATGTGGTAATTAAATCGACCGAGATATTGTGGCGCGCCAGGATGCCGAAAACTTCCGCTAAAAAGCCGCGAGAGTGCAGCATATTCAGGCTATGCAGTGTCAGCAGCGTCTGCTTACGGCGTAATGCCAGCGCCCGGAACAGCGGTGGATTCGCGGTTTTATTACATACCAGCGTACCGCCTGCTTTTGGATCCTTACTGGAGCCCACAAACACCGGAATATCGCTACGTACGGCTGGCAACAGGGTTGCCGGATGCAGTACTTTCGCGCCAAAGGTCGCCATTTCCGCGGCCTCTTCAAAGGCAATTTCATCAATACGCTGCGCAGCCGGAACCACGCGCGGATCGGTCGTGTAAATGCCGGGAACGTCGGTCCAGATATCAACGCGCGTTGCGTGTAGGGCTTCTGCCAGTAAGGCGGCGGTATAATCGCTGCCGCCACGTCCCAGCGTGGTGGTGCGGCCCTTGCCTTCACTGCCGATAAAGCCCTGAGTAATCACCAGACCTTCGCTCAGACGCGGGGCCAACTGGAGCGTTGCCAGTTCAGCCAGCGCCGTGACGTCGGGTTCTGCACGACCAAAACGATCGTTAGTGCGCATCACTTTACGCACGTCAAACCACTGCGCTTGCACGTTGCGTTCACGCAGGATCTCGACGAACAGCAGGGTAGACATCAGTTCACCGTGGCTGACCAGTTCGTCGGTCAGCGCGGTTGAGGTCGCCAGTGACGCCGCTTCTGCCAGTGTGGTGATGTTTTCCAGCAGACGTTCGATCTCTTCACGGATCACGTTTGGATAACGCAGGCGTTCCAGAATATTGAACTGAATTTGACGAATGGCATCGAGTTTTTCGAAGCGCGCGGTTGGCTCCAGCCCTTCAGCCAGTGCGACCAGCAGGTTGGTGATTCCCGCAGAAGCGGAAAGTACCACCACACGGACGTTAGCATCAGAAAGCACTACATCAGCGCTGCGATTCATGGCATCAAAATCCGCCACGCTGGTACCACCAAACTTGGAGACAACTACATCAGTCATAACTACCTCGTGTCAGGGAATGAATAGAGCGACCATGGCACATAAGGCAGAACGAAAACCGGTGCAGGCGCAAATGCAAATACCGTATTTATAAATAAAATGTGTAGCTTGCACTGTCAACGCTGGGATTATGCGGATTTTTCATGCTGCAACTGCGTTGAGTAACGGTACTAATAACAACGCTGATAACCGCTATACTTTTTAGCCACGTTTGGCGGATGCCCTGGCAATGGCATTAAAACAATCACACTTTTCTGTGACTGGCGTTACAATCGATCTCAGTCACAATTCTCAAAATCAGAAGAGTATTGCTAATGAAAAACATCAATCCAACGCAGACCTCAGCCTGGCAGGCACTACAAAAACACTTTGAAGAAATGAAAGACGTTACTATCGCGGATCTTTTCGCGAAAGATAGCGATCGTTTCACTAAGTTTTCCGCGACGTTTGACGATCTGATGCTGGTGGATTTCTCCAAAAACCGCATCACTGAAGAGACGCTGGCTAAACTGCAGGATCTGGCGAAAGAAACCGATTTGGCGGGTGCCATCAAGTCCATGTTCTCCGGTGAGAAAATCAACCGTACTGAAGACCGTGCCGTGCTGCACGTGGCGCTGCGTAACCGTAGCAATACGCCGATCATCGTTGACGGCAAAGATGTGATGCCGGAAGTGAATGCGGTACTGGAGAAGATGAAATCTTTCTCTGAAGCGATCATCTCCGGGAGCTGGAAAGGCTATACCGGCAAAGCCATCACTGATGTAGTAAACATCGGTATCGGCGGTTCTGACCTTGGCCCGTTCATGGTGACCGAAGCGCTGCGTCCGTATAAAAATCACCTGAACATGCACTTTGTGTCTAACGTCGATGGTACGCACATTGCCGAAGTGCTGAAAAAAGTGAACCCGGAAACCACGCTGTTCCTGGTCGCTTCCAAAACCTTCACCACCCAGGAAACCATGACCAACGCCCACAGCGCGCGCGACTGGTTCCTGGCGACCGCTGGCGACAACAAGCACGTAGCCAAACACTTCGCAGCGCTTTCCACTAACGGTAAAGCGGTTGGCGAGTTTGGTATTGATACTGCCAATATGTTCGAGTTCTGGGACTGGGTTGGCGGTCGTTACTCCCTGTGGTCTGCAATCGGTCTGTCCATCATCCTGTCCGTAGGCTTCGACAACTTTGTTGAGCTGCTCTCCGGCGCGCATGCGATGGACAAACACTTTTCCACCACCCCGGCTGAGAAAAACCTGCCGGTGCTGCTGGCGCTGATCGGTATCTGGTACAACAACTTCTTCGGTGCCGAAACCGAAGCGATTCTGCCGTATGACCAGTATATGCACCGTTTCGCGGCCTACTTCCAGCAGGGCAACATGGAATCCAACGGTAAATACGTTGACCGTAACGGCAATGCGGTGGATTACCAGACTGGCCCAATCATCTGGGGTGAGCCGGGTACTAACGGCCAGCATGCGTTCTACCAGCTGATCCACCAGGGGACCAAAATGGTGCCGTGCGATTTCATCGCGCCGGCAATCACCCACAACCCGCTGTCGGATCACCATCCGAAACTGCTGTCTAACTTCTTCGCGCAAACCGAAGCGCTGGCTTTTGGTAAATCTCGTGAAGTGGTTGAGCAGGAATATCGCGACCAGGGTAAAGATCCGGCTACGCTTGACCACGTTGTGCCGTTCAAAGTGTTTGAAGGTAACCGTCCAACGAACTCCATCCTGCTGCGCGAAATCACGCCGTTTAGCCTGGGTGCGCTGATTGCGCTGTACGAACACAAAATCTTCACTCAGGGCGCGATCCTGAACATCTTCACCTTTGACCAGTGGGGCGTTGAGCTGGGCAAACAGCTGGCGAACCGCATTCTGCCAGAGCTGAACGATGATAAAACTGTTTCTTCCCATGATGTTTCTACTAATGGGTTGATTAACCGTTACAAAGCCTGGCGCGCCTGATGGCGCTGCGCTTATCCGGCCTACAGGCACATATCCTGTAGGCCGGATAAGGCGTTTCGCCGCCATCCGACATTAATGAAATAAAAAAGCCGATATTAATATCGGCTTTTTATAAGATTACTCCAGGATATCTACGTTTTTACTTCACCCTTTAATTGAGCTTAATCCTAAAATAATTTATTCAACGTTACCCTGTTTCTGATATTTTCAGATTTACCGGATATTGTGTTTTTACTATTATATTTTAACTATTTGAATTAATTTGTTTTTTATTATTTGCTGTTAATCATTTTTTCTCTCGTTATCTAATTGTCCTAAATTCCCTCTCGACCTAATTTGCATACTTCGCTTGTGTATACTCGATCTCGCCCGAAATTCTTTTGGGTAAATCTCCATTCATACAATGAAGGGAATTTGTGATGAAAAAAGTTCTGTATGGCCTTTGGGCTATATCTGCGCTTGCGGCGACCTCTGTCTATGCCGCCCCCGTTCAGGTGGGTGAGGCTGCAGGGTCGGCTGCTGCGTCGGTTTCGGCAGGAAGTTCCTCCGCAACCAGCGTGAGCACCGTAAGTTCTGCGGTGGGGGTTGCCCTGGCGGCGACCGGCGGCGGCGATGGTTCTAATACCGGAACCACAACTACCACAACCACCAGTACCCAGTAATAAAGGTACGTTTAATTCTAACCACACTTCGGTGTGGTTATTTTGGAATTGCCAAAAGTCTGTGGGATTTGTAGGCCGGGTAAGCGTCGCGCCACCCGGCAATAATGCGGAGAAACGTCGTGAAGCGACCAGCGATCATAATGGTTTGCCTGCTGCTGCAGGCGTGCTCAGCCACTACCGAAGGGCTGGGTCATTCGCTGTGGGATAGCGTGTTTGGTACTCCCGGCGTACAGATGACGGACGATGAAATTCAAAACATGCCTTACGCCAGCCAGTACATGCAGCTCAACGGCGGTCCCCAACTGTTTGTGGTACTCGCGTTTGCAGAAAACGGACAGCAGAAATGGGTGACTCAGGATCGGGCTATTCTCGTCACGCAGCATGGGCGCATTGTGAAAACGCACCTTGGCGGGGACAACCTAATCGAGGTGAATAATCTGGTGGCAGACCCGCTCATCAAGCCAAATCAGATAGTCGACGGCGCAACGTGGACCCGCACGATGGGCTGGACTGAACATCAGCAGGTACGCTATGCCACCGCGCGCTCGGTTTTCACATGGGATGGCGCAGACACCATCAAAGTCGGCAGCGATAACACGCCGGTACGGATCCTTGATGAAGAGGTCTCCACCGATCAAACGAGCTGGCATAACCGCTACTGGATCGACAGTGAAGGGCAGATTCGCCAGTCGGAACAGTATCTTGGCGCAGGTTTCTTCCCGGTGAAAACCACGCTGATTAAGGCGGCAAAACCATGATGAAACAAATGATTACTGCGCTGACATTCAGCCTGTGCGCGGCATCTGTTTTTGCTGCGGGCAGCGTAAAAGTGATTACGGCAGGTAGCACAGAAGCAAAAACGCTGACCGGGGCTGAACATCTGCTCGACCTGGTTGGACAGCCGCGGTTGAGCAATAGCTGGTGGCCAGGTGCGGTTATCAGCGAAGAGCGGGCAACAACTGAGGCACAACGTCAGCAGCAGGCATTACTGGCTCGTCTGGCGGCGTTGAGTGCTGAAGCAAGCGGTGATGATGCTGGCGCTATCAACGCATTACGCCAGCAAATTCAGGCGCTGAAGGTGACCGGTAGACAGACGATTAATCTCGACCCAGATGTAGTGCTTACCAGTGAGCCAGGCAACCCGCCGTTGCAGGGCAATTACACACTGTGGGTCGGACCGCAGCCCACAGATATCACGCTGTTTGGCCTGCTAAGCCACCCGGGTAAACAGCCTTTTATACCCGGACGTGATGTTGCCAGCTATCTCGATGGGCAACATCGGCTCAGCGGCGCGGATCGTAGCTACGCCTGGGTTGTCTATCCCAACGGACGCACACAAAAAGTACCGATCGCCTACTGGAACAAACGTCACATTGAGCCGATGCCCGGCAGCATCATTTTTGTCGGGTTGTCGGACTCTGTCTGGAGCAGCACCCCGGATGAAATCAATGCCGACATTCTTCGCACCCTGACCCAGCGGATACCCGAATAATGAGAAAAACTTATCTGCTCAGCCTGTTGGCGCTGGGTATCAGTGCGGCCTGTCACGGTGAAACGTATCCTGCGCCGATTGGTCCTTCCCAGTCCGATTTTGGCGGCGTGGGGCTGCTGCAAACCCCAACCGCACGCATGGTGCGTGAGGGCGAAATGAGCCTTAACTACCGCGATAACGATCAGTACCGCTATTACTCTGCGTCGGTACAACTGTTCCCGTGGCTGGAAACCACGCTGCGCTACACCGATGTGCGTACTAAAAAATACAGCAGCGTCGAGTCTTTTTCTGGCGATCAGACATACAAGGATAAAGCTTTTGATCTCAAACTACGTCTGTGGGAAGAGAGCTACTGGATGCCGCAGGTGGCGGTAGGTGCGCGCGATATTGGCGGAACGGGCCTGTTCGATGCGGAGTATATTGTGGCAAACAAAGCCTGGGGACCGTTTGATTTCTCACTCGGTCTTGGCTGGGGATACCTCGGGACCAGCGGCAACGTCAGCAATCCGTTTTGCTCATACAGCGATAAATTCTGTCATCGCGATAACAGTTACAAGCAGGCGGGTTCCATTGACGGCAGCCAGATGTTCCACGGCCCGGCGTCGCTGTTTGGCGGCGTGGAATATCAGACACCCTGGCAGCCGCTGCGTCTGAAACTGGAGTATGAGGGTAATAATTACCAGCAGGATTTTGCGGGCAAGCTGGATCAGAAGAGCAAGTTTAACGTCGGCGCTATTTATCGCGTCACCGATTGGGCCGACGTTAACCTCAGCTATGAGCGCGGCAACACCTTTATGTTTGGGGTCACGCTGCGGACTAACTTTAACGATCTGCGACCAAACTATAACGATAACGCCCGTCCGAAGTATCAGCCGCAGCCGCAGGATGCGATCCTGCAACATTCGGTAGTGGCGAATCAGCTAACGCTGCTGAAATACAATGCCGGGCTGGCGGATCCTAAAATCCAGGTGCAGGGCGATACGCTGTATGTAACAGGCGAACAGGTGAAATACCGTGATTCGCGCGAGGGGATCGAGCGTGCCAACCGGATCGTGATGAACGATCTTCCTGACGGGATCCGCACGATCCGTATTACGGAAAATCGCCTTAACTTGCCGCAGGTGACGACCGAAACAGAGGTTTCCAGCCTCAAGCGCCATCTGGAAGGCGAGCCGTTGGGCCATGAGACTCAGCTGGCGCAAAAACGCGTGGAGCCCGTGGTGCCGAAAACGACCGAGCAGGGCTGGTATATCGATAAGTCACGCTTCGATTTCCATATCGATCCGGTGCTAAACCAGTCGGTGGGTGGTCCGGAAAATTTCTATATGTATCAGTTGGGCGTGATGGGTACGGCGGATTGGTGGGTGACCGATCATCTGCTGACCACCGGGAGTTTGTTCGCCAACCTCGCCAATAACTATGACAAGTTTAACTACACCAACCCGCCGCAGGATTCGCATTTGCCGCGTGTGCGCACCCATGTACGTGACTACGTGCAAAACGATGTTTACGTGAATAACCTGCAGGCCAACTACTTCCAGTCACTCGGCAACGGCTTTTACGGACAGGTTTACGGCGGCTATCTGGAGACCATGTACGGCGGGGCGGGGGCAGAAGTGCTGTATCGCCCGCTGGACAGCAACTGGGCGTTTGGTGTTGATGCCAACTACGTGAAACAGCGTGACTGGCGTAGCGCGCAGGACATGATGAAATTCACCGACTACAGCGTGAAGACCGGGCATTTGACCGCGTACTGGAATCCTTCTTTCGCCCAGGATGTGCTGGTGAAAGCCAGCGTGGGTCAGTATCTGGCCGGGGATAAGGGCGGAACGTTGGAGATCGCCAAACGCTTCGACAGCGGTGTCGTGGTGGGTGGTTATGCGACTATCACTAACGCCTCGCCGGATGAGTATGGCGAGGGTGATTTTACTAAAGGGGTGTACGTTTCCGTGCCGCTGGATCTGTTCTCGTCAGGCCCAACCCGCAGCCGTGCGGCGATTGGCTGGACGCCGTTAACGCGTGATGGCGGTCAGCAGCTTGGGCGTAAGTTTGGTCTGTACGATATGACCAGCGATCGCAGCGTGAATTTTCGGTAATCGAGCCGTTTGCCAGCCGGATGGCGCTACGCTTATCCGGCCTACAAAGTGCCTGTATTGCAGGCCGGATAAGGTATTTACGCCGTCATCAGGGATGTTACAGGCGACGCAATAATTTTGCTGGATTTCCCGCGTACACGCCTTTCTCGGTGATCGATTTGGTCACTACGCTTCCTGCGCCGATGACCGCGCCATCGCAGACAGTGACCGCCAGAATGGTCGCCCCGCTGCCGATCGAAACATCGTTGCCAATCGTAATTCTTCCCCAACTGTTGCGGTCGGCGTTGGGTTTTCCTTCGCGGAACATATCGTTGGCGAACATCACGCCATGCCCGATAAAACAGCGGGCGCCGAGGGTGACATATTCGCAGATGAAGGTGTGCGACTGAATTTTGCTGTCTGCGCCAATCTGCGTGTTGCCCTGGATTTCAACGAATGGTCCGACAAAAACGTTGTCTCCCAATATGCAATCGTAGAGATTGGCGGGTTCATAAATCACCACGTTCTCACCGCAGGTAACGTTGCGGATAGCAGATTGTCTTAGCTGCATAATTCATCCTGTGAAATGTATCGTGGCATTCATCATTCTCCGTTGACCTTTCTTGCACAAAATATAAACAAAAAATGTAGATCTCTGTCACATTTTTGCGTTATACAGGAACCTCGCCACTGAGTAAGAGGTGCTGTTATGACGTCGCTATCTCGTCCGCGCGTGGAGTTTATCTCCACTATTTTACAGACCGTGTTGAATCTGGGACTGCTGAGTCTGGGCCTGATCCTGGTTGTATTCCTCGGGAAAGAAACGCTGCATCTGGCGGACGTGCTGTTCGCGCCGGAACAAACCAGCAAGTATGAGCTGGTGGAAGGGCTGGTGGTTTACTTCCTCTACTTTGAATTTATCGCGTTGATTGTGAAGTACTTTCAGTCAGGGTTTCACTTTCCGTTGCGCTACTTTGTCTATATCGGGATCACTGCGATTGTGCGGTTGATCATTGTCGATCATAAAGCGCCGATGGATGTGCTGATCTATTCTGCAGCGATCCTGCTGCTGGTGATCACCCTGTGGCTGTGTAATTCCAAACGGCTGAAGCGAGAGTAAAAGACAACACGCCGCAATCGGGCTGCGGCGTGTAGACGTAGTTAATTATTGGCAAATATCTTAATCAGGCTGGTACTACTTGCTTTCATTTGCTGCTTCCATCATGAGCTGTTGCTGCTTTTCTTTGGATAAGCGAGCAATGCCAAAACCAGTGAAACCCCATAACGTCGCAAAGAAAATGCCACTCCAGCAGAGAATCGCCCACGGAAGATAGCTTAATGTTGCAACACCAAGCGTACCTGCCATGTAGGCTCCCGCCGCAGTCCAGGGCAGAATCGGCTCGAATATGGTGGCAGAGTCTTCTACTGTCCTTGCCAGATTTTTTGGGTGTAGCCCACGCTCAATATAAGCGCTTCGTAGCATTTCAATCGGAATCAGGATTGAGATCTGACCATTACAGGTCACGCTAATCATTGTTAAACCACAGGCAATAGTCGCAAGAATCATGGTTCCTGTGGAATGAACTAGTTTAAGTAGGTTGTGGACAATGACTTCTAAAGCACCGCTCAGAGCCAATGTTCCCGCAAATGAAAGGGCGCAGAAACAAATCAGCAGCGTACTCATCATCGAGTTCATGCCACCACGGTTAAGCAAATTACCCAGTAGGGGATTAACATCTTTATCGGCAAGCATTGAAACGTTAAATCCGTCTACGGCGCTTTTTACAATATCGTGCAGAGTGAAACCCTGAATGACGCTGGCGTTGATCATGGCAACCAGTGCCGAAACTAACATAATTGGAATGGTTGGTTTCTTGGTAATCGAGCCGTACAGGACAATAGCAATGGGTAACAGTAACAACAAATTAAAATGGTAAATACCCTTTAATCCCTCTGTAATTAACTGAACTTTATCGGGAACGGTTGAGCCGCCGAGATCGCCATTCATACCATAGAGAGTCATGACAACAGCAGAAAGGATCAAGGAAGGAAGGGTTGTGTAAAGTAAATGAGCGATATGTTCATAGAGATCTATCTGGGCGGCCATCGCTGCCAGGTTAGTGTCACCAGAAAGGGGAGACAGTTTGTCCCCGAAGTAAGCTCCCGCCACAATAGCGCCAGCAGTTGCTGCCAGATTAGCCTCCATTCCGATGGCCACGCCCATAAACGCTACACCGACTGTGCCCGCTGAGCCCCAGGATGTTCCTGTGCACACAGAGACGACTGCAGTGACAAGCAGGGCTGTCACATAGATCATTGAAGGGTTTATCAGATTAAGGCCGTAATAAATCATCAGCGGAATAGTACCGCCTATCATCCATGTCCCAATCAGTAGGCCCACGCTGATCAAAATTAAGAGAGCGGGCATCGTTTTGGCGATTTTCTGCGAAATTGATTCAAGGATTGCGTTGTAGCCGTACCCCAAACGCTTAACCAATAGTGCCGCAATGACGGTCGAAAGGACCATTAATGGCTCAGGTGGTAGATCGAAAGCCGCATAACCAACCCCCAGCAATAAGACCATCGCCAGTATCGGTAACATTGATTCCACCAGAGTTGGTGTTCTTGGAGTATTGTTATTATTCATGGAGGGAAACTCCTTTAGTGTAGGGTATGCTCTGATAAATCCGTTCAAATGCTTCTTTAAGAATGGTTCTCGGCGTGGCAATGTTCACACGGAAAAAACCAAGTCCTTCATCGCCAAAATCTGATCCCCAACTCATCTCAACACCTGCGAGCGAAACAAACCAATGGCGTAGCTGCTCTTCGCTGATGTTCATCGCTCGGTAGTCAATCCACAACATGTAAGTTCCGCCACCAGAGGCTAAAACCCAGTCTGGAAAATGAGTCTGGCAAAAGGATTGAACCCAGCTCCTGTTTTCGGCTAAATAATCTTTTAATGCTGCTAACCAAGAATCACCATGGCGGTAAGCACAGAGAAATGCAGGAACAGAGAAATAACCAGGATTATGGATACCTGCTGCAATAAGAGCTGATTTAAACTTTTCTCGACACTTATCATTAGCAATAACAATATTGGCGATTTCAAGTCCGGCCATATTGAATGTTTTTGCCGGAGATGTACAAATAAATGAGTTTTGTGCAACGTATGAACTTATCGAAGAAATTGTTTGATGTTGTTTTTTGATGAAATTGAAGTCTGCATGAACATCATCAGAAATAATAAAAACGTTGTATTTCTCTGCTAATGAAGCTATTTTTCTTAGATTATCTTCTGACCAGATTGTTCCTGTTGGATTATGCGGCGATATTAGAATGAAACAACAAGCCGTTTTAAACTTATCTTCGAGATCCGCAAAGTCTATTTCATAGGAGCGGTCACGATAAAGCAACGCACTTTCCAGCAATACTCTATGGTTGACTTCAACTGCATGGCTAATAGGATGATAGGCTGGTGCCAGGCTGACAATAGCATCTCCCGGTTGGGTAAAATTCTGGATATATAATGAAACGGCTTGTACCACTCGTGGGCAAAAAACAATGTGTTCAGGGTTGACCTTCCACGAGTAATGGCGTTGATACCACTGTGCTGTCACTTGCTGCCAGTCATCACTTAATAATGTATAACCGTAGATACCTTTCTGATTTGCGACTGATAATTCAGAAACCATAAAATCAGCTACCGGGATATCCATATCAGCTACAGATAGAGGGATGATTTCACGCCCCTTGTTATTATATTTAGCGCTATAGGTTCCGTCGCGTGAAATAACTTTATCAAAATTATAAACTTTCATATTTGTTACTCGCCCGATTTCATCTTTAGAGTAATGTAATATTTCGAGGGTGGAAGTGTTATTCTGTATTTTGTTTTCGTCATTATGAAAATTTGCATATGTGATGCTTATCACAAAGATGTTAACTATCTGTCAATAAAAATAATCCGGCGAGTGTAAACGTTTTACATCGCTTAACCGCCTGTAATTTACATAAAAAAAGGGCGCTCCGTAGAGCGCCGAATAACAGTCACAGGTTGGGATAACATAAGTTGAGGGTTGCAGTGGCATTGCCCGTTGCCGGGCAGTTACTTCGGTAAAACTTAACCTTTCACACCACCTGCCGTCAGTCCGTTGACCAGCCAGCGCTGCGCCAGCAAGAACACCAGAGTGATCGGAATGGCTGAAAGTACAGCTGCGGCGGCAAAGTCGCCCCACAAATAGTTCTGTGGATTGAGGTACTGCTGCATACCTACCGCGAGGGTATAGCTGTTCACATCACGCAGCAGCAGTGACGCGACCGGTACTTCGGTAATAGCGGCAATGAAAGACAGAATAAACACGACCGCCAGAATCGGAACGGAAAGTGGTAGCAGCACCAGGCGGAATGCCTGCCACGGCGTTGCGCCATCCAGCGCGGCCGCTTCTTCCAGCGAACCGTCGATGGTTTCGAAATAACCCTTAATCGTCCATACATGCAGCGCAATACCGCCAAGATAGGCGAAGATCACGCCGCCGTGCGTGTTCAGGCCGATAAACGGAATGTACTGACCCAGGCGGTCAAACAAAGCATACAACGCGACCAGAGACAGCACCGCCGGGAACATCTGGAAAATCAGCATCCCTTTCAGCAGGGTTGCTTTGCCCGGGAAACGCATACGCGCAAAGGCGTAAGCACAGGTGGTGGAAAGCGTCACGATACCGATCGCGGTAATGCTGGCCACTTTCACCGAGTTCCACAGCCATAACAATACCGGGAATGGCGGTGGCGTCACGCGGCCATCCGCGTGTTCAACGCTAAAGCCCAGTGCCAGTTTCCAGTGTTCCCAGGAGATGTTTTCCGGGATCAAACTGCCGGTGGCAAAGTTACCTTCGCGCAGCGAGATAGCGATAACCATCAGCAACGGGAACATGATCGCCGCGATGAAAATCAGCAGCAGCAGGTGCGTTGTTAAGAGACGCAGTTTCTGAGATTTGGGTTGTACCATAGCCATGTTCGTTGTCTCCCTTAATCAAACTTCATACGTGTGGCTTTCAGGTTCACAATCGCCAGCGCACCCACCAGCATGAAGATCAGCGTGGCAATCGCCGCCGCCAGACCGAAGTCCTGACCACCGCCGCCTTCAAAGGCGATACGGTAGGTGTAGCTCACGAGCAGGTCGGTATAACCGGCTGGCGTGGTGGTGCCGAGTCGGTCCGGGCCACCGTTGGTCAACAGCTGAATCAGCACGAAGTTGTTAAAGTTAAAGGCGAAGCTGGCGATCATCAGCGGTGTCAGCGGCTTAATCAGCAGCGGTAGCGTTATCTTAAAGAAGTTCTGGAACGGACCTGCACCATCCATCGCCGAGGCTTCATACAGATCGTCAGGAATCGCTTTCAGCAGACCCATGCACAGGATCATCATGTATGGATAACCGAGCCAGGTGTTGACGATAATAATCATCGAACGCGCGGTGGTTGGGTCGCTGAACCAGGCCGGTTTGATGCCAAACAGTGCGCTCAGCATCATGTTGATTTCACCAAAGCTCTGGTTGAATAAGCCCTTAAAAATCAGAATCGAGATAAACGACGGTACGGCATACGGAAGAATCAACAGGACACGGTAAATCGCTTTGCCTTTGAGAGACTCCCACTGTACGAGACAGGCCAGCACCATCCCCACAGCAACGGTGAGGATCACGGTCAGAACGGAGAAGACCACCGTCCAGACAAAGATGGCGAAGAACGGTTTCTGGATGCCTTCGTCGGTAAACACGCGAGTGAAGTTATCCCAGCCGATGGCAACGGTATAGCCTGGACTGAGTTTTTCGCTACCCCAGCTACCGTCAGCGTTAATCGCCTGATAATAACCAATATCGTTATTGGCGCGGTATTTTACGCCGCTCTGGTTGTTGGTGAGCGTACCGTCATCAGCAAGCGTATAAAGTGGCTGCGTGCCGGAGAACTGGCGCAACGAGCTCATAATCACTTTGCTTTCATCCGGCAGGATGGCGGTCAGTTGGTTCAGCGCCTGGCGATTCTGCGTGATGATGCGCAGCGTCCCACGCTCGCCCGCTGGCAAAGCATCCGTTTCTTTCAGTTGCAGTTTCTGTTCGCCGCCAAATTTGAAGGCGTCGGAAACATAATTCTTGCCGGTTTCACCGTCGGTGAGAGCCAATTGCCACTCATCACCCGCCGGATACAGGCCAAAGTTGTAGGTTTTCCCAGCCTGATACGAACGATCCATCAGGACTTCCTGAGCACGTTCAAAGGTCAGTTGGTTAGTACTGCTGTAGTTGGTAAAGGCAATGGCGATCGTACAAATCAGCGGAAACAGGACAAACAGCCCCATACCGGCAACGCCCGGGTAAACATAGCGCCAGGCATAGGCTTTACGGTTAGCGAAAATATACAGGCCAGCAGAGCTTAAAATCAGCGTCATGATGGCAAACAGGTACTCCCCCTGAGCGTACATCAAAACAACAAGGTAACCGACCAGCAGCCCAAGCAGACCCATCACTGACCATTTCAGCGTGTCGCTTTGCCACCAGTGTTTCTTTTTAATGACATCCATGGGGATCTTCCTCTTTACGCTTTATCCTTCGCACTACCTCTTTGTTGGCTACGCAAGCGCACCCCAGTCACTTACTTATGTAAGCTCCTGGGGATTTGCCTCCTTGCCGCCTCGATGTAGCGCGAATGATTTCGCGTAACAACGTATTCAATAAACCTGATTCCCTAAGAAATAAGGGAAACCGTATTACTTGGTGATACGACCTTGTGCATCTTTCAGCGCGGCATCGACGGTCTGACGGCCGCTGGCTGCGTTGATCACTGCGGTACGAACGGCATACCAGAATGCGGACATCTGTGGGATGTTCGGCATGATTTCGCCTTTCTGGGCGTTATCCATGGTGGCGGCGATGCGTGGGTCTTTTGCTAACTGATCCTGGAAGGATTTCAGCGCAACGGCGCCCAGCGGCTTGTCCTTGTTCACTTCATCCAGACCCTGATCGGTCAGCAGGTAGTTTTCGAGGAACTCTTTCGCCAGTTCTTTGTTCGGGCTGGCGGCGTTGATACCGGCGCTCAGAACGCCAACAAATGGTTTAGACGCTTTACCTTTGAAGGTTGGCAGCAGCGTGACGCCGTAGTTGATTTTGCTCTTGTCGATATTGGACCACGCCCACGGACCGTTGATGGTCATCGCGGTATCGCCCTTGTTAAAGGCCGCTTCGGCGATGGAGTAATCGGTATCCGCGTTCATGTGTTTGTTCTTGATCAGGTCAACTAGGAAGGTCAGACCCGCTTTCGCGCCGGCGTTATCCACGCCCACGTCTTTCACATCGTACTTGCCGTTTTCAAACTTGAATGCGTAACCGCCGTCGGCGGCAATCAGCGGCCAGGTGAAGTACGGCTCTTGCAGGTTGAACATCAGCGCGGATTTACCTTTCGCCTTCAGCTCTTTATCCAGTGCAGGAATTTCTTCCCAGGTTTTCGGTGGGTTTGGCACGAGGTCTTTGTTGTAAATCAGCGACAGCGCTTCAACCGCGATCGGGTAGGCAATCAGTTTGCCGTTATAGCGTACGGCATCCCAGGTGAACGGATAGAGTTTGTCCTGGAACGCTTTGTCAGGCGTGATTTCAGCCAGCAGGCCAGACTGAGCGTAACCGCCAAAACGGTCATGAGCCCAGAAGATGATGTCCGGGCCGTCGCCGGTCGCGGCAACCTGCGGGAATTTCTCTTCCAGTTTGTCCGGGTGCTCAATAGTGACTTTGATCCCGGTGTCTTTCTCGAATTTTTTGCCCACTTCAGCGAGGCCGTTATAGCCTTTGTCGCCGTTAATCCAGATAACCAGCTTACCTTCTTCAATCTTGGCGAGAGCCGAGGCGGAAAACATCATCGTCGTTAATGCAGACAATGCGAGGATGCGTGCGCCAGTTTTGATTTTCATAGTTCCCATCCTGTTTGGTGATTTTGCAGAGGTGGCTTAACGGTTACTAGTTTCTTTATACGACAACCTCTTTCCATCCTCCTTACCCCTACGCCCCACCCGCTCTTTATGTGATCTGTGTTACATAAATGTGAGTATTGCGTACTGGCGCACATAAAAACCCACCGATTTTTGCAGGCTGCATCACGAAATTCCTCTGCGGCGGGTAGCCTGGGTCTCAGACGCTGCTCTCTCATCCTCCCGCCTCCTCCCCCATAAAAAAGCCGGGGGGTGGAGGATTCACGCAGTCAAGTGATCGCGCATAGTCAGCCCATCATGAATGTTGCTGTCGATGACAGGTTGTAACGAAGGGAGAAGGGCATGGCGAGCGTACAGCTGCGAAATGTAACAAAAGCCTGGGGTGACGTGGTGGTATCGAAAGATATCAATCTCGACATTCACGAAGGGGAATTCGTGGTGTTTGTCGGACCGTCAGGCTGCGGTAAGTCGACCTTGCTGCGTATGATCGCCGGGCTTGAAACCATCACCAGTGGTGACTTGTTTATCGGGGAGACCCGGATGAACGACATTCCGCCCGCCGAACGCGGTGTGGGTATGGTCTTTCAGTCCTACGCGTTATACCCCCATTTATCTGTCGCGGAAAACATGTCATTCGGCCTCAAACTGGCCGGGGCGAAAAAAGAGGTGATGAACCAACGTGTGAACCAAGTTGCGGAAGTTCTGCAACTGGCACACCTGCTGGAGCGTAAACCAAAAGCGCTTTCCGGCGGACAACGTCAGCGTGTGGCGATTGGCCGTACGCTGGTCGCCGAACCGCGTGTATTCCTGCTGGACGAACCGCTGTCAAACCTCGACGCCGCGCTGCGCGTCCAGATGCGAATTGAAATCTCCCGCCTGCATAAACGTCTTGGTCGCACGATGATTTACGTCACCCACGATCAGGTCGAAGCGATGACCCTGGCTGACAAAATTGTGGTGCTGGATGCCGGTCGCGTAGCGCAGGTCGGTAAACCGCTGGAGCTATACCACTACCCGGCTGACCGCTTTGTTGCCGGGTTTATTGGCTCGCCGAAGATGAACTTCCTGCCGGTGAAAGTCACCGGGACGGCCATCGATCAGGTGCAGGTTGAACTGCCTAACCGCCAGCAAATATGGCTCCCGGTAGACAGCCATGCGGTGCAGGTTGGTGCCAACATGTCTTTAGGTATCCGCCCGGAACATCTGCTGCCCAGCGATATCGCCGATGTCACCCTCGAAGGTGAAGTGCAGGTGGTCGAGCAGCTTGGTCACGAAACACAAATTCATATCCAGATCCCCGCCATCCGTCAAAATCTGGTTTACCGCCAGAACGACGTGGTGTTGGTAGAAGAGGGTGCCACATTCGCTATCGGCCTGCCGCCAGAGCGTTGCCATCTGTTCCGTGAGGATGGCAGTGCATGTCGTCGGTTGCATCAAGAGCCGGGTGTTTAAGGTATCCCATTAAAAAAAAGCGCAAAACCGTCAAGGTGAAGCGTTTAAAGAAAAGCAATGATCTCAGGAGATAGAACGATGATTACTCTGCGCAAACTCCCTCTGGCGGTTGCTGTGGCGGCAGGCATTATGTCTGTTCAGGCAATGGCTGTGGATTTCCATGGCTATGCACGTTCCGGTATTGGCTGGACGGGTAGCGGCGGTGAACAACAGTGTTTCCAGGCAACCGGCGCCCAAAGTAAATACCGTCTTGGTAACGAATGTGAAACCTATGCGGAAATTAAATTAGGTCAGGAAGTGTGGAAAGAGGGCGATAAGAGCTTCTACTTCGACACTAACGTTGCCTATTCCGTCGCACAGCAGAATGACTGGGAAGGGACTGACCCGGCCTTCCGTGAAGCCAACGTGCAGGGTAAAAACCTGATTGAATGGCTGCCAGGCTCCACTATCTGGGCAGGTAAGCGCTTCTATCAGCGTCATGATGTTCACATGATCGACTTCTACTACTGGGATATTTCAGGTCCTGGTGCTGGTATTGAAAACATCGATCTGGGCTTCGGTAAACTGTCTCTGGCCGCGAGCCGTTCACAGGAAGCGGGTGGTTCATATGCTTTCAGCAGCCAGAATATCTATGATCGTACCAAAGACACCGCCAACGACGTATTTGACGTTCGTTTAGCACAGTTGGCAACTAACCCGGATGGGATGTTGGAATTGGGCGTTGACTATGGCCGTGCGAATACCACCGATGATTACCACCTGGCAGACGGCGCATCTAAAGATGGTTGGATGTTCACCGCTGAACATACCCAGAGCATGCTGAAGGGCTACAACAAGTTTGTTGTTCAGTACGCGACAGATTCTATGACCACTCAGGGTAAAGGTCTGAACCAAGGGTCTTACGGTTCATCCTCCTTCACCGTTACTAACCCAGACGGTAGTAAAACGAATTACGCCAATAACGTTATTAATAACAACGGTAGCCTGTTCCGCGTACTTGACCACGGTGCAATCTCCCTGGGCGACAAATGGGATCTGATGTACGTCGGTATGTACCAGAACCTCGATATGGATAACGACCTGGGGACCGAATGGTACACCGTCGGTATTCGTCCGATGTACAAATGGACACCGATCATGAGCACCCTGCTGGAAGTCGGTTACGACAACGTCAAATCTCAGCAAACTGGCGATCGCAACAGCCAGTACAAAATCACCCTGGCGCAACAGTGGCAGGCTGGCGACAGCATCTGGTCCCGCCCGGCAATTCGTGTCTTTGCAACCTATGCCAAATGGGATGAAGAGTGGGGCTACGTTAAAAATGGTAACGACGTAACCAAATACGCCGCTGCAACCAACTCTGGTATCAGCACAACCAGCCGTGGCGACAGCGATGAGTGGTCCTTCGGTGCTCAGATGGAAATCTGGTGGTAATTCAGCACTAACCTGACGTAAAGACCGAAAGAGGGGCGCCAGCCCCTCTTGATTACGGTTTAGCGCGCTATTGCCTGGCCACCGCTGAACCCATGCTATCTGAGGTGATAACAATGAAAATGAAGAAAAGTCTCGTTGCCCTTTGTTTATCTGCAGGGTTATTTGCCAGCGCGCCTGGCATCAGCCTGGCCGATGTAAATATTGTTCCGCAGAACACCACCGCGGCTCCAGCTATTCCCACTGCTGCGCTACAACAGTTAACCTGGACGCCGGTTGATCAATCCAAAACCCAGTCGACACAGCTAGCGACAGCGGGTCAGCGTCTGGATGTTGCTGGTATTACTGGCCCAGTCGCCGCGTACAGCGTACCCGCGAATATTGGTGAGTTAACCCTGACGCTGACCAGTGAAGTCAACAAACAAACCAGTGTATTTGCACCAAACGTTTTAATTCTTGATCAGAACATGACGCCATCTGCGTTCTTCCCCAGCAGCTATTTCACCTACCAGGAACCCGGCGTGATGAGTGCCGATCGTCTGGAAGGCGTAATGCGTCTGACGCCAGCGCTGGGCCAGCAAAAGCTCTATGTTCTGGTCTTTACCACAGATAAAGATCTCCAGCAGACCACGACCCTGCTTGACCCGGCAAAAGCCTATGCCAAGGGTGTAGGTAACGCTGTTCCGGATATTCCTGACCCGATCGCCCGTCATACCACCGACGGTCTGCTGAAGCTGAAAGTCAAAACCAGTTCCTCCTCCAGCGTGCTGGTAGGGCCGCTGTTTGGCTCATCCGGCCCTGGCCCTGTCACGGTGGGTAATACCGCAGCGCCTGCAGTTACTTATGCGGCTCCGGCGGCAGCCGTTGTTGCTCCAGCGCCACAACCGGTGAAGAAAAGTGAGCCGATGTTAAATGACACGGAAAGTTATTTTAACCAGGGCATTAAGGATGCCGTGGCGAAAGGCGATGTCGATAAAGCGTTGAAGCTGCTTGATGAAGCTGAACGTCTGGGATCCAAATCTGCCCGATCCACCTTTATCAGCAGTGTAAAAGGCAAGGGGTAAACGTCTCCCCGCAGTGCTGATTTTGCAACAACTGGTGCGTCTCCTGGCGCACCTTTTTTTATCCTTCGGTGCTAATTGTTACACTTATGTTGCTCTGACGATCACTTAATTGTGTTTGCTCACCCCGTAATGCATTTTCTGCGATACAATGCCTTCAGGTTATAAATCGGAGAGTAAGGCATGCCACACCCTGCGTTAACGCAACTGCGTGCGCTGCGTTATTTTGATGCGATCCCAGCGCTGGACCCCCAACTGCTCGACTGGTTGTTACTGGAAGATTCCATGACCAAACGTTTTGAGCTGCAGGGGAAAAAGGTCACCGTAACGTTGATTCGCGAAGAATTCGTTGGGCAAAATGAGGTGGCTGAAGAACTGACGCTGCTGCCTAAAGAGTCTCGCTATTGGTTACGTGAAATCCTGTTATGTGCGGATGGTGAACCCTGGCTTGCCGGACGGACCGTGGTGCCTGAATCAACCTTGTGCGGCCCTGAACTGGCCTTACAGAACCTGGGGAAAACCCCGCTCGGACGCTACCTGTTTACGTCATCGACATTGACCCGAGATTTTATTGAGATTGGCCGCGATGCAGCGCTATGGGGGCGTCGTTCCCGCCTACGGCTGAGCGGTAAGCCGCTGATGCTTACCGAGCTTTTTCTGCCTGCATCGCCGTTGTACTAAGAGGAAGATAAAGATGGAGTGGAGTCTGACGCAGAATAAGCTGCTGGCGTTTCACCGCTTGATGCGTACGGATAAGCCGATCGGCGCCTTACTGCTGCTCTGGCCAACGCTATGGGCATTGTGGGTGGCGACCCCAGGCATGCCGCAACTGTGGATCCTGGCGGTATTTGTCGCCGGCGTTTGGTTAATGCGCGCCGCTGGATGCGTGGTAAATGATTATGCCGACAGGAAATTTGACGGCCACGTTAAACGCACCGCGAACCGACCGCTGCCGAGCGGTGCCGTCACCGAAAAAGAAGCCCGAACGCTGTTCGTCGTATTGGTGTTGCTGGCCTTCCTGCTGGTTTTGACACTCAACACGATGACCATTTTGTTGTCCGTTGCGGCGCTAGCGCTGGCGTGGGTCTATCCCTTCATGAAACGCTACACGCATCTGCCGCAGGTGGTGCTGGGCGCGGCGTTTGGCTGGTCTATACCGATGGCGTTTGCCGCCGTGAGCGAGTCTGTACCACTGAGCTGCTGGCTGATGTTCCTCGCCAACATTCTCTGGGCGGTGGCCTATGACACACAGTATGCGATGGTTGACCGGGATGATGACCTGAAGATTGGCATTAAATCGACCGCGATCCTGTTCGGCCAGAACGACAAACTCATTATTGGTATTCTGCAGGTCGGTGTACTGACGCTGATGGCACTGGTGGGTTGGCTAAACGGGCTGGGACCGGGCTATTACTGGTCTCTGCTGGTGGCGGGTGCGCTGTTTGTGTATCAGCAGAAGCTGATCGTTAATCGTGAGCGTGATGCCTGTTTTAAAGCGTTTATGAACAATAACTATGTAGGCCTGGTACTGTTCTTAGGACTGGCGATGAGCTACTGGCACTTTTGAGTTTGGCTTAGCCTGCAAAATAAAAACCGGTCATTTCGACCGGTTTTTTTATGCTTATTCGCCCTGTGTGGCGCTCTCGATGGTCAGACGCACATCCGATGTGACCAGTTCGGCCAGCATCTGGTAGATCTTCATCGTCTCTTCCGGCTCGGCATCCCCGGTATCGCTAATGAATCCCTCGTCACGCAGTGTCAGCACCAGAGAGCTGAACACCGCTTTATCGAAGAATTCCGGCGCGTTAATGCCGTGCAGCACTGAGAGGCGTTGTGCCACGGTGCGGCTCTCTTTCTCCAGCGTGCCACGGTTGATCGACGGGTTGGCGCTCAGTAGCCAGAAGGTGATAGCGTAGCGTTGCAACGTCTCGCGAGCACCCGCAGCCAACAGCTGCAGCGTACGGGAGCGGGCAGGATTAATATGCAGCTCGCCATCCTGTAGAGTAATCAGCCCCTGGCGCTGCATTTCGCTGGCCAGTTCGTCAATCACCCCGGCAAGCTCATCGCGCTCCCAGCGCAGGAACAACTCGGCTTTCAGCATCGGGTACAACGCATCAATATGCTGCTGTAGCGCGACGCGTGAAATACGACGATGCTGAGTCACAATGGCTGCCATCAACGAAGGCAGAACCAGCATATGCGCAATGTTATTGCGGTAGTACGTCATCAAGACCGCCTGCTCGCGCGGCAGAATAATGATGTCACCGATGGTGTCTTTCTCGACCTCAAACTTGTTCATCTGCAAGGCGTGGTCGATCAGTTCACTGGCACTTTGCGCAGGAACGGTTGAGTCCGCCGCGTACGGCACGTTGCGCAGCAGGCTCAGGTAGCAGTCGAGCTGCTCGGTTAACTGTTCACGGGTCAGAGAGCGCTGGCGGGAAGCCAACAGCGCGGTACAACACAGGTTCATGGCGTTGGCCGCGCCTGCGTTGTTAATGCGCACCATCAGATCGGCGGCAATGTTATTCACCGTCGGCGTCAGCCAGGCCGGACGGATAGACTCGATAGGATCGATAGATTCACGCCATTCTGGCACATGCTGGTTGAGGTAAGTCATCAATGGCATTGGTTCACCAAAGTTGACATAGCCCTGACCCAGGTTACGCAGCTTGCTTAAGCCACGCAGCATTTGTGGCAGACTTTCTTTCTCTTTCGTCGCGCCACGCAGCTCTTTTGCGTAGGTGCCCACTTCCATTACGTGCTCGTAACCGATGTAGATCGGTACGAGAGTAATAGGACGCGTACCGCCGCGCAGCATCGCCTGAATAGTCATCGACAGGGTGCCGGTTTTCGGGTCGAGCAAACGACCAGTACGTGAACGTCCACCCTCGACAAAGTACTCAACCGAGTAGCCGCGGCTGAACAACTCGCCCAGGTATTCGCGGAATACGGTGGAGTAGAGCTTGTTGCCCTTGAAGGTACGACGAATAAAGAATGCGCCCAGACGACGGAAAATCGGACCCGCTGGCCAGAAATTCAGGTTGATACCGGCTGCGATGTGCGGCGGAACCAGACCCTGGTGGTACAGAACGTACGACAGCAGCATATAGTCCATATGGCTGCGGTGGCACGGAACGTACACGATTTCATGCCCATCGTGCGCCAACTGGCGTACACGTTCAGCATTGTGAACGTTAATCCCCTGATACAGACGGTTCCAGGTAAAGCCCAGAATACGGTCCGTCAAACGGATCATTTCGTAGGAGAAGTTGGCGGCAATCTCTTCCATTAGCGCAATGGCATTTTGCTGCGCTTTTTCGTGGGAGATTTTTTTACTGCGCGCTTCATCTTCTACCGCGCGAGCGATCGCTTTTGAAGCTAACAGCTTATTAAACAGATCCTGGCGGGCAGGGAGGCGCGGGCCGACAGCGGCCAGACGCTGGCGAGCAAAGTGCATACGCGCCACGCGTGCCAGCTTCTGGGCAATGATCTTATCCGTACCGTGTTCATCCGCCATACGACGCAGAGAGACCGACGGGGAGAAGCGGACAAAACTGTCGCGACCCAGCCAGGAAACCGCAAAGAATTTCTGTACGCCGTTTAGCATACGTAACGGCGGATTAACTTCACCTTTTTCACGCCCTGGCGCACGGCCAAACATCACCGAAACCGGCACCATCTGCACATCCAGGTCTGGATTGCTGCGATGTAAGTCGAGATAGTTATGGAACAGCTTGATGGACTCTTCTTTTGGCGTGTAATAGGTGAACACACGCGGGCCGCCGTGAATAAACACGTAGCGCGGCAGTAAAGTCCCGTCTATCTCCAGCGGTTCCAGGGGATCGGGGAGATCGTGCACCAGACATTGGGCACGCAGCGTCAGCAAGTCTGCTTTTGAATTGTACGGTAGGACGTACATAATGGGACGAGACGTATCGAGCCCCAATTCCGGGGCAGGTTCTGCCGGAATAGACTTGCTTTTTACCAGGACGCTTAATGGTAAATTCAGTAATTTGTAGTAAATTCGTGGCCAGCCGGACATAAACGATGTAAAGCCTCTGGTTAATAATGCAAATGCGCTGCAAGGATATCAGAAAGTTTAGTGAATTTCTGTGGTATCCCGTCATACTTCGCGCTGCTTTGCCACACCCTGAAACAAACGGGGTAACGTTACAATGACATTGACGCTAATAATGTAAAAAGGTTCTTTTTGATGGCCAATAATACCACTGGATTCACCCGAATTATCAAAGCTGCAGGCTATTCCTGGAAAGGTTTTCGCGCCGCATGGATCAATGAGGCGGCATTCCGCCAGGAAAGCGTTGCCGTACTGCTGGGCGTAGCTATCGCCTGCTGGCTGGACGTCGATGCGATTACTCGCGTGCTGTTGATTGGTTCCGTGATGCTGGTGATGATCGTTGAAATCCTCAACAGTGCGATTGAGGCGGTAGTTGACCGTATAGGCTCTGAGTATCACGAACTTTCCGGCCGGGCGAAAGATATGGGGTCGGCGGCGGTATTGTTGTCTATTTTTGTCGCTCTGATTACCTGGGGCATCCTGTTGTGGTCGCATTTGCGATAAGGATTCCACATCTTCATAAATCTCCTGCTTTTTGTGCAGTTTGCGGTTCCAAAATCACCTTTAGCTGTATATACTCACAGCATAACTGTATATACACCCAGGGGGCGGAATGAAAGCGTTAACGGCCAGGCAGCAAGAGGTGTTTGATCTCATTAGAGATCACATCAGCCAGACAGGTATGCCACCGACGCGTGCGGAGATCGCGCAGCGTTTGGGGTTCCGTTCCCCAAATGCCGCTGAAGAACATCTGAAAGCGCTGGCGCGTAAAGGTGTGCTGGAAATTGTCTCCGGCGCATCGCGCGGTATTAGACTGCTGCAGGAAGAAGAAGAGGGATTACCGCTTGTCGGTCGTGTGGCGGCAGGCGAGCCACTTCTGGCGCAGCAGCACATCGAAGGCCACTACCAGGTCGATCCCTCATTGTTCAAACCGAACGCCGATTTTCTGCTGCGCGTCAGCGGTATGTCGATGAAAGATATCGGTATTATGGACGGCGATTTGCTGGCGGTGCATAAAACTCAGGACGTGCGTAACGGACAGGTTGTTGTTGCCCGTATTGATGACGAAGTTACGGTTAAGCGCCTGAAAAAGCAGGGCAACAAGGTTGAACTTCTGCCAGAAAATAGCGAATTTAAACCTATCGTTGTCGACCTGCGTGAGCAAAGCTTCACCATTGAAGGGCTGGCGGTAGGTGTCATTCGTAACGGTGAATGGCTGTAATCATGTATTAATACTGTGGCGCATTCTGCGCCACAGTTAGTTTTCACTTCTTTTCATCAGGCTTTCCTGTATGCCTTTCTTTACCTCCTCTGATAAAGCACTCTGGCACCTCGCCTTACCGATGATCTTCTCCAATATCACCGTTCCCCTGCTGGGACTGGTGGACACCGCGGTGATTGGTCATCTGGATAGTCCGGTCTATCTTGGCGGTGTTGCGGTTGGTGCTACGGCAACCAGTTTTCTCTTTATGCTGCTGCTTTTTCTGCGCATGAGCACCACGGGTCTTACTGCCCAGGCATTTGGTGCGAAAAATCCACAGGCGCTGGCGCGCGCACTGGTGCAGCCGCTAATGCTGGCGCTGGGAGCGGGGTTGCTTATCGCACTGTTTCGTACGCCGATTATCGATGTAGCGCTGCATATTGTCGGGGGAAGTAAAGCGGTACTGGAACAAGCCCGGCGTTTCCTTGAAATTCGCTGGCTCAGCGCACCCGCCTCGCTGGCTAATCTGGTGCTGCTCGGCTGGCTGCTTGGCGTTCAGTATGCGCGTGCGCCGGTTATCCTGTTGATTGTTGGCAATATTCTTAACATTGTGCTCGATTTATGGCTGGTGATGGGCCTGCATATGAACGTGCAAGGTGCGGCACTGGCGACGGTGATTGCTGAATATGCCACCTTACTGATCGGCCTGATGATGGTGCGCAAAGTCCTGCATATGCGCGGAATATCGCTGGCAATGCTGAAGCAGGCGTGGCGTGGCAACTTCCGTCGTTTGCTGGCGCTTAACCGTGACATCATGTTGCGCTCGCTGCTGCTGCAGCTCTGTTTTGGCGCTATCACGGTGCTGGGTGCACGTCTGGGAGGCGATATTATTGCGGTTAATGCCGTTCTGATGACCCTGCTAACCTTTACCGCCTACGCGCTGGATGGATTTGCCTATGCCGTGGAAGCGCATTCGGGCCAGGCCTATGGGGCGCGAGATGGTAGCCAGTTACTGGACGTCTGGCGGGCGGCCTGTCGGCAGTCCGGTATTGTGGCTATTCTGTTTTCGCTGGTTTATGCCCTGTTTGGCGAGCAGATTGTTGCGCTACTGACCTCGCTGCCGCAAATCCAACTACTGGCCGATCGCTATCTCTTCTGGCAGGTGGTGTTACCGCTGGTGGGTGTCTGGTGTTATCTGCTCGACGGAATGTTTATTGGCGCGACACGGGCTGCAGAAATGCGCAACAGTATGGCCGTTGCCGCAGTGGGATTCGCCTTAACGCTCCTGACGTTGCCGTGGCTGGGAAATCATGGTTTGTGGCTGGCGTTAACCGTTTTCCTCGCGTTGCGCGGGCTGTCGCTGGCCTTTATCTGGCGGCGTCACTGGCGTAATGGAACCTGGTTTGCCTAATCTGGATGGTTAAAAATTCCGAATAGTAAATAAAACCCAGAATCACTGACTACACTTATTCTCACGTCCAGCAAAAACAGCATGTGTCTGGACATGGCACTCTCGCTATTCACAACCTAACGATGAGGACTTGATGATGAATAAAGACGAAGTCGGCGGCAACTGGAAGCAGTTTAAAGGTAAAGTGAAAGAGCAATGGGGCAAACTGACCGATGATGATATGACGGTCATTGAAGGTAAACGTGACCAACTGGTCGGTAAAGTCCAGGAGCGTTACGGTTACGCGAAAGATCAGGCGGAGAAAGAAGTTAACGATTGGGAAAAACGTAATGATTACCGCTGGTAATTAACCCCTCCCTCCTGAGAGTACAAGGATGTACGCTCTCCCGCTTACCTAGCGCCCCACTTTCTTCTTCACCTGAATCGTATGGTCATGCTGGCACTCGCCAGGATGGCGGCATGACTCAACTTCTACACAGGCCGGACACAGCCCGTGTGCTTCAATAACATTATGTCGCAGAGCAAAGCCCATTTTGGCCGCCAGCGTATGCATGATGTCTTCCACACCTTCTGCGCACTCTTCTTTTACCACACCACAGCGGTCACAAATGAACATCGCGGAACTGTGCGTTGGCTGATCGAACAGATGGCAAAGGACATAGCTGTTGGTGGATTCCACCTTATGCACAAACCCTTGTTCCAGCAGAAAATCGAGCGCACGATACACGGTTGGCGGCTTGGCCTGCGGCTCAGTTTCCCGCAACAGGTCGAGCAGGTCATAGGCGCTGATAGCCCCTTCCTGCAGGCTCATCAGGCGCAACACTTCGAGACGCTGTGGCGTAAGCCGCACGTTGCGTTGCGCACAGAGTTTTTCAGCTTGAGCCAATAACTCTTGCGTAGTGGTTTTGTCCATTTGGCGCCTCGATTTGCGTGGAAGGTTAATCCCTTACTTTAACATGTTCTGCTTAAAACGCCGAGATCCACCGCGGTGTGCTATACCTGACGCATCGCAATACTGGAAAATAACCATGAAAAGACCCGATTGTATTCGCCACTGGCGTGAGGTTGAGGGGGCTGATGACTCCACTTATCCCGACAGCGATGAGCTATTTGCTATTGGCGCGCCGCTTGCCCGCAAGTTGGGGTTAGGACGACTCGGCATTCATCATGAACGCCTGCCACCGGGTCGGCGCACGTCGTACCCGCACGCTGAAAGCGATGAGGAAGAGTTTATCTATGTGCTGGAAGGTTATCCTGAGGCCTGGATTAACGGGTATTTATGGAAGCTAGAGCCGGGCGACAGCGTCGGTTTCCCGGCAGGTACAGGCGTGTGCCATACCTTTATCAATAACACCAGTGAAGAGGTGCGTCTGTTAGTCGTGGGTGAGGCGAACAAAAAATATAACCGCATTTATTATCCGCTTAACCCGGTCTATGCCGCTACACGTGAGGATCGCTGGGTCGACCATCCGCCGCAGTTTTTCGGATCACACGACGGAAAACCGGGGCGTAAATAGCGTTCGTTGAGGGGCAGGGGGAGTGAGCCGCGAGGATGTGGCTCACTATCGTAACGGTCTATGCTATAGTAGCGCCCCTTTTTTAACCGGATGCTTGAATATTCGCCATGCTGCCTGAATCTCAGTCTACCGCTTTTCCCGCTCATCGTTTTTCTATCGCGCCGATGCTCGACTGGACGGACAGACACTGCCGCTACTTTTTGCGCTTACTGTCCAGCCAGACGTTGCTCTATACGGAGATGGTAACCACCGGCGCGATCATTCATGGTAAAGGCGATTATCTGGCGTATAGCGAAGAAGAGCATCCGGTCGCATTGCAACTGGGCGGGAGCGATCCTGCGGCGCTGGCGCAGTGCGCAAAGCTCGCTGAACAGCGGGGTTATGACGAAATCAATCTCAACGTGGGTTGTCCTTCCGACCGCGTGCAGAATGGCATGTTTGGCGCCTGCCTGATGGGGAATGCGCAACTGGTCGCCGATTGTGTCAAAGCAATGCGCGACGTGGTGTCGATTCCGGTAACGGTGAAAACGCGTATCGGCATTGATGATCAGGACAGCTACGAATTCCTGTGCGATTTCATCAACACGGTATCTGGCAACGGCGAATGTGAGATGTTTATTATTCACGCCCGCAAGGCCTGGCTATCCGGGTTAAGCCCGAAAGAAAACCGCGAGATCCCACCGCTGGATTATGACCGTGTTTATCAGCTAAAGCGTGATTTCCCGCATCTGACGATGTCGATCAACGGCGGCATTAAATCGCTGGAAGAAGCAAAAATTCATCTGCAACATATGGATGGCGTGATGGTGGGGCGTGAAGCTTACCAAAACCCAGGTATTCTGGCGTCCGTTGACCGTGAGATTTTTGCTGCTGCCACCGAAGATGCCGATCCAGTTGCCGTGGTGCGCGCCATGTACCCGTACATTGAGCGTGAACTGAGTAAGGGGACCTATTTGGGACATGTGACGCGCCATATGTTGGGGCTGTTTCAGGGGATCCCTGGGGCTCGTCAGTGGCGTCGCTATCTGAGCGAAAATGCGCATAAAGCCGGGGCAGATATTAACGTACTGGAGCACGCGCTGAAGCTGGTGGCAGACAAGCGTTAAGTTTTCACCAAAAGTTAGTTAATTTCACCACGCCCTGCGCTTTGTCGCGGGGCGTTTTCTTTATAAATCAATGCATTATTTTTGGCATGTTTCTTGTAAAGCAATGGAGAGAATTTCATTTCGGGAGAGAGCCATGCTGGAACTACTTTTTGTGATTGGATTTTTTATCATGCTGATGGTCACCGGCGTATCTTTACTGGGCGTTCTGGCTGCATTGGTCGTAGCCACCGCAGTGATGTTTCTGGGCGGACTATTTGCCTTGATGATTAAACTGTTGCCCTGGCTGCTACTGGCTGTTGCCGTGGTGTGGGTTATCAAGGCGATAAAAGCGCCAAAAGTCCCACAGTATCAGCGCAATAACCGTCGATTTTACTAAGGTATTGAGTGGTGCGTCACAACCTGCAACATTGCCTTTAGAACCAAATAGGAATTGATTATCAAATCTGTCACTATTGCCGGGTTAACGAATTCATCGAGCTGTACCCTACATACAGCCGAACTAAAAAAAGAAAGGGCTTCCCACGGGAAGCCCTAATTCTTTACTTCCCCGTCATAATTCAAACCGCAGGTGTGTTGGCTGCTTTCATTCACCCCAGTCACTTACTCCAGTAAGCTCCTGGGGATTCATTCAATTGCCGCCTTCCTGCAATTTGAATTATTTAGGGGAAGTCGAAGCATTATGGGATTAGCAAACTCGATCCCTGCGTTGCCCGGCTTTCCAGTACTTCATGAGCACGCTGTGCATCGTGCAGTGCGAACGTCTGACCAGGCGCGACATCCACTTTGATTACTCCGCTGGCAATTAGCGAGAATAGCTCATTGCTGGCTTCGGTTAATTCGCGGTGATTGGTGATATACCCCTGGAGTGAAGGACGGGTCACGTACAGCGAACCTTTCTGGTTCAGAATACCTAAGTTCACGCCAGTCACCGGCCCGGAAGCATTACCAAAGCTGACCATTAGTCCCCGGCGCTGTAAACAATCCAGCGAGGCTTCCCAGGTATCTTTCCCCACCGAGTCATACACCACCCGTACTTTTTTTCCGCCGGTTATCTCTTTCACTCGCTCAACTATGCTTTCTTCACGATAGTTAATGACCTGCCATGCGCCGGCCTGCAGCGCAATTTGCGCTTTTTGCGCACTGCCGACGGTACCAATCAGCTTCGCGCCCAATGCTTTTGCCCACTGGCAGGCAATCATCCCGACGCCGCCCGCAGCCGCGTGGAACAAAAACGGCTCATCAGGCTGAATTTCATAGGTTTTACGCAGCAGATAGAAAACGGTTAACCCTTTCAGGAATGAGGCTGCGGCTTGTTCAAATGAGATAGCGTTGGGTAGGATGGCGGCTTTATCGGCCGGAACGTTATGCACTGAGCTGTATGCACCAAGGGCAGACTGGGCGTACACCACGCGATCGCCAGCTTTAATGTGTGTCACTTTGCTGCCGACTTTGCTGACTACGCCGGCAGCTTCGGTACCCAGGCCGCTGGGCAGAGATGGCGGCGGATAAAGACCACTGCGGATGTAGGTGTCGATATAGTTGATCCCAATAGCTTTGTTCTCGACCTGGATTTCGTTTTCCGCCGGGTCTACGGGTGTAAACTCCACCGCCTTGAGTACATCAGGGCCACCATGCTTGTGAAATTCAATACGTGTTGCCATGCTTCCTCCAAAAGAAATGTGGTAATCTTTCGACCCAATCATTATCTCGGTAACTCCATTCACTATGGCAGGAAATAAACCCTTCAACAAACAACAGACTGATGCTCGTGAGCGCGATCCCCAGGTCGCCGGGCTGAAAGTACCGCCGCACTCGATTGAAGCGGAACAGTCGGTGTTGGGCGGTTTAATGCTGGATAACGAACGCTGGGACGATGTCGCCGAGCGTGTGGTGGCGGAAGATTTTTATACCCGGCCGCACCGGCATATCTTTACGGAAATGCATCGCCTGCAGGAGATGGGGAAACCCATCGATCTGATCACACTGGCAGAGTCGCTGGAGGTTCAGGGACAACTGGATAGCGTCGGCGGTTTCGCTTACCTGGCTGAGTTATCTAAAAATACGCCAAGTGCGGCGAATATTAGCGCTTATGCGGATATCGTCCGCGAACGTGCTGTTGTTCGTGACATGATTTCGGTTGCGAACGAAATCGCGGAAGCCGGGTTTGATCCGCAAGGCCGTTCCAGTGAAGATCTGTTGGACCTTGCTGAATCCCGTGTCTTTAAAATCGCGGAAAGCCGCGCAAATAAAGACGAAGGGCCGAAAAATATTACTGATGTGCTCGACGCCACCGTCGCGCGTATTGAGCAGCTGTTCCAGCAGCCGCACGACGGCGTCACCGGGGTGAACACCGGTTATGACGACCTCAATAAAAAGACGGCTGGTTTGCAGCCGTCAGACTTAATTATCGTCGCCGCGCGTCCGTCGATGGGTAAAACAACATTTGCGATGAACCTCGTCGAAAATGCGGCGATGTTGCAGGATAAGCCGGTTCTTATCTTTAGTCTTGAAATGCCCTCGGAACAGATCATGATGCGTTCCCTGGCCTCGCTCTCACGCGTAGACCAAACCAAAATCCGTACCGGTCAACTGGATGATGAGGACTGGGCACGAATTTCCGGAACAATGGGTATTTTGCTGGAGAAACGAAACATCTATATTGATGATTCCTCCGGCCTGACGCCAACGGAAGTGCGCTCGCGTGCCCGTCGTATCGCCCGTGAACATGGCGGTATCGGACTTATCATGATCGACTACCTGCAGCTGATGCGCGTGCCGTCGCTCTCCGACAACCGTACGCTGGAAATTGCAGAAATCTCCCGCTCGCTGAAAGCGTTAGCGAAAGAATTGCATGTGCCGGTGGTGGCGCTGTCGCAGCTTAACCGCTCTCTGGAACAACGCGCCGACAAGCGTCCGGTTAACTCGGATCTGCGTGAATCCGGCTCCATCGAACAGGATGCCGACTTAATCATGTTTATCTATCGTGATGAGGTTTATCACGAAAACAGTGACTTAAAAGGCATCGCCGAAATTATTATTGGTAAGCAGCGTAACGGTCCGATCGGTACGGTGCGCCTGACGTTTAACGGACAGTGGTCCCGCTTCGACAACTATGCCGGTCCTCAATATGATGATGAGTAATTTCTAAGGAATACAAATGCAAGCGGCAACTGTAGTCATTAACCGCCGCGCTCTGCGACACAACCTGCAACGTCTGCGTGAACTGGCCCCTGCCAGTAAACTGGTTGCGGTCGTGAAAGCGAACGCCTACGGCCATGGTCTGTTAGAGACCGCGCGAACGCTCCCCGATGCGGACGCTTTTGGTGTCGCTCGTCTTGAAGAAGCCCTGCGGTTGCGAGCGGGAGGGATCACTCAGCCCATCCTGCTGCTGGAGGGATTTTTTGATGCCTCCGATCTGCCGACTATTTCCGCGCAGCGTCTGCATACAGCCGTCCATAACCAGGAGCAGCTCGAAGCCCTGGAAGCCGCTAATCTGGTTGAACCCGTTACCGTCTGGATGAAGCTCGATACCGGTATGCACCGCCTGGGCGTACGCCCTGAGCAGGCCGAGGCGTTTTATCAGCGCCTAACGCAATGTGAAAATGTGCGCCAGCCGGTCAATATCGTCAGCCATTTTGCGCGCGCAGACGAACCTGAATGCGGTGCGACCGAAAAACAGCTCGATATCTTCAACAGCTTTTGCGAGGGCAAACCTGGGCAGCGTTCGATTGCCGCATCGGGCGGTATTCTGCTGTGGCCACAGTCTCACTTCGACTGGGCGCGTCCGGGACTGATTCTGTATGGTGTGTCGCCACTGGAAAACCACTCCATCGGTGCTGATTTTGGCTGCCAGCCGGTGATGTCGCTGACCTCCAGCCTGATTGCGGTGCGTGAGCACAAAGCGGGCGAGCCGGTTGGTTATGGTGGTACCTGGTTGAGCGAGCGCGACACGCGTCTGGGCGTGGTGGCAATGGGCTATGGTGATGGTTATCCGCGCGCGGCGCCGTCTGGGACGCCGGTACTGGTCAATGGCCGTGAAGTGCCGATCGTCGGTCGCGTTGCGATGGATATGATCTGCGTCGATTTAGGCCCCGAAGCGCAGGATAAAGCCGGCGATTCGGTGATTCTGTGGGGTGAGGGACTGCCCGTTGAACGCATTGCTGAAATGACGAAAGTAAGTGCTTACGAACTTATTACGCGCCTGACCTCAAGGGTGGCGATGAAGTATATCGATTAGCAGAATGATGTGCTGGACAGGCGGTTACGCCGCCTTCCGGCAATATTACCCTCAACATCCTCTCGATCTTCTCCCGCTTCCGGTTTATTGTGTTCTTAACCCTTGCCTGTAAACCTGGAGAACCACACGTGTTTCAAAAAGTTGACGCCTACGCCGGCGACCCGATTTTATCGCTCATGGAGCGCTTCAAAGAAGATTCACGTAGCGACAAAGTGAACCTCAGCATCGGCCTGTATTACAACGAAGACGGAATTATTCCTCAGCTTAAAGCGGTGGCGGAAGCGGAAGCTCGACTTAATGCCAAACCGCATGGTGCTTCGCTGTATCTGCCGATGGAAGGTCTGAACACGTATCGTCATACTATTGCGCCGCTGCTGTTTGGCGCAGATCATCCGGTTCTCCAGCAGCAGCGCGTCGCAACTATTCAGACGCTGGGCGGCTCCGGTGCGTTAAAGGTTGGCGCAGACTTCCTGAAACGCTATTTCTCTGATTCTGGCGTATGGGTCAGCGATCCGACCTGGGAAAACCATATCGCGATTTTTGAGGGGGCTGGATTCGAAGTAAGCACTTACCCATGGTATGACGACACGACTAACGGCGTGCGTTTCAACGACCTGCTGGCAACGCTGAATACCTTACCGGCGCGCAGCATCGTGCTGCTGCATCCGTGCTGCCATAACCCGACGGGCGCGGATTTAACGCCTGCGCAGTGGGATAGCGTTATTGAGATCCTGAAAGCACGCGATTTGATTCCGTTCCTGGACATTGCTTACCAGGGCTTCGGTGGTGGAATAGAAGACGACGCCTATGCGATTCGCGCCATTGCCAGCGCCGGTTTGCCCGCTCTGGTCAGTAACTCATTCTCGAAGATTTTCTCCTTGTACGGCGAGCGTGTCGGCGGACTGTCTGTCGTATGTGAAGATGCTGATACCGCCAGCCGCGTTCTGGGGCAGCTAAAAGCGACGGTGCGTCGTAACTACTCCAGCCCGCCAAACTTTGGTGCGCAGGTAGTTGCCGCGGTACTGGGTGATGACGCACTGAAAGCCAGTTGGCTGGCAGAAGTCGAAGAGATGCGTACCCGCATTCTGGCGATGCGTCAGGAGCTGGTTAACGTATTGAATGCAGAGATCCCGGGCCGTAACTTTGACTACCTGTTGCAACAGCGCGGTATGTTCAGCTATACCGGGCTTAGCGCAGCCCAGGTTGATCGCCTGCGCGATGAGTTCGGTGTGTACCTGATTGCCAGCGGTCGCATGTGCGTAGCTGGGTTGAATCACGGTAACGTGCAGCGCGTGGCAAAGGCATTTGCCGCCGTCATGTAACCGGCTTTGTATATTGCCGGATGGCGGCGTAAATGCCTTATCCGGCCTACAAAGGTATATAGATTTTCGTTTGGAGGCCTGATAAGCGTCGTGCTATCAGGCACGTTTTCCTGTGTGATCGTGCTCCTTTTCCAGAGCAAAACCAGAGAAAATCCTTCCTTTCCCTCCCCCTAAGGGGTAAGGTCAGATAGTTTTTTGACCAGTTGTTAATAAAAAAATGATAACTAACTGACTACTTAGGGAAAAATATGCGCAAGTTTACGTTGGCACTGAGTGCCGTTTGTTTATTGTTCACGCTAAATCAGCCAGCCCAGGCACTCGTTTCTTCTCCCTCTCAGCTCAATCCAGGCACCAATGTTGCAAAGCTCGCTGAGCAGGCTCCCATTCACTGGGTCTCCGTGGCACAAATTGAAAACAGCCTGACCGGACGTCCGCCGATGGCGGTCGGGTTTGATATCGATGACACTGTCCTCTTTTCCAGCCCAGGCTTCTGGCGCGGTAAAAAAACGTATTCTCCGGACAGTGAGGATTACCTGAAGAATCCGGCCTTCTGGGAAAAAATGAATAACGGCTGGGACGAGTTCAGTATTCCAAAAGAAGTCGCGCGCCAGCTAATTGATATGCATGTGCGTCGTGGTGACAGCATCTTTTTCGTGACCGGGCGTAGCCAGACGAAGACTGAAACGGTGTCGAAAACGTTGTCTGATAACTTTCACATCCCGGCAGGCAATATGAATCCGGTCATTTTTGCCGGCGATAAGCCGGGCCAGAACACCAAAACGCAGTGGTTACAGGATAAAAATATCCGCATGTTTTACGGTGACTCCGATAATGACATCACTGCCGCTCGCGACGTGGGCATTCGTGGTATTCGCATTTTGCGCGCCTCTAACTCCACTTATAAGCCGCTGCCACAGGCCGGTGCGTTTGGTGAAGAGGTGATCGTCAACTCGGAATATTGAGGACACTGGCTGCGGATTGCTGTTTTTTTAAACAAATTTACATTGCTGGCTTTTACCTTTTGCGGACTTGCTGCACACTGAATAAATGATGTTCTCATTAGGCAATATGCTGGTAAGGGGAATAAAGATGACGAATTCGGAGTTGCTGCAATACTGCATGGCAAAAATGGGCGCGGAGCAGAGCGTTCACAGTGACTGGAAGGCCACGCAAATCAAAGTCGAAGATGTGCTTTTTGCCATGGTAAAAGAGGTGGAAGAACGCCCGGCGGTGTCTCTGAAAACCAGCCCAGAACTGGCAGAGTTGTTGCGCCAGCAGCATAGCGATGTTCGGCCAAGCAGGCATCTCAATAAGGCGCACTGGAGTACGGTGTATCTGGACGGCTCGCTACCGGATTCACAGATTTATTATCTGGTTGACGCCTCTTATCAGCAGGCTGTGAACACGCTGCCTGCTGATAAACGGCGGATACTGACGCAGCCCTGAACGGTCTTGTTAAGCGTAGCGCCATCAGGTACAACCGTTGCCTGATGCGGCGCAAGCGCCTTATCAGGCCTACAAGCTTTACGCCTGTTCTGTGGGCCTGATAAGTGTTGCGTAATTACAACAGTGGTTTGAGGAAACGTGCCGTGTGTGAGGCTTCACACTCAGCGACTGTTTCTGGTGTGCCGGAGACAAGAATTTCGCCGCCTCCGCTGCCACCTTCCGGACCGAGATCGACAATCCAGTCAGCGGTCTTAATCACGTCCAGATTGTGCTCAATCACCACGATGGTGTTGCCCTGATCCCGGAGCTGATGCAGCACGTCCAACAGTTGCTGAATATCCGCAAAATGCAGACCGGTGGTCGGCTCATCGAGAATATACAGCGTTTGCCCAGTACCGCGTTTTGACAGTTCGCGCGCCAGCTTCACGCGCTGCGCCTCGCCGCCCGAGAGTGTGGTAGCGGACTGACCCAGTCGGATGTACGTCAGGCCAACGTCCATTAGTGTTTGCAGCTTACGCGCCAGCGCCGGAACGGCATCGAAGAACTCGCGTGCTTCTTCAATCGTCATATCCAACACTTCGTGGATAGTCTTGCCTTTGTACTTAATCTCCAGCGTTTCGCGGTTATAGCGCTTGCCTTTACATTGATCGCACGGCACGTAGATATCCGGCAGGAAGTGCATTTCGACTTTGATCACGCCGTCGCCCTGACAGGCTTCACAGCGTCCGCCGCGGACGTTAAAGCTGAAACGCCCTGGGGTGTAACCGCGTGCACGTGACTCCGGCACGCCGGCAAACAGTTCGCGCACCGGCGTAAATACCCCGGTGTAGGTCGCAGGGTTAGAACGCGGCGTACGGCCAATCGGGCTTTGGTCAATATCGATGACTTTGTCGAAATGTTCCAGACCCTGAACATCGCGATACGGCGCAGGTTCCGCCAGCGTCGCACCGTTCAGCGCCGTCTGCGCAATTGGGAACAGAGTATCGTTAATCAGCGTCGATTTACCCGAACCTGAAACCCCGGTAATGCAGGTAAATAAACCTACCGGCAGCGTCAGGGTGACATCTTTCAGGTTGTTGCCGCGTGCGCCGGTGAGCTTCAGCACTTTCTCTGGGTCAGCCGCAACGCGCTGTTTAGGCACTTCAATCTTGCGCTTACCGCTCATGTACTGGCCGGTCAGCGACTCAGGCACTGCCATGATGTCGTCGAGCGTCCCTTCGGCGACGACCTGACCACCGTGAACACCCGCGCCGGGGCCGATATCGATAACGTGGTCAGCGGCGCGAATCGCATCTTCATCGTGCTCGACTACAATGACGGTATTACCCAGATTACGCAGGTGGATAAGCGTACCCAGCAGACGCTCGTTATCGCGCTGATGCAAACCGATAGACGGTTCATCCAGCACGTACATTACACCGACCAGACCCGCGCCGATCTGGCTTGCCAGACGAATACGCTGGGCCTCTCCGCCGGATAGCGTTTCCGCCGACCGCGATAGCGTCAGGTAGTTGAGGCCGACGTTGACCAGGAACTTCAGACGATCGCCAATCTCTTTAAGAATTTTCTCGGCAATCTTCGCCCGCTGACCCGCAAGCTTCAGATTGTTGAAGAAATCCATTGCATGACCGATGCTCATGTCAGAAATTGCAGGCAGCGGCGTATTTTCAACAAATACGTGGCGGGCCTCGCGACGTAAACGCGTCCCTTCACAGCTGGCGCACGGTCGGTTACTGATGAATTTGGCTAATTCTTCGCGTACCGCACTGGATTCCGTCTCTTTATAACGGCGCTCCATATTGTGCAGCACACCTTCAAACGGGTGACGACGTACGGAAGTATCGCCGCGATCGTTCATGTATTTGAATTCGATATTTTCTTTACCCGAACCGTACAGCACCACTTTATGCACGGTAGGGCTCAGGCTGGCCCATGGGGCTTCAACGTCGAATTGATAGTGTTCAGCCAGAGACTTAAGCATCTGGAAATAATAGAAGTTACGGCGATCCCAACCACGAATAGCACCACCAGCCAGCGACAGTTCCGGGTTTTGAATCACCCGGTCAGGATCGAAATACTGCTGCACGCCGAGACCGTCACAGGTTGGGCATGCACCCGCCGGGTTGTTGAACGAGAACAGGCGGGGTTCCAGTTCGCGCATACTGTAGCCGCAAATCGGGCAGGCGAAGTTGGCGGAGAACAGAAGCTCTTCCGCTTTCGGGTCGTCCATATCGGCGACCACCGCCGTACCACCGGACAGTTCCAGCGCAGTTTCAAAGGATTCAGCCAGTCGCTGAGTGAGGTCGTCGCGTACTTTAAAGCGGTCAATCACCACTTCAATAGTGTGTTTCTTTTGCAGCTCAAGCTTGGGCGGATCAGAAAGGTCACACACTTCGCCGTCGATACGGGCGCGGATATAGCCCTGGCCCGCCAGGTTTTCCAGCGTTTTGGTGTGCTCGCCTTTACGCTCCTTAATTACCGGCGCCAGCAGCATCAGACGTTTGCCTTCCGGCTGCGACAGGACGTTGTCCACCATCTGGCTAACGGTCTGCGCTGCCAGGGGAACGTCGTGATCCGGACAGCGCGGCTCGCCAACGCGGGCAAACAGCAGACGCAGATAGTCGTGAATTTCGGTAATTGTACCTACCGTGGATCGCGGGTTATGGGACGTCGATTTTTGTTCAATTGAGATGGCAGGAGAGAGCCCCTCAATGTGGTCGACATCCGGTTTTTCCATCAGCGACAGAAATTGACGCGCGTACGCGGAAAGGGATTCAACGTAACGACGCTGCCCTTCGGCATATAAGGTGTCGAAAGCGAGCGAAGATTTGCCTGAGCCCGAAAGCCCGGTGACGACAATCAGCTTGTCGCGCGGGATGACGAGGTTGATGTTTTTGAGATTATGGGTGCGGGCGCCCCGAACTTCGATCTTATCCATTCATCTTTCCCGGATTAAACGCTTTTTTGCCTGGCTGCATGGTGCTACCGGCGATCACAAACGGTTAATTATGACACAACCTGACCTGAATGGATATACAGTATTGGAATGCAAAACGCATGTTCCTGTGCAACAATGTCTGGCGGGGGTTGTTTACTGGAATCAACTTCGCAACGTAGTAAAAGCGCTATTGGAAATGCTACAATCCCGCGCTTACACTTATTCAGTAACGTTTTTCAGGAGACACGATCATGGCCAGCAGAGGCGTAAACAAGGTGATTCTCGTCGGTAATCTGGGCCAGGACCCGGAAGTACGCTATATGCCGAATGGTGGCGCAGTTGCCAACATTACGCTGGCTACTTCCGAATCCTGGCGTGATAAAGCGACCGGTGAAATGAAAGAGCAGACTGAATGGCACCGCGTTGTGCTGTTTGGCAAACTGGCGGAAGTGGCCAGTGAATATCTGCGTAAAGGTTCCCAGGTCTATATCGAAGGTCAGCTGCGTACCCGCAAATGGACCGATCAGTCCGGCGTAGAAAAGTACACCACTGAGGTTGTTGTTAACGTTGGCGGCACCATGCAAATGCTGGGCGGTCGTCAGGGCGGTGGTGCTCCGGCAGGTGGCGGCCAGCAGCAGGGTGGTTGGGGTCAGCCTCAGCAGCCGCAGGGCGGCAATCAGTTCAGCGGCGGCGCGCAGTCTCGTCCGCAGCAGTCCGCTCCGGCAGCGCCGTCTAACGAACCGCCGATGGATTTCGACGACGATATTCCGTTCTAAGATAGCTGAACGCATTAACGTTCTAATGTAAAAAAACCCCGTTGCGACGGGGTTTTTTTACATCTCTTATTCAGAATTAATTATTCGGTATTTTCTGGTTTATCATCGCAGCTTTATTATTCATTTAATACGAACTGATTTACGCTAATATTCGATAATATTTATTGATTGTTACAGGGAATGAAAATCAATGTAGGTATTACCGAATGATAACATTAAAAATGACGATAATAACTAATGGATTTATATTGCACTTTTGATTTTTTCAGTTTGAGATAGTTTTTGGAGAGCAATATTAAATTAATTTAAAGAAAAAAATGTAATTTGCTGTGTGGTAAATATTGACAAATTAATGCATGGCTTTAAATAATGCTTTTAGCTTATCAATTCTTCATTAATGAAAATATATTTATTATTGGCTGCTTTTTATTGGTGGGGTGTTAATAAGTGCGTTGGTAAACTATTTGTTATGGAGCTTACTATGTATCACAGGAAGATAAACCCGAAAGCAATAATACCTTTTACACTATCATTTACCGCAGCGCAGTTGGTTTGCGCCGGATTTGCGAGTGCAAAAAACTATGAACTAAATTATATAGATGTTAATGGTGGTCAGGAAGGGATCATCATTCAGGATACGATTGCAGATGATAAAAGCTATGATATCACGGTAAATATTGATAACCCTGTGCGAGGTGAAGGTAATGGCCTTGAGGTGAAGATTGGCAGTATCACCAAAGCCCAGGCGGGAGATTATCAAATTGGCAATTACAACGTGAATATTAGCGGAACTACGCAACAGGAACACCGCGCCGGTCTGGCCTTTTTTGGCTTATCCGCCGAAGGTCAGGACACCAACGTCACCGTCGATAACTTTAGCCTGAAAAACACTTTCTTAATTGGCTCTAAGTATACACATAACAATACTGCGTTGTATGCGGGAAGCGGTGCGGATATCACTGTAAACGGTAATGTGTACATTCGTTCAGAGGTTGAACACAGCAACGAGGGGAAAGACGCCACGCTGGCAAATAATGGAGTCTATGCGCGCGGTGCAGGTTCAACTATTACAGCTAACGGTGGCGATGTTTACATTAATACATACGCCAGTAATTTCAAAGAACTGCTGGAGAACAATAGTGGTTATCCTGATGGCTCATCAAAAAGTGATGCAGTTAGTGCTAAAGATGGTGGTGTCGTAAATATTAATCAGTCAGGTGAGCACAAGGTTAATTTGTTAGGAAATATCGACTTCGGCGATAAAATATATGCTAATACCAGCCAGATGAATATTACTCTCAATGGTGCAGAGTCATTCTGGCATGGGCATGAAGCGAACTTCCTGGAAACTGCCAGCGGTAAATGGGCGGGAGATTTGAATCTGACGCTGATGAATAATGCTTACTGGATCCCGGATGGCAAAGACGCTCAGATCAGCGCCATTACCTTGCAAGACGGCGGGACGATAAACCTGCATGGTTTTAACCTGCATACCAATCAGAGTATCAACGAAACCGTGAAGATTCACGATCTGAAAGGCAACAACGGTATTTTCCTGATTGATGTAAATACAAATAAAACCGATGAGCAGCGGCGTAATGGGAGCGACTTTATCGAGGTCGTTAAGAGTAGCGCGGGGGGAACTCATGCCATTGAGGCGTTAAATATTAATAAGCTCAGCAATCTGCAAGAAGATATCTGGGTTGCCGATGCCGCCAGCAATGTGACGTTCGCAGCGTACGATAAAATCGATATCACTAACGAGTATGTATACGACTATAAACCGCTACTGCGTTCTGATATTCGGGAAGGCGATCCGGTAAGCCAGTATGGCACAAACTGGTATATCACGGGGGTTTCAACGAAAGCCAGTGCGGGTAGCAACACCGCAATTGCCAATGCTGGGTTAAACTACGCGGCGGCCACCGCCCGTCTCGAAATCGACAGCCTGAATAAGCGTTTAGGGGAATTACGCCAGAACCAACAGCAAAATGGTCTGTGGATACGCTATAAAGGCGGCGAAATGGAAAGCGATAATGGCAGCTACTTCAAAAACCTGTACAGCTTCTGGCAACTTGGTTATGACAATAAAGAAGAAGGTGAACAATCAGTCTGGACGCGAGGCATTGCGGCGCATTACATGAGAGGTAACGCTGACTTTACTTATGGCACGGGTGATAACAAGAGCTACGGTGGTTCACTTTATGCTGCATGGAACCGTCCGGAGAAACAGGACTACCTGGATCTGGTGCTGAAATATAGCCGCCATGAGAGTGATTTTAACTACCGAAATGTGTACGGCAATATGGGGGTGGCGGATAGCAGTACGTGGTCAATTAGCGCCAGCGCAGAATACGGTCGTGAGTTTAGTCTGGGAGAATCCTCTTTCATCGAACCGCAAGCGCAGCTCGTGTATACCCGGTTGGATGAGGCTCGTTATACCACCAGCAGCGGACTACGGGTTCGTCAGAATGATATCGATAGCGTGATCGGTCGTGTCGGATTGCGAGGAGGTTATCGATTTGAAGAACGCCCGGACAGCGACATTTATGTGAAGCTGGATCTGCTGCATGAGTTTGCCGGCGATCGTGATGTCACTGTGTGGGGTAAAGACGCGTCCATGACGGTTCGCGAGGGAGGAAGTGACTCGTGGATTAACTACGGTATTGGTACCAATATCCACCTCACTCAGAACAATAACTCCCGACTGTATGTTGACCTGGAAAGATCGGCTGGAGGCGACATTGATATGAACTGGCAGGTGAACGCAGGGTTCCGTATGGAGTGGTAAACGGTTACCGGAACGTCAGTAGAATCGTTATTGCTTAAAACCGTGTCCGACCGGGTATATTCTGGTCGGACACACTGTTGTTATCAGTTCAACACCATCGGCCATTCTGGCGGTGTGTGGCTCATCACTTCGACCATCACGGTTTCAATGTTCTTCCAGATAGTAGACATATCCACCAGGGTTATGCCGAGCAATCCAGTCGCAAACCAGCAGGCAAAAACCAGCCCCAAACCGCTGCTAATGACGGCCAGGCCAATATAATCTGATTTACGAAAACGGATATTGAGCGTACTGGCTAAAAACATCAGCACTGCACTGAGTAATTGCCACCGCAGAAGAACCACGCCAGTTGTTATCGTTGCCATGAAAAACGTCCTCAGAAAGTCTGGATGCCCAGGACAGCGCGGGGGTGTTCACCGAGGGTGTAGTACTCTGGCTATCGACGGGCAATAACATGAATGAAACATTGTTTCTGTTACATGATTTTTGTGAACTATATCACAAGTGCTCGTTTGTTCACCAGTACTGGACGTTATTTTTACAGGAATATAACCACTCTTAATGTGTGGTTATATTCAAAAAGGTTTTTGACACTAAATAATCAATCTTAAAGGTGCATTTAGACCACCGGTTTAATTTATCCTAAATTTTGTGTTAAAAAAATTTAATGAATTTCTTAAATGCAACCAGGATAGTGCTCATAAAAAATTTACGTTTTAGGGATAATAACGTTGTGAAATAAGCGTAACTTTAAGTTTGCCTTACGGAAAAATAATATCATCATCAACTATTATCAGACTTTTACATAGAGACGTCTGTTGCTAATACTGATAGATTCATGCAAGTTAACTAGCTGGTGTTTATAGCATCCTGCCGTGACAGGTACTGGCATAGACAAAACAGGGACATAAGGCTGACATGAATCACAGTGCGCGACGCAAGCTGCTGAAGTTGCTGGGAACATTCATGGTGGTATTGCTCCCCGTGGTGCTGGCATTATGGTTTGCTCAAATTCGGGCTATGTCCGAAACCCGTAATCAACTCCGCTCATTTGCTCAACTGGTGTTAAATAAAACAGAATTGGTAATCCTGCAAGCCGATTTGGCGCGTGATATGGCCCAGTTGTATCAGGGTAAGATGTGTACCCCGGCACATCAGAAAAGTATGCTGAATATTATTCGCGGTCGTTTATATATCAGCGAGCTAATTTATGCGCAGGGCGATCATTTTTTGTGCTCTACGTCGATGGTGCCACCCGTTACCTATATTATGCCGACCGCAGACTATAAACGTACGCCGGATATCGCCATCTATTACTACCGCGATACCCCTTTTTTCGCTGGCTACAGAATGACGTACATGCAACGTGGGAACTACGTCGCAGTCATAAATCCATTATCCTACAGCGAAGTCATGTCAGATGATCCGGATCTGTCCTGGGGCGTATATGACACAGTAACAGATACGTTTTTCTCCGCCAGCGAAGCGGCAAATATTGCGCAATTCGCGCCTCTCGTACGCGGTGAAGCCTCGACCTTTCAACAAGACGATCGCTTTTACACCATCGTGCATTCAGAAAAACGCCCAATTGCGATCATTGTGTCGACCTCAGACAACCGCGTAAGTCAGATTTTTTATCACGAGGCGGCGTTAACCATTCCCTTCGGGATTATCTGCAGCATACTGATACTGCTAATGTGGTGGCGCACGCGCCAGGAATACTTATCTCCCCGGCGCTTACTAAAACGCGCGATCAAAAAACGTCAGCTTTGCCTGCATTACCAGCCGATCATTGATATTAAGAATGGACAATGTGTTGGTGCTGAAGCTCTGCTGCGCTGGCCGGGTTGTAAAGGTGAGGTGATGAGCCCGACGGAGTTTATTCCGTTGGCTGAAAAAGAGGGAATGATTGAGCGGATCACGGATTATGTCGTTGAAGAGGTGTTCAACGATTTGGGGTATTTTCTTTCGGCGCATCCTCAGCTTTATATCTCGATTAACCTTTCCGCTTCTGACTTTCATTCATCCCGATTGATTGCTCTGATTAACGACAAAAATCGTGAGTACTCCGTGGCGGCCCAGCAAATTAAAGTCGAAGTGACGGAGCGGGGGTTCATAGATGTACATAAAATGACCCCAGTAATTCAGGCGTTCCGCAAGGCGGGTTATGAAGTGGCGTTTGATGATTTTGGCACGGGATATTCCAATCTGCATAATTTGTCAGCGCTGAATGTCGATATCCTGAAGATCGACAAATCGTTTATTAGCACGTTGTCCACTAACAGCACCAGTCACTTGATTGCCGAACATATTATTGAGATGGCGCAAAGCTTACACCTGAAGACGATTGCGGAAGGGGTGGAAACGAAGGAACAAATCGAATGGCTGCTTGAACGCGGCGTACAGTATTGTCAGGGCTGGTATTTTGCGAAGGCGCTGCCGTCGCAGGAGTTCATGCACTGGATACAACGGTCGCCCGCCATACTGACGCAGAGCGGGCAATAAGCTTACAGGCGGTGGCGGTAATCGCTGGGGGTACGATCAAACTCGCGGCGAAACACGCGCGAAAAGGTTTGTTGCGATACATAACCAAGATCCATCGCGATATCGAAAATAGGTCGCTCAGTCGTCCTCAGTTCAACCGCCGCCAGCAGAAGTCGTCGCTGGCGGATGTAGTCACCCAGCGTCTGGCGCGTCACCGTGCGGAACATTCTCTGTAAATACCACTTCGAGTAACCTGATTTTTTCGCAACCGCCTCAATGTTCAGCGGCTGATCGATATGTTCATCAATCCATTCAATAAGGGTCTGAATAATCTGCTGATGGGACATAGGGCTGCCTCTTTCTCAGTATTCGATTCGTCGTTTTGTCTGTGGGCGAGTATAATTCCTCAAGTTAACTTGAGGTAAAGCGATTTATGGAAAAGAAATTACCCCGGATAAAAGCGCTGCTCACGCCAGGTGAAGTTGCAAAGCGTAGCGGCGTGGCAGTTTCGACCCTGCATTTCTATGAAAGCAAAGGGTTAATTAGCAGCATGCGCAACAGCGGTAATCAGCGTCGCTACAAACGTGATGTGTTGCGTTACGTGGCGATTATCAAGATTGCTCAACGTATTGGGATCCCGCTGGCAACGATTGGCGACGCGCTGGGCGTATTACCTGAAGGACATTCACTTAGCGCTAAAGAGTGGAAACAGCTCTCTTCGCAATGGCGTGAAGAGCTGGACCGACGCATTCATACTTTGGTGTCGCTACGTGATGAGCTGGATGGATGTATTGGTTGCGGCTGCTTGTCGCGCAGCGATTGCCCGTTGCGTAACCCAGGCGATCAGTTGGGCGAGCAAGGAACCGGGGCGCGTCTGCTGGAAGATGATTGATTGGTTTAAATATATGACGGATATATACCCTAAATAATTCGCGTTGTGGGAAGGCGGCAAGAGCACGAATCCCGATGAGCTTAGTAAACTAAGTGATTCGGGTGAGTAAACGCAGCCAACACACCTGCAACGTGAAGTATGACGGGTATAAAACTAAAGCGCCACAGAGGGCGCTTTAGTTTGGTTCCGGTCTTTGTCTTTCACTCTATCCCGCTGGTTCACGGGAGGGTTTCCCCCGACATCAACACCCCTCAGTCGAGCACATTAGGGGAGGTTCCGGCCTGTGTTGATAATGTAAGTGTAAGCTACCTCCCTCCATTTGCCAGTGAAACGATGATTTTTTAGCCAAAAAATTTACCGCATCTTCACCGGTTTTCTTGCGCGAGTTTGCGCGAAAAATAAGAACGATTGTTGCGACAATCTGGCGAAATTTGTTACCAGATTGCGCATTGACGATAACGTTTGCGCATCGACTGGTTGTTTATTGTGCGTTATAAGAAGAAATGAGTAAAAAGCGGCAAAGTTCAGTTGAAAACCGGCGTATGATCGCTGGATAATCGTTTGCTTTTTTTTACCACCCGTTTTTTATGCGCGGAGCTAAACGTTTGCTTTTTTGCGACACCCCTAATGACGCAAACCTGGCACATGGAGAAAACGTTTAGCAGGCAGTGGATTGTCCAGCACGCATAATGACGAAAAAATAAACTCTCAGGGGATGTTTTCTATGTCTACGCCTTCAGCGCGTACCGGCGGTTCACTCGACGCCTGGTTTAAAATTTCGCTTCGCGGCAGTACCGTTCGTCAGGAAGTCGTTGCCGGATTAACGACGTTCCTCGCCATGGTTTACTCCGTTATTGTGGTTCCAGGGATGCTGGGTAAAGCCGGATTCCCGCCTGCCGCTGTATTTGTGGCAACCTGCCTGGTCGCGGGCGTCGGTTCTATTGTCATGGGCCTGTGGGCAAATCTGCCGCTGGCGATTGGTTGCGCCATTTCTCTGACGGCGTTTACCGCATTCAGCCTGGTATTGGGGCAACATATCAGCGTGCCCGTTGCGCTGGGCGCGGTGTTCCTGATGGGCGTCCTGTTTACCATCATTTCCGCGACGGGTATTCGTAGCTGGATCCTGCGCAATCTGCCGCAGGGCGTTGCGCACGGTACGGGAATCGGTATCGGCCTGTTCCTGCTGCTGATTGCGGCAAACGGCGTTGGTCTGGTGATTAAGAATCCGCTGGACGGTCTGCCGGTTGCGCTGGGCGACTTCGATACTTTCCCAGTGATAATGTCGCTGGTTGGTCTGGCGGTGATTATTGGCCTCGAAAAACTGAAAGTACCGGGCGGCATCCTGCTGACTATTATCGGTATTTCCATTGTTGGCCTGATTTTCGACCCGGCCGTGCATTTCTCCGGTATTTTTGCCATGCCGTCTCTGAGCGACGAAAACGGCAACTCGCTGATCGGCAGCCTGGATATTATGGGCGCACTGAATCCTATCGTTCTGCCGAGCGTGCTGGCGCTGGTCATGACCGCCGTCTTCGATGCGACCGGCACCATCCGTGCCGTAGCCGGACAGGCAAATTTGCTGGATAAAGACGGACAGATTATCGACGGCGGCAAAGCGCTGACCACCGACTCCCTGAGCAGCGTGTTCTCTGGTCTGGTGGGCGCGGCTCCTGCGGCGGTATACATTGAATCCGCAGCGGGTACGGCGGCAGGCGGTAAAACTGGCCTGACGGCGATCACCGTTGGCGTCCTGTTCCTGCTGATCCTGTTCCTCTCTCCGCTCTCGTATCTTGTACCGGTATACGCAACGGCGCCTGCGCTGATGTATGTGGGCCTGTTGATGCTGAGCAACGTTGCGAAAATCGACTTTGCTGACTTTGTCGACGCAATGGCGGGTCTGGTAACGGCCGTATTTATCGTGCTGACCTGTAACATCGTTACCGGCATTATGATTGGTTTTGCTACCCTGGTGATTGGCCGTCTTGTCTCTGGCGAATGGCGCAAGCTGAATATCGGCACGGTGGTTATCGCTATCGCGCTGGTGGCCTTCTACGCGGGCGGCTGGGCTATCTGATTTTTATTCGATAAAGATCCTCAAAACGGGTGGCTTTGGCCGCCCGTTTTTATTTTCAGAACACACTCGTTGTCTTTTGCGTTACTCTCAATTAGATAGAATTGAGGCACGACGCCTCTCATCACCAATCATAAGAAACATCGCAAACAGGGAACGCATGGAAATCTTTTTCACCATACTCATCATGACCCTTGTGGTCTCGCTGTCGGGGGTATTTACTCGCGTATTGCCCTTCCAACTCCCTTTACCCCTAATGCAGATCGCCATCGGCGCCTTGCTGGCGTGGCCGACGTTTGGTTTGCATGTGGAATTCGATCCTGAGCTGTTTTTGGTGCTGTTCATCCCGCCGCTGCTCTTTGCCGATGGCTGGAAGACGCCAACGCGTGAGTTTCTCGAGCATGGGCGAGAGATCTTCGGCCTTGCGCTGGCGCTGGTGCTGGTCACGGTGGTCGGCATTGGATTTATGATTTACTGGCTGGTGCCGGGGATACCGCTTATCCCAGCCTTTGCGCTGGCCGCCGTCCTTTCGCCAACCGATGCTGTTGCCCTTTCCGGCATTGTGGGGGAGGGGCGCATACCGAAGAAAATCATGGGCATCCTGCAGGGCGAAGCGTTGATGAACGACGCCTCCGGTCTGGTATCTCTGAAGTTTGCCGTCGCCGTGGCGATGGGGACGATGGTATTTACCGTTGGTGGCGCAACGCTTGAGTTCTTCAAAGTGGCGATTGGCGGCATCCTGGCTGGTTTTGTCGTCAGTTGGCTGTACGGGCGCTCCCTGCGCTTCCTCAGCCGCTGGGGCGGTGACGAGCCAGCAACGCAAATCGTCCTGCTGTTCCTGCTGCCGTTTGCGTCTTACCTGATTGCGGAACACATCGGCGTTTCCGGTATCCTCGCGGCGGTCGCTGCCGGGATGACGATCACCCGTTCCGGGGTGATGCGCCGCGCACCGCTGGCGATGCGTTTACGTGCTAACAGTACCTGGGCAATGCTGGAGTTTGTGTTTAACGGCATGGTCTTCTTGCTGTTAGGGCTACAGTTACCGGGGATTCTGGAGTCTTCCTTAGCGGCGGCAGAGGTCGATCCGAACGTTGAAATCTGGATGCTGTTTACCGATATCGTGCTGATTTACGTGGCGCTGATGTTGGTACGTTTTGGCTGGCTGTGGACGATGAAAAAATTCAGTCTGCGCTTCCTGAAGAAAAAACCAATGGAATTCGGCTCCTGGACAACGCGTGAAATCCTGATTGCCTCTTTTGCGGGCGTGCGCGGGGCAATTACCCTCGCCGGTGTGCTCTCCATTCCACTGTTGTTACCGGACGGTAGCGGATTCCCGGCGCGATATGAGCTGATCTTCCTTGCCGCAGGCGTGATTCTGTTCTCGCTGTTTGTTGGCGTGGTGATGTTGCCGATTCTGCTACAACATCTGGAAGTGGCAGACCACTCGCAGCAGCAGAAAGAGGAACGTATTGCTCGCGCTGCTACGGCAGAAGTGGCGATTGTCGCGATCCAGAAAATGGAGGAGCGACTGGCCGCGGACACCGAAGAGAACATCGATAACCAGTTACTCACCGAGGTGAGTTCCCGCGTGATTGGTAACCTGCGTCGTCGCGCCGACGGACGCAACGATGTGGAAAGCTCGATGCAGGAAGAAAACCTCGAGCGACGTTTCCGCCTGGCAGCGTTGCGTTCAGAACGCGCAGAGCTTTATCACCTGCGCGCGACGCGGGAAATCAGCAATGAAACGCTGCAAAAGCTGCTGCACGATCTGGACTTGCTGGAAGCGCTGTTGATCGAGAACCAATAAACGAGAGTGCCTGATGCGCTACGCTTATCAGGCCTACATAAAATATTCATCGTGTAATTTGCGAGCCGCTTTCCTGAACTGATCTGTTTGTCTTGTCTGTTCCCTCTTTTCTCCATACCTTTGAGGAAAGGGGGAAACATGTCCAACTATCGACGAAATTACATCAACGGAGGAACCTGGTTTTTTACGGTAAATCTGCAGGACCGTCGAAGCCAGCTTCTGATATCAAAAATTGATCGGTTACGTTGTGCTATTTCTGCGGTACAAAAAATGAAACCTTTTTATATCAATGCGTGGGTCGTATTACCTGAGCATATGCATTGCATCTGGACGTTGCCTGAAAATGACGCTGATTTTTCATCCCGTTGGCGGGAAATTAAGAAGCATTTCACGCGATCGTTGTCTGCCCGACATATCTGGCAACCTCGCTTTTGGGAACATACCATCCGCGATGAGCACGATTATCGACAGCATGTTGATTATATTTACATTAACCCAGTGAAGCACGGGTGGGTAAAACAGGTACAGATATGGCCTTTTTCAACATTTCATCGCGATGTGAGGCGTGGTTTGTTCCCACAAAATTGGGCAGGTGAAATAATGGATTTTAATATGGGTGAACGTGCCTGATGCGCTACGCTTATCAGGCCTACAAAACCGATGTAGGCCGGATAAGGCGTTTGCGCCGCATCCGGCATTTTACGACGCTTGCGGTAGCCAAAACCCTTCACAGCATTTGAGCCACGCCTGGGCGCTGTGCGACAGATACACGCCTTCGCGCCAAATCATGCCCAATTGCCAGCGTAAATCACTCTCCAGAGGGATCCAGCGCAATGTTTGCTTATCCAGGCGCTGGCAAATCGGCTCCGGTAAAATGGCAATCCCGACTCCGGCTTGTACCATCGCAGCCAGAAAATCCCACTGCCCGCTGCGTACCGCGATGCGCGGCTTGACGTTGTGTTGGCTAAACAGCTCAAGCAATTGGCGGCTCAACGCGAAATCTTCGTTGTAGATCAGTAGCGGATGTTCCGCCAGTGCCTCGGGGGAAATGGATTCGCATGTTGTCCACTGACCGGAGCGGGGGACCAGCACACAGAGCGGATGACTGAAAAGCGGTAAGGTCGCCAGACCACTCTCTTCTTCAACCGGCAGCGCGGTCATCGCGACATCCAGATCGCCGTTCATCACAGCCTGCTGGACGGTTAAGCCGCCAAATTCAGAGACCTTCAGCTCAACGCCGGGATAGCGCTGGCGAAACAGGCTGATAGGCCCGGCCATCAACATACCGACCATTGGCGGGATACCGAGGCGCAGCACACCCCTGTTGAGGTGATTAATGTCGCTAAGTTCGGCTTCAAGCTGGCGAAACTCAGCGAGGATCGCCAGGCCGCGTTCGAAAACGACCTGCCCGGTGTCGGTTAACAACAACCGCCGCCCGTCGCGGATGAGCAACGTGCAATTAAGCTCGTCTTCAAGGTTCTTCAACATCTTGCTGATGGTGGGCTGGGTGACAAAAAGCTTCTCCGCTGCGCGAGTAAAGCTCTGCTGACGAACCACCTCAACAAAATATCGCAGCGTTCTGATATCCATGATTATTCCTTAAGACTATGCCTGCAATGAGTTTAATTCATTTCAGTCCTGGACGGGGGCTCTCTATACTGGCGCTCTCTATTTTTTAAGGACATACCCTCATGGCTGTGGCGATAAGCCGCGTGACGCCTGCTGTTATTCATCGACTCCAGATCCCCGTTCAGGTTCTGTTGTACGCAGGTCTCTTTGTATTTGCTCAATATCTTGTCTCCTGGCTGCATCTGCCGCTTCCTGCCAACCTGGTAGGGATGGTGCTGATGCTGGCGTTAATTGTCTGCCGGGTTATCCCGCTGAACTGGATTCGCGCAGGTGCTCGCTGGTTACTGGCTGAAATGCTGCTATTTTTTGTCCCGGCGGTGGTCGCCGTTGTGAACTACACGCAGCTGTTGCTGGTTGATGGCTGGCGTATATTTGCCGTCATTGCGATCAGTACGCTGATGGTGCTCGGCGCAACGGCGTGGGTGGTGGATAAAGTTTATCGCTATGAAATGAGCAGGTTAAACCGTGAGTAATTTTCAGCTAAGCGTGCTGTGTCTGGTGATTACGCTGGGTATCTACTTTGCTAATAAGCGTTTGTATCGCCGTTTTCGTAAATTACCGCTGATGCCATTAGTTCTCACCCCGGCCCTGCTGGTGCTGATGCTAGTCTTCGGCCATATCTCCTGGCAAAACTATATTGGTGAATCGCACTGGTTGCTGTGGTTGTTAGGACCGGCGACCATCGCCTTTGCCGTTCCGGTGTATGACAACCTTGCGGTGATTAAGCGTCACTGGATGTCGCTGACGGCGGGCGTGGTAACGGCAACGCTGGTGGCCGTCACCAGTTCCGTGTGGCTGGCGCGTCTGTTTATGTTGCCTGATGAGATCCAACGCAGTCTGGCGGTGCGTTCCGTCACCACGCCATTTGCGCTGGCAGCGGCAGAGCCATTGGGCGGGCAGCCGGACCTGGTGGCCTTGTTCGTGGTGGTGACCGGCGTATTCGGCATGGCGGTCGGCGATGTGCTGTTTTTACGCCTTTCCATTCGTGAAGGAATGGCGAAAGGCGCAGGATTTGGCGCCGCATCGCACGGGGCAGGCACGGCGCGCTCTTATGAGCTTGGTCAGCAAGAGGGCGTAGTTGCCAGCCTGGTGATGATGCTTTCCGGTGTGGTGATGGTATTGGTGGCGCCGCTGGTCGCGAGGCTGATGTTCTAAGAAAGGATGTAATCCTCCGGCCCGAAAGCCGGAGGAGAGGGGAGGTTAGTGCGCGCGACCTTGTTCTACGCCGTACCCGGTCTGGGAGCGGATGAATTGAGCACGGAACTGCTCGCGTTCGCGGTTGCCTTCTTCTGAGTTGTCGGTAGCAGAGAAGAACCAGATCCCGAGGAACGCTATGCTGATGGAGAACAGCGCTGGATATTCATACGGGAAAATGGCTTTTTCGTGACCGAGGATCTGGACCCAAATGGTTGGGCCGAGAATCATCAATACTACCGCTGTTAACAGACCTAACCAGCCACCCAGCATTGCGCCACGGGTGGTCAGACGCGACCAGTACATGGAAAGCAGGATGATCGGGAAGTTGCAGCTGGCCGCGATGGCGAACGCCAGACCCACCATGAAGGCGATGTTCTGGTTCTCAAACAGCACGCCGAGCAGGATGGCTATCACACCCAGTACCAGTACGGTGATTTTTGACACCTTCAGCTCTTCACGTTCGGTTGCGCCTTTGCGGAATACGTTGGCGTACAGGTCGTGAGAAACTGCCGAAGCGCCAGCCAGCGTCAGCCCGGCAACCACCGCCAGGATGGTGGCAAACGCCACTGCAGAGATGAAGCCGAGGAACAGGTTACCGCCCACCGCATTCGCCAGGTGAACCGCCGCCATGTTGTTACCACCGATCAGTGCGCCTGCAGCATCTTTGTACTCTGGATTAGCACCTACCAGCATGATCGCGCCAAAGCCGATGATAAAGGTCAGGATGTAGAAATAACCCATAAAACCGGTGGCATAGAATACGCTCTTACGCGCTTCGCGGGCATCGCTGACCGTGAAGAAACGCATCAGAATATGCGGCAAACCTGCTGTACCGAACATCAATCCAAGACCTAACGACAGAGCGGATATCGGATCTTTTACCAGACCGCCCGGGCTCATAATCGCGGAGCCTTTCGGGTGTACTGCCATCGCTTCGGTGAACAGGTTGTTGAAGCTGAAGCCGACGTGCTTCATTACCATGAAGGCCATAAAGCTGGCGCCGAACAGCAGCAGAACAGCTTTAATGATCTGTACCCAGGTGGTTGCCAGCATGCCGCCAAACAGAACGTACATCATCATCAGTACGCCAACTAGCACGACGGCGATGTGATAGTTCAGACCAAACAGCAGCTCAATCAGTTTACCTGCGCCGACCATCTGGGCGATCAGATACAGCGCGACCACTACCAGGGAACCACAGGCCGACAGAATACGGATTGGACCCTGCTTCAGACGATAAGAAGCAACGTCAGCAAAGGTGTAACGACCGAGGTTACGCAAACGCTCAGCAATAAGGAACAGGATAATTGGCCAGCCGACCAGGAAGCCGAGTGAGTAAATCAGCCCGTCATAACCGGAGGTAAATACCAGCGCGGAAATTCCAAGGAACGATGCCGCCGACATATAGTCGCCCGCAATCGCCAGCCCGTTCTGGAAACCGGTGATGTTACCGCCGGCGGTGTAGTAGTCATTACGCGAACGTACGCGTTTAGACGCCCAGTAGGTAATGCCGAGCGTAAAGATGACGAAAATCAGGAACATAACAATCGCCTGCCAGTTGGTTGGCTGGCGTTGGACTGCACCGCTAATAGCATCCGCCGCGTTTGCGGCGAAGGGTAGCGTGGCGGCAAGCGCCGTCAGAACTCTCTTCATGATGCTTTAACCTCGTGCAGAACCGCATTGTTCAGGCGATCGAATTCACCGTTTGCCCGCCAGATGTAGATCCCGGTCAGGATGAAGGAGATGAGGATCACTCCGACCCCAATCGGAATACCGCGGGTGACGCTGGTTCCTGCGTGTAGCGGAGTACCCAGCCAGCCTGGCGCAAAGGCAATCAATAAAATAAAGCTGATATAAACTGCCAGCATGATGATGGACAGAATGGTGGCAAACCGTTGCCGTTTTTCTACTAACTCCCTGAAACGCGCACTGTCTTCTATCCGCTGATAAATTTGGTCATTCATCACAGAGTTCTCCAGAGGCCCCCTTCGTTTTTCACGCCGCAGGTGCGTTGGCCACACTCGCCCACCCCAGGCACATAGTGAACTATGCTCCTGGGGATGTGCTCGCTTGCCGCCTTCCTGCAACGCGAAATCCTTTGGGGGAGGGTTTTTATATTTCCCTCCCGGTCAGGGGAGGGGTAGGGATAGGATTTGTAGGCCCGATAAGCTGCGCGCCATCGGGCATTTCACAGTTATGGTTATGATGGCATCGCGATGGCCTGCTTCTCTTCGAGCAGTTTCTCCACGACGCCAGGATCGGCGAGGGTCGAGGTATCGCCCAGATTGCTGGTATCGCCCGCCGCGATTTTACGCAGAATACGGCGCATAATTTTGCCGGAGCGGGTTTTCGGCAGTGAGTCGGTCCAGTGCAGCACGTCTGGCGTTGCCAGCGGGCCAATTTCTTTACGCACCCAGTTGCGAACCTCGGCGTACAACTCAGGTGACGGCTCTTCACCGTGATTCAGCGTGACGTAAGCGTAGATCGCCTGGCCTTTAATATTATGCGGAATCCCCACCACCGCGGCTTCGGCAATCTTCGGATGCGACACCAGCGCCGATTCGATTTCAGCCGTTCCCAGACGGTGGCCGGAGACGTTCAGCACATCGTCCACACGTCCGGTGATCCAGTAATAGCCATCTTCGTCACGGCGCGCGCCGTCGCCGCTGAAGTACATATTCTTGAAGGTAGAGAAGTAGGTTTGCTCAAAGCGTTCGTGATCGCCAAACAGCGTTCTCGCCTGGCCCGGCCACGAGTCGGTAATCACCAGATTGCCTTCGGTCGCGCCTTCCAGCGGATTACCTTCGTTATCGACAATCGCAGGCTGTACGCCAAAGAATGGACGGGTTGCAGAACCGGCTTTCAGTTCGGTGGCGCCCGGCAGCGGGGTGATCATGAATCCACCGGTTTCAGTCTGCCACCAGGTATCGACGACCGGGCATTTTTCGTTGCCGATCTTCTTCCAGTACCACTCCCATGCTTCCGGGTTGATCGGCTCGCCAACTGAACCCAGGATACGCAGCGACGAACGGTCAGTGCCTTCAATCGCTTTATCGCCTTCCGCCATCAGGGCGCGAATGGCGGTCGGTGCGGTATACAGAATATTGACCTGATGCTTGTCCACAACCTGCGACATACGCGCCGGGGTAGGCCAGTTTGGCACGCCTTCGAACATCAGCGTGGTTGCGCCGCAGGCCAGCGGACCGTACAGCAGGTAGCTGTGCCCGGTTACCCAGCCTACGTCAGCGGTACACCAATAAATATCGCCCTGATGGTAGTCAAACACGTACTTAAAGGTGGTGGCGGCGTAGACCAGATACCCGCCGGTAGTGTGCAGTACGCCTTTCGGCTTGCCGGTTGAGCCGGAGGTATACAGGATAAACAGCGGATCTTCCGCGTTCATCTCTTCCGGCTGATGTTCTGAGCTGGCCTTCTCGATAAGATCGGACCACCACAGGTCGCGACCTTCCTGCCATTCCGTTTTTCCACCGGTACGTTTGAGCACGACCACATGTTCAACGGTTTTCACATTTGGATTTTTCAGCGCATCATCCACGTTCTTTTTCAGTGGGATAGCGCGCCCGGCGCGTACGCCTTCGTCGGCGGTGATCACCAGGCGTGAATTGGAGTCGATAATACGTCCGGCGACGGCTTCCGGTGAGAAACCACCGAAGATGACCGAATGCACCGCGCCAATACGGGCACAGGCCAGCATGGCGACCGCAGCTTCCGGCACCATCGGCATATAAATGGCCACCACGTCACCTTTTTTAATGCCTAAATTCAGTAGCGTATTGGCGAAACGGCAGACATCGCGATGCAACTCGCGATAGGTAATGTTTTTGCTTTGGGTTGCGTCATCGCCTTCCCAGATGATGGCGGTACGATCGCCGTTTGCCTGCAGGTGGCGGTCAAGACAGTTTGCGGCCAGATTCAGAGTGCCGTCTTCGTACCATTTAATTGACACGTTGCCTGGTGCGAAGGAAGTGTTCTTCACCTGGCTGTACGGCTTGATCCAATCAAGAATTTTTCCCTGTTCGCCCCAAAATGTGTCGGGTTCGTTAACGGATTGCTGGTATTTCTCTGCGTACTGCTCCGGATTTATCAGGCAACGATCCGCAATGTTTGCGGGAATAGCGTGTTTATGTATTTGGCTCATGGCTTTTGTTCTCCTTGTAGGATGTTAATAATATGTCTCATAAACGTTAAATGTAGGGGCTTTGAGAGTTTTGTTTAGTATTTGCGCGGCAGATCACGCAATAAACGAATTGTGCAAATTAGCGACAAACTGAATTTTGAAGGGAGCTAGCAAAATTGACTAAATCTCGCGATAACATGTGGTTATCTAAAGGATTGTTGAAAAGGTGATCTGTCTCTGAATTAGACAAAAGAGGGTGCAATCAAAGGGAGTTACTAACTCTAAAGTGGTATTTTACATACACTTACAATTGATTAAAGACAACATTTTCAGTGTGGTTTCTTGTTACAAATAGGGTGGAGCAATGTCATGACAGTATTCGTGTGGTTGCTGTTATGGAAAACAATAAAAGAACCGCCATTGCAGATAATGGCGTCATCTGGATGAGACCCCTATGGCAAGGATAAAATCACGCGTACGCCGTTTCTTCAGCCTGTTAGTACCTTTATTATTTATCTCTGCAGTTCACGCTGAACAAACCCCCGTACCCGCAAAAACCGTCACCGTTGAAGCGAAGAATGAAGTCTTCGCCCCTCAGCATCCCGATCAATATCTCTCCTGGAAAGCCACGTCTGAGCAATCAGCCCGTGAAGATGCGCTGGCAGAAGATCCTCGTCTGGTGATCCTGTGGGCGGGATATCCCTTCTCGCGCGATTACAACAAACCGCGCGGGCACGCGTATGCAGTGACCGATGTTCGTGAAACCTTACGTACCGGCGCACCCAAAACGGCAGAAGATGGTCCGTTGCCGATGGCCTGCTGGAGCTGTAAAAGCCCGGATGTGGCGCGTCTGATCCAGAAAGACGGTGAAGATGGCTACTTCCACGGTAAATGGGCGCGCGGCGGTCCTGAAATTGTTAATAATCTTGGCTGTGGCGATTGCCATAACACCGCGTCACCAGACTTTGCCAAAGGCAAGCCAGAACTGACGCTGTCGCGTCCTTATGCTGAGCGCGCGATGGAAACCATCGGCAAACCGTTTGAGAAAGCCGGTCGCTTTGACCAGCAATCCATGGTCTGCGGCCAGTGCCACGTGGAATACTACTTCGACGGTAAAAACAAAGCCGTTAAGTTCCCGTGGGACGACGGCATGAAAGTCGAGAACATGGAGAAGTACTACGACACCATCGCCTTCTCTGACTGGACCAACTCCCTGTCTAAAACCCCGATGCTGAAAGCGCAGCACCCGGAGTATGAAACCTGGAGCGCAGGCATTCACGGCAAGAACAATGTGACCTGTATCGACTGCCACATGCCGAAAGTGCAGAACGCGGAAGGCAAGATTTACACCGACCATAAGATTGGTAATCCGTTCGATAACTTCGCTCAGACCTGTGCGAACTGCCACACCCAGGACAAAGCGTCCCTGCAAAAAGTGGTCGCCGAGCGTAAACAGGCCATTCATGACCTGAAAATCAAAGTTGAAGACCAGCTTGTTCGTGCGCACTTCGAAGCGAAAGCCGCATGGGATGCGGGTGCGACCGAAGCGGAAATGAAGCCGATTCTGGAAGATATCCGTCACGCGCAATGGCGTTGGGACCTGTCTATCGCCTCACACGGTATTCACATGCATGCCCCGGAAGAAGGTCTGCGGATGCTGGGTAGCGCAATGGATAAAGCCGCTGACGCACGTACCAAACTGGTCCGTCTGCTGGCGACCAAAGGCATCACGCATGAAATCCCGTTACCGGATATCTCTACCAAAGAGAAAGCCCAGGCGGCGATTGGTCTGAACATGCAGCAAATCAATGCTGAGAAGCAGGACTTCATCAAAACGGTGATTCCGCAGTGGGAAGATCAGGCGCGTAAAAACGGTCTGTTAAGCCAATAACCCCATTTCGCCCCGCAAGGGGCGGATAACTCAACGGAGTGAATATGAGCGTATTACGTTCGTTATTAACTGCTGGGGTGCTGGCGTCAGGCTTGTTATGGAGCCTGAGTGGAATCACTGCCACGCCAACGCCGCAGGAGTCGGATCAACGCTGGACGGTTACCCAACAGCGTAATCCGGATGCCGCCTGTCTGGACTGTCACAAGCCGGATACCGAAGGCATGCATGGTAAGCATGCGGAAGCCATCAACCCGAATAACAAACTGCCTGTCACCTGCACCAATTGTCACGGCCAGCCGTCACCGAACCACCGCGAAGGGGTGAAAGATGTGATGCGCTTTAATGAGCCGATGTACAACGTGGAGCAGCAGAACAGTGTCTGTATGTCCTGTCACCTGCCTGAGCAGTTGCAAAAAGCGTTCTGGCCGCACGATGTCCACGTAACCAAAGTGGCGTGTGCCAGCTGTCACTCACTGCATCCGAAGCAAGACACGATGCAGACGCTGAGCGATAAAGGACGGATCAAGATTTGCGTCGATTGCCACAGCGATCAACGTAACAATCCGAACTTTAACCCGGCGTCGGTTCCGTTGCTTAAGGAGCATCCATGAGTTGCTCTCGTCGCCAGTTTATCACCGGCGTCGGCGCGCTGGTGGCAGTGAGCGGGACGGCGGGGCGCGTTGTGGCGAAGACGCTGAACATCAACGGCGTGCGTTACGGTATGGTTCATGATGAGTCTTTATGCATTGGCTGTACGGCCTGCATGGATGCTTGTCGGGAAGTTAACAACGTGCCGGAAGGCGTATCGCGTCTGACGATTATCCGCAGTGAGCCGCAAGGGACATTTCCTGATGTGAAGTATCGCTTCTTCCGTCACTCGTGCCAGCATTGCGACCACGCTCCCTGCGTTGACGTCTGCCCGACGGGGGCATCGTATCGCGATGCCGCCAGCGGCATTGTGGATGTGAACCCGGACCTTTGCGTTGGCTGCCAGTACTGTATCGCCGCGTGTCCTTATCGCGTGCGCTTTATCCATCCGGTGAGCAAAACGGCGGATAAATGTGATTTCTGCCGGAAAACCAACCTGAAAGCGGGCAAACAGCCTGCCTGCGTTGAGTCATGCCCGACGAAGGCGCTGACGTTTGGTAATCTGGACGATCCCAACAGCGATATATCCCGTTTGTTGCAGCAGAAAACTACCTACCGTTACAAACTGGCGTTGGGTACAAAACCGAAGGTCTACCGCGTTCCCTTTAAATTTGGGGAGGTGAGCCAATGACATCCGCTTCTGCATTTCATTTTGAATCACTGGTGTGGGACTGGCCCATTGCCATCTATCTGTTCCTGATAGGTATCTCTGCCGGACTGGTCACGTTGGCGATTCTGCTGCGTCGCTTCCATCCGGAGGCGGGCGGTTCAGACAGCACGCTGCTGCGCACCACGCTGGTGTTAGGGCCGGGGGCAATTATCCTCGGTTTGCTGATTCTGGTGTTCCACCTGACGCGTCCATGGACTTTCTGGAAACTGATGTTCCACTATAGCTTCACCTCGGTGATGTCGATGGGGGTCATGCTGTTCCAGTTGTATATGGTGGTGTTAGTGCTGTGGCTGGCAAAAATCTTTGAAAAAGAGGTGATTGCCCTGCAACAGCGGTTCGTGCCGCGACTGACGATTGTGTCAAAACTACTGACGCTAATCACGCCGTTCCATCGCGCGCTTGAGACGCTGATGCTGGTGCTGGCGGTCCTGCTCGGGGCGTATACCGGGTTCCTGCTGTCGGCGCTGAAATCCTATCCGTTCCTGAATAACCCGATCCTGCCGGTGCTGTTTCTGTTCTCCGGGATCTCCTCCGGCGCGGCAGTGGCGCTGATCGCCATGGCGTTACGCCATCGTAGCAACCCGCACAGTACGGAAGCGCACTTTGTGCATCGCATGGAAGTCCCGGTCGTATGGCTGGAGATCTTCCTGCTGGCGGCGTTCTTCGTCGGCCTGGCGCTGGGCGATGACGGCAAAATGCGTGCGCTGGCGGCGGCACTGGGCGGCGGATTCTGGACCTGGTGGTTCTGGCTTGGCGTGGCTGGGCTTGGGTTGATACTGCCGATGCTGCTAAAACCCTGGGCCAACCGCAGTTCGACGTTTCATGGCGTGCTGGCAGTGTGCGGCGCTAGCCTGACCGGCGTACTGCTGCTGCGCTTTTTTATCCTCTATGCGGGTCAGCTAACCGTTGCGTAAGGTGATATCTGGACGTTCTCCTTCCTGAAGCCGGTTTTCTGGCGCTGTTATTAAGCCTCGGGGTCAACGTGTTGACCCCGCTTGCCGTGTTGGTAGGTGTCCGCCAGCGTTGGCAGGGGGTGATGCGCCTGGCAAGCGTGGGCGTGTGGACGCAATTTGCCCTGCTGCTACTGGCCTTTACCATTCTGGTATTCTGCTTTTTGACCAGCGATTTTTCGGTGGTCTACGTTGCCCAGCACAGCTACAGCCTGCTGCCGTGGGGATTAAAACTGGCGGCGGTGTGGGGCGGTCATGAAGGATCGCTGCTGCTGTGGGTGCTGTTTCTTTCCGCCTGGAGCGCGCTATTTGCTCTTCGCTATCGGCGTAATACCAACGCGCTGTTTCCGCTGACGCTCAGTGTCCTTTCAATGATAACGGCCCTGCTGCTGCTGTTTGTGGTGGTATGGTCCGATCCGTTCGTGCGTATCTTTCCGCCAGCCATTGAAGGGCGCGACCTTAACCCGATGCTGCAACATCTCGGGTTAATCCTCCATCCACCGCTGCTGTACCTGGGTTACGGTGGTTTGATGGTGGCGGCAGGCGTGGCGCTGGCCTCGCTGCTACGTAGTGACTTTAATGCGCAGAGCGCCTGGGTGTGCTGGCGCTGGGCCTTGCCCGGCTGGTGCGCGCTGACGCTGGGGATTATCCTCGGCTCCTGGTGGGCCTACTGCGAGCTGGGCTGGGGCGGCTGGTGGTTCTGGGACCCGGTAGAAAACGCTTCCTTATTACCCTGGCTTTCTGCCAGCGCGCTGCTACATAGCCTGTATATCACGCGCCAGCGCGGGATCTTCCGCCACTGGTCGCTGCTGCTGGCGATCGTCACGCTGATTTTATCGCTGCTGGGGACGCTGATTGTGCGTTCCGGCATTCTCGTTTCGGTGCATGCTTTCGCGCTGGATAACGTTCGTGCCGCGCCGCTGTTTGCGCTGTTTACCGTGTTGAGTCTGGCGTCGCTCGGGCTGTACGCCTGGCGGGGCCAGCAAGTCCGGCAGAATGCTCGTTTTGGCGGTTGGTCACGCGAGATGCTGATTCTGGTTGCGCTGCTGCTCTTTAGTGCGGTGCTGCTGATTGTGCTGATTGGCACGCTCTACCCGATGATTTACGGGCTGTTCGGCTGGGGGCGGCTTTCCGTGGGCGCACCGTACTTTAACCGCGCTACGCTGCCCTTTGGCCTACTGATGCTGCTGGTTATTGTGCTGGCAATGGTCAGAAGCCGCAAAGTGTCTTTCCGCATCCAACTTCCGGCACTGCTGGCGCATGCCGGAGTGCTGGTGTTTGCGGCGGGGATCGTCTTTTCCAGCGGTAGCCGTCAGGAGATAAGCCTGAACCTGAGCCCTGGGCAGCAGGTTGAACTGGCGGGTTACATTTTCCGTTTTGAGCGTCTCGACCTGGAAGCCAAAGGTAACTACACCAGTGAAAAAGCGCAGATCACGCTGTGGCACAATGAGAAACGCATTGGCAGCCTGCAACCTGAAAGGCGCTTCTATGCCGCGCGTCGTCAACAGATGATGGAGCCGGGGATCCGCTGGAACCTGATGCATGACTGGTATGCGGTAATGGGTGAAAAAACCGGACCAGACCGTTATGCCATGCGCTTGTACGTGCAGACCGGCGTGCGCTGGATTTGGGGTGGGGGACTATTAATGGTCTTTGGCGCGCTGCTGAGCGGATGGCGAGGAAGGAAACGCGATGCGTAAATTAATCACAGCGTTGTCGGATGGCGGCGTAAACGCCTTATCCGGCCTACAAGGTGCGCAAACCGTAGGCCGGATAAGCGCAGCGCCATCCGGCAGAAAGTTATTACTCTTAACGCTCGTCCTGTTTTTCATTACTTTCGCTACGCATGCCCAGGTTGTGGACACATGGACGTTTGCCAACCCGCAGCAGCAGGAACAAGCGCTGTCTATTGCCAGCCAACTGCGTTGTCCACAGTGCCAAAACCAAAATTTGCTGGAATCCAATGCGCCGGTAGCGGTCAGTATGCGCCATCAGGTTTATAGCATGGTGGCGGAAGGGAAAAGTGAAGCTGAGATAACCACCTGGATGACCGAGCGTTACGGTGACTTCGTTCGTTATAATCCGCCGCTGAATGAGCAAACGCTGCTGCTGTGGGCGTTGCCGTGCCTGTTGTTGTTGCTGGTAGGTGTCGTGGTCTGGCGAGTGAGAAGACGTCAGCATACGGAGGAAGGTGAATAATGAGCCAGTGCGAGCCGCTGTTACGCCCAATGCCCGTGAAGCGGCTGACCGCTGCGGCGGTACTGATGGTTGTGGCCTGCATTGGAGGCTACCTGTTGACGCCAAAATGGCAGGCGGTTCGTCAGGAGCAGACGCGACTGGCGGACCCTTTACATGCTTTCTCTGATGAAAATATTCAGGAAAAACAGTTGCTTTTGCTGCAATCGCAGATTCGAGCCAATCCACGGGACGGCGTGAAATGGGCGCAACTCGGGGAGTACTATCTTTGGCAAAACGCGTATCATAATGCGCTGCTGGCCTACGAGCAGGCGCTGCGTGTCGGCGGTGAAAATGCTGAGATCTATTCAGCGATGGCAACGGTATTGTATTACCAGGCCGGACAACATATGGCGCCGCCCACTCGCGAGATGATTGATAAGGCCTTGGCGCTGGACCCGGCAGAGGTCACCGCGCTGATGTTGTTAGCCTCAGATGCGTTTATGCAGGCAGACTACGCCCAGGCTATTTCAGTTTGGCAAAAAGTTATGGATTTAAACTCGCCGAGGGTGAACCGGGCACAGCTCGTTGACTCTATTAATATGGCGAAGTTGTTGCAGAATCGGCAAAAATAAATTTGTTTTATTTGTGATTTGTATCATTTTGCCTGTTTAAAAAACAGGCAAACGAACTGGTGAGCGAAAAAAACTCACGCTATGACTTCTTCATTTTTGAACATATTAAAATTCTTTTATAACAAAAAGTTATTCATCAATACCGCGATAAAATTGCATTTTTATGCATAAATTCAGCCAAAAGCCCTGTTCTTAGAGGGTTGCGCGGAATGCCATGCAGATGATAATGATAATAAGCGTTAAAAAACTCCATAAACGAACGCAACACAATTCATACCCTTTCAGTATGTACTATTCCCACACACCGCATGTGGAATAGCGCTCCATCGAGGAAGTCCGTTGTTATGAAAAATTTGAAAGTCAGCCTGGCATGGCAGATTCTAATCGCCATGGTGCTGGGCATTCTGCTAGGGAGTTACCTGCATTACCATAGCGACAGCCGCGAATGGCTGGTGGTCAACCTGCTGTCTCCGGCGGGCGATATCTTTATCCATCTGATCAAAATGATCGTCGTGCCGATTGTTATCTCCACGCTGGTGGTTGGTATTGCCGGGGTGGGTGATGCAAAACAGCTGGGCCGTATTGGCGCCAAAACCATTCTCTATTTCGAAGTGATCACCACCGTAGCGATTATTCTTGGCATCACGCTGGCGAATGTGTTCCAGCCGGGTTCCGGGATTGATATGTCGCAACTGGCGACCGTGGATATTTCGAAATATCAAAATACCACCGCAGAAGTGCAGAGCCACGCGCATGGCCTGATGGGCACGATTGTGTCGCTGGTGCCGACTAATATCGTCGCGTCGATGGCGAAAGGCGATATGTTGCCGATTATCTTCTTCTCGGTGCTGTTTGGTTTAGGCTTGTCTTCACTACCAGCAACCCACCGCGAGCCGCTGGTGACTGTGTTCCGCTCGATTTCAGAAACCATGTTTAAAGTGACCCACATGGTGATGCGTTATGCGCCAGTCGGTGTTTTTGCGCTGATTGCTGTGACCGTCGCGAACTTCGGTTTTGCCTCACTGTGGCCGCTGGCGAAACTGGTGCTGTTGGTACATTTTGCCATCCTGTTCTTCGCGCTGGTGGTGCTGGGGATTGTGGCGCGTATCTGCGGTCTGAGCATCTGGATCCTGATCCGCATTTTGAAAGATGAGCTGATTCTGGCTTACTCTACCGCCAGTTCCGAGAGCGTACTGCCGCGTATTATCGAGAAGATGGAAGCCTATGGCGCACCGGCTTCAATCACCAGCTTTGTGGTGCCGACCGGCTACTCATTCAACCTTGATGGTTCAACGCTGTACCAGAGTATTGCCGCGATCTTTATTGCGCAGCTGTATGGTATCGACCTGTCGCTGTGGCAGGAAATCGTGCTGGTGTTGACGTTGATGGTGACCTCGAAAGGGATTGCGGGCGTGCCGGGCGTCTCCTTCGTGGTACTGCTGGCTACGCTTGGTAGCGTGGGGATCCCGCTGGAAGGCCTGGCGTTTATTGCCGGTGTTGACCGTATCCTCGACATGGCGCGTACCGCGCTGAATGTGGTGGGGAATGCGCTGGCGGTGCTGGTTATCGCCAAGTGGGAGCATAAATTTGACCGCAAGAAGGCGCTGGCTTACGAGCGCGAGATGCTGGGTAAATTTGATAAGACCGCTAATCATTAATTAATGAAAGATTGCCGGATGGCGCTGCGCTTATCCGGCCTACGGAAGACGGTGAACTGTAGGCCGGATAAGGCGTTTATGCCGCCATCCGGCAATGCAAACCATTACCCGTTTGTTAACTTTTCAAACTCTTCACAGCCGGTATCGAACCCTTCCATACAGCTCAGATTCAGCCAGTGTAGCGCCTTCTGTTTATTCTTCACGATAAAACCCTGCTCGCCGTTTAAGAACATCATTCCGGCCCAGTACTCGGAATAACCGGTGCGGGAGATGGCGGAGCTGCGTTTGAAATACCACGTCGCTTTTTCATCGTCTGCGGGGATCCCCACGCCGTTGGCGTAAATCAGCCCGAGCAGCATTTGCGCGTCGACGGCTGAGTCATTTTCCAGATCTTCAGAGGCGTTTTGCAGCAAGGTAATGGCTTTGGGGTAATCTGTGTGTCCTGCCTGGGTGTTGACCAGAATCCGCGCCAGGGTGAGTTCTCCTGCTTTGCTGCCCGCTTTGGCTGCCTTTTCCGCCAGCGTTTTGGCCTGGGGGTAATCCAGACTGACCGGATTCGTAATTTTGATTTGCGCCAGGAGCGCGCAGGCGTCGGCATCGCCATTGTCGGCGGCTTTTTGCGCCCAATACTCGGCTTTGCTCAAATCGCCCGAACTGAACCAGGTATCGGCAAGAAAGTACTGTGCGCGACGGTCCCCTGCCTCAGCGGCCTGTAAGTACTGGCTTCCTGGCTCAGTATCACTGGCATGGGCAAAGAATGTCATAAAGAACATCAATGCAATGAGTTGTTTCATTTTGAGTTTTATTTAGGGTACGGAATGAACAGTATAAAGAGATCGTATGGATAAAAAAACAGCCTCCGGGCGGAGGCTGTTGCAGAACAGGTACGTAAACGGACTAACCCATCGCGCTTTCGCGCAGACTGGCTTTCAGCTTGTTGTACTCATCAATAACATACTGCTCGGCAGCGCGCTGATCGGCAATGCGTTCAACGTTAACGGCACAGTACTTATACTCTGGCGTTTTGGTAATCGGGCTTAAGTTCTCGGTTACCAGCTCATTACATGCGCCAATCCACCACTGGTAGGTCATGTAAATCGCGCCTTTGTTTGGACGATCGCTGACTGCCGCACGGGTAATGACCCGACCTTTACGCGAGTTAACCCACACCAGTTCTTCGTCCTGGATGCCCAGGCGTTCTGCGTCGGCGGTGTTGATCTGGGCATAGCCCGGTTCATCCGCCAGCGCGGCCAGCGCCGCACAGTTACCGGTCATCGAACGGCAAGAGTAGTGGCCGACTTCACGCACCGTAGACAGTACCATTGGGTACTCTGGGGTGAGTTTGTCGATTGGCGCTACCCAGTCGCAGGTGAAGAACTGCGCCAGGCCGTTCGGGGTGTCGAACTTCTCTTTGAAGAGATAAGACGTCCCTTGATCGGCTTCTGAGGTGTCGCGGCAAGGCCACTGGATATAACCCAGTTCGCCCATTTTCTCGTAAGTGGCACCGTAGAAATCCGGGCACAGATGACGCAACTCGTCCCAGATTTCCTGGGTGTTGTTGTAGTGCATCGGATAGCCCATACGGGTGGCGATTTCACTGATAATCTGCCAGTCCGTTTTCAGATCCCACTTCGGCTCAACGGCTTTAAAGAAGCGCTGGAAGCCACGGTCAGCCGCGGAGAATACGCCTTCATGCTCACCCCATGACGTAGACGGTAAAATAACGTCTGCGGCAGCGGCGGTTTTGGTCATGAAGATATCCTGCACGATGACCAGTTCCAGATCCTCAAAGCCTTTGCGCACTGCGGAGAGTTCAGCATCGGTCTGTAATGGATCTTCACCCATGATGTACGCCGCGCGGACTTCGCCATGCGCAGCACGGTGCGGCAGTTCGCTGATGCGATAACCGGTATGTGCAGGAAGACTTTCCACGCCCCAGGCTTTAGCGAATTTCTCGCGGTTTTCCGGGAACTTAACGTACTGATAGCCCGGATAGGTATCCGGCAGCGCGCCCATATCGCATGCGCCCTGAACGTTGTTCTGACCACGAACCGGGTTAACGCCCACGCTTGGCTTACCGAGGTTGCCGGTCAGCATTGCGAGGCTGGTCAGTGAACGCACGGTTTCCACGCCCTGATAGAACTGGGTAACACCCATGCCCCACAGGATAGCCGCGCTTTTTGCCGTGGCATACATACGTGCAGCCTGACGAATATCCTGCGCGCTAACGCCAGTGATATCTTCGACGGACTCCGGCGTGTAGCCTTCGACAATCTTGCTGTACTCTTCGAATCCTTCCGTACGGGAGGCGACGAACGCCTGGTCGTACAGTTTTTCTTCGATGATGACATGACCCATGGCATTGAGCAGCGCGATGTTCGAGCCGTTTTTCAACGCGATGTGCATGTCGGCAATACGCGCGGTTTCAATTTTGCGCGGATCGCAGACGATGATTTTCGCCCCGTTACGTTTAGCGTTAATCACGTGATTCGCCACGATCGGGTGGGAATCCGCCGGGTTATACCCGAAGATGAACACTAAATCTGTGTTATCAATTTCATTGATAGCATTACTCATTGCGCCGTTACCGACCGATTGGTGCAGACCTGCAACCGATGGGCCGTGTCAGACGCGAGCGCAGCAGTCAACGTTATTGGTACCAATAACGGCGCGCGCGAATTTTTGCATTACATAGTTGGTTTCATTACCCGTACCGCGAGATGAACCGGTCGTCTGAATAGCGTCCGGGCCATACTTCGCTTTGATGGCGCTCAGACGAGTGGCGACGTAATCAAGCGCTTCATCCCAGGAAACAGATTCCAGTTTGCCGCCACGCTGGCGACGGATCATTGGGGTTTTCAGACGAGGGGTCAGGATCTGGGTATCGTTGATAAAATCCCAGCCATAGTAGCCCTTCAGACACAGAGTACCCTGGTTGGTTTTCCCCTGCGCCGCTTCAGCCCGGACGATTTTGCCGTTATCGACCACCAGGTTGATTTTGCAACCTGATGCGCAATATGGGCAAACCGTGACGACTTTTTTCATCGGTCTCGCTCCAGTTAATCAAATCGCGCATACGCGCTGTCGCTTTAGTTATGCATCTTTTATGCCATGTTTTTATCAGGGGCATTCATCGATATTACGGGCGAATTTTGCGCAAAACCCTGACGAAAAACAGGCTGTCGTCATATTTGACGTGACGAAAGAAAATGCCGCGTGACGGATATCACGCGGCGAGGCCGGAGAACGCTACTTCTTGTTAGCAGGGGCTTGATAACCTCCGCCAAGCGCTTTGATGAGTTGAATATTCTGCATGAGTCGTTGGGTATCTATGACCAGGAGCGACATATCTTCTGCGATCACGGGTAATTTGGCCTCTGTTGCCAGCAGGCGACTGCTCAGGCCTCGCTGGTAAGCTGCGTCTGCTGCTGCTTGCGTGTAATGCGTGGCATCTACGCGTTCCATCTGCATTACCCGTTGTTCATTGAGCGTTTGCAGACGTGTTCCGTTAATCGCGACATCGCGCACTGCATTGAGCACCGACTGGTTGTAGCGCTCTATCATCATATTGCTGGTTGCGCGGGCGCCTTCCAGATTGGCATTCAGACGACCCCCGTCAAACAGCGGTAAACGCAGGCCGGGGATGAAGTTGATCTGCCTGCTGGTGCTTTTGAACAGTTGATCGATATGGATAGCGTCTAAACCGAAGAAGACTTTGATATCAAAGCTCGGATAAAACAGGGCGCGAGCGGCCTCGACCTGGTTCAGCGAAGCCTGCACATACCAGCGCATAGCCTGCAAGTCCGGACGCCTGGCAAGCAGGTCGTAGGAGAGCGTTGCGGGTATTCCTGTATCGACAGTTGGCAGTGCGACCGGTTTGATTTCAGGCAGATCTTTTGCGCCGGCACCGATCAGCGCCCGGAGTGATTCCCGAGTTTCTTTGATTTGTCCTTCAACCGCGACGATTTGCTTGTCCACTGCCAGCAATTGCGCACGTGCGCCATGGTACGGTACTTTTGCTTCCAGCCCGTGAGCGACCTTACTCTGGTGGGCCTTCACGGCATAATCAATAACATCGTGGGTCTGCTGCAACAAATCAAGCATCTGGTAGCTGGCTTGCATACTGTAATACAGCTGCGCGACGCCGGTCGTCAGGGAGAGTTCCACTGCTGCGGTTTCGGCAATCACGGCATTTTGTGCGCCAATAGCTGCCGCGACAGCGGAACGATGCTCGCCCCACAGGTCGAGATCCAGTCCGGCGACCAGACCAATCGTCGCTTCAGTGTAGTAGGGGCCGTCCATCCCTAATCGTGGCGCATCCAGCGCGTAGGGGCCGAGGAAGCCGTTGGCAGACGCTCGCTGGCGGTTAATCATGCCCAGCGCTGCCATCTGGAGCTGAGAACGCCCTTCCAGCAGTTCAGTCTGCGACTGCGCTTTCTCTTCACGCAGCTTCACTTCGGCGAGGTTATGGGAGCCAGACAGCGTTGCTTCAATAAGCGAGTTTAGCTGTGGGTCGTTAAACTGCCGCCACCACTGTGCCTGTGGCCATCCTGAGCTTGCCAGATGAATGTCTTTAGCCAGTGAGATCTGCTCAGGCTGTAATTGCGGATGTGGTGCAGAATCTTTGCGGATCAGTGCACAGCCGGAAAGGACCGTTGCGCCGCTGAGTATGCCGCAGAGGAGTAATCGAGGGAGATATCGGTTCATTATTGGGAGGTTCCTTGCTCCTGCTCGCTTGCTGGTATTAGCGTCGGGTGAGTCCAGTCGGGTAAACAGGTTATCTGCTGTATGATGCAGCGCTCCTGTTTGGGTAACGTTGGTAAAATGTCTTGAGATGGGGACAGGTTTTCAATCGACGGCGGAAGGCTGGATGGTGTCGCCAGGTCGGCTGCGTATTTTTCCAGCGCATCGGCCAGGTGTGTTGCGCTCTCCAGCAATACCGCGTTATCCAGCGTCGGGGCGTCATTTCGGGTGGTATCCCAGGTATAGAGAATGTCACGGCCCAGGTGAATAACGCGCTGACTACGTTGAATAAGCGCTATGCGTTCATCGCCGGGGAGTTGGCGTTCCAGCGCGACCCTCTCGCACATTTCATCACAGGCGTTAAACGTCGCATGGAGACCAATACGCATCTGAAGATAAGTGCGCATGAGAACAGCATCCTGCTGACGCGGGATCCGCAGTAATTTGCTGAGCAGTCCCAGCGAGCTTGCCAGTTTTTGTGGCAGCGCTTTGGCTTCGCTTTCCGGCCAGACAAAGGTGTAGATCACCGCAGAAACAAGAGTGCCGATCAAAATGCCGAAGGCGCGATCGCGGATTTCCACCAGGTCGTAGGTTGGGCCAAAGACGTTTTCAAGCGTTGCCAGCGCGAAGGTGACGACCATTTGGGTTCCGATATAAGAGGAACGTTCTGAGCCGGTGGCAATCCAGGCACCCATCAGGAAAAGTGGTGCCAGCACCAGGAGAAGTTCGACGATATTGTCCAGCCAGGGCATGACAAAAATCGTCATCAGCAGGGCCAGAATTGCGCCGAAAAATGCGCCGCCGAAGCGCAGTGCCATCTTCTGGTATGACGAGCCGATACTGGGGTTCGCGACAATAATGCAGGTCAGCATGCAGGTGTGGATGCCTTCCCAGTCGGTACCGGAATAAAAGACATAGCAAATCAGACATGCCAGCAGTGTTTTTAACGCGTAGCGAATATAGCCTGGGTTGGTGAACGCGTCAGATACCATTGAGGGCGGTTTAGCGACAGGAGCTGGCGGCGTATTAGGGTCCATGTGACCAAGCTGTAGCAGGGTTTGGCACAGGGGTTCCAGGCCGCATTCGCGGGCCGTTGCGGCTTCTGCCTGACTGAGTTCCCATTCACTTTGCCAGGGCATACCTCGAGCAACCGCATCTTGCAGTGCGGTTATTTCACGGCACAGTTTCTGCTGGAGATCGCGGGTTGCCGGGTTATGTGCCGTGAAATTGTAGCGATTGAGCGTAGTGTACAGATAGGTGGTTGTGGCAACGCAAGCCTGCCACCAGGCACTTTTTTCTCGCCAGTCTGCGTCATCTGCCAGACAAAAGATGTTCAGCTTTTGCAGCGCCAGCACTTCTCGTTCGATGTATTTTTCCGCAAGCGGTGTTGTCGGTGCCGTCAGGCGATTGAGGGCATCACCCAGCCTGGCACGCAGGGCTTCGCGCATTTGGTTGACAGCGCGGCTGGGAAACCACAAAACGGCGGTCAGCGTCATCAGTAGCGTGGGGTACAGACCAACGACGATGCACCATAACGTCAGGCGAACGACGACCTCGGGGTAGTCGAGCATGCCGGGGAAAGATTGCCCGTATATTGCAACAATCGACACGGCAAAGAAAACCAGCCCCAGACGATGGGTTCGCATCAGGAACATGCAGGCCAGAACGATCAGGCTGGCAATGATCAGACGGACCAGAGGGTAGCTATAAGACCATTTGTAGATCAGAAATAAACTACCTATCTCTAATGCTGTGGCGACGACGAAGAGAATCGCCACGAATTTGGTATAGAAAGCATTGGACTGGATACCATAAAAGAGTACGGCAAGCGAAAGCGCCAGGAAGGGGATCTCATAGGTCATCGAGATCAGTACCACCAGCAGGCAACCCGCCCAGAGCTGCATGATTTGTGGGAGTCTTCCGGGACGTTGTTCGCTTAATTCTTCGTGAAAAAACGCCAATAGCCTGACCAGTGGCAGAGGCAAACAGTTAAGTGCTTTCATTTCTGTGGCTCAAGGGTAGCAACCGCCGATGCGCCGATGCGAAATATCTCTTCATCCGGTTTATCTACCACGATTTTTACCGGGAAGCGTTGGGCAACGCGAACCCAGTTGATAGAGCGGGAAACACGCGGCAAACCGCCCAGCACCATACCGCCATCATCAGGTAATACACCGTAGCCGATTGAATCCACTTTACCGACAAACACTTTGCCGCTGTCGCTCATCAGGCGAACATTGGCTGGTGTGCCTGCATGGATATTTTTCAGCTCTGTTTCGCGAAAATTGGCGATTACGTACCAGTGACGGGTGTCAATCAGGGTAAAAATGGGTCGCATGGCGGAAGCAAACTGCCCGACGGAGGTTTTTAATGCCACCACGCGGCCATCGAAGGGTGCGCGTACTGTTGCCATTTCAAGATGCAGTTTGGTCAGGGCGATATCGGCTTCTACGGCGATGCGCTGAGCTACCAGGGCATCAACGCCACTCACCGCGCTGGCAGCCTGCTGCGCCTGTAATAACACCGCATTAAGATCTGCCGCTGAGGCGCGTTGTGCCGTTCTGGCGCGATCAACATCTTCCGCGGAGACAAAACCTTCCGTCAGTAGTGGTTCGGTACGGCGCAGAGTATCGCTGGCTTGCTTAGCGGCTGCTCGCGCTTTTTCTACCGTAGCCCGTACGGAGTCAGCACCATATTGTTGTGCATCTACGCTGCGCTGGGTCAGCATGATCTGTTTATCCAGAGCGGCGAGGGACGCTTGTGCTTTTGCCAGATTCGCTTCATAGATACGGGGATCGATACGAAACAGCACATCACCTTGCTTGACCTGCTGGTTATCGGAAACAGCCAGTTCGACAATGCGACCACTGACTTCTGGCACGACATCGATGGTGTCGGCTGAGGCGTAGGCGTCATTGGTCGCGGGTGAGCTATCCAGTTTCCAGATGACGAAGACCAAAATAACCAGCGCAAGTACCAACAGCATCAGCGCGGGAAGTTTGTTACGCGGAGCTTTTTTCGACGAGCTTTCCATAGGGGCGTCTCAAAATAAGTTAGAAAAATACCAGCCAGAACAGCATGGAGTAGAGGGCAAAAAGGGCGGTATAAATAATCCCGATAAAGGCCAATCCGCTATATTTATGCAGAATGAATTTTCGGGTTATGAGTGTCAGGATGACGCCGCCAATAAGGCAGAACAGCCAGTCGGGATAGTAAGCACCGATGACCGGAATGGCGGGAGAGAAGTTGCATCCTGTTAATAATGGCAGCGAGAGGAACCAGCCTATTATTCTCAGCGGTATCACAATGCTGGAGTTAACCGTTTGCATAACAAAATACATCCTGTTTATCGCGAACAATATCATGAGTGAATATAAAAATATAAAGCGTCAGCAGTATGGCAATTTTTTAACGAGATAAAATATCTCTGCATGCCCACCGAGTTCATAATTCATTTATTTATTCTATTGTTTTTGCGATTGCACATTGTTGTGTGAATAAATATGCTTCCAGAGATTGAAAATATCTCTGGAAGCGGCTTGTTATTAATTGGGTGTAACGACATTAACCCATAAATCAAATTGATCCAGCATCGCTATCACTTCATCCAACTTCGCGGCTTTGCCAATCACTTTGACTTTCTTCGCGTGTACCAGATCGCTCATTTTCACCTGGCCTGTCAGCACGTCGTGTAGATCTGTACGGCTGATATAGAATGAAGTGTCGGCATCTGGTTGCAGGGTCTGACGATGATTGAGCACGCTGTTGTTGAGCGTCAGATTCAGGTTCTCGCCTTTGTCCAGGTTGAAGTTCAGGCTGATGTGTTTACCTGATGCTTTCTCACTGTCCAGACGAACGGCCATGTAATCGAGCAGCATTTCTACGCTCATGCCGTTGATGGTGTCCGGGGAATTGGTGGTGCCGTGTGTAAATTTACGCACGCCTTCACGCAGTTCTTTCGCGCCGGTGAGGTAGAAACCGCGCCAGGTGGCGGACTCGGCCTGATAGCCCAGCTGTTCAAACGCATTCGCTTGCAGATTCTTAGCCGCCTGGTTGTCTGGTTCAGCGGAAATCACGTGCTTGAGCAGTTCTGACGTCCAGCGATAATCACCCTTGTCATAGGCTTCCTGAGCCAGCTCAATGGTCTGTTTTGCACCACCCAACGCTTTGACGTAGCGTTTACCCATATCTGTCTGTCCGTAAGGATCCAGATTTGCCGGGTTGCCGTCGAAGTAGCCGAGGTAGAAGTTGTAGACCGCACGCGCGTCATGGCTGACCGAACCGTAGTAGCCACGACTGGCCCAGTTATTGGCGAGCGTTGGTGGTAGTTGAATCATGTTGCCAATCTCATTCATCGTATAGCCTTGGTTAGCCATATTCAGAGTTTGATCGTGGATATACTTGATGGTGTCGCGATATTTACCGATATAGTCGTTAATATGCTGATTACCCCAGACGGGCCAGGTATGCGGCATAAACAACACTTCTGCCTGGCTGCCCCACATATCAAGTGTTTCGTTCAGATACTCGGTCCATTTGCTGGTATCGCGTGTTTTTGCACCGCGTAGCGTATAGAAGTTATGCAGCGTGTGCGTCGTATTTTCTGCCGTACAGAGCGCTTTGAGCGCCGGAATATATAAGTGCATTTCGGAAGGCGCCTCGCTGCCTGGCGCCATCAGGAAATCGAACTCCAGGCCGTCGATGACTTTTTTCTCACCGGTTTTGATGATTGATTGGGTTGGGGCAATGATGGTCGGTAGACCTGTTGTCAGCGTGACGCCCAGACCGTTGCCGATATTTCCTTGTGGGTTACGAGGCAGAAGCAGGCCGTAGGAGAACAGAGCACGGCGACTCATAATATTGCCCAGCAATACGTTTTCGCTGATGGCTTCTTCCATAAAGCCTGCCGGGGCGAGAATCTGCACTTTGCCAGATATCACGTCATTTTCAGAGACAATGCCTTTCACACCGCCATAGTGATCGGTATGGCTATGGGTATAAATAACGGCAACAATCGGTTTTTGCGGACGATGTTGATAGTAGAGGTCCAGGCTGGCTTTTGCTGCCCCAGCGGTAACCAATGGGTCGATAACGATAATACCTGTATCACCTTCGATAAAAGTGATATTGGAAATATCCTGGCCGCGTACCTGATACATCCGTTCAGTGACTTTAAACAAGCCCGAAATACCGTTGATCTGCGACTGTCGCCATAAGCTGGGGTTTACTGTTTCTGGTGCAGGGGCATTGATATCAAACTTATAATCTTCTGCGCGATAAAAGGGTTTTCCGTCGGCATTTTTAAGAATACCTTGGTTAGGCAGTGGTGCGATAAAACCACGCTGCGCATCGTCAAAATCCTGGCGATCGGCAAAAGGTAATGATGTTAAATAATGTTGATTCTGTTGCTTTGTATATTGTGACGCTGGTTGAGATGATTCACTGGCAAATACAGGATTAACTAATATTCCGGTAGTCGCGACCAATGCAATAAAAATCCTGCTCAGGCGGAACGGCTGAGATTTATTCATATGAATCTCCATTTATCATATGTACTGTGAATTTATTAAAATAGTAAATGTCGCTGCTTTAATTTTGTCATTATCATAAGTTCGAATGGTTTATTTTAAAGAAAGGAAGTGTGATCTGCGTAGTTATTCTTATTAGGTATTTGTGCCCAAAGTGCTGAGCAGAGGAAAACCTATTATGTTTACTGAATAGTGTGACAAGGATTATATTTTTATCAGATAGATCATGTGTGCTCTTTCACTTCGCCTGATATTACTCACAATAAGATGATAACGAAGTGGACGGAGTCGAATGATGAAACCCGTTGTTCTGGTTGTGGATGATGACGTGGCAGTCTGCTCGCTTTTACAGGATGTGCTGAACGAACACGTCTTTGCGGTGACCGCTTGTCACACCGGGCAGGAGGCGTTGCGCTGCATTGAGACTCAGCCGGAGATCGCGCTGGTATTGCTGGATATGATGTTGCCCGATATCAACGGTCTGATGGTGCTGCAGCAGGTGCAAAAGATGAGGCCCGGATTACCGGTGGTGATGCTGACCGGGCTTGGCAGCGAGTCGGATGTGGTGGTCGGGCTGGAAATGGGCGCTGACGACTATATCGGTAAACCGTTCAATGCGCGGGTGCTGGTGGCTCGGGTAAAGGCGGTGCTCAGACGCGTTGGCGTGTTAACGGCAGAAAGCGGCGGCCCACAGACCACGGGGCTTTCTTTCAATGGCTGGCATCTCGATACCGCCGGTTGCCAGCTTCGTAATCCCCAGCAGTTGAAGGTGGAGTTGACGCAGGGGGAATACAGCCTGCTGTTGGCGCTGGCTCAAAATGCCCGCCGGGTGCTGAGCCGGGAACAACTGCTGGAGCTGACGCGTAGCGACAGTGTTGAGGTGTTTGACCGCACTATTGACGTGTTAATCATGCGCTTGCGGCGAAAAATAGAGATTAACCCGCATCAACCGATGTTGATCAAAACCCTGCGCGGGTTGGGCTATGTATTCGCCGCCGACGTGCAGCATCACGATAAGGCGGCGTGATCGTGTGCACTTGCCGGATGCGGCGTAAACGTCTTATCCGGCCGACAAAAGCGACAACGATCCCGTAGGCCTGATAAGCGCAGCGCATCAGGCGTCAACCATTTCTGCTTTTAACTCTGCCAGCGTCTTCGCGCCGTCTATCGCATTGGCGCACAGCAAGCTTGCCCGCGCACAGGCGTGTGCCAACCTGACGCTGTCCGTCAGCGACCAGCGCTCATGACAGCCATACAAGAATCCGGCGCAAAACGCATCACCCGCCCCGACGCTGCCAACGATCTCTTCCTGCGCCAGGTACTGCGACGGGATCCAGACGCCCGGCAGATCCGGCGCTTCACCCCAGGCACCTTCCGGACAGTGAATAACCACCCGCTGGCGTACCCCTGCATCCAATAATTCGCGCGCGGCGGTAGCGATATGCGGGATATGCAGCTCGCCGTTGGGCTGGCGGATCTCCAGCCCGCTAAATTCTCCGGCTTCCAGCTCGTTAATCACCAGATAATCGAGATGGCGCAAGGCTGGCATCACCAGTGGCTGGTAGCGCGGGTCGCCCTTGCGTGAGACCAGATCCAGCGATGTTTCAAAGCCGTTGTCGCGCATTTGCGCCAGCAGCCTTGCGCTACGCGTCCCGTACTCCTTATCCGGCATGTCCAGACTGTCGAGCAGTAACAGATATCCCAGATGGAAGATTTTCATCGAGGTATCCAGTTGCTCAAAAGCGGGCAAATCCAGCAGTCTGTTGGCACCCGGCGAGTGGAAAAAGGTGCGCTGACCGCTGGGATCGGTCATCACCTGCGACATTGACGTGGGCGCGAATGTCGTGCGCTGCACGTGTTGGCGATTAACGTGATACTGCTCCAGCATCGCCATGATGTAGTCGCCATCGCTATCCTGACCGATTAACCCCACCGCCTGCAACGGCAGCCCAGTGTGCATTTTTGCCAGCGTCAGCAGCACATTAAGCGGCGCACCACCCGTGGCGCGTTCGCTACGGGTGATTTCCGCCAACCAGCCGCGTTCCGGCCACTGCACAATTTGATGCACATGATCGACCAGCATGTTGCCTGCGGCGATAACGCCTTTGCGTTCCATCAGACCCGCCCCGCGCTGCCAAAAATGCGCATCTGTTCTGAAACGGTATCGGTAATGGCTTCCTCAATGCCGAGCAGCAGTTCGGCGAATTCGTCATATAAGGGCTGACGATTCGCCATCCGCGTCTCCACTGCCGACAGCGCCGCCTGCGACATGCCGGTATAGAAGTTGATTTTGTGAATGCCGAGTTCAATAGCGCGCTTGAAATCGTCGTCGCTGATGCCGGAGCCACCGTGCAGTACCAGCGGGATTGCCGCCTGCTGGCGAATGGTGTCCAGACGCGGGAAGTCGAGCAGCGGTTCGCCTTTATATTTGCCGTGGGCATTGCCAATGGCGACCGCCAGCGCGTCAATCCCGGTTCTGTCAACGAAATCACGCGCCAGCATTGGGTCGGTAAACAGTGATTCGTCGGCATGACCGTACAGCGCACCGCCTTCATCGCCACCGACTGCGCCCAACTCAGCTTCCACCGACACGCCGACGGCGTGGCACATCTTCACCACTTCGCGGGTCTGACGGATATTTTCTTCGTACTCCAGCGTGGAGCCATCGAACATCACTGAGCTGAAACCTAAGCTTAACGCTCGCACCACCGACTCAAAGTGCAGGCCGTGGTCAAGATTCAGCACTACGGGAATGTCATGTCTGGCGGCTTCGAACTTGACCGCTTCGACCAGAGAATCTAGCGAGATATATTTAAAATGCACCTCGGCAATGTTGATAATAAACGGCGAACGTTCTTGCTTTGCTGCGGCAAACAACGCGCGCAGGAAATGTGAATCCAGAACGTTAAACGCCCCTAAGGCATAGCGGTGCTCGCGGGCATGGGCAAGGCCATCAGCGAGTGAGATCAACGGCATAATGTGCTCCTTGGTTAGCGGAACAGGCGATATTCGTTACACAGCACCAGCAGCGCCGGTTCGTCTTCTTCAATGTCGTTGTAGCGGGAAATCGGTTGCAGAAAATGGTTGTCGTGGTCGTCGTCATTAACAGAAGAGACCTCGCCAACCAGCACGTCGCCAAAACCTTCTTCCGCCCAGAAGCTGTGATACAGGCCCGGCGGCAGGCAGATGCTTTCACCCGGCGTCAGGCGCAGTTGACTGCCTGCGGCATGGGTTTGCCGACAGCCGTCAATTACCACGCTAACGTCGCTGTCTTCCGTTTGCTCGCGGATCCCTGCATTCCACAGTTCTACAATGAGATTGCCGCCGCCGCGATTGATAATGTCTTCGCGTTTGCGCCAGTGAAAATGCATCGGCGTGACCTGTGCATCACGAACATGCATGATTTTCTCGGCGTAGCATTTCTCGTAAGGCATGCCTTTCGGCGAACCATTACGCAGGGTGAACAGCGTTAATCCTTGCGCGGCGAAATTGTTGCCGCCAAACGCGGTGACATCCCAACCGAGCTTAAGGTCGAACACTTCGCTCCAGGCACTGGCATCAAGCTTGCGCCATTGGGTCGGGGGGAAGCTGGCAAAAGGGGGGAGATGCACGTCGTGCTGAGAGAAAAACTGGCGCGTGTGGCCAAGGATCTCGTTTATTGCGGAGCGTTTCATCGGCTGAATCCTCCTTAATATAATGCCGGATGGTGCCGCGCTTATCCGGCCTACAAATTCATAGCGATCTTGTAGACCGGATAAGGCATCTTTGCCGCCAACCGGCGTTGTTGTGGCGGGCTATTTAACCGTCCAACCCTTATAACTGCCGACGTTGTTTTTATCGATCATCGTCACTGGGATCAGCACGGGTTCTTTCGGGGCGGATTTCCCCTGCAATATGTCATAGCCGATTTCAACCGCTTTGGCAGCCATCACCTGCGGATCTTGTGCCGGAGTCGCCACAAATAGTGAGTTTTCGCGCTTCAGCGCTTCTTCACCGTCTGGGGATCCATCTACGCCGACAATAAAGAATTCGCTACGCTGCGCCTGTTTTGCCGCCAGATCGGCGCCGATCGCCGTGGGATCGTTAATGGCGAATACGCCGTCGATCTTCGGATTCGCCGCCAGCAACGCGGTCATGATCTCCAACCCGCCTTCGCGACTGCCTTTGGCGTTTTGGTTATGCGACAGCACCTTAATGTCCGGGTGGCGTTTAAACTCAGTCTGGCAGCCTTCCACACGGTTCTGGACGGCGGAAACCGGCGGCCCGTTGATGATGACGACGTTGCCTTTCCCTTTCAGACGGTCGGTAATGTATTTACAGGCCATTTCACCTGCCTGAGTGTTATCGGAAGTAATGGTCGCGTCTGCGCCTTCCGCCGCTACGTCAACGGCAACCACCACGATCCCGGCGTCTTTCGCGCGTTTAACCGCCGGGCCAATGCCTTTGGAGTCGGCGGCGTTAAGGATAATCATGTCGACTTTGGCGGCAATAAAGTTGTCGATTTGCGACACCTGTTGCCCCAGATCGTAGCCGCTGGAAACCAGCGTGACTTTAACGCTATCACCTGCCAGTTTGCGTGCTTCCAGCTCCGCGCCTTTGGTGATCTGCACGAAGAACGGGTTGGCCAGATCGCCCACCGTAACGCCGATGGATTTCAGTTCTTTTGCCTGCACAAATGGAGCTGCAGCAAGCAGGGCGCCAGCACAGAGCGCGGTCACTAATGGCTTCAAACGCATACTCGTTTCCTCACGTAGGGTATTGTTGTTATACGCCTGATGGCGCTGCGCTTATCAGGCCTACGAATGAGTAGGCCAGTAAGCTTGTCTATGCACTTTGATGGTGTCGGGTACGGTATTTGTCGATCAGCACCGCTATGATGATCACCGCCCCTTTGATCACCAATTGCCAGAAATAGGAGACGCCCATCAGCGTCATGCCGTTATTGAGCGTGGCGATGATCAACGCCCCCACCAGCGTGCCGGTGATGGTGCCGATCCCGCCAACAAAGCTGGTGCCGCCGAGGATCACCGCCGCGATGGCGTCCAGCTCGTAACCCATGCCTAAGTTGCCGTTGGCGCTGTACAGCCGCGAGGCGCTCATCACCCCGCCAAGACCTGAGAGCAAACCGCTCATGCCGTAGACGAACAGCAGCACCAGCCACACTTTGATCCCGGTTAAGCGCGCGGCCTGCATATTGCCGCCAACCGCATAGATATGAACGCCGAGTGTGGTGCGCCTAAGAATGAACCAGCACACCACCACCACCGCCAGCGCAATGACCACCAGCCACGGAACCGGACCGAGATAGTTGTTACCGATCCACTCAAAGCTGATGTTGGAGTTAATCACCGTCGTGCCGTCGGCCAGCAGGTAAGCTGCGCCGCGCAGCGCCGTATAGGTTCCAAGCGTGACGATAAACGGCGGCAGGCCGGCAAAAGCGACCAGCGCGCCGTTAAACAACCCCAGCACCATGCCGAGCAACAGTGCAGCAGGGACTGACAGCATGGCAAACTCAGGAATGAGAGAAACCACCATGGCTGCGACGGCGGTGGTGCCGAGAATCGAACCAACCGAAAGATCGATGCCGCCGGTTAAAATAATGAAGGTCATGCCAGCGGCCAGCACGATGTTGATCGACGCCTGACGGGTAATATTCAGCAGGTTACTCTCGGTAAAAAAGTTAGGCGCGATAAAGCCAAACACCGCCACTATCAGGATGAGAATCGGTAAGATACCGACCGTTTGCATCAGATCGCTCATCAGCATTTTTTTTGCGGAGGCGGATTTCGCCACCTGCTGGGGAGTGGTTGGATTATTCATGGGGTACCGCCTGATGATGGGAGTCGTTCACGCCGGTTGCCAGCGTCATAATATTTTCCTGGGTAATACTTTGTCCGTTCAGCTCGCCGGCAATACTGCCTTCGCGCATGACGTACACGCGGTCGCTCATCCCGACCACTTCCGGCAGTTCGCTGGAGATCATTAGGATCGCCACGCCTTTGCGCGCCATATCGTTCATGATCCGGTAGATCTCGCTTTTGGCGCCGACGTCCACACCGCGCGTGGGTTCATCGAGGATCAAAATGCGTGGCCCGATCGCCACCCAGCGCGAAATCAGCAGCTTTTGCTGGTTGCCGCCGGACAAGCCGCCTGCGCGGACCTGGGCATGCGGGACGCGAATATTGAGCAATTTGATGGCGTCATCAGAAATCGCCTGCGCCTTTTTGCGATCGAGCATGCCCCAGTTCGCGTCACGTTCCAGCGTTGCCATGGTGATGTTTTCTGCCGCTGCCAGCTCTAAAAATAATCCCTGCTCTTTGCGGTTTTCCGTCAGAAAGCCAATGCCGTGGTCAATTGCTTCGCGCGGGGAGTGGATCACCACCGGTTCACCGTCCACTTCAATCATGCCGCCGATGGCTTTGCGCACGCCAAAAATCAGCTGCGCCAGTTCAGAACGCCCTGCGCCGACTAACCCGGCCAGGCCGACGATCTCCCCGGAGCGCACCAGCAAGCTGCACGGCTGGACTTTATGGCCGTCGGTAAGGTGATGGACGTTGAGGCGTGCTTTACCTAAGGGAATATCGCGCTCTTTGTTGAACAGATCGCTCAACGGACGGCCCACCATCATGCGCACCAGCTCCGAGGCGTTGAGCTTGTCGCGGGTCAGGCTGCCAACATATTGCCCGTCGCGCAGGACGCTGACGCGATCGGAGAGTTCGTACACTTCCGCCATGCGGTGGCTGATGTAGATAATCGCCATCCCCTCATCGCGCAGGCGCATGATCAGTTCAAACAGGCGGTGGGTTTCACGTGAGGAGAGGGCGGCGGTGGGTTCATCCATCACCAGAATGCGGCTGTTACGGTGCAGGGCACGGGCAATTTCAACCTGCTGCTGTTCGGCGATGGTCAACGTCATCACACGGTCGCTGGCCTTAAACTGGGCGCCGAGTCGATCGATGACTTTCTGTGACTGCATGACCATCTCTTTACGCTGGACCAGACCGCCGCGCGACAGCTCGCTGCCAAGAAAGATATTTTCTGCCACCGTCAGGTTCGGCGCGAGCTGCATCTCCTGATAAATCAGCGTGATGCCTGCGCTGAGTGCATCTTTGGGACCGCGAATGTGAAACGGCTGACCGTCAATCAGGATTTCACCGCTGGTGGCGGTATAGGCGCCCGCGAGGATCTTCATCAGGGTGCTTTTCCCCGCACCGTTCTCGCCCATCAGGGCATGAATCTCGCCCGGCCAGACCGTTAAATCGACCCCTTTCAGCGCGTAAAATTTGCCAAACGCTTTAGCAATGTTGCGCATCTCCAGAACCGGTGTCCTGCTCATGGCGGATCTCCTGTGGGGTGGCCGATATCAGCAGTCCATCACAGGAATGTAAATGCAAAATGTCAGAAGCCGTTCATATTTGTCATATTGCGATTTTTCTTCACGGAGCGTGATATGCCGCAACCGGGACGTCACTTTTTCGCCAGTGCGCGTGGACGATTGCTGTTCTTCAATCTGCTGGTGGTGGCGGTCACGCTGATGGTGAGCGGCGTGGCGGTGCTGGGGTTTCAGCACGCAAGCCAGATCCAGGAGCAGGTGCAGCAGCAAACCGTTGACGACATGACCGGCAGCATGAACCTGGCACGGGATACGGCGAACGTCGCGACAGCGGCGGTGCGGCTGTCGCAGGTAGTCGGGGCGCTGGAATACAAAGGGGAAGCGGAGCGGCTGCAGGAGACGCAAAGGGCGCTGAAGCAGTCGCTGGAACAACTGGCTACCGCACCGCTGGCGCAGCAGGAGCCGGTGCTGGTCGAGCGAATTATCCAGCGCAGTAATGAACTACAAAGCAGCGTGGAAGGGATGTTGCAGCGCGGTCAGCGGCGGCACCTGGAACGTAACGCGCTGCTCAGTTCGCTGTATCAGAATCAAAGCTATTTACGTCATCTGCAAAAGCTCACCGGCGCGCAGGACGATGTGCTGCTGGGGCAGATGGACCGCTTAATTGTTGCCGCCATCGACACGCCCACGCCGCGTTCGGTGGTGAAACAACTGGATGCGGTGATGCCCGCTCTTCCCTTGCAGCATGCCAATCCGCTGATTAGTGGTATCCTCAACGACTTCAACCAGGAGCTGCATAAGCTGGAGCCGCTCTCCTCCGCGCTGGAGCAAAGCGATTTGGCCATCAATTGGTATATGTTCCACATCAAAGCGTTGGTGGCGATCCTCAACAGCGATATCAACCAGTATGCCTCGCAGGTGGCGCTGATCTCAGAGCAGCGGGTGGCGCAAAGCCATCAGGAACTGCAATCCGGCGCGTTGTTTATTTTAGTGTTTGCGCTGCTGGCGGTGGTGATCACCGGTTTTGCCGGGTGGTATATCTACCGTAATCTCGGCTCCAACCTAACGGCCATTTCGCGGGCGATGACCCGGCTGGCGCACGGTGAATCAGACGTCAGTGTCCCGGCCCTGCAGCGGCGCGATGAGCTGGGCGAGCTGGCCCGCGCCTTTAGCGTCTTTGCCCGCAATACGGCATCGCTGGAGCACACCACCCGACTGCTAAAAGAAAAAACCAGCCAGATGGAAATCGATCGTACCGAGCGTCAGGGGCTGGAAGAAGCGCTGTTGCACAGCCAAAAGCTGAAGGCGGTGGGGCAACTGACGGGTGGATTAGCGCATGATTTCAATAACCTGCTGGCAGTGATTATTGGCAGTCTGGATTTGGTGAATCCGGAGTCGCCCGATGCGCCACGGGTCAATCGGGCGCTAAAAGCCGCCGAGCGCGGGGCGCTGCTTACCCAACGGCTGCTGGCCTTTTCGCGCAAACAGTCATTGCACCCTCATGCGGTGGAGCTGAAAACCTTGCTGGAAAACCTGGGCGAACTGATGCGCCACTCTCTTCCGGCCACGTTGACGCTGGAGATTGAAGCCCAGTCGCCTGCCTGGCCCGCGTGGATTGACGTCAGCCAACTGGAAAACGCCATTATCAATCTGGTGATGAACGCCCGTGACGCCATGGACGGGCAGGCGGGCACGATAAAAATCCGTACCTGGAATCAACGGGTTACGCGCAGCGATGGGCGTAAGCAGGACATGGTGATGCTGGAGGTAGCCGACCAGGGAAGTGGGATGTCGCAGGCAGTGAAAGCGCAGGTCTTCGAGCCCTTTTTCACCACCAAACAGACCGGCAGCGGCAGTGGGCTGGGGCTGTCGATGGTTTACGGTTTTGTGCGCCAGTCCGGTGGCCGGGTGGAGATTGAAAGCGCCCCCGGGCAGGGAACGACTGTCCGGCTGCAACTGCCTCGCGCCGTTGTTCCGGTGCAGGCTCAAGTGGAAGCGGTAGCGCAACACACAACGACTAACGATGAAAAACTGGTGTTGGTGCTCGAGGATGAGGACGATGTACGCCAGACGTTGTGCGAGCAATTACACCTGCTGGGCTACCTGACGTTAGAGGCCGCCAACGGCGAACAGGCGATGCATATGCTGGCGGCTTCATCCGAGATTGATATTTTTATCAGCGACTTAATGCTGCCAGGTGGTTTAAGCGGCGTGGATGTGGTTAACCATGCCCAGGCACATTATCCGCAGTTGTCCATCCTGCTGATGAGCGGTCAGGATTTACGCCCGGCGCATAACCCGGCGCTGCCGGATGTGGCACTATTGCGTAAGCCTTTTACCCGGGGAGAACTGGCGCAGGCGCTGCGGCATTCGCGTAATTGAGATTCCTCCGCTACCCGCGCAAATACGCTTTGGTTACCGTGGGGCGAGTTTCTTGATGAGGCTGGTTTTATGCAACGCTCCGCGACATTCCTTCTTTTTAGTTTGCTGATGCTGACCACCGTATCGGCGCAGGCGGATATTATCGATGACGCCATTGGTAATATTCAGCAGGCGATAAACGACGCATACAAACCGGACAACGGGCGGGATTATGATGATTCCCGTGATGAAAGCTGGCAGCGCCAGATGAGTGACGACCGGCGCAGGCAATATGATAATCGCCGCCGCCAGTTTGAAGATCGACGTCGCCAACTGGATGACCGTCAGCGCCAGCTTGATCAAGAACGGCGTCAGTTAGAAGACGAAGAACGCAGAATGGAAGAAGATTACGATCGTTAACTGTAACTATCTAAATGTAAGAATATTTTATCCCCTGTAAGGGATTTCGCTGTCAGCTCAACATCTCGCCATTTTATGTTAATGCATGCACTTGAGCACAGTGCATGTATGCATTGCAATCTCTCTATGCTTATGGAAAAGTCGCCTGACTGTCGTCTTGTCGGCCGGATAAGATGTTTTCATCGCATCCGGCAAATTTCCTTACTCCAGCATAATCTCCATACCGTCATATCCTGCCTCAAACCCTGCGGGAAGCTGGTTTTCCATCATCCACAGGTCGAACTGATGGCTGATATGCGTCAGGATCACCCGTGGACAGCGGATAATGTCGTTCAACGCGATAACGGTATTTAAATCACAGTGATTGCGCGGTGGCTCGGCGCGCGGGGCATGGCTGCAGTCGATGATAATCACCTGGGGTTGGTTATTGTGGAGAAACTTCAGCGTCTTGTCGGGAAGTCCGGCGGTATCGGAGAGCCACGCCACGCGGCTATGTGCGGTCTCCAGCAGATAACCAAACGTCAGCTTTGAATGGTTGAGCGGTAGCGGCGTGACCTGCAATCCTTGCAGGTCAAACACTACGAATGGCGCGACGGTATGGCTAAAATCGAGGATGCCGGGATGCTTAAACAGATCGTCGCAACCCTGTTCATCCGGCGGTCCGTACACCGGGATAGTCGCCCCCACGCCCCAGCGCAGCGGAAACAGCCCCTGCACGTGATCCATATGATAGTGGGTCAGCAGAAACTGCTGGAAGCTGCCCGCTGGCCAGTCGTCCATCAGATGCGGGATCCCCGCGTCCAGCAGCGTCACCGCATTGTTGAATTTGACCACCCCGCTACAAGGGCGTCGACGATATTGCGCCTGTAAGCGTGCTCGTTGGCAGGCCGCACAGTCGCAGCCAAATGTCGGCACCAGCTGTGCGCCGCCCGTTCCCGTTAGCGTAATGGTCAGACTCATGGCTCCCCCTACAGCGGTTTGGTGAAGCGAAAATGGCTCATGGTATAGCCTTCGCGCTGGTAAAAACGGTGTGCGTCAAGGCGTTGGGTGCTGGTGGAAAGCTCGGTGACTTCTGCGCCCGCTTCGCGTGCGGCGGCTTCGGCCCAGGCCAGTAGCTGGCTGCCAACCCTTAACCCTCGCGCCTGCGGCATCACCACCAGTTCCTGGATTTCGCCAATCCAGTTGGCGTGGTGCAGATGAAACTGCAGGTGTAGACCGATCAAGCCGACGACCTGTCCGTCGATCAGTGCCAACTGGTAGTGCATATTGGCATCTTGCAGATTAGCGGCGTAACCCGCGCTAAAAGCCTGCAGGTCAAATTGACCCTGTTTCAACTCGCAGATGAGCGCGTAAACCGCATCGGTATCGTAGAGCGTGGCGCGGCGTAATTCACAGACAGACATGTTTCTTCTCCTTGCGTCCCATCAGTGCGAGCAGTGTATCGACAGACTGTAGCAAACTACCATCGTTATTCAGGACGTGGCAGTCATACGGGGCGTAGCGGGCTGCGCGTTCAAGACGGGCGGCGATTTCCGTTTCGCTCTCCCGCCCACGAGCCTGCAGGCGCTGGCGGAGAATTGCCGGAGAAACCTGTAAGCAAATGGGAAGCAAAGAAGCGCCATAACGGGCCTGCGCCTGGGGCAGATGCGCACGCGAGCCGTTGACCACCACATCAAAACCAGCGTGCAGCCAGAGGTCTATCTCCACGCCGACGCCGTAGTAGAAGCCGTTGGCGTGCCAGCTCAGCGCCAGCAGATTCTGCCCGGCGCGGGTAAAAAACTCTGGTTCACTTAGCGCAATATGATTTTCATTCCCGGCGTTGGCGGCACGGGTGATGTAGCGATGCGCCACCAGCAGTTGCGCCGGTTCCTGCTGGCGCAATTCTGCCAGCAGACTGTCCTTACCGGAGCCGGACGGCCCCATCAGCCAGATCAGTTTACCCATAGTCAGAATACCCTTTTGCCCTGACGCCAGACGTGGTCGATATGGATGTTGCCGCCTTTGCGATGCGCCAGCACCAGATCCGCGCGTTTACCTTCGGCAATAACGCCGCGATCGTCGAGATTTAAGGCCCGCGCCGGATTGCGGGTCACCAGACGAATAGCCTGCGACAGCGTAAAGCGGTTAGCGTCGTCATCCGCTACGCGAAATGCCGCATCGAGCAGGCTGGCGGGGTAGTAGTCGGAGGAGAGAATATCCAGCAGCCCCAGCTCAGCCAGCCTATGTGCCGCCACGTTGCCGGAGTGAGAACCGCCGCGCACGATGTTAGGTGCGCCCATCAGCACGTTCATGCCATGCTGGCGTGAGGCATCGGCGGCTTCGAAAGTTGTGGGAAATTCGGCGATCACGCTGCCAAGTTGATGCGATTCGAGCACATGATCGCAGGTGGCATCGTCATGGCTCGCCAGCGCAATCTGGCGCTCACGGCACATCTGGGCAATCGCCGTGCGGTTGGGCTGTGACCAACGCGCAGCCAGCGCTAACTGTTCTTCTTCATAACGGGCCATCTGCTCGTCGGTGAGCGAATACTTGCCCTGATAATACTCGCGGTACTTCTCACGATTGGCGAACTGACGCTGGCCGGGGGAATGATCCATCAGCGACACCAGCGTCACCGGCTCACGACCAACCAGTTTTTCAAACAGCGGCAGGGTAGTGTGATGCGGCAGCTCGCAGCGCAGGTGCAGGCGGTGCTCGGCGCGATTGACCCCACGCTTTTGCGTCTCTTCCACCGCGTTGATCATCTTCTCCAGATTTTCCAGACGGTCACCACCGTCGCGCACATCGCCAATCGCCACTGCGTCCAGCACGGTGGTAATGCCGCTGGCGACCATTAGCGCGTCGTGGCTGCTCATTGCCGAGTGGGCAGGCCAGTCTACCTTCGGGCGCGGGGTAAAAAATTTGTCGAGATTATCGGTATGCAGCTCGATAAGCCCTGGCAGCAGCCAGCCGCCTTCGCCGTCCAGCGCCTCAGGTAGGCTGCTCGGACTTTCAGCAAAGGCGCGAATGACCCCGCCCTCGATTTCCAGCGATCCTTGCACCACGTCATCTTCCAGTACCAGCTTTACATTATTGATAATCATGCTGTTGTTCCCATCAGATGCAGACGATCCGCTACGCGGTCGCGCACGGTTTGATCGTGAAAAATACCGACAATTGCTGCGCCGCGGGCTTTTGCTTCTTCAATCAATGCGACGACGGCGGCGCTATTTTTGGCGTCCAGCGAGGCGGTGGGTTCATCGAGCAGCAGAATCGGGTAATCGACGATAAACCCGCGGGCGATGTTGACGCGCTGCTGTTCGCCGCCGGAGAAGGTCGACGGTGCCAAATGCCACAGCCGCTCCGGCACGTTCAGGCGGGTAAGCAGGTTAGCCGCTTTGGCTGCACACTCCTCACGGGAGACACCCAGATCCAGCAGCGGTTGCATCACCACATCCAGCGCGGAAATCCTCGGGATTACGCGCAGGAACTGGCTTACCCAGCCGATGGTTGAACGGCGAACTTCCAACACTTTGCGCGCCGGGGCCTGCACCAGATCGACCCACTCATCGCTGTGGCGAATGTGGATGTGTCCTTCATCCGGCAGATAGTTGGCGTACAGCGATCGCAGCAGCGTGGACTTGCCGCTACCCGAGTGACCGTGCAGCACCACGCATTCGCCATTTTTCACTTCCAGCGTGGCGTTTTGCAGCACCGGCAGACGCACGCCGTTTTGCTGATGCAGGACAAAGGTTTTACTGACATTTTCAACGCGGATCATTTGAGCCTCATGGTTCTTATTGCCGGATGGTGCTGTGCTTATCCGGCCTACAAAAAGCGCCCCGTAAGCTGCCATCCGGCATCCGATGTTTAATTTTGCAAAACGGACGACACCAACAACTGGGTGTACGGATGGTGCGGGTCGTCGAGCACGCGGTCGGTTAACCCACTTTCCACCACCTGACCCTGCTTCATCACCAGCAAACGGTCTGCCAGCAGACGCGCCACACCCAAATCGTGGGTGACAATGACCACTGCAAGATCCAGTTCCACCACCAGGCCGCGCAGCAGGTCCAGCAGTTTGGCCTGTACCGAAACGTCCAGCCCGCCGGTGGGTTCGTCCATAAACATCAGTTTGGGATGAGTGACGAGGTTGCGGGCGATCTGCAGGCGCTGCTGCATACCGCCGGAAAAAGTGGTTGGCAGGTCGTCGATACGCGAGGCGGGGATCTCCACCTCCTCCAGCCAGCGCTGCGCGGTGGCGCGGATGTCGCCGTAGTGACGCGCGCCAGTGGCCATCAGGCGTTCGCCGATATTGCCGCCGGCGGAGACCTGACGGCGCAGGCCATCCAGCGGATGCTGATGCACCACGCCCCATTCGGTGCGCAGCAGACGGCGACGGTCGGCTTCGTTCATGCCGTACAGCGAACGGTTCTGATACAAAATCTCACCGCTCTGCGGCGTCAGCCGTGAAGAGATCGATTTCAGCAGCGTGGTTTTGCCAGAACCGGACTCGCCGACGATACCCAGCACTTCGCCTGGCCACAGGTCAAAAGAGACATCGCTGAAGCCCTTGCCCGGCGCGTAGAGATGGGTCAGGTTGTTGACTGAAAGCAGCGGTTGCGTCATTTGCTGAGGGCCTCGCTCTGTTGGCGGCAGTAATCGGTGTCGGAGCAGACAAACATGCGTTTGCCGCTGTCATCGAGCACCACTTCATCGAGATAGCTGTGGGTTGAGCCGCAGATGGCACAAGGTTCATCCCAGCTCTGCACGGTAAACGGGTGATCGTCGAAATCGAGGCTTTCCACGCGAGTGTAAGGTGGAACGGCATAGATACGTTTTTCGCGGCCTGCGCCAAACAGTTGCAGGGCCGGCATCATGTCCATCTTCGGATTGTCGAATTTCGGGATGGGCGACGGGTCCATGACGTAGCGGTCGTTGACCTTCACCGGATAGGCGTAAGTGGTGGCGATATGACCAAAGCGGGCGATATCTTCATACAGTTTCACCTGCATGATGCCGTACTCTTCCAGCGCGTGCATGGTGCGAGTTTCCGTTTCACGCGGTTCGATAAAGCGTAGCGGCTCGGGGATCGGTACCTGGAAGATGATTATTTGACCTTCCACCAGCGGCGTCTCCGGGATGCGGTGGCGGGTCTGGATCAGCGTCGCATCTTCCGTACGCTCAGTGGTATTCACTCCGGTCACACGCTTGAAGAAATTTCGAATCGATACGGCGTTAGTGGTGTCGTCCGCGCCCTGGTCAATCACTTTCAGCACGTCCGGCTCGCCAATCACGCTGGCGGTAAGTTGAATGCCGCCGGTTCCCCATCCGTATGGCATCGGCATTTCACGTCCGCCAAACGGTACCTGGTAACCAGGGATCGCTACCGCTTTCAGAATTGCGCGGCGGATCATGCGTTTGGTCTGCTCATCAAGATAGGCAAAGTTGTAGCCGGAGAGGTTAGTGGTCACGGGTGGCCTCCTGTTGCAGGCGTTTGAGCAGTTCCAGTTCGGCCTGGAAATCGACGTAATGGGGAAGTTTGAGGTGCGAAACAAAACCCGCCGCCTCGACGTTATCCGCATGCGCCAGCACGAACTCTTCGTCCTGCGCCGGTCCTGTGACCGTTTCATCGTATTCGGCTGCCTGTAGGGCGCGGTCCACCAGCGCCATCGCCATCGCTTTACGTTCGCTCATACCGAACACCAGCCCGTAGCCGCGGGTAAAATGGGGGGATTCATTTTCTGGCGCGACAAATCCGTTGACCATTTCACATTCCGTCATCAGCAGTTCGCCGACGTTCACCGCAAATCCCAGCTCTTCCGGTACGGTTTCCAGTGCCACATAGCCGCTACGGATTTCGGCGGCAAACGGGTGGTTGCGCCCGTAGCCGCGCTGGGTGGAGTAGGCCAGCGCCAGCAAATATCCCTCGTCACCACGCATCAGCTGTTGCAGACGTGAAGCGCGTGAGCAGGGGTAAACCGGCGGCGTGCGGGTGATGTCGTCGGGTGTTGCGCCATCATCCTCTTCACGTTTAGCCAGGCCCTGGTTCGCCAGCAGGGAAAAGACGTGCGGGGAGGCATCTTGTTCGCTCTCAGCGGTGCGCAGCGGCGGCGCTTCACCGTTCGCCAGCAGGGTAAAATCCAGCAGACGATGGGTATAGTCATAGGTTGGACCCAACAGCTGCCCGCCGGGAATATCCTTGTAGACCGCGGAGATTCTGCGCTCAAGGCGCATTTCTGCGCTGTTAACCGGTTCGCTGACAGCGACCTTTGCCAGCGTAGTGCGGTAGGCGCGGAGCAAAAAGATGGCCTCGACGTTATCGCCGCTGGCCTGTTTGAGCGCCAGCGCAGCCAGTTCGCGGTCGGCGATGCCGCCTTCGGTCATCACCCGATCAACGGCCAGGTTCATCTGCTGTTCGATTTGCGCCACGCTCAGTTCAGCAATGGTCTCATCGCCCCGGCGTCGGTTTTCCTGCAGGGCGTGGGCGTTGGCTATCGCCTTTTCGCCCCCTTTGACGGCGACGTACATCAGCACACCTCCACATGGGTGGTTCGCGGAATAGCCAGCAGGCGTTCGCCACAGGTGAGGATCAGATCGACCCCCAGTGGGAACGGGTGCGGGCGTTCGGTGAGTTCGTGAATCAGGCATTCCGGCAGCTGTGGCGCGATCATGCGCTCTTCGGCGATGCCCGCGCCGGTCAGACGCAGCATGCGTCCGCCGCTTAAGCCAGAGACCTGCACAATCAGCGTGGCGCTGGTTTCTGGTGCGACGGCTGAACCGGCGGAGAGGGCGTTAAGCTGTTCGCTGCTGATACGTTCGTCGGCGACGGCAAAGGCCGCCAACTGTGGTTGATCCACCAGCGGCGCGTTGGTGTGAAAACGCAGGTTCTGCCGGGCGATATCGTTATCCATCGACGGCGCCAGCCAGACCGGCGTGTCGCCATCGACCAGGGTCAGCAGCACGCTGGTGGTCGCCAGACCCAGCGGCTGCCAGCCGTGTTTCAGCTGATGCAGGGCGACGATTACGCCCGGTTCGCTCATGGCTTTCAGCAGGCGACGAAAGCTCTGCTGAGCATCCTGAACGGGTAAATTAAATGCGGTCTGTAAGGTCATGCGTTATCTCCGCGTACCAGCGTGAAGAAGTCGACCCGGCTGGCGTTAACTTCGGCACAGCGTGCGTTAATCAGCGCATCGCGTTCCGCTTCCAGCGGGGCAATTAAGGTTTCCATTAGGTTCTGGAAATGCGTTTGTTCCTGCAGTAGCGCGTCAATCACCGCGCACTGCTCGGCATGTTGTTTGTTGCGTCCCAGCAGGTAGCTGTAACCCAGCGTGCCGCTCTTCAGGCGTACCACTGCGCGGGTAAGCGTGGTGTCACCGGCAAAGAAGCGGTTACCGGTACCGCCCATACGGGCCTGGATCTGCATCAGTCCGCTTTCCGGTGCGCGGATAAGTTCATAGTCCGGCGTCAGTTTGAGCTCGTTGATGCGGGCGTTCAGGGCATCGGCATTGCTGTAAGCCAGGGCGCGCATCCAGCGCTGGCGGGTGGCGGTATCGAAATGCATTCAGTGCTCCATAGTGAATTCGATCATGTCGGCGCGGGTCAGGCTGACGGAGTATTCCGCCGCGTGTTCTTCGCCTTCACGGTGGTTCAGGGTGCGCACGCACAGCAGCGGCGCCATATTGGGGATTTCCAGCACCTTGCTCTCTTTGGCCTGCGCGCGGCGGGCGCTGATGCGCGTTTGCGTGCGCAGCAGCGTCAGACCTGATTGTTGGCGCAGATAGTCGTGCAGTGAGCCGCTGTTAAAGCCTTGCAGCAGCGGCCACAGCGTGAGGTCGGAAAAATAGTGGTCGATCTGGCACAGTGCGATCCCGTTAACCCGACGCAGGGTGCGCAGGTGAATCACGTTATCGCCCTCGTTTATGCTGAGCGCATCGGCAATGTGGCTGGAGGCCGGACGCAGCACCGCCAGCAGTTTTTCGCTGGTGGGGTGGCTGCCCTGGTCCAGCAGGTTCTGACTAAAGCGTGCCTGGGCATTAAGCGGGTAATCGAACGGGCGCATCAGCACCAGCACGCCGACTCCCTGGCGACGCTGAACCCAACCGCGTTCAACCAACTGGTCAATGGCGCGGCGCAGGGTGTGGCGGTTTACGTCAAAGCGCGCGGCAAGCTGATGCTCGGCGGGCAGATAGTCACCGCAGCGATAATGTTGACGTAGCTCCTGCTCAAGTCTCGCGGCAATTTCCTGATAACGCGTTGGATAGCTGGTCGGATGTGTAGACAAGTGCATAGCAATCAATGCCTCGCTAATCAGATAAAGTGCTTACGCAAACGCTGGGAAAGGAAATCCAACAGGCTGACGGTGACGATGATTAACACCATCAGGGCGCAGGTTTGCTGGAACTGAAAGCCGCGAATCGCTTCCCATAAGGTCACGCCAATACCACCTGCGCCCACCATGCCGACTACCGTGGCCGAGCGAACATTGGATTCAAAGCGATACAGCGAGTAGGAGATAAGTAGCGGCATGACCTGTGGCAGAACGCCGTACAGAATCTCTTCAATTTTGTTGGCTCCGGTGGCGCGAATACCTTCTACCGGACCCGGCTCAATGGCTTCTACCGCCTCGGAAAGCAGCTTGGAGAGTACCCCGGTAGTGTGGATAAACAGCGCCATCACCCCGGCGAATGGCCCTAACCCGACGGCGACCACGAACAGCATCGCGAAGACCATTTCATTGATGGCGCGGCAGGCGTCCATCAGGCGGCGCATCGGCTGGTAAATCCACCACGGCACCAGGTTATCGGCGCACATCAGGCCGAAGGGAATCGATAGCACCACGGCGAGGGCAGTCCCCCAGACGGCAATTTGCAGGGTGACGGCCATTTCACCGAGATAGTCTTGCCACTGGCTGAAGTCCGGTGGGAAGAAGTCGGCGGCGAAGGTTGCCATATTGCCGGAATCTTCGATCAGCGTGAGCGGAGCCATTTCGGCACCTTTCCACGAGACCACCAGTACGGCGAGCAGAATGGCCCAGCTCAGCAGCGAGAACCAGCTACGTTTGGGCGGGGCGACGGTGATGGTTTGCATGTTTAGCTCCGTGCATAGGTTATCGCCGGATGGCGGCGCAGGCGTCTTATCCGGCCTACAAAACACCGTAGGCCCGGTAAGCGAAGCGCCACCGGGCACCAGGGTTACTGCACCGCTTTGGTGACGCTGGTCATGGCGCCCAGTGCGGCTGTCAGACGGTCAAGGTCATCGAGCTGCGCTTTCAACGCCGAGGTTTTGCTGGTTTTCTCTTCCTCGTTCAGCCCTTTGTTGTCCTTCACACCCTGCATCTCTTTAAACAGTGCCAGCTGGCGAATCGGTACCAGTTGCAGATCGCTGGAGGCGCGGAACGGTGCCCATCCAAGGCGTTCCAGTACGATTTTCTGCTCCGGCGTTTTGCCGTAATTCATAAAGAAGTCGTACACCTTGTCCTTGGTGGTTTCGGAGAGGTTTTTACGCCAGACGATCGGATCGCCCGGGATCAGCGGTGACTTCCAGATCACCTTCAGCTCTTTCAGCTTTTCCGGCGCGGAAGTTTTCAGCTTGTCGAGGTTTTCGGTGTTGTTGGTGGCGACATCGACCTGCTTGTTGGCGACTGCCAGGGCGTTGGTTTCGTGTCCGGCGTTAACGGTGCGTTTGAAATCGCTCGCGGAGATGTTGTTTTTGGCAAAGACGTAGTAGCCGGGAACAAGGAAGCCTGACGTTGAGTTGGGATCGCCGTTGCCGAAGGTCAGATCCTTACGTTTGGCGATCAGATCGTTCAGGTTATTGATCGGACTGTCTTTGTTAACGATCAACACACTCCAGTAACCCGGGGATCCGTCGGCGGCGACGGTCTGGGCAAACACTTGCCCGTTAGCGCGATCCACCGCTTCCATTGCCGAGAGGTTGCCGTACCAGGCGATATCCACTTTGTTAAAGCGCATGCCCTGGATGATCCCGGCGTAGTCCGGGGCGAAGAAGGCGTTCACTTTCACGCCCAGTGATTTTTCCATGTCCTTCAGGAACGGTTCCCACTGCGGCTTCAGGTTTTGCTGTGACTCGGTCGAAATAATGCCAAAGTTCAGCGCTTTTTCTTGCTCTTCGGCATGCGCCGGGCTTAACAAGGTACTGACGCTAAACATGCTGGTGAAAGCCAGCGCGGCAACTGTCTTATAGCTCATGTCGTTTCCTTAATTAGTCATTGTTCCAGGCTATTTCACTTGCCAGCCTGAATCCGGGCAGTGCTCAAAATCCTCACGTACTGCGTGTACGCTCCGGTTTTTCCGCGCTGGCCGTCTCCAGCCTGGCTGCGCCAATAACGCCTGGTTTTTTAGAACTATGCAGCCTGCGCGTTCTGTTCGACGCGGTTCATGCTGCGGTAAAGATGGTCAAAACGATCGTTATCAAAATGCTGGCTGCTGCCATCAAAGAAGACGTTGCCCTGGCGCAGCGCGACGATGCGTTCGCAGTAGCGCAGGGCGTAATCTACCTGATGCAGCGTGACGACCACGGTGATGCCGTCGGTCTGGTTGATGTCGCGTAGGGTGTCCATCACGATGCGGGCGGATTCCGGGTCCAGTGAGGCAATCGGCTCATCGGCAAGGATCACTTTGGCCTGCTGCATCAGCGCGCGGGCGATTGCGACGCGCTGCTGTTGTCCGCCCGAAAGCGTGGAAACACGCTGGTATGCAAAATGCGCCATGCCCACGCGGGTCAGCGCCTGTAATGCACGCTGTTTCTGCTCGGCGGTAAACCAGCTAAAACAGGTACGCCAGAACGGCGTGCTGCCGAGCGCGCCAATCAGGACGTTCTCCAGCACTGTCAGGCGGTTCACCAGATTGAACTGCTGGAAGATGTAGCCGGTGTGGGCGCGGCTTTTGCGGATATCGCGCGCCAGGCGGCCTTCATGTTGAACGGTGCGGCCCAGCAGCTCGACGCGGCTACCGGGTGATTTATCACCGACGATCAAACCGCTTAAATGACGTAAAAGGGTGGATTTGCCGGAGCCGGACGGCCCAAGCAGAGCCACCATCTCACCGGAACAGATGTTCAGATCAACCGCATTGAGCGCCTGATGTTGATTGAAGGACTTGGAGAGTTTTTCGACGCGAATAATCGTTTGCATGCTGCGGCCTCCCTAAAAAAGTGGCCCCATCGTGGCGGATCAATGTGACGTTTTCGTTAAGGGATAGTTACTCGATGATGAAGAGTTGAGCGCTATTTGATGACAGTACGGGAGGGCTGGCCTCCCGTTGGATTACTCTGTAGGGGGTTGCTGTTGTTTGACGACGTTGATCATCCACGGCACGCCATACTGGTCGCTCACTTTACCGAAACCGTGGGCCCAGAAGGTTTCCTGCCAGTCCATTTCGATTTTTCCGTTTGCTGCCAGGTTATCAAACCAGCGTTTGCCTTCATCGACGTTTTGCGTGTCGAGCACCAGCGTAAAGCCAGAGTAGTGAGCATTTCCGTCCGGGGCGCTATCGCTCATCATGATGTCGCTGCCCGCAACGCGCAGGTTGGCGTGGGCGATGGCGGTGTCGGGGAATTTCATGCCTGAAGGGCAACCATCTTCACTATCCTGCGCCGATTTGGGCATTTCACCGAAGTTGATTTTGTAGAGCAGTTCAGCGCCTAACGTTTTTTGATAGTAGGCGATAGCGTCAGCGCAGTTGCCTGCAAAGGAGATATAGGGACTTAACGGCATAATCTTTACCTCAGGTAAAAGAAACCAGTTAAGTGTAGTTATCGTCTGCATAAATAAACCAGGCGGGAAGTATGAGCTTCCCGCCTGGCAGATGAGCTGGTGTAGACCTGATGAGCGTAGTGCCATCAGGCAATTTGCATCAGTTCTTTTTCACAAACTCAGATTTCAGCTTCATTGGGCCAAAGCCATCGATTTTGCAATCGATGTTGTGGTCACCTTCAACCAGCCGAATGTTTTTCACTTTGGTACCGATCTTCAGCATGGAAGAGCTACCTTTTACCTTCAGGTCTTTCACGACGGTAACGCTGTCGCCGTCGGCCAGCAGGTTGCCGTTGGCATCTTTAACGATCAGTTCGTCGCTGTCCTGTGCCGGTTCAGCATCGTTCCATTCGTGCGCGCATTCCGGGCAGATGAACATGCCGTTATCTTCGTAAGTGTATTCGGAGTTGCATTGTGGGCAGTGTGGTAATGACATGTGGATTTCCTCAAAAGTCAGCAGGGGCAAATGCGCCCAAAAAATGGCAGATTGCCGAAAAAGGCCGCAATTATACATAAAATCCCTGCTTTTGTCGGGACTACTGCGTGATTACGCAAATGATCTGCTGTAAAGACCCTTTGCTTTTACCTCAATGAAAGTATGGGGTAATATTTTTTAAGGGAAATTGCTACGTCAGGTTATTTAAGATAAGGTGAGGCGAAATATCTGATATTCATAGGTAACATCGCCTGCGGATGTCTAAGTCATTGTGATTGAATATCTCAATCCCCCTTAATTTTAGTAGGGGGATTAAGCTGGCATTTTTTAAAACTGAACTACGCTGTTTATCTTTCTTACTTATTAGATAAGTGAGAGGTTTCAGGCCAGCGGTTGTACGCCAAACTTATTTTAATAATATCAATTGGTTGTTTTGATTTTAATTATTTCCACACGTAATTATAAAAGCCAAAAAATCTATAAATAAAACGATTGGGCTAAATAAAAGCAATGCTATTTGCGTTAAGGAAAGATTTTCCATGCACACACAGACAATATATGAATTAAGTCAGGAAGCGGAACGCTTGCTGATGCTCTCGCTTGAACATCTCAGGCAATTGCAAAAATTGCCCATGACGTCGTTGGATGATGTCGCGCTAAAACAAGGAGAGCATAGCAGTCAGGTTGTTCAGCCCCTGCACTTCAGCGCGCGTGGCATGGATGTCCAGCAAGCAACGCTCAATAATGAGTTGCGCAAGATTACGCGTCTGGAAATGGTGCTGGCGATTGTTGGCACGATGAAAGCGGGAAAATCGACGACGATTAACGCGATTGTAGGGACAGAAGTTTTACCTAATCGTAATCGCCCCATGACGGCGTTACCAACGCTAATTCGTCATACGCCGGGGCAGAAAGAGCCAGTCCTGCATTTTTCACATGTCGCGCCGATTGATGCCTTAATGAAGGTTTTACAGCAGCGTGTGCGCGAGTGCGATCGCCAGCGTCTTACGCAGACCCTGGAAATTGACAAGGATATGAATGTCCTGCTGCAGCATATTGAAACCGGCGTGGCATTTGAACGGTATTATCTTGGCGCACAGCCTATTTTCCATTGCCTTAAAAGCCTGAACGACCTGGTGCGCCTGTCAAAAGCATTGGATGTTGATTTTCCTTTTGCTGCCTATGCCGCGATTGAGCATATTCCGGTTATTGAGGTTGAGTTTGTCCATTTGGCCGGACAAGCAAGCTACCCAGGGCAATTAACGTTGCTGGATACGCCGGGGCCGAACGAGGCGGGACAACCGCACTTACAAAAAATGCTTAATGAACAGCTGGTACGGGCCTCTGCGGTGCTGGCAGTGTTGGATTACACCCAATTGAAATCGATTTCTGATGAGGAAGTGCGTCAGGCGATTATGGCGGTTGGCAAGTCAGTACCGCTGTATGCGCTGGTGAACAAGTTCGATCAGAAAGACCGCAACAGTGACGATGAAGAGCAGGTGCGGGCGTTGATTTCTGGCACGTTGATGCAAGGTGGTATTGCCCCTGAGAGAATCTATCCGGTTTCCTCTATGTGGGGCTATCTGGCAAACAGGGCGCGTCATGAGCTGACGGCCCGTGGGCGACTGCCGGATCATCAGGTGCAACGTTGGGTGCAGGATTTTGCCGAAGCGGCGCTTGGCAGACGCTGGCGCACCACCGATCTTGAAGATACGGAGCATATCCGTCATGCCGCCGACCTGTTGTGGGAAGACTCGCTGTTTGAACAGCCTATCCAGAAAGTGATTCACGCCGCTTACGCCAATGCATCGCTGTATGCGCTACGCTCAGCGTCACATAAGTTATTGAACTATGCGCAAAGCGTGCACGAATATCTGGAGTTTCGTGCCCACGGGTTAACGGTCGCCTATGACGAACTACGGCTGAACATCACGCATATTGAAGAGGATATGCAGCAGTTAGAAGTGAGCCAGGGGCGGGTGAGCGATGAAGTCAGCCATGAAGTAGAACTGGCGCTGGAAGCTGCTGCAGCCTATCTCATAGAGCAACAAACCGAGATTCTTTGCGGTATCAACACGTTCTTTGTCAAAGAAAACGTCCTGATGATGTCACAACATAGTCTGGGAACTGGCGTCTCCTCGGCAGAAATGGCCGGAGAAATGCTGGTGCTGCACGATGAAGGCCAGGCGAAAATTGTGTTAGATAAAATTCGCTCGTCCTGTGAGGGGGTATTGCTGGCGGCGCAGGAAAGCATCAGCCGTGACTTAGCCCTGCGTTTTGAACAGCTTGAGTCGACACTCTCCCGGGCGCTAAATGACGCGATGCGGCCAATTGAGCAAAGGGTGAAAGAGGAGCTAAACCACGCCGGTTTTCGTGCGCGGATCCGTTTTCCAGCGTTCCATACAGCGATGTTTAATTTCAATACCCGCCAATTGTTTAACGAGGCCATTGAGCAGGATATTCCGGCAGAAAATGCGCCGTCTACTGGTGGTGCGGTACGTGACACTTTCTCTCGTTGGCTAAATCAACCCAACTGGGGATGGAATGATTACGTCGAAACAAAAACGCGTTATCTCATTGATATGGGCGCTTTGCATAAGAACCTTGTGCAGTATGTCTCCCAGTTTTGCCAACAAATTCGTAAAGCTTTAGTTGCTCAGGTCGATATTTCCGTTACGGCAGGCATGGCCACGTTTTTTGCAGATTTTTCACTGTGTCTGGCGCAATTGCAGGCGAGCCTGAGTGAGAGTCTGACGCTACGCCAACAAAATGAATCCGCGGTGAATGCAATGAATGAGCAATTGCAGCAGCGCATTACGATTGCGGCATGGCTTTATGAAGATTCCCGTTTGCTGCGTGACGATATCAATACCCTTTTTGCAACCGAGCACACATGACTAACGTTTTACTGGAAGGCCCCGGGAGGACGCTGGAGTGTGTCTACCCGAAGTTTATGGTCGATCTGGTTCAGGGAGATGAAACCAAACGTTCCGGCGGTTTTCTGCAACAGCAGCAGCGGCTTCGCGCGCGTCTGACGCAGGAGGTGTTATCCCAGACACAACTACGGGCGTGGGTGATGGCGGGAGTATCCAGCGAGCATCTGGTGATGCGTCTTAAGCTGGTAGAGAAGTTGGCGGGCATGATCGACCCAGGCCATCTGGCGCTGGTGCGTATTGCCGAAGGGCTGAGGTTTTTACAACAAACCGAACACCCGCGTGGGCTTTCAACCCCCGGTCTTTTACAACAAATAAATTCACTGACTGACTGGTTTACCCAACGCGCTGCGTATAAAGAGAAGGCGCTGACCCAGCGTGGCCTGACGGTTCAGGCGGGCGAACACAGCGAACAAATTTTTACCCGCTGGCGGGCTGGCACATATGACGGTTGGTCGTTACCTGGACGCTGTTTTGTTGCGCTGGAGGAGTTGCGCTGGGGAGCCTTCGGTGACGCCTGCCGGTTAGCGAATGCCGATGTGGTGTTAATGCTAAAAGACAACCTGCGAACCATGGCCGCTCAGGCGTTGGCGGACAGCGTGAATGCGGCGCCTGCTACGCGTCATTACTATCATCATTGGCTCAGCACGCCAGTTGTCGGCGGATCGGGCGAGTATAACGATATGCTGAGCTGGTTAGGCGGCTGGTGCGATGCGCAGCGTCATCCGGTGAGCTGGTCGGTGACGCAGCGTTGGCAAAATGTGGCGTTAGGAATGCCGCGATTGTGTTCGGCGAAACGACTGGCTGATGCGATGGTTGAGGAGATTTTTGCACCGTCCCTACTCATCAATTGAGCAGGGACGGTCAGTGGGGCTAAGACAGAGTTAGTGGTGCAGAGAGTCTGCCGGGGTGGCCACCGTCTCGTTGGCGACCAGGTTTTTATTAAAACGTTTGGCGTACAGCGCGGTGATAATCGGCACCAGAATGGCGGTGACAATTACGCTGGCGGCAACCAGCGCCGTAGCGGATGCGGCAACCGGTTCGAACGCCGGGTTAATCTGGGCGATAATCACCGGGTTTGCCACCGCAGCGCCTGCTGCTGAAGAGGCTGCCACGCCTGCCGTACCGTTCCCGCCACCAATAACACGGTCTGCAATAATCAGCGGGATACCGGTGATGACGATAACCGCGACACCCAGCAAGATACCCAGCAGACCGGTATCAACGATTACGCTCAGGTTAATGGTGTTACCCAATGCGAAGCCGAAGAACGGGATCAGCACCGGTGTGGCTTTGCTGAAGAAAGAACGCAGGTCATGATCCAGGTTGCCTAATGTAAAGCCAATCAGGAACGGTAATACCGCGCCGATAAAATGGTGTGGCTCGAAGGAGGCCAGACCCGCGGAGCCGAGGATCACCATGGTCATCAACGGGCCGGATTCCAGAGACATCAACACAAATGCGCCGGACTCTTCTTTGGTGCCGTACTGGTTCATCAGGCTGGCGTACAAACCACCGTTGGTCATGTCCATTGCGGAGACAATTGCCAAAACTGAGAGGCCTGCAAAGAACCCGGTTTGAATACCGGTATCAGGAATAAATGAAGCCGCAATCATTGCCACTACCCACGCCACGGCTATTTTGGTTATTACCAGCGTACCGGACTTGCGTAATACCGTGCCGGTTGCCCGTAAATCAATAGATGCGCCGATACAAAAAAACCACACTGCCAGAATCGGTACCGTTCCGCTGATCATTCCTTTGGTAAACGAACCGAAATACGCACCGGTATCCGGAGCTAACGTATTTAACACTGCGCCTAATAACAGAGGAATCAACATCATTCCACCGGGGATGCGTTCAATCGTGGCTTTAATTTTCATAAACGTCCTCATGTCTTGTCGCCGCTAATACTAGCGCAAGAGAGTAAAAATTAATAAATTCAACTGGTTACTGGTTTTTCTTAACAAAGAAACTCGCTATCTCTTTGTTTTATAAAATCTAACGCGGCATACGTTGAGCGTGTTGCTGCTCCCAGGGATATTGCGTCTGGAATTATTTTGCATTCATGGGAACGTTGATTCAATCAAAATAAAACGATGTTTTAGTTATCTTCATCACATATTCCGAGCAAAAGTTCCCGGTCGCTCTGATTATTAAAAAAGCTGTGATCTTTTTGTGAAGGGATTAGGTGTTTTTTTTGCTAGCAGAATAATAATGACCGCTGTGATTGTTGGTGCAATAAAGCGATTTATTCTTGTATTTAATTGTCAGTAAATCACAAGCGTTACATGTAAAAAAGATGACTAAGAATGACCTAATTTACGCATGTTGACGAAATGAAAAACTATATGTGAAGTTGATCACAAATTTAAACGCTGTTAGGGTAAAGAGGTCATTAACCGCCCAATCAGGCGTCAACAGGTTCGGTTGTACTGTGCGTTTCTCGTCAGTGTAAGTAAACCTGCTACGCTTGTTACAGGGAATGCGCCTGTGCGTTCCCCGCTCGGTGATGACCTTGACGCATGGGCGTTGGGGGACTCGAACTGGAGCGTGACAGGGCTAAGTCTATGAGGACGAGTATGCTAAAAAGGAAAAAAATAAAACCGATAACGCTGCGCGACGTTACCATCATTGATGACGGTAAATTGCGAAAAGCCATTACCGCAGCGTCGTTAGGTAATGCGATGGAATGGTTCGATTTTGGTGTTTATGGATTTGTTGCTTACGCATTAGGTAAAGTGTTCTTCCCGGGGGCTGACCCCAGCGTGCAGATGGTTGCTGCACTCGCTACCTTCTCTGTTCCCTTTCTGATTCGACCGCTTGGCGGATTGTTCTTCGGTATGCTCGGCGATAAATACGGTCGTCAGAAGATACTGGCTATCACCATTGTGATTATGTCGATAAGTACCTTCTGTATCGGTCTTATTCCCTCGTATGCCTCAATTGGTATCTGGGCGCCGATTCTGCTGCTGCTGTGTAAGATGGCACAGGGATTCTCGGTCGGCGGAGAGTACACCGGGGCGTCGATTTTTGTCGCGGAATATTCGCCGGACCGTAAGCGTGGATTTATGGGCAGTTGGCTGGACTTCGGCTCGATTGCCGGGTTTGTGCTGGGTGCGGGCGTGGTGGTTCTGATTTCAACCGTCGTCGGCGAGGAAAATTTCCTTGACTGGGGCTGGCGTATTCCGTTCTTCCTGGCGCTACCGTTAGGGCTGATTGGTCTGTACCTGCGTCATGCGCTGGAAGAGACGCCGGCGTTCCAGCAGCACGTGGATAAACTGGAGCAGGGCGATCGTCAGGGTCTACAGGAAGGTCCGAAGGTTTCGTTTAAAGAGATTGCGACTAAGCACTGGCGCAGCTTGTTGGCATGTGTTGGTCTGGTGATTGCTACCAACGTCACCTACTACATGCTGCTCACCTATATGCCGAGCTACCTGTCGCATAACCTGCATTACTCCGAAGACCACGGTGTGTTGATTATTATCGCCATCATGATTGGTATGCTGTTTGTGCAGCCGATTATGGGGTTGCTCAGCGACCGCTTCGGGCGTCGTCCGTTTGTGATCATGGGCAGTATTGCGCTGTTTGTGCTGGCGATTCCGGCATTTATCCTGATTAACAGTAATGTTATCGGTCTGATTTTCGCCGGGTTGCTGATGTTGGCGGTGATCCTCAACTGCTTTACCGGGGTGATGGCGTCCACGTTACCGGCAATGTTCCCGACGCATATTCGCTACAGTGCACTGGCCGCCGCGTTTAATATCTCGGTATTGATTGCTGGTTTGACTCCGACATTGGCCGCATGGCTGGTGGAAAGCTCGCAGAATCTGATGATGCCTGCTTATTATCTGATGGTGATTGCGGTGGTTGGTTTAATTACCGGCGTGACCATGAAAGAGACCGCCAATCAGCCGCTGAAAGGGGCCACGCCTGCCGCTTCGGATATTCAGGAAGCGAAAGAGATCCTCGGCGAACACTACGATAACATTGAACAGAAAATCGAAGATATCGATCAGGAAATTGCTGAACTACAGGTTAAGCGCACGCGTCTGGTGCAGCAGCATCCGCGTATTGATGAGTAATCGTGTCATTGCCTGATGGCACGCAGCTTTTAGGCCTACGGGTAGCATTGTACTTTGTAGGCCGGATAAGGCGTCAGCCGCCATCCGGCGCGTGGCCTTAAGGTTGGCTTAATATCCTTCAGGCAAACTCTCCTCCATAGTTTCGGAGGAGAGTGTCATGAAAACCCGTATTTATGAAAGTTTGACCACCGTGTGCAGTTTGCTGATCGTCAGCAGCTTTTTGTATGTATGGGTGAGCTCTTACTGAATTTTCGCCAATTCCACCCATGCGCGAGTGCCGTTGGCTCCCTGGCGATTTTGCAAATAGAAATGCCCTTGATGTAACTGGGTGATGCGACTGACAATGCTCAGCCCCAGTCCAATTCCGCCAAAGCGGCTGTCCATACGCACAAACGCTTTACTCAACTCCCCGCATTTACTTTCATCAATGCCCGGCCCTTCATCTTCAACGGCAAGGACGGCATCCTGCTCTGTGTTCAGGCTAATCGTAATATGGGTGCCTTCCGGGCTGTAACGATGCGCGTTTTCCACCAGATTTCGTAGTAGCATCCGCAACAGCGTAACATCACCAGGCACGACAACGTCCGCCGCGCTTTGTGGCAGGAGCAGCGTCTGTTTACGTTGGTCCAGCATGGTGCTGAGTTCATCGTAGGAGGGCAGAATAACATCCTCCAGCAGCTTGACATGCTGGTAGCTCCCGGCCGAAAACGACTGTCCGACGCGGGCGAGTTGCAGCAGTTGCGATACGCTGTCCATCATTTGATCTAGCCGGGCAATTAGCGGCGAAACGTCGACCTTATGGGTTTTGGATAATAATTCCAGATGCAGGCGCACGCCTGACAGCGGTGTGCGCAGTTCGTGAGCGACATCGGCGGTAAATAAGCGTTCGTTTTCAATCGTGCTGGTTAGCCGCGTTACCAGGTCGTTGAGCGCGGAGACAACCGCCTGGATCTCAATGGTTGAGCTGTGAATTTCAATCGGGGTCAGGTTATCGGCTGCCCGCGCCTCCAGCTCTTTTTGCAGATCTGCCAGCGGACGAGTAATACGTCGCACTGCCTGGTAGCAAATCAGCAGCGCCAGGCTGACCATAAAGATGCCGGGGACGATCAGACTGGCGATGGCCTCGCGGATCTCATGCATGATGTGGCGATCGTTGTTGCGATTTTCGCGCAATGCCTGTTCGAATAACTGTATTTGCTCGGTACTTTCATGCCACAACCAGAAAGTGCTAATCAGCTGAAAGACCAGCAGAATAAGACCAATCGTTAGCATCAGACGATGACGAAGCGGGAGCGGTTGTTTTAGATATTGCAGCAGCTTCACTTAGCTTTCCTCAGTGGCAACCAGCATATAGCCAAATCCCCTGACCGTGCGGATGCGAGATTTTCCGACTTTGTCGCGCAGGTTGTGAATGTGCACTTCCAGCGTATTGGTCGACGGTTCGTTATCCCAGCTGTAGATGTCGTTATACAAAATTTCCCGGTGTACCGGGCTGCCCGCTTTGAGCATCAGGCGCGACAGGAGTGCGTATTCTTTCGGCGTTAAGATAACCTCTTGCCCGTCCATCCACACCTGGCGACGACCGATATTCAGCGTCAGATTGCTGACAATGAGTTCACTTTCACCCTGATTGTTGTGACGACGCAGCAGTGCCCGGATGCGGGCGTGCAGTTCTTCCAGTGCGAACGGTTTGACCAGGTAGTCATCTGCCCCCACGTCCAGCCCACTGACCCGGTCCTTCACCGTATCGCGGGCGGTGAGGATAAGTACCGGCACGGTGTATTTTTTCTGTCTGATTCTGTTCAGAAAGTGCAGGCCGTCTTCATCCGGTAAGCCTAGGTCGAGGACCACCAGACTGTAATGTCCGCTCTCCAGACACTGCTCCGCTGCGCGGGCCGTGGATACGCCGTCGCAGGCGTAGCCTTCTGTTTGCGCGGCGAGTATCAGTCCCTGTAATAACAACGTATCATCTTCAACAATCAGGATTTTCATTCGTTTAGCCTCCCCGGCAGGGTTGCAGAATATCATCCGCCGCCTGATATTTCTGTGTTTGTACACCCGTTAATCCCAGCAAGGTCGAGAAGAGATTATCCTGTGAGAAATCTTCTGAGCTTGCCCGTTTTTGCAAACATGTCTGAGAGACCTGATAGCGTTGCTGATAATCCTCGGAGAGCCACAGCAGCATCGGCACATGTTTTTGCGTATCAGGTGCAATCGAATACGGCAGGCCGTGCAAATAGACGCCATTTTCCCCTAAGGATTCGCCGTGATCGGAAAGATAGACCAGGCTGGTGGTGAAATTATCCTGGTGCTCTTTCAGTATATTGATTGCTTTATCAACAATATAGTCAACGTAAAGAATAGTGTTGTCGTAAGTATTGACCAACTGTTGCTGTGAACAGGTATGGATTTCGTTGGTATCGCAGGTTGGCGTAAATTTCTTAAACTGCGCAGGATAGCGGTTGTAATAGGTCGGACCGTGGCTGCCGATGGTATGCAACACAATCACGCCGTCGCCTTTCAGGTTATTAATGTACTCTTCCAGCCCGTGGAACAGGACTTCATCGTAGCATTCACCGTCAATACACTGCCCCGGCAGGTTCAGCTTAGTCATATTCTGGTGTGGAACCCGGTCACAAGCCCCTTTGCAGCCGCCGTCGTTATCGTTCCACAGAACGTTAATTCCCGCCCGTTGAATAATGTCGAGCACGCCTTCCTGATGCTGCGCCAGTTCTTCGTCGTAGTGCGCGCGTGGCATATCCGAGAACATGCAGGGTACTGATACTGCCGTTGCCGTTCCGCAGGACGTTGTGCGGGGGAAATAGACCACATTATCTTTTTCCAGCAGCGGATTGGTCTGGCGCGAATAGCCTGACAGCGAGAAGTTATCGCCACGTGAAGTCTCGCCGAGAACCACAATCGTCAGGTTCTTACGCTTTTCTTTCACCATCAACGGATTGCGGTGTGCATCTTCGCCAATGCGTACCAGCGGCAGGTGGGCCAGCCTCTGGTGTGAATACCAGGATGACGTCGCCACAATGCTGTTGGATGGACTGAGGGATTTCACCAGTTCTTTGTTGTTGCGAAACAGTGAAGCGTAATCTTTATAGAAGAACGCAGCGACCAGCACGATCAGCAGTGCGGAGATCAGAATGTTCGCGCCACGGAACAGTATGCTGCGCATGACAGACGTGATCGGTTTGATTTTTACCCAGCAGGCAATAAGTGCGGCCAGAATGCCGCTCACCCCGAGCGTGATGAGCAGTTGTGGCGTCAGCAAAGCAAAGGTTTCGGCGGGGGTGGTGTCCATCATATTGGCGATCATTGAGCGGTCGATGATGATGCCGTAGGTCATGATGAAATATTGGGCCGATGCGCCAACCAGAATGAAAATGCACGCCACCAGGCGATTAAGCCACAGGAATGAGGCCAGTGTCAGCACAATGTTCATGACGCTGAACGCGACCACCGGCATTGATAAAAACACCAGCACGTTACGCACAGAGTCCAGAGGCAGGTCTTGCAGCACTTGTTTATAGAACGCAATGTTCAGGAAGGTCGCAAGATAAAATGAGATCAGCAGAAGCCAGCTGATTAGCCCGAGAGTGGGCCTTTTAAACAAGAGCTTTAACATTAAGGGGGGTTCCATCGACTATGTGGCGCAAATCCTCTCAAAGTAAAATTAAGCCAACCTTAAGTTCTTAATGTTGATTTTTCGAAGAGCGGTGGGAGAACGTTGGCCCGATGAACTTACGCCATCGGGCCACGACGATTGTTGGTGTTAGTTATTGTTTACCGGGGCATCCAGTGGATACGGGTTTTTATGGATCCGGTTGTAGTTCAGTGCGTACAGAGCGGTGATGATCATCAACGTGACGAACGACCACATCACTTCTTTGGCTCCGGAACCGACAACCGCCCAGATGCAGTAGACAAAGGCGATAAAGGTCACCAGTAAGTACATCGGGCGTGCTTTACCAAAGTGACCATGGCCGAGCAGCAGCAGCGCGGCGCAGGTGTACAGATACGGCACCAGGGTGAAGATAACGGAGACCGAAGAGACCAGACCAAACTCTTTCGCTGCGTTCGGCGACATGCTGCTGAACTGGAAGATGGTCATCAGAATGCCGACGATAATTAACCCGGCCACTGGCGTACCGGCTTTGTTCACGCGGGCAAAAATCGGTGGGAACAGGCCGTCATCGGCTGCGGCTTTGGCGGTTTGCCCGGCAAGCAGCGTCCAGCCGCCCAGAGAACCAAGACACCCGGCCGCAGCACAGAAGGAGACAATTGCCCCTGCGGTGTCACCCAGCGCCATGCGTGCGGCATCACCGAACGGAGAGGCTGAAACACGTAGCGCCGCGTTAGGGATCATACCCATGATCGCGGTGGTGGAGAGCACGTAGCAAACAGCGGCAATCAGCACGCCGCCCATGGTGGCGATAGGTACGTTACGTTTGGGGTTTTTAACCACGCCAGCCGCGACGGAGGCGCTTTCTACCCCGATAAATGACCACAAGGTAACATTCAGAGTGCTTTGAATCGCGCCGAAGGTGTTCATGCCGCTGACGTTCCAGGCCGCCATATAGGTTTCACCGCGGAACCAGAACCAGCCGAAGACGGCAATCCCGACAATTGGTACCAGTGCCAGTACCGTTGCGACGGCCTGCACGCGGGTGATCATTTTCGGTCCGACAATGTTCAGTAATACGAAGATCCACAGTACTACGACACAGGTCAGCGTCAGGACCAGCGGATCTTTTAAGATGGGGAAGAAGTAGCTCAGGTAACCGACGCCAATGACCACCATGGCGATGTTACCAATCCAGCAGGCCAGCCAGTACAGCACGTTGGTCTGGTAGCCCAAAAAAGGACCGAAGCAGCGGCGGGCATAAGCATAAGAACCACCGGGACTGGAGTCTAAGGACGACATTTTGGCGTACACCATCGACAGTGCCAGAGCACCGATAATCGTGACCAACCATCCGTAGATTGCAATCCCGCCAGTTGACGCAAGGTTTGCGGGTAGCAGGAATACACCGGAACCCATAATATTCCCCGACACCATAAGGGTGACGGGGATTAAGCCCACTTTGTGAGCATCAGCATCCGTCGACATATTTTCTAACTCCTGATAAGGATAAATGACGCCTTATCATACCTCGTCAAAAGTCTGTTTAATGATGACGGAGCTGGGGTATCGCTAATGCTGATATTATTATGGCTTATCGCTAACTGATTAAAAATCAGGCGGCGGATGGCTCCCTATGTTGACTAACATAATGCAGAGGCGTCATCCCATAGAACTCTTTGAATACGGAGATAAAGTATGAGGTACTGTTATATCCACATAGTTGAGAGACCTGGGAAATGTTTTTGCCGTCCATCAGTAATTGATTGACGGCATATCGCATGCGACAGGTGGTAATTATTTGGCTGTAACTTGTATTTTCACTTTTGAGCTTTTTCTTTAACAAACTGGGACTCAGGCATAAGCAACTGGCAACCATGCTTAAATTCCAGTCTTTATGTATATCGCTCTCAATAATGTGATAAACGCTGTCGCTGATACAGTTGCGCAGCATATACATGAGCAAAGAGATAAACTTTTTGCTGTCGAGAAAGCGTGATAACACCGTGAACAGTAGCGAGCGCGTACGCTCTCTTTCAGCTTCGTTCACTGTGTCCATTACGCTATGTTGGGCAGCCACCCTGAAGACATCCGGCGTCAGACACGCTGAGGTCATTACTGGGCTGGCACTGCGTTGCCAGAGTGGGATCTGTGAAAGGTCTTTATTTAAAAAGCGCAGATAGTCTTTAATGATATCGCGGCTAATATGTACGACCAATGCGTTATTAAGTGATGAAAAATCGATAATATTATTATCGCATGCCACCAGTGCCATATGATTAGCTTTTAAACTGATGGCTTCTTTACCGTTAATCCTTAACCAAACATCCTTCTCCGTTAATACAACAACACAAGCTTCTTTGCTGCAAAGCTTCATACCCAACTCCAGGAATATGAAAAAACACCGTAGCTCAACATCAGATGAGCCAAATCGGCTAAATTGAAATTGTATGATGAAACCAGGACCGCAATAAAATAACGTGTCTGAAATTAATTACAATGTTTGGTGGGATTTTTCTTATGTACACATTTTTTTACGCAAGTGGAAAGATGCTATTTGCGTATAAAAAAAGCGCGGGGTGGTCCCGCGCAAAAAGGTATGACAGTGTTATTGTTTTGCAGCAATACTCAGGAATTACTCAAGAATGACATGTCTACCTTAAACATCGGACTATCTAAAAAGAGACCTTATGCTTTCACGCACATAACGTGATAAACACCGTCAATAATTTCCGTTCCTTCGGTTTCATGTTCAAATCCAGGGAAGTGGTGGTCCCAGGACTGCAACGAACGCAGGTACCCAATTTGCGGGCTGTTGGCATCGCCAAAGTTTTCACCGGACAGCAGCATCGGAATTCCCGGTGGGTAAGGGATCACGGAGTTTGCCGCAATACGTCCCGCCAGATTTTCAATCGCCACCATCTCAACGTTGTCACTGACTATCGCGTTGTAAGCGTCACGCGGAGTAATATCCGCATCCGGCAGACCGGAGTAGGCTGCATTGAGACGGCTGCCTGGGTTGTTTTCTTTCAGCCAGGCGAACATGGTGTCGCCCAGATCGTGAATACCCATGTTGGCATAAGTGTCAGGATGTTCCTCAACCAGTTCTGGCATCACCTGTGCCAGCGGGGTATTGGCATCGTAATGGTGTTTGAAAGAGCACAGCGTGTTGATCAGTGTGCCCCATTTCCCGCGGGTAATCCCCATGGAGAACAGGAACATAATCTGGAAATCGGTGGTTCGGGTCGGCACGATGCCGTGGCGGCCAAGCCAGGCGGTAACCAGTGCGGCCGGTACGCCGTTCTCTTCCAGTTCGCCATCGTCGCCCATCCCCGGTGCCAGAATGCTGACTTTGATCGGGTCCAGCATGCTCCAGTTATCCGGCAGGTCTTTAAAGCCGTGCCAGGATTCACCCGGACGCATCACCCAGCAGTTCTGATCGGTAGCCAGCAATGTGGCTGGCGCGTCGGCAAAGTCATAGGTTTTACCGGTCTGCGGATCGGTTACCACTTCTTTGTTCCACGGTTTGAAGAACCAGTCGCCTTCGGCGGTGAACTCTTTGTACAACCGTGCCATGGCCTGACGGAAATCGACTGCTTCGTCGATCACTTCCTGAGTGAGCGACAGGCCGCTGTTACCGTCCATCATGGAGACCGCCACGTCGTTTGAGGCGCAGATAGCATACAGCGGAGAGGTGGTGGCGTGCATCATGTACGCCTGGTTAAAGCGGGAGAAGTTCACGGCCCCACGCCCTTCACGAACGTGAATGTAAGATGCCTGAGAGAGCGCATTCAGCAGTTTGTGGGTCGAGTGGGTGGCAAAAACGGTAGGACCGTTATGATCGCCCGGCGCGCCACGCATGGCGTAGTGATCGGCATAAATTGGGTTGAAGCGAGCATAGCCGTACCAGGCTTCATCGAAGTGGATGCGATCGCTGGTTTGTGCGAGCAGATCCTGCGCCTCTTTGGCGTTGTAGCAAACACCGTCGTAGGTACAGTTGGTCACAACGCTGTAAGACGGTTTTTGCCCAGCTTTGCCTTTGGTCAGCGGGCTTTCGCTGATTTTTTTCTGTAAAGTTTCAGGCTGCATTTCTTGCGGGTAGATAGGCCCGATAATGCCGTACCGGTTGCGGCTTGGCACCATGTACACCGGTTTTGCCCCGGTGAGGATCAGCCCCTGTTCGATGGATTTATGGCAGTTACGATCCAGCACCACGATGTCGTTGTCGGTCATACAAGCCTGCATGATGGTGCGGTTAGAGCCGGAGGTCCCGACCACTACGGACCAGGAACGGTCGGCACCGAACACGCGGGCAGCATTTTTTTCACTTTCCCCAAATGCGCCTGTATGGTCGAGTAAAGAACCGAGATTGGTACGTTCAATCCCCATGTCGGTACGAAAGAGATTCTCACCGTAGTAGTCATGGTACAGTCGACCGGCAGGTGTTTTGGTGAAACCGACACCGCCCTGGTGACCCGGTGCAGCCCAGGAATACTCATGGACATTGCTGTATTTCATTAGGGCGTTGAACAGCGGTGGTAACAACTGCTGACGATAGCGAGTCATCGCTGCGATGGCACGGCCAGCGATAAAGTCAGCGCTGTCCTCCAGAATCCAGGCGAATTCATCGACAAGCTCCAGCAGGTCGCGATCCAGCGATGCGGTGGCTTTTTCGCGATCGCCCAGCAGGAATACGGGAACGTTTTGCTGGCGCTCGTGGAGCTTGCCGATCAATTGCCTGACGTTCAGGTGTTCGTCTTGTTGTTCCATTTGATAGCTGAACATAAGGCAATCAATGGCTTCATTGGCGGCGAGGATTGCGTAGCCATCGTCGAATGAGGTGGACTTAATGACGGTAACATTTTGGCGGCTTAATGCGTCAGCCAGACGTTCGACAGCGCTACCGACCCAGGTGTCCTGATGCAGAAACTCACTTTCAACAATTAATACTTTCATCATCTTTTACCCGGTTGTGGAAAGGTTGCAATCTATGAATTGCAGACACACCGTATGAATGTGACGCAGGCAAGTATTATCCTGTCAAAACGGGCTGTAAAGCGGGTGAAAAATAGTCTGATTTATGTTTAATTTGTTTTTAAACATATGGTTACGTTTGCTTGTTGGCGGTTTTTCACCACCGTTTATCGACAGGGGGAATATTTTTTTGGCTGATACTGATATGGCCGAATGATATCAACCAGCCATTGTTTGCCGATGCTGCTGGCTTAGTTTGCGGTACTGCTGTGGCGACATGCCGACAAACTTGCTGAAGGTGTCATAAAAACGGCTGCTGGAACGGAATCCGGCGGTCAACGCAACGTCGAGAATGGTTTTATCGGTATCGCTTAGCAATGCGCGGACGTGATTGATCCGCATTGCCGTGATGTACTGCTTCAGGGTGAGTTGCATTACGCGTTGGAAAATCCCCATCGCGTAGTTGGCGTTGAGCTTCACGTGTTCCGCGACGTCGTTGATGGTGAGCGCCTGATCGTAGTTATCGGCAATAAAGCTCAGCATTTGGCTGACGTAAAACTGGGCGTGCCGAGACACGCTGTTTTTGTGGGTCCGCGAGGTTTTATTGACGAGCATAGGCTGCCAGCCGGAAAGGCTAAACCGCTTGAGCATCAGACCAATTTCATCAATGGCGAGCTGGCGAATTTGTTCGTTCGGGTTGTTCAGTTCCTGTTGCCAGCGCTGAACTTCAAAGGTGCTCAACTGCTGCGACGCCAGCGATTTGATGACCATTCCATGGGTAACATGGTTGATCAACTCGCGATCCAGCGGCCAGGAGAGGAAAAGGTGCATCGGTAAATTGAAGATAGCCATACTTTGGCAACTGCCCGGACGCGTGAGTTGATGCGGTGTGCAGGCCCAGAATAGCGTGATGTGTCCCTGTTTTATCTGTACGACTTCGTTGTTGATCAGATACTCGACGTCACCATCAAACGGCACATTGATCTCCACCTGCCCATGCCAATGGCTGGCTGGCATAGCATGCGGTGAGCGCAACTCGATATCCATCCGTTGATATTCTGAGTACAGCGATAGCGGGCTGCGGGTTTGTTCTTCATCGCTACTGCACATGTGCGGATCGGGAGGAAGAGGCGATGTCGGTAATGTACTCATGGTTGCTCCATTTCCTGAATTATCAGAATCATGTCATTTAACACGTATTAAGGCTGAGAATCAGGACACAAATTGGACCGTTACCATTGAGCATAGCGACATTTTGCGGCCACATACTCTGCTTTTTGGGTAATTTTGTCCCATAAACTCAGATCCAATAGGGTGCAGAGTGATGATCTGAGTTTATGGGAATGCTCAGCAGAGAAGTCGGAAGTTTTCAGCTATACGCTGTGCCACCATGACTGTGTTCACTAATGTTCTGGAGAGTCATGATGTCTGCACCCAAAATTACCTTTATCGGCGCCGGTTCCACGATTTTCGTCAAAAATATTCTTGGGGACGTCTTTCACCGCGATGCGCTTAAATCTGCGCATATCGCCTTGATGGATCTCGATCCTACGCGTCTGGAAGAGTCACACGTTGTTGTGCGCAAGTTGATGGATTCTGCGGGCGCGTCTGGACGAATCACCTGCTATACCGATCAAAAAGCAGCATTACAGGATGCTGATTTTGTGGTGGTCGCTTTCCAGATCGGCGGCTATGAACCCTGTACCGTCACCGATTTTACGGTGTGTAAACGCCATGGTCTGGAGCAGACGATTGCCGACACGCTGGGGCCGGGCGGCATTATGCGCGCGCTGCGCACCATTCCGCATTTATGGCAGATTTGTGAGGATATGACCGAAGTCTGTCCGCAGGCCACAATGCTTAACTACGTTAACCCGATGGCGATGAACACCTGGGCAATGTATGCGCGCTATCCGCATATTAAGCAGGTTGGGCTGTGTCATTCGGTGCAGGGGACGGCGGAGGAGTTGGCCCGCGATCTGAACATTGACCCTGCCTCTTTGCGCTATCGCAGTGCCGGGATCAACCATATGGCATTTTATCTGGAGCTGGAGCGCAAAACGGCGGACGGCGCCTATGTGAATCTCTACCCGGAGCTGCTGGCGGCCTATGAATCCGGTCAGGCACCGAAACCGAATATTCACGGAAATACCCGTTGCCAGAACATTGTGCGCTATGAAATGTTCAAAAAACTGGGGTACTTCGTCACCGAATCGTCGGAGCACTTCGCCGAATATACGCCGTGGTTTATCAAACCGGGGCGTGAAGATCTGATTGAGCGCTATAAGGTGCCATTGGATGAATATCCGAAACGTTGTGTGGAACAGTTGGCGAACTGGAAAAAAGAGCTGGAAGAGTACAAAACGGCTGAGCGGATCGACATTAAACCGTCGCGCGAATATGCCAGCACTATCATGAACGCTATCTGGACCGGTGAACCGAGCGTCGTGTATGGCAATGTTCGCAATGACAGTCTGATCGATAACCTGCCGCAAGGTTGCTGTGTTGAAGTCGCTTGTTTGGTTGATGCGAATGGTATTCAGCCAACGAAAGTCGGTGCTCTCCCGTCACATTTGGCGGCGATGATGCAAACCAATATCAATGTTCAGACTCTGCTAACGGAAGCCATCCTGACGGAGAACCGCGATCGTGTTTATCACGCGACGATGATGGATCCGCATACCGCCGCGGTACTGGGGATTGAAGAGATTTATGCGCTGGTGGACGACCTGATCGCGTCTCACGGCGACTGGCTGCCGGCCTGGCTGCACCGTTAATACACAATCACGCCGGGCAGAGCATCCGGCGTTTAACCTCTGACGTTTCCTCTTACAGAAGGCGGGCGCTGGTAACAGCGACCCGATACCCTATGAGCATCTCTCTGACAACAAAACTCAGTTACGGATTTGGAGCGTTCGGTAAGGATTTCGCTATCGGTATCGTGTACATGTACCTGATGTATTACTACACCGACGTGGTGGGATTATCGGTGGGCGTCGTCGGAACCTTGTTCCTGGTGGCAAAAATATGGAACGCGTTTAACGATCCGGTGATGGGGTGGATAGTGAATGCCACCCGGTCGCGTTGGGGAAAATTTAAACCCTGGATCTTACTCGGTACGCTGGCGAACTCGTTGGTGCTGTTTTTGCTCTTTAGCGCACATCTGTTTGAGGGGACGGCGCAAATCGTTTTTGTTTGTGTGACGTACATATTGTGGGGGATGACCTACACCATTATGGATATTCCATTCTGGTCGCTGGTCCCCACGATTACGCTGGATAAACGCGAACGTGAACAACTGGTGCCGTTCCCTCGTTTTTTTGCCAGCCTTGCAGGGTTTGTCACCGCGGGCGTGACGCTACCCTTTGTAAACTATGTTGGCGGCGCGGATCGCGGGTTCGGTTTTCAGATGTTTACGCTGGTGCTGATCGCATTTTTTATTGTTTCTACCCTCGTAACCTTGCGCAATGTGCATGAAGTGTATTCCTCTGACAGCGAAGCTACCGCAGACAGCACCCGGCTGACGCTGAAATCAATCCTTGCGCTTATCTACAAAAACGATCAGCTTTCCTGCCTGCTGGGGATGGCGCTGGCTTACAACGTGGCGTCCAATATCATTACAGGTTTTGCGATTTACTACTTCACCTACGTGGTGGGTGATGCTGACCTTTTCCCATACTACCTCTCCTATGCCGGAGCAGCTAACTTGCTGACATTGATTCTCTTTCCCCGTCTGTCAAAGGCGCTTTCTCGCCGGGTACTGTGGGCTGGCGCTTCGGTTATGCCAGTTCTCAGCGCAGGCGTATTGCTGATTATGGCTCTGGGGGCATTCCACAATACTTTCCTGATTGTTACCGCAGGGATCCTTCTGAACATTGGTACGGCGCTGTTCTGGGTACTGCAGGTGATTATGGTGGCGGACACCGTAGATTACGGTGAATACAAGTTTAACGTCCGCTGCGAGAGTATTGCCTATGCCGTGCAGACAATGGTGGTCAAAGGTGGCTCGGCGTTTTCCGCTTTCTTTATTGCGGTGGTGCTGGGATTGATTGGTTATGTTCCGAATGCGACGCAATCTGCTGAGACCATCCTCGGCATGCAGTTCATCATGATCGCGCTGCCCACGCTTTTTTTCGTTGTGACACTGGTGCTCTATTTCCGTTACTACCGGTTGAATGGCGATATGCTGCGTAAGATTCAGATCCACCTGCTGGATAAGTACCGAAAAGTGCCGTCGCCCGTCAAACAGTCGAATACTCCGGAGATTCCGGTGGTAGTGGCCAGCGATGTGAAGGCCTAGCTATGGAGTGGCATTCCTGGATTGGCTATCTGGCGGCAACGCTGACGACGCTCTCTTTTTTGCCGCAGGCGATTAAGGTTATTACCACCCGCAACACCCAGGGTATCTCCGGTTTAATGTATGTGATGTTTGTGTGCGGGCTGGTGTTGTGGCTGGCTTATGGGTTATTGATTGAAGATACCGCTGTCAGCATGGCGAACTTTCTGACACTGTTGTTCGCCTTGCCGATTCTGGTTATCAAGTATCGCAGTAGGTAGCGCAGATTGCCGGAGAAGCGTTAGCGCTCTCCGGCCGTTTTCAACTGCCGATTGTGCCAGCCCGCCAACGCGAGGATCGTTGTTAACGCGCCGAGCAGGGCGCAGAACATGTCCGACTGGGTATCCCACGGGTCACCCTGCGTGCCAAGGAAGTCTTCCGCACCTTGTCCCATTGCCAGCGCTGCCCACCACTCGATCAGTTCATACATTGCGCTAATCGCCAGTGCTACGCAGCAGACTAAAAATGCCAGCATCTTACGACCACGGACAATATTGCCGCGCACTAAAATCTCTCTTGCCGTCAGGGCTGGTACCAGCCCCTGGAAGAAGTGACCCAACTTGTCATAGGGGTTACGACTGAGATCCAGCCATTCCTGAACCTGAAAACCGACGGGAACTTTGGCGTAGGTATACATCCCGCCTACCATCAGAATGATGGCGTGCAAGAAAATCAACGTATAAAGCAGCGGCGTCAATGGGTACTGCTTCATGGTAGCCAGCAACAGCGGGACGACAATAATGACCGGCGTGACTTCCATCAGCCAGGTGATTTTCTCCGAGGCAGAGATACCGGTGTAGATAAGGATCAGCGCCAGGAATACTGCGCCAGTGTGCAAGATTGTGGGGTTCAGAGTGCGGAGCATTGCGAATTCACACGTAATGGAAAAGGTCACTATTCCCTGTGAACGGCAAAAATTCAATACCAGTAAATGGGGGGATAAAGTTGGCCCGGGGGGATCGCTGGACTGACGCCAAAAATTTAGTGCCAGTCCAGTGCCGGGCCGAATGGGTTACTTCGCGCAGTTAGCGCATTGTTTGCTGACGATTTGCTGGAAGAAATCGTTGCCTTTGTCATCGACCAGGATGAAAGCAGGGAAATCTTCTACTTCGATTTTCCAGATAGCTTCCATTCCCAGCTCCGGGTATTCCACGCATTCCAGATGCTTAATGCTCTGCTGCGCCAGTACCGCTGCCGGACCACCGATGCTGCCTAAGTAGAAGCCGCCGTGTTTGTGGCAGGCGTCAGTCACTTGCTGACTGCGGTTACCTTTCGCCAACATGATCATGCTGCCGCCGTGAGACTGCAACAGGTCAACGTAGGAGTCCATACGACCCGCGGTGGTTGGGCCTAAAGAACCGGACGGATAGCCTGCAGGCGTTTTGGCCGGACCCGCGTAGTAGATCGGATGATCTTTCACGTACTGCGGTAAACCTTCGCCGGACTCAATACGTTCTTTTAACTTCGCGTGGGCAATGTCACGACCGACAATGATAGTACCGCTCAGTGACAGACGAGTAGAAACCGGGTACTGAGAGAGCTGAGCGAGGATCTCTTTCATCGGGCGGTTAAGGTCAACTTTAACTACTTCACCTTCACCCGCCTGGCGCAGAGATTCCGGAATGTACTGACCTGGGTTATGTTCCAGTTTTTCAATCCAGATCCCTTCGCGGTTAATCTTGGCTTTAATATTACGGTCTGCGGAGCAAGAAACGCCCATACCAACCGGGCAGGATGCGCCGTGGCGAGGCAGGCGGATCACGCGGATATCATGTGCGAAGTATTTCCCGCCAAACTGAGCGCCAAGGCCGAGTTTCTGTGCCTCGATCAGCAGTTCCTGTTCCAGTTGGAGATCGCGGAACGCCTGGCCGTGAGCATTACCTTCAGTCGGCAGCGCGTCATAGTAGTGTGTGCTGGCCAATTTCACCGTTTTAAGGGTACTTTCCGCTGACGTCCCGCCAATGACGAATGCGATGTGGTACGGCGGGCAAGCTGCAGTACCCAGCGTGCGCATTTTCTCAACCAGGAAGTTTTTCAGTTTGCCGGGAGTCAGCAGCGCTTTGGTTTCCTGATACAGATAGGTTTTGTTGGCTGAGCCGCCGCCTTTGGCCACGCACAGGAATTTGTATTCGTCACCGTCCACGCTGTACAGATCGATTTGTGCGGGCAGGTTGGTGCCAGTATTCACTTCTTTGTACATATCCAGCGCCGCGTTTTGCGAGTAGCGCAGGTTATCTTCAATATAGGTATTAAATACGCCTTTGGAGAGGGCCGCTTCATCGCCGCCGCCGGTCCAAACGCGCTGACCTTTTTTACCCATGATAATTGCCGTACCGGTGTCCTGGCAGGTTGGCAACACGCCTTTGGCGGCGATTTCGGAGTTTCTCAGGAACTGCAGCGCTACGTACTTATCGTTTTCGCTGGCTTCGGGATCATGGAGAATTGAGGCGACTTGCTGCTGGTGTTCTGGGCGGAGCATGAAGGAGGCATCGTGGAAGGCTTGTTGGGCCAGTAGCGTAAGTGCTTCAGGAGCTACTTTCAGGATTGTTTCGCCTTCAAACTCGCCGACACTGACGTGATCGGATGTCAGCAGGTAGTACTCAGTTTTGTCTTCCCCCAGTGGGAAAGCCGCCTGGTAAGTGAATTCAACTTTTGACATTTGCTTCCAGCCTTTTCATTTTTCTCAGGAATTTTAAAATTCTCTGTGTCTTAATGGTGGCGTGCCGTACCAACGCGGACGGCACGCGAACTGTGATTACAGGAAACCGTACATTGCGGCGAAGATCCAACCAAAGACACAGGATACGCTTACGCCGATCAAACCAGGCAGAATGAAGCTGTGGTTGATAACGAAGCGGCCGATGTGGGTGGTGCCAGAGCGGTCAAACTGAATAGCCGCCAGGTCACTCGGGTAGGTCGGCAGAATGTAGTAACCGTAACATGCCGGAGCGGAAGCCACGATGTACGCTGGATCAACCCCAATTGCCAGTGCGACCGGAACAATCGCTGCCAGCGCTGCTGCCTGGGAGTTTACAAATTTGGATACCAGCAGCAGAACAATTGCATAGGCCCACGGATACTCTTTCACCATATTGCCCAGCACACCTTCGATTTCTGTCATGTGCGCGCCGAACATTGTTTCGGCCATCCAGGCAATACCGTACACCGCCACAATCGCGATCATACCGGAACGGAAGACTTCGTTTTTAGATATTGAAGCGGGATTGGTCTTCGTCAGGATAATAATCAGCGCACCGGTCAGCAGCATGAACATCTGGATAACCAGCACCATTGACAGTGGTTTGCCGCTAAAGGTAGGGCGCAGCTCAGAGAACGCGCCGAGTACGGCAACAACGGCGATAGCGGCAAGGAAGATCCACATGGCCAGCCAGTTGCTTTTCGGCAGCTTTTTGTCTAACAGCGTGGCGGTATCGCCATACACATAGTTGTGGTTTTCAGGTACAGAAATGAACTTCTGGAACTCTTCATCTTTATCCAGATCTTTACCACGGAACCAGCTGAAGATACCGATCGCCAGGATACCCAACAGGGTAGACGGGATGGTGATGCTGAGCAGGTCGAGGAATTCGAGATGCTTGCCTTCAAACGTTACGTTACCCAGCATTGCCACCAGTGACACAACGGCTACAGAAACCGGGCTGGCGATAATACCCATCTGCGCACCGATGGAACTCGCCGCCATCGGACGTTCCGGGCGAATATTGTTCTTAATGGCAACGTCATAAATGATTGGCAGGATGGTGTATACCACGTGCCCTGTACCGCAGAGAATCGTCAGGGTGCAGGTAACGAAAGGTGCGACGATGGAAACATATTTTGGGTTACGGCGCAGCAGCTTTTCAGCGATTTGCAGCATAACGTCAAGACCGCCGGAGGCTTGTAAGGTTGCCGATGCGGCCACCACGGCAATAATAACCAGCATGACATCTACAGGTGGTTTACCCGGCTGGAGATGGAAAACGAAAACCAGAATGACCAGTCCGATACCGCCTAATAAACCCAGCGCGATACCGCCCTTTCTGGCACCATAAAACAAACATATTAATATTATGAGAAGTTGTATACTAAATAACATTTTATTTACCCTCGCGAAAAACCCAGTCAATTTTTTGAAAAATGGATCTGTGCCACATTCTTTTTTGCCAGAATAAGCATCAAAAAATGGTCAGTATTCGATATGTCCGTATTTGCGATTAATGTTCAAATGTCTTGCTAGAATTTTTTTTTAAAGTTATGGCGATATTTGGTTTTTTCTGTGGCTTTGATCAGAGGAGAGAATCCTCAGGCGATGGGAAGCAGAGCTGAACATGGAGAGCCGCGGTTGACGCTGTAATTTATCTATTTTGCGTTTTCCGCTATTACATGAACCACCGACAGAATGAGTGAGTGGGTTATTTATGTGATCACGGTCACGCCATTTCATGATGTGATGAAGTCGGCGTGCGGATACTTTTATTTGCTCACAAAAATGTACGGTGTCCATGGTACGTAGCATGGTCTCCATTGCTACCAGTCTAGATTTTGTATGTCTGGTTAATTTCAGACTAATCCTTTATGGGTAAAAATACACACTCTGCGAGTTAGATAATACTTAATTAACTTTTGTTAGCGATTTTGAAATTAAAAACAGTGTGATATTTGTCAATATTAAAATAATACATTTAACATGCCGGATACAAATATATTTGATCTAACGCAAATTTATAATTTTGCAGTGTCAGTTGGTGAAATAGGGATTTTTCATTATTTTAATAATTGTTACTTTCAAATAACAAATAATCCCAAGTGTATTTATTGGCAATATTGTTTAAGCAATGAATAGTGTTCAGCCTGCACGCGATAACGATAAACAGGTCTGCCGGTCACGCCATAATGGATGCTGGTAAATAAGATGTGACAATTGACGAGCCAGATAAGGTATTTACGGCAAGAGACGCGCGAGATATTGACCTCGTTAGCCAGCTCATCCGTGGAGAACTCCTGATCCTGGTGCTCATCAATCCACTGGCACAACGTGCGCAACGTTTGTGGCGTTAATCCTTTGGGTAAGCGCCGCGTTTCTTGTTCATTGGAGGAGCTGCCGTGAATCAACTGGTCAAGCTCAGACTGTTCATAGTACTGATGCTTTTCCATCTCAGTTTTTTTCTGTAGCCAGCCGGTGAGCGCCTCTTCAAACCGGGACGCCTGGAAAGGTTTGATCAAGTAGTCAACGACGCCGTAGTGAAGTGAATCTTTAATGGTGGTGGCATCGGCTGCAGAAGAGATGACGATGACATCGCACTTGCAACCTTCACTGTGCAGAACCGGTAGCAGGTCCAGACCGTTTTCTTTTTGCATATAAATATCTAGCAAAATCAGATCGATATGATGACCGCTATGGAAGATTATCTCTTTTGCTTTCTCCAGCGTGGAGGCTGTGCCGCAGCAGTGAAAACCGGAGAGTTGCGCGACATAACGACGGTTTAATTCCGCTACCATTGCATCGTCATCGACAATTAAGACATTGATCATCTGCTGGCCCTCTCACCATTCCACGGTAACTGTACAAAAAATTGGGTGAAGATCCCAGGTTCAGACTCGACGGATATATTGCCGCCAACGTTTTCAACCTGTTGTTTAACAAGCGCTAAACCTACGCCCCGTTCGGTTCCTTTTGACGAAACGCCCTTCTCAAAGATGTGCTCAATGTTTTCGGGGGCGATCCCCGGACCATCGTCATTCACTTCGCAATGCAACCAGCCGTGTCGATAATGCAAGGATATGCTGATTTCACCACCAGGTTCTTGACCTAGCGCCTCCAGGGCGTTTTCAATCAGATTCCCCAGAACGGTAATCAGCACCGCCACCTGATCTTCGTTGTTATTTTCCGGTAGCTGGCTTTCATTGCTGATGACCAGGCTATGGCCTAAATCAGATGTGCGATTAATCTTACTGAGTAAAAATCCTGCGATCACCGGAGATTTTATTTTTCCTAACAGTGAGCCAATTTCTTCCTGATAATTGTTCGCGGTCTTTAGGATGTAATTTTCAAGCTGCTTATAACTTTTCAGATGCAATAATCCCAGAATCACGTGCAATTTATTCATGAATTCGTGGGATCGTTCACGAAGTGCATCGGCATAGTTGACCATACCGTCCAGGCGTTGCATTAACTTTCGGACTTCAGTCTTATCTCTGAAGGTTGAAATGGCGCCGATGATTTTACCGTTGCTGAGTACCGGGACCGTGTTAATTAAGAGTAGCCGATCCTTCACCATGATCTCTTCATCGCGGCGCGGCGTTCCGTCATGTAGTACCTGTGAAAAATCGACCACTTGTGACCACGCATGGCTGAGCGTGGAGAGCTGGGCATCATCTTGTGATTTGTGATAATCCAGCAGCTCCTGCGCAGCTTGGTTAATCAACGTCACTTCACCGCACTCGTCAACGGCAATGACTCCTTCCTTTATAGAGTGCAGCATCGCCTGGCGTTGTTCGAACAGATTGGAGATTTCATAAGGTTCCAGACCAAACAGAATGCGCTTGAGGACCTTAACGAATATCCATGTACCGAGCAGCCCAACCAGCACGCCAAATAAGATTGACCAGATGATGCTGCCGCGGCTGTTATTGATCTGTTCAGCAACTCTGCTTAGCTCAAGACCGATCGCCACCACGCCAATTTGCTGGTGATGTTCGTCGTATATAGGGGTGAATACCCGCAGGGCTTTAGCCAGAAACCCGCGATTAATGGCGACATTCTCTTTACCTTGCAGGGCCAGCAAAATGTCATCGCCTTTAAATGGCTGGCCGATTCGCTGTGCTTCGGGATGGGAGTAACGAATGCTGTGCATATCGGTGACGACGATGAACAAAAAGTCGTTGCTCTTATTCACCGCCTGGGCAATCGCCTGAATACCGCTTTCCTCGGGCTTTTTCATTAGTCCCTGGCGGATCTCCGGAGAGTTGGCTAGCGTTCGCGCGACGGCAAGCGCTTTACTCGCTAACGCATCGCGCGTCATGTTGCTAATTTGCGAGAAATAAATCAGATGAACGACAAGCAGCACGGAGAAGAGAACTGCACTAACCATGAGGATCACGGTGGTGCCAAGCTTCATCGGGCGTTTGCGTATAGCAGTACGTTGCAGTGAGTGTCTCATCACGGTCCTGGAATCACGGTTTGTGCGGGTATTATCGCCTGATGGGGGGCGTAATTCAAAGGTGGTAGGGATTATGGAGCTTAAGTTGTCAGCTTTTCTTCTTTATATAGCGTAGAGTGAATTTCTTTCTATATAGAGGTTTTCATACCGATTCTCTCCCTTTTCAGGGACGCTGACAGATAATTTGCTTACGATTGTGGATAACTCTGTGCGTAAATGGGTATAAGGCGGGGTTTTGCTGTGGAATGCAGCAGTCAGTCATTTTTCTGTCATTTAAGGGTTGCGGGCCACAGGAAACTCCCTATAATGCGCCTCCATCGACACGGCGGATGTGAATCACTTCACACAAAC
>NZ_JAOWEY010000002.1:0-247 GCF_030333935.1 Citrobacter sp. Cf125 | reverse complement strand
GAGGTTCGAATCCTCCCGGATGCACCATCTTCTCCGAGATAGCAGCAAAACTGTTGTTTCATGGTCTGCGAGATAATCGCCAGTACCAGGGAGAATAACGTTGCTTCAGCAACGGCCCGCAGGGCGAGGCGCAGCCGAGTAATCCTCCCGGATGCACCATCTTCTTAGCAGTATCAGTAGTAAACAGCAATTCCCGATGCATCCGTAGCTCAGCTGGATAGAGTACTCGGCTACGAACCGAGCGGTC
>NZ_JAOWEY010000025.1:672200-1284919 GCF_030333935.1 Citrobacter sp. Cf125 | reverse complement strand
AAAGCACCAGAGCAGAAAGCTCAGGCTGCTAAAAAACACACCAAAAAAGCTGCAACCAAACCAGCTGCAGAACAAAAAGCGCCAGAGCAGAAAGCTCAGGCCGCTAAAAAACACACCAAAAAAGCAGTAAAACACGACACTGCTAAACCAGCAGCTCAACCTGCAGCATAACGCATTTGTAGTCACTATGGCGTCCCCCACGCCATAGCATACGGCGCTAGATCGACCTGATGTAGCGCCGCCTTTTCGGAGGGTAAAATGGTGTCACATTACCGCTTTGAGTTAATTCTTATTACGCTGATAATTTGCGCCATCATCGCCATGCGTTTTTATCTTGCCTGAATGTAGTTATCTGATTTTACTCCCACTTTCACGTCGTCCCGTCTATAGTATTAACTGAGGGTTTGCTGTTAATAATCATAATTCCCCACCAGAGCGTGATATGCATAAAACCATTGCTGTATTACTGGGTTCACTTTGTTTACTTCCTGTTGTTGCACATGCGGACAAGCCTGCAACGGACAGCGCTGAAGCAGAAAATATAAAAACGCTGTTTTTTGGTCATGACGATCGCATAAAGGTGACTGACCCTACACAATCGCCGTGGGACGCTATCGGGCAACTGGAAACCGCCAGCGGTAACCTGTGTACCGCCACGCTCATTTCGCCACATCTGGCCCTGACGGCCGGACACTGTTTACTCACCCCCCCGAAAGGTAAGCCGGACAAAGCCGTCGCATTGCGCTTCGTGTCTAAAAAGGGTCTCTGGCGCTATGAAATCCACGACATTGAAGGCCGGGTTGCGCCCTCACTTGCCAAACGTTTAAAAGCCGATGGTGATGGCTGGATAGTGCCGCCTGCCGCAGCCCCGTGGGATTTTGGTCTGGTGGTGCTGCGTAATCCGCCGTCTGGCATCACACCGCTGCCACTGTTTGATGGCGACAAAGACGCGTTAACCGCGGCGCTAAAAACTGCAGAGCGTAAAGTCACGCAGTCGGGCTATCCGGAAGATCATCTGGACGACCTGTACACACATCAGGATTGTGTGGTGACCGGCTGGGCGCAGAATACCGTCTTGTCACACCAGTGCGACACGCTCCCGGGCGACAGCGGTTCGCCATTGATGTTGCAGACAGAGTCTGGCTGGCAGTTGATTGGTGTGCAAAGCTCCGCTCCAGCAGCCAAAGATCGCTGGCGGGCAGATAATCGCGCCATATCCGTGACCGGTTTTCGCGAGAAGCTGGAAGCGTTAGCGCAGGAATAACACATGCTGCCCGCATTAACGGGCAGCATGGATATCAGGCAAGTTTTATCATTATCATTCCGGCCAGCAGCAGTATCACGCCGATCCAGCCCTTATTATTCAGACGCTGACCAAACAGCACCCAACCTGCCGCTAACGTCGCGGCAATACCGAATCCGCCCCACAAGGCGTAGGCAACAGAAAGGTCAATACCTTTTACCGCCTGCGACAGCGCGCTAAAGGCTGCTAACACGGCAGCTAACGACAGCACGCCATAAATCTTGCGGCGAAAACCATCGGAAAATTTCAAAAAGACGTTAGCGACGATTTCCAGCACGATGGCCATACCCAGCCAGGCACCGTGAACCCATTCAAACTGTTGCATGGGTCACCTCTTTGCCCGGTTTAACAGGCTTTCGGGTGCCGGATTTAATCAGCACAATGCCGACCACCAGTGAAGCCAGTCCTGCCACCTTCAATGTGGACAAGGTTTCGTCAAATAACAGAACGCTAAACAGCGTAATAAATAAAATACCGATCCCTTCCCACAGGGCATAGGCCACACCAAGGGCAATTTTTTTAACGGCAAAACTGAGAAAAATATACGATAAGGCGATCATTACCAGCATTAAAATAAAGCCCGAATTACCATGGCCGACGCTTGCCCATTTCATTGAAAGCGTACCAGTAATTTCAGCCGCGATGGCCAGACCTAATAATATCCAGTAAAACATGATGCTTCTCCTGCTTGAGAATATAGTCCTTTGGGCCTACTGCATGCAGTAAACCAAAAAATAAAATTAGTTAGCTCAGCGCACAGCGCCAGCTCAGGCAGAAGAAGGGACTAAAGCGCGTTGCGCCAGTGTTGCTCACCCGCAAGCAAGAAAGTGGAAGAGGTACGAAGAAGTGAAGGTAAACGCAAAAACATCCTGAACATATTGTCCATAATATTACAATTATCCGCAGTGTTGCTTCTCATCATCGCGGATGATAATTGTCCTCGGTAGTTAAACACAGATGATTTGTATCATAGCTTCAATACGAACTCAAAGTCTTTTCACTTCTTTACCTGCCCCGTTTGATTTTTGTTATAACGGCTCGACGCAAATCACACTATTATTCAGATTCAAAAATCAAAAACGCAGGAATACACATGGCGAAACCGATCATCACGCTTAACGGTCTAAAAATAGTCATTATGCTGGGCATGCTGGTTATCATCCTGAGCGGCATTCGCTTTGCCGCAGATATCATCGTCCCCTTTATTCTGGCGTTATTTATAGCCGTTGTGCTGAACCCCGTGGTGCAGCGGATGGTCAAGCTTCGCATACCGCGCGTATTTGCGGTGTCATTGCTAATCGTTATTATTGTAATGCTAATGGTACTGCTGTTAGCGTATTTAGGCACATCCTTAAATGAGCTTGCGCGTACGCTACCGCAATATAGCTCTTCACTGGTTATTCCACTAAAAAATCTTGAACCATGGTTACAACGCGCAGGGATCGGCGTTTCCGTGGATGAGCTCGTCAAATATATCGATCCAAACGCGGCAATGACGCTGGTGACCAATTTGCTGGCGCAGCTTTCGAATGCTATGTCATCGATCTTTTTACTGCTACTGACGGTAGTTTTTATGCTGCTGGAAGTACCGCAACTGCCCAACAAACTAAAACAAATGATGAGTCGCCCCATTGAAGGTATGGCGGCGATTCAACGCGCCATCGACAGCGTCTCTCACTATCTGGTGCTTAAAACGGCAATCAGCATTGTGACCGGATTGGTCGCCTGGGGCATGCTTGCTGCATTGGATGTGCGCTTTGCCTTTGTCTGGGGATTACTGGCCTTCGCCCTGAACTACATCCCTAATATCGGTTCGGTATTGGCGGCCATTCCCCCTATTGCTCAGGTGCTGGTATTTAGCGGCCTTTACGATGCGCTGGTGGTTCTGGCAGGCTATCTGGTCATCAACCTGGTATTCGGGAATATCCTCGAGCCGCGGATCATGGGGCGTGGACTTGGACTGTCTACGCTGGTGGTTTTTTTGTCGTTAATCTTCTGGGGCTGGCTGCTCGGCCCTGTTGGGATGCTGCTTTCTGTTCCGCTAACCATCATTGTGAAAATCGCGCTAGAGCAGACCAATGGCGGTCAAAGCATTGCGGTGTTACTGAGCGATCTCAACAAAGAGTAAAATGCAAAACGGCCTCCGCAGAGGCCGTCTTAGTTTTCACTGACGATTACAACGCTTTCAGAATCGCATCCACGCTGGCTTTGGCATCGCCAAACAGCATATGAGTGTTTTCTTTAAAGAACAGCGGGTTCTGCACACCAGCATAGCCCGTGTTCATCGAACGTTTGAACACGATGACGTTCTGCGCTTTCCATACTTCAAGCACCGGCATACCGGCGATCGGGCTGTTCGGGTCATCCTGCGCCGCCGGGTTTACCGTATCGTTGGCACCAATCACCAGCACGGTATCGGTATCGGCGAAATCATCGTTGATCTCGTCCATTTCCAGCACGATGTCATAAGGGACTTTGGCTTCCGCCAGCAGTACGTTCATATGACCGGGCAAACGCCCTGCTACTGGGTGAATACCGAAGCGCACTTTGATGCCGCGTGCGCGCAGTTTCTCAGTGATTTCCGCGACCGGATACTGTGCCTGAGCCACTGCCATGCCGTAGCCCGGGGTGATGATCACGGAGTGCGAGTTCTTCAGCATTTCTGCTGTGTCTTCCGCAGTAATCTCACGGTGCTCACCGACTTCTTCATCTGATCCAGTAGAAGAACCGTCAGAACCAAAGCCACCTGCAATAACGCTGAAAAATGAACGGTTCATCGCCTTACACATAATGTAAGACAGGATCGCACCAGAAGAACCGACCAGCGCACCGGTAACGATCAGCAGATCGTTGCTCAGCATAAAGCCCGCCGCCGCCGCAGCCCATCCTGAATAGGAGTTGAGCATTGAAACGACCACCGGCATATCCGCACCACCGATGGAGGCCACCAGATGCCAGCCAAAAGCCAGTGCAATTATGGTCATCACCAGCAGCGCCAGAACCTGCAGGCCCACGCTTTCGGTACGGACAAATACCACCAGCAGCAGGAAAGAAACAACCAGCGCCGCCAGATTCATTTTGTGACGATTCGGCAGCATCAGCGGTTTAGAGGAGATCATGCCGCGCAGTTTGCCAAAGGCCACCACAGAACCGGTAAAGGTTACCGCACCGATGAAGATACCCAGGAACACTTCCGTCAGGTGAATGTTCACCAGAATCGGCTCCAGGCCCGTGTCGTGATACAGGTAGCTGTTGAAGCCCACCAGTACCGCTGCCAGACCAACGAAGCTGTGCAGAATTGCCACCAGCTCCGGCATCTCGGTCATCTCAACTTTTTTCGCCAGACGAATACCAATCGCGCCGCCGATGATCATCGCCACCAGGATCCACGCAACGTTGCCGGTATCCGGGCCAAAAATCGTGGCAATCAGCGCAATCGCCATCCCGGCGATACCGTAGTTGTTACCCTGCTGAGAGGTTTCGTGTTTCGAAAGCCCCGCCAGACTAAAAATAAACAGGATAGCGGCAACAATGTATGCAGCTGTAACTAATCCTCCAGACATATGTTACCCCTTAGTTTTTCCGGAACATTTTCAGCATGCGCTGAGTCACGGTGAAGCCACCGAAAATATTAATGCTGGCAATAAGCACCGCGATAAAGCTCAGGAAACTCACCCAGCCACCCTGGCCAATTTGCAATAACGCCCCAACCACGATAATCCCTGAGATGGCGTTAGTCACAGACATCAACGGAGTATGCAACGCATGTGACACATTCCAGACCACGTAGTAACCCACCACGCAGGAAAGCGCGAACACCGTAAAGTGACCAAGGAACTCTTTCGGCGCAACGTCAGCGAGCCAGCCAAACAAAATCACCACCAGCGCCATCAGCGCATATTTGCGCCACGGAGAGACAGGTTTTTTCTCTTCTTTTGGTGCAGGTGCGGCTTTTGGCGCAGCCTGCGGCTGAGCAGAAACCTGGATAGGTGGCGCAGGCCAGGTGATTTCACCCTCGCGAACCACCGTGACACCGCGAACAACCACGTCGTCAAAATCGACGGTGATATTGCCGTCTTTCTCTTTGCACAACAGTTTGAGCAGGTTGACGAGGTTGGTGCCGTAAAGCTGGGAAGATTGCGTTGGCAAACGGCCAGGCAGGTCGGTATAGCCGATAACCTTCACCCCGTTCTCGGTGGTTGTCACCTGATTAGGCACGGTATATTCGCAGTTACCGCCGTTTTGCGCGGCAAGATCGACAATTACGCTGCCCGCTTTCATCGAATCGACCATTTCACGGGTAATCAGTTTCGGGGCCGGTTTGCCCGGGATCAGCGCAGTGGTAACAATAATGTCGACGTCTTTCGCCTGTGCAGCGAAGAGTTCCATTTCGGCTTTGATGAACGCCTCGGACATCACTTTGGCATAGCCATCACCGCTGCCCGCTTCTTCTTTAAAGTCCAGTTCAAGGAACTCGGCGCCCATACTCTGCACTTGTTCCTTCACTTCCGGACGGGTATCAAAAGCACGCACGATAGCGCCCAGGCTGTTTGCCGCACCGATCGCCGCAAGACCTGCCACACCCGCACCAATCACCATGACCTTGGCAGGTGGAACCTTGCCTGCGGCGGTGATCTGGCCGGTGAAGAAGCGACCGAATTCATGTGCAGCTTCAACAATAGCGCGATACCCGGCGATGTTCGCCATTGAGCTCAAAGCATCCAGCGACTGTGCGCGCGAAATACGCGGCACGGAGTCCATCGCCATAACTGTCACGTTTCGCTCTGCAAGCTTTTGCAACAGTTCAGGGTTTTGCGCGGGCCAAAGAAAACTCACCAGCGTCGTGCCCGGATTGAGTAACGGAATTTCCGCCTCCTCCGGCGCATTGACCTTCAGGATGATCTCTGACTGCCAGACTGCATTTCCATCAACAATTTCTGCGCCTGCTTGTACAAACGCCTTATCGTCAAAACTCGCCAGTTGACCTGCACCGCTTTCAACCGCGACGCTGAAACCTAACTTAAGCAGCTGCTCAACCGTCTTCGGCGTGGCTGCAACGCGGGTTTCATTGGTTAACCGTTCTCTTGGTATGCCAATTCGCATAATGTTCCCTTCCATCTGTAATTATGATGATGGTTTATCAATGTTCGCACGAGGCATGCGCGCACTCTCGAGAGAGGTCAGTGTTACCTCAATAAAATAAAACAGTAACAAACTCTGTATAACCTACTGAAAATGACGCCTGTGATCTAGCGCCAAAAAACAGTATTTATTATGAAATTCGCAAAATAGAGATGAATCGAACCTCAGACAGATAAAATGCCCTAAAAATAGCCCACAAAGGCTGATAATTCGCTTAAGCGAAGCGGCAAAACATGATTACGTACCTGCCAAAAACAATTAATTAACATTAAATTAACTTATGAAATTCAACTGCTTTATCAGTTTTGGTCACCAAACGCCGAATTTTTCGGCATATCACAAAATGTTATCGATGTTGTTAAGCCAGGTGGCACGATGAGTGAAAAATGACGCAGACACTGACGCAATTTAAATGCAATAATCAGCGACGTTTCTAGTCAATAACAATACCAGTACCTGGTTTGCGCAAGGCGAAGGATTATTTTTATGAAGCTTAAGAACACTCTCCTGGCGTCCGCACTTATTTCTGCGACTGCTTTTTCTGTCAATGCAGCGACAGAATTGACGCCGGAGCAAGCGGCTGCCCTGAAACCCTATGACCGCATTGTGGTCACCGGTCGTTTTAATGCTATCGGTGATGCAGTTGCTGCCGTATCACGCCGTGCAGATAAAGACGGTGCAGCCTCCTTTTATGTTGTTGATACTTCAGATTTTGGCAGCGGCGGTAACTGGCGCGTTGTTGCCGACGTCTATAAAGCTGACGCTGAAAAAGCGGAAGCGTCAAAAAACCGTATCATTAACGGCGTTATGGAATTGCCTAAAGATCAGGCCGTTCTGATTGAACCTTACGATACCGTTACGGTACAGGGTTTCTACCGTAGCCAGCCTGAAGTAAACGATGCAATCACCAAAGCTGCGAGAGAGAAAGGTGCATATTCCTTCTATATCGTGCGCCAGGTCGATGCCAACCAGGGCGGCAACCAGCGTATTACCGCATTCATCTACAAAGCTGATGCGAAAAAACGCGTAGTGCAAAGCCCTGATGCGATCCCAGCAGATTCTGATGCCGGACGCGCCGCATTAGCAGCAGGTGGCGAAGCCGCGAAGAAAGTTGAGATCCCAGGCGTTGCAACTACCGCTTCTCCGAGTGCTGAAGTCGGTCGCTTCTTCGAAACGCAATCCACCAAAGGCGGACGTTACACTGTCACGCTACCGGATGGAACCAAAGTTGAAGAACTAAACAAAGCGACCGCCGCCATGATGGTACCGTTCGACAGCATCAAGTTCACCGGTAACTACGGCAACATGACGGAAGTTTCTTATCAGGTAGCAAAACGCGCAGCGAAAAAAGGCGCGAAGTATTATCACATCACACGCCAGTGGTCAGAACGTGGTAACAACGTGACAATCAGCGCCGATCTGTATAAGTAATACCCAATGTATTATCAGGTCTACAGTCCTTGTAGACCTGATAATTTCGCGCAGTTCTGCTCCCAGACAAAACAAAAACAGCAGTATTAAGACAACTTTTCACACTATTAGTCACAAATCTTTCTATCCCCATTGCATGCATTCTCTTCTCTCCGTAAAATCCCGCGCCTTAGTGGCTTTCACCATTTTTATGCGGTTTGCCAAAATAATTATTCTCTCACTCTCGTTTTTGTAACTGGATACAAATGGAAAAGAAATTGGGTCTGAGCGCACTGACCGCGCTGGTTTTAAGCTCAATGCTCGGCGCTGGCGTTTTCAGCCTGCCACAAAATATGGCGGCAGTAGCCAGCCCGGCTGCATTACTGATTGGTTGGGCGATTACCGGTGCGGGTATTCTTTTGCTCGCCTTTGCCATGCTGATCCTGACGCGTATCCGTCCTGAACTGGATGGCGGTATTTTTACCTATGCGCGTGAAGGTTTTGGCGAGCTGATTGGCTTCTGCTCCGCGTGGGGATACTGGCTGTGTGCCGTTATCGCTAACGTTTCGTATCTGGTCATTGTCTTCTCTGCACTCAGCTTCTTTACCGACACGCCTGAGTTACGTCTGTTTGGCGACGGTAATACCTGGCAGTCGATTGTGGGCGCATCGATGCTACTGTGGATCGTACACTTCCTTGTGCTGCGCGGTGTGCAAACGGCAGCCAGTATTAACCTGGTCGCGACGCTGGCGAAATTACTGCCGCTGGGTCTGTTTATCGTGCTGGCGTTCATGCTGTTTAAGCTCGACACCTTTACTCTCGATTTTACCGGCGTAGCATTGGGCGTTCCCGTCTGGGAGCAGGTCAAAAACACCATGCTCATCACCTTGTGGGTATTCATCGGTGTGGAAGGCGCGGTGGTGGTTTCTGCCCGTGCCAGAAACAAACGCGATGTCGGACGCGCCACGCTGCTGGCGGTACTTGCCGCGCTGGGCGTTTACCTGCTGGTCACCCTGTTATCTCTGGGCGTTGTCGCACGTCCCGAACTGGCGGAGATCCGTAACCCGTCAATGGCCGGTCTGATGGTTAAAATGATGGGACCATGGGGCGAAATTATTATTGCCGCAGGTCTGATTGTTTCCGTGTGCGGCGCCTATCTAAGCTGGACGATTATGGCGGCGGAAGTGCCGTTCCTCGCCTCCACGCACAAAGCGTTTCCGCGCATTTTTGCGCGACAGAACGCGCAAGGCGCGCCATCGGCGTCGCTATGGCTGACCAACATCTGCGTACAGCTCTGCCTGGTGCTGATCTGGCTTACTGGTTCCGACTACAATACGTTATTGACTATCGCCTCAGAGATGATTCTGGTGCCCTATTTGCTGGTCGGCGCATTTCTGTTAAAAATTGCAACCCGTCCGATTCATAAAGCTGTCGGTATCGGGGCGAGTATTTATGGCATATGGTTATTGTATGCGTCAGGTCCGATGCACCTGCTGCTGTCCGTAGTGCTGTATGCGCCAGGACTGCTGGTTTTCCTTTATGCCCGTAAAACGCACGCGCATGAAAACGTATTAAAACGCCAGGAGATGGCGCTGATCGGCCTGCTGCTTGTTGCTGCTGTGCCGGCTACCTGGATGCTGATGGGGTAACGTTATACCCATCGTTCGCGACATATGGAGATTACGATGGGTAAAAAAAACCCTTTGCCAATTCTTATCACCGGAGGTGGTCGTCGTATCGGCCTCGCCGTCGCATGGCACTTTCTGAACCAAAAACAGCCAGTTATCGTCAGCTACCGTACGCACTATCCTGCCATTGACGGCCTGCGAGAAGCGGGCGCGATTTGCATCCCTGCTGACTTTTCCACGGATAAAGGCGTGCTGGCCTTTGCTGATGAGGTCAAAGCTCAGACAGATGGCTTGCGTGCTATTGTGCATAATGCCAGTGCCTGGCTTGCAGAAAAGCCTGGTACACCGCTGACCGATGTGCTGTCAGCCATGATGCAGATTCATGTCAATACGCCCTACCTGCTCAACCACGCACTAGAAGGGTTGCTACGCGGTCATGGACACGCGGCCAGCGATATAATCCATTTTACTGATTATGTTGTGGAGCGCGGCAGCGACAAGCACATTGCTTATGCTGCCAGCAAAGCGGCGCTGGATAATATGACCCGCTCGTTCGCACGCAAACTGGCACCGGAAGTGAAAGTGAACGCGATTGCCCCTTCACTTATCCTGTTTAACGAGGGTGATGATGCAGAGTATCGCCAGCAGGCACTGAACAAATCACTGATGAAAACCGCACCAGGTGAAAAAGAAGTCATTGATTTAATTGACTATCTGTTAACCAGCTGTTTTGTCACCGGACGTAGTTTTGCCCTTGATGGCGGGCGTCATCTGCGTTAGTGCAGTTTGATCCAACAAAAGATCAGCAACCACGCGCTCAGGCCCCAGCACACCACTGATCCGCCGAGCGCAACGGGTAAGCGCATAAATCCGGTGAAATACCACAGTGAAACGAGGTAGACAAAATAGGGAATAATCGACCACATGCTGAATATGATGGTTGTACGTAACGCCTCGATCCCACGTTCACTGGCCACGATATAGTGGGCAATCAACGCAAACGTCGGGAACAACGGAATTAATCCGGCAATATAGTAATTCTTTGTTTTCGCCAGCAAGCCAATCAACACCACCACCAGCGCACCGAGCGCCGCTTTTATAACGAGTCCCATCACTCTGCCTTAACACATCAATAACATCAGCCCCTAGCATAACGGAAGCGTTCTTGTTTAGAAAAGATTAATGGAAGGAAAAACCAGGGCGGTGTATGTTGGCGTTTTATATTCAAAAATTAATGATATGAACACCATCGTATTTGTTGAAGATGATCCCGAAGTTGGCTCACTGATTGCAGCCTATTTGGCCCGGCATGATATTGAGGTTATCCTTGAACCTCGTGGTGATTTGGCCGAGGAGAAAATCCTGCACGTTCAACCCGATCTGGTGTTATTAGATATCATGCTGCCGGGCAAAGACGGGATGACTATCTGCCGAGATTTACGCGGACGCTGGCAAGGCCCGATTGTCCTGCTCACCTCGCTGGACAGCGACATGAACCATATCCTGGCACTGGAAATGGGCGCCTGTGACTATATTCTGAAAACCACGCCGCCAGCGGTGCTGCTGGCTCGCCTGCGTCTGCACCTGCGTCAGAATGAGCACTCTGCCCAGTCTAAAGGCATTCAATCGGCGACCATCACACCGCACACAACGCTGCGCTTCGGCACACTCACTATCGACCCAACCAACCGCTCCGTGCTGCTCGGCGGCGAGCAAGTTTCTCTTTCCACCGCTGATTTTGAATTACTGTGGGAGTTGGCAACCCATGCCGGGCAGATTATGGACCGCGATGCGTTGCTTAAGAACCTACGTGGCGTAAGCTATGACGGCATGGATCGCAGCGTAGATGTCGCGATTTCCCGGTTACGCAAAAAACTGCTCGATAATGCGACTGAACCTTATCGAATCAAAACAGTGCGCAACAAAGGTTATCTCTTTGCACCTCACGCCTGGGACGACGAGCCACAGAAGTAATGCCATCGGGCCGATCTCATTGATCGGCTGGATTATTCACAATACGTTACACTGTCACTTAAAATCGTCTACAGAACAGGCATACAAACACCATCCGACGCCGTTCCACACTTTTTGTGTGGCTGTTACCCTCCCCCCTCCCTATAATCCGTCGCGGTCCTGAACCCGTATGGTTCATCATTTTTTTTCGCACTAACAAAACTCTTTCCGGCATTTCAGGTGCTGAATGAGGCAAGAGGCTACAATATGTTCGTTTCGCTCGCGTATATCGCGTTCTTTTTGGTTTGTTCATGGGCAATTTTCAGAATCAACCAAAAAAGTCACTCTCTTTCAAAAAGCGTCTTCATCGCTATTTTTACGGGTGCCGTTATCGGTTTATCCCTGCATCTCATTGCTGCTGACGAAAGAAAAACAGTTATCGACTGGTACAATGTTATCGGCAACGGCTATGTGAATTTACTGAAGCTGGTTGCGGTACCGCTGATTTTCATCTCTATTCTCTCTGCCATTAATAAGCTCGAAAACAGCGCAGGCATTGGGAAAATGTCGTTAACCATCGTCGGATGCATGCTCTGTCTGGTAATGATTGCCGGTTTTATTGGGCTGTTGACTGCGCATGTATTAGGCCTGGACGCCAGTGCGTTTGTTCATATGCATTCCACGCTGACGGCAGACGATGTAAATAAAACAGCCGCCATTTCACTGCCTAAACTGGTTACATCTCTGATCCCCACGAATATCTTCCTCGATCTAACAGGGGCCAGAAGCGTTTCCGTCATTGGCATTGTTATTTTCACCCTACTTGCCGGCGTGGCATTATTAAAGGTCAAACAGGACGCCCCGCAAGAAGGTGAAAAATTAAGTGCTGGCATTAACGCTATCCAGATTTGGGTGATGAAAATGGTGCGTATCGTTATTGCTCTCACCCCTTATGGTGTGATGGCATTAATGGCAGGCGTATTTTCCGCGTATCGATTTGAACAATTTGCCAGTCTGTTAGGCTTTATTGCTGCCTGTTACCTTGCGATTCTGATGATGTTTATCGTCCACGCACTGATACTGGTTCTGAGCGGTAATAATCCCGTTCACTATTTTAAAACTGTCTGGCCAGTTTTAACCTTTGCGTTTGTTTCACGCAGCAGTGCAGCATCTATTCCACTGGCTATTTCCGCACAAGAAAAATTTGGCGTGCAAAACACCATTGCCAATATTGCGGCTTCATTCGGCTCCAGCATGGGTCAAAATGGCTGTGCCGGGATCTATCCGGCTATTATGGTGGCGATGATTGCTCCAACAATTGGGATTGATCCGCTATCAGTACATTTTTTGCTCGCCATGCTACCTGCGATTGCGCTGGGTTCTATTGGGGTGGCGGGTGTAGGCGGTGGCGGAACATTTGCTGCGCTGATCGTCCTTTCAACACTGAACTTCCCGGTCGCGCTGGTGGGGATTTTCATTGCTATCGAGCCTGTCGTCGATATGGCCAGAACGGCATTAAACGTGAACGGTTCGATGATGTCTGGCGTGCTGGCTAACAGGCTCCTGAAAAAGAGTGCTGAAAAACCACAACCCGTGAACGCGAATTAGTCAGTCCTAAAAAGATCAAAGCCTTCCTGTTGCTGGAAGGCTTTCTTTTGTGTCAACTAAACGTCAGCCCGTCGTATTTTTTCCAACGGTAATTTACGGCAGAGATAATCCAGCAGCCGATAAAGACGCCAATAATCACAAAACCGACATTCCCCATATGGTCACTTAAATTGCTGACGGTATCCCACAAACCACCCTGAAGCGAAAACGCGTCAGAGAGAAGCCCCAGCGCCTCCAGTCCGCCAATAAATAGCGCCACAATCACGGAAGTCCCGGTAATGGTCATATTGTAATAGAGCTTGCGTTGCGGCTTATTGAACGCCCATCCGTAGGCCTCAACCATCAGAATACTGTCGAGACAATCAATTAACGCCATACCGCAGGTAAACAGCGCCGGGAACACGAGAATTGACCAAACCGACATGCCACTGGACGCGCTTGAAGCAGAAATTCCCAGCAAAGAAATTTCAGTGGCGGTATCAAAACCCAGACCAAAAAGAAAACCGACAAAATACATATGCCAGTCTTTGCCTACCAACCGAAACGCTGAGCGGAAAAGCCAGTTCAAAGGACCTGAAACTGTAATATCTTCCGTGGTGCCATCGTAAGTACCGGTGCGTTTAAGATGGCGGAATGCCTTCCAGACCTGGCAGAAAATAATGAGATTAATGGTAGCCAGAATCAGCAAAAACGCGGCAGAAACCGAAGTTCCTATCAGACCGCCGACATTCTGAAACCATGCCATATGTTGCTTAAACACGCTGGTGGTCAGTGCAATGCCAATGCTTGCCAGTACCACAATGGTGGAGTGCCCCAAAGAAAACCAGGCTCCCGTCGTCAGGGCGCGTTTTTTCTGCTGCATGAGTTTACGTGTAGCGCTGTCTATCGCGGCGATATGATCGGCATCGACAGCATGGCGCAAACCGTAGCACCACGCAATCAGACTCAGTGCAAGCAATGACGTGTTGTTACTAAACGCGGTGAAAGCCCACAGCCACGCCACGATGTTTGCCCCGATGAGTAAGACCATCAACAAAAGAATATTCGGGCGTTTTTTAAATAATGAAAACAATGCGTTCATTGTTTCCCGCCAATTAAATTTGAGCTAAACAACACACCACCACTCACTGATTAATTAATATAACGTTGATCAGGCTAATGATAACTCTTAAGAATTACTAACCCAGTGTCGTAGATCAAAGTTGATTATCACCTGAAGCAAGTTCCGCCATCGCTAGCTCCGCGATACGCAGAGGTACCGTTGCGCTGTCCCCCTCTTGCAGAAACCAGACGGACGACAACCCACACCAGGCAACAATCCACATCAGCAAACGTTGCCGTTCAATTCTTGCGATTTCAGACACAATGTTGACTCGTTGTGTGAATGTTCCCGGCTCAATGGCAACAGGTCTGGTGGGTTCGGCAAGATCAGGGTTAGTAAAAATATTGGCGTAATCAAAGCCACGCTCGCCTAGCAGCCCTTTGGGATCGATAGCAAGCCATCCTCTCGTTCCGAAATCAAGAATATTGCCGTGGTGTAGGTCACCGTGTAATACGACTTCATTATGGGGTGAAGATAGCAGTACATTTGCCACCGCTGCACAACGCGTCAGGATACCGCCATGCTTTTTCGCAGCAGGAGCCAGATCGCTAAACCAATGGTGCAGAGGTGTTAACGCTGGCGTAGACGCATTCCGGGAGAAATGGAGTCTACTGGCAGCATGGCAAATAATGCGACAAGCCTGCGCATCGTTACCAGTCCAGGACATGTCCGCTAAAGACCCTGTCCCTGTCGCACGTTCCAGCAGAATCGCCCCTGCTGCATGAGCAAGTACTTTCGCTGCGCCATTTCCGTTCCACCAGACCATGAGTTCACAGCCGATCCGTTCACTGTCATCGTCGGTGATTTTAAGTATGGCTTTCTGACCATCCCTGATGACTACTACAGGCAAAAGCTGTGATGTGTGCGTTTCAACCGGTTCACCATCTGGAGTGAGTCCCCAACGGTTGAGCCAGGTGTTGAACAGGCGACTTTCCAAACAATATCCTCATTTTTCTCTGGAAGATGGTAACCAAAAGGATCCGTGTCGGCATTATTCCTGTTTTCTTTTGGTTGAGCTACAGCCTCCCACATCCGTCATCACTGACTTAACGGGTAGAGCACTAACAGGCACATCCTTGTGTATCTGTGTGCCATGCTGACTGTGTTCGGTAAATAAGGAGGACACGATGATCACGTTATGCAAAACCTGTGGAACATCCTATGAGGTAACTGGCGCCCATCCGGAACAGTGCGATATCTGCCAGGATGAACGCCAGTATGTCCCTGCGAGCGGACAGGAATGGGTCGATTTTACCGCCCTGTGTGCATCGCATACAAATAAGTGGAAGCAACACGATAGTACTCTCCTCAGCATCCGCACCGTTCCTGATTTTGCAATTGATCAGCGCGCGTTTATTCTGCGTACCTCTGAAGGCAATATTTTATGGGACTGCATTGCCTCGCTCGACGATGCCACAAAAACGCTAATAACGTCCCTTGGCGGGCTTAAGGCTATCGCGATATCGCATCCTCATTACTACACCACCATGCAGGACTGGGCTGCAGAATTTAACGCGCCGATTTACCTTCATGCCAGCGACAGAAGGTGGGTAATGCGCGACAGCCCGTGGATTAGATTCTGGGATGGCGATACCATCGAGTTAACCCGTGACGTCACGGTGATACGTCTCGGCGGACACTTTGCTGGAGGCTGCGTCCTGCACTGGGCGCGTGACGAAGGCGTGGTGCTTTCCGGCGACATCGTCCAGGTTACGCCAGGTGCGCATGCCGTCTCCTTTATGTGGAGCTACCCTAATATGCTACCGTTGCCAGCTGCAACGGTCAGCAACATTACCCAGAGACTGAGTACAGTGAAATTTAAGCAACTTTACGGCGCATTTGCAGGAAAAGATATTACGCAAAATGCCGATGAAATTGTGCGGCGTTCAGGTGAAAAGTATATTTCCTGCCTCAGATAAACCGGCAGTTTATTCACCAACCAGACTCAGGAAGGTAAAAATGGATAGAACTGATAAACCACGCCCATCACAGAAATACTCACTATCACACTGATAATGAAGTAGGATTTGAAAGGCTGCTTTTGTGTTTTATGGCGAAAGATTTGTTGACCCGCTATCGCGCCACCCCATCCGCCCACAACGCCAAACACCAGCAATGTGGATTCCGGCACTCTACGCCAGTCCTTGCGTGCCGCCATTTTGTCCACGCCGTATAACAGCAACGTCAGTATGTTGGCGAGTAGAAACCATATAACAAGAGGGTGAGCGGTGAAAATGCAGCCGATCGCTGCAAAAATGAGTAGCGAATAACAACAGCGATTGAGATTCATATTTTCAGTCACAGCACTTTTCAGGAAGTTTCGTCACTCATTATACGCAAGGTCAGTCATCCCTGCCATGGGTGAGAATGCCCCTTTTATTTTTATGTCTATATCCCCAGAAATAGCGGAAATTCTCTGGTCTGCGGCGTACCTAACAATTCAAAACAAGAGAACCGTTTTCATTTATTCAGAACAAATGGTAATTTATTAAATCCAAATGGATAAATTGTTCTGGAGTCGCAGGGATGAGAAAATACTCATATCCATATTTGTTTTTTGTCACCGTCTTATCTCTCGGCGCAATTTTTCTTTTTTACTGGTGGAAGGTAACGATATACAGAGCGACTTTTCTCTACCCGCTCACATCCAAATACCTCATGCTTATTTCTCTGGCAGTGTCATTTTTTATTACCTTATTTCTGGTAGGTAATGGGATAATGAAAAAAAGTCCCTTCCAAACTTATCTGAAATTATTTGGTAGCATCAGCATTGTCATGGTGCTGTTTTCAGTGATCACAGTTATGGCGATAACCTGGTTCATTCCAGGTGTCCCCTCGTCCTATACCGCTCCATACACCTACTCTACAGGAAGTTCTAAAAGCTGTTCGGGGGCTGATGTTGACGATCCGGATCTCGGGACTAACATCAGAATTTGCTATCCCGAAGGTAACTACGAATATAACAACACAATCTACGTTGAGAAACGAAGTAACCTTTTAGGTGCGGTCGTAACATACGCCAGAACAACCCCATCCCGATTTTGATTAACTTGCCGCGTACAAAGCAATGCGTTATCAAGCGAAAGGTCATTTCGCCCCCGTAGGGGCCATAAGAATGCAGAAAAGAGTTATACAGTGTACTCTGCCTGGATAAACACGCCAGATGGTGATCAGATAACCTTTCGGCGGATACTGCTGTGCCCCTTTTCCCCTGAGGGACACGAGAACTCGCTAACTTATTGAGCGTTCGGTGATTTTTATGAAGAAACTGTTTGTGCAGTTTTACCTCCTGCTGTTTGTCTGCTTTTTGGTGATGACCCTGTTGGTCGGCCTGGTATACAAATTCACCGCAGAACGCGCAGGCAGACAGTCGCTCGACGATTTGATGAAAAGCTCGTTGTACCTGATGCGCAGTGAACTACGCGAAATCCCGCCACGCGATTGGGGTAAGACGCTGAAGGAAATGGACTTAAACCTCTCATTTGACCTGCGTGTTGAACCGCTGAATAAGTACACACTAGATGCCCCAACCATGCAGCGTTTGCGCGAAGGCGATATTGTGGCACTTGACGATCAATACACCTTTATTCAACGCATTCCTCGCAGCCATTATGTGCTGGCCGTCGGCCCGGTTCCTTACCTCTATTTTCTTCATCAAATGCGCCTGCTGGACATCGCGCTGATGGCGTTTATTGCTATCTCACTGGCCTTCCCGGTACTGATCTGGATGCGTCCACACTGGCAAGAAATGCTAAGACTCGAATCCGCCGCACAACGTTTTGGCGAAGGACATCTGAGTGAACGCCTTCATTTTGACAACGGTTCCAGCTTCGAACGCCTGGGCGTAGCGTTTAACCAAATGGCCGACAATATCAATGCGCTGATCGCCAGTAAAAAACAGCTCATCGATGGTATTGCCCATGAGCTTCGTACTCCGCTGGTACGTTTACGTTACCGGCTGGAAATGAGTGATAACCTCACCGGGCAGGAATCTCAGGCGCTTAATCGTGATATCGGCCAACTGGAAGCGTTGATCGAAGAGTTACTGACCTACGCCCGCCTGGATCGCCCGCAAAATGAACTGAAGCTCAGCGTACCTGACCTGCCTGTTTGGTTGACAACCCATCTGGAGGATGTGCAAAGCGTGAATCCTGGCCGTGCGGTGCACTTACGTCATCTCGAAACTGGCGACTACGGCGCGTTGGATATGCGCCTGATGGAGCGGGTCCTGGATAATTTGCTGAACAATGCCCTGCGCTATTGCCAGTCTACAGTGCAAGCCAGTCTGCTGCTGAACGGCAATCAAGCCACGCTGGTAGTGGAAGACGACGGTCCCGGTATTGCACCAGACGCTCGTGAACAGGTTTTTGAACCGTTTGTACGCCTTGACCCCAGCCGTGACCGGGCAACCGGGGGTTGTGGGCTTGGGTTAGCCATCGTCCACTCAATTGCTTTGGCTATGGGGGGGACGGTCGTCTGTGATGAAAGTGAACTTGGCGGCGCCCGGTTTACTTTCCGTTGGCCCGTCTGGCATAACATTCCCGAAATCTCAGCTGCCTGACCTTTTCTGCTCGGTGGTCAGGCGGCGGAGGTTGTGCTATAAAAAAGTATGTTGTAACTAAAATGGTAAACCTATGGCCCGTTACGATCTTGTTGACCGCCTGAACGGCACCTTTCGCCAGATGGAACAAGAACTGGCACTTTTGAACGAAAACCTGTTGCAGCAGACGCTGCTGATTGCGCGCGTATTCTCGTTACCGGAAGTGGTTAAAGAGGCAGAGCATGCCCCTCTGCAGAGCATTAATGTTAAGCAGCATTTAGGCAAAGAGGCTGAAGCGCTGGCACTGCTCCATTACCGTCACCTGTTTATTCAGCAGCAGTCCGAAAACCGCAGCAGCAAAGCAGCCGTCCGCCTACCGGGTGTATTGTGCTATCAGGTTGATAACGCGGCGCAATGTACTCTGGAAGAACAAATCCAGCGTATAAACCAGTTGAAAACCACCTTCGAGCGCATTGTTACAGTGGAATCAGGGCTGGCGCCGGCAGCACGTTTCGAATGGGTGCATCGTCATCTGCCAGGGCTGATTACTCTGAATGCCTATCGCACGCTAACCGTAGTCCGCGATCCGGCCACCCTACGATTTGGCTGGGCTAATAAGCACATCATTAAAAACCTGAAACGCGATGAAATACTGCAGCAACTGGAAAAAAGCCTGACGTCACCGCGCAGCGTACATCCCTGGACACGTGAAGAATGGCAGGCGAAGCTTGAACGCGAATATCAGGATATCGCTGCCTTACCACAGCAAGCCCGCCTGAAGATTAAAAGGCCGGTAAAAGTGCAGCCTATTGCCCGCGTCTGGTACAAAGGAGAGCAAAAACAGGTGCAATATGCCTGCCCGACGCCGCTGATTGCTTTGCTTAATAACGACAACGGTATGACCGTACCGGATATCGGTGAGTTACTGAATTACGATGCCGAAAACGTTCAGCATCGTTTTAAACCTCAGGCGCAGCCGTTGAGATTGATTATTCCCCGGCTGCACCTGTACGTTGCGGATTAACTGCCTGGCCGCATGCTGCCAACCATCAGCTCCGGGCGTACCCAGCTGTCGAACTCCGCTTCGGTTAGATATCCCAGCGCCAGAGCGGAGGCTTTTAAGGTCAGCCCTTCTTTATGGGCTTTTTTGGCAATTTCAGCCGCTTTATCGTAACCGATATGGGTATTGAGCGCGGTCACCAGCATTAGCGACTCGTTGAGCAGTTGATCGATTCGTTCACGATTAGGCTCAATCCCCGTCGCGCAATGTTCATTGAAGCTTTCCATACCGTCCGCCAGCAGGCGTACCGATTGCAGGAAGTTGTGGATGACCATTGGTCGATAAACGTTGAGCTCAAAGTTACCTGACGCTCCGCCCATGTTGATGGCGACATCGTTGCCCATCACCTGGCAGCAAAGCATAGTCAGCGCTTCACACTGGGTTGGATTGACCTTGCCCGGCATGATCGAGCTGCCCGGTTCGTTTTCCGGAATTGAAATTTCGCCAATACCACACCGGGGACCGGATGCCAGCCAGCGTACATCGTTGGCGATTTTCATCAGCGACGCTGCCAGTCCTTTTAGCGCGCCGTGAGCATGAACCAGGGCATCGCAGGTGGCGAGCGCTTCAAATTTATTCGGTGCGGTAACGAACGGCGCACAGGTGATGACCCGCAGTTCATCCGCAACCCGGCGGGCGTATTCGGGATGAGTGTTCAGTCCGGTACCTACCGCGGTTCCCCCCAACGCCAGCTCCGCCACGTGTGGTAAGCTGTTTTCAATGTGTCTGAGGTTATGTTCTAGCATTGCTACCCAGCCGGAAATCTCCTGGCCAAGCGTAAGTGGAGTTGCATCTTGCAGATGTGTACGACCAATTTTAACGATATCGGCGAAAGCGTGGGACTTATCACTGAGCGTTTTGGTCAACACATTTAATTGAGGGATCAGTGATTTACGCAGCGCCAGCAGTGCGGCAACGTGCATTGCGGTCGGGAAGACATCGTTCGAGCTTTGGCTTTTATTGACATCATCGTTGGGGTGTACTTTTCGCTCCATCCCCCGCACGCCGCCCAGCAACTCGCTGGCCCGGTTTGCCAACACCTCGTTCATGTTCATATTGCTTTGCGTGCCGGACCCAGTTTGCCAGATGGCCAGCGGGAACTCATCGCGGTGTTTATCTGCCAACACCTCATCTGCAGCCTGCATAATAGCCCTGGCTTTATCCTCAGCCAGCAGCCCAAGATCCTGGTTAACCTTTGCTGCGGCGCGTTTCGTCAGCGCCAGCGCATGGATCAACGAGACCGGCATTTTCTCCGTAGAGATACGAAAATGTTCCAGTGAACGTTGGGTTTGCGCGCCCCAAAGCTTATCGGCAGGAACATCAATCGCCCCCATTGAATCATTCTCGCGGCGTACCGTTACCATTACCTGCTCCTTACATTAACAGTTGATTAGGTTATGTTTCGACATTGCCCACTTGCGTTGGTCTTATGAGTATTAACGAGGATAAAACTGTCGTTTGGTGGTTCGTGCGGTAAAAAAAACCGCCCCGAAGGGCGGTTGACGTTACTTAACGCAGCGTGCGCACTGCGACGTCTGAATTTGCTGGAAGAAATCATTGCCTTTGTCATCCACCAGGATAAACGCCGGGAAATCTTCCACTTCAATTTTCCAGATGGCTTCCATCCCGAGTTCCGGGTATTCCACGCACTCCAGACTCTTGATACTGCCCTGGGCCAGCACCGCGGCAGGGCCGCCAATACTGCCTAAATAGAAGCCGCCATGTTTATGGCAAGCATCGGTCACCTGCTGGCTACGGTTGCCTTTCGCCAGCATAATCATGCTCCCACCAGCGGCCTGAAGCTGGTCAACATACGAGTCCATACGTCCGGCCGTGGTTGGGCCAAGCGAACCAGAGGCGTAGCCTTCCGGCGTTTTTGCCGGACCGGCGTAATAGATCGGGTGATCTTTAACATACTGCGGCAAACTTTCACCGTTATCCAGACGTTCTTTCAGTTTCGCATGCGCAATATCACGGCCAACAATAATTGTACCGTTGAGTGACAAACGCGTAGAGACCGGATACTGCGACAGCTGGGCCAGGATCTCTTTCATCGGACGATTGAGATCAACGCGCACCGCTTCGCCCTCTCCCGCCTGACGCAACTCTTCTGGAATGTACTTACCTGGATTATGTTCCAGTTTTTCGATCCAGATACCTTCACGGTTGATCTTGGCTTTGATATTTCGATCGGCTGAGCAAGAGACGCCCATACCAACCGGACACGACGCGCCGTGACGCGGCAGGCGGATCACGCGGATATCATGCGCGAAGTACTTCCCGCCAAACTGCGCACCCAGCCCCAAATTCTGCGCTTCAATCAGCAGCTCTTTTTCCAGCTCCACATCACGGAATGCCTGCCCATGCTCGTTACCTTCGGTCGGCAGCTCATCGTAGTATTTAGCCGAAGCCAGTTTTACCGTTTTCAGCGTAGCTTCCGCTGACGTTCCGCCGATCACAAACGCAATGTGATACGGCGGACAAGCCGCAGTACCCAGCGTACGCATCTTTTCAACCAGATAATTTTTTAATTTGCCCGGCGTGAGCAGCGCTTTGGTTTCCTGGTACAGATAGGTTTTGTTCGCCGAACCGCCACCTTTGGCAATACACAGGAATTTGTATTCATCGCCGTCGACGGTATACAAATCAATCTGTGCTGGCAGGTTGGTGCCGGTGTTCACCTCTTTATACATATCCAGCGCTGCGTTTTGTGAATAGCGCAGGTTGTCTTCGATGTAGGTGTTATAGACGCCTCGAGCCAGCGCCTCCTCATCGCCACCACCGGTCCAGACACGCTGACCTTTTTTACCCACGATAATCGCGGTTCCGGTGTCCTGACAGGTCGGCAAAATGCCTTTTGCCGCGATGTCAGAGTTACGCAGAAATTGCAGGGCCACATACTTGTCGTTTTCGCTGGCCTCCGGGTCGCGCAGAATATCGGCTACCTGCTGTTGATGTGCGGGACGCAGCATAAACGACGCATCATGAAAGGCCTGACGAGCCAGCAGGGTTAAAGCTTGTGGCGCGACTTTAACAATCTCCTGCCCTTCAAATTCGGCAACAGAGACATAGTCGCTGGTCAGCAGATAGTATTCGGTATCATCCTTTTTGAGGGGGAAAGGATGCTGATAATGAAAGGGTTTGTTTGACATTGTGCTCTCACTTACTGCTCGGTCTGGTTATTCTCTGGGCAGATGTTCCGTTGCCCTGCTTCCCTGCCGCAGATCCGGTTGTAGAAGGAAGGGCTGTCTGCAACCGGAATCACTCAGGGTATTAAAAGCGAGTCTCCATATCCTACACATTTTTTTAACAAAAACTGAGACAAGTACGACTTTTTACATGTGCAGGTTACTTCCCTCAGGGTTTCTTGGTTTAATAGCCGTAGAAAATTCCACATTGAAACAGGGCTTGATAATGCAAAAACTCATCAACTCAGTGCAAAACTACGCCTGGGGAAGTAAAACGGCGTTAACGGAACTCTATGGCATTGCCAACCCCACTCAGCAACCGATGGCTGAGCTGTGGATGGGTGCGCATCCGAAAAGCAGTTCGCAGGTTCTGGGCGCTGACGGCCAGACGGTTGCTCTGCGCGACGTTATCGAGCACGATAAATCCGCCCTGCTGGGCGATGCCGTTGCGCAGCGTTTTGGTGAGCTGCCCTTCCTGTTTAAAGTGCTCTGCGCTGCACAACCGCTTTCGATTCAGGTTCATCCTAACAAGCACAACTCTGAAATTGGATTTGCCAAAGAAAACGCCGCAGGGATCCCGATGGATGCGGCTGAGCGCAACTACAAAGATCCTAACCACAAACCAGAACTGGTTTTTGCTTTGACGCCTTTCCTGGCGATGAACGCATTCCGCGAGTTCTCTGACATTGTTGCATTGTTACAACCCGTCTCCGCCGCACATCCGGCTATTGCGCATTTCCTGGAAGAGCCGAGTGCAGAACGTCTGAGCTATCTTTTCGCCAGCTTGCTGAATATGCAGGCTGAGGAGAAATCCCATGCGTTGGCGATCCTGAAATCAGCGCTGAACAGCCAGCAGGGTGAACCCTGGCAAACCATCCGTCTGATCGCCGACGTCTACCCGAACGACAGTGGGCTCTTCTCCCCGCTGCTGCTCAATGTGGTGAAACTCAATCCAGGCGAAGCTATGTTCTTATTTGCCGAAACCCCGCATGCTTACCTGCAAGGTGTGGCGCTTGAGGTGATGGCTAACTCGGACAACGTGCTGCGTGCCGGACTGACGCCAAAATATATTGATATCCCGGAACTGGTCGCCAACGTACAGTTTGTCGCCAAGCCAGCAAACCAGTTACTGACCACGCCGGTTAAGTCTGATGGCGAACTGGACTTCCCGATCCCGGTTGACGATTTTGCGTTCTCCCTGCATGAGCTTACTACCAGTGGCGCAGATATCAGCCAGCAAAGTGCGGCCATTTTGTTCTGCATAGAAGGTGAAGCTGTACTGAGCAAAGGCGAGCAACGTCTGGTTCTGCGACCGGGTGAATCGGCCTTTATTGGCGCGAATGAATCTCCGGTTAACATCAGTGGCGCAGGTCGTTTAGCCCGGGTTTATAACAAGCTTTAGCAAGATACTGATATTTTTAACAACTCTTGCTAAGCTGTAGTAAGTTAAAGACATGTCACTCCTCCAGGCGTCTTCAAACGCCTGGTTTTATTTTATGGATATCAAAATGAAAAAATCGCTGGTAGCTGCGGGTGTGGTGGTTGCGCTGGGTATCGTCTGGACGGGCGGCGCCTGGTACACAGGAAAGAAACTCGAAACGCATCTCGCCGAGATGGTGACGCAGGCAAACGATCAGTTAAAACGTTTCTCCCCTGAGGCGGGTATTGAACTGAGTTATCAAAACTACCAGCGCGGGGTGTTCAATAGCCAACTGCAATTGGTGGTGAAACCAATAGCCGGGCAGGCAGATTCCTGGCTGAAACCTGGGCAAAGTATTGTCCTGGATGAAACGGTGGATCACGGCCCCTTCCCACTGGCCCAACTGAAGTCACTGAATCTGGTTCCGGCTATGGCCTCCGTGAAAACGACGCTGGTGAATAACGACGTTACCAAACCGCTGTTTGATATTGCCAAGGGTGAGTCGCCATTTGTCATTAACTCCCGTATCAGCTACAGCGGCGATACCCGTTCCGATCTTTCCCTTAAACCACTGAACTACGAGAAAGGCGACGAAAAAGTAGCCTTCAGCGGCGGGGAATTCCAGTTTACAGCAGACAAAGAAGGTAACGCTGTCTCGCTGACAGGCAATGCGCAAAGCGGCGTGGTCAATGCTGTCAACGAGTATGACCAGAAAGTACAAATGACTTTCAATAATCTGAAGACTGAGGGTTCCAGCAGTATTGCCAGCTTTGGTGAGCGCATCGGCGACCAGAAATTGTCACTCGAAAAACTGTCGATCTCGGTCGAGGGTAAAGAGTTGGCGGTTCTGGAGGGCATGGGTATCGATGGCAAATCCGATCTGGTTAACGACGGTAAAACTGTCAACAGTCAGCTGGATTACACGCTGAACAGCCTTAAATTACAGGGCCAGGATATGGGTAGCGGTAAGCTGACGCTGAAAGTTGCCCAGATTGACGGTGAAGCCCTGCATCAGTTCAGTCAGCAGTATAGCGCCCAAACCAAGGCGCTGATGGCGCAGATCGATGTGGTACAAAATCCTGAGCTTTATCAGCAAAAAGTCACCGAAGCTTTCTTCAATGCGCTGCCGATACTGATGAAAGGCGAGCCGGTTATCACCATTGCCCCGCTGAGCTGGAAAAATGCGAAAGGTGAAACCGCATTTAATCTGTCACTGCTGCTAAAAGATCCGACAGCAAATACTGAGGAACCACAAACGCTGGCTCAGGAAGTGGATCGTTCGGTCAAATCACTGGATGCAAAGCTGACGATTCCGGTCGATATGGCGACTGAGTTCATGACGCAGATCGCCAAAATTGAAGGCTATCAGCAGGAGCAAGCGGCCGATCTTGCGAAGCAACAGGTGAATGGCCTGGCGGCAATGGGTCAGATGTTCCGTATTACAACGATGCAGGACAACGTCATCGGCTCCAGCCTGCAATACGCAAACGGACAGGTTACGTTAAACGGACAAAAAATGCCGCTGGATGAGTTTGTTGGCATGTTCGGTATGCCTTCTCTCGGCGAACCGGATGCCCCGGCTATCCCGCAACAGTAAATACGCGTGACAAAAGGCCCGATAACCGTGTGTTTATCGGGCCTTTTTTATTTGGCCACCACCAGACGAGCGGAAAGCGTCAGGTTACGCGAATGACCATCATCGTGCCCAATGCGCTGCAGCATGCGCTCAGCAAGGGTATATCCCATTTCACGCGCAGGCGTGCAGGCCCAAATAATGGGGATATCGTCCAGTGCATTTTCCGCTACATCGGCAAATCCCGCTAAGGAGATCTGCTGTTCGAAATAGCGATCTACGCCAATTTCACCACTCTGACGCCCTGCTCTCATCAGGCCAAACCAGGCGCCAACGGCAATGGTTTCGTTGTAGCACACCACAGCGCTGATCGTTGGGTTACGACGTAACAGCGCGGTTACCTCCTCTGCGGCCTGCTTCTGGCTGGATGAACACTCCAGCACCCAGTCGCTATGAAACGGTAAACCATACTTTAGCAACGTCGTACAATAGCCGCCGACACGCTCTGCGCGAGTCAATGAGGAACTCTGCCCCCCCAACCACGCGATTCTCTGATGCCCGTGGCGGATAAGATGTTCAACCAGCAATTGCGAAGCCTGCATGTTGTCAGGTCTGACGGTGTCGGCATCATCCAGGTAGCTTGCCCGAGAGGCAAACACCACCGGAATCCCCTTATCGGCGGCCAGTTGTTGTAGGTCGTCGCTACTGCCGGCAGCCCCGGCGATCACCACACCATCAACTCCTTGATTTAGCAACATAGCGAAACGCTGCGCGAGCTGTTCGCCATCTTTGCCACCATGTAATAAAAAGACCATGCGCCCCTGCGCTTCTAATGCTTCCGTCAGACCCGCTGTCAACTCGGCGTAAAACGGCGTAGAAAGATCGCGCACAATCAAACCAATTACCCCGCTCTGCCCGCCACGCAGCGCCGATGCCTGGCGATTACGCACAAATCCGAGTTGCTCAATAGCGGCATTCACGCGTTCGCCTGTTGCGGATGAAATACGACCTTTTCCACTAAGCACCAATGAGACAGTACTGACCGAAACGCCCGCGGCCAGCGCAACATCATGGATGGTTATTTTTTTGGCTATAGCCATAAAAACGGAAAACTCCCTGATAACGTGACGGATAAAACGTTTTATCAATCACTTATATTTATACGCCCTATTATCGTTCGATAATGTGATTTATACCGCACTAAAATTAGGTAAAACGTTTTATCTTCTCGCCATCATTAGTCAGCTAGCTTTTACGAGGAGTCGTTTGATGACGACGAGAACCACACCAAAAATAACGTTATGGGAATTTTTCCAGCAGTTGGGCAAAACCTTTATGCTCCCCGTAGCGCTGCTCTCATTTTGCGGGATCATGTTAGGGATCGGCAGCTCGTTAAGCAGCCATGATGTCTTAACACTGATCCCGGCATTGGGTAATCCGGTACTGCAGGCCATCTTTACCTGGATGAGCAAAGTAGGCTCATTTGCGTTTAGTTTCTTACCGGTGATGTTCTGTATTGCCATACCTCTCGGCCTTGCTCGCGAGAACAAAGGTGTAGCGGCATTTGCCGGTTTTGTTGGTTATGCGGTCATGAACCTTGCCGTCAACTTCTGGTTAACCGCGAAAGGTATCTTACCTACCACGGATGCCGCGATCCTGAAGGCCAACAACGTGCAGAATATCCTGGGGATCCAGTCGATCGATACTGGGATCCTCGGTGCTGTTATTGCCGGGATCATCGTCTGGATGCTGCATGAACGTTTCCACAACATTCGTCTGCCGGATGCGCTGGCTTTCTTCGGCGGCACCCGCTTTGTGCCTATCATCTCCTCGGTAGTGATGGGGCTGGTCGGGCTGGTTATTCCCCTGATCTGGCCGGTTTTCGCTATGGGCATTACCGGGCTCGGCCACATCATCAACAGCGCGGGAGAATTTGGCCCAATGCTGTTTGGTACCGGTGAACGTCTGCTGCTGCCGTTTGGTCTGCATCATATTCTGGTGGCGCTCATTCGCTTCACCGAGGCTGGCGGCACGCAAGAAGTCTGCGGTCACAGCGTGAGCGGCGCACTGACTATTTTCCAGGCCCAACTGAGCTGCCCGACAACACAAGGTTTCTCTGAAAGCGCAACCCGCTTCCTGTCGCAGGGCAAAATGCCTGCGTTCCTCGGTGGTTTACCGGGGGCAGCGCTCGCTATGTACCACTGTGCTCGCCCTGAAAATCGTCATAAAATTAAAGGGTTATTAATTTCCGGTCTTATTGCCTGTGTGATCGGCGGTACCACCGAGCCCCTTGAGTTCTTATTCCTGTTCGTTGCCCCAGTTCTGTATGTGATCCACGCCCTGCTGACCGGTCTTGGCTTCACTGTGATGGCAGTGCTTGGCGTCACCATCGGTAACACCGACGGTAACCTGATTGACTTCGTGGTGTTCGGCATCCTGCATGGACTCTCTACCAAGTGGTATCTGGTCCCTGTTGTGGCGGCGATCTGGTTCGCGGTGTACTACGTCATCTTCCGTTTCGCCATCACACGCTTCAATTTGAAGACACCAGGTCGAGACGTCGAAATTGCCAGCAATATCGAAAAAGTAATGGCTGGAGCGCCGGGTAAATCCGGTTACAACGTCCCTGCCATTCTGGCGGCGCTTGGCGGTGCGGAAAACATCGTTAGCCTGGATAACTGTATTACCCGTCTGCGTTTGTCAGTGAAGGATATGTCTCTTGTGAATGTACAGGCACTGAAGGACAATCGCGCCATTGGCGTAGTGCAACTCAATCAGCATAATCTTCAGGTCGTTATTGGCCCACAGGTCCAGTCAGTGAAAGACGAGATCGCAGTTCTGATGAACACCGTACAAGCTTAAGGACAATGATATGTTTGATTTTTCAAAGGTTGTGGACAGGCATGGTACCTGGTGTACTCAGTGGGATTACGTTGCCGACCGTTTTGGTTCAGCCGACCTGCTGCCATTCACCATCTCCGATATGGATTTTGCCACCGCACCCTGTATTCTGGAGGCGCTGACTCAGCGCCTGTCACATGGCGTGTTGGGTTACAGTCGCTGGAAAAATGATGAATTTCTTGCGGCGATTAGTCACTGGTTTCTATCGCGTCATGATACCCAAATCGATCCTCAGTCGCTGGTTTATGGCCCCTCGGTCATCTATATGGTATCGGAGCTGATCCGCCAGTGGTCTTCTGCGGGTGATGCGGTGGTGATTCATACGCCGGCGTACGACGCGTTTTACAAAGCAATTGAAGGTAATCAGCGCGTGGTGCGCGCTGTCGAACTGGAAAAACGCACTGACGGTTGGTACTGCGACATGGCCGCGCTGGAGAATGCCCTGTCTCGTCCAGAGAGCAAAATTCTTTTGCTCTGTAGCCCACAAAATCCGACGGGCAAAGTGTGGACGCGTGATGAGCTGGAAACCATGGCAGAACTGTGTCAGCGCCATGGTGTAAAAGTTATTTCCGATGAGATCCATATGGATATGGTATGGGGGGATCACCCACATATCCCCTGGAGTAACGTCGCGCGTGACAGCTGGGCGCTGCTCACTTCCGGCTCAAAAAGTTTTAATATTCCGGCACTGACCGGGGCTTACGGAATTATTGAAGACGCTCAAAGCCGTAACGATTATCTCAGCGCATTAAAAGGTCGCGATGGCCTTTCCTCACCAGCAGTACTCGCGCTGAGCGCACATATTGCCGCCTATCATCAGGGCGCAAGCTGGCTTGATGCGCTGCGGGATTACCTTACCAGCAATCTGCATTACGTCGCCCGCGAGCTTAATGCCGCATTCCCCGAACTGAACTGGCGGGTTCCGCAATCCACCTATCTGGCATGGATTGACCTGCGTCCGCTCAACATTGATGACCACGCATTGCAGGAAGCGCTCATCCACCAGCAGAAAGTCGCCATCATGCCCGGATACACATACGGCGAAGAAGGACGCGGTTTTGTGCGCCTGAATGCCGGATGTCCACGATCCAAACTTGAAAAAGGCGTTCAGGGGTTGATTAACGGCATACGTTCTGTACGCTAATAAAGTTTGCGCAATGAAATTATTCATTGCGCAACATAGATTTTTATCCCGATTTTTTCTTATAATACGACGCACTTTACCTAAATACACGAGTGCGACCATGATTGATACTTCCCTCCCCTTGACCGACGTCCATCGCCACCTTGATGGTAACATCCGTGCCCAAACGATTCTGGATCTGGGTCGTCAGTTCAATTTAACGCTCCCGGCACAAACGTTGGAAACGCTGATCCCTCATGTGCAAGTGACATCCACTGAGCCAGATTTAGTGAGTTTTTTATCCAAGCTCGACTGGGGCGTAAAGGTACTGGCCTCGCTGGATGCCTGTCGCCGCGTGGCATTTGAAAATATTGAGGATGCAGCACGTAACGGTCTGCACTATGTAGAATTACGTTTTTCACCAGGCTATATGGCGATGGCGCATCAACTCCCGGTGGCAGGTGTGGTTGAAGCCGTCATCGCAGGCGTGCGCGAGGGCTGCAAGACTTTTGGCGTCGAAGCACGCTTAATTGGCATTATGAGCCGTACTTTTGGCGAAGCCGCCTGTCTGCAGGAACTGGATGCGCTGTTAGCCCACCGAGATCATATTACGGCACTGGATCTAGCCGGTGACGAACTGGGATTCCCTGGCAGTCTGTTCCTGTCCCATTTCAACCAGGCACGCGACGCCGGCTGGCATATTACCGTGCATGCGGGCGAAGCCGCGGGACCAGAAAGCATCTGGCAGGCCATTAAAGAGCTGGGCGCTGAGCGTATTGGTCACGGCGTTAAAGCCGTTGAAGATCGTGCGTTGATGGATTACCTCGCCGAGCATCGTATCGGCATCGAATCCTGCCTGACATCAAACATTCAGACCAGCACCGTTGCCTCACTAGCGAACCATCCGCTGAAAACGTTCCTTGAGCATGGCGTTATTGCCAGTTTGAATACGGACGACCCGGCTGTTCAGGGTGTGGATATTATTCACGAGTACACCATTGCCGCACCAGCTGCAGGCCTAACGCGCGAACAGATCCGCCAGGCGCAAATCAACGGTCTGGAAATGGCATTCCTGAGTAACGAAGAAAAACAAGCCTTGCGCGAGAAAGTCGCCGCAGCGTAACGGGTAAAGTGCTGAATGGCGCTAACGCTTATCCGGCCTACGTTGGTTTTCATTGTAGGCCGGATAAGATGCCTGAGCATCTCCATCCGGCATTAGTCCAATCAAGCAAGGCACAGCGTCGAACGATGTTTCGCAGATTCGATACCCAGCTCAATCAGCTCCATAATTTGGATAGCCTGTCTCGCCGGTACCGGGTTTTCACCGTTACCGTTTAGCGCATCACGAATGCCAGCATAGTACGCCGGATAGTTGCCTGGTACAGTAAGCCAGGTTTCTTCAACCTGCTCTTCGCCTTCTACTCGCGTCAAAACGCCATCGCGCATATCATAACCCCAGTCTTCCTGTGGTAGTCGCTCGCCATTTTTCAGACGCTCTTCCTGCGGGTCAAGACCATACTTCACATAGCTGCCACGCGATCCGTGCACAATATAACGGGCCGATTCTGCGGCAGCGAGCATGGTGCCATGCAGGATCACACGACGCTGCGGATACGTCAGGATGGCATGGAAGTAATCCGTCGCCTGCGCGCCTGGACGCAACTGGGCCAGGTCTACCGTCAGGCTGACGGGCAAACCAAACAGATTAATCGCCTGATCCAAAAGATGCGGTGCTAAATCGTACCAGATACCGCTTCCCGGACCGCCCTGTTCACGCCAACGGTCACGAACCTGCGGGCGGAAACGATCGAAATGGGATTCGAAATACGCCACCTCTCCCAAAACACCATCCGCCAGCAGAGCTTTCAGCGTCAGAAAATCACTGTCCCAGCGACGGTTATGGAACACAGACAGCACGCGCCCGAGGCTGCGCGCCAGCGTATCCAGCTCACGAGCTTGTGACAGTGTCACAGTAAAAGGCTTATCAACAACCACATGTTTGCCCGCTTCCAGCGCAGCTTTCGCTAATGGAAAGTGTGTGTCATTAGGCGTGGGGATCACAATCAGGTCGATATTTGGATCGTTAAAAAGATGCTTAGGCTCAGCAACAACCGCCACCGTAGGCCAGTCTGCCTTCACTTTTGCTTCATCACTACTGGAAACTGCAGCCAGTTCCAGGCCCGGCGTGCCCACAATCAGGGGGGCATGGAAGGTTTTACTGGCATAACCATAGCCAATTAGCCCAACGCGGATGTTGTCACTCATGTTATTGCCTCTCAATTCAGGACTGACCTATTTCACACCATACCTTGCAACGTCTCAATAGTTTAATAACCTTTGCGCTACAAAGGTTGCTTTTAACTTAAGTCAAACATATGCCACTTATGCTTAACTTGCAGCGAAAAAGAGGGAGAAATCGTTCCCAACCATCTTGCTGTATTAATGAGAGATTAGTAACATTTGCAGCCTGTGTTTATGGATAAATCAAAGCAAATGTCATCAGTAATGAATCGTCTTATTGAATTAACAGGTTGGATTGTTCTCGCCGTCTCCGTGATCCTGCTGGGTGTTGCCAATCATATTGACAATTACCAGCCACCAGAGCCCGTTGCGGCAGTGCAGAAGAAATAAGCATCCGCAACCTTTTATTGCCCGGCAATTAACATTGGTAGTTGCAGGGTTTGCCGGTAAAAGATCGCTTTCTGTCAAAAAAAGCGAATTATGCCGCATCCCGCTCCGCTGCATATTGCCAGCGATCGCTAAGCGCGTTACCCTTGCCGAAGACGCGCATAGCGCCTGTTTTTTCACAGGTATGAACACTCTTCTTACATTTGCACGTAAATCCGCTTTTACCTGTGCACGTTGTTTATTTTTATATTTTCTACTCCGTTGGTATTATTTTATTAATATGGATCTGCATTTATGACTGTTCAGGATTACTTATTAAAATTCCGCAAAATCAGTTCACTCGAAAGTCTGGAAAAACTTTTCGACCATTTAAACTACACGCTAACCGACGATAGCGACATGATCAATATGTACCGTGCCGCAGACCATCGCCGTGCGGAGCTTATATCCGGAGGCCGTCTGTTTGATGTTGGTCAGGTACCTAAATCAGTCTGGCATTACGTGCAATAGAGAAGAAAGTAGCGCTCAACGTTAAAAGCTTTATAATAATCGCCCCAAAATGAATGGCATGATTGATTGCGCGCGTAAAACTGGAGAAGAGATGACTACCACACCGGCACAACGTATCGGAGGCTGGCTACTTGGGCCACTGGCCTGGCTGTTAGTCGCGTTGTTGAGCGCTTCGCTGGCGTTATTGCTTTATGTCACTGCGCTGGCAACACCGCAAACCTTCAAAACGCTGGGTGAGCAAAGTACAGCAAATTTGCTGTTATGGGGCGTCTCCTTTGTTACCGCGATCGCCATGTGGTATTACACACTGTGGCTGACAATTGCGTTTTTCAAACGCAGAGCCTGTGTGCCCAAGCATTACATTCTGTGGCTGCTGATCTCCGTGTTGCTGGCGATTAAAGCGTTTGCGTTTTCACCTGTCCCAGACGCTTTTGCCGTGCGCCAACTGCTGTTCCCATTACTGGCCGCAGCACTGTTGGTGCCCTACTTCAAGCGATCGCAGCGCGTTAAATCGACGTTTGTGAACCCGTAATAACCCTACAGTTAACCTGTTGTCGCCTGTTGTAGATTGTCAGATAATAGGCGGCTTTTTTATTTCAGGCCGAAAAATGACTGATTACCTGCTGCTGTTTGTCGGAACTGTACTGGTCAATAACTTTGTACTGGTCAAGTTTCTGGGCCTCTGCCCGTTTATGGGCGTTTCCAAAAAACTGGAAACCGCAATGGGTATGGGCCTTGCCACGACGTTTGTCATGACGCTGGCATCCATCTGCGCATGGCTGATTGATACCTGGATCCTAATCCCGCTCAATCTCATCTATCTGCGCACACTGGCTTTTATTCTGGTTATCGCCGTCGTCGTGCAGTTTACCGAAATGGTTGTGCGCAAAACCAGCCCTGCGCTGTACCGCCTGCTGGGGATCTTCCTACCGCTGATCACGACTAACTGCGCAGTGTTAGGTGTGGCGCTGCTGAACATCAACCTCGGCCATAACTTTTTACAGTCGGCGCTATACGGTTTTTCCGCCGCCGTCGGCTTCTCGCTGGTGATGGTACTGTTCGCCGCGATCCGCGAACGCCTCGCCGTGGCGGACGTCCCGGCGCCGTTTCGCGGGAATGCGATTGCGCTGATTACCGCTGGTTTAATGTCATTGGCCTTTATGGGCTTTAGTGGTTTGGTGAAGTTGTAATGAATGCTATCTGGATTGCCGTTGCCGCAGTGAGTGTACTGGGTCTGGCGTTCGGCGCTATTTTGGGGTACGCCTCACGACGTTTTGCCGTTGAAGATGATCCGGTCGTGGAGAAAATTGATGAAATTCTCCCGCAAAGCCAGTGTGGGCAGTGCGGCTATCCGGGCTGTCATCCTTACGCTGAAGCGATCGGCTCTCAGGGTGAAAAAATTAACCGTTGCGCCCCCGGTGGCGAAGCGGTGATGTTAAAAATTGCCGCCCTGCTGAACGTCGATCCGCAGCCTATTGATGGTGATGAACAAGACGTTACGCCGGTGCGTATGCTGGCGGTCATTGATGAAAATAACTGTATCGGGTGCACTAAGTGTATTCAGGCCTGCCCGGTCGATGCGATCGTGGGCGCGACTCGCGCCATGCACACGGTAATGAGCGATCTCTGCACTGGGTGCAACCTGTGTGTTGACCCGTGCCCGACGCAATGCATTGAATTACGCCCGGTAGCCGAGACACCCGATAGCTGGAAATGGGATTTAAACACCATCCCTGTGCGCATCATTCCCGTGGAACAACATGTTTAAGTTATTCTCTGCATTCAGAAAAAATAAAATCTGGGACTTTGATGGTGGCATTCATCCACCAGAAATGAAAACCCAGTCAAACGGAACACCGTTGCGACAGGTTCCGCTGGCACCGCGTTTTGTTATTCCGCTGAAACAACATATTGGTGCGGAGGGTGAACTGTGCGTAAACGTGGGTGACACCGTGCTGCGTGGTCAGGCATTAACCCGCGGGCGTGGCAAAATGCTTCCAGTCCATGCGCCAACATCAGGTACCGTGGTTGCCATTGCCCCGCACTCCACCGCACATCCTTCGGCACTGGCTGAGTTGAGCGTTATCATAGACGCCGATGGAGAAGACCGCTGGATTGAGCGAGACGGCTGGACCGATTACCGCTCCCGCAACCGGGAAGAGCTGATTGCACGTATTCATCAGTTCGGCGTCGCCGGGCTGGGTGGCGCAGGTTTTCCCACCGGCGTTAAACTGCAGGGCGGCGGAGATAAAATTGAAACGCTGATCATTAACGCCGCCGAATGCGAGCCGTACATTACGGCAGATGACCGCCTGATGCAGGACTGTGCGGCTCAGGTCGTCGAAGGGATCCGCATCCTGGCGCACATTCTTCAGCCACGCGAGATCCTCCTCGGCATAGAAGATAACAAGCCGCAGGCAATATCTATGCTGCGCGCAGTTCTGGCTGATTCACACGACATCAGTTTGCGCGTGATCCCCACCAAGTACCCTTCCGGCGGGGCTAAACAGTTAACACAAATCCTGACTGGCAAGCAGGTTCCCCACGGTGGACGCTCCTCAGATATCGGCGTATTGATGCAAAACGTCGGAACCGCCTATGCAATTAAACGTGCAGTAATTGACGGTGAGCCAATCACCGAGCGTGTCGTGACGCTTACCGGTGAAGCCGTCAGCCGTCCGGGCAACGTCTGGGCTCGTTTGGGCACGCCGGTTCGCCATCTGCTCAACGACGCGGGCTTCTGCCCTTCCGCCGACCAGATGGTGATTATGGGCGGACCGCTGATGGGGTTTACGCTGCCATGGCTGGATGTCCCGGTGGTGAAGATTACCAACTGTCTTCTGGCCCCCTCTGCCAGTGAAATGGGTGAAACGCCGGAAGAGAAAGGCTGCATTCGCTGTAGCGCATGCGCCGATGCCTGTCCGGCGGATCTCCTGCCACAACAGCTTTATTGGTTCAGTAAAGGGCAACAGCACGACAAAGCAACGGCCCACAATATCGCCGACTGCATTGAATGCGGTGCCTGCGCCTGGGTATGCCCAAGCAATATTCCGCTGGTGCAGTATTTCCGCCAGGAAAAAGCTGAGATTTACGCCATTAGCCAGGAAGAAAAACGAGCCGCTGAAGCGAAAGCACGGTTTGAAGCCCGACAGGCGCGCCTTGAACGTGAAAAAGCAGCGCGTCTTGAACGCCATAAAAGCGCCGCTGCTCAACCGGCGGCCAAAGACCATGATGCCATTGCCGCCGCGCTGGCTCGCGTAAAAGAAAAACAGGCTCAGGCGCTGCAGCCGGTAGTAATTCAGGCAGGTGAAAAACCTGACAATAGCGCAGTGATTGCCGCACGCGAGGCGCGTAAGGCGCAAGCTCGTGCTTCCCGTAAGGAAAATTCGCCGCAAAGTGAAGGCAGCAGCACGGGTACAGATCCGCGTAAAGCTGCCGTCGAAGCGGCAATTGCTCGCGCCAAAGCCCGCAAGCTCGAACAGCAGGCTGTACCGGAAACAGCCGAGCCGGTTGATCCACGCAAAGCCGCCGTCGAAGCGGCAATTGCTCGCGCCAAAGCCCGCAAGCTCGAGCAGCAGGCGGTACCGGAAACATCCGAACCGGTTGATCCACGCAAAGCCGCCGTGGAAGCGGCCATCGCCCGCGCTAAGGCCCGCAAGCTCGAGCAGCAAGTGGTAACGGAAACAGCCGAGCCGGTTGATCCACGCAAAGCCGCCGTCGCGGCCGCTATCGCACGCGCTCAGGCAAAGAAAGCCGCACAGCAGCAGGTTGTTAACGAGGAATAAATGGTATTCAGAATAGCAAGCTCCCCTTATACCCATAACCAGCGCCAGACATCACGTATCATGATGTTGGTGTTACTTGCGGCATTGCCGGGAATCGCCGCACAGCTGTGGTTCTTCGGCTGGGGTACGTTGTTCCAGATAATTCTGGCCGCCATCAGCGCTATCGCAGCCGAAGCGGGCGTGCTTAAACTGCGTAAACAACCCATTGTGCCGATTTTAAAAGACAACTCTGCGTTACTCACCGGGTTGCTGCTGGCCGTGAGTATTCCCCCGCTCGCCCCCTGGTGGATGGTGGTATTGGGCACGGTATTCGCGGTTATCATTGCGAAACAGCTGTATGGCGGTCTCGGTCAGAACCCGTTTAACCCTGCCATGATTGGTTATGTCGTGCTGCTAATCTCATTTCCAGTACAGATGACCAGTTGGCTGCCGCCGCACGAAATTGCGGCTACAGTGCCTGGGTTCTTTGACGCGCTGAACGTTATCCTTAGCGGCCATACAGTCAGCGGTGGGGATATGAATACACTGCGTATGGGCATTGATGGTATCAGTCAGGCAACGCCTCTCGATACCTTTAAGACATCACTGCATGCCGGGCATACCGTTGAACAGGTGATGCAATACCCGATTTACAGCGGTGTGCTGGCAGGCGCGGGCTGGCAGTGGGTTAATCTTGCCTGGCTGGCGGGTGGTATCGTTCTGTTATGGCAGGGGGCGATTCGCTGGCATATCCCGGTTAGCTTCCTGCTGTCGCTCGCCGTTTGCGCCACTCTGGGATGGTTGTTCTCACCTGAGTCACTCGCGTCTCCTCAGTTACACCTGCTTTCCGGCGCAACCATGCTGGGTGCATTTTTTATTCTTACCGACCCCGTTACGGCCTCGACAACTAACCGCGGCCGCCTGATTTTTGGCGCACTTGCGGGGTTGTTAGTATGGTTGATTCGCAGTTTTGGCGGTTATCCTGACGGTGTAGCCTTTGCTGTATTACTGGCAAATATCACGGTTCCCCTGATTGATTATTACACCCGCCCTCGCGTGTACGGACATCGCTAAGGACTCCCAATGCTGAAAACGATTCGTAAACACGGTATTACGCTGGCACTGTTTGCTGCTGGTTCAACGGGATTAACCGCGGCAATCAATCAATTAACCAAGTCCACCATTGATGAACAGGCCGCGCTGCAGCAAAAAGCACTGTTCGATCAGGTGCTACCTGGCGATCGCTACAATAATAACTTGTCTGAGAGCTGTTATCTGGCCAATGCGCAGGCATTGGGCAAAGGTACTCACCGCGTGTATATTGCCCGCCAGGACGACCGTCCCGTTGCAGCAATTCTTGAAGCTACAGCACCAGATGGGTATTCCGGGGCGATTCAACTGCTGGTCGGTGTCGATTTTACGGGTACCGTGTTGGGTACGCGGGTAACTGAGCATCATGAAACCCCGGGACTGGGCGATAAAATCGAACTGCGACTGTCCGACTGGATCACCCACTTTAGCGGCAAAACGATCGCTACGGGTAACGATGCCCACTGGGCTGTGAAAAAAGACGGCGGCGACTTTGACCAGTTTACTGGCGCAACCATTACGCCGCGGGCGGTAGTGAACGCAGTAAAACGCGCCGGTTTGTATGCGCAAACGCTACCCGCGCAGCTTCCTCAACTTAGCGCCTGTGGAGAATAAACCATGAGCGAAATTAAAGACGTTATTGTCCAGGGGTTATGGAAAAATAACTCCGCGCTTGTGCAGCTACTCGGGATGTGTCCGCTGTTGGCCGTTACCTCTACCGCCACTAACGCGCTGGGGCTGGGGCTCGCGACGACGCTCGTTCTGACGCTGACCAACCTGACGATTTCGGCCCTTCGTCGCTGGACTCCGCCTGAAATCCGTATTCCAATTTATGTCATGATCATCGCCTCCGTGGTGAGTGCGGTGCAGATGCTGATCAATGCCTATGCCTTTGGCCTGTATCAGTCTCTGGGCATCTTTATCCCGCTGATTGTGACCAACTGTATTGTTGTTGGCCGCGCAGAGGCCTTCGCCGCCAAAAAAGGCCCTGCATTATCCGCACTCGATGGTTTTTCCATCGGTATGGGGGCGACCGGCGCCATGTTTGTTCTGGGCTCGCTGCGCGAAATAATTGGTAACGGTACACTGTTTGATGGCGCAGACGGTTTGTTGGGTAGCTGGGCCAAAGTATTGCGCGTTGAGATCTTCCATACTGATACGCCGTTTCTGCTGGCCATGCTGCCACCAGGCGCGTTTATTGGTCTGGGCTTGATGCTGGCAGTTAAGTACCTGATTGATGAGAGAATGAAGAAACGTCGTGCCGAAGCGGCTGTCGCGGACAGTCCAGTTGGTGAAACAGGGAATGTCTCATGAACAAAGCAAAACGTCTGGAAATACTGACTCGCCTGCGGGATAACAACCCGCATCCGACAACCGAGCTTAATTTTACATCGCCGTTTGAACTGCTGATTTCGGTCTTGCTTTCCGCTCAGGCCACCGATGTCAGCGTCAATAAAGCGACGGCTAAACTATACCCCGTCGCCAATACGCCTGCTGCGATGCTGGAGCTCGGAGTTGAAGGTGTTAAGTCCTACATCAAGACAATCGGTTTGTTTAACAGCAAAGCGGAAAACGTAATTAAAACCTGCCGCATTCTGCTGGAACAACATAATGGTGAAGTGCCTGAAGACCGTGCTGCGTTAGAAGCTCTCCCCGGCGTTGGGCGCAAGACGGCTAATGTGGTGTTAAATACCGCCTTTGGCTGGCCCACTATTGCCGTAGATACCCACATTTTCCGGGTATGTAACCGGACACAATTCGCCCCAGGTAAAAACGTCGAGCAGGTAGAAGAAAAGCTACTGAAAGTTGTACCCAGTGAATTTAAAGTCGATTGCCACCACTGGTTAATTCTTCATGGCCGCTACACCTGTATAGCCAGAAAGCCACGTTGTGGTTCCTGTATCATCGAAGATCTCTGCGAATTCAAAGAGAAAGTCGATATCTAATGCTGCCGGGGCATCCTCTTTGCCCCATACATACATAACGTTTAGTTATGCACTCCCTAAAGTTTCTTTTCCCGACAATGATGCCATTCAATTGCTCAAATCTAATGCAATATTCTTGTTAATTAACACCTGAACAGGTTAATCGTTTTTTTAGCAAAAGAAATTTCTATCTATACGTGATCCAGATCATCCAGCTAACACAATGTTAATAATTTTTTATTTTTTAGTTAAGGTGACAATTGGATGACCTAACTGCACAGTTTATAAACAAAACATTACACTGCCTATTTTTCAGATAATGGCCTATATCACTGGATTCAACCTTAAATAGCAGAACATATAGCCACATTGCGGTTTTAGCGGTGATTAAACAGTGTAAAAATCTGCCATTTTACAAATGAAGAAATTTAACGCTAGATAACATTTCTCAGCCCCGACGATTTCACCAGCTATGATATATGTAACAGATTATTACAAACCACTTGTCTGAATGGTCAAGATAGTGAACATTACTTGCCGTTTCCCCTCCCACTATAACAATCGGACGGATGAACTTGACTCATCACGTACCTGAACACCCCCGTTGATATGGGATGTAAAAAAAGAGGTAAAAGTGTCTACTGCAAACAATAAACCAACAGAAAGCGTAAGTTTAAACGCCTTCAAACAACCAAAAGCGTTCTATCTCATTTTCTCTATTGAGCTGTGGGAACGTTTTGGTTATTACGGCCTGCAAGGGATCATGGCCGTCTACCTGGTTAAACAACTGGGCATGTCAGAAGCGGATTCCATCACCCTTTTCTCCTCCTTTAGCGCCCTGGTATATGGCCTGGTTGCGATTGGCGGCTGGTTAGGTGATAAAGTTCTGGGTACAAAACGCGTCATTATGCTGGGTGCCGTTGTCCTGGCCATTGGTTATGCGCTGGTAGCATGGTCCGGTCACGATGCGGGTATCGTTTATATGGGCATGGCGGCTATCGCGGTCGGTAACGGCCTGTTTAAAGCAAACCCATCCTCCCTGCTCTCTACCTGCTATGCCAAAGATGATCCGCGTCTTGATGGTGCATTTACCATGTACTACATGTCCGTCAACATCGGTTCATTCTTCTCTATGCTGGCAACGCCATGGTTAGCTGCGCGTTACGGCTGGAGCACCGCGTTTGCGCTGAGCGTCGTGGGTATGCTGATTACCGTTGTTAACTTCGCATTCTGTCAGCGCTGGGTTAAACAATACGGTTCTAAACCTGACTTTGAACCAATCAACTTCCGTAACCTGCTGCTGACTATCGTTGGCGTTGTGGTTCTGATCGCGATTGCGACCTGGCTGCTGCACAACCAGCAGATCGCACGTATGGTTCTGGGTGTAATTGCCATTGGTATCGTGTTTATCTTCGGTAAAGAAGCCTTCACCATGAAAGGTGCTGCGCGTCGTAAAATGATCGTCGCCTTCATTCTGATGCTGGAAGCGATTATCTTCTTCGTGCTGTACAGCCAGATGCCGACCTCACTGAACTTCTTTGCGATTCGTAACGTTGAGCACTCTATTCTTGGCATTGCTTTCGAACCTGAACAGTACCAGGCGCTGAACCCGTTCTGGATCATCATTGGTAGCCCAATCCTCGCCGCTATCTATAACAAGATGGGCGATACCCTGCCGATGCCGACCAAGTTTGCGATTGGTATGGTTCTGTGTTCCGGTGCATTCCTGATCCTGCCGCTGGGCGCGAAATTCGCTACCGATGCGGGCATCGTTTCCGTTAACTGGCTGATTATCTGCTATGGCCTGCAAAGTATCGGTGAGCTGATGATCTCCGGTCTGGGTCTGGCAATGGTGGCACAGCTGGTTCCGCAACGCCTGATGGGCTTCATCATGGGTAGCTGGTTCCTGACCACTGCCGGTGCAAACATCATCGGTGGCTACGTCGCTAACATGATGGCTGTACCAGAGAATGTGACTGACCCGCTGATGTCCCTTGAAGTCTACGGTCGTGTGTTCCTGCAGATTGGTGTTGCGACGGCTGTTATCGCTGTTCTGATGCTGCTGACGGCTCCGAAACTGAACCGTATGACTCAGGATGACGAAGCCGATGAGAAAGCCTCTAAGGCCGCGACAGCGTAATTCTCAGGGAAACTCATTTTCAGGCCGCTAACTGTTGTTAGCGGCTTTTTTTTTGCATGAGGTAGCACTACCATACGATATACCTCAGCCAAAAGGAGTTACCGATGAAACTGTTCTACAAACCGGGCGCTTGTTCTCTCGCTTCCCACATCACACTTCGTGAGAGCGGTAAAGATTTCACGCTGGATGGTGTTGATCTGATGAAGAAACGTCTGGAAAATGGCGATGATTTTTTCGCGGTAAACCCAAAAGGGCAAGTTCCCGCACTGCTGCTGGATGACGGTACGCTACTTACCGAAGGTGTCGCCATCATGCAATACCTGGCGGACAGCGTGCCAGACCGTCAGCTCCTTGCCCCTACCAGCAGCCTCTCCCGTTACAAAACCATCGAATGGCTTAACTACATTGCGACAGAACTGCATAAAGGCTTTACGCCACTGTTCCGTCCCGATACGCCGGAAGACTTCAAGCCAACCGTTCGCGCGCTGCTGGAGAAAAAAATGCAGTATGTGAACGACTCGCTAAAAGATAACCAATGGATCTGCGGCCCGCGCTTCAGCATCGCCGATGCCTACCTGTTTACCGTACTGCGTTGGGCCTATGCCGTTAAGCTGAATATGGCAGGATTAAGCCATATCGACGCGTATATGGCGCGTATGGCTGAACGCCCGGCGGTTGCCGCGGCGCTTAAAGCAGAAGGGTTAAATTAATTGTTGTTGCCGGGTGGTGCTGCGCTTGCCCGGCCTACAGCTAAAAATATGCCCGATAGGCGTGAATGCCATCGGGCATTTATTACAGCTGCGTCGCGCTGAAGTAGTGTTCAGGCTTGGCGATGCGATCCTGTGCAGCCACCACCTGCAGCTCATACTCGTGCATCTCTTTGGTGGCGATCATCACTTCGTACACTGCCGCAGTCACATGCTCAAGCGCCTGCTGTAAAGACGCGCCCTGTAACAGTTTCACCAGCAACAAGCCACTGGTAACATCACCCACACCAACCGGTTGACGTGTGCCAAAATCGACCAGCGGGCGACTGATATGCCACGCCTGCTCAGCGGTGACCAGCAGCATCTCGAAACGGTCGGTGCTAATACCTGCGCGTGCCAGATGCTTCACCAGTACAATTTCAGGTCCCTGAGCGATCAGTTCACGCGCCGCCACAACGGCCTCATCGACATTGTTCACCGCATGCTCGCACAGAATTTCGAGCTCAACCAAATTCGGGGCAATAATGTCACTAGCCGGAAGCGCATGACGTACATGAAATTCCGCCACACCCGGAGCTACGATACACCCCTTTTCAGGGTGTCCCATCACCGGATCGCAAAAGTATTTTGCCTGCGGGTTGGCCGCTTTTACTTTACGTACAATACCCAGAATATGCTCGCCCTGTTCAGCGGAGCCAAGATAGCCGCTCAGTACTGCGTCACAGGTCTGGAGTTTATCAATATCAGCAATGCCCTGGACAATTTCAGTCAGGTGGCTCGGCGGCATAACGCAACCGGTCCATTTGCCATACTGCGTGTGGTTTGAAAACTGGACGGTATTCAACGGCCAGACGTTTGCGCCAAGACGACGCATCGGAAATTCTGCTGCACTGTTGCCCGCATGGCCAAAAACAACGTGGGACTGGATGGCGAGGATATTCTTCATTTTACTTACCACAACCCTGAAAAAATAAAGGGGCGTAGTTTCCCACGCCCCTGCTAACTCAATCTTACTTCCAGCAAATCAGACAATAGTTCTTCTTGCCACGGCGCAGTAAGGTATAGCGCCCGAACAGGATATCACTCTCCTGGAAGAAATATTCCGGATCGGACTGCTTCTCACCGTTGATGGTCACTGCGTTAGACGCAATGGTCTTACGGGCCTGACCGCGAGAAGGTTGCAGCTCGGAGTCCACCAGCGCCTGCATCAAATCGGCACCTTTGTCCATCTCGATCATCGGCACGCCATCCTGCGCCAGCTGTTCGAAATCTGCTTCACTCAAATCGCTGAGATTGCCATTGAACAAGCTTTCGGTAATGCGTTTTGCCGCGACCAGACCTTCTTCACCGTGAACCAGACGCGTAACCTGTTCGGCCAGAACATACTGGGCACGCGGCGCTTTACCGCTGTTTTTATCTTCTTCTTCCAGCGCATTGATCTCTTCAATGTCCATGAAAGTGAAGAATTTCAGGAAGCGATAAACGTCCGCATCGGCGGTGTTAATCCAGAACTGGTAGAATTTATACGGACTGGTTTTCTTCGGATCCAGCCACACTGCGCCGCCTTCCGTCTTACCGAACTTGGTGCCATCAGCTTTAGTAATCAGCGGAACGGTCAGACCAAACACCTGATTCTGATGCAGACGACGGGTCAAATCGATACCCGAAGTAATGTTACCCCACTGGTCAGAACCACCAATCTGCAGCGCCACGCCGTGTAGTTTATTCAGGCAGGCAAAGTCATAACCCTGCAGCAGGTTGTAAGAAAACTCAGTAAAGGAGATCCCCTGATCGTCACGGTTCAGACGCTGCTTAACCGCTTCTTTGTTGATCATCTGGTTGACGGAGAAGTGTTTGCCGATATCACGCAGGAAAGTCAGTACGTTCATACTGCCAAACCAGTCGTAGTTGTTCGCAGCAATCGCCGAGTTGTCGCCACAGTCGAAATCGAGGAACGGTGCAACCTGTTTGCGGATTTTATCCACCCACTCCTGCACAGTGTCTTCGGTATTCAGTTTACGCTCGGCGGCTTTAAAGCTCGGGTCACCAATCAGACCGGTTGCGCCACCTACCAGTGCGACAGGCTTATGGCCTGCCTGCTGGAAGCGTTTCAGGCATAACAATGGAACCAGATGCCCCAAATGCAAGCTGTCAGCGGTAGGATCGAAGCCGCAATAGAGCGCGATCGGGCCTTGCGCCAGTCGCTCTGCTAACGCTTCCTCGTCCGTCACCTGGGCCACCAGCCCCCGCTCTTGCAATTGTTTAATCAAGTTACTGCTTGCCATCAAAATCTCCATGTATAAAACGACTGCACCTTTGCCGGTACACGACTTTTCGCCTGATGCGAAAGAAACATAGAATAAAGCGCCGGATTGATCAGCACCAGCGCTTAAAACAAGAAATTTGCATCTTTAGGGGGCCAGGCGATCAATTTTCCACGCGTTATCTTCGCGTTGGTATAAAAAACGATCGTGTAAACGGTTTTCACCACCTTGCCAGAACTCCATTTGCTCAATACTCACGCGAAAGCCGCCCCAGAAACTGGGCAGTGGAACTTCTCCTTGTTGAAACTTCTGCTTCAGTTCGAGAAATTTACTTTCGAGAATACCACGAGCTGAGATCCTGCTGGATTGCTTAGAGACCCAGGCGCCAATCTGGCTGTCGCGTGGGCGACTGTGGAAGTATTTCACTACTTCTAACGTGGAGAGACGCTCAGCCTTGCCGATCACCATCACCTGCCGTTCCAGCGTATGCCAGGGAAATAAAAGGCTGATGCGTGGATTTTTCTCGATCTGATGCGCCTTACGGCTGCCAAGGTTGGTATAGAACACCAGCCCTTTGTCATCAAAATGTTTGAGTAACACGATACGCTGATACGGCTGGCCATTTTCATCGACGGTCGCAACGACCATCGCGGTGGGATCGGCCAGTTTGGCGTCACAGGCTTGCCCCAGCCAGCGCTCAAACAGCGCAAGGGGTTCGGCGGGAAGATCGCGGCGGCGAAGACCGCCTTTCGTGTATTCACGGCGCAGATGCGCGATTTGCTGCAATTCGTCGTTATCAGACATGATGTTGGGCTACGGATTGTCAGTGGGTGACGCTATTGTGCGCCGCCCAGGTGAAAATCTCAACGCTTCGGGTTCTGTAACTGACAGTTATTTAGCACAATTCTGTCTCGTTTATAGACCGTTGCCTCGTCGCCTTTAGACCAGAAAACGTAGATCCCATCGGTATAGCGCGCACCTGATGCCGACATGCCCTGTTTGAGGTTCAATAGCTGATTATCATAAACAAAGCTTGCCGTCTGGCGGGTATTGTTCAGCTTGACGGTAAGTGGTTTTTCGTCGCAGCGGTATTCGAGCGTATCCGTTTGCATACGCTCAACAAATTGGTTGTACACGCTACACCCGCTAAGCAGTACCGGCAGACACACTAACAATAGTTTTTTCATAGCCATATCCTGAAGACTTTCCTGGTCCCGGAGGGTAATGGAACCCTCCCTAATATCCCTAGTTTACCGGCATACGGTGCTGAATAATTTCAGTTAACTCTGAGTTCGTGGGTTAGCAGGATAAATCGCCCCTAAAACGCTCGGCTCTGATGCGCCAGTCACAGAAGGCAGATTTCCAGGTAATCCGGCCAGTGTCCGCCACGCCAGCCAGGCAAAGGCTAACGCTTCCATATCATCGCCGCTGATCCCGGCTTCATCAGTTGAGGTGACCTCTGTTCCCGGCAATAGTGCCGCCAAACGCATCATCAGCAGCGGATTACGGCTTCCTCCACCGCAGACCATGAGCCGTTCACAACCGCCGCTTAGCAAGACCTGCTCTGAAATGGTCACCGCGGTCAGTTCGGCAAGCGTCGCCTGCACATCCCGCGGACTAATCCCCGGGAACTGCACCAGATGACGTTCTATCCAGCCATAATTAAAATACTCACGACCAGTGCTTTTCGGCGCAGGCGCGGAGAAATAAGGGTCGTTAAGCATATTTTGCAGTAACGGCAGGATAACCATTCCCGAAATGGCCCACTGCGCATCTTTGTCGTAAGGTTGACCGCATTGCCGCCAGATCCAGGCATCCATCAGCATATTGCCGGGCCCGGTGTCGTATCCGCGAACGGGTTGTTGCGGAATAAGCAGAGACAGATTGGCAATCCCGCCGATGTTTAACACCATCCGCCGTTCCGTTGGATGTGCCAGCAGTGCCTGATGAAACGCGGGAACGAGCGGTGCACCCTGCCCGCCAAGTGCAATATCACGTCGACGAAAATCGCCGACTACGGTTATCCCTGTACGCGCAACAATCTGGTTGTTATCGCCAATTTGCAGCGTGTGTGGCGCAGCACCGTTCGGTTCATGCCACACGGTTTGCCCGTGGCAACCAATCGCAACGATATCCTGCGGTTTCAATTTTTCTTGCGCCAATAACGCATTCACCGCCTCAGCAAATAAATAACCGAGCTGCGCGTCCAACTGACCAAACTGAGAAAGTGTAAGCTGCTGCCCCTGGCAGATATCCAGAATCGCTTGTTTAACATGAATGGGGATGGGCCAGGTCAGACTCGCCTGCTGCGCAACCATCGTTTCATCTATTGTCGCCAGCACAACATCGACGCCATCAAGGCTGGTTCCAGACATTACACCGATAAAACGGCCCGATTTCATAGGTCATCCTTTTAAGCAAATTAGCCTTGACACTCAACCATAAAGTGTCGACTAATGCCATGCTTCCTTAATGATTTTTGGTGGCTAATCATTACAATGATCGTTTAATTACATCAATTACATGAATGATTCGTTTATACTCGGTTGATCCGATTTCGGTTAAGATTTTCATATTGTTCCAGTAGAACATGTGATCTTAGGCTCACAAATGCCATATAATTTAACCATGAAGGGTGCTTTATTAGCGTTTCGTGGTGACAAAGGAGATTTGTAAATGATTAAACGTGTGCTGATTGTTTCATTAATGGGCGTATCTTTAGCGGGTTGCGTTAACAATGATAGCCTTTCAGGTGACGTGTATACCGCATCCGAAGCGAAACAAGTTCAGAACGTTACCTACGGTACGATTGTTCATGTTCGTCCGGTGCAAATCCAGGGTGGCGATGACGCAAACGTGATTGGTGCTATTGGTGGTGCGGTACTCGGCGGGTTCCTCGGTAACACCGTCGGCGGCGGTACGGGGCGTTCATTAGCGACGGCTGCAGGCGCAGTTGCCGGTGGCGTAGCGGGTCAAGGCGTACAAGGTGCGATGAATAAAACCCAGGGTGTGGAACTGGAAATCCGTAAGGATGATGGTAATACCATCATGGTGGTTCAGAAACAGGGTGCGACCAAGTTTTCAGCCGGCCAGCGCGTTGTTATGGCTAACAACGGCAGCCAGGTTACCGTGTCTCCACGCTAATCAAATTCACGTGTGGTCAGACTCTGGCCACACGTCATTTTTTTGCTTCAGCCCTGTGACTGCAGCTCAATAATATTGTGTTCCAGCCTGGCGACCAGTTTAATCAGCAGATCAATTTCCTCAGCTGAAATCCCTTCCAAAATTTCTCCACGCGTCTTGTTGATAACCGCTTCCATATCAGCGATCAACGGCTCTGCTTTTTCTGTCAGTTTAATTCTCTTTGCCCGACGATCGCTGGCGCAAGTCTGTCGTGAAATGAGTCCCTTTTCCTCTAACTGGTCAAGCGTACGTACCAACGAAGGCTGCTCGATGCCAATCGCTTTAGCCAACTGAATCTGCGATTGATCCGGCGGCAACTGATGAATGTTGTGCAGCGTAACCCAATGCGTCTGCGTCAACTCCAGAGGTTTCAGGCGATGGTCAATCAGAGCACGCCAAATGCGCACCAACCGTGCCAGATCAGAACCTAATGGCGATTCCAATTTCATCTCCTTATAATTAGCTTGCTAAGTTATTGTGCTGATTTTAGAATAGTGTGCAGCATTTGTATTCCCAAAACAAATGTATTGCCAAATTTGCTTACCGGCTGACATTTTTTCAGACATCATGCGTTACGGAGACTCATTGTCTCTTTTTTGCTAAACCTATAGCAATGCTCTCTTCCGCCAAGGATTTTGCCCGTGAAGTTTATGTTTAATGCAACAGGATTGCCCCTACAAGATTTAATGATCGGCGCATCTGTCTACTTCCCTCCTGTTTTCAAGGCGATTGTAGCAGGATTTATTCTCTGGCTGGTTGTTCATCGCCTACTGCGCGACTGGATTTACTCTGGCGAAATCTGGCATCCCTTGTTAATGGATCTGTCACTCTTTACGCTTTGCGTATGTCTGGCCTTTGTTATGCTGATAGCGTGGTGATTATGTCGCTTAAAACCGTTAAATACTTCTCCACTATTATAGTCGCTGCAATCGCAGTTTTCGCCGGGTGGTGGATGTGGAATTACTATATGCAATCGCCCTGGACACGTGATGGCAAAGTGCGAGCTGAGCAGGTCAGCATTACGCCACAGGTGTCAGGTAGCATTAGCGAACTCTATATAAAAGATAACCAGTTTGTGAATAAAGGCGATGTCCTTTTTATTATTGACAAGACACCATTTCACATTGCTGAACTGAATGCGCAAGCGCAACTTGCAAAAGCGCAGTCTGACCTGGCGAAAGCCAATAACGAAGCCAACCGCCGCCGTCATTTATCGCAAAATTACATCTCAGCCGAGGATCTGGATACCGCAAATCTCAACGTGAAAGCCATGCAGGCGAGTGTTGAAGCAGCAGAGGCCAGTCTGCGCCAGGCACAGTGGCAATTGACGCAAACGGTGGTCAAAGCCCCCGTAGCGGGCTGGGTCACCAATCTTTCAACCCGTCCCGGAGACTACGCTTCAACCGGGAAACCTCTGTTTGCTCTCGTCGACAGTCACTCTTTTTATGTAATGGGGTATTTTGAAGAAACTAAGTTGCGCCACATTCGCGAAGGTGCACCTGCCCTCATCACGCTCTACAGCGGTGATATAAAGTTACAGGGTCACGTTTCCAGTATTGGTCGTGCTATCTACGATCAAAGTGTGGAAAGTGATTCCGGCCTGATTCCAGATATCAAGCCCAACGTGCCGTGGGTGCGTCTGGCGCAGCGTATCCCGGTACGCATCGAATTCGACGCCCTGCCGCGGGATGTCACGCTGGTATCAGGTACAACCTGCAGCGTATCCATCGGCCAGCGTAAATGAAACTACCTCGCCTGACACCTGGCAATTTGCCGTGGTTTAAAGCCACGGCGGCACAGTGGCGTTATGCGCTGCGTAACACCATTGCGATGTGTCTGGCGTTAACTTTTGCTTATTATCTGAATCTGGACGAACCCTATTGGGCGATGACCTCAGCGGCGGTGGTCAGTTTTCCCACCGTTGGCGGGGTTATCAGCAAAAGTCTGGGGCGCGTGGCGGGGAGCTTACTGGGTGCCACCGCCGCATTGATTATTGCCGGTCATACCCTTAATGAGCCGTGGTTGTTCTTGCTGAGCATGTCGGTGTGGATCGGTTTTTGTACCTGGGCCTGTGCGCATTTCACCAATAACGTTGCCTACGCCTTTCAACTGGCAGGTTATACGGCGGCGATCATTGCGTTTCCCATGGTCAATACCGTGGAAATTACGCAGTTATGGGATATCGCGCAGGCACGCGTGTGTGAAGTCATCGTCGGTATCTTGTGTGGCGGTGTGATGATGATGATCCTGCCCAGCACCTCCGATGGCATCACGTTACTGACTGCATTGAAAAATATGCATTCACGTTTACTGGAACATGCCAGCCTACTCTGGCAACCAGAAACCACGGACGCCATTCGCACAGCCCATGAAGGTGTTATCGGTCAGATTCTTACTATGAACCTGCTGCGTATTCAGGCGTTCTGGAGCCATTACCGTTTTCGCCGACAAAATGCTTTGCTCAATTCGCTGTTGCATCAACAGTTAAGGATGACCAGTGTGATTTCCAGTCTGCGCAGGATGCTGTTGAACTGGCCTAATCCCCCTTCCAATACCCGGGAAATTATCGAGCAGTTGCTCAGCGAACTGATAAAATCCAATGCTAATAGCTACACCGTTGCACGTATTATTGCCCCACTGCGACCCGTCGATGCACGCGACTATCGACACGTCGCCTTCTGGCAACGACTGCGTTATTTTTGTCGGCTCTATCTGCGCAGCAGTCATTATCTGCATTTACTGGAAAATGGCGTTACCGCCGAGCGTATTAATATCGTCCGCACGCCGGGGCTTGCCCGTCATACCGATAATGCGGAAGCTATCTGGAGCGGGTTACGTACGTTCTGCACTTTGATGCTTATCGGCGCATGGAGCATTGGCGCACAATGGGAATCAGGCTCTGGCGCACTCACGCTCGCCGCCATCAGCAGCGTGCTGTATTCCGCCGTTGCCACGCCGTTCAAGTCGCTTTCTTTGCTGATGCGCACGCTGGTTCTGCTGTCGCTGTTTAGCTTTGTGGTTAAGTTTGGCCTGATGGTGCAAATTTCCGACCTCTGGCAATTCATTCTCTTTCTCTTCCCGCTACTCGCCACCATGCAACTGTTAAAGCTGCAAATGCCAGCCCTGGCAGGTCTTTGGGGGCAACTGATTGTATTTATGGGTTCGTTTATCGCGGTAACCAATCCGCCGGTATATGATTTTGCTGATTTCCTGAATGACAATATGGCGAAAATCACTGGTGTGGCGCTGTCATGGCTGGCCTTCGCCATTCTGCGGCCTGGATCGGATGCACGGAAAAGTCGCCGCCATATTCGCGCCCTGCGCCGGGATTTTGTCGATCAGCTCAGCCGACACCCATCACTCAGTGAAAACGAATTTGAATCGCTGACCTATCATCACGTCAGCCAGCTCAGCAGCAGTCAGGATGCGCTGGCGCGACGCTGGTTATTACGTTGGGGGGTCGTATTGCTGAACTGCTCGCACGTGGTGTGGCAACTGCGCACCTGGGAGGCGCGTTCGGATCCGCTGGCTCGCGTCAGGGACGTGTGTATCTCTCTGCTGCGCGATGTAATGAGCGAGCGTGGCGTCCAGCAACGACCACTGAATGCCACGCTGAGTGAGCTACAACGCATCTGCGATACGCTTGCCCACCATCATCAACCTGCTGCACAGGAGTTATCGGCATTGGTCTGGCGGCTACACTGCTCGCTTTCACAACTCGAACAGGCGCCACCGCCGGGCACTCTCAGTAGTTGATTATTTGATAACACCACAGGCGTAGCGCGCTCCGCCACCGCCAAGCGGTTTCGGTTGATCGGACATATTATCGCCGCCCACATGGATCATCAGCGCTTTGCCTTTAACCTCATCGAGCGTTTTGAGGCGCGGCGCAATGACCGGTGTTGTGGCGTTTCCGTCGTTATTCACCACCAGCAGCGGCAGGTCACCCATATGACCTGCGCCTTCCGGGCCTTCGTGTTTGCCGGTTTGGTTCGGATCATAATGGCCTCCAGCCGATTCCGCGGCTGAGGCTTTCCCTTCTTTAATCGCCGGTTGGCAGCTGCCGTTCATATGCACATGGAAGCCATGTTCTCCCGGCGGCAACGCTTTCAGATCGGGCGAAAACTCCAGCCCCTTTGCAGTTTCAGCAATAGTGACCGTACCAATCGCCTGGCCAACGCCTTGCGACGTGACCAGATTCATCGTCACTTTTTCTTCAATGGCAGCCTGCGCACCTGCACAGGCGAGTAGAGTGATGATGGCCAAACTCAAACGCTTCATAAGACCTCCGTCCAAAAGGTGTCTGATTGTTAAGTGTAAACCAGTGACACAATTTTGAACGGAGATGCACCAAAAACGCGATTAAGGTACGTCGTAACCCAGTGCCGCTTTACGAATGCGGAACCATTGCTGGCGAGACATGTTCAGCGTCTCAGACTCAATGGCGGCGCGTACGCGCTCTATTTTTCCTGAGCCAATAATCGGCAGCGGCTGAGACGGCAAACGTAAAATCCAGGCGTACACCACCTGCTCAATAGACTGCGCGTTTAGCTCTTCTGCGATCGCGGCAAGTTCATTTCGTAATGGCTGGAACGCATCGTCATTAAACAAGCGACCGCCGCCGAGGCAGGACCAGGCCATTGGACGAATACGCAACTGCTGCAGTTGATCTAAAGTGCCATCCAGCAGGAGCGGCTGATGTACCGGAGAGATTTCAACCTGGTTGGTCGCCAGCGTAAACGGCAGACGCGATTGCAACAATGAGAACTGTACCGGGGTGAAATTAGAGACACCAAAGTGACGCACTTTGCCACTGTGGTGCAATTTTTTGAAAGCGTCGGCGACGTCGTCAGCATCCATAAGCGGATCGGGACGGTGGATCAGCAACAGATCAATATGATCGGTCGCCAGCAGCTTCAGCGATTCTTCCGCACTGGCAATAATATGCGCGCTGTCGGTAATGTAATGGCCCAGCGCATTTTCCGCGCGCGCCGTCGTCGCGATCCCGCATTTGGTCACAATCTGCATTTTTTCACGCAAATGCGGAGCCAGTTTCATAGCCTCACCAAACGCCGCTTCACACTGGTATCCACCGTAGATATCGGCGTGATCGACGGTGGTCACGCCCAGATCCAGATGCTCTTCAATAAAGCTGACTAGCTGGCGCACGGACATATTCCAGTCCATCAGGCGCCAGTACCCCATCACAAAGCGAGAAAATTCCGGGCCTTGCGGCGCAATAGTAATACGCTGAACCATAGCAGCTTCCTTTTAAGTGAATGTGCCTCGAGTATACGCAATTACGCTTTTAAAAGAGTGAAGGTTGTTGCGGTTCTTCCGAAGGGTTGGCTTTGTTCGCACGTAATTTACGCATCAGGCGCTGACGACAAAGCCGTAGCACTTCCTGCTTTTGGGCATCGCTCATCTTTTGCCAGTTAAAACGCTCATCCCGACTGCGAAAACAGCCACGGCAAAATCCGCGTTCGTCAGACTGACATATTCCACGGCATGGGCTCTGGACGGGGAAAAACTCCAGCTGTTCGGCCACATCCCCTCCTTTAGTAAGATTGATATACTTATTGAAGACGTTAACTGAATTTCTCGCAAGCGCTATTGCATTAGACCGACTGGTCTATTACACTCCTTTTCATGAACAAAATCACTGAACACGATACACGCGAACATCTGCTGGCGACTGGCGAACTGCTGTGTATGCAGCGCGGCTTCACCGGCATGGGTTTAAGCGAACTACTGAAAACCGCTGAAGTACCCAAAGGTTCGTTTTATCATTACTTTCGCTCTAAAGAAGCGTTCGGTGTCGCGATGCTGGAACGCCACTATGCGGCCTATCATCGGCGACTGGCTACGCACTTTGATACGGGAGCGGGAAACTACCGCGACCGCATTCTGGCCTACTATCAGGAAACCCTGAACCAGTTTAGCCAGCACGGCATTATTAGCGGCTGTTTAACTGTAAAACTGTCTGCCGAAGTGTGCGATCTGTCAGAAGATATGCGCACAGCGATGGATAAAGGCGCGCGGCACATTATTGTGCTGTTAGCGCAGGCGCTGGAGAAAGGTCAGGCCAGCCATTGCCTGTCTTTTGTTGGCGAGCCGTTACAGCAGGCGCAGGTACTGTATGCGCTGTGGCTTGGCGCCAACCTGCAGGCCAAGATTTCTCGTAGCGCCACTCCGCTGGAAAATGCGCTGGCGCACGTTAAAAACATCATCACAACGCCTGCCGTTTAACAGGCGTTTTTATTTCCCTTATTACTAGACGACCGGTCTATTCAGGAGTACCACATGTCATCTGAAAAACTGTTTTCCCCACTGAAAGTGGGTGCCATTACGGCAGCAAACCGCGTATTCATGGCGCCACTGACGCGTCTGCGCAGTATTGAGCCTGGCGACATCCCTACTCCGCTGATGGCCGAGTATTACCGTCAACGCGCCAGCGCGGGTCTTATTATCAGCGAAGCGACGCAGATTTCCGCACAGGCGAAAGGTTATGCCGGAGCACCCGGCTTACACAGCGAAGCGCAAATTGCCGCATGGAAGAAAATCACCGCTGCCGTACACGCTGAGCAAGGTCATATTGCTGTCCAGTTGTGGCACACCGGACGCATCTCTCACGCCAGTCTGCAGCCAAATGGTCAAGCTCCAGTTGCACCTTCCGCGATTAGTGCAGGAACCCGCACCTCGCTGCGCGATGAAAACGGCTTGGCAACGCGTGCCGATACCTCAATGCCACGTGCGCTGGAAACCGAAGAGATTCCGGGCATCGTTAATGACTTCCGTCAGGCGATAGCCAACGCGCGCGAAGCGGGTTTCGACATGGTTGAACTGCACTCTGCCCACGGCTACCTGCTGCACCAGTTCCTGTCGCCAACCTCTAATCAGCGTACCGATCAGTACGGCGGTAGCGTCGAAAATCGTGCGCGTCTTGTGCTGGAAGTGGTTGATGCCGGTATTAAAGAATGGGGTGCCGATCGTATTGGTATTCGCGTCTCCCCGATTGGCTCATTCCAGAACGTTGACAACGGTCCGAACGAAGAAGCCGATGCGCTGTATCTGATTGAACAATTGGGCAAGCGTGGAATCGCTTACCTGCACATGTCTGAGCCGGACTGGGCCGGTGGCGAGCCGTATTCCGATGCGTTCCGCGAAAAAGTTCGCGCGCGCTTCCACGGTCCTATCATTGGTGCTGGTGCCTACACCCCTGAAAAGGCAGAAGCGCTGATCGAGAAAGGTCTGATCGACGCCGTTGCTTTTGGTCGTGCCTATATTGCTAACCCGGATCTGGTGGCGCGTCTGCAACGCAAAGCGGAGCTGAATCCACAACGTGCTGAGAGCTTCTACGGCGGCGGCGCGGAAGGTTACACCGACTATCCTACCCTCTAACGTCACAATCTCCGTTCTGCCATTGATAGCGGCGTAACAACGCCGCTATACTAAAACAACATTTTGAATGTATTAGCCATTTTCGAAGGGGAAAAAGATGCGTTTACTCCATACCATGCTGCGCGTGGGTGACCTGCAGCGTTCCATCGAGTTTTATACCAACGTGCTGGGCATGAAGCTGCTGCGTACCAGCGAAAACCCTGAATACAAGTACTCTCTGGCTTTTGTCGGCTACGGTCCTGAAACCAGTGAAGCCGTAATCGAACTGACCTATAACTGGGGTGTCGACAAGTATGAGCTGGGTACTGCCTATGGCCATATCGCCCTGAGCGTAGACAACGCGGCTGAAGCCTGTGAACGTATTCGCCAGAATGGCGGTAACGTAACGCGTGAAGCGGGTCCGGTAAAAGGCGGCACCACAGTGATTGCGTTCGTTGAAGATCCGGACGGCTATAAAATTGAGCTGATCGAAGAGAAAGACGCCGGGCGCGGCCTGGGCGACTAACCTCCCCTCGGGCGCAGATCGTCTGTGCCCGTAGTTTTATACTCATCATTTTGCCATAATACGCGCTGCAATTTTCCCGTATTAAGAGACCCAGATGTCCGATAACGCTCAACTTTCCGGTCTGTGTGACCGTTTTCGTGGTTTTTATCCTGTCGTCATTGATGTCGAAACCGCAGGGTTCAATGCCAAAACCGATGCGCTGCTTGAGATTGCAGCCATCACACTGAAAATGGATGAACAAGGCTGGCTGATGCCGGACACGACGTTACATTTCCACGTAGAGCCGTTTGAAGGCGCGAATCTGCAGCCGGAGGCCCTCGCCTTTAACGGTATTGATCCGAACAATCCGCTACGCGGCGCGGTCAGCGAATATGACGCTCTGCATGCCATCTTCAAAATGGTGCGTAAAGGCATTAAAGACAGCGGCTGCAATCGGGCAATCATGGTGGCGCATAACGCTACGTTCGACCACAGTTTCATGATGGCAGCAGCAGAACGCGCTTCGCTGAAACGGAATCCGTTTCATCCATTTGTAACCTTTGATACAGCGGCATTAAGCGGTCTGTCATTGGGGCAAACGGTGTTGTCAAAAGCGTGCCTGGCGGCGGGAATGGAGTTTGACGGGAATCAGGCACACTCGGCACTGTATGACACCGAACGTACGGCCGTGCTGTTTTGCGAAATCGTTAACCGATGGAAACGTCTCGGTGGTTGGCCTCTTCCCGTGCCTGAAGAAGCGTAACGGCGACATAAAAAAAGCGACCATTTCAGGTCGCTTTTTTACTTCTGCTGATATTACTCAGCGTCCGGCTCTTCGGTTTTGTATTTCGCAGCTGTTTCTTTAATCAGCTGCTGCAACTCACCGCGCTGGTACATTTCGATCAAAATGTCACAACCGCCAACCAGCTCACCATCAACCCACAGTTGTGGGAAAGTTGGCCAGTTTGCGTATTTCGGCAGTTCGGCGCGAATATCCGGGTTCTGCAGAATATCAACGTAAGCAAAGCGTTCACCACAGGCTGACAGCGCCTGCACAGCCTGAGCGGAGAAACCGCAGCTTGGCAGTTTAGGAGAACCTTTCATGTACAGGAGAATCGGGTTTTCAGCGATCTGGCGCTGGATTTTTTCGATAGTGGTGCTCATTATCTTGCTTCCTTAAACTTCTTTTACGGCAGTAGTCTGACATTGTAACGGGTCAGACAGGCAACGGAAAATAACATTTTCATTACGCGTTATTATTTTATCCCCTGACGCTAAAAGTTGCATTCATAATCTCATTTATCCCCTTCAAACATGTGGATTTGATTATCTGTTCACCAACTCCAACGTTAATTGATGTTTTTTTTTGCGGTCGGTTACGAAACATAGTTTTAAACAAAAAAAGCTATTAACTTTCCCTCTTTCTATAGATTAGAATCGTCAAGTTTTGAAAATCACACGCAGGCACGATAGACCTGCCTTACCAGAGGACTGCTCAGTGGCGCGGATAAACCGAATCTCGATCACGCTCTGTGCTTTACTTTTTACCACACTGCCTTTTACGCCTATGGCTCATGCTTCCAAGCAGGCCAGGGCGACACCTACCAATTCTCACACCATCAAAACGGTAGATAAAAAGAAAAGCGCAACAACCAGCCAAAAAACAACAAAGACCAGCAAGAAAACGGCGACAAAAACCGCCAGTAAAATCAGCACCAAAACCGCTTCCTCTTCTAAAAAACGCACTGCCACTCCGGCAAAGTCGACTAAAACTGCAAATCGTCGTGGTAAAACTGCCGTAGCACACACCGCAGCCGTTACCTGGACTGAAAAATGCACACCGCGCAAAGGTCATAAACCACGCTGCGTGAAGGTGAAAACCACTGCACCAACTACGCTTGCTGACGCCCATAAAGTGAAAGTGCAGAAAGCGACTAAAACCGCTATGTCCACTTTGATGAACCAAATCGGTAAACCTTATCGTTGGGGCGGTTCCTCGCCAAGAACCGGGTTTGACTGCAGCGGTCTGGTTTATTACGCCTATAAAGATCTGGTGAAGTTCCGCATTCCGCGTACCGCGAACGAAATGTATCATCTGCGTGATGCCGCACCGATTGAACGTGGCGAACTGAAAAATGGCGATCTGGTCTTCTTTCGTACCCAGGGTCGCGGAACGGCCGATCACGTCGGCGTCTACGTCGGAAACGGTAAGTTTATTCAGTCACCGCGTAGCGGGCAGGAAATTCAAATCACCTCTCTGAGCGAAGATTACTGGCAGCGCCACTATGTGGGCGCTCGTCGGGTAATGACGCCAAAAACAATTCGCTAAAAACTTACCCTACAGAACATGCTGTAGGGTAAGTTCTTCTTTTGCATAACCTTTCAATTTGCTACCCTATCCTTACTCACAATGAGGCTATTGTGTGTACTCAATATAAATAATAAGGAGAGAAGCAATGTCGTTTGAATTACCTGCATTACCGTATGCCAAAGATGCTCTGGCACCGCACATTTCTGCCGAAACGCTGGAATATCACTATGGCAAACACCATCAAACCTACGTGACCAATCTGAACAATCTGATTAAAGGCACGGCGTTTGAAGGCAAATCACTGGAAGAGATCGTTCGTAGCTCTGAAGGCGGTGTATTCAATAACGCAGCACAAGTATGGAACCACACGTTCTACTGGAACTGCCTGGCACCAAACGCAGGTGGCGAACCAACCGGTAAACTGGCCGATGCAATTGCCGCCTCCTTTGGCAGCTTTGCAGATTTCAAAGCGCAGTTCACCGATGCCGCTATCAAAAACTTCGGTTCTGGCTGGACCTGGCTGGTTAAAGGAACTGATGGCAAACTGGCTATCGTCTCCACCTCCAACGCAGGTACTCCGCTGACCACCGACGCGACGCCGCTGATGACCGTTGACGTATGGGAACACGCCTACTACATCGACTATCGCAATGCCCGTCCTGGCTACCTGGAACATTTCTGGGCGCTGGTGAACTGGGAATTTGTTGCGAAGAACTTCGCAGCATAAAAAAGATAACGCAGAAGGGCTTCCTTCTGCGTTTTTGCATTAATTCGCGGTCGTGAAAGCCTCTTCTGGCTGTCTTCTTGCGGAAATAAACACCAGCAGCAGCGCAAGACCCGCCACAATCGCCCCCATCACTGGCACAAAACTGTAGCCCAGGCCGCCTGATATCACCGCCCCACCGGCCGCTGCACCCAGAGCGTTCCCCAGATTAAACGCGCCAATATTGACTGACGATGATAATCCAGGCGCTTCACTGGCAACGCGCATCACACGCATCTGCAACGGTGGAACGACCGCGAACGTCGCCGCGCCCCAGACCACCATACTGATCGCCGCACCCAGCTCATTACGCGCAAGGAAAGGAATGGCCAGCATAATAACCATCAGCAGCAGTAAAAAGCCTTTCAACGTACCGTTGACTGAACGGTCAGCAAACTTGCCACCAAAGTAGTTACCGATCGAGAAACCAATGCCTATCAACACCAGCATCCCGGTAACAAATGCCGGAGTGGCATGAGTGATAGTATGCAGAACTGGCGAGATGTAGGTATAAAGCGTGAACATCGCCCCAGCACCCAGTACGGTAGTCAGTAACGCCGACAACACCTGTGGGCGCATAAGTACCGCCAGTTCGCTGCGAACATCCGGGCGCTCTCCGGCTCCACCCTTGGGTAAGGAGAAGAACAGGCTGACCATAGCAATGACGCCCAGACCCGCAGTGGCCATAAATGACATGCGCCAACCGATGGTTTCACCAAGCCATGTCGCCGCCGGAACGCCGCCAATATTGGCGATGGTTAACCCCATAAACATCGTTGCTACGGCGCTGGCCTGCTTATGTTTGGGTACAACACTGGCAGCAACCACTGAACCGAGACCAAAAAAGGCCCCATGGTTAAGACTGGTCAAAATACGCGATAGCATTAGCGTGGTGTAATCCGGCGAGATAGCCGAAAGCACATTACCCAGCGTGAAAATTGCCATCAGGAATATCAAAGCATTACGTCGCGCGCGATGAGACAGCAGCAATGTCATCAGCGGTGCACCTACCATCACACCTACCGCATAGGCGCTGATCAGCATGCCGGCCGCCGGAATCGAGACATCCACACCTTTGGCTATGACGGGCAATAATCCCATTGGCGAAAATTCGGTGGTGCCAATGCCAAACGCTCCGATCGCCAGCGCCAGTAAAGGATAATTGAGTTTCATATTGCGACTCCGTAACGTCGAGCCGTGGCGCGACATAAAATAAGAGTCAAAAGCATGACATTGATCGCAAAATTAATAAAGTTAACAAAATTGCAAAAGACTTTTGCTAATTCGCAAACAATAGAAGAGATAGACGAGCGGAAAGAGTGAGGGAGAGCTAACTCCCTCGGGGGAAATCAATGCAGCGCTGCGGTCAGGCCACCCGCGACGATCAAACTCAGAACAATAATGGTAGTCACTAACGAAAATTTCAGATCGGTGCTCATCAAGTTTTCTCCTTTTTATTCCCACACAAAAAGTGATATTGCGCATTTTTACACACTTGAAAGCAAAAATCTCTCACGATTTATATTGATAACTGCTTTTAACTCTTCCCCTTTTCGTTAAGATCAGACAAAATTCCACGCTTACTTGATTAGCGTACCGGCCATTGACCCCTTCCTGACGTTCCGTGTCGTTTTCCCGGCGTGCCGCAACCCTTACGTTGCGCTAAGGGTGTGTAAAGGCAAACGTTTACCTGGAGTATTCTCAGGAGCTTAGGATATGGTCTGGAGTGAGATGTAATGGCAACAATTAAAGATGTAGCGAAGCGAGCAAACGTTTCCACTACAACCGTATCACACGTAATTAACAAGACGCGCTTTGTCGCGGAAGAAACGCGTAATGCTGTCTGGGCAGCGATCAAAGAACTGCACTATTCTCCGAGCGCAGTTGCCCGCAGCCTGAAGGTGAATCACACCAAGTCTATTGGCTTACTGGCGACCAGCAGCGAAGCGGCCTATTTCGCAGAAATTATCGAAGCCGTGGAGAAAAACTGTTTCCAGAAAGGCTATACGCTGATTCTGGGTAACGCATGGAACAGTCTCGAAAAGCAGCAGGCCTATCTGTCGATGATGGCGCAAAAGCGCGTTGATGGTCTGCTGGTGATGTGTTCTGAGTATCCGGAGTCGCTGCTTTCGATGCTCGAAGAGTATCGCCATATTCCGATGGTCGTCATGGACTGGGGCGAAGCTAAAGCCGACTTTACCGATACGGTCATTGATAACGCCTTCGAAGGCGGTTATATGGCGGGTCGGTATCTGGTAGAACGCGGTCATCGTGAAATTGGCGTGATCCCAGGTCCAATGGAACGTAACACCGGGGCCGGGCGTCTGGCGGGCTTTATGAAAGCGATGGAAGAAGCGCTGATTAAAGTGCCTGATAACTGGATTGTCCAGGGCGATTTCGAGCCTGAGTCCGGCTATCGCGCCATGCAGCAAATTCTGTCGCAATCGCATCGTCCAACCGCTGTCTTCTGCGGTGGCGATATTATGGCGATGGGTGCGCTGTGCGCCGCTGACGAAATGGGTCTGCGCGTACCACAGGATGTCTCACTCATCGGCTACGACAACGTGCGCAACGCCCGCTTCTTCACGCCGGCCTTAACGACCATTCACCAGCCGAAGGATTCACTAGGTGAAACGGCCTTCAACATGCTGTTAGACCGTATCGTGAATAAACGTGAAGAGTCACAGTCTATCGAGGTGCATCCACGTCTGGTTGAGCGTCGCTCCGTTGCCGACGGTCCGTTCCGCGATTACCGCCGTTAAGCCTGTTGTGCGGGAGTCTCATCTGGCTCCCGCAGCCATTCCTTGTTCAACGTTTCACTATCCCCTAAATAGTCCAGCAGCCAACTCAATGCCGGTGACATATCGTTCTGCTGCCATGTCAGACAGCATGCAGCATCAGGAAAGGGGTTCTCCAGTTGCAGCGCAACCCACTTGCCGCTATCGATCCACGGCTTGGCAAAATGCGTCGGTACCATGCCAACACACAGCCCTGCTGATAAGCAGGTAGCGGATGATTCCCAGTCAGGCACCACGACGCGCTTTTGGTTATCCAGCAGCCAGGTAATACGCTTTGGCAGTGTACGGGAGGTATCTTCGCGCACCAGTGACGGCCAGTTGCGCAACGTATCATCACTTAGCGGTCCGGGCATTGATGCCAGTGGATGATGGCTGGCTACCACGCAACTCCAGCTCAGCATTCCCATATCGCGGAAGGTATAGCGCCCCCCTACCGGAATCGCCTGTGTGGCGCCGATGGCCAGCTCCACGCGTCCATCGGACAGCGCGTCCCATACGCCGTTAAACACTTCCTGAAAAACTAACAACTCCACATCATCAAAGTGACGGTAAAAATCCACGATCATCTGTCGGGTACGATCCGGGCGGACAATGTTATCGACTGCGATCGCCAGCTGCCCGCGCCAGCCGTTGGCAATTTGCTGGCATTGCTGGCGCGTGATCTGCATTTTTTTGATAACAGAGCGACCTTCTTTTAAAAACCATGCCCCGGCAGGCGTTAATTCCACATCCCGATGGCGTCGCTCAAAAAGTGGTACCGCTAGCCACTCTTCCAGTTGGCGCACAGTGTAGCTTACCGCCGAAGGTACACGGTGTAACTCCTGCGCGGCCGAACTAAAGCTACCGTTACGCGCAACCGCATCAACCACTTCAAGTGAATATTCCGACCACATATTCTGCCTGCAAAAATTTTGAAATCAGTAAGCAAATATTAGCGTTTCACAGCGAGAATTACACTCACTACACTCAGCGGCATTGTTCTACTGCTAAAAAAAGAGAAATGATGATGCAACCTGGGAAAGGGTTTTTAGTCTGGCTGGCGGGCCTTAGCGTGCTCGGCTTTCTGGCAACAGATATGTATCTGCCCGCCTTCGCCGCAATTCAGTCCGATCTGCAAACGCCTGCATCTGCCGTCAGCGCTAGCCTGAGCTTGTTCTTAGCCGGTTTTGCCGTCGCACAACTGCTGTGGGGACCGCTCTCTGACCACTATGGTCGCAAGCCTATTTTGCTGCTGGGTTTATCTATCTTCGCACTGGGCAGTCTGGGCATGCTGTGGGTTGAAAACGCCACAGGCCTGCTGGTACTGCGATTTGTTCAGGCCGTTGGCGTCTGTGCAGCATCGGTTATCTGGCAAGCGCTGGTTACCGACTATTATCCTTCACAAAAAGTAAACCGCATCTTTGCCACCATTATGCCGCTGGTCGGGTTATCACCTGCCCTCGCCCCGTTATTAGGTAGTTGGATCCTGGTACATTTTTCCTGGCAGGCCATTTTTGCCACCCTGTTCGCCATTACTCTGATTCTGATGCTTCCGGCGCTGCGTTTAAAGCCTACAGCTAAAGCACGCGATGACAGCCAGGATAAACTGACTTTCACCACCTTGCTGCGCTCGAAAACTTACCGTGGAAACGTGCTGATTTATGCCGCCTGTTCCGCGAGCTTTTTTGCATGGCTGACGGGTTCCCCGTTCATCCTTAGCGAAATGGGTTATAGCCCAGCGGTAATTGGTCTGAGCTATGTTCCGCAAACTATCGCCTTTTTAATCGGTGGTTACGGCTGTCGTGCTGCGCTGCAAAAATGGCAGGGTCGTCAGCTGCTGCCCTGGTTACTCATTCTGTATGCCTTCAGCGTTGTGGGCACCTGGGCGACCGGCTTTATTCATCATGTCGCATTGGCTGAAATCCTGATCCCATTCTGCGTTATGGCGATTGCAAATGGCGCAATCTACCCTATCGTTGTCGCGCAGGCATTACGCCCTTTCCCACAGGCCACTGGACGCGCTGCCGCATTGCAGAATACGCTGCAACTGGGTTTATGCTTCCTGGCAAGCCTTGTCGTTTCCTGGTTGATTGCTACCCCGTTGCTCACCACTACCAGCGTTATGCTGACCACGGTATTGCTGGCTGCTGTGGGTTACAAAATGCAATCGCAGAAAACTGACGCCCCGCAAACAGATGACCGCGCGCAAATTGCCCACGGAGAGTCTCACTAATAATTGTCGCGGGCAATTAATTAGCCCGCTAAGAATTATCGGTTGAATCGTCAAAAATTCAGGCCTATACTGATTTCCGGATGTTAAAAAAACGATAATTTTTATGTGTTAACGGGAACAAGAATGTTCCCGTATTCCCACGGATGGTCTTTTCGGCAAGGGTTCCTCCCTTCCTCTGTTCTACGTCGGATTATAGATTCACGGATTAATTCCGTGAGATTTCTCACAAAGCCCAAAAAAGCGTCTACGCTGTTTTAAGGTTCTGATCACCGACCAGTGATGGAGAAGCTATGAGTTCATCGTGTATAGAAGACGTCAGCGTACCGGATGATGACTGGTACCGCATCACCAATGAATTATTGAGCCGTGCAGGCATTACCATTAATGGTCCGGCACCGGCGGATATTCGCGTAAAGAACCCCGATTTTTTCAAACGAGTATTGCAGGAAGGATCGTTAGGGTTGGGTGAAAGTTATATGGATGGCTGGTGGGAATGTGACCGGCTGGATATGTTTTTTAGTAAAGTCCTGCGCGCCGGTCTTGAAAACCAACTCCCCCGCCACTTCAAAGATACGTTACGAATTGCCGCTGCTCGCTTGTTCAATTTGCAGACCAAAAAGCGTGCATGGGTTGTCGGCAAAGAACATTACGATTTAGGCAACGATCTCTTTACTCGCATGTTGGACCCCTATATGCAGTATTCCTGCGCCTACTGGAAAGATGCCGACACCCTGGAATCTGCCCAGCAGGCGAAGCTAAAAATGATTGCTGAAAAATTGCAGTTGAAGCCAGGGATGCGGGTGCTCGATATAGGCTGCGGCTGGGGCGGCTTATCCCAGTTTATGGCATCGCAATATGGCGTAAGCGTGGTGGGTGTAACCATTTCGGCAGAACAGCAGAAAATGGCGCAGTCACGGTGTGCGGGGCTTGATGTCACAATTTTGCTGCAGGATTATCGTGACCTGAATGACAAATTCGATCGTATTGTTTCCGTCGGCATGTTTGAGCATGTAGGGCCGAAAAACTACGCCACCTATTTTGACGTGGTCGATCGCAATTTAAAACCGGATGGTCTCTTTTTACTGCATAGCATCGGCTCCAAAAAGACCGACAATAACGTTGATCCGTGGATCAATAAATATATCTTCCCGAACGGCTGTTTACCATCAGTTCGCCAGATTGCCAACGCCAGCGAGCCACATTTTGTAATGGAAGACTGGCATAATTTTGGCGCGGATTACGACACGACGCTGATGGCCTGGCACGAACGTTTCATTAACTCCTGGCCTGAAATCGCCGATAACTATACCGAACGTTTCAAGCGGATGTTCAGCTATTATCTGAACGCTTGTGCCGGAGCGTTTCGAGCTCGCGATATTCAGTTATGGCAGGTGGTATTTTCTCGCGGCGTTGAACACGGCCTGCGCGTTCCCCGTTAATCGTTATCGCCCCCGTATCAACGAGGGCTTAACTCTCAGGCTTAGGCTCCCGCTTCGCCCGTTATGTTGCTGATGGCGCTTTCACGCGCCGCCAGTACACGCTCAACAGTATCAACCACCGCCTGCGTTTGGGGATCGATTTCGATATTGACCCTTGCGCCCAGCTTTTTCTTGCCAAGCGTCGTACGCTCCAGCGTTTCCGGGATCAAGTGCACACAGAAACGCGTCGGCGTCACTTCACCGACCGTCAGACTGATACCGTCAATACCAATAAATCCTTTGTACAGGATATATTTCATCAGCGACGGGTCCTGGACTTTAAACCACACCTGACGGTTATTCTCCGAGGTCAGAATTTTCGACACTTCGGCAGTGGTCATAATATGGCCCGACATTAAATGTCCGCCAATCTCATCACTGAATTTTGCCGCACGCTCAACGTTAACCAAATCACCGACCTTCAGATCGCCCAGATTGGTGATACGCAGCGTTTCTTTCATCAGGTCAAAGCTTATCTGGTTACCGTTAATTTCGGTGACCGTCAGGCAGCACCCATTGTGGGCAACCGATGCGCCGGTCTCCAGCGCATCCAGCATATATTCAGGCAACTCCACAACATGCGTACGAAAATTTGGTTTTTCATCAATGGACACCAATTTTGCGGTGCCCTGCACAATACCCGTAAACATACTTCCTACTCCTGAACTCAATTAAGACATCTCTGCACAGCACAATAGCAGGTGGAAATTCAGGTTGCCAGCAATGCGCCACCAGCGCCTGTTTTTTCACTGGAGAATTACGTATTCCTCGCTACAATAGACTGAAATTTCCCCTGCTTTTTCTCCTTGCTGCCATATAAGGCGGCTTTTTTAGTCTCTCAAATAACAACAATATAGTGGTGTACACGTGCAAAAGTATGTAAGTGAAGCGCGTCAGTTATTAGCTCTGGCAATACCGGTGATTCTTGCGCAAATCGCTCAAACCGCAATGGGATTCGTTGATACCGTCATGGCGGGCGGATACAGCGCTACTGATATGGCGGCAGTCGCCATTGGTACCTCTATCTGGTTACCTGCCATTCTGTTTGGTCATGGACTACTGCTGGCTTTGACGCCGGTCATTGCGCAACTCAATGGTTCCGGACGCCGCGACCGTATCGCCCATCAAATACGTCAGGGATTCTGGCTGGCGGGCAGCGTCTCCGTGCTGATTATGGTTGTGCTATGGAACGCAGGGTACATTATTCGCTCCATGCATAACATTGACCCGGCGCTGGCGGATAAAGCCGTTGGCTACCTGCGTGCCTTGCTGTGGGGTGCACCGGGGTATTTGTTCTTCCAGGTAGCCCGTAACCAGTGCGAAGGATTAGCCAAAACTAAACCAGCGATGGTGATGGGCTTTCTCGGCCTGCTGGTGAACATTCCGGTTAACTACGTTTTCATTTATGGACATTTAGGCATGCCGGAACTGGGCGGCGTAGGCTGCGGCGTGGCTACGGCGGCTGTTTACTGGGTGATGTTTATCGCCATGCTCTCTTACATCAAACGTGCGCGCTCAATGCGCGATATCCGTAATGAGCGTGGTTTCCAGAAACCTGACACCGCAGTAATGAAGCGTCTGGTGCAACTGGGTTTACCTATCGCGCTGGCGTTATTTTTCGAGGTAACGCTGTTTGCGGTGGTCGCTCTGCTGGTTTCCCCGCTGGGGATTGTCGACGTGGCCGGACACCAGATCGCACTGAACTTCAGTTCGTTAATGTTCGTCCTGCCGATGTCTCTGGCTGCTGCCGTCACCATTCGTGTCGGTTATCGTCTGGGCCAGGGCTCCACGCTGGATGCACAAACTGCAGCCAGAACGGGTCTGGGTGTCGGTGTCTGCATGGCGGTCGTAACGGCGCTTTTCACCGTGACATTCCGCGAGCATATTGCCCTGCTCTACAACAATAATCCGGAAGTTGTCGCCCTGGCCGCGCAGCTCATGTTACTGGCCGCGGTGTATCAAATATCGGACTCTATCCAGGTTATTGGCAGCGGGATCCTGCGTGGTTATAAAGATACGCGTTCCATTTTCTTTATAACCTTTACAGCCTACTGGGTGCTGGGTCTGCCGAGTGGCTATATTCTGGCGCTGACCGATCTGGTGGTTGACCGCATGGGGCCAGCAGGATTCTGGATGGGCTTTATTATCGGCCTGACCTCTGCGGCGGTGCTGATGATGCTGCGGATGCGCTTTCTGCAACGCCAGCCGTCAGCGGTTATATTGCAACGAGCTGCACGATAATGCCTAAATAGCCGCCGTCTGGCGGCTTTTTTTACATCCTCAGAACGGACTGGCGTTTTGGGCGTTCATCCACGCTTCACTAATGGGATGCCTGAAATGCAGTTCACTGGCATGCAGCATCAGTCGCGGCACCCTTTCAGTGCCAGGCAGCAGACGCCCGCCATACAAATCACAGCCTAAAATCGGATGTCCCAACAGCTGACAGTGGATCCGCAGTTGGTGGGTCCGCCCGGTTTCAGGCATCAGTTGTACCCGCGTCAAGGGGAGCAACGCCCCCTTTTCCTGACGATGATAAAAGCGCTCGACAACCTGATAGCGCGAACGTGCGGGTTTGCCGTTGAGAGCACAAATTGACATTAATGGAAACAGCGACGGGTCTTTGGCAATCGCTGCATCGATAACTCCTTCGTCGTTTTCCAGATGCCCGCATAACAGTGCGCTGTACACCTTAGTGACCGTACGCTGGCTGAACTGCTGGCAAAGCGCAGCGTTGATAGCCTTGTTACGGGCGACCACCATCAGTCCAGAAGTGCCGAAATCAAGCCGATGTACCAGCGTGCAGCCAGGGTAAATCTGTACCAGCCGATGATGTACCGAATCGAGATTCTGCGGATTTTTGCCCGACAAGCTAAGTAACCCGCTGGGTTTATTGATTAGCACCAGATGCTCGTCCCGATAGAGGATCTCTATCTCGTCATGACAAGGCGGGGCAATAAAGGTATCGAGGATCGTAGACATCAGGCGGCCAGAATGAGGTGTGGGGACGGATGATAACGAATTTTCACCGCAGTGGCGAATCGGAGCGCTGACCCAATGGCTGGCATGGTAGAGTGTGATTTATCCTGAGTGCGATGAGAGGGTTATTCTGTGCAACAAATCGATTTTTACATGGTGGATGCCTTTACCACCACGACGTTTGGCGGTAATGCCGCAGCAGTCTGTCCGCTCACGGACTGGTTACCCGATGAAACATTATTAAAGATGGCGCAGCAGCATAATCAGTCAGAAACCGCTTTTTTTGTCGCCAATGAGAATGGTTTTGAGCTGCGTTGGTTTACCACTCAGGGTGAAATCAATCTGTGTGGGCATGCCACGCTTGCCGCCGCGCATGTCATCTTTGAACATCTGGATTACCCGGATACAAAAATCCATTTTGCTACCCGCTTTGTGGGACCGCTGACGGTCACGCGCAGCGGTGAATGGCTGACGCTCGATTTTCCTGCCTGGCAAAGCGAATCTGCCGTGCCGCCCGCTTTACTGCTGGAAACATTAGGCATCACCGAATACAAAGAGATGCGCGTGGCACGCGATTACATGGTGGTGTTGGAAAATCAACAGCAGGTTGAGGCTGTTCGCCCAAACATCCACGCCATGCTTCCGCTGGGGAAAATGGTGTGCATCACCGCGCCGGGTGACGGGGAATACGATTTTGTCAGCCGTTTCTTCTGCCCGGGTGAAGCCGTCGCGGAAGACCCGGTCACAGGCTCGGCACATAGCATGCTGATCCCTTACTGGGCTGCAAAACTGAATAAAACACAGATGCTGGCGCGCCAGGTCTCTGAGCGCGGCGGGGATTTACGCTGTCAGTTAGCAGGAACGCGTGTTTATATCAGTGGACAGGCAATAACTTATCTGACCGGTAAAGTGCTGCTGCGCTAGCAGCCTTACCCGAAATAACCAATCCATGGAGGATTTATGTCGAACAAACTCGTACAGATACACTTTGATTTTCATGGTCCGTTTGGGGCTAAGATGTCGAATCAGCTCGTTGAACTGGCCGAATCAATCAACCAGGAGCCGGGGTTCATCTGGAAAATCTGGACCGAGAACGAAGCAAATCACGAAGCGGGTGGCATCTACCTGTTCCAGGACGAAAACACCGCTCAGGCCTATATCAAAAAGCATACCGCCCGCCTGAAGCACCTGGGTGTGGAAGACGTGACGTTCAAAATCTTCGATATCAATGAACCGTTAAGTAAAATTAACCACGGTCACATCGGCTAGTATTTTGCCTTAGACGCCCCGCCCGGGGCGTTTCTTCACTCTCCTGCCTTCCCCTCTTCGTTCCTACCCAGGTTAGCGATTTACGTTAGCCACATTTGCAATAGTTCACAAAATCATCACCCGCGAAAATTATCTCTAGCCGAAAGTGGCATATAGGCGTATAAAATAATACAAATTGTATTATTTTATACAAAGTGAATCATCAGCTACAGGAGGTTTATTATGTCCGCGGACATTACACTGAACTCATCTGCTGGAAGCTTCCCGCCAGCAGGTCATTACTCGCACAGTACAACGGCTGGCGGTTTCGTATTCATTTCCGGGCAATTGCCGGTCACTTTCGACGGCGAGAAAAAAGCGGATGCCTCTTTTGAAGATCAAACCCGGCTGGTGCTACAGAATATTGATGCTTGTCTGGCGGGTGCTGGAGTTTCCCGCCAGCATCTGGTGTCAGTTCGCGTCTATGTGACGGATATGAATCAGTGGCCGACGTTTAACAAAATCTATGGGGAGTGGATCGGTGATTTCCGTCCATCCCGTGCTGTAGCCGGTGTTGCGGAACTTCATTATGGTTTTGCGCTGGAAGTTGAAGCTATGGCGTTGGCCCCGCAAGCGTGACATTTAACAACATACAGGTGAACAACAATGACTGAAATGACACTGCCTGATTATAACGATGTTGCCGCTGCGGCAGAGCGCATCGCAGATTATGCTAACAAAACGCCGGTGATGACATCCCGAACGGTTAATGAAGAATTTGGCGCGGAAGTCTTCTTTAAGTGCGAAAACTTCCAGAGAATGGGCGCCTTCAAATTTCGCGGCGCTATGAATGCGCTACGCCAGTTCACACCACAACAACGTGCTGCGGGCGTCGTGACGTTTTCTTCCGGTAACCATGCGCAGGCCATTGCACTGTCGGCAAAATTATTGGGGATTCCAGCAACAATTATCATGCCGCATGATGCTCCGGTAGCTAAAGTTGCAGCAACAAAAGGCTATGGCGGAAAGGTGGTAACTTACGATCGCTATACTGAAGATCGTGAAAAAATTGGTCGGGACCTGGCAGAGAAACAGGGGTTAACGCTGATCCCCCCTTACGACCATCCGCACGTGATTGCAGGCCAGGGCACCGCCACAAAAGAGCTGATTGAAGAAGTGGGTCAGTTAGACGCCCTTTTCGTTTGTCTGGGCGGTGGCGGCCTGCTCTCAGGATCCGCTTTGGCGGCCAGACATCTGTCTCCTGACTGCATCGTCTATGGTGTCGAACCTGAAGCGGGTAATGATGGTCAACAGTCGTTTCGTAGCGGAAAAATTGTTCATATCGATACGCCCAAAACCATTGCTGACGGTGCTCAGACCCAACATCTCGGGAACTATACGTTTCAGATTATCCAGCAAAACGTGAACGATATTCTGACGGTTTCAGACGCTGAGTTAATCACCTCAATGAAATTTATCGCTGAACGCATGAAAATCGTCGTTGAGCCGACCGGGTGTCTGGGTTTTGCTGCCGCCAGAGCGCGCAAAGCTGAACTTCGCGGCAAGAAAGTCGGCATTATCATCAGCGGCGGAAACGTGGATATCAGCCGCTACAGTGAATTTCTGGCCGGATGATAAACAGGGTATCTGTCATGCAGATACCCTAATGTTACTGTCTGTACATTGCCGTCTGGAAAAACGATCCCAGGTCACTGTAAACTGCTCGCAATCATGGCAACAGGCATCACCGCAGGAGACTGGCATGCCAAAAACCGACAATAACTCGCTTCTCAGCCAAATTGATACTATCGCCAGGGGATTGAGTGAGACCTTCTCTCCGTTTTGCGAAGTGGTGGTTCATGACCTCGAAAATCCTGAACATGCCATTTTATCCATCCATAATAATCTGTCCGGACGTCAACCCGGCCAGCCAGCAACCGAGCTTGGCCTGGCGAGAATCGCATCGCCTGACTTTCCCAGCATCATTGCAAACTACAGTAATCAGTTTGCCGATGGTCGCCCGGTGAAAAGTACCTCAATTGGCATCAAGGACGAAGAAGGCAGATACGTAGCAGCTCTCTGTCTGAATGTAGATATGACGCTGTTTCGTGGTATGCAGAGTGCTCTTGCGCGTTTTACTGAAACCGAAAACTCCCCCATTAAGGAACATATCGATCCCGGCAGTAACGAAGTCATCCGCCAGCGTATTGATGACTTTGCCGCTAAACGCGCTACGACGGCCCGAGCCCTTAAACCTCAAGACCGTAAGCTGCTGATTCAACAATTACGCCAGGACGGTTTGCTGAACGTACGCAAATCTATGGATACGGTGGCGCAGCATCTGGGCGTATCAAGGGCCACCGCCTACCTGTATGCCCGCCAGTCAGTTCAGGCGGGTGAATAAATGGGTTCAGTTGAACTACACCAGCCGCAGTATAAAAAGTCTGATCTTGCTTACCGACACGAAGCGCTCCCGCTATACTTTGGCCCGCTTCGTATCCGATATAGCCACCAACCAGTAAACAACGCCCCGCCGCTGGGAAAAAATAAACCTTTATTTTCGTAGGCATTTATTGGCACTGAGTCAATAAATGATTTATTTTTGTACATACATAGTGAGATTACGTTTTCCTCAAATAACACCATCAGCATTGATTAAACATCATAATAAAACAAACAAAATCTAACCCATTGATTTAGAGGAATAAAAATAAAGCTGAATTTATTGCATCAATAATACCTATGCAATATATATAAATAGAGTGATATCTAAATTATAATTCTTTTACATCCGGCTGATTGGTGAGGTAAGAATGCGGTTAATCGTAATGTTAGTAAGCTTTGTGCTCACCACCCAGCTCTGGGCAGGTGAACTTCCCCAGCCTTCCGGTACAGTTCTTTTAACGCTGTCCGGTAATATTGAAAATACAAATGCAGACGGGAAAGCCGTTTTTGATACCGCCAGCCTTGAGAAGCTGGGCATGGTCAGTTTCCAGACCACCTCCCCCTGGTATAATGGACGCACTACTTTTACGGGTATTCCACTACAAAAGCTCATGGATTACGTCGGCGCGAGCGGCTCGGTTGTAAAGGTCACTGCGCTCAATGACTACACCACCGTAATCCCTCTCAGTGATTTCAAAAAATACAATGCCATCCTTGCGTTAAAAATCAACGGAAAATATATGCGCATCCGTGATAAAGGTCCTTTATTCATTGTGTACCCCTATGACAGCATGCCGGAACTGAATAATCAGATTTATTATTCAAGGTCTGCATGGCAGGTCAGTAGTATGGATATTGAGTAAACGTTCAGAGGAACATCATGAACAGAATACTGGCTGGCATCATCTTTTTTCTTTTTATATCTACCGGATATATCTCTTTCCTCGTGCATGAACGGCAACAAGAGTTACAGAAACTGACTCACTACACCGATTCCTGGTCTGCTGCTCAGCTGGTATCACAATATTACCGATTCGAGTCATTGCTGGGTCTTTACACTATCGATGACACGATGAATCTCGATGATGTACGCATGCGCCTCGACATTATGCTCAGCCAGAGTGATTTAATAAAAGAAGGTGACCTGGGGCGCTACATAGAAAGCAATATAGCCCACCGTGAGCTGGCGGTAAAACTTGAAAACACTCTTAGTTTTCTGGATGTTAATCTAGAGAAAATGAACCGTTCAGCACTCCAGGCTTATCTGAAAAAAATGCATACTCTGGATGCGCCACTGGGTCGTCTTTCATCTGGTGCGTTAAACAAAGATGTTAACTCGATCAATAACGCCAACCAAAAAATTCAAACGCTGTACTATATTTACTCAGCAACCTCGGTGCTTCTGATAATACTGAGTGCAATTCTGGGAGTGCTCATTTTCTATCAAAACAGAAATATTCTGCGGGCGCACCTGCAGGTCAAGAGTCTTGCCGAAGAACTGCAGAAATCTAAGGAAAAGCTGCAAATCCAGAATGCTAAACTGGAATATGACGTCTACCATGACTCTCTTACCGAGATGAATAATCGTCAACTATTCTGGAGCGATTTAAATAAAACAATTGAGATAGCAGAAAAAAATCACGATTCTGTGACTGTGATGTTGTTTGATTTAGATCGATTCAAAGAGGTAAATGATACGTATGGTCATGATGCCGGTGATATGTTGCTACGCCAGATATCAGACCGACTGGTTTCAATGAGCCTTACTTCGGATACGCTGTATCGCCTGGGTGGAGATGAATTTGCGTTTCTCTCAAGTGGCCTGACAGAAAGCCACGCCGTTTCGCGGGCCCAGAAAATATGTGAATTTATCAGCCAGCCCTACACTATTTATAACACGATTATCAACATAACCACCTGTGTTGGCATTGTTATCTCAGACACTGAACGTCGTTCCGACTATCTTTATAAATTTGCCGATCTGGCCCTTTATGAAGCCAAAGGTGAAGGCTCAGGTAAGATAAAAGTCTTCCGACAACGAATGTTAGAAAAGCTACAAGAAAGCAGAACGCTTGAGCATGATATGGCATTGGCAATAGTGAACAAAGAATTCGTGGTTTATTACCAGCCCATTGTTGACTCCTTCAGCCAGGAAATTTATAGCTATGAAGCCCTAATTCGTTGGCTCCATCCTCTGAAGGGCCTCCTGTCGCCGGATAGTTTTATTCCTGTTGCTGAAAAAACCGGAATGATTAATGAGATGGGGAAAGCAGTGCTTGAAATTGCCTGCAGGGAAGCGGCTTGTTGGGCGGTTCCTGCTAAAATTTCAGTAAATGTCTCTCCTGTCCAGCTAAGCAGCAAAGCCTTTGTCGGTATCGTACTGTCTATTCTGAAAGAAACTGGACTCCCAGCCGATCGTCTTGAACTGGAAGTAACAGAGTCCTCTCTCTTCACTGAGAGTACGACACCGATGAATACGCTTAATAAGCTCAGAGCCCTGGGCGTAAAAATCTCCATCGATGATTTTGGTACCGGATATTCTTCTCTTTCGCGCCTGAGCAAGCTTGCCTTCGATAAAATTAAAATAGACAAGTCTTTTGTGCATTCAATATCCACACATGAAGATGCGCTTAATATCATCAAACTGATCACGGGCATGGCGAAATCCCTCAATATGAAGGCTGTTGCTGAAGGTGTTGAAACGCAGGAACAACTAAAAAGCCTTCAGGCGCTGGGCTGCGATTTCGCCCAAGGATATCTGTTTGGTAAACCTCAACCTTGTGTCAATGAGGAAATCAGAAATGGTCAAGTTGTGCCAATAAACAACAGAAAAACGATGCCATGAAGATTTTCTATCAGGCTTCAACTGCCCGTAACGCGCTAAGTGGCAATGTCGACGCTAAACTCACCCTGACCTGAGGTTTAAAAAATGAGCACTTTTCATCAACTTACCGCCACAAGCCTGAATGGTCAGCTTATTTCAATGGCCGACTATGCAGGCAAACTGGTACTGGTGGTTAATACCGCCAGCCATTGTGGCTTTACGCCACAATATGCGGGCCTTGAAGCACTGTATAAGAAATACAACACACAGGGCCTGGTGGTGCTTGGTTTCCCCTGCAACCAGTTTGGTAAGCAGGAACCCGGTGGGGCCGACGAAATCGCGCAGACCTGCTACGTCAACTACGGCGTGAGTTTTCCAATGTTTGAGAAAGTGGAGGTTAATGGTGCCGCTACACATCCGGTATTTCGTTACCTGAAAGATGAATTACCCGGCATACTGGGTGGGAGGATCAAGTGGAACTTCACTAAATTTCTGGTCGGACGCGACGGAAAACCGCTTAAGCGTTTTGCCCCCTTCACCACTCCAGAAAAAATAGAAACCGTCATCCTTGATGCACTAAAAATCTAATGGTTGCTGTCATTCGAATATCACATTAATACTGTGGATATTCATTGGTTTTTATCTTCAGTAAGTCACCGTATTAGCCAAAATAAGCGGCAATCTTCAGCTAAAGTTGGTAAATCCCCTGAACGGTTCTATAGTCTGGACTGCTTTTCATTACAGGGTTCACTAATGCGATTTAACGGACTGACTAAAGGTTTCTTCATTTTCATACTTGCCCTCGTGACCTGGGCGTTCTTCGATGTGCTGTCCCCCTACTTTTCCGCCATTTTGTGGGCCGCGATACTAACGACTATCTTTAACCCGGTAAAAAACAGACTGCGCAGCGCGCTTGGCGAACGCAACGGACTGGCATCGTTGATTACCATCGTCATTATCTGTCTGATTGTCTTTATCCCGCTGATGGTAATCCTGTCATCGCTGGCCATTGAACTGAACGTGGTGTACACCAAACTGCAACAGAATGACACGCAGTTCCCGGAGGTCGTCGCTTCTGTTCTTTCGTATCTTCCTGACTGGGCCAGAGGTTTTCTGGCAGAACACAATTTGGATGATGTCGCGCAGATCCAGAAAAAACTGTCCGATGTCGTGCTGCAGGGTGGACAGTACCTCGCCGGCAGCGCGTTCCTGATTGGTAAAGGAACATTCGGCTTTGCTATTAGCTTCGGCATCATGCTGTATCTACTGTTCTTCTTACTGAAGGACGGACCGTACCTGGTGCGCCAGATTCTGGACTCATTACCGCTTTCTGATTTTGCCAAACAGCACCTGTTTGCAAAATTCGTCGGCGTGACGCGGGCAACAGTCAAGGGCACGGCGGTCGTCGCTTTGGTTCAGGGTATTCTTGGCGGCATCGCGTTTGCGATTGTAGATATCGACGGTAGCGTTCTGTGGGGCGCGTTGATGGCGTTTCTCTCCCTCGTGCCCGCCGTCGGTTCAGCGATCGTCTGGGTACCAGCAGCAATATTTCTGTTCGCCACCCATCAGCTATGGCAAGGGCTGTTTATCGTTGGCTTCTTTGTGATTATCGTTGGGCTTGTGGACAATATCCTGCGCCCGCTGCTGGTAGGTAAAGACACCAAAATGCCTGATTACCTGATCCTGATAAGCACCCTCGGTGGAATGGAGATCTACGGTATCAACGGCTTTGTGATTGGCCCACTGATTGCCGCGCTATTCATTACCTGCTGGAACCTGTTTTCCGGGCGTGACCATGAAGGTAACGTGGAAGGAATTGACGAAGCCTTTATGGAAGAAGGAAAAAATCCTCCAGATCTGTGATGGCCGGACGATAACAAAAGGCGGTCTTCGGACCGCCTTTTTTATTTTCACGCAAAATCATACGTTTTCTATAATTTCAATCATGCGTATTCATTAATCGTCGCAGAAGGAACTAATTAGTGCGAATTGCCACAATCACCAACTGGGCCTATAGCGCGACGGTATGTCTGACCATCGCCTCCGGTATTGTCATGCTGATGGCATCCAGCGCCGATAACACCGAACGCCAGGTGGTAGAGCAGCGTTATCAATTCGATCAGTTGACCGAAGAAGTGGAGCTTGACGCCTGGTCGCTGTCCGACCTGGCGCGCGACTATGTTATTGCAAAAGATCCTGAGGTGCTCAACGCCTACCGTCAGAAAGAAGCGTCGCTGAAAGCCGTTGAGCATCGTCTGTCGAAGCTCAAAGACCTTGGTGCAACGGATGAAGAGCTGGCGCTATTGCACGAAGGGCTGCAGATTGTGGATGCTCTGCAGGATGAGCAGGCCGAGGCGCTTGCCAGCGTCGCGCGTGGAGAAGAGTCGCAGGCCATCACCCTGCTGTACGGGAAAGCCTATGAACAGGAACTGGAGCGAGCCCAGGACCGTATAGATCATTTCCGCCAGTTACTCGATAGCCGCGTACGCAACACGATTGAAGATGCAACCCAGTCATCCCGCATGCTGCGGACGGCTTCCGAAGTGATGGTCGGTCTGACGGCGCTGCTGTTTTTATTCGTTCTCGGTTTCATTTTAAAGCGTCGTGTCCTGCGCCCCGTCGTGCGTTTGAGCGATGTCGTAAACCGTCTCGCATCGCAGGATTATGCCGTTGAGACGCCCAGCTTTAACCAGATAGACGAAATAGGCGACATGGCACAGGCGATCCGGATCTTCCGCGAGAACGGTCTGGCTCGTCAGAGACTGGAGAAGGAGCGAGATGCCGACTGGGCAATCCGCGATCTGCTGGCACGTATGACGCAGCGCCTGCAGGGCTGCGAGAATTTTGCCGATGTCATCAATGTGGCGGAACTGTTTGCACCGAATATTGCCCCAGGTATTGCCGGGCGGCTTTACATACTGGACCGGGAACCCTGGCAAATGCGCTGCGTTGCACAATGGCTCTCACCGCAGGGTAAAGCGGATGCGTTCCACCCGGACGAATGCTGGGCTGTGCGCCGCGGCCAGAGCCACCCTCCGGTACAAGGTGAACCAGATATCGCCTGCTACCATCTGCCGGATTCATGCCAGCAACATACCCTGTGCGTTCCGCTGATTGCCCAAGGAGAAGCCATCGGTCTGCTCTCATTCCAGAACCTTAGCGATGATTCCACCCCTTCTCGTGCGTATCTGGAGCTAATGGCAGAAGCACTCGGCCTCGCATTAGCCAACCAGCGTCTGCGTGACGCCCTGCTGGAGAAAGCGCTCTACGATCCGCTAACTGGTCTGCGTAACCGTCATCATCTGGAAGATACCTTACGCACTCAGATGAGCCAGGCCGTACGCAACAAGGAGCCGATCAGTTGCCTGATGATCGATATCGACCATTTTAAAAATATTAACGATCGCTTTGGTCACGAGGCGGGAGACAGCGTGATAAAAAGTATCGCCGCCACCATTCAGCGCGTGGTTCACGACAGCGGCATGGCCTTCCGCTATGGCGGTGAGGAGTTTCTGGTGCTGCTGGCCAATACGGATGAACAGGCCGCCAACCGCCTTGCGACGGATATTTATAACGGCGTACGCGAACTGTCGCTGCGCTTTGGCGTCTCTGAAATTGGTCACGTCGATGTCTCTATTGGCGTAGCCAGCTATCCGCAGCACGCCCAGAGCGACAACCTGCTGCGTGCTGCAGACGTGGCGCTGTATCGCGCTAAAGAGCTGGGACGTTCGCGCATCGTGAGCTTTGGCATGCTGGAGGCCAGTTGAACATGGCTTTACCTCAACGCCAGGCGGTGATATGTTAATTCAATGAACACAAAACACGATATCACCGCTTTTAATTACAACCTGTGGTGGCTGCCTTCTTAAAGGCGGTCAGAATGTGTTTTTCCCATTTTTAGATAACCGCCGAAAGGCGGTTATTTGCATTTAGAGACCCCTTTCGGTTTTATGACTAAGGAGTCTTACATGAACAATAAAACCATCATCCTCACTGGCGATCGTCCCACCGGCCCGCTGCATCTTGGCCATTATGTGGGGTCATTGCGCCAGCGCGCCGCGCTGCAACATGATTATCGGCAGTTTATATTGGTGGCTGACCTGCAAGGACTAACCGATAACGGCAGCACACCGCAAAAGATCCGCGACAATATTCCCGAGGTACTTGCCGACTATCTTGCCGCAGGAATAGATCCTTCACTGACCACTATTTGTTTGCAATCGGCCCTGCCTGCCCTTGCGGAATTGACCGCGCTTTATATGAATATCGTCACCGTGGCTCGCGTAGAGCGTAATCCTACGGTTAAAAACGAAATTGCGCAGAAAGGCTTTGCCCGCTCGTTACCGGTTGGTTTTCTGGTTTATCCCATCAGTCAGGCGGCAGATATTACGGCCTTCAAAGCCGAAGTGGTTCCCGTCGGCGACGATCAGTTGCCAATGATTGAGCAGACTAATGAAATCGTGCACAAGATGAATAGCCTGTTACCGGCCCCCGTCTTATCGCACTGCAAAGCGCTGCTGAGTGAAACCAGCCGCCTACCAGGGATCGACGGGAATGCCAAAATGTCAAAATCGCTTGGTAATACATTGCTCCTGTCAGCCAGCGAAGAAACCATTCATCACGCGGTCAGTGCAATGTACACCGACCCCAATCATCTGAAAGTATCCGACCCGGGGCAAATCGACGGCAATATGGTATTCATTTACCTCGACGCTTTTCATCCGGATAAAGCAAAAGTGGCGGAAATGAAAGCGCATTACCAACGGGGTGGACTGGGTGACCGGACATGCAAAAACGAGCTGGAGGTGTGCTTGCAGGAACTCATCGCCCCAATGCGCGAGCTGCGGGCAACCTACATTCAGGATAAAGGCATGCTGATGGCAATGCTCAAAAAAGGCAGCGAACAGGCGCACGAGATCACGCAGCAGACATTAAGAGAAGTGAAGCAAGGGCTGGGTTTGCCGGTGTTCTGAACTCGAGTTGCAACAGGAGCGATAAATAAGGATGACTCCCGTCTGAATGCCACCGCCGGGAGTTATCAGAAACTGGCTCACGTTTTTCGACCAAACCCAGGGTAAAAATCAATCTCCCTTAACCCGCTGAAAAATCTTGTCCCGATACGCATCAAGATGATGTTTTTGCAGATAACGCTCCACCTCCGTAGCCCATTGGGTTCCCTCGCCGAGAGTAGCGCGGCTATGTGTTGACGCGTAAAGATATCGTCTGTCATAGAGGCTAATCAGCGTCTGATTTACCGCATTGACACTGTAGTTGGGATTGTTAGCCAGCTGCTTTTCCAGCGACTGAACGATGCGCAGCTGATTGACGGCATCGGCTGGATATTCCTTTTCAGTAAGCCCGCTCAGCACCAGAAACAAAGGGGGGATCTGCTCTTCAATCGCCGCCTGTAATCGATAATGCCCATCGAGGATTACATAAGATCCTAATCCGGCGAAATACCAGACCAGTATCGGTGGCAACGTCCCCTCTCGGCATTTTTTACGCCACCATTTTAACCGCCCCGTATTGGGTTGAATGGCATAACGTCCAAGTAGTAAATAACCGCCCCACCACCAGTCAACCAATCTGACGTTTTCCGGATGCGTCAGAACAGGGAAATCTTCACCGTACAGCGTCCACTGGCAGTTAATATTTTCAGTGCTTTCTGGCGCTGCGAAACGCCAGTTTTCTAACGCAACGGATTGGGGACTGGAATAGCGTGATGAAGGTTGAATCGGTAACATCGGTCTTATCAACCAACGCTGCGGTGAAAGTAACGGTGCTGGCGTATTCATTAACTGACGAACAAAATACCGGCACCATTCGCCGATCCACATCAGCTCGCCTTTGGCTTTTATCCGTTCAATGTCTTCAGAGGTCACCGCAGGTAGCATCACCTGACTCCGTGGATGATCTGCATTAAAAACCAGCCAGACGCCGGAATGATCTTCAAGCATTGAAGCCCAGAATAACGGCTCTCCGGCGAGCCGCAATGCCATACGTCCAAAATGGCCACTGAGCATTTCCATCGCGGGCTCAGTTCTTTGATTTTCTTTGAAGGTCAGTTCCAACCCTTGCCACTGGTTATTACGATCAACCAGGTCTTTCCACCAATAATCTGTCATTGCCGCCTTCCCTGAGTAACGGGTTAATATCCCATGACCTTCACCATCGGTCAGCAAGTGTATGTTGCGTTCAGAATAAGATGTACTGTGCCAGAATCCAACTAATCTATTGATAAGTCGCGTCAATCCCCGTCCAGGAAGGGGGATGATTAACGTCAGTATGAGGTACGTTTGTATTGACGATACTGCGGATGCCAACACTAAAGGCAATAGTTTTTGTTACTTCCTGAATATTATTTAAGTTGCTGTGTAATGATTTAAGTGATTCCAGCACACAGGAATGCAAAACATCACGTAGTTTAACAATCAGGTGTGATTCGTCCAGCGCACAGCCTGAGTAAAAAACACGCTGCAAAATCAACAAAATATAGTCAACTTGCTTAATTACTCTGCAATTACACAGGAAAAAAACAATCAGTCGTAAACTCAAATACATACATATATATCAGTAAGATAAGAAATTGCAGGGACAGTTAATAGCGGGGTATAGCAGCTATTAATGTGTCCCTTTTCATGTCCCTGCCCCTAAAAATGCCCCCAAATCTGCCCCCAAAATCACGCCCTCAAGTGTGGTAAAACCGCTCCATAACCACACAGTTCATTCATTCCTCTCATTTACATATTCACATAGCTCATTTCGAGCCATCTCACATTGTTCAGTCTTCGAGTTGTTGTGTGCCTGTCTTTTGCACATCACATTCTCATCACCGATTTAATCATCCGTACTTATGACCTTCAACTAATCAAATCTCACGTGAAAAACAGTGCCCCCTCTTACGACTGCTTAGTGCCATAAGCGGACGTTCCAGTCGATATTACCCCTGTGATGAGTGGAGACTTACAGGGGATGTTATTGAAATGAACCTGCAGCTTTAGTTTCCGATAGCATGAATTTTAGCGAAAAGAAGCTATACCCTTACATCTTCACAGGCTGTAGTCTTGCCCCGGTTCGTTCAAGCCGTTCAATCATCAGTTCTGGATTGATCTTTTGCGAAGTCAGATACAGCCCTGTCTTTTCGGCATTCATCAGCATTGACTCAATACCTGCGGCTACTCCGACGGCCGTCAGATAAGACTGGCCCTTCGGATGGGTCAATTGAAATGACACGCTCTCATGTTGGCCGTTGACAAGGATGCCGTCAATCTCATACAGGATTTCTACCGACGGATTGTCTCCCTTCAGGCTTCCAGGAGACTGACCGACAACCAGATCGACCCTGACGGAATGTGCTTTCGTCATCTGAGCCAATTCTGCGGCATCAAATCCTGGCAGGCTTGAAGCAATAAAACTTGAACCATCATTCAGGATATATTTCCGCTGCTCATCGCCGTTACGGGGTACCTTCCACTGCGAGCGTTCCAGCACCAGGCCCGCCTCTTTCTGGGAAAAATCATCAAAATCAGCCATGCTGGCAGGGCCACCGAGGTCATTTTCATCCATCAGCACGCCCACCCTGATTTGTTCCACGGACCTGAAATCTTTAGTGCAGAAAATTCCTGCAGAAATTAGCGCCCCGGCAAAGCTGGTATCCTGAATGAGAACGCGACAGGTCGATAGGTGATTCAGGTACAATGCAAGTTTTGGTGCGATGTGGTTCAGTTGAGTGGCAATGCTAGTGTACGGTATGCCCTGACTAATAGCGTATTCTGCAGGGTGAGTGGATAAATCATTGGTCAACAAGGCAATACCGCTGAACTGAGCCTGTGGATCTAACCCCAGGTCAGCACGTTGTGTATCAACGGCGATGCCGGTCGCATTGCTGAAGCGGGATGCCGCTTCACTGGCTTTTTGCGCATTTCGTCCAGCGATCACAACAGGCAGTTCCGGCAGAAACTGGTTGAGTATAGACACAAGATGGGAACCCACTGTGCCGTATCCCCCGATAATAAGAAATGGATGGGTCATATGTTGCTCCAGGATTGAATAAAGTTGGTTCTAGGGTAAGGACGCCATCTGGCGCAGCTTAGCAATGAGATTATCCGGATCTCCTTGCGCTATCTGCATGCTGAGGCTAAGGCATAAACCATCAGCGGCCAGTCTCACCAAGGTAAGTTGTGGGTTGTCGTCGAGGTCGCCGCGTTTTTCAAGCATTCCCTGATACCAATCACGCCAGCGGGAACAGATGTATTCATCATCCATGGCTGATTTCCATAAGGTCATAAGACCGGCATTTTTCAGGGTTGCGAACCCCTGCTCCAGATAGGCTCGAGTAAATGCACCTTTCTCACAGGGGTCGGCAGATATAAGTCGGCCAATTTCTTCTGAATAATCTGTGATCATCTGTTCAAAGACGCACTTCAGCAGCGCGTCCTTATTCTCAAAGTGATGGAAAAAAGCCCCTTTTGTTACACCAGCCTGATCGCATACCGCCTGTACGCTGATAGCGGACAGACCGCTTCTGACTGCCAGAGTTTTCGCACATCTGAGCAAGGTTGCCCTTACGATTTCGGGCTGTTTTTTACGTTTATTATTAATAGTCATTCATGAAACATACCGGCAGGTATGTTTCATGTCAATATGTCCCGGATACAGGAAAGTACTAGTCCAGTATATGAGAATGGTAAAATCTGAACGAAAGTTGGGCATGCGAATGGACCTTTAGATAAAGAAATTAGTGGTTGGTTTACGCTGCGGGGTAATCCCCAAGGGCTGCTTTTCGCTCATTAGGGACAACCATACTCAAATCTCCCACATTGCAGGAGATTTGAGTATGAACACGTTACCGTGGAACAAAGACCGTATCATCGGCCAAAAAGACCACTTCAGATATCTCATATCTGGGGGATCCGAATCCGGCTTGAACTGGAAGGTAAAACACGTGATTTAGCTCTGTTCAATATGGCCTTGGACAGCAAGCTACGAGGCTGTGATCTGGTCAGACTCAAAGTATCTGATGTTGCTTATGGTAGCTCCGTTTCAAGCAGAGCAACGGTGTTGCAACAGAAAACCGGTAGTCCTGTGCAATTTGAGATAACCAAAGGGACAAGAGAATCTGTTGCTGCACTGATAAAGCTTAGCAATTTGCATAGTAAAGACTTCTTGTTCCGATCTCGAGTCAGAACTAATCAGCACATATCAACCCGGCAATACAATCGAATTTTCCATGGGTGGGTAGCAAAGCTTGGTCTCGAAGCGACGCTTTACAGCACACATTCCATGAGAAGAACAAAACCTTACCTAATCTACAAGAAAACCAAGAACCTTCGGGTAATCCAACTTCTGTTGGGCCATAAGAAACTGGAAAGCACAGTCCGTTATCTGGGGATTGAAGTCGATGATGCGTTAGAGATCTCTGAATCGATTGAAGTCTTAAGTTGTCAGGGCTGCAACAGAAGCCCTGTGCCAGGATCGGACATTAAGTGTTGCCGAGGGAGCTATCTAATATGGCATCAACGGTGAACTCATTGCCAGCTGGGAAATGATGCGAACAACAGTGTTTAATTTTATCGAGTGCGATTACAATCGGTGGCGAAATCGCAGTGCAGTGGCGGACTCAGCTCGGAATTTATTGAAACCAGAACCTCGCTAGAGTTGTGCCTACATTGGGTAGGATCAGGCTTGTAATGCACCTGTTATATGGCCTTGTTCGTCCGAAGATCCTGCAGTGGCTGACGGTGCATGAGAAGTTTGAGAACAATGAGGTCTATACCATAGTCTTTGGCCTCGATGTGGTGGCCAGCCAGCAACTAAGATTTATCCTCTATACCCACTAATCTCTGCAGCAGCTGCCGGCCCCCCGTGATAACGGAGAACAGGATGCATACACGAACGAAATTACCTGCCCCCCTCGCAGCTGATGTGGCGGCTCTCATTAAGAATGGCATGGATTTTCTGGACAAGGCACGTGAAGAGTTCGAGGCCAAACAGTACAAACACTCGGTAGTTAGTTTCTGGACAGCTGTAGAAATTTTGCTCAAGGTACCCCTTGCCAGCGAACACTGGACGCTGGTCTGCAGCGGTAAAAAAGTATCACGTAAAAGCTATCTTGCCGGTGATTTTCAGTCGGTGTCCTTTGATGATGTCTGTACCCGGTTGAGGGATATCCTTGAAAAGCCTCTACCTAAAGAAACCGAAGCTGTGTTCAATACCATTCGCAATCACCGAAACCGTGTAGTTCATTTCTTTCATACGGCTTTTAGTGATTCTGAGGTGGAGACCATTCTGGCGGAACAGGCTCGGGCATGGTTTGCACTGAACCGACTAATGCGTGAAGACTGGCAACAGCATTTTGCTTCACCACACAACTGGGCATTAGCATTAGGTGAAACACAACTCCTGCGAGGCAACGAGTTTTATGCTGAAACCCGTCTGAAACATATCCAGCCTGAGCTGGAACAACTTGCTATTGAGGGCTCTGAAATTCATCCCTGCACCATTTGCCACAAGCCTGCAGCCATCATGGAAATTCTCGCCGTCGGGAAGAACGGTCCCACCGTTTATGAGCAAACCTGTCGCGTCTGTTTTCACACAGAGCGCCATGTGAAGTTTACCTGTCCTGAGTGCGATACAGACCAAGTTCTGCCGGTGGAACAAGATGATGACGATACCTTCACCTGCCGCACCTGTAACGCAGAGCTCTCAAGGTATAACTTGCTTGATGAGGAGAATTTTCGTCATGTGGAGGAAATGATGTATTCCGATGGCCTAGCAAATTGCGCTCACTGCGATGGCCATGAAACGGTCTGCGTGTTTGGTGAGAACTTCCTGTGCACACGATGTCTTGAGATCCATACAGGCTATGATACTTGTGAAATTTGTGGAACTCCCTGTGAAGCAATGGGCGAGACAATGAGGTATACGGGCTGCCCACATTGTGCGGATGAGGACTGAATCGCCACAAATTCATTAGTCTTCTTATAGCCTTCAACGTCTACTCCTCGCTCGCAGCAGACCTGATGGCAACGCAGCCTGTCCACTGCGTGCCAGAAGCGGACGGTGGCAATTTCGTTGTCTAACTACCGCTACTCCTGATACCCGCCAACGGCGTTGGAAGCATTATGAAAGCTCGCAGCTTAACGGTGACAGGTATTCACCTAAAAGCCTGCCAGGTTCAATACAGATGATCTGATTAACAATCTACGCCAGGGACTGGGTTAACTCTCTTTACAGGAATAACTGCATCTTGCGGACCGCATATTTGTAAAATTTGCTCCCTCATCCATAAGTGCCCTGGTGAGTTACTGAGCGCTGGGCAGTAATAGGCCTTCAAAATATACTGTGGTGTCGGGAACGGGGGAGCAAACACCACCAGATTTTTCATATCAAAAATCGATGAGATGCCCCGCCTGGGAAGCGTGATAACCAGATCGGTATTTGAAACAATTATCGGGGCAATCATCAGGCTTGGCAGTTCAACAACGATTCGGCGGCGTACCTGCTGGCTTTCGAGATAACGATCGATAACCCCACGTGATTCCAACCATGGACGCACGACTACATGTCCAGCACTTAAATAACCCTCTTGGGTAAGGGAATCATGGATATCAGGATGACCGCGTCGCACAGCAACCACATAATCATCAGCAAAGCAGGTGATAGATTCAATACCGCGTCGCAGGCTCTTCTGCTCCTCCTCGAAGCCAAGGGCAAAATCAACTTTGCCCGAAAGCAGATCTTCATCGGCGTTAAAATCGCGTGAGTAGATAAGCTTAATGGCAATGCCCGGGGCGAGGCTGTTAACTCTCGCAATCAGGCCTGGCAGGATCACAGCCGCAGTATAGTCCGTAGCGGCAAAGGTATAAGTCTCCCGGCTCTTTTCCGGCTCAAAGAGTTCAGGCTTATGCAGGCAGAACGAGAGACTACCCAGTGCAGCGGAGATATTAGCCGCAATACTCTCAGCCCTTGAAGTGGGCACCATGCTTCCGCCTGTGCGGACGAACAAGGGATCGTCCAATGAGGCGCGTAACCGGTTGAGCGCATGACTCATTGCAGAGGGGCTAAGCGCCAGTTCGTTGGCCGCCTCTGTGACACTCCCAAGCCGATAAAGAGAGTCGAATATAAGTAATAAATTCAAATCGATCTTACGCAACGTCGACATCATGATTCTTTTTCCAGGGAATGACTTCAAACGGCAATAAATGCATGTTTTACATTTTAGCGTTGAATAAAATGCAGCGAAAGCAGGATTAAAACAACGTAGTATGTTTCTAACAAAATGATTCTGAAGAGGCACAACTATGTCTACACCTGCATTCCGACTGGCTACTACTGGCGATGTTGACCGCTGCTATGATATTGAAATCACATCTTACGAAGGAGATGAAGCCGCGACGCGCGATAAAATTGCCACCCGCATTAACCGCTATCCAGAAGGTTTCCTGTGCATGGAGTTAGATGGCGAAGTTATTGGTTTCATTAACGCCGGATGCGCGTGGGAAGTCGTTATGTCTGACGAAGAGTTTAAAGAACTGGTAGGACACGATCCGGACGCCCCCAATACAGTGATTATGTCTGTCGTGGTTCACCCGGATTACCAGGGCAAAGGATACTCGTCGTTACTGATGCATGAGTTCGTGGCACATATGAAAGCAATGAACAAAAAAACCATTCACCTGATGTGCAAAGATCGCCACGTCGATCTCTACGCCCATTTTGGTTACCAGTACATCAAACCATCAGAATCAGACCACGGCGGGATGGCCTGGCATGAAATGATGATGGCACTCTGATTAACGATCCAGACACGACTCTTTTTCTGTTCATCTCCGGTTTGCGCTGGCAACCCGTTTCGGTTATCAGCGCCCCACCAACAGACGTTTAAGCGTAGCCTGCGTACACGCCATCTTGAGATGATCGCTAATGGTGGCTCAATTGGAGGCTTACTGTATTTCAATTTATGTCCGTTCCTCGCTCAAAGCTGACCTAACGGTGCCTCATGCGGTCTGCTTCGTGCCAGGAGCGGAAGTTGAGACTAATGCTCGGTGGCAAGTACACACACCGGGCATTAGATTATTTTTGAACTGATTTGTAATGTGCTTCCAACTTATCCAGGAAGCCAAAAAGTACTTGGTTCATTTCGCTATAATCGTGCGTCCGGAGTTGTTCAGGAGTGTTAACAAAACGGTATTTTGCAGCACAGCTCAGGTCTTTTTCAGAATGAGCGATTAGCAGTTCAACAACTTCCAGGGTTAGCTCCATGTGGCACTGGAAACCAAAGACGCGGTCTGAATAAGAAACGATCTGGCGCGGACAGCCTTCGCTAAAAGCGATAATTTTTGCTTCCGGGGTCAGACCTGGCATGTCGTTATGCCAGTGACCCACTTCAAGTATTTTCGTAAAGTGAGAGAACATTTCATCCTTGCAGCCATCTTCAGTCAGTGTAATCGGGAACTTACCAATTTCTTTTTCAGGGCTGTGAGCGAACGGCGCGTCCAGCGCTTCACCGATTAGCTGTGAGCCGAGGCAAATACCGATCACGGCTTTACCTGTTTGAACCGCAGAAGCAATTAACGCTTGTTCACCTTTGGAATTAAAGTGCGGGCATTCTTCCAGAGTAGTGACTGGATCTTGCGGACCGCCCATAACGATCAGGAAATCGATGTCTTCGGTGCCTGCTGGCAGCTCATCGCCTGCATAAACACGTGAGTAAGTCACATCATGACCTCGATTTGTTGCCCAGGTCTCATAAGCCCCTGGTGCTTCAAAACTTTCATGTACGATAAAGTGTACTCGCATTAGGATATGCTCCTGTAATAACTATGAAAATCAGAATTAGGAATAGCTCACCCATCCAGTAGGGCTATACTCCGGGTGGTTCCAACTTCGATATGATAATTGCAGGAGCTAAATCTGAAATGCCAGGTAGTATAGATAAAGCGCCAAGACATGATGAAGAAACAGGCTGGTCAAGCACAGCGATAAGCTATCAACGTGGAGAGGCAGACCCTCCCCATCATCATGTTGAGGGACAGTTACTATTTGCATCCAGAGGGGTGATGCTGGTTGAAACAGAGGGTGACCGCTGGGTTATCCCTCCTCAGCGTGCATTATGGCTACCGCCTCTTCACATCCATAGTTACAACCTGCTTTCACAAACAGACCTACGGGCTGTTTATTTCAGTAGCAGCCTTATCGCTGAATGTACAAACTTTACGAAGAGTAACCAGGTGCATGTCATTACTGCTACGGCATTGGTGAAAGAGCTGATAGCAGGGCTTTTCAGTGAGGATTACCACAGACCGAGTCAACGGAAAATGGCTCTGTTGCTTCTGGAAATCCTCAGCGAGGCTCCACCTTTAACTACGGAGCTTCCAATGCCGCATGATGAGCGGTTATTCAGTGCGGCCAGAGAGTTGCTGGTTAATCAGCGCTGGGAAGCATCGTTGAGCGAGCTTGCTTTTATAGCAGCCATGTCTGAACGTACATTTTCTCGATTGTTCATTAAGGATACTGGCTTCAGTTATAGAACGTGGAAGCAGAGAGCCAGAATTTGTGCTTCGTTAGATCTTCTCGCGAATGGTATCCCAATCAAACAGGTTGCTTACCAGCTGGGTTTCTCATGCCCCGCATCATTTACAGCCGCTTTTCGGTTCATTCTGGGCTCAACACCGCGCGATTTTTTGCCTTAATCTTTTCAATGTCCGCACCTCGCTCTCAGCGGACCTTCAGCTCAGTCAGCTTGTCCGCATTGTGCCATAAGCGGATGTTGATAGCTTTAGCTTAACAAACGGGGTGCGGATTAAAGCCGGGCATTAGCGTATGGCAGGATGGAAAAAGTTAGTAGTATCATTTCATTCAGTATGGGATTTCAACATTGCAGATACCGTCAGTCCGTCATAATCCCAAACTAGTTGCAGTTGTCAGGCAATTCCAATGTTTGAGGACAAGATATCAATCAGGGCACATGTATTAGCTGTGAGCCCTCCCTTACGCCATATCAGTTCCGTTGTTATTTGGCTGTTTTCACTTTCAAAGGGATGGATTGTGATGAGTTCCCGTGTCGGAAACGTATCGAGGATTGGTGTTGGTATCACGCCCGCCCCCATTCCTGCACTGACGCCGCCCAGAATGGCATGGTAGGAAGACATTTCTGCAAGCCTGTAAGGTCTGATCCCTGCCTCTCTGAACCAGGTTGTTAGCCGGTCGCGATAGGAGCAGCCGTCACTGAATACCAGCAACGTTGTGTGAGTCAAATCGGCAGCAGCACGTATCGGCGGGAAATTTGCTGCGGCGATAATAACCAGTTCTTCTTTGTAAACAGCCATGCGTTCCAGTCTGTCATCAGCCGGTGCGTCAGCAATGAAGGCTGCATCAAGTTCGTGACTAAGCACTGCATCGAGCAATGTGCGGCTTATCCCGGTAACCAGCTCCACCGACACTGATTGATGTTGCTGGTAGAGGCGCGCCAGCGGCTCTGGCAACCTTGTTGCAGCCATACTGTCGAGAGCGCCCAATCTGAACCGACCACCAGGGACCGGCTTCACCATCTGCTGTTCTGCTAAAGTAACCAGCTCGATAATCTTCAGTGCATTGTCATAAAGCATCTGGCCTTCATTTGTCGGAAGAAACCGACGACCAGATTTTACAAACAGTGTGGTACCAAGCTGGCTCTCCAGGTTCTGAACTCGAGTGGTGATTGCTGAGGGGACTCGGCAAAGCACATTTGCTGCTGCAGTAATGGTACCTGTTTCTACCAGTGCTATGATGGTTCGGAAGTCGGTTATATCCATAAATTCACCATAATTGAAAATTAGATTCTATTTTATTCAATTGAAATGAATCTACATGTTTTTTAATTTATTTACTCCATTTAAATAGCTACCAGCCCCAGTTAGCCTCAACCACTTGTTGTTCCTGGCAAGATTGTCACGGTTGATTAATACGGGAGCTTTTGAGGGTAAAATGAAGAAACTTGGATTAATCGGCGGTACCGGACCTGAATCAACATTGCTCTACTATCGCAAATTTGTTTATGAAGCTAACAAAAGAATTGGCGATACATTCTTTCCGTCTCTAACTATTGAAAGTATCAACGTATATGACGTCCTGTCTATGTGTGGAAGGGAAGATTATGAAGCGCTGACGAAGTACCTGGCAAAGGCTGTCGGGAATCTGGTGGCCGCAGGGGCTGAAGTCGTCGCCTTGACTGGTAACACACCACATATCGTCTTCAATGAACTCCAGTCGTGTACCACAGTTCCGCTCGTCAGCATTATAGAGTCCACTTGTGCAGAAGTTCAGACTCAGGGCCTGAAGAAAGTCGGGCTGGTAGGGACAAGATTTACAATGGAGGCTGACTTCTTCAAACGGCCTTTCACTGAAGCTGGCATTCAGGTGGTCATCCCGCATGGTGATGAGATTGATTACATCGCAGATAAAATCCACGATGAACTCGAAAGAGGCATTATAAAGCCACAGACGCGAGACAAGTTTACCGCTGTAATTGAACGGATGTGTCAGGATGAAGGCATTGAGGCCATCATCCTGGGATGCACAGAGCTTCCCCTTTTGTTCGTGGGTACAGAGTTACCTGTTAAAGCACTGGATACGGTTGATATTCACATTGAGACGTTGTTTAAAGCTCTTCAGTAGCATTTAACATGAGTGTTTCGGAAACAACAGGGAGCGACCTGCTCTCTGTTGTTTAACACACCACGATTCGAAGTGGATCAGCGAAATGAATGCGGATCAGGTAAGCATGCTGAACAGCAGGATGCCGACCCAAATGCCCCCATTATGCCCCCAGCGCACAGCCTGAATAAAAAACACGCTGCAAAATCAACAAAATATAGTCAACTTGCTTAATTACTCTGCAATCGCGTGAGATCAGGAAGAAAAATGCCATTTCCCTCTTGCCTCATTCGGTCTGTGCCGCTAATATTCGTCCCCGTTGTCACCTACAACGTTGCGTTCATAGCTCAGTTGGTTAGAGCACCACCTTGACATGGTGGGGGTCGTTGGTTCGAGTCCAATTGAACGCACCATCTTGCGTCCGTAGCTCAGTTGGTTAGAGCACCACCTTGACATGGTGGGGGTCGGTGGTTCGAGTCCACTCGGACGCACCAAATCATCTCTTCGATTTGGTGCTATTTCCCCTCAAAGCTATCGTTTTATCTTAGGTTTTATCATTTCCTACGTTGCTACAATAGCAATGCGTTAAATCATTCTAAATTCCATGCTCAACGCGTATCATTCATCTTCTTCGTATAATGTCTTTCGTCAGAGCCCGGATACCATGCCCTCTTCCATTCTCCTGTTCGCCGCGGGCAGTTTACGCCCAGCATTTACCCCGCTGATAAGCCAGTTCACGCGCATGAGTGGAATAGACGTCAAGATTGAATATGGTCCGGCCGGTTTACTGCGCGAGCGTATTGAAACGGGTGAACCGTGTGCGCTCTTTGCCTCCGCCAACCGGGAACATCCGCAAAACCTGCTGGTACGTAATAAAGCCGTCTCAACGCACACCTTTTGCTGGAACAAACTGAGCCTTGTCAGCAACCGAATCGGAACCTGGCTGGATTTACTCCGCGACCCAACGCTGCGACCAGGGACATCAACGCCCGGCTGCGACCCTTCCGGAGACTATACCTGGGCATTTTTCGACAATATGGATGTACTGGAACCAGGACTCGGGCGGCAACTTCGGGCGCGCGCTATCCCACTGGTTGGTGGCCGTGATACGATAAAAATCCCGCAAGGAGAACTGGCGAGCGCCTGGATCCTGCGCCAGGGGCTGGCCGATCTGTTTATCGGTTACGCGCATTACGCACACGCGCTGCACGCGATGACCGACGTACATTACGTGGCTATTCCGGATGAGCACAATATTTGCTGCGAATACCAACTGGCGGTGCTTGAAGCCTCCAAAGAAGTCATGGCGCTGGTTGAATTCATACTTTCCCGCAGCGGTCAGGCGTTCCTTACCGCCGCAGGATTCTTACCGCTTAACGCCGAATAGAAAACAACGGTGCGATAAACGGCGTAGGGTGATTCTCCACGCTAAGTTTTCGCAGCGGTAAGCCATAGGCCAGAAACAGATTCTCTTCGGTCACAATGCTGTTCGTTGGCCCTGCCCGCCATTTACCTTCAGGGAGTAGCAGCAAAGTATGGGAAGCAACCTGCAACGCATGAAGCGGATCGTGGGTCGAAAAGAGAATGCTGCATCCCTGTTGATGGGCCAAATCGCTGATGAGCTGGAGCACCACCTGCTGATTGGCGAGATCCAGCGCGGAACACGGTTCATCAAGTAACAACGTTTGACACTCAGTCACCAGAGCCCGGGCAATCATCACTAACTGTTGCTGCCCGCCAGAAAGTGAGCCAAATGAGCTGGAGGCAAGATGCGCAATACTCAACTGCTCTAATGCCTGCATTGCTCTTTGTTGATCCTGCTGGCTGGGTTGCGCAAAAAGCTTCACGTGCTGTGCTCGCCCCATCAGCACCACATCGCTGACCGTATAAGGAAACGGTAGATGGCTATGCTGTGCCACAATTCCTATCCCACCGTTATTTTCAATACTCCCGCCTAAAGCAGGCAGCGTGCCGGTTAGCGTATCAAGCAGCGTACTTTTACCCAGACCGTTACGTCCAAGCACGGCCCAGATATCACCTTTCTGGCAACAGAACGTTAGCGGCTCAAATAGCGGCGCGCGATACCCATAAGAAAGCTGATTTACGCGCAGTGCGGCAGGTATCATGATTTCTCCCGACGGCTGGTACGAATGAGCAAGAAAGCAAACAACGGCGCACCGAACAATGCGGTGATGATCCCCAGCGGTATCTCCGCGTGCATCAGGGTGCGGGCAATATCATCCACGACAATCATAAAACCGCCCCCCAACCAGAAGGCACACGGCAGTAGACGACGATGATCAACGCCCACCAGCAAACGCGCCAGATGCGGAATAACCAACCCAACCCAGGCAATACTGCCGCTGACCGCCACCTGAGCGGCGACCAAAAATGCGCAGCACACCAAAACGCTGCGTCGCAGAGGAACTACCGCCACACCCAGTGCTCTGGCATCTTTGTCATTGAGCGATAACAGGTTTATCCGCCAGCGTAGCTGGAACAAAACCGTCGCGGCGATACCGACCGGAACCGCCAATAGCAGTACTTTATTCCAGTTGGCCGTCGCGAAGCTGCCCAGCAGCCAGAACACAATATTAGGTAACGTCTCTTCGGTATCAGCCTGATATTGGATCAGGCTCACCAGCGCGGCAAAAAAGCCGCTCAAAATGATACCTGACAGGATCAACACCAGCGTATTCTCCAGCCCCTGTAACGCAGCAATGACATACACCAGGATCAATGCCGTCAGACCGAAGAAAAACGTTGACCCCATCATCAGCAAGGGTGAAAGACCGAGCAGGATGGCCAGCGTTCCTCCAAAGGCCGCCCCCGACGTCACACCGATAATATGCGGGTCGACCAGCGGATTATGAAATACTCCTTGCAACGTCGCCCCGCATAACCCCAGCGCGCCCCCCGCCAGCAGTGCCATCAGAATACGCGGTAATCTGACCGTCCAGATCACCTGGCTGGCTATTCCCCCAACGTCGCTATAGTGCGTCAGGTGGTAAAACACCTCGCTTAACGACAGCGGATACTGTCCGAGGCATAGCGAACTGACGCCCAGCAACAGGACCACAACGATTAAGAGCGGTTGCTGGGGCAAAAAACGGTTACTTAGCTGCATCAGACTGCCAGTTCACACGATAAAAACGCTGATAGTAATCTTGCGCCTGCGCATCAACGTCCACATCTTTATAGGCATCCGGATACAGTTTTTTGGCCATCCACAGTTCACCGATCGCCAACGCCTCCGGCATCGGATAGCCCCAGGCTTTGGCGTATTCAGGCATCAACCAGACACGATGATTTTTCACCGCATCAATCCCCTGCCAGTTCGGATCGTTTTGGATCTGAGTTACCACCTGCGGATAGCGATCCTGGACAAAAATCACCTGCGGGTTCCACGCTAATACCTGCTCCAGCGCAACCTGACGGGCCCCTTTCACACTGGCAGCCGCCACGTTTAATCCCCCCGCGTGCTGCATCATCAGTCCTGTGTACTTCCCGGAGCCGTAAGTCATCAGGTCGGGGTTAGCCATATAAATACGGACTTTTTGCGCATCCGGGATGTTTGCGACCGGCGCATTGAATTTTGCTCGTGCCGCAAAAACGTAGTCGATTAACGTTTCAGCCTGCGGTTTACGCCCCACGACATCCGCAATCAGGCGAATACCCTGCTTCAACCCTTCGTTGTAGACCTGCTCTTCATCGGCCATAGTCGGGTTCATTTTATTCTGTTGCCCGCCGGCATCTTTGCGCAATGAGATAGCCACGACCGGAATACCGGCGTTCTGAATCTGCTGGATCATCTCCGCGGGCGCATAGTTGGCGACAAACACCACCTGTGGATGAATTGCCAGCAGGCTTTCGATGTTCACGCTGGTGAGATCGCCCGGCATCGGCAATGTAGTAATCGTCGGCATAAAGCGCGCAAATTCAGGCCCGAGCTGTTTTTTCCAGCTCGACATAACGCCAACAATGTCCTGCTGGGCATTGAGCTGGACCAGAATATTCAACGTCTGGTGTTGCAGCACGACGACTTTGTCCACATGGTCAGGGATCGTGACCTGACGACCAAGCTGATCGGTGATCGTACGGTCGGCCTGAGCAGAAAACGCAAACAACATGCTGGCGCATACCAGCACAAAAGAGCGGAAAGTTAACATGGGATACCATCTGAATAGAGGAGTAAAAACGATATGCATTAAATTATATAACGCAATAACTGGCAACCCATTCGCGATAAATACCGCACTACACACGAGGAAGATCAATTTATGCCGGCAATAATAAAGCCGACGGTGATGACAACCGTCGGCTTTATGTCTTTTCTGCGGTATACGGGACTATTTCGTCGCCGCTTTGATGATCTGAAGCGCTTTGGCGAACTGATCCTGCGGAATCGTCAGCGGGTAAAGGAAACGAATAACGTTGCCATACTGACCGCAGGTCAGCAACAGCAGTCCTTGCTCAAGGGCTTTCTTCTGCACGCGTTGTGCGGCGGAAGCGTTGGGTTCCCCTGTCGCTGCATCACAGAATTCAGCAGCAATCATAGAACCTAAACCACGCACTTCGGCCAGTTCAGGACACCCTGCTTGCGCATCTGTCAGAGCGGCGCGCAGCTGTTCGCCGAGGGCCGCCGCACGCTGGCACAGCTGTTCATCATGGATAATGTCCAGTACTGCATGGGCCGCCGCGATCGACAGCGGGTTCCCGGCGTAAGTTCCACCCAGACCACCAGGCGCAGGTGCATCCATGATTTCGGCTTTGCCCACGACGCCAGACAGCGGCATGCCGCCCGCGAGGCTTTTCGCCATAGTCATCAGGTCCGCTTTATCGGCGTAATGATCCATCGCAAACAGCTGGCCCGTACGGGCAAACCCGCTTTGTACTTCATCGGCGATCATCACAATGCCATGCTCGTCGCAAATACGGCGGATGGCGGCCACAAATTCCGGCGGTGCCACCACGAAGCCCCCTTCGCCCTGGACGGGTTCGAAGATAATCGCCGCAACCTGGGTTGGATCGATATCGGCTTTAAACAGACGCTCAATCGCTTTTAGGGAGTCCGCCGTGGAAATACCCTGCAATTCAGAAGGATACGGAGCATGGTAAACAGAGCCAGGGAACGGACCGAAACCTTTTTTATAGGGTGCCACCTTGCCGGTTAACGCCATCGTCATGTAAGTACGACCATGAAAACCACCGCCAAATGCGATAACGCCAGGACGCCCGGTATGTGCGCGTGCAATTTTCACCGCGTTTTCTACCGCTTCAGCCCCGGTGGTGAAGAATGTGGTTTTACGCTTGCCATCGATTGGCGCGACGGCGTTGATTTTCTCAGCCAAAGACACATAGCTTTCGTACGGGACAATCTGATAAGCCGTATGGGTAAAAGCCTGAAGTTGCGCTTCGACTGCCTGCACCAGGCGAGGATGGCGGTGTCCGGTGTTCAGCACGGCAATCCCGGCGGCAAAATCAATGTACTGATTGCCTTCGATATCGGTAATCGTGCTGTTTTCTGCCGACTGGGCATAAAAATCACACATCACACCCACGCCACGCGGGGTGGCATCCAGACGACGTTGTTGCAGGTTTTTATTGTTCATTCTCTACACCTTGTCCATTAATACATTTCGGTTGAATTACCCTTTAAATTTAGACGCCGTCTGGTACTTTAATCGAGAGCCAAATCGTTTTATTTTAAGGATCCAAATGCGTTCACTTGCCGGAGATGTGATCAAGCAGGCATTTAGTCAGCAGACTGACGAAAAACTACATCGCCGCCTGTATGCCGCCATTTGTAGTTGCATCCTCGAAGGTAGCCTGAAACCGGCTACCCGAATGCCTCCGTCGCGTGACCTGGCAGGAGAGCTGATGCTATCGCGCAATACCGTCCTGCGGGTTTACGAGCAGTTGCAGGCCGAAGGTTATATTTCTGCGCGTACCAGTAGCGGCACATTTGTCACTGACAGCGTGCTGGACAATCTCAACCTGCGTCCCAATAAAGAACCTGTTGCTGCGGCTCTGGAGGATCACACCCGCTTATCTGCCCGCTGCCTTGAGCTGTTAGGTAATGCCAGCGCCAGTCCCCGTCAGTGGGGCGCGTTTATTCCAGGCGTACCTGATGTAGAGCATTTCCCACACCGGGTGCTCAAAAAAATTCAGGACAGGCTGGCAAGACGATTGCGCCCGGAGTTTCTCACTTACGATGCCGCAGGCGGTGTGAATGAGCTGAAAGAAGCGCTGGCGGACTATCTGCGCACCGCTCGCGGCGTGCGGTGTTCGCCGGAGCAAATTCTGATTACCGAAGGTATTCACCAGGCGCTGGATCTGGTGACCCGAACGTTATGCAACCCGGGCGATCACGCCTGGATTGAGGAGCCGGGCTACTGGGGAATCAAAAATATTCTGCGTATCAATGCGGTAAATTTTTCGGCTATTCCTGTTGATGAACAAGGTATGGTCCCGCCGGATGCAGGCGAAACACCGCCAAAACTTATTTTTGTGACACCGTCACATCAATACCCTCTCGGTTCGGTGATGAGCCTCAGTCGCCGCCGGCAACTTATCTTTCGCGCACGTGAAACGCGAAGTTGGATAGTGGAAGATGATTACGACAGTGAGTTCCGCTTTTCCGGCCAGCCGATCCCCTCTTTGCAGGGGCTGGAAGAAGAGACACCGGTCATCTACATCGGGACATTCAGTAAAACACTCTATCCCGCACTGCGACTCGGGTATGTCGTGCTACCTAAATCGTTAGCCGCTCCGCTGAAAAAGGTTCATAACGACCTCTATCGTGGTGGACATCTGTTGATTCAGGCCGCGCTGGCGGAGTTTATTCGCGAGGGTTATTACGCAGCGCACATTCGGAAAATGCGCCAACTATACAGTCGTCGTCGCCAGATGCTGGTAGAGCTTATCAGCCGCCAGCTTGGTGAACATTATCTTGGTTCCTTCAGCAGCAACGCCGGGCTGCATATGATCTTACAGTTACCCGCAGGGAGCGATGACGCGGTCATTGCCCAACAAGCGAATGCGCAAGGGTTGTTGGTGCGCCCGTTATCACGCTATTACGTGAATGAAGAGAAACGCAGCGGCCTGTTGCTGGGGTTTGCAAGTATTGAAGAGCATGAAATGTCGGCGGCGTTTACCCGACTCGCGGATATTATCAGGGTAAACACCGTGTAAGCACTGCCGGATGGTGGTGCAAGCACCTTATCCGGCATACTGTTTAATGTGATGCTTTTTTAATCCCAGCCAGATCTTCATGGCTTACTTCGCCATTCCCTTCACCCCAGGTCTTACGCACGTAATTAATCACGTCGCGCATTTCGTTGTCACTTAACATGCCTCCGTAAGCGGGCATCTTGAAGGAGACGCTGCCACGCGTTGTCGGTGTTTCTGCGCCGTGGGCAATCACTCTGAACAGCGGCGTCGGGTCATCAACCATGACCAGCGGATTGTTGACCAAAGAAGGTGCGTTATCATCCGTACCTTTCCCTTCCAGACCGTGACAAGTTGAACAGTAACGGTTATAGGTCACTTTTCCCGCCTCAGGTGAATTCGACCAGGATGCTGTAGTCGCAGCAGCACGCACCGTTTCAGGCTTCGCGCTTTTCAGACTCAGCAGATATTGGGCGATCGCCGTGGCATCTTCGTCGGTCAGATACTGTGTACTCTGCGTGACGACTTCAGCCATCGAACCTGAAACCGCAGCATGCTTGCTCTTACCGGTCAGCAACAGCGATTTTAACGCCTGCTCAGACATTCCGCTGCCCCGCAGCGAAGGTGCATACCAGCCGTCAATCATCGCTCCGCTCAGGTACTCGGCATCTGCATGAGTATAGGCTTTTTCATTCATCGCCATGCCTCTCGGTGTATGGCAAGAACCGCAGTGCCCGGGACCTTCCACCAGATAAGCGCCCCGTTTTATCAGGGCTGCGTTTTCATCTGGTTTCGCGCTATCTACTGTCGTCGCTGGCGCGTCGGTAAACAGCCAGTTCCAGATATGCAGTGGCCAGCGGGCGGAGAGTAGCCACGGAATGGCATTCTCTTTATTGGGTTGCGCAGACGGTGTGACATCATACATAAAATAGCGATACAGCGCCTGAACATCCTCGTCAGAAAGTTTTGCATAAGAGGGATAAGGCATGGCCGGATAGAGCGGGTGACCGTCTTTGGCAATTCCCTGGCGTACCGCCTTTTCAAAATCCTCGTATGAGTAATTACCAATACCCTGTGCCTTGTCCGGGGTAATGTTGGTCGAATAAATATCCCCCACCGGAGTAGGAAACTTTTTGCCCCCCGCCATCGCCGCACCACCTTCAGCGGTATGACAGGCGACGCAGTCTGAAATTCGCGCGATGTATTCACCGTTAGATTCAGCAGCGCTTACCGAAGCGGTAAATAAACAGGCGGCGAGAATGGTTACGTTACGCATAGATCACCCCATATCCTTGAGTTCATTAACCGCACGCCATGCCTGATCGATTGCTGTGTGGGCATAAGCACTCCAGTCAGAATCTGAGTTAGCGATGGCAATGCGACCGACTGGCTGACGCGCCCGCTCGATAATTTCTGGCATTTTATCCATATCATCGAACAGTGAATTGGCGTAGTACGCATAGCCATGCGCCCAGCGGTTAACGGTAATGGCGGAGATATCGCGTTGATTATCAAAGCCTGTTGAGCCAAACATCTCCTGCAACTGGGAGCGAATCATCTCCTCATGCGCCGCAAAAGTGGTCCCCAGCAAATAGGCTCGTCCCAGGCGGAACTGCTCTCTGGCCGATAGGTTACTGCCCGGGTAGGTCGGCACATAGACCATGTGAATGACCATCGGATCATCCGGGGAGGCCGGATGCTGATACCCACCAATACTGACCGGATAGTCGAGCTTAACCCGGCTGTAAGGTGCCGCTGGAGAATAAAATTCATGTACGCCAAGCTGTTTGAACGCCTGCCAGTTTTTTACCACCACGTTGGTGTACACCAGCGGAGCCTTGACGTTCAGTTTGAGATCCGCCTGCTGCTGTTCCGGCATCTCAGGCACCAGATACGGGATCATCATGTTATAGCCTGCCATGATGGTGTTCTTACCGCGCACACGGTGCATTTTACCGTCACGCAGGTAGGTCACCACAACGCCATCCTGCACGTTGGCCGCATTAATCACTGTGCTGTTCAGGCGCAGGCGCGTGGTGTTTTCTGGTAGATCCAGCTTTTCATAATGTAATCTGGCGAGAACAGAGTCTTCCATCGTGTTACCCGGTAGCGCATCCGGCAGCATATACCTGACTAACAGTCGGGCCAGACCGGCGTTACCGTCCGGGAAATGGTAAACATACGGCTCTTCGAGGTCGGCCAGCGACTCTCCGTCCAACGGCGGTAACCCCATCCCTTCCATGCCGGGTAAGGCGCACGCCCTGGCATCGCTGCAGGAGATGCCTTCAATGCCGATGGCAAAGAAGTCATTGGAACGCTGCTGAAAATAGAGCAGCGCCATTTTGCTCAAACCCACTTTTGTTGCTAAAAATTCACTGTAGCTGTGGGTATCCAGCCATTCCATTTTCTCATCAACCGTCATCCCCGGAAGGTAATCGCCAGGGCGCACATGCAGGTCGATCAGCGCTTTTCTGTCGTTCTCACCTAGCGGAAAATCATTGATAAAGTCTTCAATTTTACGGCCATTGAGCCTGTCCGGCGGAATATCATCAGATACCGCGCGGCCCGGATCGCCGCTGACGATTTTTGTTACGCCAAAATTCTTCTTGTCGAAAAAAACCCCGCGACTGAGCTGCCAGTCGGGGTAGAAGTTTACGTCAAAACTCTCTTTTAACCGCGTGACGCTGACGCCCACGGTTTCCATTAGTTTTTGTACTTCAGGGCTGAAATTATGCGCGGGTGACTGGAATGCTTCGCTGCCGCCATAACCGAGTAATTTCTTGCCCGAGCTGGTAAATTCATTACGTTTGGCGTGTCCGCCAAAATCGTCATGGTTATCGAGGATCAGGACCCGGCTATTTTGCCCGGCAACTTGACGCCAAAAACAACCGGCAGCTAACCCGCTAATCCCGCCCCCAACAATCACTAGATCGTATTCTTCCTCAACGGGCAGAGCGTTTAAATCAAAATGCTTCTGCTCGCGGCCTAGCGCATGCGCCATTTCAAATGATCCAGGATGATTACCCCGCAGCCCTGTCAGCGCAGGAGGATAATAATTTCCATCTATAAATGCGTTTCCCTTTCCTGTCGCCCTGACCCACTCCAGCGGGGTAAGTCCCGCCGCAATAGTCACCGCGACGCCGTTGAGAAAATCACGTCTGGTAATTGCCATTAACTTTTTTCCTTATTGCTACACACTGCCTTTAATACGACACAAATAAGAGAAATACCCCCTTCTTATTTATAAAGGGGTACAACCGACTACTTCACTGGCTTTAACTCTTCATCCAGTTTTTTAGAATCATAATAATCACCCTGCCAGGTGATTTTTCCTGCTTTAACATGAATATAGCTTACGCCTTCAAATTTGATCGGATTATTTGTCGGCGGACTCCCTGCCCATTCACCACTATTTTTGCCTGAAAATTCCCAACGAAAGGCCACGGTGTCTTCGTCGTAGACGGGTTTTCCAACCATTTTCCAGTTCAGATCTGGCACCGCCTTAATAAAAGCGCCGATAACCTCTTTTTCCGCTTTTTCTCTGCCGTTTATCGGTTCGCCCGCGGCGGCATCATAATAAACAGCATCATCCGCAAGATATTGAGCGGCTCTTGAAGCATCATGCGCATTCCACGCCGCCATATATTCTTTTACGGTATTCAGCGATGTACTTTCTGCAAGGCTATAGCCAGAGAGCATCACTAATGAAAGAACCGCAATTTTTACTGTTTTCATCGTAATCCTCTCTATTCAGAAATGTCACACATGATATGTTTCACCCGAGTGTATTCTTCGAGCGAATAGGATGAGAGATCTTTGCCATAACCCGATTTTTTGAACCCGCCGTGCGGCATTTCGGCGCACAGAGGAATGTGATTGTTAATCCACACCGTGCCAAAATCGAGGTCAATGCTGAAGCGCTGCGCGCGACCATGGTTACGGGTCCAGACGCTGGCGGCAAGACCATACTCCACATCATTCGCTTTGTGTAGTGCCTCTTCGTCAGTAGAAAACGACTGAATGGTCATTACCGGACCAAATACTTCATGCTGAATAGCTTCATCATTTTGATGCAATCCGGAGACAATCGTCGGCTCAAAATAGAAGCCCGGACCTGGCCCGGCGCGCCCACCGGTTTCAATTTTTGCATGTGCCGGTAAACGCTCAATAAAACCTTTCACCTGCTCCAGTTGATTCCGGCTATTCAATGCGCCGTACAGCGCATTCTGATCTTCTGGCGGCCCAAATTTGATACTTTTTGTTTTCTGGATCAGTTTTTCCAGAAACTCAGCATAGATGGATTGCTCTACCAGGATCCGCGTAGCCGCTGTGCAATCCTGCCCGGCATTGAAAAAGCCTGCCGTAGTGATTGTCGCAATCGCCTTGTCCATATCCGCATCGGCGAACACGACTGCAGGCGCTTTCCCGCCCAATTCCAGATGTGCTTTAGTCAGATTCGCCGCTGCTGATGCCGCAACCTGCAAGCCCGCGCGGACCGAACCGGTAATCGAAACCAGTGAAGCCTTCGGATTTGAAACCACCAGCGAACCGGTGCTGGCTTTGCCCAGCACAACGTTAAACGCCCCTCTCGGGAACAACGGTGCGGCCAGTTCAGCCAACAGCAGCGTACTAACTGGCGTGGTGTCGCTTGGCTTTAACACGACCGTGTTGCCTGCCGCCAGCGCTGGTGCAATCTTCCACACTGCCATCATGAACGGGTAGTTCCACGGCGTCACTTGCCCAACGATACCCAACGGTTCACGACGGATGGTCGAGGTAAACCCGGCGGAATATTCTCCGCCCGCCTTCCCTTCAAGGCAACGCGCCGCGCCGGCAAAAAAGCGGATGGCATCGCAGGATGCCGCAATCTCCTCTTTCTCAATAAAATGGCGAAGCTGACCGGTTTCCTGACTTTGCGCGGTTACCAGTCGCTCAACATTGCGTTCAATCTCATCGGCCAGCAGTAATAACGCCTTTTGCCGCTGTGCTGGCGTCGATTTTCTCCAGATGCTAAACGCTGCCTCCGCTGCTGAGTAGGCTTGCTCTACCTCCGCCTCGTTAGCGTTGGGAGAAATTGCGTATGTTTCACCGTCAACCGGACTCACCAGTTCGAAGCTATTTTCGCTGCTGCCTGCTACATAGTGCCCATTAATAAAATGCTTCAGGGTTTTCATGCTTGTCTCCTGCCAATTAATACATAAAGAATCTTATGTAATATATATATTGTAAAATTTTTTCAAATGCGCAACATTGGCACTATGATAAGCCTCGAATTTTTAACTTAATTCTTACATTTGTAAGGTAAGGCTTTTCATTGCCAGCTGACGCGTTATGCTCAGCTCATCATGAGGTTATCGGGACACACATCCGCTTGTGCAGTGACGTTGCGCCCAGGCATGTAAAATAACTCGGCCATTCTTACCTTCCTTGCCCGACGGGCATGTGTTAAAAATGGTCGTTGTTTCAGGGAATTGAGTACAGAAAAGATTATGATTACTCACGCGGTCATATTTGCGCCTATCGGGCAGGTCAGTCGTTCAGACCAGATAGTCCAGCGCCTTTCAAATGCCATTATCACGGGGTTGCTGGAGCCAAAAGAACAGCTTCCCAACGAAACTGATTTGGCAAAAATGATGGGTGTCTCACATATCACTATCAGAGAAGCGCTAAACACGCTTCGGGCTAATAATCTTATCCATACGGTTCGCGGTCGTAATGGCGGGAGCTTCGTCTGCGAAAATATCGATGGCAAAAATAGCGCCCTACACCCGTTCAAAGCGATCAGTACGGATTATCTGTCTGATCTGGGTGAAATGCATTGCGCCATTATTAGCCATAGCGCGAGGCTGGCTTCCCGACGGATGACCGGTGCGGATATCGCCAAATTTCGCGAGTTTGTCGAGGTACTCAGAAAGGCAAACTCACCTGAGCTGATGACCCAGGCCGATATGCGTTGTCTGCTGGCGATTGCTGCCAGTTCGCATTCAGCGCGACTGGCCAATCAGGAGCTGCAAGTTCAGGCTGAATGGGCATCACTTGTGGCGATACTTTATCGCACAGACAGTATTCATGCGGAAATTATCGCGCTTTATTCAGCGCTGGCCGATGCACTGGCTGCTCACAACGAGGCAGAGTCAGTACAGTTTGCCACACGGATCATCGACACGTTTACCTACTACCTTATTGAAAAAAAGCTGAAATATAACTCGAACTGACAATCAGTGAAGGCAGGACAGACAATGAGCTCTTCGACATCCCTAAGCGCATTAATCCGTAAAATTGATGACATTACTGTTTCTACCGTAGATTCTACCGTTGCGCTAGCGAGGAGCATCCATGAGGCGATTTCAGGGGTACAAAAGGCCTCAGCCGAGGTCGTTCTCGACCCATCAGTAAGATCCACCGTTCAACAGCACATCAAGCGCACGCTCAGTGACAACCATTACTGTTCAGGGGCGGGATTCGCCAGCCATATTGAGAGCACCGCAAACACAAAAGAGTACTGGTTGCTGGAGTGGTGGTATAAGAAAGATAATGGTTTGAGCCAGGCGCATCTGGATTTGGATCAGGCCACGCAACAACGACTGGATTTCAGAACCTTTGAGTGGTTTAAGCATTCTCCTCCGGCTGGCAAAGCCTATATCCACGGTCCCTACGTCGACTATATTTGCAATATCTCCTATACCCTAACGTCAGCCGTCCCGGTCTACTACAACGACCAGTTTCTCGGTGTTGCCGCGGTCGATTTGCTGGTCAGTCAGATAGAAGCCGAACTGCTCTCCTGCGCTCATCCTGATTATGTGATTCTGACCAATCTGGAAAACAGGATCATTTTCTCCAGTTGGCCACGTTTTCGCGTGGGTGAATTGCTGTCACCTGCAAATAGTACCGTAGTGTATCAGAGCGACTACTTTATCCTTTATCACTATCAAAACTAAGGGCCCGAAGGCCCTTAGTATTTAGTTATCCTGCCCCATATTGAGCTTACTGGCGTACGCAATGGCGTCGTTTTCCGGCGCCGCTGAACGACCAAACGGACGGGTCAGGAACATATAAATAAGTCCCGAGCCAACGACAATCGCCAGGCCGAACAGGACCGTCCAACGGTCAATGAAGTCGCTGCTGTCTGCCGGTTGCGCCAGTAACCAGATCCCGCACAATCCGTAAGCTAACGCCAGCACATTCACGATTACCCCCCAACCGCCAATGGTCCACTCCCCCGCCGGTTTCCAGCCTTTCAGGCGCTGACGCAACGCGGCAAGCACAACCATCTGGAACGAGATGTAAATCCCGATAACAGCAAACGCGGTGATACGTGACAGGTTATCTGGCTGGAAATAAACCCAAACACAGATGATCACTGGCAACAGGCAACTGACGACCATGGCATTATCCGGAACACCATTTTTAGAGATTTTGGCCATCCATTCACTTCCCGGCAGCATTCTGTCGCGGGAGAAAGAAAAGATAAGACGGCTTAACGCAGCCTGGAGAGACAAAATGCACGACAACATGGCGATAATCGCGACGACGATAAAGACAGTCGCGCCGGTTTCGCCCAGCGCTTCATTAAGGATTGCCGGGATCGGATCGGACGTTTTGCCATTCACGATGCTGACCAGATTCGGTGAAGCCAGCAGATAACCCATAACAGAAATAATGGCGGAAATCGCGCCGAATACGATGCTTAAAATCATCGCCACTGGGATCTTTTTACTGGGATTCTGCACCTCTTCCGCAACGTTACCGCAGGCCTCAAAGCCAAAGAACATAAACAGTCCCATCAGAGCAGCAGACATAAATGCGGTGGAATAGCTGCCGTCATGAGCCAGCACACCCATCGAGTCAAAAATTACAGAGAACGGCTGCGAACGGTGGAAAATCAGCAGATAAATCCCCAGCGCGATCACGCTAACAATTTCACACCAGAAACCAATTTTCGCCACCCGGGCCAGATTTTTAGTCCCGGACATATTAACCGCCATCATCAACAGCAGCAGCAGAACGGAAGTCACCAACATCGTGGCTGGAGTCTGACCATAATGGAAGAGTGATTCAACAAACGTTGATGTATATTCCGCGATCGACGTAATGGTGACCACCAGTGCCCATAGGTAGATCCAGGCGGCGATCCACGCATATTTCTTGCCCCACAACCTTCTGGCCCAAGGGTAAAGCCCGCCGGTTATCGGATACTGGGAAGCGACCTCACCAAACACCAGCGCCACCAAAAGTTGCCCACATGCGACGATTAAAATCCACCATACTGCAGGCGGCCCCGCCAGCGTTACGGCCAGCGCAAACAGCGAGTAGACGGCGGTAAGCGGCGACAGGTAGGTAAAACCCAACGCAAAGTTTGAAATTAAACCGATCGATCTATTGAACTGTTCTTTGCCATCTTTTTGAAAATTATCGTTTTTCTTATCAGGTGTCTGTTCCATATAGCTTTCTCTTTTGTGGAATAGTCGCAGGGTTGAACAATTAATGTATAAAAGATATTAAGTTATATGTATAGTGATTTTGTCGCAGATTTGTTAAAAATGATCGCGCATCACGTTAATGAAAAAGTGGGAATAAAACGGTAGAGAGAGCGAGAATTTTGCGGTATTTACAACCAACAATTCTTTAGCAATTGCGAACCGTGGGCCACTTTGGCGGATAAATACGCACAGCGGATTGCGTTCGATGCTAAGTAGCAAGAATCGCTGCTGTTAAGCAACATTTTTGCAATATAATAACGTGATGTTAAACGCTGAACCTGAGCAGGTGAATGATGGAAATTGATCTCGATAATCTGGTCTTTGATGGACTGGAAGAAGCGCAAGAGCGTAACGCTGAACGTCTGGAAGATGCAGACAAGAAAGCGCAAGAAATTATTGCTGATAATGATTGCGGTGACGCCTGCAAAATCTGATTTCCAAACCGGCGCAATGCCGGTTTTTTATTGCCTGTTCCCCCCCCCCCACTTCAGCCCGTATACCGTAAGGCCTCAATCAGTTGCGCAAAGGCAGCGGTATGCTGTTTTCGGCTGGGATAGTACAAATAATAGCCAGGAAAAGGTTCACACCAGTCCTCCAAAACTTTTTCCAACGCCCCCTCTGCAACAGCCTGCTCGACGGTATCTTCCGGCACAAAAGCCAGCCCTCTTCCGGCAATCGCTGCGCTAATTCGCGGGGGTAGATTGTTAAAAATAAGCTGTCCTTCAACCCGCACGCGCAAATCTTGTCCGTCTTTAGCAAACTCCCAGGCGTATAATCCGCCCAGCGTCGGCATACGCATGTTAATACAGCTGTGGTTTTGCAGGTCGTGAGGGGTTTGCGGTTTGCCATGGCGAGCAAAATACGTCGGTGCCCCCACCACTACCATGCGCCAGTCCGGGCCAATTCTGACGGCGACCATGTCTTTTGCTACCTGCTCGCCAAGCCGAATACCCGCGTCATAGCGGCCAGTCACAATATCCGTCAGACTATTGTCGATGGTTATTTCCACATTCACATCAGGGTATGTCTGCAAAAACGGCTCCAGCGCGGGCCAGACGGTAGATTGCAATGCATGTTCGCCCAGCGTCAGCCGTATGTTACCAGCCACCCGCTGACGGACATCGGTTAATGCCAGCAGCTCTGTTTCAATGTCATCAAAACGCGGGCTGATACTGTTGATAAGCCGTTCTCCGGCTTCGGTCGGCGCAACGCTGCGCGTGGTGCGGGTGAGAAGCCGTACATCCAGCCGTTCTTCAAGCCCGCGAATCGCATGGCTTAGCGCGGATTGCGAAACCCCAAGTTTTGCCGCTGCCCGGGTAAAACTACGCTCGCGCGCAACGATAATGAGATAATAGAGATCGTTAAAATTATCACGCAGCATGCTTATCCCCAATCCAAACCTGTTGTGACATATGGTACAGGTCTGGAGGGTATTCCAGTAAACCTTCTGGACATTAGCACAGCTCAATCTTATTCAAGCGTGCCCTCAAACATAAACAAAATGCAAATTATTATCAGGCTTACGCACTATTTTACCTTTCACTCATGCATTATTTTTACCCGCTATTAACACATCCTTCACTAATAACATTTTGTATATAGATAAGAATTTTTTCTTATTTTGTCCCAACCGTAAGTTATGGGAGCGTAAAAAGCACAAACCAAAAACTACAGGGATTTCATACAATGATGGCTACGAAAACTTACCGCGCTAAAAAAACACTGCTGGCATTCGGCGTGCTGCTGGCCTCTGGACTTACCGTCTCGCAGGCTCAGGCTGACCAACTGGCCGATATCAAAGCCGCAGGCGTAGTAAAAGTCGCAACATTTGACGCGAACCCGCCGTTTGGCTCCATCGATGCCAAAACGCATAAGATTGTCGGCTACGACGTCGATTTTGCCGAAGCGCTGGCCAAATCTCTTGGTGTAAAACTGGAACTGGTGGCGACCAATCCGGCAAACCGAATTCCGTTATTACAATCTGGTAAAGCCGATTTAATCGTTGCGGATATCACGATCACGCCTGAGCGGTCGCAGGTAATAGATTTCTCCGTCCCCTATTTTGTTACCGGCCAGCAGTTTCTTGTGCCAGCAAAATCTCCGGATAAGCTCGATCAATACAGCAAAGCACGCATCGGCGCGGTAAAAGGCACTACTGGTGAACAGGCACTGCATCAGCGCTTCCCGCAGTCGCGCGTACTGGCCTATGACGATATCCCGCTAGCGTTAACTGCACTGCGCAACGGCAATGTTCAGGCCATCACCCAGGACAGTACGATTCTGGCCGGTTTATTAGGCGGTGCGCCGGATAAAGCAGATTTCAAAATTCTTCCGGACCTGCTGAGCAAAGAAGAGATTGGGGTGGGGGTGAAAAAAGGTGAACCAGCGTTGTTAAAAGCCGTCAACGATGAACTTTTGAAGCTGGAATCTACCGGGCAGGCGGCCAAAATTTATGATGTCTGGTTTGGTCCTGAAACCAAAAATCCACAAGCCCGCGCCTTTAAAATAGAAGCCAAATAATATGCTCTCAGCCCTTTTTCATCGTTCCGCAGCTTCGGCTGCGGATTTTACCCATTTGCGTCAGGCGAGCGTCGAACTACGCAATGTGGTTAAAGAGTATGGCGCTCAAACTGTACTTAACGGCGTCAACCTGGCAGTTGAGCCCGGTGAAGTGGTGACCATTCTGGGGCCTTCCGGCTCTGGAAAGTCCACTCTTATACGTCTTATCAACCAGTTGGAGTCGCTCAGCGATGGCGAAATCTTCATTGAAGGTAAACCGATTAGCCAGTTGCGCGGGGCGGCATTACGCCAGCTACGCAGCCGTATCGGTTTCGTATTTCAGCAATTCAATCTCTATTCGCATCTGACTGCACTGCAAAACATCGCGCTGGCGCTGGAATATGTTCACGGCTGGAATAAGACGGAAGCGGATCGTCGGGCACTTGAGTTGCTGGAAAAGGTGGGACTGGCGGAAAAAGCCAATGCCTATGCCGCACAGTTGTCCGGTGGACAGCAGCAGCGCGTTGCCATCGCCCGCGCGCTGGCTTCATCACCGCAAATTATTCTGTTTGATGAGCCCACCTCCGCGCTGGATCCTGAAATGATCGGCGAGGTATTGCAGGTGATGAAAAATCTCGCCCACAGCGGTATCACCATGATCGTCGTGACCCACGAAATGCATTTCGCCCGCGAGATTGCCGATCGTGTTGTTTTCATCGATGGTGGCGATATTCTTGAAGTGGCCCCGCCGGAGGATTTTTTCGTCCAACCACAGCACCCGAGAACCCAGCGTTTCCTGAAAAAAGTGCTCGACCCGTTACACCAGGAGTCATCATCATAATGCATGCAATGGACTGGCAGGGAGTGCTGAGCGGGCAACCCCTGCAATGGATAATTTCTGGTTTTCTTACCACGCTTTGGGTGACGCTGGCAGGTATCGTGCTCGCCACGCTCATTGCCATCTCACTGCTCAGCCTGCGACTGACGGGCAATCGTCTCGCTAAAACGATGGTCGGGGTGTGGGTCTCGGTGTTTCGCAATACACCTTTACTGGTGCAACTGATGTTCTGGTATTTTGCCGCATGGAACTGGCTTCCCCGTGACGTCATTAGCTTCATCAATGCTGATCATCCATGGTCAATTCTGCCGGGTGATGTCTGGTGGTTAACACCGGAGTTTATCTGTTCAGCATGGGGACTGGGCGTATTTACCTCAGCATTTTTGGTCGAAGAGATCGCCTCAGGTTTACAGGCAGTTTCTGCCGGACAACGCGAGGCTGCCGTGGCGCAGGGGTTTTCATCCTGGGCGATATTTCGTCACATTCTACTGCCTCAGGGACTGGCAAACGCCTGGCAACCCATTGTTGGGCAATATCTCAACCTGATGAAGCTTTCCTCGCTTGCCAGCGGTATTGGATTTGCTGAGCTCACCTACCAGGTACGGCAAATTGAGAGCTACAACGCGCACGCGCTGGAAGCCTTTGCCGTTGGCACCGCACTCTATCTGTTTACCGGCATCGTGCTGGGTATGTTGCTTACGCGTCTTGGCCCGCGGCCGGCGGCGGGTAAATCGTCAAAGCTAAGAATGCGCATCTTCAGCGTCAGGAGCATACTGCATGATCGCTAATATTTCGGTCATTACCGACAATCTTGACTATCTCCTGTGGGGACGTGTAGCTGAGGGGCAACCCGGCGGTGTACTGCTCACTTTGCTGATGGCTATCGGTGCGGCTTTGCTGGCGCTGCCTGGCGGGATCGTTCTTGCCTGCTGCGCCTGGCGATTTCCTGGCGCGGTTCGCAACGGGTTGTTTATCTGGGCGGAATTTATTCGCGGCATTCCGCTCATCTTTGTGATTTTCTGGATGTGGTATTTGCTACCCATGCTGACCGGAAGCGATCTGCCCGGTGCCGTTACCGTGACGCTGGCGCTGGCATGGTTCACCACCGCTTCGGTGATGCACTCGGTGTATGCTGGAATTAGCGCACTGCCTGGCGGGCAATATGAAGCGGCAGTCGTTCAGGGGTTTCGCCGGGATCAGGCCCTGTGGCTTATCTTGCTGCCGCAGGTGCTGCGTAACGTACTGCCGTCGTTGACGGGGATTTTCATTGGGCTACTGAAGGACACGTCACTGGCATTTATCGTTAACGTACCGGAACTCACGACGGTTGCCGGTCAGGTTAACAGCCGGGTGCAAATCTACCCGACAGCCATTTTTATCTTTACCGGACTGGTCTATTACCTGCTGTGCTTTAGCCTGGAGAAAATCACCCAGCGCCGCTTCGCACTAAAATAACCTCTCGGCTCAACATTCCACAAACTGATGGTCTTCGTTGAGCCGATATTTCACGCCCGCCCGAATGTTTTTTTCCCCTTCAACGGCAAGCGCAAAGCGCATTCTCTCGCCATCGTGATAAGCCAGCGCCGCACATCCGCCGGGACCGAGCGTTATCGAATCTACAGTACCGGTACTGGCAACAACGGCGTTCTCTCCGCTGGCAATAATGTGGATATTATCCGCGCAGTTAGCGATTTTTGCCTCTGCGCCAAAACAGGCTACCTGGGTTAAATCACCGCTACTGGCAATCCGGTTTCGGTCGCCAAGCGAACTGATGCGTACGCGCATGCCGGTACTGGCGATACGCGTTCCGTCGCCCACACTGCTGATACGCGCCGAATTTCCCGCAATCGCTATTCGCCCACGATCGCCTGAACTGCCGATATGCGTGTTATAGCCTACACTGCCAATCCGTGCGCTGTAACCGGCACTGGCGATCTGTGCGGCATACCCGGCGCTGGCAATTTTAACGTTGTCACCCGCACTGCTAAATCGGGCATAATCTTCCGCACTCGCCAACGGACGACTGGTTTCCTCCGCGGCTTGCTCACAGGAAATATTCCCCATTGCGTCAATATCCTGCTGAGCAAAACTCGCCTCTTCCCTCCATTTCGACCAGCCGTATTCCACCAGGCTATTTGCCCAATCGGTATACCCTTCCCGCTGGAGCGCGCGATGAACATCGGCATAGCTTCCTCCTGCGGGAAACGCGCGTAGAAACCAGCGATACATGACGGGCCCAACACGCCAGGCCCGTAAGTCACTTCGTGTAATCATCATCGCTTAATGCCGGTGGTAGCCATCCACCATACACTTGAAGGTTTCGCCCGGCGTGCGGCCCGTAGTGCAAAGATAAAGATGCCCAAAAATGAAAAACAGACTGACAATTGCCAGCGCAAAGTGCGCCTGAAGCAGCCAGTAACGCACACCAGGAAACAGATCTCCGACGACCGTCGGGTAAAGCGATAACAACCCAGAAATCAGCAGTAGTGGCAGCAACCCATACATCACGCCAACGTAGGCCGCCTGCTGTAGCGGATTGAATTTAGAACGCGGTGATGCCGGGAATGGGTGTGACTCGCCCTGCATAATGCCAAACAGGTAAAAACGTGTTTGTCTTTGCGCGCGAGCGATCCAGCCCTGACGTTGAATAATATAGTGATGTCCGTTGCCGCCAATCAGGTTGATCAGCACAAAACCAACCCAGCAGGCAAGTAGCAAAAAGCCGCAAACCTCATGAACGGTAAGCAGGCTTTTCATTACCGGTGCGCTGACGGCAGAGAAGTGATTGACCAGGCCACTGACCAGAAGTAGCAAAAACAACAGCGCATTCGACCAGTGCCACAAACGAACAGCCTTCGAATATAAATAGACCTTCTCACCGTGCCCTGCCGACGTTTTATGTACCGCCCGAAAGCGCAGCATGGCGTGAAGCGCCAGCACCAGCCACATTCCCACCAGCATTAACCCGGCAACGACTAACCACACGGGCCAGTAGTCCGGTGAAAACAGGGGAACATACTGCGCAAGCTGGGCGTGAAACTGTTCGGCATTTTGCGACGCGTTCATACATTTTCCTTTTTAATCAAATGTTGACCGAACCGACGATACAGATGGGGTTTCCCGGCGCCTGCAAGTTGATATTCGTAATACTTGTTTTCTCGCAACCAGGTCTGAATTTCCGGGCTATCTTCACGGCCAAAAATCAGCGCATGTTCCGGGCAAGCGTTAACACAGATCGGTGGAAAACCTTTCGCCAGGCGTGATTCAGCGCAAAAGTCGCATTTATCCGCCACTTTGGTATGCGGGTTGAGATAACGAACCTGATAAGGACACGCACCAATACAGTAACTGCAGCCGATACAGGAAGACGTATCTACTCGCACAATACCGTTCTCATCCCGCCAGGAGGCACCGGTCGGACACACCTCAATACAAGGCGCATCATCACAATGCTGGCAGGATTGACGGAAGTAGTGATACAGCGTTTCGTTGTCGTTGTCCGAGACTGGAATATGCGCTATCGACAAACGGCTGCCCTGGGCAGGAACATGGTTGGTTTTCCTGCAGGCCCGCGCGCAGATATTACATCCGTTACACAGTGATTCGTCGTGAATCATGACGTAACGAACGGCTTTAGGGCTCCTGGTACTCGCTAACAGATTTTGACCTGGGCCGGTGAAAAAAATCACCGTCCCCATGCCAATGACAAATTTTCGTCGGGTGAAGGACATCGGGTTATCCTCTAAACTGTGACAGTGGTCGTCCACACGTTCCATGACATCAACCTGAATAATTCAGGGGTTCTGATACTGCTCAACCTCAAGCCATTCACACAGGCCGTACGCTTTGCCATAACTCATAAAACGTTCGCTAAACAGATAAGGTTCCGCATTTGACGATTCCACAGTACGTATATCTGCGTAATCGGGATGCGTTTCCATAGCCGTTAGCGCCGCTGTAATCTGCTGAGATTCAAAGCTATACGGCGGTTGCGTCAACATGGCGACCTTATAGGGGCGAGGATACGTGCGGCCGTCGAAACGTACCGCCTCGGCAATCGCACGGCAGATGTCGTTTTCCACCACCTGCACGCACATGTCGGCGTAGTTTGCCGTCATGGTTTGCGTTGAGTAGAAATAGACATCTTCCGTGCCCTGCACACGGGTGATATCCGCGTTAATTGCGTCCTGACACAGCGCATCCAGCAGCGCGGATAGATCGGTTTCAGGGACCGAATAAGGTGGCTGCAGAAACACGCTGCGCCCCACCAATTGCCCCGATGCCGAATGCTGGCGGATAAAATCTGCCACAATCGACTCCGGGCTGGCAGGATCCTGAACCTGCGGCGCAGTCACCTGTTCTACCGGCGAGTGAAAAGCCTGTAGCCAGTGTCTCTTTTGACTATCAACCTCGTCAGGAAGCGCCTCTACGGGTGCCAGAACGTTGCTCACGTTAGTCATCTCACGTTCCTTACGCTGGCAACAGATCTTGCGCCGCCAAATCAGCTGCCACGTCTTCAAGTCCGAGTCGGTTCAGGGTTTCACGCGTTGGGCAACCCAGCTCTGGATCCCAGCCCATTTCCTGATAGAACATCGTCAATGACTGACGCATATCCTCCCTGTCCATCTTGTCGGTTCCTTCAGTGAAGACCGGGATCTTCGGATCTTTATCGAATACCCAGGAGCAGATGAGATCATGCTCATTGCGCATATCCTTGGTTTGCATCAGTTTGACCGTATAAGCGCGATGCAGTGTAAAGATGCGTTCAGCGGCAAGGTCCAGACTCGCCTGCGTGGTTTCATCACCGGTGACTGCCTGGAAGAACTTCGCCTCCAGATCCAAGTCTCCGCGATAGTTACGGCTTTTGAGTGGTGAAACCGTCATCGGCCAAACCCAGTTACACAACGTAACCGCGTTATGCAGACAGACTTTCAGCAGCGTCCATTTGGCATATTTGATCTTGGCAGCATTGATCGGGGTGTAGTTTTTGGTTTCATCGTAGGCATCCTGTGAACCAAACAGCTCGCCCGCCACTTCGCGCTGCAATTTCAACGGTAAACCGGAACCGATGAAGTTGATATGGGTATGCGCCATGCAGTCACGGTTAAACATACAGTTGGTGATCGCCCCCACCTGCGCTGAAGCCTCGTTCGCATGGTGAACAGGAAAACCGAACGGCGACCACAGTTTATTTTTGGCATAACCCCAGTACTCTTCGCCCAAATCCCAGCGTTCAGCAATGGCATAAGAGCCGTCCGCAAGGTGACTGAGTTCTCCCACGCGATGCGCCAACCGATAGTAAAAGTCTTTAATAAAATTAGGATCACCCGCTTCCAACTGATCCCAGCGGATCTCCGCATACTCTTCAGCCGGCAGTACGCGCTTAAAGACGCCTTTCGAATAGCAATAAGTAAAATCACGGTGCAACTGGCCGTAGTTACACCAGATACCGTAATCGTCAAACAGGTTCAGACCAATCAGGTTTCCCACCACACGCCCATCGTCTTTATCGTCAAAATCTTTCGGGCCATTGGGGAAAATGGTGGTGTGTACAAAGTTCGCCACACAAGTGTTGCCGCCGGTACTCGGCACGCCAAAATCCTTCACCCGCGGGACATTGAGCTGTGACATACAACGAATAGGGCATGAATGACAGCCGCTCATTTTGACCGTGTATTTCTCTGCGGCTGGCCCCAGATCGAACACCGATTTATAGGTACGGAAACCTACCGTATTTTGGTTGCCCGGCGGGATTTCCCCGGTTTCGATTGGTCCGCCTTCTGCTGCGCCCCAGAACAGCCCTTTACGCGCCGTCCAGCGCGAGTTTGGCGAAGAGTATTCTGCCCAGGCCTGCGGGGTGCTTGGCACAACGTGGTTGTTGTTAGCGCCGATGAGCTCGGTCATCATGTAGTCATTGAGCCGCTTCATCTCTTTGCGATCGGCAATATTGACGCCTTTGGTCCCTTCTACCGCAATAGCCTTCAGGTTTTTCGAGCCCATTACTGCGCCAGTACCAGCTCCGCCGCTGTGGTTGCGACTGTTGATCATGCAGGAGAGCGGCACCAGATTTTCCCCCGCCTGGCCTATCGCGGCGACGCAGGTTTCCGGGCTGGTGATGCGACAAATTTCTTCAGTTGTGGCGCGCGTCCCCTTACCCCACAGGAAATCGGCTTTTTCGATGCTAACCTTATCGTCTTTAATGTTGATCCAGACCGGTGATGCGGACTTGCCTTCAATAATAATGGCGTCGTAACCGGCGAATTTCATTTGTGCAGCAAAGAAACCGCCCATATGAGCATCCACGACTAAATTGCCTTTGGTAAATGTCGATAAGGAGGTGATATTGACGCGGGAGCTACAGGGAGCGCCAGAGCCCGTTAATGGTCCGGTGGCAAAAACCAACTTATTCCCTTCATCAAAAGGCATGGTGCCTGGCGGGACTTCGTCGTACATAATTTTATAACCAAAGCCCATCCCACCGACAAATTTTTTAAATTTACTGGAATCTTCAAGGGTGATATTACCCGTGGTGAGATTGACCCGTAAAATAGTACCTGTCCAACCATTAGCCATCATGTTTTCCTTTGCAAGAAGGTTTAATAGATATACCCGCCATTCTTCAGGCAGTTTTTTTATCCAAAACTGCGGTATTTTTGGCAATTAATGGCGCGAATCAGGTATGCCTGCTATCTATCAAACAGTAATATCTTTCCACTCGATAATTTTTAATGCCCCAGTCGGACAAGCATTGGCGCATTCCCCGCATAACACACATTTTGAGGACTTTTTCGTTTCGGTATTTACGGTCGCCATCATCCACGGACAGGCTGTGGTACACGCGCTACAGCCAATACAGCGTTTGTGGTCCACCGCAATACAACCGTCTTCCTGTTTCCAGGTAATTGCACCTATTGGGCAAACCTTCATACACTGCGGGTCTTTGCATTGCCGGCAGGTATCTGCGGTATAGTTTAAATCGCCATACAGCCCACCACCGGACCCGACACCATCATCGCCAAAGAAGAAATTGCGATGGATTTTTATCCGGGAAAAGAAGGTACCCACCGCACCATCGTTATAATTGGTACAGGAAATTTCACAGCGGTGACAGCCCGTACAGCGAGCTCGCTGGGTCACCAGAACCCCTTTAGGCGTATTGATAAGCCCAACAGTCCCACTATCGACATCTTCCTGCTTACAACCAAAAAGGGATAACAGCGCGGGAGCAATCGTTAATCCCGCCAGTCCTTTTCCTGATATCCGCAGAAATTCTAGTCGCGTTAAACCACAATCTAAAAATGGACGATCAACCTGGTTCATTTATTTCGCATCCTCTTCGCAAATGCTGTGGTAGCAACACCTTCAGGCTAATTTAAACCAGCGCAGCTCAAGCCATATCGGGCGGTTAATGTTGCCAACAACACGTAAATTTTTGCCCTAACCTGATCGCATAAATGACGGTGGTTAAACTGAATGAATCTAATCCTTTAGGGTTAGGCATGGAAATAATGTGGTTATTCAGCATGCATAGTCTTGATCGTCATCAATTAAAAAACGGAAGGGATATAATTAATGCGGAGTGAGATTTATTATCATTAAGATAAATTGAAATAGCACTTCATATGTCTTGCAAATATTTGTGACTCCACTCTCATATATATTTTTATATATCATCCGATATACAATTAAATATATAGCGAGTTGGATAGCGTTAATTGCAACACTAAATTATAATTATTGATAGATTAACGTAATGAGAATAAGAGGACGGCGAGAGAAACTGCCGCCCTCTTTTTGCGGATTATCCGGCCAATGCTTTAATTACGGTCTCAATAGCCTGTTTTTCTAACTCACTGCGCTTCACACGCTGGTTAGCAAGGGTGGTTCTCAGTACTCCCGCAATGACGATATGCTTAGGCTCTTGTCCCAGATCGCGCATTTCCAGCACTACTTTACCGACTACTCTGCACATTTCACGGTACAACTCGTCGTCTTTCGTCTGATTTCCCATTTTTGCCCGCTCGTCATTAACTCAAACCAACAGCATATATCACTCTGAGGATTTAGACAAAATTCAATGAAAATCAAAGAAATGTCATCATTCTACTGAACTCTCTGAAGTCGATTTACAAGCTCAGCAAGACTTCCCGCCTGCATTTTTTCCATCACCCGCGCCCGGTGCACTTCAACCGTACGCACGGCAATATTCATGGCATCAGCAATTTCCCGATTCATTAATCCTTTTGCTACCAGATGCGCCAGTTCCCGTTCTTTTGGCGTAAGTTGTTGATAGCAGCAGATGATCTCTTGTCGCGAGAACGCCGCTGCCGAGACCTGCAAGGCATGTTCTAATGCTGCCTGAAGCGGCACGGCTGACACCGGTTTTTGCAAAAAATCGACCGCGCCACGTTTCATTTGCTCAACCGCCATCGGCACATCGCCATGCCCGGTGAGAAAGACCACCGCCAGCGTGCTTGCTTTCTGACGCATGATTTCATGCACAGCGTGCCCATCCAGTACCGGCATACGCATATCCAGCAGCAGTACACCCACCTGGTGCAGATTTGCCTCAGCGAGGAATTTCTCACCTTGCTCCCAGCAAGACACGTCATATCCCAGACTTTCCAATAAAAACGCACAGGCCTGGGTGACGGCAATGTCGTCATCCAGCAGATGAATTATCGCCACTACGGCCTCCTTCCCGATTTGGTTTAAAATATAATGTCACTCTCGCCCCCGCTTTTCCGTCCGGGGCCTGCTGATTGTTGATCTCAATATCTCCGTTTGCGTAGCGCACCAGTCGCTGACAAATGACCAGTCCTAGTCCCATGCCTTCTTTACGCGTGGTCATAAACGGCTGAAACGCCTGATACAACTGCGTCTCGTCAATGCCTCCGGCATTATCCTGCACCTGAATACTCACACCACCATCCTTATGCAGGGCGCTAAACCAAACTGTGGTAGCCCCTGCCTGGGCGGCATTGAGTACCAGATTGGCCAGCACCTGCTCAAGAAGAACGCTTGGCAGCGTCAATGTTAACGCCTTGCTGACCTGTGTGTGCAGCGTTACCGCCGGGAATTGCTGGGGCATGCGTAGTAATTGCCAGACGTGATGGATAGCATCGTGAACGTTGATGGCTTGCCAGTCATCGGGAAGTACCGGATTGCCCTGTGCCTGGCTGACCCACTGCCGGAGATTGCGCAGCGTATCGGCCCCCCTTTGTGCCTGGGTGTCGATGTGCTCAAGCACGGGCAGCAACGGATGCTGCTCATCCTGACCGCGCAGGCGAATCAGACAGCCTTGGGCATAATGGCGGATAGCCGACAACGGCTGATTGAGCTCATGGGCAAAACCGGAGGTCATCTCCCCCAGCACGCTCATTTGTCGGGCAGTCTCCAGCGCCTGTTCCTGTTTGTGCAACAACACATTGTTCCGCTCTAGCTGCCTGCCGCGTCGGCGAACCAACAGCATTACCCAGATGTAATTGAGCGTCAGCAACAGCAACACGATGGCAACGCCCCCCATTGCCAGTCGGTGTTGAATAAACCAGCTTTTGACATCCAGCCACAGCTGACGCTGCTGCGGATGCTGGCGGACATCGCGCAACAACGCTTCCACCTCGCGGGTCGAGGCGGGCGCTCCCCAGCGAAATGTCGCGTTTTGCGGTGCATTGAACAGCACCCGCGTGACGCGATCGGCCAGCTCGTCACTCACTGCAGGTAGTGCGGCAAATGACCAGTCAGGATAGAGCGGTGTACTGGTCAGACAGGGAATTGAGGTCGGATGGTTCAACACGGTCATAAAATCGGTTTTACGAATGAGGCCTTCTTCATCCATTTTTTCCAGCAGGCACACCGGCACGATCACCGCCTGCACGGCTTTTTCACGTAATAAATAGAGTAAGGCATCGGCGGGAAATCCGGTAAACGTCAGACGTAAATCGCGTTCAGGGCGCAGACCGGCATCACTGAGCGCTTTATATCCCAGCAAATAGCCGCCAAAAGCCTGAGCATCAATGGCGCCAACCGTTTTGCCGATCAGATCGTGTGGGGAGGTTATCCCGCTGTCGCGTCTGACGAGGATCGCGCTGCCGATCACGTTACTGGTGGCTTTCCCACCACGGGTGGAGCGTAGCGAAGCCAGCCAGCGCAGCGCAGAACGGCTGTTTAGCTGAACAAACTGCGCCGGATTAGTAACAACAAACTGCACCGTTCCACGATTCACCGCCTCCTGCATCTGGTGCAGATCCAGCGGTTGAATATGAAACTGTTCGCCGGGGATTTGCTGATTCAACAATGTTTCCAGCGGCTGCCAGTGATTACGTGTAGAAACCTCCCCGCGCATCGCCAAAACGCCAATGTTCCATGTCTGCGCCCTGACCGCGCCGCTTAGCATCCACAGCGACGCCAGCACTGTCAGACATCTTACTACGTTGCGTCCCACTCAATTGTCCCTGTCAATTATGTTGTTTTAGATCAACAACAAGCCGGGTATGTGGTTAACCACAATAGAGTATACCCCGTCACGATTTTTACACTGTAAATCATTGAGATTCTTTATTCATCACACGCAAATCAACGGCGTGACCAATGTTTCGTTGTTGCATCGTGACGGGAGAAAATATGGACAGCAGTAAACGGCAGTTTCTCCAGCAACTGGGCGTCCTGACCGCTGGCGCATCACTGGTTCCGCTGGCTCAGGCGAAATTTCCCTTTTCACCTGAACGCCATGAAGGCTCACTTCAGCATCGCTACGCCATGCTGGTTGACCTGCGACGCTGTATTGGCTGCCAGGCCTGTACCGTCAGTTGCGCCATTGAAAACCAGACGCCACAGGGCGAATTTCGTACCTTCGTCAACCAGTATCAAGTACAGATTGAAGGTCAGCTAAGCGTCACCAACGTCCTGCTGCCGCGACTATGCAACCATTGTGATAATCCCCCTTGCGTGCCCGTTTGCCCGGTACAGGCCACTTTCCAACGCGAAGACGGCATCGTGGTGGTCGACAACACACGCTGCGTTGGCTGCGCCTATTGCGTGCAGGCCTGCCCTTATGATGCGCGATTCATCAACCATGAAACGCAAACCGCCGATAAATGTACCTTCTGCGTTCACCGCCTCGAAGCGGGGCTGCTCCCGGCCTGTGTAGAATCCTGCGTCGGCGGCGCGCGCATCATTGGCGATATTAAAGATCCACACAGCCGCATTTCACAAATGCTGCATGAACACCATGACACCATCAAAGTCCTGAAGCCGGAAAGCGGTACGTCTCCTCACGTGTTCTATCTGGGACTGGATGAGGCGTTTGTCACCCCATTGATTGGACGTGCTCAACCCGCTCTCTGGCAGGAGGTTTAAATGAACCATTCACTAATTATCGACGAGGTTCTGGCCCATCCCCAGGACGTAAGTTGGTTACCCTGGGCCGTACAATATTTCTTTTTCATCGGCATTGCCGCCTGCGCCGCACTGTTCGCCTGCGTTCTCCACTGGCGCAAAAAAGAAACGGCAGATCTGGAGAATCTGACGCTGTTAATCGCCCTGACCTGCGCGATTACCGCACCGCTGGCGCTGACCGCTGATCTACACCAAACCGCCCGCGTCTGGCATTTCTATGCGTATCCGACGCCCTGGTCCTGGATGCCGTGGGGCGCACTGTTCTTACCGCTGTTTACCGGTTTTTTAGGTCTGTGGTTTCTGGCGCAGCACGTTAAACGACTAACGCTAAGAAGTTACAACGTCACAAAGTGGTTAGCACTTGGTAGCGCGCTGTCCGCCATCGGATTGCTGGTTTACACCGGCCGTGAAGTGTCGGTGGTGCAGGCGCGTCCCATCTGGTTCAGTTACGCCTTTCCGATTGCGATGTTCCTCAGCGCGCTGCAAACGTTTCTTGCCCTGCTTATTGCCACGACAAATAGCAAGGACGTACTGCCGCGTAAGCTAGCGTGGGGGCAAATGGTCACGTTGATCGCACTGGCTATCGTGGTGTTGATCTGGGTGAGCGGTAATACGCTTTCCGGTTCGGCTATCCGCCAATGGCTGGATGTTGCTTCTTCAGCACAACACTACGCTATCGGTTGGGTTGCGTTATGGCTTGTTTCACTTGTTCTTTGCGGGTTGGTTGTACGTTACCCCTTGTCGCTACCGCTGCGCATATTACTCGCCTTTAGCGCCATGGCGCTGTGCTGGCTAATGCGCTGGACGTTACTCATCCAGGTGCAGACCGTACCGAAATTTAACGCGCAGTTTAATCCCTACACCCTGCCCGGCGGCACCGATGGCTGGCTGGCCATTGTGGGTACCTTCGGCCTATGGATAGCACTGATTATTATTGTTCGTGAAGCCCTGAACGCGATCGCAAGGAGAATGCAACATGGCTAATTTAACCCGTCGTCAGTGGCTTAAAGTGGGCCTTGCCGTAGGTGGCATGGTGACTTTTGGCCTGAGTTATCGGGATGTGGCAAAGCGCGCGATAGACGGTTTGCTGGACGGAACCTCGGGCAAAATTACCCGTGACCGCATCTTTGCAAACGCGCTCATCCCTGAAGCCAACGCCCGGCCGCACTGGCAGCAAAACCCGCAGCAGGTGATCTCCATGACACAGTGCTTTGGTTGCTGGACGCAGTGTGGCGTGCGGGTTCGCGTTGACACTGAGCAAGGCAAGGTGCTGCGCATTGCGGGCAACCCTTATCATCCGTTGTCGCACGAGCACCATATAGACGCCTCCGTCCCCTTTACCACGGCAATGGAACAGTTGGCCGGGGAGTCAGGTCTTGACGCACGTTCCACCGCCTGCGCCCGTGGTGCAACTTTACTCGAAGGTCTGTACAGCCCGTTACGTATTCTGGAGCCCATGAAGCGCGTCGGTAAGCGCGGTGAGGGAAAATGGCAGCGCATCAGCTTCGAACAGCTGATCAAAGAGGTGGTGGAAGGCGGAGATCTGTTTGGTGAAGGCCACGTTGATGGTCTGAGAGCCATCCACGATCCCGCTACACCGCTTGATGTGAAACATCCCGGCTTTGGCCCAAAATCCAATCAACTGCTGGTCACTAATACCAGTGATGAAGGACGCGATACCTTTTTACGTCGCTTCGCACTGAACAGTTTCGGCAGTAAAAATTTCGGTGCTCATGGCGCTTACTGCGGGCTGGCCTATCGGGCCGGTTCCGGCGCGTTAATGGGCGATTTGGATAAAAATTCCCACGTGAAACCCGACTGGGATAACGTCGAATTCGCGCTGTTTATGGGCACCTCTCCGGCGCAATCCGGCAACCCGTTTAAGCGCCAGGCCCGCCAGTTGGCCAGCGCCCGTTTACGTGACGACTTCCGCTATGTTGTGGTAGCGCCCGCCCTGCCATTAACCACGGTGCTGGCTGACGATCGCGGCCACTGGCAGCCCGTACGACCGGGAAGCGACTCCGCGCTGGCGATGGGGATGATAAGCTGGATTATCGATAAACAACGCTATAACGCTGATTATCTCGCCATTCCCGGCGTACAGGCCATGCAGCAGGCAGGAGAAAAAAGCTGGACTAACGCAACTCATCTTGTGATTACCGATGAAATTCCAACGCTTGCCGGACAACACCTGACCCTCGCCCATCTGAGCACAAACGCCGCCCAGGAGCCGGTGGTCGTCAACGAGGCCGGTGAGATTGTCGCCGCCAACAGTTGCCCGCGTGCGCAGCTGTTTGTTACCCGCGAGGTGACGCTGGCTGACGGGCAGACGGTAACGGTAAAAAGCAGCTTCCAGTGTCTGCGAGAGTCCGCAGAGAAACTGTCGCTAACGCAGTACAGCCAGCAGTGTGGGGTGTCAGAAGCAGACATTGGCGCTCTGGCCGACGCATTCACCCGCCACGGACGTAAAGCGGCAGTAATTACGCACGGCGGAATGATGGCAGGCAATGGATTTTATAACGCCTGGTCGGTAATGATGCTCAATGCGCTGATTGGCAACCTCAGTCTTGAAGGCGGTGTGTTTGTTGGTGGCGGCAAATTCAATGGTGCCACCGACGGTCCGCGCTACAACATGGACAGCTTCGCCGGGAAGGTAAAGCCGAAAGGGTTAAGCATCGCGCGCAGTAAAACCGCTTATGAGTCTTCCGAAGAGTACCGCAATAAGGTAGCTGCCGGACAATCCCCCTTCCCGGCTAAGGCCCCGTGGTATCCGTTTGTCGCAGGTCAGCTTACCGAACTCCTCGTCTCAGCGCTTGAAGGTTACCCTTATCCGCTGAAAGCATGGATCTCAAACATGACCAACCCGTTTTACGGCATTGCGGGATTACGTGGCGTGGCGGAAGAAAAGCTCAAGGATCCTGCTCGCTTGCCGCTGTTTATCGCGATTGACGCCTTTATGAACGAAACCACGGCGCTGGCAGATTACATCGTGCCGGATACCCACAACTTCGAAAGCTGGGGATTTAGCGCTCCGTGGGCAGGCGTGGCCAGCAAAGCCACCACCGCGCGTTGGCCTGTCGTCAGACCTGCGACCAGCCTCACGGCTGACGGTCAACCGGCCTCGATGGAATCTTTCTGTATCGCAGTGGCAAAGCGCATTGGGCTACCCGGATTCGGCGACAATGCGATTACCGATCCGCAAGGTAATCACTATCCGTTGAATCGTGCGGAAGATTACTACCTGCGCCTCGCCGCCAATATTGCGTTTATGGGCAAAGCCCCGGTTGCAGAGGCACAGCCGGAAGACATAGCGCTGACCGGAGTACAGCGGATCATGCCTGTGATGACCCAAACGCTGAAACCCGATGAAATCAGCCGAGTTGCGTTTATTTACTCCCGCGGCGGGCGCTTTGCGCCGGACATCAGCGGGCGAGTTGATAACCGCGTCGGCAATGCCTGGGAAAAACCGCTCCAAATCTGGAATGCGAACGTCGCCGCGCACCGTCATGCAATTACCGGCGAGCGCTACAGCGGCTGCCCGACCTGGTATCCTTCACGTCTGTCTGATGGACGTGCGGTCGAGGAGTTGTTCCCGGAACAAGAGTGGCCGTTGAAACTGATTTCCTTTAAATCCAATACCATGTCCAGCGCCACGGCGGTTATCCCGCGCCTTCATCATCTGAAACCGGTTAATCTGGTGGCGCTCAATCCGCAGGATGGTCAGCGGTATGGTTTAGCACACGGCGATATCGTGCGTATCACCACCCCTGGCGGTCAGGCGCAAGCGCAGATAAGTCTGCTGCATGGCGTCATGCCGGGCGTGATCGCCATTGAACACGGTTACGGGCATAAAGAGATGGGCGCAGCTCAGCATACGCTCGACGGCAAGCCAATGGCATTTGATGCACAGATAAAGTCAGGGATTAATCTCAATGATTTGGGCTTTGCGGATCCTACCCGGCAGGTTGCCAATACCTGGCTTGACTGGGTGTCGGGTGCGTCGGTGCGTCAGGGGTTGCCAGCGAGAATTGAGCGTATATAACTTTAGCGCCGGATGACAACGCTAACGCGATTTATCCGGCCTATGACGTTCAAAGTCATTGGCTATAGAGATAACTCCAACAGAAGTTACTCAATGACGGCAAAGTTGGGTCAAAAGAGGTTTTCTGGCACAAACTAATAAAGTAAGGAACAAATCACATGCTGTCTTCGCTTACGGTTTGGTTGCTGATAATGATTCATTAGGCGATTCAGTATCAAATGGCAGAGTTGGTGAAATAGAGTTAATTATTGATACAAGCCGAATTTTATAATTCATTTATCCGATAAATAGATAAACCCTTGAATATTTAAAACCTAAATTTCACATGCGGAATTTAGGTTTTTTTGTGTAATTTGAGAACATAGTCACATTAATTAAATGTGAAATAGTTTGATATCATATACCCATTAGTCTGGATATTTAAAATAGGGACTTAATCTATGAACTTCTGGGATGAAGATAAGCAAGGCTTTTTATTATCTCCTGGAGATAGAACAAGTTGCGGTGGTTATATTTTGGAAAATACTGGTCTCCCTCGTATCAGAGGAATTAACATAGCATGCGAAGGAGATGAATATATATGCGGCCTTGATGGTCAACGATATAAAATTGAAGGCGGCGTACCAAATGGTTCATATATAGAGGTAGGTAGAAATTTAATTAGAAATACCTTCAAGAATACCTTTGATGATGACATCGATTATGAAGGTCGAAAAATAACACCAGCCTCAGAGAGACTGAGGAAAATGCAGGAGGAATCAGGTTTACAAAGATGTTCATATGATTCACTTAGAGACCTCAATGAAAGATTTGAACATGATGATTTTATTGGTTCTGCAGGAGGTATAATATCAGGGAGAAAAACAATCATTTCTGGAGATAAGGACAATAAATTCTTAACTTCAAATTTCAGCACGGGTTTTCGAACACGGATTTCCAGGCATTTATTTGATACTTACGCAAGGATGGGGAAAGATTTATCAGGTTATGAAACAGAAATAATATGTCTCCTTGCAGGTTCCGCACACAGTAGAGGTTCATGCAAATGTCATTGCAGGTTTACACCACGTTTTAATTTAACATACAGATATGATGAATATCTTTTGTCCAGTTTTCAGTCAGTAAATAACACCAGTAATTCAAAACCGGAGACACCACCTGTACGGCATCAACACCCCTCTGAAGCAAGACAATCGGTTGAACCCGGTTTTTGTGTCGTGCCAGATCAAACATCACCTAAGAAATATGAGTGTGAGTTAATAGTCAATCCACCATCGGGAGTAAGAGAGTTATACCGCCAACTAAATCCAGAAAGAGGAAAAAAACCAGGTTCAATATTGATTGTTGCTGATCCTGAAAAAATTGATACCGATAAAATAAATCATATTAAAGTTGCCAGAGATAAAATTGATCTGGCTTTAGCACCATTAACAAATGAAGAGGCTAAACTTCTATTTGAAAACAGAACCCCGGTAGATATATTCGCATCAAATTTATACAGTGATGCACTAGGAACAAGTGGCGACATTTTGGGTTATATAAAGGACGCGGGAGGAAACTATTATGAAGAAATTAATAAAAAATTAAATCAAATTCAGGGTCTATACCAAAGAACTTATAGCGAAAATGCTGGTCGTATTTCTGGTGAGGAATTTTTTGGTCAGCGAAAGCGGTTGTTTAAAGAGCTTGATGCTATTATGAATAGATTATCAAAAGAGCAATTAGATCTAAAACAATATGATAATATAAAACAGGCACTAGGACTATCAACAAAATCAATTATACATAAATGGGATCAAACTGGTATAAATGATATTGAAGGGTATGCAAGTTATATAGAAAAATCCGCAAAGTTATTTAAAATAATGAAAACCGTAGGTTATGTTGGTGTCGGCCTCGATTTTGCTAGTTACACTACAAATGTATACGATGCTTGCGCAAAAGGCCGTGAAAGTGAATGTAGAAAAGCCGCTATCTCTGAATATAGTAAGTTTGGTGGTAAACAAACTGCAAGTATGTTTGCCAGTGGTGCTGCTGGCACAGCTTCCAGAGCTGTTTGCATGTGGGCAATGGGTTTTGCTAGCGCAGAATTTGCAGGCGCTGGTGCTGCATTATGTTTAGCGATCGGCACTGGTGCTGGAATCTTAGCAGGTAAAGGTGCTGAAAAATATGGAGAAAAAGCAGGAGAGTATGTGGGAGAAATTATAATTAATAGTCCAGAAAAGCTTACCTACTCGCCCGAGACATTTATGGAAGAATCAGGAATCCTTATATATGAAAAGTTATTTGATAGAAAATTACGCTAATTTACAAGGTTTGATAGGAATAAGTTTTATGTTTTTAATGCTAGCAATAATCTTTATATCTTATGTTATTAATGGTTATAATTACAAGATAATTGCAAAAGCATATGAGAATAAATTTGGTTTGCTTCCTCAAACAGCACGACTGGCAAGAGGGGCGAGTTTGATTGGCACTCCTGCGGCATATTTCGCAAAAATAGATTTTATTATGGGGAGCCTTATATTCCCATATAATAGAGTAATCAATCATGATATGAGTATTGAATCTTATAATTATATTAGAAACCTTCCAGGTCATTTGACTACCGGGTTTAAAATAGAAGCAGCCCTATGGCTTGCTGAGTTAGTATTAGCGATGGCTTTTATGCTAATAGAGTTTATTGTTTAAAAACAGGGACTCCGGTGGAGTCCCTTTTTAACTTTTATTTCAATGTGCCATATGTTTGAACAACTATCCAGCCATATGGTTAACCGGATCGATTGACGTCAACGTTCCGGTCCATCCTGTATGACTATAGGTTTCTGAAATGGTTAACACACCGGACGTTGACGGCATCGATGCGTTACCGTTCATACGCCACTCGGCAAAAAGCGGATTAGTTATTAACCGGGATCACCGCGCCTTTATATTTGGTACGGATCCAGTCCTGGATTTCTTTGGAGTGCAGGACATCGACCAATGCGACGATATCCTTCTTCTTCTCGTCGCCACGATGCACGGTAATGATGTTGGCGTACGGGTTGTTTTCACTGCTTTCAACGGCAATCGGATCTTTCACCGGATCCAGCCCGGCGTCGATGGCGTAGTTGGCGTTAATCACCACCGCATCGCCTTCGTCGTTGTTATACATCTGCGGTAACAGCGCGGCTTCCACGTTTGGCAGGAACTTCAGCTTTTTCGGGTTTTCGACGATATCGCTAATGCGCGCGGTTACTTTATCCACGCCCGGCTTCAGCTTAATAACACCCTCTTTTTCGAAAATCGACAGAATACGGCCTTCCTCAGATACCGCATCGCGCATGATGACTTTGCCGCCTTCCGGTAGTTCTTTAAGCGATTTCACTTTTTTCGAATAGATACCAATTGGCTCAATGTGAATTGCTCCGGCGCTGACGAAGTCATACGTTTTATCGCCCGCATGATCTTTAATCACACTGTTCAGGTACGGAATATGCTGGAAGTAGTTAGCGTCAATCTCACGACCAGCCAGCGCGGTGTTCGGCAGAATGTAATCCTGGAACGGTTTAATCTCCAGATCGATCCCCTGTTTCGCCAGAATCGGTTTGGCCTGTTCAAGGATCTCCGCGTGCGGCACGTTAGATGCACCAACGGTCAGAGTGTCTGCCCAGGAGGCAAAGCTCAGAGCGCTTAAGGTTGCTGCGGCGAGTAACGTCAGTGATTTTTTCATGATAATGGTTTCCGTATTTTATTAGCGTTTATCTAACAGAGAGGTGATCACATCGCCGCAAAGCTGGATGATGAAGACAATGAGCAAAATCGTCACCGTCGCCACCAGCGTGACGTCGCTGTGGTTGCGCTGGAATCCTTCCAGATAGGCCAAATTCCCTAAACCACCGGCACCAATTACCCCTGCCATCGCGCTGTAGCTAACCAGCGCAATTAGCGTCACGGTGATCCCGGACACCAGAGCAGGAGAGGATTCCGGCAGTAAAACCCGAAAAATAAGCGTGCTCAGCCGTGCGCCCATCGAACGTGTCGCTTCAATAACGCCTTTATCCACTTCACGCAGAGCGATTTCGACCAGACGTGCATAAAACGGCGCTGCACCGACAATCAGCGCAGGCAACGCGGCATTGGCGCCGAGAATGGTGCCTACCATCGCTTTGGTAAACGGGATCAGCAGCACGATCAAAATGATGAATGGGATTGAACGAAAGATATTCACCACCAGCGAAATAGCGCTATATACCGCTCGGTTGGGGAACAATCCGCCGCGCGCGGTCAGGAACAATGCCAGACCAAGCGCGATGCCCAGAATAAAGGTCGCAGCACCCGAAAGGGCCGTCATATACAGCGTTTCCTGGGTTGCCGCTAACAGTTGCTCCCACTTCAGATGGGGAAACAGTTCTTCAGCCATGTTGAATCACCTCGCCTTCAATGTCGCTCTGGCGCAGGTCGGCCAAAATATTGTTCAATTGTTCCTCAGAGGCCACCACGTGCACCCAAAGTTGACCAAACACACCGTGTGCGGTTTGCGTCATTTTGCCGTGCAAGATATTGAATGGCAGGCCATAGCGCAGGGTCAACTCGCCAACCACAGGCCGGTGCGTGCGTTGCCCGGTAAACGTAAGCTTGATAACTACGCCGCCAAGCTCGCTTGCCAACTGCGGATTAAACTCGTCTTCCTCGGTGTACTGACTCACCTGACGAACGAACTGTCGGGTGATCGGCTGCTGTGGATGGGTAAAGACGCTGAGTACGTCACCTTCCTCAACAACTTTGCCATTTTCCATTACCGCCACGCGATCGCAGATTTTACGTACCACGTGCATTTCATGAGTGATCAGCACAATGGTCAATTTGAAGCGACGGTTAATATCGAGGAGTAAATCGAGTATCTGATCGGTAGTTTGCGGATCCAGCGCCGAGGTGGCTTCGTCACACAACAGGACATCCGGATTGTTCGCCAGCGCGCGGGCAATTCCTACACGCTGTTTTTGCCCGCCGCTGAGCTGGGACGGATACGCATTTTCACGACCGCTCAGCCCAACCAGCGTAATCAGTTCAGCAACCCGCTGTTTGATTGACGCTTTGGACGCGCCAGCGATTTGCATAGAGAAAGCAATATTTTCGCTAACGGTCCGTGACCACAGCAAATTGAAGTGTTGAAACACCATGCTGATTTTCAGTCGTGCCTGGCGTAACGATTCCCCACGGGCGGCAGAGATATCGTGGCCGTTAATAGTCACGCTGCCGGAGGTCGGTTTTTCCAGCCCATTGAGCAAACGAATTAAGGTGCTTTTACCTGCCCCGCTGTAACCAATAATGCCGTAAATCTGTCCCTGTTCAACCGTCAGGTTGACGTTATCGACAGCGGTGATGGCAAGCCTTCCTGGCGTAAACACTTTCGAAATATTTTTCAGGACAATCATGTCGTTTGGGTATCCGCTGCTGCTTATTGTTCTTCTGCTATCGCTTTTGGCTGTTTAGCAGTATGGATGTCCAAACGAGTGTAATCAGCGGAATTGTCTTTTAAAATGAATTAAAAAGCATTTGATATAACATTTAGATATATATGTCGCGAACACTGAACAGATATCCGTTCTATCCCAGCCACGATGATGGAAAAACTCCTGACATTTTTGTTCACTGTTTTTTTTATCTCAACCCATCTCAATTTATAACTGAATCGAGCAAGCCAGCATCTTTTAAATGAGACATAGGAAATTGCAAAACTAATACATGACTGTGCTCACAAGATATCTTGCGTTAATTGTAAACATATAAAAATAAAGAACGTGTAATCCACTTTTTATTATTCTCAATAATTTGGTTTTGCTTCCGGTTTACAGCATGATCTGTGATTCATTTCACCACATGGCAACATTACTATAAATACAATTCAGCAAAATACACGGAGGCTTTAATGTTTAAAGAAGAAAGGCGTACATCTATTCTTAACTTACTCATCAAAGATCATAGTGTCAGCGTGAGAAAACTCGCCGTTCTTTTTAATGTTAGCCAGGAGACCATACGTTCAGATCTTTGTTATTTTCAGAAAACAGGAATGCTTTTGCGTTGTTACGGTGGTGGTATTGTTAACCGCCAGGCATTAAGCAAGTTGATAACAGAAAATAAAATTGATATCTCCGGCACAATTTCAACTCCGGCAAACAAAGATTTTCGATTACATAGAGAAGGCACGAAGATGTCGGGAAAAGTTTGTATTTTAGGTTCATTTAATATTGATGTATCGGCTACCGTCCCCTGGCTTCCGCAAAGCGGTGAATCAATCCTCGCAAGCCAGTTCGGTTTTTATCCAGGAGGTAAAGGTGCTAATCAGGCATTGGCCGCAAATAATGCTGGCACCGACGTCCACTTTATTTTTAAAGTAGGTAAAGATCAGTTTAGCTCTTTTGCCCTCAATCATATTATCCAATCTGGTATAAATTCATATTGTGCTTATCAGACTGATGATGCACCCACCGGAAGTGCATTAATTTATGTTTCAGAGCAGGATGGTGATAATATCATTGCTATCTATCCTGGTGCCAATATGATGCTAACCAGGCACGAAATTAATGAACAGCAGGGTCATATATCTGAAGCTAACGTTTTGCTAATGCAGCTGGAGACTAATATCGATGCTATTGAAGAATTTGTTCGCTTGGGTAAATTAGCAAACAAGACAATTATTTTGAATCCGGCACCTTATACCAAAAATGTTAGCCGTTTATTACCTTCAATAGATATTTTAACACCTAACGAAACAGAAGCATCATTTTTATCGGGTATTACAATATTAAATATTGATGATGCTCAAAAAGCAGGGAATATCATTCTGCAATCAGGCGTTGAGAAGGTCATCATCACTCTCGGCGCACAAGGATCATTACTGTGCGAACGCCACCGTACTTTGTTTATCCCAGCCTGGAGTGCCGTCGTCAAAGATGCTGCGGGCGCGGGTGATGCATTTAATGGCGCACTGGCCGCCTCACTTGCCCGTAAATCAGACCTTGTATCAGCCATTCAGTATGCCTCTGCCTTTGCTTCACTGGCAGTTGAACAAGAAGGCGCATCGAGCATGCCGCAGCATGAGCTGGTACTACACCGGATGCGCACTCAATCGCATGATATTATTAATATCAAATAATAGGATCTCAGTATGAAAATTTTATTTATCGGTGAGTCATGGCATATTCATATGATTCATTCTAAGGGATATGACAGCTTCACATCCAGTAAATACGAAGAAGGCGCTGACTATCTCTTATCCTGTCTGCGCCAGCAAAATATCACTATCGACTACATGCCAGCGCATATTGTACAAACCCGCTTCCCGCAGACGGTAGAGGAACTTGATATATACGATGCTATCGTGATTAGCGATATAGGCAGCAATACCTTTTTGTTGCAAAACAAAACTTTTTATCACATGAATATCATCCCGAATGCGTTAGCGCTGATTAAAGAATATGTCTCAAATGGCGGCGGTCTGTTAATGATTGGCGGATACCTTTCCTTCACCGGCATTGAAGCGAAAGCAAATTATAAAAACACCCTGCTGGCCGAAGTTTTGCCTGTCGAAATGCTGGAGCATGATGATCGCGTTGAAATTCCGGAAGGATGCTGCCCAATCAACACGGAGGAACAGCATGTCATTACGCAAGACCTGACACAGTGGCCCCCCTTGCTCGGTTATAACAAATTGCGTGCCAAGGTAAACAGCATCACGTTGGTCAAAATAAATGACGACCCACTATTAGTTCTCGGTGAGTACAATAAAGGTAAAGTCGGCTGTTTTGCCAGTGATTGCGCACCGCACTGGGGAAGTCCGCAATTTATGCAATGGGAACATTACAAATCATTCTGGTGTAACGTTCTGCAAGCAATTAAAAAATAAACGCCAATCTGCAGGTGATTATTGAATCACCTGCCCTTTCCCCTCTGTATCGGTTAAAAATATGCAAAGTCACTACAAATATGGTGAAATGTTTTGCGATAGCATATTAACCAGCTATCGTATTTATGGCGACCCGGCATCTCAATTAATGCCATTAATTATCTTACACGGCGGTCCATCAGGCGGTTTTGATTATCTATTAAATTATCATGAGCTGTCTGATGATGGACGCATGGTGATATTTTACGATCAATATGGTTGTGGTCGTTCGACGCATTTTCCGCTGGCGGATGCCTCATTCTGGACAATAGAACGTTATCTTCAGCAACTTCGCCAATTAATCAGCCATCTGAATATTGGTCAGCGATATTCATTACTCGGACATTCCTGGGGAGGTATGCTGGCAGCAGAGCACGCCTGCACGCAACCGGAAGGGTTGAGTGGTGTGATATATGCCAGCGCTCCCGCCAGCATCCCACTTTGGCAAAGCGAAGTACTGCGATTGTTGAAAGAACTCACGGCTGGCGCTGATGCAATGCCAGACGATGCCATTATGCAGGCAAAAATCTATCAGCATCCGCCTGAACAACTTATTGCCTACTACAAAAAACATGTTTACTCCCTGGCGCAAGAACCGCTGCATATTCAGCGTTCTGATGCGCAATTTGCCGCCGATCCCACCGCCTACCATGTGCTATGGGGCGCCAATGAACTTGCGGTGAATGGCTTGCTGGCGCAGTGGGACATCACCCGTTCATTGCATAAGATTCGATGCCCAGGATTAGTCCTTCATGGTGAGTATGATCAGGCGACATCACAGGTCGTTCAACCGCTTATTACCCATATAACCCACTGTCGGGGTGTCACGATTCCTGACAGCAGCCATAACCCACATGAAGAAAATACCGAGCCTTGCCTCACTGCTGTCCGTGAGTTTTTACGAGGCCTTGATTAACACGAATTGAGGTGTTTACTATGAGTAAAATAAAAAAGTTATCTCTCACAGATTTGGTGCTGTACGGGCTGGTATTTATGGTGCCGATCGCGCCGGTTTCTCTCTATGGCGTCGTATATAATTTATCTCATGGCATGGTCGCGCTCGTGTATATTATTGGCGCTATCGCGATGTTTTTTACCGCCCACAGCTATTCAACATTATCAAAGCACATCTCATCCTCCGGGTCGGCTTATACCTATGCAGGCGTGTGCATCAACCCCGCTGTGGGTTTTCTCACCGGATGGATTTTGTTGCTGGATTATCTGTTATTCCCTACGCTGGTTGCCGTCCTGGGCGGTGTTGCTGTTCATGCAATACTTCCGCAAATACCGATTTGGGTATGGCCGTTAATTTATGTGGCTATCGGAACGGGCATAAATTATTTGGGAATACAACAAACAGCTAAATTCGACAAACTGCTGGTCTTTATTCAACTCGGTATTCTGGCCATTTTTGTGGTGCTGATTTTGCGACTGCTGATGATTGATAGCAGCCATGTGTCATTTTCTTTCAAACCTTTTTTTGATTCTCAGTGGTTTACCCCTGGCTTAATTGCTACCGCGATCTCTGTTGCGGCGCTCAATTTCCTCGGATTTGATGCCATTAGTACCCTAAGTGAAGAAAGCGAAGGCGGCGGGAAAGCAGTCAGTAAGGCAACCCTTCTCGCCCTTATCCTGGCCACCGTGCTGTTTATTATTGTGGTGACCTTTGCCGCATTCGCTACGGGTAAAATCGACAGTTTTGCGGAAGGTACACAAACTAACGAGGCCTTTTTCACGATTGCAGGCGATGTTGGCGGCATCTGGCTTAAAGTTGCATTTTCTATCATCGTAGCGTTCGTTTGCGCAGTCGGGAATATCATTACGGCGCAAACCGCCGTATCGCGCGTCCTGTTCTCTATGGGGCGAGATAAAATGTTACCCACATTTCTGGCGCATGTGCACAGTAAAAGAAAAACACCTGACTATGCAATTCTGTTCACCGGGGCTGTGACACTATTCCTTAGTTACTTGTTTTCCGGGAAAATTGAATCCATATCCACCCTTGTCAACTTCGGTGCGCTTTTCGCATTCTTTATGGTGAACCTGAGTGTCTTCGTGCTCTACAACGTAAAGATGAAACAGCATCGTCGTTTTGTCCCTCATGTGATTTCTCCTGTGCTGGGGATGGTCGTCATTGGATATGTCTGTATGAATATGAACATTCACGCGCTGACGCTCGGGGTTATCTGGTCTGTAATCGGTCTGGCGGTTCTGTGGTATCGGAAAGCGCATAAGCAGGACATCCATATCGATCTTGAGGGGCGAAAGCTGCTCGACTAAGGCTGAATCCTGAGTTTGCAACACGTTATTTTTTTCTTGTTGCGCAACACCGTCTGAAGTTGGGCGGTGTTTTGTTAACCAACCCGAAACAATTTAATGCTGATTCTTTGTAAAACTGCACAGAAGTGTTTTGAAACGCTGTTTCCATTTTCCTTTTTGATAATTTTCAGCGTATAATGCGCGCCAATTGTCTCTTGAATGGTTTCAGCACATTGACCTGTAAAACTCAACGACTACAAAACTCACCATCCCGTTGGGCTGAAACACAAGCACACATTCCTCTGCACGCTCTTTCGATGTCACCTATCCTTAGAGCGAGGCATCACAACTTTCGTAACTCAGGTTTAGCTTCCCGTCCGTGCGCGGCGGGAGCCAGATTTCCATATCCTTCTCAACTTAAAGACTAAGACTGTCATGAAAAAGACGAAAATTGTTTGCACCATCGGTCCGAAAACCGAATCCGAAGAGATGTTAACCAAAATGCTGGACGCGGGCATGAACGTCATGCGTCTGAACTTCTCTCACGGTGATTACGCAGAACACGGTCAGCGCATCAAGAATTTGCGCAACGTCATGAGCAAAACCGGCAAGAAAGCAGCAATCCTGCTCGACACCAAAGGTCCGGAAATCCGTACCATCAAACTGGAAGGCGGTAACGACGTTTCCCTGAAAGCGGGCCAGACCTTCACCTTCACCACCGACAAATCTGTCGTAGGCAACAACGAAATCGTTGCTGTTACTTATGAAGGCTTCACGAAAGATCTGTCCGTCGGCAACACCGTTTTGGTTGACGATGGTCTGATCGGCATGGAAGTTACCGCCATCGAAGGTAACAAAGTTATCTGTAAAGTGCTGAACAACGGCGACCTGGGCGAAAACAAAGGTGTTAACCTGCCGGGCGTTTCCATCGCACTGCCAGCACTGGCTGAAAAAGACAAACAAGACCTGATCTTCGGTTGCGAGCAAGGCGTTGACTTCGTTGCAGCGTCCTTTATCCGTAAACGTTCTGACGTCGTTGAAATCCGTGAGCACCTGAAAGCGCACGGCGGCGAAAACATCCAGATCATCTCCAAAATCGAAAACCAGGAAGGCCTGAACAACTTCGACGAAATCCTCGAAGCGTCTGACGGCATCATGGTTGCACGTGGCGATATGGGCGTTGAGATCCCGGTTGAAGAAGTTATCTTCGCGCAGAAGATGATCATCGAAAAATGTATCCGTGCACGTAAAGTCGTTATCACTGCGACCCAGATGCTGGACTCCATGATCAAAAACCCGCGTCCGACCCGTGCAGAAGCCGGTGACGTAGCGAACGCCATCCTCGACGGTACCGACGCAGTAATGCTGTCTGGCGAATCAGCAAAAGGTAAATACCCGCTGGAAGCCGTTACCATCATGGCGACCATCTGTGAGCGTACTGACCGTGTGATGACCAGCCGTCTGGACTTCAACAACGACAGCCGCAAACTGCGCATCACCGAAGCCGTTTGCCGTGGCGCGGTTGAAACTGCAGAAAAACTGGATGCTCCGCTGATCGTCGTCGCAACCCAGGGTGGTAAATCTGCTCGCGCAGTACGTAAATACTTCCCGGATGCCACCATTCTGGCGCTGACCACCAATGAAACTACCGCGCGTCAGCTGGTGCTGAGCAAAGGTGTTGTTGCACAAGTTGTTAAAGAAATCAGCTCTACCGATGATTTCTACCGCCTGGGCAAAGAAGTTGCTCTGGAAAGCGGTCTGGCTCAGAAAGGTGACGTTGTGGTTATGGTTTCTGGTGCACTGGTTCCGAGCGGCACCACCAACACTGCATCCGTTCACGTGCTGTAATAATTCCATCGCGAATTAATTTGCTTAAAAAAGCGCCCTTGTGGCGCTTTTTTTATTTAATCGATAGCCACAATTAATAAAAAATCAAATCGGATTTCACTATCTAATCCGTGATTATCTAAGATGAATCCGATGGAAGCTTTCTGTTTTCACTCGGTTTTTTAGCCGTTTTTGCACAATTCGATGCTTCTTTGAGCGAACGATCAAAAATAAGTGCATTCCCATCAAAAAAATATTCTCAACATAAAAAACTTTGTGTAATACTTGTAACGCTACATGGAGATTAACTCAATCTAGAGGGTATTAATAATGAATCGTACTAAACTGGTACTGGGCGCGGTAATCCTGGGTTCTACTCTGCTGGCAGGTTGCTCCAGCAACGCTAAAATCGATCAGCTGTCTTCTGACGTTCAGACTCTGAACGCTAAAGTTGACCAGCTGAGCAACGACGTGAACGCAATGCGTTCCGACGTTCAGGCTGCTAAAGATGACGCAGCTCGCGCTAACCAGCGTCTGGACAACGCAGCTACTAAATACCGCAAGTAATAGTATCTGTGTAATAAAAATGGCGCACATTGTGCGCCATTTTTTTTGCTCTGAATTCTCCTTCCCTGTTATTGCGTAGCGCGCACCTCAGCATCTTCTCCCGGCACACCATTTTGCGCAGACTTCACTTCTGGCCCATTGCTCGCGACCGATGCTTGCCCGGCAGTGACGGTGACCGGATAACCTGCACGACGATACAACGCCCTTTCCACCAGACTGTTATCCACCGCTTTATTGTCTTTAAACTGGGTAAAGCCGGCTGGTAACACATACGGCATGGTCTGGACGTTTTGTTCCTCTTCAGGCGACAGCGGTCGATGCACTTCGACATACCTCATACCGTTCGGCTCTATCGAATATTTTATCGGCTCATTAATCACCCTGACCGGCGTGCCTGTGCGGACCTGAGCAAACAACGCTTTGATATCCGGCGCGTTCATGCGAATACACCCAGAACTCACTCGCAGGCCCACGCTGTCCGGTGCGCTGGTGCCATGGATCAGATATTCACCGTTTCCATGCGCCAGACGCAGTGCAAAGCGTCCTAACGGGTTATTTGGTCCGGCAGGTACAACAGGCGGTAATGTGATGCCACGCTCCAGAGAGCGTTTACGGATGCCTGGTGTAGGGGTCCAGGTTGGATTCGGGATTTTCTGCCCAACCCGGGTTTCCATTACCGGCGTTTCCAGCCCCTGCAAACCGATACCAATCGGGAATACCTGAACAATATTCTCTCCCGGCGGGAAGTAATACAGACGCAGTTCCGCCAGATTCACAATAATGCCTTCGCGTGGTGCATCCGGTAGCAGTAATTGTGAGGGAATAGTGATCAGCGTTCCGGGTTTAGGTACGGGGGCAATAGTATTGTTGGCTTCAAGGATCAGCATTGCAGCGGTATCAAACTTACGGGCTATCGCCTGTAGGTTTTTATCGCCTTCCTGCACGGTGTAGGTTTGGTTTTGCCCAACAAGGCGGCTGTTCGCCTGGGGCAAAGGATAATCGACCGCCCATGCGGCCTGAATAGCGCTGTAGGCGCCGATTAGCATTAACGTAATAACAGACGCGCGTTTCATACTCACTCACCCCCCTGGCGTTCTTGCCGGACGGCGGCGAGCGCCCGATCCGGCCTACGAGTCACTGCGTTGCCTTACACGAACGCTTTCAAGTCGGTCTGAAAGTTGACGTGTTTTATCAGTTTAGCTAAGAGTTGCGGCTTTGGCGCGAATAGCCCGAATCATCGCCTCCAGCCCTTGTGAACGAGACGGTGTGAGATGCTGTGCGAGCGCCATTTTTTCAAACCACGGGCGCACATCAAAATTCACAATATCCTGAGCCGTCATGCGATCATACAAAATGAATACCACGGCAATAAGCCCTTTCACAATTGCCGCATCACTGTCGCCCTGTAATTCAATAATCCCTTCGCCATTCTGACGCATAACAATCCATACCTGGCTTTGGCATCCCTGAATGCTATTTTCCGGGCAGCGTAAGTCATCGTTTAGTTCCGGCAAACGCTGACCCAGTTCAATAATGTACAGGTATTTCTCTTCCCAATTAGCGCAACGCAGAAAATTACGCAACAACTTTTCTTTATCCGGTAGCGCAGCCATAACGCCTCCCTGTTAGCCCAGTAAATGGTGAATACGCTTGAGGCCCGTTACCAGGCGATCCACTTCTTCATGGGTGTTATACATTGCAATCGACGCCCGGCACATCGCAGGAACGTTATAAAAGGCCATCAGCGGCATTGCGCAGTGATGCCCCGTCCGCACGGCGATGCCATAGTTATCGAGAAAACTCCCGACGTCATAGGCGTGATGCTTGCCGAGGTTAAACGCAATCACACCCAGACGGTTATCCGGTCCGTAGATTGTTAAATCCGGCACATCCGCCAGCTGTTCCAACGCATAGCGCATCATGAACTGTTCATATTCGCTGATTTCAGTCAGCCCCAGCGCTGAAACATATTCAATAGCCGCGCCGAGTCCGATAATGCCCCCGGTGTTTGGCGTTCCGGCTTCAAACCGCCAGGGCGCTTTGGCCCACGTCGTTCCCTGACTCAAACTCACCGTCGCAATCATTGAACCACCGCCTTCCCACGGCGGCATCTCCTGCAGCAGCGACTCTCTGGCATACAGAACGCCAATACCGGTTGGACCGTAAAGTTTATGCCCGGAGAAAACATAAAAATCGCAATCCAGCGCCTGCACATCCACCTGATGATGCATCACCGCCTGCGCACCATCTACCAGCACTTTCGCGCCGTATTGATGCGCCAGCGCGATCATCTCACCCAACGGGTTTTCCGTGCCCAGCACGTTAGATACGTGGGTAATCGCCAGCAGCTTCGTGCGATCGTCAAACAGCGCCGGCAGCGTTTCCAGCTGCAACGTACCATCGTCATTGAGCGGGATAACGCGCAGTTCTGCACCTACGCGGGCACACAGCATCTGCCAGGGCACAATATTGGCATGGTGCTCCATTTCGCTGATGAGAATGTTATCGCCCTCCCGCACATTGCTGCTGCCCCAGCTGTTCGCCACCAGGTTGATGCCCTCCGTCGTACCGCGAACAAACACCAGCTCTTCGGCGGAGCGGGCGTTAATAAACAGCGAAGCGAGCTTGCGCACATTCTCCATTTTTTCCGTAGCCTGAGCGCTCAGCGTATGGATACCGCGGTGGACCGCCGCATAGCCGTGACGGTAGAACTCGGCTTCGGCATCAATCACCTGGTTCGGCTTTTGCGCGCTGGCCGCGCTATCCAGATACGCCAACGGTAAACCATTCACTTCACGCGTCAGAACCGGAAAATCGGCCCGCACTTTTTCAATGGGAAATGTCATGCTACGCCTCCCGGCAAGCGTTGGGCGATCCGTGCCAGTACCTGTTGTTTCAGCGTTTCCTCGCCCAGGGCTTCCGTTAGCTCAGCGGCAAACGCATAGAGAATCATTTGTTGGGCATCTTGCTGGCCGATCCCGCGCGAACGCAAATAGAACATCTGCTCGTCGTCGATCCGCCCTACCGTCGCCCCGTGACTGCATTTCACGTCGTCGGCATAGATTTCAAGCTGCGGCTTGGTATCCACTTCCGCCAGTTTACCGAGCAGCAAATTATTATTGGTCATCTGGCCATCGGTTTTAATAGCGTGCTGAGCGACGTTGATCAGGCCATTGAATACCGCCCGCCCCTTATCGCTGACGATCGTTTTATGCAGCTGGCGGCTGTTGCAATATCCTTTGTTATGCTCAAGCCAGGTGCGGGTGTCGCAGACTTCATTTTTCACCGGCATTGCCAGGCTGTTGAGCCGAAGCGTGGTGTTTTCGCCGTTAAGCTGGGTGCTGGTGTTATGACGCAGCACCGCATCACCGAGTAAAAAACTGTGGCTGGCGGCCGTGGCATCCGCCCCCAATTGAATGTCATTGTGCGCGAAATGGTGGCTCTGTGGGTTCTCAAACGCCAGTTTGATGTGGCGCAAGTGCGCATTCGCCGCGACATTCATGGTTAAACGTGCGCCGGTGAAATGGCGAAGCTCGCTGAGGCTGACATAGTGTTCAATAACGGTGGCTTCTGCGCCTTCCGCCAGCTCCAGATGGTGGCGATAGTGCGCCGTGTTCACCTCATCGCCCGCCAGCCCCTGGGTAATGTGCAGTAGCAGCAGCGGTTTCGCTGGGCGCTGGTTACGTTTCACCTGAATGTGAGTGACGCTACGCGACAGGCTTTCGGTCAGGTGCAGAAACACTTCCGGTTGGATAGCCGCTGGCAGCATCTGGCGCGCATCGTCAATGGTAATGTTAAAACCACTACCTTCCGCTCTGTCGCTCAGCGTTGGTGAGAATTGCCCGTCGACAAATACCAGTCGTATGGCATCAATTGCCGGCGCTAACGCTTCACACTGGGCTGACGTTATCTCAGTGACATGACTGACAAACTGGCTATTGGTTAGCCCCTCCAGCGGCGTGTATTTCCAGTCCTCATGCTTACGCGTTGGCAGCCCCAGACGCAGCATCTGCTGCAGATGCTGCTGGGCATGTTGCGAGCGCGTCTCACCTTGCGTTTCAAACAGATGGTGCCACTGTTGCAGCACGTTACTGCTGTTCGCTAAGCCAGCCATAACCTTGCTCCTCAAGTTGTTTGACCAGCGTAAAATCACCGGACTTCACTATTCGCCCCTGGTAGAGAACGTGAACATAATCGGGTTTGATATAGTCCAGAATGCGTTGATAATGGGTGACGATAATGAATGAGCGTTGCCCGTCGCGTAGTGAGTTCACGCCGTCGGCGACGATTTTCAGCGCATCGATATCCAGCCCGGAGTCCGACTCATCCAGAATGCACAACTGAGGCTCCAGCACCGCCATTTGCAATATGTCATTACGCTTTTTCTCACCGCCGGAGAAACCAACGTTGACCGAACGCGTGAGCAAATCTTCCGGCATCTTCAGCAACGCAATTTTTTCTTCCATCAGATCCTGGAAGTCAAACCTGTCCAGCGACTCTTCACCACGGTAGGTGCGCACCGCATTCAGTGCCGTTTGCAGGAAAAACTGATTACTGACGCCGGGGATTTCCACCGGATACTGGAATGCCATAAAGATCCCTTCGCCGGCCCGGTCTTCCGGTGACAGTTCCAGTAAATCCTTACCGTTGAATTCTACCGTCCCGCCGGTGACTTCATAGTCATCACGTCCGGCCAGGGTGGCGGAAAGCGTACTTTTCCCGGAACCATTTGGCCCCATAATGGCGTGCACTTCTCCGGGGCGAATTTCAAGACTCAGCCCACGCAGGATCGCCTTATCTTCCACACTGACCTGTAAATCTTTGATGCTTAACATGTGCTTTCCTTAAATTTTAACCGACGCTGTGTTCAAGACTTATGGCGAGAAGTTTTTGCGCTTCCACGGCAAATTCCAGCGGCAGTTCAGAGAACACGTCTTTACAGAAACCATTCACGATCATCGAAATGGCATCCTCTTCGCTGATACCGCGCTGCAGGCAGTAAAACAGCTGATCTTCACCAATGCGCGACGTCGTGGCTTCGTGCTCAAGCTGGGCGCTGTTGTTACGACACTCCACATATGGGAATGTGTGCGCTCCGCAATCCGCCCCGATCAACATCGAGTCACATTGGGTATAGTTGCGGGCATTGGTGGCGGTCGGCATGATTTTCACTAAACCGCGATAGCTGTTCTGGCTGTGTCCGGCGGAGATCCCTTTCGAGATAATGGTCGATTTGGTGTTTTTACCGATGTGGATCATCTTGGTGCCTGTATCGGCCTGCTGATGACCACTGGTCAGGGCCACGGAGTAGAATTCGCCGATAGAGTTGTCGCCACGCAAAATGCAACTTGGGTATTTCCAGGTAATGGCCGAGCCGGTTTCCGACTGCGTCCATGACATTTTGCTGTTTTCACCTTCGCACAGAGCGCGCTTGGTGACGAAGTTCAAAATGCCGCCGGTGTTACCATCCCCGGGGAACCAGTTTTGCACCGTCGAGTATTTCACTTCGGCATCTTTGTGGATGATGACTTCTACCACCGCGGCATGCAGCTGGTAGCTGTCGCGCACCGGAGCCGAACAGCCCTCGATATAGCTGACGTAGCTGCCCTCATCCGCGACCAGAATGGTGCGTTCAAACTGCCCGGTTTTTTCTGCATTGATACGGAAATAGGTCGACAGTTCCATGGGGCAACGCACGCCTTTCGGTACATAAATAAACGTGCCGTCAGATGCCACCGCTGCATTCAGCGCGGCAAAGAAGTTGTCATTACCTGGAACCACGGTGCCCAGATATTGTTTTACCAGCTCAGGATGATCGTGAATCGCCTCACCGAACGAACAGAAAATAATGCCCTGTTCCGCCAGTTTGTCGCGATAGGTGGTCGCCACCGATACCGAGTCAAAAATAGCATCAACCGCCACCTCTTTGCCTTCACGGACCGGTACGCCAAGCTGTTCAAAGGCATCCTCAACCTCTTTGCTTAAAAACGCATTCGCCCCCGTTTGCTGCACCGCTCCCGGCTCAGATGCGCAGGTTTCATCGCAGTTACCGCAGGACGGTGCGGAATAATAGCTGTACTCCTGATAATTCAGCTTGTCGTAGTGCGCTTTTAGCCAGTGCGGCTCTTCCATGGTCAGCCATGCCCGAAAGGCATTCAGGCGGAATTCCAGCATCCAGTCGGGTTCATTACGTTTTGCCGAAATCGCGCGCACGACCTCTTCGTTGATCCCTTTCGCCAGCTCATCGGTTTGCAGTTGGGTGAAGAAGCCCTCTTTGTAATTAAGGTGCCCGCCAGCCCAGGTGTTGACATCGTCAGTTGCTTCTGTATTACGTGACATAGTACCGCCTATACCCCAAAACTTTCGCCACAGCCGCATTCGTTCTGGGCTTTCGGGTTATGAAATTTAAATAACTGATTTAATCCTTCGCGAACGAAATCGACTTCTGTGCCGTCGATGAACGGCATCGCCTGTAAAGGCACATACAGTCTGGCGCCATCCGTTTCAAACAGGAGATCGTCTTTTGGGGCCTCGCGCACGGTATCCAGCACGTAGCCGAATCCCGCGCATCCCGTTTGCTTCACGCCCAGGCGTACGCCCAACATGTCGGGTTGCTTTGCCACCAGTTCACGGATATGCGCCGCAGCCGCAGGTGTTAACGTCAGTCCACGCCAGGCAAAATCGTCCGGGTTAAATGTTCCTGAATGCAATTCCATAGGGTTACCTCGAGTCACTAGCTTTTAAGCTATAACAACATGTTAGTGATAATGATTATCACTTCAACCCCTCAACAGCAGGGGCATTCGGGTTAACCGCCCTTTTTGACTACTTTTACTAAGCATAGACCCTGCAGCGAGGGTTTACAGGAATGGAATTATTTGTTCAATGCATTGATTAATAATGGATTATAGAAATCTAATCGTTCAGGCAGGTCAAAGATTAAAAGATGTATAGATAATGTCTATTTAAGGGATAGGTAGGGATAAAAACAGGGAAAACAACTATTCAAATAATATGCTAATGACAAAAAACCCTTAAGTCTGCTTGCTGGCAGGCTTAAGGGTTCCGGCCCCATCCGGCGCTTATCTCCGGCACTCACGATGGCTTAGCTCTTGAAGGGGCGATAAGAATAGTCTCATACACCGTTAAGTTTTTTTTAACACAACTTGCGGTTTGACTATTTTGTGAGCACGTTTAGCTACCTTTTTAGCATTGCGCCGCCCCACTAAGCGCATCCAGCAGCAAACGTAGCCCCGCAGGCTGATGCTCCCGAGAAAGGTATAAGCCATAAATTGGTAAGCATTTAGGTTGAAGTTCTGGCAGTAATCGAATTAACGCTCCCTGCGCCAGCCCTTCCTGCGCTTCCAGTTCTGGCACCAACGCGATTCCCATTCCTGCCACCGCCGACTCGCAGAGCAGCGAAGAGATCCCTGCACTCAAATTCCCTTTGATTGCAACGGAGACAGACTGCCCCTGGGCATCCAAAAAGTGCCAGGATTGTCCGGCAAAACCGCTGTAGTACAGGCAATTGTGCCGAGTGAGATCGTCGACTGTCTCAGGCGTGCCATGTTGATGCAGATAATCTGCGGACGCGCAAAGTACCGATTTACAGTCGCCCAACCGACGGGCGATGGTTCCTGGCTCGGGATTATCCGTTATGCGGATCGCCACATCGATGCGTTCCCCCACAAGGCTTACCGGTTGATTATTGATCTCCACCTCAATACGTAATTGCGGATATTGCTCCATAAACGCCGGCAGAACCGGAGCAAGAATATGCATGGCGGTAAAATGGGCGCAGGCCACACGTAGCGTGCCCGAGGGAATTTGCGCGCCACTGGCGGCACCAATATCCAGCGAAAGTTGCGCCAGAGAACGCGTTTTCAGTAATGCCTCTTCACCCGCTGGCGTGATCGTTAAGCGACGCGATGAGCGATGGATAAGCCTTGCGCCTGCCCATTTTTCCATCTCGTCGAGGTAACGACTGACCATCGGACGGGAAAGCCCCAATGCACGTGCAGCGGCGCTCAGACTGCCCAAATCACAGATATGGTTAAATACCGTTGCCGCCATCACTCTGTCCATTGCATCCCATCCGATCGTTTTATGAAACTCAGCATGTCCTAATGAGGGAATTCTAACAGATACGAATATGCTTAAAATACGGGAACTATCAAAAGACAATTCCCTGCATAAGGTTACCTGGTATGAAAGTTAAATCTCTGGCCCTGCTGTTACCTCTGTTTGCGTCTTCAGCTTTCGCCGCACCGCTACAGCTGGACGTCTATAATCCGCAGGAGAAGGGTATTTTCCCGGTCTCTTCGACGCTGGTGTCTGGCCCCAAAGAGGCGATTTTGTTTGACGCCCAGTTCAGCACCAAAGATGGCGAACAGCTGGTGCAGATGATTCGCGCCAGCGGTAAAACGCTGAAGGCTATCGTGATCACTTCCGGCGATCCGGATTTCTATTTCGGTCTGCAACCTATCGTCAACGCTTTCCCACAGGTAAAAGTTCTGGCAACACCGCAGGTGGTAGACCATATCCGCGCCACCAAAGAGGCCAAACTGCAATTCTGGGGCCCGCAAATGAAGGACGGCGCGCCAACATCGCTCACCGTTCCGCAGGCGACGACGCAAACGCAGTTCACGGTTGATGGTGAACCGCTGGAACTGCGTCACTCCAACGATTATGCAGCGTATATCTGGATCCCGGCGAATCGGGCCATTATTGGCGGCACAGGCGTGGCTTCAGGTATTCATGTCTGGACGGCGGATACACAGTCTGAAGAACAGCGTAGTGCATGGCGTAACGTACTGAGCGAAATGCAGAGCTTACAGCCCACTCAAGTGGTCCCGGGTCATTACATTGGCGAACGCCCAACCGGCGATAAAGCTATTCGCTTCACCCAGGACTATTTGCAGTCGTTTGAGCAGGCGTTAGGGGAGAAGAAAGGATCGGATTATGTGATTAAAACCATGACGGCAGCATGGCCAGGTCTGGCAGACGCAAGCTCGCTGGAACTAAGTGCGAAGGTTAACAGCGGTGAGATGAAGTGGTAATGAAGATTTAAGGCCAAAATAACCCCGAACACGTGTCGGGGTTTCGTTACGATAAGCATACCGGAATCAATGAACGCCCATGCGCCAGGCAAAATAGATCTCTTCTTTCAGTTCAGTTGAAGAGAGCGCCAACAGATCTGCAAACTCCAGCTCAAGCTGTTTTAGCCTTTTCAGGTACTGAGCCGGTGAAAGATCGGTTTTATCACGACGTAAAAATTCTATTGCCAGTTGGGCAGGGTCTAATTGGGTAGACATATCATCCTCGCTTGTGTTCAAAACCTGCACAGTATAACACCATTCCCTGTGCAGATAATGACCAAAAGCAATATGCATCACAAAATTGCGGTCGTCAGACGCGAAGTACAGCACAATCGTCCCTGCTCATCGAAGATCTCTATTTGCCAAACCTGGTGACGAGAGCCGGTATGTAACGCGCGACATACGCCCCTGACGTGCCCTTCCCGCGCAGAACGGATATGGTTGGCGTTGATCTCCAGGCCCACCACTTTCTGCTCACCCTGAGTACACAGGTATCCCGCTACTGAACCAATACTTTCCGCCAGCACCACGGATGCGCCGCCGTGCAGCAACCCAAAGGGTTGTTTGGTGCGATGGTCCACCGGCATTGTAGCTTCCAGCGTATCGTCACCAATGTGCACAAAACGAATATCGAGCAGCCCAACCATATTTCCTTCACCCATGGCATTGAGCGCCTCGAGTGTGACTTCACGTTTCCAGATCATCCTATAATCTCCAGCAGTGCCTGTAATGGGTGGCGAACGCCCGTACCTTCAACGCGTTTAACCTGACTGCGACAGGAGTACCCGGTAGCCAGACAACGGTTACGTGGCAATCGTTGCATTGCCTGGTGCCATGATAACTCATAGATCCCCAATGAGTTTTGGTGATTCTTTACCTCGTGGCCGTAGGTGCCAGCCATACCACAGCATCCCACGCTGACGTTCTCCAGCTTTGCGCCAAAGCGAGCAAAAATAGCCGCCCACTGTGCAGGAGCGCCCGGCAAGGCCGTCACTTCGGTACAGTGGCCAAAGAAGTACCACGGTTCACCGCCAACAGCGACTGGCTGCTGTGCTTCCACAGCTTTCGATAACCATTCGTTGGCTAGCAACACATGGAAATCCCCCCGTTGTTCACCCAGCACCATCTTGTATTCATCGCGATAACAAAGCACCAGCGCCGGATCAACACCCACCATCGGAATATTCAGCTTCGCTACCCGGTTAAGAAACTCGGATGTCTTTTTCGCCGTTTTGGCAAAACGGTTTAAGAAGCCTTTAATGTGCTGCGCCTTGCCGTTTGGCGAAAACGGCAGCAGTACCGGCTGCATGCCCAGCTTCTCTACCAGACGTATAAAGTCAGCAACCACCTGCGCATCGTAATAGCTGGTGAAAGGGTCCTGCACCACCAGCACCGTACGGGCTTTTTGCTCAAGGCTGAGTAATTCGAGCTGTTCCAACGTCATATTGGCGGAGCGATGCCCCACCAGTTGGCGTTGCAGCGACGGTGCAGACAACAGAGGTAAATCAACCATTCCAATGTGCTTTTTAGCCAGGTTTCGCACCAGCGGCTGGTTGATGAAGAAGTTAAACGTTTTGGCCGCTCGTGCCATTAACGGCGCATAGCTCTCAACGGTCGCCACCATGTGATCGCGCAACGGGCGCAGATAACGCGTGTGGTACAGCTGGAGGAAGCGCGAACGGAACTCCGGTACATCAATTTTAATTGGACACTGGGTGGAACAGGCTTTACACGCCAGGCAACCTGACATCGCCTCTTTTACTTCGTGTGAGAAATCGTATTCACCCTTGCGCGCATGCCAGCTGTTGCGGGTACGGGCAATCAGCGAACGTAAACTGGCGCGTTTTTCCGGTAGCTCTTTTTCCAGCTGTATTGGGTCAATCCCGCGATCCGCTAACAAACGCAGCCATTCACGCACTAACGTGGCTCGCCCTTTTGGCGAATGAATACGGTTGAGGCTGATTTTCATCGACGGACACATAGGGCTTTTCGCATCGAAGTTAAAGCATAACCCGTTGCCGTTACACTCCATTGCCCCGCGCCACTCCTGGCGTACGGCCAGAGGGATCTGACGGTCATACGTTCCGCGTTTCACCGCGTCCACTTTCATCATCGGCGCATCTACGTCTTCCGGTGGACAGATTTTCCCAGGATTCAGCCGGTTTTGCGGATCAAACACCGATTTCACTTTGCGCAGTTCGCGATACAGCTCCTCGCCGAAGAACGCCGGGCTATATTCTGCACGAAAACCTTTCCCATGCTCGCCCCACAGCAAACCGCCATATTTCGCCGTCAGCGCCACAACATCATCAGAAATGCGTTTCATCAGCACTTCCTGCTGCGGGTCACACATATCCAACGCCGGTCTGACATGCAGCACGCCTGCGTCTACATGACCAAACATGCCGTAACTCAGAGCGTGGCTGTCGAGTAGCGCGCGGAACTCGGCAATATAGTCCGCCAGATGCTCCGGCGGAACGCAGGTATCCTCGGCAAACGGAATTGGCTTCGCGGAACCTTTTGCATTGCCCAGCAGACCGACTGCCTTTTTGCGCATGGCGTAAATTCGTTCGACTCCCGCCAGTTCGGTACACAGCTGCCAGCCAATGACACCCGCTTCCTGACGAGCGATTAAGCCATCCAGACGTTCACACAGTGCGCTGACCTGCGAATTAATCAATACTTCGTCGTCACCGGCAAACTCTACAATGTTCAGACCCAGCATCTCTTTATCAGGTACATCGGTAATCAATTCACTTACCGAGTGCCAGACGATATCTTCCCGCGCCAGATTGAGTACTTTGGAGTCAACAGTTTCTACCGACAATGCGCGTGCTTCCACCATCACCGGGGCATTACGCAACGCCGAGTCGAAAGAGTCGTACTTGACGTTAACCAGTTGTCTGACTTTTGGTAGCGGGGTGATATCCAGACGGGCTTCGGTGATAAACGCGAGCGTACCTTCAGAGCCGGTGAGAATGCGGGTTAAATCAAATTCGGTCATCTCATCGTTAAAGACGTGCCGTAGATCGTACCCGGTCAGGAAGCGATTAAGTTTCGGGAATTTATCCATGATCAGCTGTCGGTTATCGCGACAACGTTCATAAACGGTCTTATAGATGCGGCCAATGGTGGTATTGCTTTTCCCCAGCATTTCGGCAAGCTCGATCGGCATTGGCTGAGTATCAAGAATATCACCGCCCATCAGCACCGCACGGATGCCCAACACATGATCGGAAGTTTTACCGTAAACCAACGATCCTTGCCCGGACGCATCGGTGTTGATCATCCCGCCGAGTGTTGCCCGGTTACTGGTGGATAATTCCGGGGCAAAGAAATAGCCGTAAGGCTTCAGAAACTGGTTGAGCTGATCTTTTATCACCCCGGCTTCTACCCGCACCCAACCTTCTTGCGGGTTGATTTCAATAATGCGGCTCATATAGCGGGACATATCAACAATAATGCCCTGGTTCAGCGCCTGACCGTTGGTCCCGGTGCCGCCGCCGCGCGGGGTAAAAATCAACGACGAGAAAAGCGGTTCTGCCGCCAGACGGGCGATTAGCGCCACATCTGCGGTTGAACGAGGGAAAACGACAGCATCAGGTAGCAGCTGATAAATACTGTTATCCGTCGACATTGTTAGACGATCGGCATAGCTCGTTGCCGTATCGCCCGTAAATCCTTGCTGCTCCAGCGCCTGCAAAAAGTTGAGCACCAGTTGAACGACACCTGGTGCCTGAGAAATTTGTGGAATCATTATAGTGACCCTTTCCTGCGGTCTGTGTTGTGAATTTAATCGTTTGCGTGTTGCTTTGTTTGTTGTATCACATTTTTTTCTAATACGCTCAGCAGATTTACAGGCAGAATCCGCCTGTTCAAAACCGCTGAAATTGCTCATCATTACAGGGTGTGATTTAAGTATTCACGTCGCGTCAACGTTCTGGCGCAAAGACAAAGGTGAAAAGTATTTATGGTAAATTTCCGTCAGCCCAGGGATATTGCACAAGTGCTGCTATCGGTGCTGTTTTTAGCCATCCTGATTGTGGCCTGTCTCTGGATTGTTCAGCCCTTTATCCTCGGTTTTGCCTGGGCAGGCACGATTGTCATTGCAACCTGGCCTATCCTGCTACGCTTACAAAAATTGCTCTGGGGACGCCGTTCACTTGCCGTACTGGTGATGACACTGTTGCTGGTGCTGTTGTTCATCATCCCCATCGCGCTGCTGGTTAACAGCATCGTCGATGGCAGTGGGCCGCTGATCCATGCCGTAACCGCAGGTGATATGACACTACCGGATCTGGCATGGTTGAACAGCATTCCACTGGTGGGTGCCAAAATGTATGGCGCATGGCACAGCTTACTGGATATGGGCGGTTCGGCGATTATGGCCAAGGTTCGTCCTTATATCGGCACCACCACCACCTGGTTCGTCGGTCAGGCCGCGCATATCGGCCGCTTTATGATGCACTGTGGCCTGATGCTGCTGTTCAGTGCCCTGTTGTACTGGCGCGGTGAACAAGTCGCATTAGGTATTCGTCACTTCGCCTGCCGTCTTGCCTCAAAACGTGGAGATGCTGCCATTCTGCTGGCAGCACAAGCCATTCGCGCCGTCGCATTAGGCGTTGTGGTCACCGCTCTGGTACAGGCAGTGCTCGGGGGTATTGGTCTGGCGGTAACCGGTGTGCCGTATGCCACACTGCTGGCGGTATTGATGATCCTGTCATGTCTGGTGCAACTGGGGCCGCTACCGGTACTGATTCCGGCCATTATCTGGCTATACTGGACGGGGGATTCAACCTGGGGCACCGTGCTGCTGGTGTGGAGCGGCGTGGTCGGAACACTGGATAACGTGATTCGACCGATGCTGATTCGCATGGGTGCCGATTTGCCACTGCTCCTGATTCTCTCCGGAGTCATCGGCGGATTGATTGCCTTCGGCATGATTGGTCTGTTTATCGGTCCAGTAGTACTGGCCGTTTCCTGGCGTCTGTTCTCCGCCTGGGTAAACGAAGCCCCTGCGCCAGGTACCAATCCGGATGAAATCCTCGAAGAAATTGCTGAAATCGAACGCAATAAGTAATCCAACATCAGGCGGCAACGCCGCCTGATTGTTTAACAATACTAATCAATCCCTCCCTCTTACGGGATTAGAACCAACTTCATCCCTCTTTCAATACTCATTTGTGTCGCAAATTCTTTACAGTTTTTAAACTATTGAGATGAATCTGATCGACGTAAAAAATCAGTATGCCTACTATTAGCCCATGGCTTTAGATCAACACATTGATTTATAAGCATGGAAATCCCCTGAGTGAAACAACGAATTGCTGTGTGTAGTCTTTGCCCATCTCCCACGATGGGCTTTTTTTTGTCCTTCGCACGCCACTCCACCAACCTTAACGCACCAACACATTATCTTCCCCGTCAAGGACCAAATAATATTGCACAAAATACTGTGACTCTCTTCAAGCCGAAATATCCACAGCAATGTTATTACTATTCCACCGTCTTTTATGAAGCGACCAAATAATGAACGCATTAGAGCTACAGGCGATCCGCCATATTTTTGCTATGACGGTGGAAGAAAGCGCCAGGTATATCGCGCGCGATGACAATGTTGTCGCCTGGCAACAATGGGAAAAGGGTGAAAGAGAAATTCCAGACGACATTGTCCGCATTTGTTCAGAAATGAAAGCCAAGAGGAAGTTAAGAATTAATGCAATTATCGACAAAATAAATAACCGCATTGGGAATAACACCATGCGTTTTTTCCCCGATCTGAACGCTTTTCAGGCGGTTTATCACCACGATGGTTTTCTCGACTGGAAAATCTATCAGTCGGCAGCTGTTGAACTCTATGCTCACGATCTCGAGCGTATGTGTTAAGAGATCGCAACGCCATATCTATTTAGCCTCTTCGCTGAGTAACACATTATGAAAAACACCTATTTCTCCACTGCGATAGGGCTGTACCTAAATTACCTGGTGCACGGCATGGGGGTCATTCTGATGAGCCTCAATATGTCTTCACTGGAACAACAGTGGCAAACCAATACCGCGGGCGTCTCGATTGTTATTTCCTCACTCGGTATCGGCCGCTTAAGCGTTTTATTAGTAGCAGGGATGCTTTCCGATCGCTATGGTCGCAGACCATTTATTATCCTTGGTATGACCTGCTACCTGATTTTCTTTATTGGCATCATAAATACTCACAGTATTTTTCTTGCCTATGCTTTTGGTTTTTTAGCGGGAATGGCAAACAGTTTTCTCGATGCCGGAACCTATCCCAGCCTGATGGAGGCATTCCCCCGCTCACCCAGCACGGCCAATATTTTGATAAAAGCCTTCGTCTCCAGCGGTCAGTTCCTGCTGCCAATGATTATCAGTCTGCTGGTATGGGCCGAACTTTGGTTTGGCTGGTCCTTCCTGCTGGCGGCAACCGTTATGATACTCAACGGTGTGTTTTTATTTCGCTGTCGATTTCCGCCACATCCCGGGCCTCATACCGTCATCCGGGCTCAACCGGCTGAACGGGAAACCGGACAACCTGAACATCGTTGCTCCCTGCTCGACCTTGCCAGTTACACCCTGTACGGCTACATCGCAATGGCGACATTTTATCTGGTAAGCCAGTGGCTGGCGCAATACGGACAGTTTGTCGCCGGAATGCCCTATACGTTATCTATCAAACTGTTAAGCATTTATACCTGCGGCTCTCTACTGTGCGTGCTGATCACCGCCCCGCTGGCGCGAAAAGCAGAACGCGCGACATCGATGCTGATGCTGTATACGTTTATCTCATTTGTCGCACTGCTGATGGTTTGTCTGCATCCGACACCTATCGTTGTCATTATCTTTGCGTTTGTCATCGGTTTTTCTTCCGCAGGGGGCGTTGTGCAAATCGGTTTAACGCTGATGGCCGCACGCTTTCCGCATGCGAAGGGCAAAGCGACCGGTATTTACTACAGCGCGGGCAGCATTGCGACCTTCACCATTCCATTGATAACAGCAAAACTCTCTGAAACCAGTATTGCTCACATCATGTGGTTTGATACTGGCATAGCCGCTGTTGGATTCCTGTTGGCGTTGTTTATTGGTTATCGCAGCCACATCACGTCAAAACATCAGCTAAAGATGATACAAGCCGTAAAATAAGCGTGGATGCAATATTGTTCCCCTCTTCTGCAAAATAATTGACTTCAGTTTTAAAACATCAGCAAAACACTGGCTGGCAGAGTTCGATTTCACAGTGTGTTATGCAATATACCTGGTAACTTAAACGCCATGCTATGTAGGTTCTGTGGCTGCCGCCCAGTATATTAATTACAAGGTCGCCGCAATTTAAACAATATCGACGAGCACAGAACAATTTTAAAATCCGCAAGGAGTTGTGAAAATGTCTCAAAGCAAGACCTTTAATACGCCATTTCTTTTGGCGATAATCTGTATTTATTTAAGTTATTTCCTACACGGCATTAGCGTCATTACACTGGCGCAAAACATGACCTCTCTTGCAGAAAAGTTTTCCACCGACAATGCAGGAATTGCCTATTTGATTTCAGGCATTGGTCTGGGGCGACTGGTGAGCATCTTATTCTTTGGCGTGCTCTCAGATAAATTTGGTCGTCGGGCTATCATTCTGTTAGGCGCTATTCTTTATATACTGTTCTTCTTCGGTATTCCCGCCAGCCCTAATCTGATGATTGCCTTTATTCTGGCCGTTTGCGTTGGCGTGGCAAACTCGGCACTGGATACCGGCGGGTACCCGGCGTTAATGGAATGCTTCCCTAAAGCCTCTGGCTCAGCCGTTATCCTGGTGAAAGCTATGGTCTCGTTTGGGCAGATGATCTACCCCATCGTCGTCAGCACCATGCTGCTCAACCATATCTGGTACGGTTATGCGGTCATTATCCCGGGTGCGTTGTTTGTCGTCATTACCTTGATGCTGCTAAGAAGTCGCTTCCCTGGCCAGATGGTGGATGCTGGCATCGCGAAAGATCTGCCACAGATGAACAGTAAACCGTTGGTCTGGCTGGAAGGTGTGGCATCCGTCATGTTTGGTGTTGCTGCCTTTTCGACTTTTTACGTCATCGTGGTCTGGATGCCAAAATATGCGATGGCCTTTGCCGGCATGGCAGAATCTGACGCACTGAAGACAATCTCTTACTACAGTATGGGATCATTGGTCTGCGTATTTATTTTTGCCGCTCTGTTAAAAAAATGGGTTCGACCTATTTGGGCAAATGTGTTTAACGCCGGGCTGGCAACCATCACCGCAGCCGTCATCTACTTATATCCCTCTCCGCTGGTGTGTAACGTCGGTTCATTTCTCATTGGATTCTCTGCCGCTGGCGGTATTTTACAGCTCGGTGTCTCGGTGATGTCTGAATTCTTTCCCAAGAGCAAAGCCAAAGTCACCAGTATTTATATGATGATGGGTGGCGTAGCCAACTTTATTATCCCATTAATCACCGGATACCTCTCTAACATTGGTCTGCAGTACATCATTTTGCTGGACTTTGCATTTGCTCTGCTGGCCTTCATCACCGCCATCATCGTCTTTATTCGTTACTACCGCGTATTTGATATCCCCAAAAATGATGTGCGGTTGGGCGAACGTTATTTTCAATAAATTGTTTAGAAGGAGTATCAAATGGACGTAACTGCTAAATATGAACTAATTGGATTGATGGCCTACCCTATCAGACACAGTCTGTCGCCTGAAATGCAAAATAAGGCATTAGAAAAAGCGGGATTGCCATTCACTTATATGGCATTTGAAGTCGATAACTCAACGTTTGCTAATGCAATTGCCGGGCTGAAGGCCTTAAAGATGCGTGGTACAGGGGTCTCAATGCCCAACAAGCAGCTAGCATGTGAATATGTTGATGAATTAACACCTGCCGCCAAACTGGTCGGTGCAATTAATACTATCGTCAATGATGATGGTTACCTGCGTGGTTACAATACCGATGGCACGGGTCATATTCGTGCAATTAAGGAAAGTGGTTTCGATATCAAAGGTAAAACCATGGTACTGTTGGGCGCAGGCGGTGCGTCGACAGCCATTGGTGCACAGGCAGCGATTGAAGGCATCAAAGAAATTAAACTCTTTAACCGCCAGGATGAGTTTTTTGCCAAAGCGCAGGAGTTTGCCAAACGCGTCAATGAAAACACCGACTGCGTGGTCACTGTTATCGATCTCGCAGATCGCCAGGCTTTTGCTGACGCACTTGCCAGCGCGGATATTTTAACCAACGGAACAAAAGTCGGCATGAAGCCGCTGGAAAATGAATCTCTCGTGACCGACGCTTCCCTGCTACGTCCGGAACTGCTGGTAACCGAATGCGTCTACAACCCGCATATGACCAAATTATTGCAGCAGGCACAAAGTGCTGGTTGCAAAACAATTGATGGTTACGGCATGTTGTTATGGCAAGGGGCTGAACAGTTCAAGCTCTGGACCGGGAAAGATTTCCCGCTGGAGTATGTGAAACAGGTTATGGGTTTTGCCGCCTGACGGGCAAGCATTTGTAGAATAGTTAAAGGGTAATCAATGAAAACCGTAACCGTAAGAAATCTCGTTATTGGCGATGGTGCGCCGAAGATCATTGTGTCGCTGATGGGTATAGACATCGCAACGGTAAAAAGCGAAGCGCTGGCCTATCGCGAAGCGGATTTCGACATTCTGGAATGGCGCGTTGACCATTTCGGCGATGTCTCTTCCACAGATGCCGTGCTGGAAGCGGCTCGCGCCATCCGCGATGTGATAGCGGACAAACCGCTACTTTTCACCTTCCGCAGCGCCAAAGAAGGCGGTGAACAGGCACTGTCTGTCGAAAACTATATTGCACTTAACCGCGCGGCGGTAGACAGCGGTCTGGTGGATATGATCGATCTGGAACTGTTTACCGGAGACGAACTGGTCAAAGCGACCGTCGAGCATGCGCACGCGAAAAATGTCTTTGTGATTATGTCCAATCACGATTTTCATAAGACACCAGCCACAGAAGAGATTGTCCAGCGCCTGCGTAAAATGCAGGAACTAGGCGCAGACATCCCCAAAATTGCCTTGATGCCGCAAAATAAAGCGGATGTTCTGACGCTGCTTAGCGCCACGCTGGAAATGCAAGAACGCTATGCCGATCGCCCGATAATCACCATGTCGATGGCTAAAACAGGGGTGATTTCACGTCTGTCTGGTGAAGTTTTCGGTTCAGCGGCAACCTTTGGGGCAGTAAAAAAAGCCTCCGCCCCAGGACAAATTTCGGTCACCGACCTGCGTACTGTATTGACAATATTGCATCAGGCTTAATTACAGATATATCCATATTAATATCAGTAATGCCCTACCCCAGATATTCGTCTAACCACGGATATCTGGCCGATGATTAAACATTATTAAATAACTCACAATATTATTGTCGAATATAGCGACAGGTAGTCGCACGCATATAATCTGGAGTTCACATGAAATTTTCAAGACCAAATCGTATAGATGGTCGGGTACCCGTATTATCCGCAGCAGATGCAGTTAATTATATTCCTGATGAAGCAACTCTTTGTGTATTAGGTGCAGGTGGCGGTATTCTCGAAGCAACAACATTAATTAACGCGCTGGCTGAAAAATATAAAAATTCTCAGTCACCACGGAATCTAGCGTTGATTAGCCCTACGGGTCTGGGTGACCGTGCCGACCGGGGAATTAGCCCGCTGGCACAGGAAGGCTTAGTCAAATGGGCATTATGCGGACACTGGGGACAATCACCACGAATCTCCGACCTGGCGGAACAAAATAAAATTGCCGCCTATAACTATCCTCAGGGCGTATTAACCCAAACCCTGCGTGCATCGGCAGCCCACCAGCCTGGGATCCTCAGTGATATCGGCATCGGTACATTTGTTGACCCTCGCCAACAGGGCGGTAAGTTGAATGAAGTGACCACCGAAGATCTGATCAAATTGGTGGAAATTGATAACAAAGAGTACCTGTATTACAAAGCCATTGCGCCAAACATCGCCTTTATTCGCGCCACCACCTGTGACAGCGAAGGCTATGCCACCTTTGAAGATGAAGTTATGTATCTTGATGCGCTGGTGATTGCCCAGGCCGTACACAATAACGGCGGCATCGTTATGATGCAGGTGCAAAAAATGGTGAAGAAAGCCACTTTGCATCCGAAGTCGGTACGTATTCCCGGCTATCTGGTCGATATTGTGGTCATCGACCCCGACCAAACGCAACTGTACGGTGGTGCGCCGGTTAACCGCTTTATCTCTGGCGATTTTGTGCTCGATGACAGCCAACAAACTGCCCTGCCGCTCAATCAGCGTAAACTGGTGGCCCGACGCGCCCTGTTTGAAATGCGCAAAGGTGCGGTCGGCAACGTTGGCGTAGGTATTGCCGATGGCATTGGTCTCGTCGCGCGCGAAGAAGGCTGTGCTGACGATTTTATTCTGACAGTCGAAACGGGTCCGATTGGCGGCATCACCTCTCAAGGCATTGCTTTCGGTGCCAACGTCAACACTCGCGCCATTCTGGATATGACGTCCCAGTTTGACTTCTATCACGGTGGCGGGCTGGATGTGTGCTATTTAAGTTTTGCCGAAGTGGATCGCCACGGCAACGTCGGCGTACACAAATTCAATGGCAAAATCATGGGTACCGGCGGTTTTATCGATATTAGCGCCACTTCCAAAAAAATTATTTTCTGCGGCACGTTAACTGCCGGAAGTCTGAAAACGGAAGTTGCGGACGGTAAGTTAAATATCGTGCAGGAAGGTCGGGTGAAAAAATTCGTTAATGAATTACCTGAAGTGACTTTCAGCGGAAAAATTGCCCTCGAACGTGGACTTGATGTGCGTTACATCACTGAACGCGCTGTATTTACGTTAAAAGCAGATGGTCTTCATTTAATCGAAATAGCACCGGGAGTCTCTTTACAGGAAGACATCCTGGACAAAATGGATTTCACACCGATTATTTCCCCAGACCTGAAATTGATGGACGAAAGATTATTTATCGATGCCTCGATGGGCTTTGTATTACCCGACGCAGCCAATTAAAAGGAGTACCCTGATGGACTTTTCATTAACTGAAGAACAAGAACTGTTGCTTGCCAGCATTCGTGAGCTGATTACCAGCAATTTCCCGGAGGAGTATTTCCGTACCTGCGATCAGACGGCGACTTATCCGAAGGAATTTATGCGAGCCCTTGCGGACAACGGCATTTCGATGCTGGGCGTTCCGGAAGAGTTTGGCGGCATCCCGGCTGATTACGTCACCCAGATGCTGGCGCTGATGGAAGTGTCAAAATGTGGCGCGCCCGCTTTTTTGATCACTAACGGTCAGTGCATCCACAGCATGCGACGTTTTGGCTCCGCCGAGCAGCTGCGTAAAACAGCAGAAAGCACCATGGAAACGGGCGATCCGGCGTATGCGCTGGCATTAACCGAGCCGGGAGCAGGCTCCGATAATAATAGTGCCACCACCAGCTACACCCGCAAAAATGGCAAGGTGTATCTCAACGGGCAAAAAACGTTTATCACTGGCGCTAAAGAGTATCCGTACATGCTGGTACTGGCTCGCGACCCGGAGCCGAAAGATCCGAAGAAAGCCTTTACGTTGTGGTGGGTGGATTCTAAGAAACCGGGCATTAAGGTTAACCCGCTGCATAAAATCGGCTGGCACATGTTAAGCACCTGCGAAGTCTATCTTGATGACGTTGAAGTGGACGAAAGCGATATGGTCGGCGAAGAAGGCATGGGCTTCCTCAACGTAATGTACAACTTCGAAATGGAACGCCTGATCAACGCCGCGCGCAGCACGGGTTTTGCCGAATGCGCCTTCGAAGATGCCGCCCGCTACGCTAACCAGCGCATCGCATTTGGTAAGCCGATCGGTCATAACCAGATGATCCAGGAAAAACTGGCGCTGATGGCAATCAAAATTGAAAACATGCGCAATATGGTGCTGAAGGTCGCCTGGCAGGCCGATCAGGAACAGTCGCTGCGAACCAGTGCGGCACTGGCAAAACTGTATTGTGCACGTACGGCAATGGAAGTGATTGACGACGCAATTCAGATCATGGGCGGACTGGGTTACACCGATGAAGCACGCGTATCCCGATTCTGGCGCGATGTCCGCTGTGAGCGCATTGGCGGTGGTACCGATGAAATCATGATTTACGTCGCGGGTCGCCAAATCCTAAAGGATTATCAGAATAAGTAAGCGGTATAACTGACCGGATAGCGCAGATACGCTATCCGGGACGGTGCGGGAGAATCAAACTTCAGGCATCAAGCATTCCTGCTCAGCAAGGTTATTTTTAAACTGCTTACGATAATCGCTGGGAGTACACCCCACATGCCGCTGAAAAAGTTTGGCAAAATGATCGACGTTTTCATACCCTACCCGCCACGAAATTTCCGCCAACGAGGCCTCCGTATTGGTCAGGGAAAATTTCGCTTCTGTCATTCGCCGTTGAATAACATAATTGATGGGTGATATACGATACTCGCGGGTAAATTCATGGCAGATATAGCTCACGCTGGCGCGGAATTTTTTAGATAACTGTTCGAGAGTAATTTTTTCGCGGAAGTTGTTATTTAAATAGACCAATACATCTTTAATTAAGACATCTTTTTTAATATATCCCTGTTCAGAGCGGTAAGCATTTTTAAAGTTTTCGTAATATAACACGGTTAATGCATACGCGAATGCGTCATAAGCGGAAGACGTCAGGTTGTTCTTGCTCTGCGGGAGCATCACCCCCAGCTCATTAAAAATACTCTTAATAACCTCTTTACCCTGGCTGACGCTAATGACCGGACACGAGTGCATCTGCAATAGCTGATTGTCCTGCCAACTGTTAAACCGGAAACCGTAGAGTGCGCAGGTGTAAGTGGTAGCAGGTGCGCTGCTATCAGATGCAACCGCATGCAATCGCCCTTGCTCAATCACCACAATGTCCCCGGCATGCGCGACATACAGCGAAGAGTCGATGATTAATCTTGCAACCCCCTTTTTAACATAGATAAGCTCCGTTTCATTATCATGAACATGATGTCCGGACTCCCAGTTAGGATCATCGCTAATGACGAATCGGGAAAATCTCGGCGTTTTCCCCTGCTCAAAAAGGGTCTCAATGGCATTATCAAAGCAGCGTTGATACATGACAACCTCCACCTAAAGGCAGTAATTTTGTGAATACTGAATATCGAAAAGTGAAAACGATAATAACGTTATACAACGTTATTCCTTGCTGGCGAAACAAAATTATTTGCGTCGACTGCAAGATGATACCTCCTGCCTCATTGCGTTGTTTTCCACGTTTATTTCCGTTTTATAAAAAACGAAAAGAATAAATGTTATTAATTCAACATTAACAATTTACATATCAGAAACAAATTAAGCGTAAAAACGTTAAAAAACATGATTCATTTCGCAATTATCCTTCCCTGGTTTGTTTGCTCTTTTTTCTCTTCAGTACACAAGGCCGAGCTCTCGTTTATAAAACAAGCATTCCCGCAGCACTTTTTTTTGCAAGATTGTTGGGAATGAAAACAGATTGCCCCGTCGAAAACTGTCCCCTCTCTGCCGCAAACTATTTTCAGTTAATTTTCCCTACTGTGGATGACTGGAGATGCCATGAAAATAATAACCTGCTTTAAGTTGGTGCCTGAAGAACAGGACATTGTTGTTACCCCACAGCATTCGCTTAACTTTGACCGGGCCGATGCCAAAATCAGCCAGTTTGATCTGAATGCGATTGAGGCCGCGGCGCAACTGAGTGCGGAGGGTGATGAAATCGTCGCTTTAACCGTGGGCGGATCGCTACTGCAAAATTCCAAAGTGCGTAAAGACGTGCTGTCACGTGGACCGGACAGTTTGTTCATGGTGCAGGATCCGCAATTGGAGCATTCATTGCCCCGCGACACCGCTCAGGCGCTGGCCTGCGCGGCCAAAAATATGAATTTCGACCTGATGCTGTTCGGAGAAGGATCGGGGGATATCTATGCCCAACAGGTTGGCTTACTGGTTGGCGAACTGTTGCAACTCCCGGTGATTAACGCCGTCAGCAACATCCAACGTAACGGCGACCGCATTGTGGTTGAGCGCGTGCTGGAAGACGAGGTTGAAGTGATTGACCTGCCGCTCCCCGCCGTACTCTGCGTAACCTCGGATATCAACACGCCGCGTATTCCCTCAATGAAAGCCATTCTCGGCGCGGGTAAAAAGCCCGTCACACCATGGCAAGCCAGCGATATTGGCTGGACGCCTGCGTCACCGTTAGCGGAACTGGTAAGCCTCACTGTACCGCCACAAACAGAACGTAAGCACATCATTCTGGAAAATGACTCGGCTGAAGCCATTGCCGAACTGGCTGAACACCTTAAAAAAGCCCTGAACTAAGCTCAACGGAGAGAAATTGTCATGAGTAAATTAGCTAACGTATGGGTGTTCAGCGATAACGTAGAACGCTACGCAGAATTAATGACCGGCGCACGTCAGTGGGGTGAGCATGTCCATCTTATTGTACAAGGCAGCGAACAGGCTAATCAGGTTAAACCTCTGGGTGCAGATGAAATAATCGTGCTCGAAGCCCCCTCCGGTTTACAGCGTGTAGAAAATTACGCCGAAACCATCGCGGCGCTGATGCAAGAACACGCCGGAATGCTGTTGATGTCAGCCACAAAGCGCGCGAAATCACTTGGGGCACGGTTAAGCATCCAACTCAATGCCGCGATGGTGAACGACGCAATATCGGTGACTCTTGAGGATGGCACAGTGTTCGCAGAGCACCGAATGTATGGTGGGCTGGCATTCGGCAAAGAAAAAATCAAAAGCGCGCTGGCAATTATCACTCTTGCCCCTGGCCTGCTTGAACCTGTAGCGGAAAACGCCTCGCACAACTGCCCTGTTGTCCCAGCAGCTTACATCGCACCGCTTCATGAAATTATGTGCCAGGAACGTCGCGCTAAATCCGTGAGCAGCGTGGACCTCAGTAAAGCCAAACGTGTGGTTGGCGTGGGTCGCGGCCTGGTTGCGCAACACGATCTGGAGATGGTGCATCAGTTGGCATCGGTACTGGGGGCAGAAGTGGGCTGCTCGCGCCCGATCGCCGAAGGCGAAAACTGGATGGAGCGCGAACGCTACATTGGCGTTTCTGGTGTGTTACTGAAGTCAGACCTTTATCTGACGTTGGGCATTTCAGGACAAATTCAGCATATGGTCGGTGGTAACGGCGCGAAAGTCATTGTTGCTATCAACAAAGACAAGAAAGCCCCTATTTTCAATTATGCCGATTACGGCCTGGTAGGCGACATCTACAAAGTTGTTCCGGCCCTTATCGAACATCTCAGCCGCTAATCCCCCCATTTAACGCACATCTCCCGCTGCCCTTGCAGCGGGAAAGGAGCATAAAGCATGTCAGATGAAAAATTTGATGCCATTGTGGTCGGTGCTGGCGTGGCGGGTACGGTTGCAGGCTACGTTATGGCTCTGTCCGGACTGGACGTGCTGGTCATTGAGCGCGGAAACAGTGCAGGCAGTAAAAATATGACCGGCGGAAGACTCTACGCGCATAGCCTTGAGCGCATCATGCCAGGGTTCGCGCAGGAGGCGCCGCTCGAGCGTAAAGTCACCCGCGAAAAAATCTCCTTTCTGACCGAAGAAAGCGCCGTCACTCTCGATTTCCATCGTGAAAAAGCTGACGCACCAACGCAGGATTCGTATACCGTTTTGCGCAACAGACTTGACCCATGGCTAATGGAAAAAGCGGAACAAGCTGGCGTGCAGTTCATCCCCGGTGTGCGCGTCGATGCTCTGATCCGCGAAGGTAATAAGGTCACCGGAGTCCAGGCCGGTGACGATATCCTGGAAGCCAATATTGTCATCCTGGCCGATGGCGTCAACTCTATGTTGGGGCGGTCCCTGGGGATGGTTCCTCCCTCTTCTGCACATCACTATGCCGTTGGCGTAAAAGAGCTGATCGGCTTACCTCCAGCAGTCATTGCAGATCGCTTCAACCTTTCAGGTAATGAGGGCGCGGCCTGGCTGTTTGCAGGCTCACCGTCTGATGGATTGATGGGAGGAGGTTTTTTGTATACCAACCAGGACTCCATCTCTCTGGGGCTGGTGTGTGGTCTGGGGGATATTGCCCATGCCACAAAAAGTATTCCACAAATGCTGGAAGACTTTAAGCAACATCCAACTATTCGACCATTGATTGCCGGTGGTGAATTACTGGAATATTCCGCGCATATGGTGCCGGAAGGCGGTCTGGCAATGGTTCCAAAGCTGGTCGATGACGGTGTGATGATCGTCGGTGATGCCGCCGGTTTCTGTTTGAACCTGGGTTTCACGGTGCGAGGTATGGATTTGGCCATCGCTTCCGCAGAAGCCGCTGCCCAAACAGCCATTGCAGCAAAAGAACGACAGGATTTCTCTGCCAGCAGCCTGATGGACTACAAACGCGCGCTTGAACAAGGCTGTGTGATGCGTGATTTACAACATTTTCGCAAGATCCCGGCGTTGATGGAAAACCCACGTTTGTTCACCCAGTATCCGCGTATGGTGGCCGACATCATGAGCGATATGTTCACCGTTGACGGACGTCCAAATCAACCGGTTCGCAAGATGATTATGTCCCATGCCAAACAAATCGGACTGATGAACTTACTGAAAGACGGTATCAAGGGGGCAACTGCACTATGAGTCAGGACAATACTGTTAACGTTGACGTCAAACTGGGCGTCAATAAATTCAATGTCGATGAAGGCCACCCGCACATCATCCTGGCCGAACATCCAGACCTTAATGAATTTCGCAAGCTGCTGAAAGCCTGCCCCGCCGGGCTCTATAAGCAGGACGAGAGTGGAAACATTCATTTTGATTCTGCTGGTTGCCTGGAGTGCGGAACGTGTCGAGTACTGTGCGGCGACACGATCCTCGACCAATGGGAATATCCGGTCGGAACATTTGGCATTGATTTTCGCTACGGCTAACGGATTTTACCTGTAGTACACCGGTTCGGCCACGCCGGCCATCCGGTCAGAAGTATGCCGAAATCATCCAGGGAATAACTTCATGAGTATCACACTAACGTTTAACGCCGAACGTCGCGAAGTCTGGCGGCAACAGGGTTTATGGGGAGATGCTTCGCTTGGCGATTACTGGAACCAAACTGCCAGAGCCATGCCAGATAAAATCGCGGTGGTTGATAACCATGGCGCTTCATACACCTATGCTGCACTCGATAGCGCGGCCAGCAGTCTGGCAACCTGGTTTTTAGCCTGCGGTATTCAACCTGGCGATCGCATTGCCTTCCAGCTACCGGGCTGGTGCGAGTTTACGATTATCTACCTGGCCTGCCTGAAAACCGGGGCCGTTTCCGTACCGCTGCTGCCAGCGTGGCGTGAAGCAGAGATGGTATGGGTGTTGAATAAGTGCAAGGCGAAGATTTTTTTCGCACCGACGCTGTTTAAACAGACCCGACCGGTCGATCTGATCCTGCCCTTACAAAACCAGTTGCCACATCTGCAACAGATCGTTGCCGTGGATAAACTGGCTCCGGCAACGACCTCGCTAGCGCTCAGCCAACTGCTTTTAGCTCCGCCATTAACCCAAACGATTAATGTTCACGCCGATGAACTGGCGGCGGTGTTGTTTACCTCCGGTACCGAGGGAATGCCAAAAGGCGTAATGCTGACCCACAACAACATCCTTGCCAGCGAGCGCGCCTACTGTGCCCGTCTTAATCTCACCTGGCAGGATGTGTTTTTAATGCCAGCACCACTGGGACACGCTACCGGTTTTCTGCATGGCGTTACCGCACCGTTTTTAATCGGCGCACGCAGCGTATTGTTAGATATTTTCACCCCAGCCGCCTGTCTTGAACTGCTGGAACAACAACGCTGTACCTGTGTGCTCGGCGCAACGCCCTTCGTCTACGACATGTTGTGTAGCATGGATAAACGGCCAAGCGATCTCTCATCGCTACGCTTTTTCTTATGTGGGGGCACAACCATTCCACAGAAGATTGCCCGTGACTGCCAGCAGCTCGGCATAAAATTATTAAGCATTTATGGCTCGACAGAGAGTTCCCCGCATGCGCTGGTCAATCTCGATGATTCGCTTTCTCGCATGATGGATACCGACGGATATGCTGCTGCAGGCGTCGAAATTAAAGTGGTCGATGAAGCACGCAATACGTTGCCTGCGGGTGTAGAAGGCGAAGAAGCCTCACGCGGTCCCAATGTGTTTATGGGCTATCTCGATGAACCCGAACTCACCGCCCGTGCGCTGGATCAAGACGGCTGGTATTACAGCGGCGACTTATGCCGAATGGACGATGCGGGGTACATCAAAATCACCGGACGGAAAAAAGATATCATTGTCCGCGGTGGAGAAAACATCAGCAGCCGCGAAGTTGAGGATATTTTATTGCAGCACCCCCGCATTCACGATGCCTGCGTTGTCGCGATGCCGGACGAACGCTTAGGTGAAAGGTCATGTGCTTATGTGGTGCTAAAACCGCCGCATCATTCGCTGTCACTGGAGTCAGTGGTAGCCTTTTTTAGTCGCAAGCGGGTGGCAAAGTACAAATACCCTGAGCACATTGTGATCGTGGAGAAATTACCACGCACAGCGTCCGGTAAAGTACAAAAATACCAACTGCGTCAGGATATTATTCAGCGTTTGAGCGTGGAGAGTGTTGCAGGATAAAGTGCCGGATGGCGACGCTAGCGTATCTTATCCGGCCTACGTTGAATAGGCCGGATAAGGCATGATGTTACTTGTTCAGTTCAGCCAGACTTAGCCAGGTCTGTACGACAGTGTCCGGGTTCAGCGACAGGCTGTCGATCCCCTCTTCCATCAGCCAGGCCGCAAAGTCTTCATGGTCAGATGGGCCCTGACCGCAAATACCCACGTATTTGCCCTGTTTCTTGGCTGCACGAATCGCCATCGACAGCAGCGCTTTCACCGCGTCGTTACGCTCATCAAACAGTTCAGAAACTACACCAGAGTCACGATCCAGACCCAGCGCCAACTGCGTCATGTCGTTTGAGCCGATGGAGAAGCCGTCGAAGTACTCGAGGAACTGCTCGGCCAGCAAGGCGTTAGACGGGATCTCACACATCATGATGATCTTCAGTCCGTTCTCACCGCGTTTCAGCCCCTGGCGTGCCAGCTCTTCCACCACCGCTTTCGCCTGGGCAACGGTACGTACAAACGGTACCATCACTTCAACGTTAGTCAGGCCCATGTCGTTACGGACACGTTTTACTGCGTCGCATTCCAGCGCGAAGCAGTCGCGGAAGCTATCGGCAACATAACGGCCCGCCCCACGGAAGCCCAGCATCGGGTTCTCTTCATGCGGTTCATAACGCTCACCGCCGACCAGGTTGGCATATTCGTTGGACTTAAAGTCAGACATACGCACGATGACGCGTTTAGGATAAAACGCCGCTCCCAGCGTCGCGATCCCTTCCGTCAGACGACCAACGTAGAATTCACGCGGAGAATCGAAACCTTTCATCATGGCGCGGATTTCATTTTGTAGCTCAGGCGTCTGGTCATCAAACTCCAGCAGTGCACGCGGGTGTACGCCAATCATACGGTTGATGATAAATTCCAGACGCGCCAGACCAACACCTTCGTTTGGCAGGCAGGCGAAGTCGAAAGCGCGGTCCGGGTTACCGACGTTCATCATCACCTTCAACGGCAGATCCGGCATGGTTTCCACGCTGGAACTCTTCACGCTAAAGTCGAGCATGTCAGCGTAAACATAACCGGTGTCGCCTTCGGCACAAGAGACAGTAACCTTCTCACCATCTTTCATGCGCTCGGTCGCATCGCCACAGCCCACCACGGCAGGGATCCCCAGCTCACGGGCAATGATTGCCGCGTGACAGGTACGACCGCCACGGTTGGTGACAATCGCCGCTGCTTTCTTCATGATCGGTTCCCAGTCCGGGTCGGTCATGTCGGTAACCAGTACGTCGCCTGGTTCGATACGGTTCATTTCGCTGATGTCCTGGATGACTTTGACCGGACCCGCGCCAATGCGGTGACCGATAGCACGACCTTCAGCAATAATTTTACCCTGCGCATGCAGCGTATAACGCTCCATCACCTGGCCACGAGAACGCACGGTTTCCGGGCGCGCCTGCACAATGAACAGCTTGCCGGTATGACCGTCTTTCGCCCATTCGATATCCATCGGACGACCGTAGTGCTTCTCGATCTGCACCGCCTGCTTGGCCAGTTCCTGCACTTCTTCGTTAGTCAGGGAGAAAATGTCGCGTTGTTCCTGCGGCACATCTTCGATCGTTACCTGCTTACCGTGTTCCTGAGTCGGCGCGTAGATCATGCGGATTTTTTTCGAACCCATGGTGCGACGAACGATAGCCGGACGATTAGCCGCCAGCGTCGGTTTATGCACGTAAAATTCATCCGGGTTAACGGCCCCCTGCACGACCATCTCGCCCAGGCCCCATGCAGAGGTAATAAACACTACCTGATCGAAACCGGATTCGGTATCGATGGAGAACATGACGCCGGAAGACGCGAGGTCAGAACGCACCATCCGCTGCACACCCGCAGAGAGCGCTACGCCACGATGGTCATAACCCTGGTGGACACGATAAGAGATCGCGCGGTCGTTAAACAGCGAGGCAAATACGTGTTTGATGGCAACCAGCACGGCATCAAATCCCTGGACGTTGAGGAAGGTTTCCTGCTGACCGGCAAATGACGCATCTGGCATATCTTCTGCGGTAGCGGAAGATCGCACAGCAAAAGAGGCATGGGCATCGTCCGCTGACAGCTGCGCGTAGGCATCGCGGACGGCATTTTCCAGCTCCGGCTGGAAAGGAGTGTCGATAATCCACTGGCGGATCTGCGCGCCGGCTTTTGCAAGCTCGGTGACATCGTCAATATCCGTTTTATCCAGCAGCTCATAAATGCGCTGGTTTACACCGCTCTGGTCCAGAAACTGGTTAAACGCGTCGGCGGTCGTTGCAAAACCATTCGGTACGGAAACACCCATACCTGAAAGGTTAGTAATCATTTCACCCAGGGAGGCATTTTTGCCCCCAACTCTGTCTACATCATTCATGCCGAGTTGGTTATACCAAAGCACCAGCGGTGACGAGCCATTGTTGGACATCGAACAATCCTTATATTTGAACGAGGTTAGGAAACTCAATTTTGCGTAATTATCTTTGCATATTTACTCCAGCGAAAAAAACGGTGAATCGTTCAAGCAACTTTATTTTTTATTTTTTCAGATTGTTTCCGCATTTGCGCAAACCCGCGAGCCACAGGGGATCTCCACAAAAACTACCGGTATAAACATTTGTTCCGAAAAATGAAATGTACTTTTCATTAATTATAAAAATACCGTTTCATTTTATAAAAAAGATGCAGCAATATTCGCTTCTGGCGAATTTTAATTTATGCTTTCAGAGAATTATGTCTGCCCAGGATGAGCAAAATGGATAATGCTGTTGATCGTCACGTATTTTATATTTCTGATGGTACGGCCATCACCGCCGAGGTCTTGGGTCACGCGGTGATGTCGCAATTTCCGGTCACGATCAGCAGCATTACGCTGCCGTTTGTGGAAAATGAGAGTCGTGCGCGCGCGGTTAAAGACCAGATTGACGCGATCTACCAACAAACTGGCGTGCGCCCTTTGGTGTTTTACTCCATCGTCCTGCCAGAAATTCGCTCAATCATTCTGCAAAGCGAGGGATTTTGTCAGGATATTGTGCAGGCATTGGTTGCCCCACTACAACACGAGATGAAGCTCGACCCTACACCTATCGCCCATCGCACGCACGGTCTGAATCCCGGTAACCTCAACAAGTACGACGCGCGCATTGCCGCCATTGACTACACCCTCGCCCACGACGACGGTATTTCGTTGCGCAACCTCGATCAGGCCCAGGTTATCCTGCTTGGTGTTTCTCGTTGCGGCAAAACCCCAACCAGTTTGTATCTGGCCATGCAGTTTGGTATCCGCGCCGCCAACTACCCCTTTATTGCCGATGATATGGATAATTTGGTGCTGCCCGCCTCCCTGAAGCCGTTGCAGCATAAGCTGTTCGGTCTGACTATCGACCCTGAGCGCCTGGCGGCCATCCGCGAAGAGCGCCGTGAGAACAGCCGTTACGCTTCGCTGCGCCAATGCCGAATGGAAGTTGCTGAGGTAGAAGCGCTGTACCGGAAAAACCAGATCCCCTGGCTGAACAGTACCAATTATTCGGTAGAAGAGATTGCTACCAAGATCCTCGATATCATGGGACTGAATCGCCGCATGTACTAGAATGCTAGTGCATTGGTTCGATTTTTTGTTATTATGCTCGCCACCAGGCAGGATGAGTGTGATATTGTGATGTACATCACTTCCCGGTAGTCCTGCCGTTGAAGCAACAAATTTCTGAGACAAGTAATGAACAGAACCGATGAACTCCGTACTGCGCGTATTGACAACCTGGTCACTCCAGCAGAGCTTGCGCAACGGCATCCTGTTTCATCCTCCGTCGCCCGTCATGTTACGGACTCCCGACGTCGGATAGAAAAAATTTTAAATGGTGAAGACCCCCGTTTACTGGTGATCGTAGGTCCCTGCTCGATTCACGATCTTGATGCCGCGATGGAATACGCGACACGATTACAGGCGCTGCGCACAAAGCACCAGGCGCGTCTGGAAATCGTGATGCGTACCTATTTTGAAAAGCCACGCACCGTCGTGGGCTGGAAAGGCCTAATTTCCGACCCGGATTTGAACGGCAGTTATCGTGTAAACCACGGTATTGAACTGGCGCGAAAACTGCTGTTGCAGGTCAACGAACTGGGCGTCCCCACGGCGACTGAATTCCTCGACATGGTGACCGGCCAGTTTATTGCCGATTTAATCAGTTGGGGAGCTATTGGCGCGCGCACCACCGAAAGTCAGATCCATCGTGAAATGGCCTCCGCGCTCTCCTGCCCGGTCGGTTTTAAGAACGGAACGGATGGCAACACGCGCATCGCCGTCGATGCGATTCGCGCCTCCCGCGCCAGTCACATGTTCCTCTCGCCGGATAAAACCGGTCAGATGACCATTTATCAGACCAGCGGTAACCCTTACGGGCATATCATCATGCGTGGCGGTAAAAAGCCGAATTATTATGCTGAAGATATTGCCGCCGCCTGCGATACCCTGCACGAATTTTCCCTGCCTGAGCATCTGGTGGTCGATTTTAGCCACGGCAATTGCCAGAAGCAGCATCGTCGTCAGTTGGACGTTTGTGACGACGTGTGCCAGCAAATTCGTAACGGTTCGACGGCAATTGCCGGGATCATGGCGGAGAGTTTCCTGCGTGAAGGTACGCAAAAAATCGTTAGCGGCCAGCCGTTGGTTTACGGTCAGTCCATTACCGACCCGTGCCTGAACTGGGAAGATACTGAACTGTTGGTTGAAAAACTCGCCTCTGCGGTTGATAGCCGTTTTTAATGCTGTTCGCCGGGCAATATCACTTTGCCCGGTGCTAATCCTTTGTTTTTCCCCGCTTGTTGTGCAAAAAACGTTCTCGTCACAATTATTTCACAAAAACGCTTGCCGCAAATTTGCAGTTTGATGATAATGATTATCATTGTTACATTGATTGTTATTTTTAAACACTATGTCACGTATGGATAACACAACGGCTACGCCTACAAAAGACACAACACCGCCTTCCGTCGCGCCAAACGAGCGACGAATTGACAGTAAAACCCTGCTGGGTAACGAAGGACGCGTGATCATAGAACATGATGGTCAGCACTACCTGCTGCGCCAGACGCAAGCCGGAAAACTCATTCTGACTAAATAAACAACACATTTCGCCAGCCACCCAGGTCATACCCAGGCAGCCAGCGCTTTTCGATTTCCTAATGGAGAGTTGCTATGCCTTACCTGCACACCGCTTCCCTGCGCCCATCGCTGTTGGCGCTGGCGATTGTCAGTAACCTGCCCACCGTAGCCTATGCGGCGGTCGAGGATATGACCGTCACCGCCACCGGCAATGCCCGTAGTGCCTTTGAAGCGCCGATGATGGTCAGCGTGATTGATGCCACCGCCCCGGAAAACCAGACCGCCAGTTCGGCAGCCGATCTGTTGCGGACGGTTCCGGGTCTAACCCTCGATGGAACGGGTCGTACCAACGGCCAGGACGTGAATCTGCGCGGCTACGATCGACGTGGCGTTCTGGTACTGGTTGACGGCGTTCGTCAGGGAACTGACACCGGACACCTGAACAGCACCTTCCTCGACCCGGCGCTTATCAAACGTATCGAAGTCGTGCGTGGCCCTTCCGCACTACTGTACGGTAGCGGCGCGCTGGGCGGCGTGATCGCCTATGACACTGCGGATGCCAAAGATCTGCTGGAAGCCGGACAAAACAGCGGTTACCGCGTGTTCGGTACTGCGGCAACTGGCGATCACAGCCTCGGTATGGGCGCCAGCGCATTTGGGCGCACCGATACGCTGGACGGACTGCTTGCATGGTCGAGTCGCGATCGCGGTGATTTGCGCCAGAGCGACGGTACTACAGCGCCAAACGATGAAGCGATCAACAATATGCTGGCGAAAGGTAGCTGGAAAATTGACAGCGCCCAGACATTGGCCGGCTCGCTGCGATACTACAACAATGACGCCCGGGAACCTAAAAACCCGCAGACCAGTGCAGCGGATGCCAGCAACCCGATGACCAACCGTTCAACGATCCAGCGTGATGCGCAACTGACCTACTCGCTTGCTCCTGCGGACAATGACTGGCTGAACGCGGATGCCCGTATCTACTGGTCCGAAGCGCGCATTAATGCTCAGAACGCAGATAACACTGGCGAATTTCGCAAGCAAACCACCAAAGGCGGGAAGATCGACAACCGCAGCCGCCTGTTTACCGACTCTTTTGCATCTCACCTGTTGACCTACGGCGGCGAATATTATCGTCAGGAACAACAACCGGGTGGTTCAACCACCGGTTTCCCGGAGGCAAAGATCGATTTCAGCTCCGGTTGGCTACAGGATGAAATCACCCTGCGTGACCTGCCGGTTACGCTGCTGGGCGGTACCCGTTATGACTCTTATCGCGGCAGCAGCGACGGCTATGAAGATGTTGATGCTGACAAATGGTCGTCCCGCGCCGGACTCACCGTTACGCCAGCCGACTGGCTGATGCTGTTCGGTTCATACGCTCAGGCCTTCCGTGCGCCAACCATGGGCGAGATGTATAACGATGCGAAACACTTCTCGATTGGTCGTTTCTACACTAACTACTGGGTGCCAAACCCTAACCTGCGCCCGGAAACCAACGAAACGCAGGAATACGGATTTGGCCTGCGCTTTGACGATCTGCTGATGGCGAGCGATGCGCTCGAATTTAAAGCCAGCTATTTCGATACCAAAGCAAAAGATTACATCTCCACCAGCGTTGACTTTGCCGCTGCGACAACCATGTCCTATAACGTTCCCAATGCCAAAATCTGGGGTTGGGACGTGATGGCGAAATATACCGCCGACCTGTTCAGCCTCGACATGGCCTATAACCGCACACGCGGCAAAGATACTGACACAGGTGAATACATTTCCAGCATTAATCCGGACACCGTCACCAGCAAACTGAATGTGCCGGTTGCGCACAGCGGTTTCTCCGTAGGCTGGATCGGGACATTTGCTGACCGTTCAACGCATATCAGCAGCACCTACGCTAAACAGCCTGGCTATGCGGTAAACGATTTTTACGTGAGCTATCAGGGCCAACAAGCACTGAAAGGCATGACCACCACGCTGGTACTGGGCAACGCCTTCGACAAAGAGTACTGGTCGCCGCAAGGCATTCCGCAGGATGGTCGTAATGGCAAAATTTTCGTGAGTTATCAGTGGTAATCACTTTTCCCCGGTTCGCCGGGGCCGCAATCTGGAAGGAAGAGACAATGAATCATTACACACGCTGGCTGGAACTGAAGAAAGAAAATCCCGGCAAATACGCACGCGACATTGCAGGGTTGATGAATATTAGTGAAGCCGAACTGACCTTTGCGCGCGTCGGCCATGACGCCTGGCGCTTACGTGGCGAAGTCCGCGAAATCCTCGGCGCACTGGAAGCGGTTGGCGAAACCAAATGCATTTGCCGCAACGAATATGCGGTGCATGAACAGGTTGGCGCTTTTACCAATCAGCACCTGAACGGCCATGCCGGGCTGGTTCTTAATCCGCGTGCACTCGACCTGCGTCTGTTCTTAAATCAGTGGGCAAGCGCTTTTCATATCAGTGAGACCACCGCCCACGGCGAGCGTCAGAGCATTCAATTCTTTGACCATCAGGGAGACGCACTGATGAAGGTCTATACCACACAAAATACCCTCGTTGAGGAATGGGCGGCGTTGCTGACCCGTTTCATCTTTGCAGAAAACCCGCCGCTGGTGCTGCAACCCGTCAACAATTCTGTGCCTGCCGCCGTCACTGTCGACGCACAGACCGTTGATCAAGAGTGGCGAGCGATGACCGATGTCCATCAGTTCTTCGGTCTGCTGAAACGCCACGATCTCACCCGCCAACAGGCGTTTAATCTGGTTGGCGACGATCTGGCCTGTAAGGTTTCTAATAGCGCACTGGCGCAATTACTCGACACCGCGCGTCAGGATGGCAACGAAATTATGGTTTTTGTGGGTAATCGCGGCTGTGTACAGATATTTACCGGCGTGATTGAAAAACTGGTACCGATGAAAGGCTGGCTGAACATCTTCAACCCAACCTTTACCCTGCATCTACTGGAAGAGAGCGTGGCAGAAACGTGGGTGACGCGTAAACCGACCGCCGATGGTCACGTCACCAGTCTGGAGCTGTTTGCTGCCGACGGCACGCAAATCGCCCAGCTGTATGGTCAACGTACGGAAGGCGAGCCGGAGCAGACACAATGGCGCGCACAGATTGACGCACTGACGCCGAAAGGACTGGCCGCATGAAAAAACTGCTGGCCCTGATCGCGCTGCTGCCCTTCGCGGCGCTGGCTGCGCCCGAGGAACGGGTTGTTGCGCTCGGTGGCGATGTCACCGAGATTGTCTACGCACTGGGAGCACAACCCTCCCTTGTGGCGAGAGACAGCACCAGCCAGTGGCCTGTTGCGGCAACCGCGTTACCTGATGTTGGTTATTTGCGCCAGCTCAACGCCGAAGGGATCCTGGCTACCCGCCCTACGCTGGTCCTTGCCAGCGCGCAGGCACAGCCCTCTTTAGCGCTAAAACAGCTTGAGCAGAGCAACGTCAGGGTTGTCACGATCCCAGCAAGCAACGATCTTAACGCGATTGATGAAAAAGTTCGGGTTATCGCTGAGGCTACTCATCGGGAGGCCGACGGCGAAACGCTGCGCGCAACGTTACGTCAGGAACTGGCGACGCTCCCGTCGTCTGAACTTAATAAACGTGTGCTGTTTATTCTCAATCATGGCGGGATGACCGCAATGGCGGCGGGCCAGCAAACCGGAGCCGATGCGGCGATTCGTGCCGCAGGTCTACGCAACGCCATGCAGGGCGTTAATCGCTATCAGCCGCTGTCACAAGAAGGCGTCATTGCCAGCCAACCCGATCTGGTGGTGATTTCGCAGGACGGCGTTAAGGCGATGGGTGGCGAAGATAACCTGTGGGCGCTACCGGGACTTGCGCAAACACCTGCCGGAAGGAATAAACAGGTATTGCAGGTTGACGATATGGCGCTGTTGGGCTTCAGCGTTCGCACGCCACAGGCTATTTTGCAGCTTCGTGCTAAAGCGGAGCAATTGCCCTGATGTCCCGGCGGATCACCTGTTCGTTGTGGATGTTGGCATTGATGCTGGTTGCAATGACGGTTCTGGCTACCGGTTTTGGCGCGTTGCGCCTGCCAGTAAGTCTGCTCTGGCGTGATGGCGATGAGGCACTGCGTCAAATCTGGCTCACGATTCGTCTTCCCCGCGTCCTGCTGGCACTGGTGATTGGCGGCTCTCTGGCGCTCTCTGGCTGCGTGATGCAGGGGCTGTTTCGCAATCCGCTTGCAGACCCTGGATTACTGGGAATAAGCAGCGGCGCCGCCTGCGCTGTGGCCCTGTGGGTGGTGCTGCCTGTCTCTTTGCCCGCGCTGATGATGTTGTATGCTCCAATGCTGGCCGCTTTTTTCGGCGCGCTAGCGGCAACAGTAGTGATTTTTATCCTCAGCCAACAGCGCGACGGTTCGCTCTCCCGCCTGCTGCTGGTCGGCATTGCCATCAACGCGCTCTGCGGGGCGGCGGTTGGCGTACTGTCGTGGGTCAGTAATGATGCGCAACTGCGCCAGCTGTCGCTATGGGGAATGGGAAGTCTGGGGGCCGCACAGTGGTCCACGCTGTTGGCTGTCACTTCACTGACAATCCCGACAGTGCTGATCATCTGGCGACTTGCTCCGGCGCTGAATCTTCTGCAGCTGGGTGAGGAAGAGGCGCATTATCTCGGCGTTGATGTACGTACAATCCACCGTATTTTGCTGCTTTGTAGCGCATTACTGGTTGCCTCAGCCGTGGCGGTAAGCGGGGTGATTGGCTTTATCGGGTTGGTAATCCCACATTTAATACGTATGTGGCTCGGCTCAGACCATCGGGCCGTTATTCCGGGTTCCGTGCTGGCGGGCGCGTTTTTATTGCTGATTGCCGACACCCTGGCTCGTACGGCGGTTGCGCCTGCGGAGATGCCGGTCGGTCTGTTGACCAGTCTTCTCGGCGCACCGTGGTTTTTATGGCTTATTTTTCGTCAGCGAGGAGCGCATGGCTGAACATTTCATCGCTGAAGGGCTTCACTATCACGTAGCTGGCAGAGCGGTGATTGACGACGTATCGCTCGCCCTTACAAGAGGTGAACTGGTTGCGCTCATCGGCCCAAACGGTGCGGGAAAATCCACCCTGCTACGCCTGCTGACCGGTTTTCTGCAGCCCGCTAGCGGGCGCTGCGTGCTGGCGGGCAAACCGCTGCATGAATGGTCTACCCAGACCCTGTCGCGGCATCGGGCAGTGATGCGCCAGCAAACACTGTTGGGATTCGACTGGCCGGTAGAGGCCGTCATCGCGATGGGCCGCGCGCCGTGGACCCAACAGCAGGAGCCCCGGCTTATCGCTCAGGTGATGGAAATGACCGGATGCACACCGTTGGCGGGTCGGCAATACGCCGCGCTTTCCGGCGGCGAGCAACAGCGAGTACAGTTAGCCCGTGCGCTGGCACAACTCTGGTGCGACGGTGCGCCTCGCGGTTGGTTATTCCTTGATGAACCGACCTCCGCGCTGGATCTTTACCACCAGCAGCATCTGTTGCGCATGCTAAAAACGCTTACCTCTTCGGGAGAGCTGCATGTGTGCATTGTGCTTCACGATCTGAACCTCGCCGCACTGTGGGCAGACAGAATAGTGCTGCTGCACAACGGCAGGCTGGTATCGCAGGGAACACCGGAAACTGTGTTACAGGCCGATGATCTGAAGCGCTGGTACGGTGCTCAGGTACACGTTGTCCAGCATCCGGCCAACGCCTCCCCGCAGGTATTTCTGGCTCCTTAGCTTGAACAACTCACTTCCAGCCGTTTGCCCCAGTCAGGTGGACGGCTGACATAGCCATCATCACGATCGGCAAACGGGGTACGCAACGCCAGGTGCAACCGATGCAGCTCGGCGTAATCCCCCTGCTCTGCCTGACTAATCGCCCGTTGCGCCAGCCAGTTACGTAATACCATCGCCGGGTTAGCCGCCTTCATCTGGGTTTGTCTGACAGCATCGGCAATATTGTCTTGCTGAAGGCGCGAGCGATACCGCGTGAACCAGTCGTCAAACGCTGCGCGGTCGATAAACTCATCGCGCAACGGAGATTGCGCACTGTGTTGTTCCGTTTGGCTGAGCATGCGAAACATTCGCGTATAGTCGCTTCTTTCCCGCGACATCAGACTAAACAGCTCGCTAAGCAGTTCGTTATCGTCTTTCTGCTCGCTAAAGAAGCCGAGCTTTTGCCGCATCCGCTGACCGTAGCGAGTTAACAGCGCCAACTGATAACTGTCCAGCGCATCATTGAGCGCCTCGACCGGGATAAACGGCGACAGGGTTTGCGCCAGACGTTGCAGGTTCCACAACGCGGCGGCCGGTTGATTATCGAAACTGTATCGCCCCTGGTTGTCAGAGTGATTGCAGATATAATCGGGCACGTAATCATCAAGAAAACCGAATGGACCGTAATCCATCGTCAGACCCAGAATCGACATGTTGTCCGTGTTCATAACACCATGCGCAAATCCTACCGCCTGCCAGTCAGCGATTAACGTCGCAGTACGCGTGACAACATCGTTAAACCACAGCTGATATTTATCGGCGTCTTCCTGCCATTGCGGCCAGTAATGGCGAATCGCAAAGTCAGCCAACTGGCGCACTTTTTCCGGCTCCCGGCGATAGTAAAAATGCTCAAAATGGCCAAACCGCATATGGCTTTGCGCCACGCGGATAAGCATCGCCCCCGCTTCGACCGTTTCGCGATACACCGGCGTGTCGCTGGTGACAATCGACAATGCCCGCGTGGTCGGTATTCCCAGGTAGTGCATCGCTTCACTGGCCAGGCTTTCGCGAATGGTCGAGCGCAGCACGGCGCGCCCATCACCCATGCGGGAATACGGCGTGAGTCCGGCGCCTTTCAGGTGCCAGTCAAACATTGAACCATCCGCGAGCTGTTGTTCGCCCAGCAGGATCCCACGTCCGTCGCCAAGCTGACCTGCCCAGACGCCGAACTGATGCCCACTATAAACCTGGGCTAAAGGCGACATCCCGGGAAGCAGCGATTCGCCTCCCCAAACGCCCGCACCAGTTGAAATATCAAATAGCGCCGCAGGAATAGCTAATTGCTCCGCCAGCGCATCGTTATGCCAGATAAGGCGCGCATTTTTCAAAGGGGTGGGTGAAAGCGCGGTATAAGTTGCTGGTAGTTCATCACGCCAGCGAGTGGTAAAAGACAGGGTCATAGGGCCTCCTGCCTCTAGTGTAGACTGTTAATAGCCTGTTAAACACCAGCAAATAAAAGGGTTATATCTTAGCAAGCGAAATTATCTGCGCAGGAGGCACTGCAGGCCACAATCCTCCCTGCATGGCACTGAATCCCACAGGCAAAACACGCTCCAGCATCTCTTGTGTATCAATTCCGCTAATGATTATTGACTCACAACTGGGAGATAGTTGCGCCAGAATAGCCCGCATAAACGGTTCAAACGAAATATGTGCAATCCTTTGTTGAACAAAGTTTTTATCCAGAACGACGCGTTTGAACAGACCGTCAAAAATTGCCCGGGTTGATATACCGCCAGCACCATAGTTTGTCAGGACTAATGGAAATCGCGCAGCAAGTGCGGCCAATGTTGGATTATCTTTACCTTTGTTTAACTCCGGATAGCTTTCATTAATAGTCAGCTCCAGAAATGAAAATCGTTCAACTTGTGAAGCAAGTTCAGTATCTGATAATAAAGTATTAGCAATTGCTGGCGTTAAATTAATCCAGGCAAATACTTTTCGCTGAATAAAAAAATGTTGGCACGTTTCGATTAATTCTAGTTTTTCTACAAATAAACGACATTGTTCGTCGTCTGACATCCGAGGTAGGACCAGCTCGGTGGGTATACGCACATCCCCATGTGCACTGGCGAAATTGGTGATGATGTCGACGAATTCAAGATCGCCTTTTTCGCTTCTCGCAGGAAGAAAAGAGAACTCAGAATGGTAAAGATTATCCAGTGAAACAATCATCGTGCCAGCCCCGCTGCATGGGTGTTATCCGGCATCCTGTAGCAAAGGATGAAGAAATACGTTACTGCTGATGCAAGTAGAGGCCCTTTCATTTTTCCCTTTTTAGCCGGTAAATCGAATCCTTTTTTTTAGCTTATCCTGATTATAAGCGAATATCCAGCTTTGCACTTTTTAATATCTCGGAATAAATCATATTTTTAGCAAGATACGCTCTTAATGTTCATGGGTATTGTCTAACCAAAAGCAGAAATAAAAGTTAACTTTCAAACGGTGATGTCGAGGCTGCCACTCGATGGCAGCCTCGGAGTTGTGAGGATTAAATACGTCGCGCCTGCCAAAAGTTTTTACGCCAGTAAACGTTATCCAGAGACGAGCGCATCACTCCACGGCTGGTTGAAGCATGAATAAATTGATTATTGGTATCGTAAATACCGACATGCAGACCGCTTTCCCCAGACCCGGTTTTAAAGAAAACCAGATCACCGGGCAGCAAATCGTCTTTATCAATTTCGGTACCAATCTTTGATTGCGTACGCGTATCGCGTGGGAGTTGCAGATCGAATTTATCGCGCATCGTCATCAAAACAAATCCAGAACAATCCACCCCGCTACGACTCATACCACCATAACGATAGGGTGTGCCATGCCAGGTTTGTAGCTGATCATTAAGACCGGCAATAACGGCGATTGAATCCGACAAGCGGGCATTTGGCGCAGGCGCACGATGGCTGCTGCAGCCCGCCAAAAACAATGCTGTGATTAAAAGGAGCCAAAAGCGCATTCAGTACGAATCCTCTGAATTTTATTTTTATACCAATTTAGCGTGGAAATTATATGATTTTCAAGAACCCATTTAACTTAAGTGGTTGATATGAGCATTCTATGCCCTTCAATATCCAAACGTCGGAAGTTGACACCATAGGCCGCAGACAGATTGGCCGGCGTCAGTACCGCATCTCGAGAACCACTGGCAAGCAGTTTCCCACGTTTGAGTAGCCAGGCTTTATGCGCATGGCGTAAGGTGTGATTAAGGTCGTGACTACTCATCACAATCGCTATGCCCTGCAAACACAGCTGACTCAACAATCGATCCAGTGCGTTTTGTTGCGCGACGTCCAGACTGTTCATCGGCTCATCCAGGAGTAAAAGCTGACCTAATGGATTCGCTTGTGGGCAAATCTGCAGAATAACCGCAGCCAGGCGCACACGCTGCCACTCACCGCCGGAGAGTTGGTTCACGCCGCGCCCCAGTTTATCTCCCAGGCCGAGCGCATCGGCGACCTCCTGTAACAGATCGGTACGTGCTTTGTCGGGTTGATGCAGCGTCAGAAAATGCCAGACCGGCATCGCAAACGGCGGATTTTGCTGTTGCGCAAGATAGGCACGATATTGCGCCAGCCTGGCAGCCGGCCATTCCTCCAACGGCATATCACCAAAAGTGATGCTGCCCTCTCCGTTCGTCAGACCCGCCATACGCGCCAACAGCGTACTTTTTCCGGCACCGTTTGGTCCCACTAAATGCAGGATCTCTCCTGCTTTTATCTCACCAGAAAGCGGGCCAAGACGGGTCGATTCCGCGACGTCCTGTAGCTGCATCAATCGAGACATTAGTTTGCCAGCGCCTGCTTGATGGTTTGCACCAGAATGGGATCCTCAGGCGTCATATCCGGTGAGAATCGTTGCAGCACTTTTCCATCGCGACCCACTAAAAACTTCTCGAAATTCCACAGAATATCGTCCGGGTAGAGCGGCGCACGACCTTTGCTCGCCATTCGCTCATAGAACCCACTATCCGCAGGTGCAACGGCCGTTGGCGCGGCATCAATCAGCTTCTGATACAGCGGATGGCGTCCCTCGCCGTTGACGTCAATTTTGCTGAACATCGGGAAAGTTACGCCCCAGGTGGTACTGCAGTACGTTTTTATTTCCTCTTCGCTGCCCGGCTCCTGGCCCAGAAACTGATTGCAAGGGAAACCAAGAACGCTGAAGCCCTGTTGGTGCCAGGTTTTCTGCAGATTCTCCAGTTGCTCGTACTGCGGCGTCAGTCCACATTTTGAAGCAACGTTGACGATTAACAGCACATTTCCGGAATACGGCTGCAGTGAGGTAACCTCGCCGTCGATGGTCGTCACTTCTGTATCGAGGATAGTGTTTTGCATAGCATCTCCAGAACAACAGGTGGATTTTCAGTTTTTAATCATAGACCGAACCAACGCGTTCTAGCGCGCGGCTTTTAACAATAACCAGATAAATACCGGTGCGCCCATGGTGGCCGTCACCACGCCGATAGGTAACTCAGCCGAGGCCAGCACCAGACGCGCGACAACATCAGCAAACAGTAATGCGATTGCACCAGCCAACGCACAACCTGGCAATAAAACACGGTGATCGGTGAGGCCGCACAGTCGCAAAATATGCGGTATCACAAGCCCAATAAAACCAATCGCCCCTGCCAGAGCCACGCTCACGCCGACCATCCAGCCCGTGGCGACCACCAGCAGGTTGCGCCAGAACCATAGGGGCAGCCCCAGCTGACGAGCAGACGTCTCTCCTAATGCCAGCATATTCATCGGCTGCGACTGACAGCAGATCCACACCAGTACCGGAATCAACGCCACCATGAGCCAGGCCTGATGCCAGTCTACGCCACCGAAGCCCCCCATCATCCAGTACATCAGCTGTCGTAAGTCAAATGATGTGGAGAAGTAGATGGCCCATGTCATCAGCGCGCTACAGATAATCCCCAGCGCCACCCCTGCCAGCAGCAGACGACTGGTAGACAAATGACGGCGGGCGAAACGTAGCAGTATGAGCGTGATAATCAGCGCCCCGGCAATGGCGCAAAGGCCCAATGCCCAGCCGGGAAGTTGCCCCTGCCCCAGCAGCACCGCCGCGATAAGCCCGACTCCCGCGCCGTTAGACACGCCTAATAATCCCGGCTCGGCGAGCGGATTTTCAAAGAGAGCTTGCATCACTGCGCCTGATAAGGCCAACGCAGCGCCTACCAGCAAAACGGCAAGGGTACGGGGAAGTCGGATTTGCCAGACGAACAGATCGCCGCGGGCGCTGAACCAGTCGCCGGGAGCGATCCATTGTTCTCCTGCGCACAAGCTTAGAATCGTTGCCAGTAGCATAAGTACTGACAGTGACAGTATCCAGCGCACATTTCGACGCTGCTGTTGATGGGCGAAAGTCAGCATGTTTTCCATTCTGCTGAAAAGAGATGAAGGTGATTCTACGGTGCTGATTCGGTAGTGAAAAGGAAAAAGGCCGCAGAGCGGCCTTTTTAGTTATATATCATGGTTTGCGCTGCCGCTTTGATGGCAGAGCAAGTGACTTAACGGATCGTTAAATCACTCTTCTTTGGGCGTTGCGTTTTCGACCCGGCTTTTTAACTTCTGTCCGGGTCTGAAGGTCACCACGCGCCGTGCTGTAATGGGAATATCTTCGCCCGTTTTCGGGTTACGGCCCGGACGTTGATTCTTATCACGCAGATCGAAGTTACCAAAACCAGAGAGTTTTACCTGCTCACCATTTTCCAGAGCACGACGGATCTCTTCGAAAAACAGCTCGACCAGTTCTTTGGCATCCCGCTTGCTAAGCCCAAGCTTATCAAACAGATATTCTGACATTTCAGCTTTTGTAAGCGCCATAGGTTCAATCCCTCAATGATGCCTGGAATCGCTCTTTTAATGCCTCTACACATTTGGCGACGGTAGCGGCAATCTCCTCTTCTTCAAGTGTACGGCTGGTATCCTGAAGGATCAGGCTGATAGCGAGGCTCTTATAACCCTCCGCAACACCCTTACCGCGGTACACGTCAAATAAGTTTACGCCAACTACCTGATTTACGCCAACTTTCTTACACTCGGATAAAATATCCGCAGCGGGAACGTTTTCGGCCACAACAACCGCGATGTCGCGACGGTTCGCCGGGAAGCGAGAAACTTCACGCGCCTGAGGCACCACGCGGTCTGCGAGCTTATTCCACTCCAGTTCAAACACCAGAGTGCGACCGTTCAGATCCAGTTTACGTTCCAGTTCAGGATGAACAACCCCAATGAAACCAATACGTTCACCTTTCAGATAAATCGCCGCAGACTGACCCGGATGCAGTGCTGGATTCGCTTCAGCTTTGAACTGAATGTCTGCCAGTTTGCCGGTCAGGTCGAGAACCGCTTCCAGATCGCCTTTCAGATCATAGAAATCAACGGTCTCTTTTGCCAGATTCCAGTGTTCATCATGACGGTTACCGCAGATCACGCCCGCCAGCATCAGATCCTGACGGATCCCGAGATTGGCCTGTGTATCCGGTACGAAACGTAAACCCGTTTCAAAAATACGTACGCGGTTCTGCTGACGGTTCTGGTTATACACTACCGTAGACAGCAAGCCGGTCCACAGGGACAAACGCATAGCCGACATATCAATAGAAATTGGGCTTGGCAGCAGCAGCGCTTCTTCACCCGGGTGCAGCAGCGACTGGACTTTCGGGTCGACGAAGCTGTAGGTAATTACTTCCTGGTAGCCTTTGTCATTCAGCATGGTTTTTACACGTTTCAGCGATAAATCCGCTTCACGATGCGTACCCATGATAAGACCCGCCTGAATCGGCGTGTTCGGGATATTGTCATAACCGTATACGCGGGCGACTTCTTCGACCAGGTCTTCTTCGATTTCCATATCGAAACGCCAGCTCGGCGCGACCGCTTTCCACTCATCCTGCCCTTCCGTCACGTCACAACCCAGACGACGCAGAATGTCGCTCACCTGCTCATCCGCAATATGGTGTCCGATCAGACGATCCAGTTTGCTACGACGAAGCGTAATGGTTGCGCGTTTTGGCAGCGTGTCTTCGTTCGTCACGTCAATGACTGGACCCGCTTCGCCGCCGCAGATATCGATCAGCAGGCGCGTTGCACGTTCCATGGCCTTATGTTGCAGAGCCGGATCAACACCACGCTCATAGCGGTGAGAAGCATCGGTGTGCAGACCGTGACGACGTGCGCGACCGGTAATAGACAGCGGGCTGAAGAATGCACATTCCAGCAGGACGTTTTGCGTTTCATCATTCACGCCGGAATGTTCGCCACCAAAGATGCCGCCCATCGCCAGCGCTTTGTTATGGTCCGCAATCACCAGCGTATCCGCATTCAGCTTCGCTTCGCTGCCATCCAGCAATACCAGGGTCTCACCCTCTTTTGCCATACGGACAACAATTCCGCCTTCAATGCGGTCTTTGTCGAATGCGTGCATCGGCTGGCCCAGTTCGAGCAGCACATAGTTAGTCACGTCAACCACGGCATCGATTGAACGAATACCGCAACGACGCAGTTTTTCTTTCATCCACAGCGGGGTCGGCGCTTTAACATTGATGCCTTTAACCACGCGGCCCAGATAGCGTGGACAGGCTTCCACGGCTTCAACCTGAATCGGCAGGACGTCGCTAATGGTTGCCGCTACAGGCGCGATTTCCGGCTCAACCAGCGGAGCTTTATTCAGCACAGCAACATCACGTGCGACACCGATAATGCCTAAGCAGTCGGCGCGGTTCGGCGTGACGCTGATTTCGATAGTGTTGTCGTCAAGCTTCAGGTATTCACGGATATCGGTGCCAATTGGCGCATCGGCCGGCAGTTCGATAATCCCGTTATGATCGTCGGAAATACCCAGCTCAGAGAATGAGCACAGCATACCTTCAGACGGCTCACCGCGCAGTTTCGCGGCTTTGATTTTGAAATCGCCCGGCAGAACGGCACCAACGGTTGCCACAGCCACTTTCAACCCCTGACGGCAGTTTGGCGCACCGCAGACGATATCCAGCAGACGGTCGCCGCCTACATTCACTTTGGTGACACGCAGTTTGTCAGCGTTCGGGTGCTGGCCACATTCAACCACTTCACCCACCACAACGCCGTTGAACGCGCCGGAAACAGGTTCCACACCGTCAACTTCCAGACCTGCCATTGTGATTTGGTTTGACAGAGCATCGCTATCAATCGCCGGGTTTACCCATTCGCGTAACCACAGTTCACTGAATTTCATTGTTTTATCCTGCCTTTATTTAAACTGTTTGAGGAAACGCAGATCGTTTTCGAAGAAAGAACGCAGATCGGTAACACCGTAACGCAGCATGGTCAGACGCTCCATCCCCATACCAAATGCAAAGCCCGAGTAGATTTCCGGATCGATGCCAACATTACGCAGCACGTTCGGGTGAACCATCCCGCAACCCAGTACTTCCAGCCACTTACCGTTTTTGCCCATCACGTCTACTTCCGCAGAAGGTTCAGTGAACGGGAAGTAGGAAGGACGGAAACGAACCTGCAGGTCTTCTTCAAAGAAGTTGCGCAGGAAATCGTGCAGCGTGCCTTTCAGGTTGGTGAAGTTGATGTTGGTATCAACAATCAGCCCTTCCATCTGATGGAACATCGGGGTGTGAGTCTGATCGTAATCGTTACGATATACACGGCCCGGGGCGATAATACGGATCGGCGGCTGTTTTTCCTTCATGGTGCGGATCTGCACGCCGGAAGTCTGCGTACGCAGCAAACGCGTCGCGTCAAACCAGAAAGTGTCGTGGTCAGCGCGCGCCGGATGATGGCCAGGAATGTTCAGCGCATCGAAGTTATGATAGTCATCTTCGATTTCCGGACCAGTCGCCACGGTAAAGCCCAGCTCACCAAAGAAACTTTCAATCCTGTCAATTGTACGCGTTACAGGATGCAGACCGCCGTTTTCGATACGACGCCCTGGCAGGGAGATATCGATAGTTTCTTCTGCCAGACGAGCATTCAGGGCAGCACTTTCTAATTCGGCCTTACGCGCGTTCAGCGCTTGCTGCACCTGCTCTTTGGCTTCGTTTATCACCGCACCTGCTGCCGGGCGCTCTTCTGGCGGCAGTTCGCGCAGGGTTGTCATCTGAAGGGTCAGGTGCCCTTTCTTGCCCAAATATTCGACGCGGACATTGTCTAACGCGGCAACATCTGAAGCCTGGTTAATGGCGGCTGTTGCACTGGCAACCAGCTCTGCGAGATGTGACATGGTTTTCCTCGTTATGTTGCGATATTCACTAGTCGCTCATATATACGCAAAATCATTCAAGTTGTATCAACGCAGCAAAAGAGCGAATGCAGCCAATACAGAGACAACTTGAAGGATGACGCGTATAAAAAAAGCCTCCACCAGGGAGGCTTTTAGGCGCTGTTTTCCGTTTCTTCTTTCACGCGCAAGCCTCCTGATTTCAGGTGCTAAAGTAAAAGAAGAAGCGGAAAATAGCAGCATTCATGCTTGCGTTACCTTGTGTGGTAAAAACCGGACAACCTTTATTGAAAAGGCTTACGGATAAATTGTCAACTAATTGATTGTACTGCAAATAAAAGAGAGGGAGCCAGGCTCCCTCTTTTCACCGGCTTATGCCAGAGCTGCTTTCGCTTTTTCGACCAGAGCGGTGAACGCTACTTTGTCGAATACTGCGATATCAGCCAGGATCTTACGGTCGATTTCAACAGAGGCTTTTTTCAGGCCGTTGATGAATTTGCTGTAAGAAATACCGTTCTGACGTGCTGCTGCGTTGATACGCGCAATCCACAGTTGACGGAACTGACGCTTTTTCTGACGACGGTCACGATAAGCGTACTGACCAGCTTTGATAACAGCCTGGAAGGCAACGCGGTATACGCGAGAACGCGCACCGTAGTAGCCTTTAGCTTGTTTCAAAATTTTCTTGTGACGTGCACGGGCAACTACACCACGTTTTACGCGAGCCATATGTGCTCTCCTGTATCTATATTCTTAGTAAAAAAATGAATTAAACGTTAACGGCTTATGCGTACGGCAGGCACGCGATAACCAGACCCAGATCGCCTTTAGACACGAGGCCTTTTGGACGCAGGTGACGTTTACGCTTAGTAGATTTTTTGGTCAGAATATGACGCAGGTTTGCGTGCTTACGCTTAAATCCACCACCACCGGTTTTTTTGAAACGCTTAGCAGCACCGCGTACGGTCTTAATTTTTGGCATTTTAATAACTTCCACTTCGCATTGTTAATAAACGAAACGTAGGCGAACAACGGCTGTGGAACCCGTAGGCTCCACAGACATTGCTACTTGAAGGCCTTACTGTTTCTTCTTAGGAGCGAGCACCATGATCATCTGGCGGCCTTCGATCTTCGTAGGGAAGGATTCGACTACTGCCAGTTCACTCAGATCGTCACGGACGCGGTTGAGCACTTCCATACCGATCTGTTGGTGGGCCATCTCACGACCGCGAAAACGCAGCGTGATCTTAGCCTTATCGCCATCTTCCAGAAAGCGTACCAGGCTGCGGAGTTTTACCTGGTAATCGCCATCGTCGGTGCCAGGACGGAATTTAATTTCCTTAACCTGGATAACTTTTTGCTTTTTCTTCTGTTCCTTAGAAGACTTACTCTTTTCATAAAGGAACTTGCCGTAGTCCATAATACGACAAACTGGCGGTTCGGCGTTAGGGCTGATTTCAACTAAATCTACTCCAGCTTCTTCAGCTTTTTCGATCGCTTCTCTCAGACTCACAATACCCAAAGCTTCGCCTTCCAGACCTGTTAAGCGAACTTCCAGGGCGCGAATCTCGCCATTGATACGATTCGGACGTGCCGTTTGAACTCGTTTTCCGCCTTTAATACCTTATTCCTCCAGTTGTTGAAGACTGCGGCTGCGAATCTCTTGTTGCAGCTTCTCAATCACTTCATTTACGTCCAGGCTGCCCAAGTCTTTGCCACGACGGGTGCGCACGGCAACTTTGCCTGCTTCTACCTCTTTGTCGCCACAGACCAACATGTAAGGGACACGACGTAAAGTGTGCTCGCGGATTTTAAAGCCAATCTTCTCATTTCTCAAGTCTGCTTTTACACGAATACCCGCATTTTGTAGTTTCTGCGTTAATTCGTTAACGTATTCAGACTGAGAATCGGTGATGTTCATGACCACAACCTGAACCGGCGCAAGCCAGGTCGGGAAGAAGCCAGCGAACTCTTCGGTCAGGATACCGATGAAACGTTCCATCGACCCAAGAATTGCACGGTGAATCATAACCGGCACCTGACGTTCGTTGTTTTCGCCAACGTAAGAGGCGCTTAAACGGGACGGCAGGGAGAAGTCCAGCTGTACAGTACCGCACTGCCATGCACGATCGAGGCAGTCATACAGGGTAAATTCAATTTTCGGACCGTAGAACGCGCCCTCACCCAGTTGGAACTCAAACGGGATGTTGTTTTCTTCCAGCGCAACGGCCAGGTCAGCTTCAGCACGGTCCCACATTTCATCGCTACCGATACGTTTTTCGGGGCGAGTGGACAGTTTGACGACGATTTTCTCGAAGCCAAAGGTGCTGTACATATCGTAGACCATACGAATGCACGCGTTAACTTCATCACGAATCTGCTCTTCAGTACAGAAGATATGCGCATCATCTTGAGTGAAGCCACGAACACGCATCAGTCCATGCAGCGCACCTGACGGTTCATTACGGTGGCAGCTACCAAACTCAGCCATACGCAGCGGCAGATCGCGATAGGATTTCAGACCCTGATTAAAGATCTGTACGTGGCCAGGGCAGTTCATTGGCTTAATGCAGTATTCACGGTTCTCAGAAGAGGTGGTGAACATCGCATCTTTGTAGTTGTCCCAGTGACCTGTTTTTTCCCACAGCACGCGGTCCATCATGAACGGACCTTTCACTTCCTGATACTGGTATTCTTTCAGTTTTGAGCGAACAAAGACTTCCAGTTCACGGAAGATAGTCCAGCCATCGTTGTGCCAGAACACCATACCCGGCGCTTCTTCCTGCATGTGATACAGGTCAAGCTGTTTACCGATTTTACGGTGATCGCGTTTGGCCGCTTCTTCCAGACGTTGCAGGTAGGCATTCAGGGCTTTTTTATCTGCCCATGCAGTACCATAAATACGCTGCAGCATCTTGTTATTGCTGTCGCCACGCCAGTATGCCCCTGCGGTCTTCATCAGTTTGAAGTGATGGCAGAAACGCATATTCGGCACGTGCGGGCCACGGCACATATCGACATATTCTTCATGATGGTACAAGCCAGGCTTGTCATCATGGGCAATGTTTTCATCAAGAATGGAGACTTTATAGGTCTCGCCACGCTTCACGAAGGTTTCACGCGCTTCGTACCAGCTGACTTTCTTCTTAATGACATCGTAGTTTTTCTCAGCGAGCTCGTGCATCCGCTTCTCAAGCGCGTCGACGTCTTCCTGGGTTAACGTACGGTCAAGATCGATATCGTAGTAAAAACCGTTATCAACAACCGGTCCGATCGCCATTTTGGTGTGCGGCCAGAGTTGTTTGATCGCGTGCCCTAACAGGTGCGCACAGGAGTGACGAATGATCTCCAGACCTTCTTCATCCTTCGCGGTGATGATGGAGAGCTTCGCATCATGCTCAATCAGATCGGAAGCATCTACCAGCTCACCGTCAACACGGCCAGCAATAGTGGCTTTCGCCAGACCTGGACCGATGTCCAGCGCAACATCCATGGGGCTTACAGCGTGGTCGTAATGGCGTTGGCTGCCATCAGGAAGAGTAATAACAGGCATGTTATATCCTTATTTGCAGTGGTGACCCACACGTAAGATCACATACAAAGATTCAATATTTAAAATTATCAAAAAGGTGTGGGCTGATTCCCGCTTCACTCTGCGAAATATGTCACTGGTCGCCTTAAAGACCACACTGGACCTACACCCGCTTTTTGATAACACCGTTTGACAGTGTACACGGCATTACGGGTCGATCAAAGCAGCAATCAACGTGCGCTCTATGATGTAAATCAATTCACTGACACCCAACCATCTTTGTTACACTTGCACAAAGTCATCTAACCTGAGCAGGAAAAAAACAATGCCCACAAATCGCTTTGCGAAGAAACACTGGAAGATGGTTGTGATTCTGCTCGTTATTTGTGCGGCCATGTTGATGCTGCGCTGGGCTGCGATGATCTGGGGCTAAATGACGCTCACCCGCTGTTCCGATTTCGTTTATTTATCGATTAATCGAATTCGTCTGAAAATAACGCGTTATGGCCAGGTAGAAAAATAAAACGCAAATTAAATATTAAATAAACTTAACTTTAATTTAGAAAAGCCAGGCCATTTATTTGACCCGGCTTGTCACTACATCCGATAACCGAGAGAAACTGTCGTGCGGCGATCGGTATGCTCCGGCGCTGTTGCCGGCGGTTCAGAGTTCCAGGTCACGTTGTAAGCCACCTTTAACCCAAAGTGTTCGTTGATGGCAACGTTCAGGGCAGTTTCAGAGTTGAGTGTGGTATCGTCAGCGCCGAATACCGACACACCCTGAGTAAACTTGGTATTGTCCGTCATCTGCCATGCGTAGGCCCCGGACGCATAGCCCAGCGGCTGTGTTTCGGTAGTGCCATCCGTGTGCTCGTCATAGCGCACGCCAGGACCGAATTCGAAACGGAAGCTGTGCACAGGCCCGTTGAGGAACTGACGACCATAACCCGCGGTCAGCACGTCACGCTCGCGGTAGCCGTTGTAGCGGTCGGTCAACCAGCTTGCCTGCCCAAAGAGATAGTCATAGTCAGTCATGTTGTAACGACTACGACCACCTACGGCATATTTCTCTGATGAACGCTCATCATTTGAGGAGGTATTGCTGGCATTTCCCCACAGAGACCACGCCGTGGTTTCACCGTACCAGGTCATGGTGGTGTCTGCGGTTAAAGAAGAACTTTTTGTGTTGCCTGACTGGGCGAGATATCCCGCGTTCAGGTTACCTTCAAAGGGTTTTTTCGCGCTGGAAGGGTCATCCATGACAGTAAAAACGGAATCATCGGCGGCAGCATGCATTGACGCAAGCAGGCCTCCCGTCAGCAGCAATGCTGCGGGCACTGTCTTCAAAAGCTTCATTTATTAAGAGTCCGTACAACAAAAAAAGAGACCATTACGGTCTCGGAAACTTTCATATGGATCAATGACAAAAGACCCTTGAAAGGTAACAAATTATAAAAAGACTCGAATAACATAGCAATAAATTCTTATTTCATTTTTTGAATAAGAGCGTTCCTAAACCTTTATTTTATTTATATAACTTTATGACGATAATTTTAAATAAAGATATGAAAAATCATGTTGTTAATTACTTCACTTTCGGGAGGTTAAGTGCCAGACTGAGGACAGCCTAACAGGAGGTAAAGATGGTACGTATCTATACGTTAACACTTGCGCCCTCTCTCGATAGCGCAACAATCACTCCGCAAATTTACCCGGAAGGTAAGCTTCGTTGTACCTCGCCAGTTTTTGAACCCGGCGGCGGCGGCATCAACGTCGCTCGCGCAATTGCCCATCTTGGCGGAACCGCAACGGCGATTTTCCCCGCGGGGGGTGCAACCGGAGAGCATCTTGTTGCATTGCTCGCCGACGAAAATGTTCCCGTATCCACCGTCGAAGCCAAAGATTGGACCCGACAAAATCTTCATGTCCACGTTGAGTCCAGCGGCGAACAGTATCGTTTTGTCATGCCTGGCGCTGCGCTGACCGATGACGAGTTCTACCAACTTCAGGATCAGGTGCTGGAAATTGAATCTGGTGCATTGCTGGTCATCAGCGGTAGTTTGCCGCCCGGCGCACAGCTTGAGAAGTTGACCCGACTGATTACCACCGCACAAAAACAGGGGATCCGCTGTATTGTCGACAGTTCAGGTGAAGCACTGACGGCGGCGTTAGCCATCGGCAATATCGAACTGGTCAAACCTAACCTCAAAGAACTGAGTGCGCTGGTAAATCGAGAACTGACACAGCCCGATGATGTGCGCAAGGCCGCACAGGAAATCGTACATAGTGGAAAAGCGCACCGCGTTGTGGTCTCGCTTGGGCCGCAAGGGGCGCTGGGCGTAGATCGAGATACCTGCGTTCAGGTGGTTCCGCCACCGGTGAAAAGTCAAAGCACCGTAGGCGCGGGCGACAGTATGGTCGGGGCCATGACGCTTAAACTGGCTGAGAATGCACCTTTTGAGGATATTGTCCGTTACGGCGTCGCCGCAGGTAGCGCAGCAACGCTAAATCAGGGTACGCGCCTGTGCTCTTTGGACGACACGCAAAAAATTTATTCGTATCTCACTCAGTAATGACACCGTCCCTCTTTTGAAGACAAAGGGGGATTCTCGCGTAAAACTGTCAGCATGGGTGTTATGCGACTATGATAAAAAATCACGTTATTACAAAGAAGTGAATCATGTGCAGTCAGACGTCTCCACAACGGTACGGGGTGAAGAAGAGCAACAAACATTAAGTGCCTTTCCAGCGATGACGCGTCCGTGCTGTGCGTCAGTTCGTGTTTTTTAACCGCATTCTTGCGCTAACCTTATGATCTGGCAGACAACATGGGGAGAGACATCATGTGGCAGGCTATCAGTCGTCTTTTAAGCGAGCAATTAGGTGAAGGCGAAATCGAACTGCGTAATGAACTGCCCGGCGGAGAGATTCACGCCGCATGGCATTTACGCTATGCGGGGCGAGATTTTTTCGTCAAATGCGATGAAAGAGAGCTGTTAACCGGCTTTACGGCAGAAGCCGATCAGCTGGAGCTACTTTCCCGCAGTCAAACTGTATCGGTACCGAAAGTCTGGGCAGTAGGCGCAGACAGAGATTACAGCTTTCTGGTGATGGATTTCCTCCCTCCCCGTCCGCTTGATGCGCATAACGCGTTTATCCTCGGTCAACAGCTTGCGCATTTGCACGAATGGAGCGACCAGCCTCAGTTTGGTCTCGACTTCGATAACGCGCTCTCTACCACGCCGCAGCCCAATACCTGGCAACGTCGCTGGTCAACCTTTTTCGCCGAGCAGCGTATAGGCTGGCAACTGGAACTCGCCGCTGAAAAAGGCATTGCGTTTGGCAATATTGATGCCATCGTCGAACATGTCCAGCAACGTCTCTCTTCTCATCAGCCGCAGCCGTCTCTCCTGCACGGTGATTTGTGGTCCGGGAACTGCGCCCTCGGCCCTAACGGTCCGTACATCTTTGACCCTGCCTGCTACTGGGGGGACAGAGAGTGCGACCTGGCAATGCTACCGTTACATACCGATCAGCCGCCGCAAATTTATGACGGTTACCAGTCTGTCTCACCACTACCGCTGGACTTTCTTGACAGGCAGCCAATCTACCAGCTCTATACGCTGCTGAATCGAGCAATTCTGTTCGGAGGACAGCATCTGGTTGTGGCGCAGAAAGCGCTGGATAGATTACTCGCTGCTTAACTACGTACCGCGTTGCTTATCAGGCCTGCCGTTTCGCAACATGGCAGGCCCGATAGAGCGGCACTTACAAAAAGCCCAGCAATGAGAAGAAGAAGTAGCCGATCACGATAACGATCACCGGCAAAATATAAAGCGGGAAAATTTGTAAGAAGATCGTATGGTGCGGTACCACAATTCGCGACTCAAGTTGCTCGCGGGATAATCCTTCACTGCCTTTTGCCTGTTCCAGAATCAGCTGATCTTCAACGCCCTCGCGTAAGAAACGTGCCTGGCGGCTCATTCTGGCGCCTGAATCCTGCAACGCCAGACCGATAAAAATCAGGATGAATATCAACCAAAAAACAAGATTCAGTCCACTTTGAAAATCGGGCGTTGGCGAGTTATACCAGAACACGTTAAGAAAAGGTGTATTAACCCGCATCATATCGATCATCACGTGAGCAAAATCGAGCATGACCGCGTTAATTCCTTCCTGCTTTTCGCTGTGCGCATACATAAACTTCAGTACAGAAACCAGTGTTGAAATCAGCGCGGGAATGAAAATTACCCATCCCGCCAGCCTTTTCAAGACGGCAATGCGTCCAGCTTGTTGATACGTCATGAGTTCCCCTTGATAAAGACGTGTCATTTTGGCCTAAGTTTACCCGCTGATAACCATTTTCGCCTGATCTTTAAAGGCGGTATACTGCTGAATTAGCCATAATGAACGCTCAGAGCCTGTTATTACTGGCTCTTAATCCCTTTTATCACCGTAAAGGAGAGGTTGTAATGTCAACCCCGCGTCAAATTCTTGCTGCAATTTTCGATATGGATGGGTTACTGGTCGATTCTGAACCGCTTTGGGATCAGGCTGAACTGGATGTGATAGCAAGTTTAGGCGTTGATATCTCCCGCCGCCATGAACTTCCCGATACTCTTGGCTTACGCATCGATATGGTGGTCGATTTGTGGTTTGCGCAGCAACCGTGGAACGGTCCCTCACGTCAGGAAGTCACCGAGCGCATCATCACCCGGGCCATTGCGTTAGTGGAAGAAACAAAACCACTGCTGCCGGGTGTGCGTGAAGCCGTGGCGTTGTGCAAATCTCAGGGAATCAAAGTAGGACTGGCATCCGCCTCGCCGCTGCATATGCTGGAAAAAGTGCTGACCATGTTTGATCTGCGCAGCAGCTTCGACGCTCTGGCTTCCGCAGAAAAACTGCCCTACAGCAAACCGCACCCGCAGGTTTATCTCGATTGCGCCACAAAACTGGGCATTGACCCGTTAAACTGCGTAGCACTGGAAGATTCGGTAAACGGCATGATTGCTTCGAAAGCCGCCCGTATGCGTTCCATCGTCGTACCAGCGCATGAGAATCAGGAAGATCCCCGCTTCGTTCTTGCCGACGTCAAACTAACCTCGCTCACCGAACTTACTGCCGTTCATCTGCGCGGCTAATCCTGTAACGGGCAATGATCGTATTGCCCGCTCTCTCAGATTTTTTATTTTTAAAACATCGTTTCATTTTTAATTGTGTTTCTGTTTAACCTCTCCTATCCTTGCCCTATAGAGCAAGCGTTAATGACATAAATAGTTGAGGTAAACATGATTCAGGAAGCTTTTCGTCTCGAAGGTAAAGTAGCCATCGTCACTGGATGTGACACCGGCCTTGGGCAGGGTATGGCAGTGGCGCTGGCTGAAGCGGGCTGCGATGTAGTCGGCGTGAATCGTAAAATACCACATGAAACCGCAGAGAAAATTAACGCCCTCGGTCGACGTTTTATGGCTATTCAGGCCGACCTCAGCCAACAAGATGCTCTCACCAGCATCGTGACACAATCGGTGTCGGCGTTTGGCCGGATTGATATTCTGGTCAACAATGCGGGAACCATACGCCGTCAGGATGCGCTGGACTTCAGTGAAAAGGATTGGGATGACGTGATGAATCTGAATCTCAAATCTGTTTTCTTTCTGTCACAGGCCGTGGCGCGCCAGTTTCAGGCTCAGGGCAATGGCGGAAAAATTATTAACATTGCCTCGATGCTCTCTTTTCAGGGCGGAATCCGCGTCCCTTCCTATACAGCATCAAAAAGCGGTGTACTGGGCATCACTCGCCTGCTCGCCAATGAATGCGCGGCCAAAGGAATTAATGTCAATGCTATCGCACCCGGCTATATGGCGACCAATAATACCCAGCAGCTGCGCGCAGACAGCGAGCGCAATCAGGAGATTATCGATCGTATTCCCGCAGGGCGCTGGGGCACGCCAAATGATCTGAAAGGCCCGGTCGTATTCCTCGCAAGTTCCGCCTCTGACTATATTCATGGCTATACGCTAGCCGTGGATGGCGGTTGGCTGGCGCGGTAATGGCGCACTTGTGACAAAGGGTTACAACGTCACCTCTTCCGCCTACTGTATAAAACCCCTATACTGTATGAATCGACAGTTTGTTGGGTTTTATCATGACGGCGGAAGGCCACCTTCTTTTTTCTATTGCCTGTGCGGTATTTGCCAAGAATGCCGAGCTAACGCCCGTTCTTGCGCAGGGTGACTGGTGGCATATTGTTCCTTCCGCCATTTTAACGTGCCTGCTGCCGGATATTGATCATCCCAAATCCCTGCTGGGGCAGCGTCTGAAGTGGATATCAAAACCCATTGCCCGGGCATTTGGTCATCGCGGGTTTACGCATAGCCTGCTTGCAGTCTTTGCCCTGCTGACCACGTTTTACCTGAAAGTCCCGGACACCTGGATAATACCGGCTGATGCCTTACAAGGTATGGTTCTCGGTTATCTCAGCCATATTCTGGCCGATATGCTGACCCCGGCGGGCGTTCCCCTGCTTTGGCCCTGCCGCTGGCGTTTTCGTCTGCCCATTCTCGTGCCGCAAAAAGGCAACCAACTGGAGCGGTTTCTGTGCATGGCACTATTCGCATGGGCAATCTGGATGCCGCAGACCGTACAAGAGAACAGCGCTGTACGCTGGTCTTCGCAGATGATTAATACGCTACAAATGCAGTTCAATCGTTTCATAACGCATCAGATTGACTAATAAATCAGCCAAAAAGTCATTTTCGGTATAAACAATTCCATTTGAATATAAGAGGCATGTCACAGTTCTGCTAATCTTGCGCCAACAGAATCACCTTTAAACGGTGATACGCATAATAAGATCAGGAGAACGGGGATGAACTTTCCTTTAATCGCGAACATTATCGTGTTCATAGTGCTGCTGTTCGTGCTGGCGCAAGCCCGGCACAAACAGTGGAGTCTGGCCAAAAAAGTACTGGTCGGTCTGGTCATGGGTGTCGTGTTCGGCCTTGCCCTGCACACCATTTATGGTTCCGACAGCCAGGTTCTTAAAGATTCCGTACAGTGGTTCAACATTGTCGGCAACGGTTATGTCCAGTTGCTGCAGATGATTGTTATGCCGCTGGTATTTGCATCTATTCTCAGCGCCGTTGCGCGTCTGCACAATGCCTCTCAGTTAGGTAAAATCAGCTTCCTGACCATCGGAACGCTACTGTTTACCACGCTGATTGCCGCACTGGTTGGGGTTCTGGTGACCAACCTGTTCGGCCTGACCGCCGAAGGTCTGGTGCAAGGTGGTGCCGAGACGGCCCGTCTGAACGCGATTGAAACCAACTATGTTGGCAAAGTGGCTGACCTCAGCGTTCCGCAACTGGTGCTGTCGTTTATTCCGAAAAACCCGTTTGCCGATCTGACTGGCGCCAACCCGACGTCGATTATCAGCGTAGTTATCTTCGCAGCATTCCTGGGTGTAGCCGCACTGAAACTGCTGAAAGATGATGCACCAAAAGGCGAGCGCGTTCTGGCGGCTATCGATACCCTACAAAGCTGGGTGATGAAGCTGGTTCGTCTGGTGATGCAGTTGACGCCGTACGGTGTTCTGGCGCTGATGACCAAAGTGGTTGCCGGTTCCAACCTTCAGGACATCATTAAGCTGGGTAGCTTCGTCGTGGCCTCTTATCTCGGTCTGGGCATTATGTTCGTGGTTCACGGGATCCTCTTGGGTATTAACGGCGTTAGCCCGCTGAAATACTTCCGTAAGGTATGGCCGGTGCTGACTTTCGCCTTCACCAGCCGTTCCAGCGCAGCCTCAATTCCGCTGAACGTTGAAGCGCAAACCCGTCGTCTGGGCGTGCCTGAATCCATCGCCTCTTTCGCCGCCTCTTTTGGCGCCACGATTGGCCAGAATGGTTGTGCGGGTCTGTACCCGGCAATGCTGGCAGTAATGGTCGCGCCGACCGTTGGAATCAACCCGCTGGACCCAATGTGGATTGCCACGCTGGTTGGTATCGTGACCGTAAGTTCCGCAGGGGTTGCGGGTGTCGGTGGCGGTGCAACGTTTGCCGCGCTGATCGTTCTGCCTGCTATGGGTCTGCCGGTCACGCTGGTTGCGCTGTTGATCTCCGTTGAACCGCTGATCGACATGGGTCGTACTGCGTTGAACGTAAGCGGTTCCATGACTGCCGGTACGCTGACCAGTCAATGGCTGAAGCAGACCGATAAAACAATTCTGGACAGCGACGATAACGCCGAACTGGCGCATCGCTAAGTCTGTCAGCTAAAAAACAAAAAACCGCCGGAGTATCATGATCCGGCGGTTTTTTTATATCCATTAATCGCTCAGTTCATTTTCCTGACGAACCTGATTAGCCCAGCGCTGCGCTGATTCCGGGACCGTAAATGCAGGCGAACGTTGAAACGACTCCCCCATTAAGACAAAAGCGACATATTTTCCGCGCAGTATCCATACGTCACGAAACGCATCCATTTTAATCGCATGCTCTGGTGGAGCGGGCTCCACGCGAGGAACATAGCTGATAACCGGACGATTTTGTTGGCGAAGAGGTTTCATAATCAGTTGCTTCACTAAAGACAAATTCTAAAAATCAGAAAACTGCTATCTTAGCCGATTTTGCCTCCTGACGTCCTGCCTTGCGTGCGCTGTTTGCCTGGTTCATCGCGCTTTACGTCATCGACCTGTACCTGCGCCGCTGAATGAGTGGTCTATAGTTAAAGTTTTTGACAGCAACAACGACCCTTTCAGCGATGAAAACAGGAGACGAGTTTAATGTCACAGAACGATAAGCACCCACTCCATCACTCAGCGCCGGTTCATGATGCCAGCGAATCCCAGCCAGGACTTGACTCACTGGCGCCAGCAGACGGTTCACATCAGCCAGCACCTGAACCCACACCACCAGGCATGCAACCCACCACATCCGGCAGCTTAAAAGCGCCTGACGTCACAAGTGACAAACTCAACGCGCTGGACAGTTTTCGCAAAGGAAGCGAGGATTTTGCCCTGACCACCAATCAGGGCGTGCGCATTGCGGACGATCAAAACTCTCTGCGCGCCGGAAACCGTGGGCCAACTCTGCTGGAAGACTTCATCCTGCGGGAAAAAATCACCCATTTTGATCATGAACGCATCCCGGAGAGGATCGTACATGCCCGAGGTTCTGCCGCTCACGGTTACTTTCAGCCCTATGCCAGTCTCAGCGCGACGACGAAAGCGGACTTTCTGAGTGATGAAAATAAAATCACCCCGGTTTTTGTCCGATTCTCTACGGTTCAGGGCGGCGCAGGCTCTGCGGATACGGTCAGAGATATACGGGGATTTGCGACCAAGTTTTACACTGAAGAGGGCATTTTCGACCTGGTGGGAAACAATACTCCCATCTTCTTTATTCAGGATGCCCATAAATTCCCAGATTTCGTCCATGCAGTTAAACCGGAGCCGCATTGGGCCATCCCGCAGGGCCAAAGCGCCCATGACACCTTCTGGGATTATGTCTCATTACAGCCTGAAACGTTGCACAACGTCATATGGGCAATGTCCGATCGGGGTATTCCGCGCAGCTATCGCACGATGGAAGGCTTTGGTATTCACACATTTCGGTTGATTAATGCGCAAGGGAAAGCCACCTTTGTCCGTTTCCACTGGAAACCGCTGGCAGGCAAAGCTTCGCTGGTATGGGATGAAGCGCAAAAACTTACCGGTCGGGATCCCGACTTTCATCGCCGCGATCTGTGGGAGGCGATTGAAGCGGGCGATTATCCGGAATATGAACTGGGGCTACAGCTCATTCCTGAAGAGGACGAATTCAAGTTCGATTTTGACCTGCTCGATCCAACGAAATTGATACCTGAAGAACTGGTTCCGGTACAACTCGTCGGTAAAATGGTGCTAAACCGCAATCCGGACAATTTTTTCGCCGAAAATGAGCAAGTAGCTTTTCATCCCGGACACATCGTCCCGGGCATCGATTTTACTAACGATCCCTTGTTGCAGGGCCGCTTGTTCTCCTATACCGATACCCAGATCAGTCGTCTGGGCGGGCCCAACTTCCATGAAATCCCAATTAATCGCCCAACCTGTCCGTATCATAATTTCCAGCGTGACGGCATGCATCGCATGGACATCGATACTAACCCGGCCAACTATGAACCGAATTCCATCAATGATAACTGGCCGCGTGAAACACCTCCGGGGCCAAAACGCGGTGGATTTGAGTCGTACCAGGAACGGATTGAAGGAAACAAAATCCGCGAACGCAGCCCCTCTTTCGGCGAATACTATGCGCAGCCTCGTCTGTTCTGGCTAAGTCAGACGCCAATTGAACAGCAGCATATTATAGGCGGATTCAGTTTCGAACTTAGCAAAGTTACGCGCCCCTATATCAGAGAAAGAGTGGTCGAACAGTTAGCTCATATTGATACTGCCCTCGCCACGGCGGTTGCCGGGAATCTCGGTTTTGAACTCACTGAGGAACAAACCAAAATTATACCGCCGGCCAACGTCAACGGTTTGAAAAATGCGCCGTCACTCAGTTTATATGCAGGTGCGCAAGGTGAGATTAAGGGCCGTGTGGTCGCCATTTTACTTAATGACCAGGTGAAATCGGCCGATCTGCTCGCCATCATGCAAGCCCTACAGGCCGAAGGTGTTCATGCCAAACTGCTCTATTCCCGAATGGGGAATGTGGTTGCCGACGATGGCTCCGTTCTGACAATCGCCGGTACCTTTGCGGGTTCGCCATCCCTGACGGTCGATGCAGTCATTGTTCCATGTGGGAATATTGCGGATATCGCAATGAACGGAGATGCCCGATATTACTTACTCGAAGCGTATAAACACTTAAAACCTATCGCCCTGGCTGGCGATGCTCGTCGGTTTAAAGCAACGTTGAATATCAAAAAGGAAGGAGAAGAAGGCGTGGTGGAAGCGGACAGTGCAGACACACAGTTCATGGATACCCTGCTGACGCTGATGACCGCGCACCGCGTCTGGTCACGCGCCGGAAAAATAGACACGATTCCGGCCTAAAAAAATGCGGCGCATCAAGCGCCGCAAACTCAGGAATTACACGTTTAGAAAACTGCCAAGACGATAACCGCGCTCCGCAATAGCATATTTCAGTGACGAAGACGTCAGCACGTCGAGCTCAGTTAAGCGGGGGTAACAGTAGGCACTTTGACGAATAATGTCATCGATAAAAGCCGGATGACACATCACTTCCAGCGAGGATTCTCCGCGATCGGCTGACGCATCAAGCATCTGCAAAAACAGAGCTTCAGAAATCGCCTCACCGTAAAACTCGCTGCTGAATCCCTGGGAAGTCCGTAAGGTTTCCAGTAAGTCAGACGCCTGGAATACCGCCTGACGATCGATACGCAACGCAATCCCCTTCTGGGCAGCAAACCCTGCTACGATAGGGAAAATTTGCGGGAACATATGCACATGGTGATGGCTATCCAGATGCGTCGGCTCCCGCCCGAACAGGTCAATAAAACGCTGATACTGTGCGGCCAGTTCCTGAGAAATTTCATCCAGCGGCAGAGTGTCTTCCTCCGCCATCTGCCAGATCCATTTCCCCAGTACACCGTCACGAGTAAGGCCTGGCATTGCCGTCAACGGCCTGCCCAGCGTCAGAACAAAGTGCATTCCGACGGCAAGTTCAGGTATGTCGCGACTCAGCTGTACCGCATGGTCAATTGCCGCACCGTTAACCAGCGCCGTGGTCGAGGTGACAACACCATTGCGACAAGCTTCAACAATGCCGTAGTTTTGTCCTTTACTCAGGCCAAAATCATCCGCATTTACAATCAGTACGCGTTCCATAGCCGACCTCGGTTAGTGTTGTTCGCTTTTGAGTTTCTCAATGCACCCGGCGAAGTTTGGCAGCCATTTTTCATGCGCCAGAATCAGCTCACGCGCCAGAATTTCGGCATCGCTGTCAGAATGCACCAGCGGGCTCAGGTTCAGCGCCAGCAGCACATCATTCAACTCACCGCTCAACGCTGCGTTGCTCGCCGCCACTTCAAAACCTTTAATGGTATAGATAAGGCCGAGCACTTTCTCATCAAAATGGGTAATTCGCGGATGCGGCGTAGCACCGTTACGCCCCAGCGTACAGGTCATCTCAACCGCCCAGTCCGCAGGAATATTATCAACATGCCCATGATGTGGAATGTTGACATAGTGCTCAGTCTGTTTGTCGTTGTAGATGGCATTGATCACTTCACAGGCCGCATCGGAGTAATAGGCCCCGCCGCGCTGCTCCAGCTCTTTCGGTTTAACGTTTAGCTCAGGATTTTTGTAGAGCTCAAACAGTTGTTTTTCAACTTTTTGTACTACCTGAGCACGTGCGCCACCCTTATAGTACTCGCCCATTTCGATCGCCAGCATCTCTTTTGGCTTGAAGTAGTACAGCAGATACGAGCACGGCAGCAGCTTCAGCGAACGAATCAATCCTTCGCTGAACGGCAGGTCGAAGATGTTCTTCACGCCAGAGGCTTTCAACTGACCCGAAGCAACGCCGTCAAGCAGTTCATCAAAGCGTGACACACCGTTGACCAGAACATCCTTAATGAAGACCATATGGTTCAGGCCAAACAGGTCGATAGATAAGTCATCGCTCTCTTTCAGCGCCAGCACGTCGCTGATGAACATTTTCATGCCGATCGGAATATTACATACGCCGATGAATTTCTTGAAATTCGTATGGCGATAAACCGCCTCAGTCACCATCCCGGCTGGGTTAGTGAAGTTGATCACCCACGCATTCGGGCACAGTTCTTCCACATCTTTAACAATATCAAAGATAACCGGAATGGTACGCAGGCCTTTGAACAACCCGCCAGCGCCGTTGGTTTCCTGCCCCAGATACCCGTGGCTCAGCGGAATGCGTTCATCCTTTTCACGGGCTTGCAGCTGCCCTACACGCAGCTGGGTGGTAACGAAATCAGCATCTTTCAGTGCTTCACGGCGATCCAGCGTTTTAAACAACTTCATCGGCACGCCGGCTTTATCGATCATGCGCTGGCATAGGTCAAAAATAATGTCCAGTTTCTCTTTTCCACCGTCGACATCAACCAGCCACAACTCAGAAACCGGTAATTCATGATAGCGCTTAATAAAGCCTTCAAGTAATTCAGGGGTGTAGCTGCTCCCGCCACCGATAGTGACGACTTTTAATTTCTGGCTCATACTTTCTCCCTTCAGTGTCAAAACACTGACGTGTATTATGCTCAACCCGTATGTCAGGTATAGCGTGGCTGTCCCGACGCTATTTTGGGCAAGCTATAAAAAATGGGTTATTGGCAAATAATATCTACTGATTAAATTCAGTTAATTTCTTACGGTAGCTATTCGGTGTAAACGACGTCAGCTTTTTAAACGTTTTAATAAACAGGCTTGGACTACTGTAGCCAGACTCGTAAGCAATATCCGTTACAGAATAGTTCGTCATTTCCAGCTGTTTTTTAGCAAAGTTAATGCGGATTTCATTAATAATCTGCATCGGCGTTTTGCTGTAATAACGCTGGGTTGCGCGGGTCAGGTACTCCTGGGATTTCGCGGACAGTTGTACCATATTTTCCAGCGCATTCTCGCTAAACTGCCGTTTGTCATGCATGGTCTCAACGGTGGTTTTAAGCCACTGCGGAATATCATCCAACACCTGCTCTTCGCGATGATGACGTAACCGATTAATAATATAGAAGGTGACCACTTCTACAAATTCATCCAGTCCGCTCTCGCGAAAGTTAAGTGATGCAATAACCGTTTCAATATAGGTAAGAAACGAGTTATTCGCCCGATAGACCTGCGATGCAACGAAACAAAATGGCAGTAGCGGGTGATAGTGCTGTTCAAAAAAACGTTTACTGATGCCGACGTTAAGGATCCTTGTCGCACCAAAATCATAAAAACTTTGGTGGTGCGATCCCAACGGGATAAAGACAAAGTCTCCACGTTCGAGTAGTACGCGTTTACCGTTGATTTCCTGATAATAGCGCCCGGTTAAAACCAGGGTAAATTCATAGTAGTCATGCTGATGCAGCCCGCTGATGCTCTCAGTTTTGTTATAGATGAACACATGGAAATTTTTGCCATTAAACAGCTGCTGTTCATAAACGGTTTTGATTTCCGGTGCGTTAATCTGTAGCTGCATTATGCACTCCTCGCTATTTCAGCTTTTCGTGAAGTTCAATCAGTTCAGTCACCAGCTCACGCGCCAGCATTGATGTCATCAGGTGGTCCTGCGCGTGGACCAGCACCAGGCTAACTTTCATTTTACCTTCACCCTGATCGCCTTCAATCAGTTTCGTTTGCACGAGGTGCGCTTCGTTCAGCGCCAGACGAGACTGGTCCATCATCGCCTTGGCCGACTCGAAATCGCCTTGCTTGGCCATTTTAAGTGCGCCGTACGCCAGGCTACGCGCCTGACCGGAGTTGATGATGAGGCCCATCACCACTTCTTCAAGTTCTTCTGCTTCGGACTGCGTGTCGACGATGTTCTCGATATCCAACATACTTTTTTCCTCTGGTTCAGTCCGGCATGACCGTGAAGCCATGCCGGATTAAATTTAGAATTTCAATGCGTTAGCGATATCTTCTTCGCTTTCTTCTTGGTCAATAACATTCTGCGCTTTGTTGGCTACCACCACGAATGGCAGGTAAACCAGCGTTGCGATACCGAGGTTGAACAGCGCGACCAGCAGAGCAGCGACACTACCGTTGGTGTTAAAGAACGCGCCCAAACCGGTTGGCATGGTCCACGGTGCAATGTTGGTAATCGGTGGAATAATGCCTGAGTAATAAGCTGCCAGCGTAATCGCCGCCAGAATCGGCTGAACCAGGATGAACGGGATAAACATCACCGGGTTCATGATGATCGGCAGACCGAACAGGATGGGTTCGTTAATCTGGAACAGACCTGATGGCAGTGCCAGTTTAGCAACCTGACGATAGTCAGGACGACGCGATGCCAGGAAGATAGCGATAATCAGACCCAGCGTTGCCCCGCTACCTCCAAGGAAAATATAGGAGTCGAGCATCGGTTTCGCCCAGACGTGGAACGTCTTACCGGCTTCCAGCGCGGCATCTACGGAACCAAACTGTTGGTAGATAGAGATGTTTTCCAGCGCCCATGGCGTCATGATACCGCTGTCCAGCGCAGTCAGCGCCAGTGAACCGTGAATACCAAAGAACCACAGCAGCGGAACAAAAATCACGTAAGCCCAGCCCACCACGCTGCCCAACGACGCCAGCGGAGTTGAAATGGAATCCATAATGATCTGGTGGAAGTTCGTACCCCAGGTGTTCAATGCCCAGGCGATGATCCCCATAATGGAGAGGATAAGGAAGCCAGGAATCAGCGCAGAGAAAGAGCGCGATACAGATGTCGGTACGCTATCAGGTAATTTAATGACCCAATTGCGACGAACCACAAAGGTGAACATTTCCGCGACCGCGAGGCCGATAATGATACCGGAAATAATATTGGCACCGCCGAGCCAGTTCGCACCAACGGCATAGGCTTCACCCACGCTATAAGGCGTTACGGTCATAAACGCGGCGACAGATAACAGCCCGGCAGCCAGTGAGTCGACTTTACGTTCTTCTGCCAGCGCCATGCCGATAAAGAACGGTGCCATCAATGACATGATACCCAGCGTACCGTTATAGACGTTTCCACCAATGCCTTTCAAGCTATTCAGCGTTTCAATAGTTGAAGCATCAAGTCGAATGCCCATTGAATAAAAAAACGACCCCTCCCCAAAGCTCAGGAAAACGTTATTGATTAATACAAACATGGCCCCTGCGAGGGTTAACGGCATTAAACGAATAAAACCGTTCTTGATTGCATTAACGTGTGGCTGCTTTCCAATTTTTACAGCAAAAGGAAGGAGTACCTTTTCAAGTGAAGCAATAGCGTTACTCATAGAAAAATACCCTTAAATACCGCAATTAAAAATTGCGGTGAATGTTAATGAAATAACTCTTTGACGGGAAAAATTAAAATAAAATAATTAATTTGCTGCGGCTTTTTTAATTGCTGCAACAGCAGCCTTAAGCACGCCTAAACCATCGACTTTGCCATACAGCAGCGAGTCAATCACTTCCACAGGCTTGTTGGGTAACAAACGCTGAATTTCGGGCAACATATAAGCAATTTGTGGACCTAATAACACGACATCGGCCGTTGGACCTTTTTCTCCGGCCAGCGTTTCAGGAAACGCTTCAATAATAACCGGCACTTCGTATTTTTCGGCCTGAGCACGCATCTTCGAAACCAACAATGAAGTCGACATGCCCGCAGAACAAAACAGATAAATGTGTTTCTTTTCCATTAAAACGATCCTCATATGCGATTATCTGTCAACCAGACACTCCGCAAGCCATAACCTGCATCCATGCTCTGGGTAACTTGCGTCAGCTAAATTACTTTTTTAGGTGGCTGAAATGAGTATACGGGATTGCACCAGTGGATGGTATTTCCTTGACCAACTAAATTGTCTCTCCTTGACCTGTCGTTATGACCCCCCTCACATTTCGGGCAAATAATTCGCGGCAATAAATAAGATCGTTCGGCACAAAAAAACCGGCACGATGGCCGGTTCGTCTGAATGCTCAGGCAATAAGCAGTTGTTACTTCTTCGCCGCCTGCGGGTCGGTGTCGTACTCTGCGCAGGTCTGGTAACCGGAGTTAATCACATGTCCGGTGTCATCTAAAGCAACAAAATAGGTTTCAGCTTTACCATCTCGTTGACCCAGGATGTAGGTCTGGCATGTCCCTCGCGCATGAATCATGCTGACTTCAGAAGAAGGTTTACCGGCAATCTGCGCCACCTGCGCCCGGCTCATCCCTTTCTTCACATCTTTCACCACGGGCTGAACAAATTGGTCTTTGGTACGATCGTAAGCCGTACACCCTGCCAGCATAGTCAAAACAGCCGCTGCACTCAGAATTCCTGTTAGGTTCTTGTTCATATTCCGTCCTCTTGTATTTCAGCGTGTTATATAAGCCTGGAGCACAACAACGCATTTTTCAAGCAATCAGATGATACTTAGGCAGTTTCGGAAAATTCTATTAAAACAAAATGATGCTCGCATCCCTTGTCGTTTGGGCCTCAACGCGATAATTTTAACACATCATTTTTTTGATCATTTTATTTTCCATAGGGGGTTAAATGACTCTGCAGCAAGAGATAATCCAGGCGCTTGGCGCAAAACCGCACATCAATGCAGAAGAAGAAATTCGCCGCAGCGTGGATTTCCTTAAATCTTATCTGCAGACCTACCCCTTTCTGAAATCACTGGTATTAGGGATTAGCGGCGGGCAGGACTCAACGCTCGCGGGAAAACTATGCCAGATGGCTATTTCCGAGCTTCGCGAAGAAACGGGGAATGACGCGCTGCAGTTTATTGCCGTACGTCTGCCATATGGCGTTCAGGCTGATGAACAGGACTGTCAGGATGCCATCGCCTTTATCCAACCGGACCGCGTACTCACCGTCAATATTAAGGGTGCGGTACTGGCCAGTGAACAGGCCCTGCGTGAAGCGGGTATTGAACTGAGCGATTTTGTCCGTGGCAATGAAAAAGCCCGTGAACGTATGAAGGCTCAGTACAGTATCGCAGGTATGACCAGCGGCGTTGTCGTGGGAACCGATCATGCAGCAGAAGCTATCACCGGATTTTTCACCAAATACGGCGATGGCGGTACTGACATTAACCCTATTTTCCGTTTGAACAAGCGTCAGGGTAAGCAGTTGCTTGCCGCGCTGGGTTGCCCGGAACATTTATATAAGAAAGCACCAACCGCCGACCTCGAAGACGAGCGTCCTTCTCTGCCGGATGAAGCCGCATTAGGCGTCACCTATGACAACATCGACGATTATCTGGAAGGAAAAACGCTGGCTGCCGACGTCGCGAAAAAAATTGAAGGCTGGTATCTGAAGACCGAGCACAAACGTCGCACACCGATTACGGTGTTTGATGACTTCTGGAAAAAAGCGTAATTCTTTTAGTCACATATTGCCGGATAGCACTGAGATCACCGCTGTCCGGTCCCTTTTCCTGATCTGATGCCGCTTTTTTAATCGGTTCCAAACTGTTACACTGGATGGATAACCAGCATCCGGAGTGAGAAGTGGTACGGCGTCAATCAGCCCCGCGCCTGACATTTGAGGCAGCGGCAATCTATGAATATCCTGAGCACCTGCGTCCATTTTTGAGTGCGCTTCCCGCCGTGCCAGGCGTCTATCTGTTTCACAGTGAAAGCGACACTATGCCGCTCTATATTGGTAAAAGCGTCAATATTCGCAGCCGCGTGATGGCACATCTGCGTACCGCAAACGAAGCAGCAATGCTGCGTCAGGCCAAACGCATTAGCTGGATTTGTACCGCGGGAGAAATTGGTGCCCTGCTGCTGGAAGCGCGATTGATCAAAGAACAACAGCCGTTGTTTAATAAACGACTGCGGCGCAATCGTCAGCTTTGCGCCTTGCAGCTTACCGACCGAACTGTTCAGGTTGTCTACGCACGAGATATTGATTTCTCCCATGCCCCCAATCTGTTTGGCCTGTTTGCCAATCGTCGCGCAGCGCTACAAGCGTTGCAAAGCCTCGCGGATGAACAGCAGCTGTGCTACGGCCTGTTGGGGCTGGAACCCCTGAGTCGCGGGCGCGCCTGTTTTCGCTCCGCGCTTAAGCGATGCGCCGGAGCGTGCTGCGGGAAAGAGAGTCATGAAGCCCATCATTTGCGTCTGTTAGAGGCGCTGGAAAGAGTGAGAGTGATTTGCTGGCCATGGAGCAATGCCATTGCGCTGCAGGAAACCCGCGCTGAAATGACACAGTACCATATCATCAACAACTGGCTGTGGCTGGGAGCCGTTTCAACGCTGGATGAAGCGGCTACCCTGGCGCGTATGCCGGCCGGCTTTGACCATGATGGCTACAAAATTCTCTGCCGGCCTGTTCTGTCTGGTCAATATGACATTATTGAACTGCGTCCGGAGAATGGCCCGGCATCCAGTTAATCTCGCTGAACAGCAGTTTTCCCTCGCGCTCCAGCAGTCGTAAGGTGTGTTTACCGTCGTGCCAGCTTGCACCCTGATCGACGGTCAGTAGCTTATCGCCCAGTTGCCAGGCACCGCTGATAACAAATACCACGCCGCCGCGCGAACCAAAAGTCGTAAACGTACGGTCGGCAACTCTGACTTTCGCCTGGCAGACATCCCGTCGGGTCATGATATTGAAATCCATCGACATCTGCCCTTCTGTCAGCTTCGCTTTTACCACCTTGTCACCGGCAAAGGTAAAAGGCTGATGCTGTTTCAGAGTATGTGTGAAGGTGTTTGACTCTTCCAGGGTCACTTCTCCACCTTCCAGCAGGGTAATCACGCGTTCTACGCCGGGAAAGAGAGAAAACTCTCCGTTGGCTGCAATGGAGGCGATACTCGCCCGCCAGTGAAAATCTCGTGTTGCTGGCGGAAAACAGCAAATCTCACGGGTTTCTCCCGCACCATTTCGCCACAGATTGACCGGCATTTTGCGGATATCAAAGTATTCCATCATCCCTCCAGAAAGACGCAGCACGGCAACCCGCCGTAAACAGGCAGCCATAAATCATGATTGGTATGTTCACCCTGCAGATTATTGTTATCGGCAGCAGAGTTGATTTGCCTTAGCGATGAACCCGGTGTTTTGCAAAAAAGAATAACGCGCTGATCCAGGTAGAATTTTCACGGGCTTCAGGAGAATAGCGTTTCGTGTGTCCGGTGCAATAGGCAGGAAAGAAAAAACCGCCGATCCTGCCCACATCGTTAAACGTGTTGTGGACAAGAGCGGCGGTCTTGAGTTTGGTTTCACGCTGTGCGGCAATCAGTGCAACACAGCATGAATGATTTAGTGTAGACGCTGATCGATTACTCGGCAGCTTGTGGCATTTTACCTTTCTGCGCTGCACGTTCTGTCAGACGCTTCTCAAAATTGGCATTAAACTGCTTTTTCTGTTCCGGGGTCAGAATGTTGTAAATCTTGTTCTGAGTTTCCATATGCGCCAGCATGTTGGCTTTGCGCTGTTCTTCCATCTTCGCAATCTGCGCTTCGGCTTTCGCTTTATCGAAACTATCGCTGGCAATAATGTCGTGCATCGCGCGACGCTCTTCCAGCGGCGGACGTTTCATCTGGTCGCGTTGACCTTTCATGATCTCGCGAATCTGCTGTTTCTGAGCATCGGTCAGGTTCAGGTCTTTGAACATCATGTCGTGATGCGGGGCGAATTTACCGTTGTGGTGCATCATCGGTTTGGCATCAGCTGGCGCAGCTGTTGTCGTGTCAGCGGCGTGAGCCAGGTTGGCAGCACCCAGGGCCAGAGTAGAGGCAACAAACAGAGCAGTCAGTTTACGCATAATTTCTATCCTTTCTTTCAGTTATTTTTACGACACTCATGCGACTCTTATGCAATGTGATGTCGTGTTGACGAGATTAACTTTACCGGCTTAAGCGTCAATTAATCAGAGCAACGGTAAAACAATGAAAGTATAAAAAACAAATTTTCATCAATTATGAAGAAAAAAAGAATAAATTGCGCAGAGTTGCAATAAAAAATTACAACAGGATGATTTTGAAAGGATTATGAAGAACTATACCTGAAACCTGATTATTAAGAAAGCAATTCACCAGGAATAATCCGTAATAAATAAAAACAGCACGCAAAAATAAGCCCTGAAGGATAAACCTGCAAGGCATATATTATTTATCACATTTTTTGGAGCATCAGCCCGGCACGTAAACCACAGGCCACGTTGGGATTCGGAAAGAGAACGTATTCAACATCATGGGTGACAATAAAACGTTCATCACCGTCCTGCGCCAGCAAGGTTCCCTCTTTAAAAGGGGTAAAGTTGAGCGTCTGGTTATCCATATGAAGAATGAAATCGTCGCTACGTCGCGTGATTTGCGACACTACGCGGTAGCGCAGCGGAGATGTTTCTCCCGTCGATACTCGCTCGCCTCGCAGCAACTGCGCCAGTGCGTCTGCCGTTTGCGCAAACTGGGACAGATCGTTTTGTCCAAACGGCAGCGCTTTGCCGAGTTCCAGCGTACAGGCCAGTGCGCCAAAATGTTCCCCGCTAAAATGGGTGAACGTGCCGCCAGGCGTCTGATGAAAAACCAGCGCCTCCAGTCCCGCATCTCCCAGCCATTCAAGAAAACCCTCATCCCAGGCAACGTTGCGTTGTGGCAACACGCCAAAGCGCAGATGCAGTGAACCGCGAATCGCGGTGTGCAGATCCAGATGCCAGCGTGCTGGCTCTTTCGCCCGCGAATAAAAATCTTCCAGACACAGCTCAAGCTCATGGGCTCGGCGCGTTTCTTCACTCGCGGTAAAAATCTGCCACCGGCCGCCAAACATACGATTCAGGTCGCTATGACAATACCGTTTTCCCGCAGCAAGCGCCTGCGGGTTTCCCAGAATCACCAGTAGCCGCCATGTTAGTGCCAGCTCGCCGCTAAATAACCGGGACAACAATGAGTCGAGTATCTCTACCGGCGCGGTTTCATTGCCATGGATCCCCGCAGACAGCACCAGAGAATGTTCAACGGGTGCAAGCGGCTTCAGTTCCAGAATTCCGTGACCGATCCACTGCCAGTCAAAACCATGAATGGTTCCTTGCGTTTCCTCCGGAGTGGCACCTGCGAGCGTGATAGCCAGAAAGTTATCCATGGCGCATCCCCTCCAACTGGAAAGGATACACAGAGCCGAGGTTAAGCAATTGCGTCAGCGTATCCAGCGCTTCACGCCCCTCGCGCAACAGCTGTGGGTCGGCAAGGTCGGCAGCGGTAAGACGATCGCGATAGTAACGGTCAACCCAGTTATTCAACGTGTTAAACAGCATATCGTTCATGATAACCGCCGGATTCACCGCCTGCTGTTCCTGCAAGGTGAGCACCACTCTCAGGCGCAAGCATGCCGGACCGCCGCCGTTGGACATACTTTCACGCAGATCGAATACCCGCAGGTCATCGATCGGATTGTCTTCCTCGAGAAGACGGTTCAGATACCGCCACACGCCAGTATGCTCCCGGCACTCCTGCGGCAGGACCAGCATCATCGAACCGTCGTCACGACTCAGCAACTGACTGTTAAACAGATAGGTAGTCACCGCATCCTGCACCGAAACCTCCGCAGTCGGGACTTCCAGCGGGGTAAAACCTGCCACCTGACTACGCAACTGCTCTAATAACGCCTGCTGTCTGACAAACGCCTGCTGATGACAAAACAACACCTGGCGATTCGACACCGCAATCACATCGTTATGAAACACACCAAGATCGATGACATCCGGATTTTGCTGAGCAAAAATACACTGATGCGGGTTAACCTGATTCAGTCGTGCGACCGCCTCACTGGCCTCACGGGATTGCCTTGCCGGATAGCGCTTCGGCTGGGATGCATTGCCTTCTTCACGACCGTAAACAAATAGCTGTACACCGGGATCGCCGTAATCTCCACCGAGGCGGTTATGGTTTGCCGCCCCTTCATCACCGAAAAGCGCAACCTGGGGTAACGCACCGTGGACAGCAAAACTATTCTCATCACGGAAAATCGCCCGTAGCAACGCTTCGGTAGTAGGCGCTTCCAGCGAACGGTGGAACTTATTATTCAGATTCGCCACCGTCAGATGCACTTTCCCGTCCAGCGAATCTGCTGAAGGGCAAACCGTTGCCGCATTCGCTACCCACATAGGCGATGCGGAGCTGGCACTGGAGAGCCAGTGAGGTGCCTGACGCGCCACTTTCTCCAGCACCTGTTCGTCACTGCCGCTAAAACCCAACTGACGCAGAACCGGAATAAAAGGCCGCTCGTGGGGGGGGATCACCGCCTGAGGAAAACCCGCATCCGCCAACGCTTTCATCTTTAGCAGACCTTGCTTCGCCGCCAGACGCGGGTTCGACACCTGAAATCGATGTTTGGTTGAGGCCTCATTACCAAATGACAATCCTGCATAGTGGTGAGTCAATCCCACAAGGCCATCAAAATTTACCTCACGGGCTTTCATAGATTATCCTCGCGAGAAAAATCCAGCCCGGGGCTAAGCGCCGTTGGCAGCGTTAAGACCGGTGATTCCAGACTGGCCATCGGCCAGGCGCAATAATCTGCGGCATACCACGCGCTGGCGCGATGGTTCCCGGAAGCGCCAACGCCGCCAAACGGTGCGGTACTCGCAGCGCCGGTTAACGGCTTATTCCAGTTGACGATCCCTGCTCGTGCCTCCAGCAGTAGCTGTTCAAACTGGCCGCGATCGGGCGAAACTAACCCACACGACAGTCCAAAGCGGGTGTTATTCGCCACACGAATCGCCTCATCAAAACTGTCATAACGCCATACGCCAAGCAGCGGCCCAAAAACCTCTTCATCAGGTACGTTCGCCGCCCCGGTCAGTTCAATGATTCCAGGGGTCAGCAGTGACGTTCCCGCTTTCACCAGACGTGGCGCCAACAGCGTACGTCCCCCCAACGACGCCAGACGCTGCCAGGCATCATAGACATGCTGCGCGGCCTGTTCGGAAATCAGTCCGCCCATAAACGGCTGCGGTTCCGCATCCCAGTTGCCGGGCATTAAACGCTGACTAATCTCCACCAGACGCGTCAGGAACGCATCACCCTGCACGCCTTTTTTTACCAGCAGGCGGCGGGCACAGGTACAGCGTTGTCCGGCGGTGACAAATGCGGACTGAATGGTCAGATGTACCGCGGCATCAATATCCTCCGGATTCTCAATAATCAGCGGGTTATTACCCCCCATCTCGAGGGCGAGGATTTTTTCCGGTTGACCGGATAACTGCCGATGCAACTGATAACCGGTACTAGCACTGCCGGTAAACAGCAGACCATCGAGGTCTTCCAGCGCACTCAGAGCCTGCCCTGTTTCACGTCCGCCCTGCACCAGGTTCAGCACGCCCGGCGGCAATCCCGCCTGTTCCCACAGCTTTGTTACTGCTTCACCGGTCCACGGCGTCAACTCGCTGGGTTTGAAAATCAACGTATTGCCTGCCAGTAATGCCGGAACAATATGGCCATTGGGTAAATGACCAGGGAAGTTATACGGACCAAAAACCGCCAGCACGCCGTGTGGGCGGTGGCGCAACGTTGCCGCGCCATCCGGTAGTTCGCTGTGCTGCTCTCCGGTACGGGCATGGTAAGATTTGACGGAGATGGCGATTTTATTGATCATCGCCGTCAGTTCAGTCGCGGCTTCCCAGCGTGGTTTGCCGGTTTCCCTGGCGATAATCTGGGTTAGCTCGGACTTATTGCTTTCCAGCAATGAAGCAAACTTTTCAACAATCGCCTGGCGTTCACTGAAGGGCTGTTTAGCCCAACCGGCAAAAGCTGCACGCGCAGCCTGGCACGCTTGCGTCACCTGCGTGGCATCGGCATCATTGCCGTGCCACAGCACATCACCACCTACTGGGTTGGTTTTCACCCGGCGCTCGCCCAGTCCCGTCACCCAGTCACCGTTTATCCATAGTGTCATGCTGTTTTCTCCTCTGCACAAAGACGCACAAAACGTACATGGTCGCCCGCGTGGCATTTCAGGGCATCCAGTTGTGCCGCCGTCAGTACCAGACGTTGGGTATCCGGGTCTGCGCGAACCAGCATGACACGGAAGTTTTGATAGTTTTCATTGGCAACCAGACAGGCCGGATAATCGCCGATTGCTGGCTGACCTTCCGCCACTTCCACCAGCCTGCTTTTACGAATCGCCCGCACCCGGTCAATATCGCATTCCAGCGTCGGCCCGCCGTCGAAAATATCGACATAGTTGCGATAGCGAAAGCCCTCTTTCTCCAGCACCGCCCGCGCGGGCGCCGTTTGCGGATGTACCTGACCAATCACGCTTTGTGCTTCATCAGACAGGAAATCGGTGTAAATAGGATGCTTGGGCATTAATTCAGCAATAAACGCTTTTTGCCCTGTTCCGCAGAGAAAATCCGCCCGGCTGAACTCCATTGAAAAAAAGCGTTTGCCGAGGCTTTGCCAAAACGGCGAGTAACCGTGTTCATCGATCACGCCGCGCATCTCAGCCACGACCTTCTCATTAAACTTGTCACGAAACGCGGCCATAAACATAAAGCGCGATTTTGACAACAAATAGCCGTTGCCTTCTTTTCGCCAGTCCGGATCGAGAAACAGCGTACAAAGCTCGCTGCTACCCGTGTGATCGTTACTCAGAAACAGCGTCGGCAGCGCGTTATACACGTTCAGCTCTTTCGAGGCGTGGACCAGTGTGCCGACCCGATAGTTGTACCAGGGATCGTTAAGTCCTACCGCCACCTCAATGGCGCAAATCCCGGCCACGGTTCCGCTGGCGCTGTCTTCCAGCACAAATACATATCCCTGCTCACTTTTGGGCAACTCACCGCGCCAGGTTTGTAGCGAACGTTCGATACGCGCCATCAGCGTCGCTTCATTCGCCGGTAGCGAGGTCAATCCGCCGCCGGTCTTACCGGCAAGCTGCATCAACGCGGTGATATCAGCACGTTCAATGGGACGAATCACCATCATGATGAACCTCCTGCTTTAATGCGTTCGCAGGCCAGCGCAAAGCGATCCAGTCCGGTGGCGACTTCTTCTTCGCTGACATTGAGCGCTGGCGCAAAACGCACCACGTTAGCGCCAGCAATCAGTACCATCACCCCGGCAACAGCCGCTTCTTGCGAGATGAGTTTCGCTTTCCCGGCAAATTCCGCGTTCAGCACGCAGCCGATCAGCAGCCCGAGTCCACGAATTTCACTAAACAATCCAAAACGTTCGTTAATGGCGTTAATACGCTCCACAAACCAGTCGTGGCGCTGTTTTACTCCGTTGAGCACTTCCGGCGTGTTAACAATTTCCAGCAGTTTACCCGCCACCGCCGTCGCCAGCGGGTTGCCGCCGTACGTTGTACCGTGCGTACCCACCGTCATCACACTGGCGCAATGCTCTGTCGCCAGCAGTGCGCCGATGGGGAAACCACCGCCCAGCGCTTTAGCTGTCGTCAGCAGGTCCGGCGTAACGCCGTAATGCATATAGGCATACAGCTCGCCAGTACGGCCAACCCCGGTCTGAACCTCATCAAAAATCAGCAGCGCATTATGGCGATCGCATAATTCACGCAACCCCTGCAAAAACGCGTTTGTTGCCGGCACCACGCCGCCTTCGCCCTGGACAGGCTCGACGATGACCGCACAGGTCGTGTCATCAATCAGTTGGCTGGCAGAATCGAGATCGTTATACACGGCATGGCGGATATCCGGCGGCAGCGGCGCGAAATCCTGTGAATAGGCGGGCTGACCACCGGCGCTGACGGTAAACAGCGTGCGGCCATGGAAGGCATTTTTAAACGCCACAATCCCGCTCTTCTGGCTACCAAAACGATCGTGGGCATATTTACGCGCCAGTTTTAGTGCCGCTTCGTTGGCTTCTGCGCCGGAGTTACAGAAGAAAATGCGCTCGGCGAAGGTGGCGTCAATCAGCTTTTTCGCCAGACGCAATACCGGCTCGTTGGTGTAGCCATTTCCGGTATGCCAGAATTTGCTCGCCTGGTCGTTTAATGCCTCGCGCAATGCCGGATGGGCGTGACCCAGCGCGTTAACCGCAATGCCTCCCGCGAAATCGATATACTCTTTACCCTGCTGATCCCACAGACGTGAACCTTCACCCCGCACCGGAATAAAAGGGGCCGGAGCGTATACAGGCATCATCCATTCATCAAAATTTTCACGTGTAATTGACAGAGACATAGCGACCTCAACGGTAAATAAAAGGTTATTTATATGTTAATAAATATAGTGTTTGCGGTGTAAATGTAGATTGCAGGGTTCGTGCCAGCCAGCGAAAAAAGTGCATAAACGGAGGTCGAGGACGAAATATCAACAGGTTACAACGTGACGATATTCACTATACGTGCATATAAAGTGAATATGTTTGCGCATCAGGCGACTAAACAGAGGAAAAAACGCAGTTTTATTCAGTCGCCAAATATAATTCTGGAATTGTGATCGTATACGAAATTTTTCGGAAATTATTGCTCTATTCCGGCGCGCTTCGCGCCAAAACGGTGCAGTTTTTGCTCCATCGTTAACACCATTAGCAAACATTGTTGGAATCAGGTGACAAGAAGCAGTCAGTCTGCAGAAATTCTGCTACCATCCTTGCACTATTCATCTTGCAAAGTGGCAGTGACTATGAAATTTGTCTCTTTTAATATCAACGGCCTGCGTGCCCGTCCCCATCAACTGGCAGCCATTGTCGAAAAACACCAACCGGATGTTATTGGCTTACAGGAGACAAAAGTCCACGACGATATGTTCCCTCTCGAAGAGGTAGCAAAGCTCGGTTACAACGTCTTTTATCACGGTCAGAAAGGCCATTACGGCGTCGCGTTGTTAACGAAAGAAACGCCAATTGCGGTACGTCGTGGCTTCCCGGGCGAGGACGAAGAAGCGCAGCGTCGTATTATCATGGCAGAAATTCCGTCCCCTCTGGGCAGCATCACTGTGATCAACGGCTATTTCCCGCAGGGCGAAAGCCGCGACCATGAAACTAAATTCCCGGCCAAAGCCGCGTTTTACCAGAACCTGCAAAACTATCTTGAGACAGAGTTGAAGCGCGACAATCCGGTATTGATCATGGGCGATATGAATATTAGCCCAACCGATCTCGATATCGGCATTGGCGAAGAGAACCGTAAACGCTGGCTGCGTACCGGAAAATGCTCCTTCCTGCCGGAGGAGCGTGAGTGGATGGAACGCCTGCTGGGCTGGGGTCTGGTGGATACCTACCGTCACGCAAATCCTGAAAAGAATGACCAGTTCTCGTGGTTTGATTACCGCTCAAAAGGCTTTGACGATAACCGTGGCCTGCGTATCGATCTGTTGCTGGCGAGCAACCCATTGGCGGAACGCTGCGAAGAAACCGGCATCGACTATGAAATTCGCAGTATGGAAAAACCGTCCGACCATGCGCCGGTATGGGCTAAATTCCGCGTCTGATCTTCTATGTTTTTTTACTCTCCGGGCCCGGCCTGGAGAGTCTGTTTATTCTGTGCAAAATCAATAAAGCGACGGTAATACATTGTTGCGACCGGGAATTTATTATATCTTCGCGCGCACTTTTCGCTGACGAAAATGCTCCATTGCACTCGGTTTTACAGGAGAACCCCCATGAAAAAGAAGTTCGCATAAAGCAGAATACCGGCTGCTGATTGTCGCGGTCCTGTTCTGCGTTCTGGCGGGAGTTTTCCATCATTATGGTCTGACCGACCTGATAACCAATTTCCATCATTTACAAGACGTCATCCGCCAAAGCGGTATGTTCGGCTATACGCTTTATATCCTGCTGTTTATTGTTGCTGCGCTGTGTCTGATCCCCGGCAGCATCCTGGTGATCGTCGGCGGTGTGCTGTTTGGCCCCGTGGCAGGGACGCTTATCTCCTTAGTGGCAGCAACCTTGGCCTCGGCGCTGTCGTTTTTGCTGGCTCGCTGGCTTGGACGGGATCTGCTCCTGAAATACGTTGGGCATACGACAATGTTTCAGGCTATCGAAAAAGGTATTGCCCATAGCGGAGTTGACTTTCTGATCCTCACCCGGCTCGTGCCGCTGTTCCCTTATAACATTCAAAATTACGCCTATGGGCTGACGGCTATTCCGTTCTGGTCATTTACCGTGATATCTGCGGCAACCACTTTACCAGGCATTTTTATTTATACGCTGATGTCGCACGAACTGGCCAGCGAAGGAATTAGTTGGGCATTTATCGGTAAGCTCAGCGTGGCGGGGCTGGCGTTATTCGCCCTCGTACAGGCAACCAAAGCCTGGGCCCGGTATAAGCGTATCGATCCATCAGCTCCTCACGAGTGCGCAGATAAATGATAAAACGACGCATCCATTACTACCGCGCAGGAGTGATAATCCTGCTGCTGCTCGCGCTGATAGCGTGGGCGTGGATACCTGGCGTGAGCGATTTTCTCCACGCCAGCCTGGCGGCATTTGCCACGCTCGATCAGCATGCAATTGAGAATTTTATTCGTTCTTACGGAACTCAGGCGGCGGTCGTTTCATTCTTCCTGATGATCTTGCAGGCCATCGTCGCCCCGCTTCCCGCTTTTGTGATCACCTTTGCCAACGCCTCGCTGTTTGGTGCATTTTGGGGCGGCATATTGTCCTGGTGCAGCGCAATGGCAGGCGCGGCGCTGTGCTTTTTTATTGCCCGCGTTTTAGGCCGTGGCGCGGTGGAGAAACTGACCGGAAAAACGGTGTTGAACAACATGGACGCTTTTTTCGAGCGCTATGGCAAGCACACCATTCTGGTCTGTCGCCTGTTACCTTTTGTACCGTTCGATCCGGTAAGCTACGCAGCAGGCCTGACCTCGATTCGGTTTCGCCATTTTTTCATCGCCACCGGCATCGGTCAGTTACCCGCCACTATCGTCTATTCATGGGCGGGTAGCCTGTTAACCGGCGGTACATTTTGGTTTGTAACCGGCCTGTTCATCCTGTTCGCTCTGAGCGTAATAATTTCAGTGGCGAGAAGCCTTTATCTTGAACATCAGCGAAAAAAAACCTGAGACTTCCCCCATTTTTAGCCATGGAGATACTATGCGTTACTGCTTATTGTGCCTGAGTTTAATGCTCTGTCCGCTGGCGACGTTTGCCCAGGACGACGGCTGGCAACAAATCAAAAATGATGCCCGCGGTCAGACGGTGTGGTTCAACGCCTGGGGTGGCGACAATGCAGTTAACCAGTATCTCGATTGGGTTAGCGGCGAGATGAAAACGCACTATGCCATTAACCTGAAAATCGTACGTCTCGCAGATGCCGCCGACGCGGTAAAACGTATCCAGACAGAAGCAGCATCCGGGCGAAAAACCGGGGGTTCTGTCGATTTATTGTGGGTTAACGGCGAAAACTTCCGCACCCTGAAAGAAGCCGGGCTTCTGCAAACTCAGTGGGCGCAAACGCAACCTAACTGGCGCTATGTTGATACCCAGAAACCGGTGACCGAAGATTTTTCCGTTCCAACGGAGGGAGCTGAATCACCGTGGGGCGGTGCCCAACTCACCTTTATTGCCCGGCGCGATCTCACCGCGCAGCCGCCGCAATCTCCGCAAGCACTGCTTGAATTTGCGCAGGCGCACCCTGGCACGGTGACCTATCCGCGCCCGCCAGACTTTACCGGCACGGCGTTTCTGGAGCAGTTGTTAATTTCGCTCACCACCAAACCACAAGCATTGAAAGTTGCGCCAGATGCAGCGACATTCGCCGACGTTACCGCGCCATTGTGGCATTATCTTGATACCTTGCACCCTGTACTTTGGCGTGAAGGCAAAGATTTTCCGCCCACGCCAGCACGAATGGATGTACTGCTCAATAGCGGCACCCTGCGTTTGTCATTGACCTTTAACCCAGCCCACGCGCAGCAAAAAGTAGCCAGCGGCGAATTGCCTAAAAGCAGCTACAGTTTTGGTTTCTCACAGGGCATGCTCGGCAACGTGCACTTTGTTGCCATTCCGGCGAATGCCCGCGCCAGTGCCGCAGCAAAAGTCGTGGCAAACTTCCTGCTTTCGCCCGAAGCACAACTGCGTAAAGCCGACTCAACTGTCTGGGGAGATCCTTCGGTGCTTGATCCACAAAAATTACCTGTCGAACAGCGTGATGCGCTGCTGGCACGGATCCCACAAGGACTCCCTGCCGTTCTGCCGGAACCGCATGCTGCCTGGGTAAACGCTCTGGAACAAGAATGGCTACGCCGCTACGGTACGCATTAATTTTGCTACTCTGGGCCATCATGGCGACAGTTTATCTGCCGTTGGTGCCAGCGGCTTTTTCTCTGATAGCGCCAGCCCTTAGCTTAACCCATTGGCTGGCTCTCTTTGCCGACCCTCAACTTCCACAGGCGTTACTGGCGACGCTTGTTTCCACAGGACTGGCTGCCGGCGGCGCACTAATCATCGCGCTGCTGGCGATCCTCGCTTTATGGCCCGGTGCAGGCTGGGCGCGACTAAGCACCCGTCTTCCGTGGCTGCTGGCGATCCCGCATGTTGCCTTCGCCACCAGCGTGCTGTTGGTTTTTGCCGAAGGCGGTAAAATCTGGCAATGGCTTCCGTTCCTCAGCCCACAGCCAGACCGTTTCGGCATTGGGCTTGGCGTGACGCTGGCGGTGAAAGAGAGCGCTTTTTTGTTATGGATCCTCTCGGCTCTACTGAGTGAAAAACAACTTTCGCAGCAGGTTATCGTGCTGGATTCGCTGGGTTACAGCCGACTGCAATGCCTGAACTGGCTGGTACTGCCCGCTATCGGCCCGGCATTAGGCAAAGCTATGCTGGCGATTGTTGCCTGGTCACTCTCCGTTGTGGATGTGGCAATCGTCCTCGGCCCCGGAAATCCGCCAACACTGGCCGTATTGAGCTGGCAATGGCTCAGTCAGGGCGATGTCGAACAGCAGGCGAAAGGCGCACTCGCCAGCCTGTTGCTGGTGCTGTTACTCCTCATTATCGCGCTGGTGAGTTATCTGTTGTGGCGCGCCTGGCGACGTACTATCCCGGCAGTAAATGGTGAACGCCCGCATTTTTCACCTATAACAATCGCACGCCCGCTGGTACAGATCTTGCCCGTCAGCGGTGTGGTATGCGCGCTTGTACTGGCGCTTATCGCCAGCTATTCCTCACTAAACCACGAGGCGCTCAGCAATAGCCTGCAGCTAGGGCTCCTTTCCAGCGTGTTAGCGCTACTGATACTTTTTGTCTGGCTGGAATGGGGTCCACAAACCGGGCACCGCTGGGTCTGGCTACCGCTCATTTTGCCTGCGCTACCACTGGTAACCGGACAATATCTGCTGGCGTTATATGCCGGACAGGATGGACTGATGACGACCATTATCTGGGGCCACCTGCTGTGGGTGATGCCCTGGATGCTATTTGTGCTTAAACCGGCCTGGCAGCGCATTGACCCGCGATTAATTTTGATTGCACAAACGCTGGGCTGGTCGCAGGGGCGGATATTCTGGCTGGTGAAATGCCCGCAGCTGGTGCGTCCGGCATTGATTGCCTTCGCGGTTGGCTTCTCGGTCAGTATCGCCCAGTATATGCCGACGCTGTGGCTAGGTGCCGGACGCTATTCCACGCTGACCACCGAAGCGGTGGCATTAAGCAGCGGCGGTAGCAGCGAGATTCTGGCAACACAAGCGTTGTGGCAGCTTCTTCTACCACTGCTCGTTTTCGCGCTCGCAGCCTTTCTCGCCGCGTGGATTGGCCGCTTTCGACAAGGACTCCGCTAATGCTCATTGTGCAAAACGTTTCGTTGTACCAGGGTGCGACTGCGCTGCTGAAGAACGTTACCTTTCAGGTTGATAAAAGTGACATTGTCACGATTATGGGTTCTTCCGGCAGCGGAAAGTCCTCGTTGTTTTCGTGGATGGTCGGGGCGTTGTCGCCTCAGTTTCAGGCATCAGGCGAGCTGTGGCTCAACGAACGACGCGTTGACGCGCTGCCTACGGCGCAGCGCCAGATTGGCATTCTGTTCCAGGATGCGTTGTTGTTTGACCATTTCAGCGTTGGGCAGAATTTACTGCTGGCCCTACCTGCCAGCCTGCAGGGTTCCGCCAGACGACATGCGGTGGAAAGTGCTCTCGCGCGCGCTGACCTGACCGATTTTTATTCGCGCGATCCGGCGTCGCTCTCCGGCGGACAACGCTCGCGTGTCGCCCTGCTCCGCGCACTACTGGCTCAGCCCCAGGCACTGTTACTTGATGAACCCTTTAGTCGGCTGGATGCGTCGCTACGCGACACCTTTCGCCAATGGGTCTTCACCGAGGTGCGTAAGTTGGGGATCCCGGTGGTACAGGTGACCCATGACGCGCAGGACGTTCCGCCAGCAGGCCGCGTACTTCAGATGGAAAACTGGGCGTGAATGTGGCGATATGCTGCGTTAACGCAAGGTTTTTACTTAACCGGCGGCACAGAATGTCGTCCTCTTTTTTTCAACGTCGGGCTATTCGATGAAACGTGTTTCTCAAATGACCGCGCTGGCACTGGCTTTAGGGCTCGCTTGCGCTTCTTCCTGGGCAGCTGAAACAGCACAGACGCTCACCCTCGACCAGTTACAGCAAAAGCAAGGCGCGGCGATCGATACCCGTCAGAGCGCTTTTTACAACGGCTGGCCGCAGTCGCTTAATGGTCCTTCAGGACACGAACCTTCCGCACTGAACCTGTCTGCCGCCTGGCTCGACAAGATGAATGATGAACAACTCAGCGCCTGGGTTCAGTCACATCAGTTGAAAACTGATGTGCCAGTAGCGCTGTATGGTAGCGATAACGACATACAGGCTGTCAAAGCCCGCCTGCAAAAAGTTGGCTTTAACCATATCTCCACCCTCAGCGATGCGCTTACGGACCCAGCCCGCCTGCAACGTCTGCCGCACTTCGAACAGCTGGTGTACCCGCAGTGGCTGCACGACCTGCAGCAGGGTAAAAACGTAACCGCTAAACCGGCGGGTGACTGGAAAGTGATTGAGGCCGCCTGGGGCGCGCCGAAGTTGTATCTGCTCAGCCACATCCCTGGTGCGGGCTACATTGATACCAACGAAGTTGAAAGCGAACCGCTGTGGAATAAAGTTTCCGACGCGCAGCTCAAAGCGATGCTGGCGAAACACGGTATCCGCCACGACACCACGGTGATTTTATACGGTCGCGATGTCTATGCCGCTGCTCGCGTGGCGCAAATTATGCTGTACGCAGGCGTGAAAGATGTTCGTCTGCTCGACGGCGGTTGGCAAACCTGGTCCGACTCAGGTTTACCGGTCGAACGCGGAACTCCGCCAACGGTGAAACCAGAACCTGATTTCGGCGTGAAAATCCCTGCCCAGCCGCAACTGATGCTCGATATGGAACAGGCTCGCGGTCTGCTGCATCGCCAGGATGCGTCTTTGGTGAGCATTCGTTCATGGCCAGAATTTGTCGGTACCACCAGCGGCTATAGCTACATTAAGCCAAAAGGTGAGATTGCAGGTGCACGTTGGGGCCACGCAGGCAGCGACTCCACGCATATGGAAGATTTTCATAACCCGGATGGCACCATGCGCAGCGCGGATGACATCGCCGCCATGTGGCAGCAATGGAATATCCTGCCGAATCAACAGGTCTCTTTCTATTGCGGTACCGGCTGGCGCGCTTCAGAAACGTTTATGTATGCCCGCGCGATGGGCTGGAAAAACGTCTCCGTCTACGACGGCGGCTGGTATGAGTGGAGCAGCAATCCAAAAAATCCGGTTGCCAGCGGTGAACGGGGCCCGGACGCCAGTAAGTAAGATTGTCATTATTGCCGGATGCGGCAAGAACACTTTACTCTGCCTGGATATACCATCGTTGTAGGCCGGATAAGCGAAGCGCATCCGGCAACGCAATATCTTACTCCTGACGCTGGACCGCTTTCAGTGTCAGGTATCCGCTCCAGATCCGGGTAAACGTCGTCATCCAGCACAGCGCGCCAAAGACCCACGCCATCACGGCAAAATATTCCGGGAACAGACACCCCAACACAAATAGCAAAATCGTCTCAGTACCTTCGGTCAGTCCCCCCAGATAATAAAACGATTTATGCGCGTAGCCCGGGTTATCAATTTGATGTTTCGCCGCCAGCGCAGCAAAGGCCAGAAAGCTGCTGCCGGTTCCCATAAAGGCGAACAGCAGCCAGCCGCCAGCCAGCGAGTTAGCCGCCGGATCGGCGAGCATAAAACCGAATGGCACTAAGGCGTAAAACAGAAAATCGAGCGAGATATCAAGAAATCCGCCTGCGTCGGTTAGTCCTCTGCGCCGCGCCAGAGCCCCATCCAGCCCATCAAAAAGCCGATTGAGCACAATGGCCGCCAGCGCTGCCGGATACCAGCCTAACGCCAGAAATGGCAAGGCCAACACGCCAATGGCAAAACCGACCAGCGTAAGCCCGTCCGGGGTAATCGCCGGTTTATCAATAATGCTTACGCAGCGATGCAAAAGCGGTTTTAATCGCGGATGAATATGACGATCAAGCATGCGGGCGTCCTTTAAAGCTGTCGCACAGCCCCTGGGAAGGAATATCGAGAGCAGCATTAAAACGCGCCGAGAGATTTTGAAACGCAATCAGCGCGGTCATTTCCGTAATGGCATCATCGCTAAAATGCTGCTTCATCTGCGCTTTCAGCGCATCGTCAACCTGTGGGGGCGTTGCGGTCACCGCATCGGCATAGGCCAGAGCTACTCGCTCTTCTGCGCTAAATAGCGCCGATTCTTGCCAGTTGGCAACCTGTAAGACTTTATCCAGCGCGCCACAGCGTTCAGCCAGCCGTAGACTGTTGGCATCAACGCAGAAAGCGCAGTGGCACACCTGAGAAACGCGGGTCATCAACAGCGCGCGCATCACCGGCGTTAAACGCGCCTTTTTACGCTCCAGAAACCCGACAAACAGCGCCACCAGCCAGAACAGAAACGGCATCCGCCCCCACCAGCGCGTGGGATGCAGCACATCGCCATAATGTTTTTTCTGCGTAGCAACGAGCGGTTTTAGACTGGAAGGGATACGCGTTAACGGCTTTACCCACGACTGAGGTTCGTTCAACGGTGGCTCCTGAATACTTTAGATAAAACAAAGATAACGATAGTATGTCATTTTCTGCTGTTAGATCTTGATGAATATAATGAAAACCCTTGATGTGGTCGCCGCTATCATTGAACGTGATGGCAAAATTTTACTGGCTCAGCGTCCGCTACATGCGGATCAGTCAGGCATGTGGGAGTTTGCCGGCGGTAAGGTTGAATCGGGCGAAAGTCAGCCCGAGGCGCTGTTCCGTGAACTGCGTGAAGAGTTGGGCATTGAGGCAGTCGTGGGGCGCTACATTGCCAGCCATCAACGCGAGGTTTCGGGCCGACTGATTCACTTACATGCCTGGCATGTACCGTCATATCAGGGGGAACTGAAGGCGTATGAACATCAGGATATCGTCTGGTGTTCACCCGAAGAGGCGCTGCGTTATCCGCTGGCGCCTGCCGATATCCCACTACTGGAAGCGTTTATTCTTTTACGCGACGCCAGACAAGCGGATTTGTGCTGATCGTTTTCTCATCGCGTTGGCACTGAAGCAAGACGCCGTCAGCTTTAATCACCGCCCCTTCTGAATAGTTTTGATCCTGATAAATACAGCACTGGCTACAGGGCTGCGCCCGCTGACCGCTGGAACTGAATACTTCCGGCGGTACGTTAACCTGCACATCCGGGCGATAAGGCTGATTTGCCAGCGTCGCGCTGGACACCAGGGCCAACACGCCTGCCACGATTAAACGGCGCATATTCTTTCCTTTTTAACTGACAATTATGCTCAGTATAACGGTATAAATCGGCAGAAACTTTAGCCTCTTCGATCATCGTTTTTGGTTATGACCCACGACGCAATATTAATTTACTTAGCGGGGTTAATTTTTTCTTGCGTCGCGTCACAGTGCTGATGGTATAGTCAAAAACTGCACAACACTTAACACAAAAATCAAAAATATAACCATATCAATACATAAGAGGTTCTTATATCTATGGATCAGACATGTTCTCTGGAGTCATTCCTTAACCATGTGCAAAAGCGCGACCCGAATCAAACCGAGTTCGCGCAAGCCGTTCGTGAGGTAATGACCACGCTGTGGCCTTTCCTTGAGCAAAACCCGCGTTATCGCCAGATGTCATTGCTGGAACGTCTGGTTGAACCGGAGCGCGTGATCCAGTTCCGCGTAGTATGGCTGGACGATCGCAATCAGGTGCAGGTCAACCGCGCATGGCGCGTGCAGTTTAGCTCTGCCATTGGCCCATACAAAGGCGGTATGCGTTTCCACCCTTCCGTGAACCTGTCGATCCTGAAATTCCTTGGCTTCGAGCAGACGTTTAAAAATGCCCTCACCACCCTGCCAATGGGCGGGGGTAAAGGCGGGAGCGATTTCGATCCGAAAGGGAAAAGCGAAGGCGAAATCATGCGTTTCTGCCAGGCGCTGATGACCGAACTGTTCCGCCATTTAGGTCCCGATACCGACGTTCCGGCGGGCGATATCGGTGTGGGCGGCCGTGAAGTCGGCTTTATGGCCGGGATGATGAAAAAACTCTCCAATAACAGCGCCTGCGTCTTTACCGGTAAAGGTCTCTCTTTCGGCGGTAGCCTGATCCGCCCGGAAGCCACCGGCTACGGTCTGGTGTATTTCACCGAAGCGATGCTCAAACGCCATGGTCTGGGCTTTGAAGGCATGCGCGTGGCGGTTTCTGGCTCCGGTAACGTGGCGCAATTCGCCATTGAGAAAGCCATGGAGTTTGGCGCGCGGGTGGTTACCGCCTCCGATTCCAGCGGTACCGTAGTTGACGAAAGTGGATTTACCAAAGAAAAACTGGCGCGCCTGTGCGCAATCAAAGACAGCCGCGACGGTCGCGTAGCAGATTATGCCCGTGAGTTTGGCCTGACCTATCTGGAAGGCAAACAGCCGTGGTCGGTTCCGGTCGATATCGCCCTGCCGTGTGCCACGCAGAATGAGCTGGATGTCGATGCAGCACGCGTATTGATCGCCAACGGCGTGAAAGCTGTCGCCGAAGGGGCAAACATGCCGACCACTATCGAGGCCACCGATCTGTTCCTCGAGGCAGGTGTACTGTTCGCACCGGGTAAAGCCGCTAACGCCGGTGGTGTAGCGACATCCGGTCTGGAAATGGCGCAAAACGCCGCTCGTCTGGGCTGGAAAGCGGAGAAAGTGGATGCGCGCCTGCACCACATCATGCTGGATATTCACCATGCCTGCGTTGAATACGGCGGCGAAAGCAAGCAGACCAACTACGTACGTGGCGCCAACATCGCAGGCTTCGTAAAGGTTGCCGACGCGATGTTGGGTCAGGGTGTGATTTAATATTGTCTCTGCAGGCCCGTAGGCCGGATAAGGCACGGGTGCCGTATCCGGCTAAGCCTGATGCGCTATGCTTATCAGGCCTACAAACTTACAGACCCGCCTCTTCAGATGGCGGGCTTTTTTTCGCCGGACGTTTACGCGGCGCACTCTTTTTCTTATCGCCACCACTGCCGCCAGGTGCAGCAATTCCACGAAAGCGTCGTACCGGTGTGCTGCGCGCCTGATCGATAAGCTGATACAGCGTCCCCACCAGCGGCTGCATGAAATCCTGATAGCGACATTGCTTTTCGCTGATTTGGGTCAGGATAGATTCCCAGTGCGCGGTCATGTCCGGGCGCGTCGCCATTTCTGGCAACGAGTGGAACAGCGCTTTTCCTGCGTCGGTCGAATGAATATACCGCCCTTTTTTCACCAGGAACCCGCGCTTAAACAGCAGTTCGATAATACCGGCGCGCGTCGCTTCCGTACCTAAACCATCCGTTGCGCGCAGGATCTTTTTCAGATCTTTATCCTGCACGAATCGCGCAATCCCGGTCATCGCTGACAGCAGCGTGGCATCGGTAAAGTGACGTGGTGGTTGAGTCTGACGTTCAACCACTTCACCTTTTTCGCACAGCAGTTCGTCATCTTTTGCCACCACCGGCAGCGGCGTCCCGTCATTATCTTCGTCGCGCTCTTTATTGCCAAGCAGCGTGCGCCATCCGGCTTCCGCCAGAAAACGCGCTTTAGCGACAAACTTGCCTTTGGCAATATCCAGCTCAATAACGCACTTCCTGAATACCGCATCTGCGCAAAATTGCATCAGATACTGACGGGCAATCAGGTTGTAAATTTTCGCTTCGTTGTCATTCAGATTGATGGACGAACTGCGCGCGGTAGGAATGATGGCGTGGTGCGCATCCACTTTTTTGTCGTCCCAACAGCGATTTCGCGTATCGGGATTGACCGCCGGTTGCGGGAGCAGATCCGGTGCATGGACGCTAATCGCGTTCAGTACCGCATGACGTCCGGCAAAATGCTCTTCCGGCAGATAACGGCTATCCGAACGCGGATAGGTAATCAACTTATGGGTTTCATACAACTTCTGGCAGATATCCAGAACGTTTTGCGCACTTAAACCGAAGCGCTTCGCCGCTTCAATCTGCAACGCCGACAGCGAGAACGGTAACGGCGCGGATTCTGATTCCCGTTTATCGTTATAGCTGGTGACTATCGCCGGTTGACCGTTAATTCGGTTCACCACGTGTTCAGCCAGCGTGCGATTCAGCAAGCGCCCTTCTTCATCCTGATACGGCTCACACGCTTCGCTCGGCTGCCAGATAGCGGTAAACCGCTCATCGGCGGGCGTTACGATATGCGCTTTCACTTCGAAGAAGTCTTTGGCGACGAAGTTCTCAATCTCTTCATCACGACGCACAACCAGCCCGAGCACCGGCGTTTGTACGCGCCCGACCGAAAGTACGCCCTGATAGCCCGCGTTACGTCCGAGAATGGTGTAAGCGCGCGTCATATTGATACCGTACAACCAGTCCGCACGCGCTCGCGCCAGTGCCGACACGCACAGCGGAATAAACTCACTGTTGGCGCGCAGCCGCTCAATAGCCCGCTCAACGGCCTGCGGGTTGAGGTCGTTAATCAGGCAACGCTGCACCTTCTGGCGCTTTTCAGGCGCCAGTTGCAGGTAATCCAGCACTTCATCCACCAGCAGTTGCCCTTCACGATCGGGGTCACCGGCGTGAATAACTTCGCTGGCCTCATGCAAAAAGCGCTTAATGACGTTGAGCTGTTTGGTCACCGAGGGGCGCGGTTGCAGTTGCCACTTTTCCGGGACAATCGGCAGATCGACCAGACTCCAGCGAGCATAACGACTGTCGTAGGCATCCGGCTGCGCCTGTTCAAGCAGGTGACCAATACACCAGGTCACCACTTGTCCATTTCCGCATTCGATAAAACCATCGCCTTTGCGATGCGGCTTTGGCAGCACATCGGCGATAGCACGCGCCAGACTTGGTTTTTCGGCAATAAACAACCGCATCGAGTTAACGAATCTCAACCATGGCGCGACCGCCACGAGCTTCCACTAACTCACCAATGGCGGTGAGATCGATACCGAACTGCGCCGCTGCCGCTTTCACTTCGGCTTCAGCTTCCGGCGTTACCGCCAGCAGTAGGCCACCGGAAGTTTGCGGATCGCACAACAGATCGCGTACCGATTGCGGCATTTCACCCATCAGGTGTCCGTAGCTGGCAAAGTTACGTTGGGTACCGCCGGGTACCGCCCCCTGCGCGATGTATTCTTCAACGCCAGGCAGCTTAGGAATATCCTGGTAGATAATTTGCGCCTGAACGCCTGCGCCCTGACACATTTCACTCAGATGCCCCAGCAGACCAAAACCGGTAACGTCGGTCATGGCTTTCACGCCGTCGATATCGGCGAATGCCGCACCGGCAATGTTCATCCGACACATCACTTCTGTCGCCAGTCCTTTGTGTTCTTCCTTCAGTAGTGATTTTTTCTCTGCTGTCGTCAGAACGCCAATCCCCAGAGGCTTGGTCAGGAATAACTTACACCCTGCCTCTGCGGTGCTGTTTTTCTTCACGCGTTCGGTCGGCACAACGCCAGTTACCGCAAGGCCAAAGATAGGCTCTGGGGCATCGATAGAGTGGCCGCCCGCCAGCGCAATACCCGCCTGACGGCAGGCAAAACGTCCGCCTTCGGTGACTTCGCGGGCGATTTCCGGCGCCAGCTTATCCAGCGGCCAGCCCAGAATAGCAATTGCCATAATCGGTTTGCCGCCCATGGCGAAAATATCGCTGATGGCGTTAGTGGCGGCGATGCGGCCAAAATCAAACGGATTATCGACAATCGGCATAAAGAAATCGGTGGTGCTGATAACACTGGTGCCGTTTCCCAAATCGTATACGGCCGCGTCGTCGCGAGTTTCATTTCCCACCAGTAAGTTCGGATCAACAAACTTCGCCTGCTCGCTGTGCAGGATGGTTTCCAGCACTTTTGGGGAAATTTTACAACCGCAACCGGCTCCGTGGCTGTATTGCGTTAAACGAATAGCTTGCTCGCTCATGGACATCTCCTGTCATTGCAATCCGGATATGGTAGCGCTCATTCCATGATGTGGTAAGAGTGACTGTCTGAATTCGAGTGTCTTTGCTCAGAATCCAGACAGTTTTGCCGTTGATATCAGAAATAACGGACGAATGCGCTCGGATCGGCAAGGTTGATCGTCGTGGATGCTTTTAGCTGCGGTGTGCCCAGATAGAGGAAACCGACGATTTTATCTTGCGGGCGACAGTCGAATGCTTCACGTACGACCGCACTTTCGGTTAATGCACCACTGCGCCAGATACCGCCAAAGCCCTGGGCAATTGCGGCCATCTGCATAGCCATCACCGCACAACCGGCAGACATTTCTTGTTCCCACAGAGGAACCTTGTCGTTTTCTTCACATTTCGCCACCACGGTAATAATCAGCGGCGCGCGAAACGGTGCGTTGCGCGCTTTTTCCTGAGCTTTCTCATCGCTACCTGCGGCAATCGCGCCTTTCTCAAGTACGGTGCTAAAGCGTTCACGCCCTTCACCCTCAATGACATAGAATTGCCACGGTTGCAGCGTTTTATGGTCCGGTGCGCGCATTCCCGCCCGCAGAATGTTTTGCAGTTGCTCTCCGGCCGGGGCCGGCTCGACAAGACGAGAAGCGCTACGACGGGTGATAAGTAATTCGAGTGCATCCATTTGCTTAACTCCAACAATGAGATTTGTTCACAAAATTAACACGTGAGCGGATTTTGTTACAGCACAGGCGGTGATTCCTGCTGACAAGTGCCTGTCTGGTCATTACGATAGCCTCATCTTATCGCCTTTCTCCGGGATTTCGGGATGGCGTGTTGTTAATCGGTAGGGAGAATACATGCGAACCCTGTGGCGATTTATTGCCGGATTTTTTAAATGGACATGGCGATTACTTAATTTCGTCCGTGAATTTGTGCTTAACCTGTTCTTCATCTTCTTGGTGCTGGTGGGCGTGGGTATCTGGATGCAGGTCAGCAGCAGCAATACCAGTGAACACGCTGAGCGAGGCGCACTGCTGCTGGATATCTCGGGGGTGATTGTCGATAAGCCGTCGAGCACCAGTCGCTTAAGCGCTATTGGTCGTCAGCTGTTTGGTGCCAGTTCCGATCGCCTGCAGGAAAACTCCCTGTTCGATATCGTGAATACTATTCGCCAGGCAAAAGATGATCGCAACATCACCGGCATTGTGATGGATCTGAAAAATTTTGCCGGGGCCGACCAGCCTTCCATGCAGTATATCGGTAAAGCGCTGCGGGAATTCCGCGACAGCGGCAAACCGGTCTTTGCCGTAGGCGATAACTTCAGCCAGGGGCAGTACTACCTCGCCAGTTTCGCCAATAAAATTTATCTTTCTCCACAGGGTTCCGTTGATCTGCACGGCTTTGCCACCAACGGTTTGTACTACAAGTCCCTGCTCGACAAGCTGAAAGTTTCCACGCACGTGTTCCGTGTCGGGACTTATAAGTCTGCCGTAGAACCGTTTATCCGTGATGATATGTCTCCTGCCGCGCGTGAAGCCGACAGCCGCTGGATCGGCGAGCTGTGGCAGAACTATCTCGACACGGTAGCTGCCAATCGCCAGATCCCTGCTCAGCAGGTGTTCCCGGGCGCACAGACCATGCTGGACGGTTTGACAAAAGTCGATGGTGATACCGCGAAATATGCGCTCGACAACAAACTGGTGGATGCACTGGCCTCCAGCGCCGAAGTCGAAAAAATGCTGACCAAACAGTTTGGCTGGAGTAAAGCGGATAAAAATTATCGCGCTGTCAGCTATTACGATTACTCACTGAAAACGCCAGCGGATACTGGAGACAGCATTGGTGTTATCTTCGCCAATGGCGCGATTATGGACGGTGAAGAAACCCCTGGGAATGTGGGCGGTGACACGACTGCCGCGCAGATCCGCGAAGCCCGTCTTGATCCGAAAGTGAAAGCAATTGTTCTGCGCGTGAACAGCCCTGGCGGCAGCGTCAGTGCCTCCGAAGTCATTCGTGCTGAGCTGGCTGCGGCAAAAGCGGCGGGTAAACCGGTTGTGGTGTCCATGGGCGGCATGGCAGCCTCCGGTGGGTACTGGATCTCCACCCCAGCAAGCTACATTGTGGCGAACCCCAGCACGCTGACCGGTTCAATCGGCATCTTTGGCGTGATCAACACCGTGGAAAACAGTCTGGATTCCATTGGCGTACACACCGACGGCGTGGCGACATCCCCACTGGCGGATATCTCCATCACCAAAGCGTTACCACCAGAAGTGCAGCAAATGATGCAACTTAGCATCGAGAACGGCTATAAGCGCTTTATCACGCTGGTCGCAGATGCGCGTAAAACAACACCTGAGCAGATTGACAAAATCGCGCAGGGCCACGTCTGGACCGGACAGGATGCAAAAGCCAACGGTCTGGTAGACAGTCTGGGTGATTTTGATGACGCCGTGGCGAAAGCGGCTGAGCTGGCCAAACTGAAACAATGGCACATTGCGTATTATCAGGACGAACCGACATTCGTTGATATGGTGATGGACAGCATGTCAGGCTCCGTTCGTGCCATGCTACCTGACGCCATTCAGGCTATGCTCCCACCACCGCTGGCCTCTGCGGCCAGTGCAGTAAAAGCCGAAAGCAATAAGCTGGCCGCATTCAACGATCCGCAAAACCGCTATGCGTTTTGCCTGACCTGCGCCAACGTTCGCTAACTATTGACCCCTCTTCGGGATGAAGAGGGGTTTTCTTTGAGACAGAAGAAAAGTCATGCAGAAAAAATCAATTTACGTTGCCTATACCGGCGGTACCATTGGTATGCAGCGCTCAGAACAGGGTTATATTCCCGTTTCCGGTCATCTGCAGCGCCAGCTGGCATTGATGCCTGAATTCCACCGTCCGGAGATGCCAGACTTCACCATCCACGAATACGCCCCGCTGATGGATTCCTCCGATATGACGCCGGAAGACTGGCAGCATATTGCGGAAGACATTAAAGCGCACTACGACGATTACGATGGTTTTGTCATTCTGCACGGCACTGACACCATGGCGTTTACGGCTTCGGCGCTCTCTTTTATGCTGGAGAATCTGGGCAAGCCGGTCATTGTGACAGGGTCACAAATCCCATTAGCAGAGCTACGTTCTGACGGACAAATCAATTTGCTGAATGCGTTGTACGTTGCAGCAAATTACCCGATCAATGAAGTTACCCTGTTTTTCAACAATCGATTGTTTCGCGGCAACCGGACCACTAAAGCGCATGCTGATGGTTTTGACGCGTTTGCCTCACCCAACCTTGCACCACTGCTGGAAGCCGGGATCCACATTCGTCGGCTGGGAACTCCGCCCGCACCTCACGGTACAGGTGAGTTGATTGTGCATCCTATCACTCCGCAACCGATTGGCGTGGTCACCATTTATCCTGGGATCTCCGCTGATGTAGTACGCAACTTCCTGCGCCAACCTGTAAAAGCATTAATTTTGCGCTCCTACGGCGTGGGGAATGCGCCGCAGAATAAAGAGTTCCTGAAAGAACTTGAAGATGCGAGTTCGCGTGGCATTGTGGTGGTGAACCTTACGCAGTGTATGTCCGGCAAGGTGAACATGGGGGGCTACGCGACAGGCAATGCGCTAGCGCATGCTGGCGTGATTGGCGGCGCGGATATGACCGTCGAAGCCACACTAACCAAACTGCACTATTTGCTGAGTCAGGGACTGGATACGCAGACGATCCGTGAAGCGATGACGCAAAATCTGCGTGGTGAGCTCACGCCTGACGATTAAAGGAGTCTATGCCCATGGCCCGAGCCTTACTGTTGGTCGATTTACAAAATGACTTTTGTGCCGGTGGTGCCCTCGCGGTCCCACAAGGTGACAGCACAATCGATATTGCCAACCGTCTGATTGACTGGTGTGCCTTACGCGGCGACATGGTCGTTGCCAGTCTGGACTGGCACCCGGCTAATCACGGCAGTTTTGCCAGCCAGCATCAGGTCGAGCCCTACAGCCAGGGACAACTCGATGGACTGGCGCAGACATTCTGGCCCGATCATTGCGTACAAAACAGCGCAGGTGCAGCCCTGCATCCGCTGCTGAACCAGCGTGCGATAACTCAAACGTTCACTAAAGGTGAGAACCCGCTGGTCGACAGCTATAGTGCGTTTTTTGATAACGGTCGTCGTCAGGCTACCGCGCTGAATGCATGGCTACTCGAACGCCGCATTGCCGAGCTCATCATCATGGGTCTGGCAACCGACTATTGCGTTAAATTCACTGTACTGGATGCGCTCGATCTTGGCTACACCGTCAGCGTTATTACCGACGGCTGCCGTGGGGTTAATATTCAACCCCAGGACAGTGCAAACGCCTTTATAGAAATGGCGGCGGCGGGTGCAACGCTGTATACGGTTGATGACTGGGAAGAAACACAAAATTAATATAAGGTTCCTGTTTTATTACAGGAACCCTTTTATTTTTTCACAATTAGAAAATGAGGGTAAACACCAAATCCAGATAATCAAAACAATTGCCCACCACGGCAAGCAAGGCTAAAATCTTCCACAAGAGTAAACCATGATATTTAATAGCACTTGCTGTTATAGCCCACAAAGCTAGCGGTGTATAAATTAGAGCAATCACTGTATGAACTATTAGCAATGCGTGCCCAGTATCAGCCGCCATCGAGCCATATTCCAACTGATAGGTAATGGTATATAAACATCCTGATAATAATAAAGAAGGAAAAATCCCAGTTATCCAGTAAGTAAAAACCAGGGGGTATTCCCCTTTTAGCCATGAAACAAAACATCTCCATGCATACATTTTAGCTTAACTCACTCATGATTATTTTCTATATAGTGAGTCCGTTCATTATAATTTTTCAACATGTTAAGACTCAAATAAGAATAGTGCCCATTTTTATTCACTCTCATGTAAATGCCTTTATGCATTTCTAAACCTTACTCACAATATGAAGTACAACGATATCGTGGCGAAGTTGATCAACGATCCGCAAAAGCGCTTTAGCCAACATTGGGATGATGAAGCGAAAGTACCGTGGCTGTCGGTGCAGTCTGCGGATGGAAAAACACTCTTTGCCCTCTCCTATGAAAATCCGCGTTCGGTGGCGATCAAAGCCGACTACATCAAAAGCAAAGGGTTGGGAGGCGCCATGTTCTGGGAGTACGGCGCAGATGACAATAATCAATTGGCGAAGCAGTTAGCCGATTCATTAGGCATCAAACACTGATCCCAACGCCTGACACAATAGGTTATGATTAGCACATTCTGCTGCGCCAGCTTTTGGCGCAGCTCTTCATTTTCTACTGGAGGCATGAGCTTTATGGCTTTTATCCCTAAAAATTACGCCCGTCTGGAAGTCGGTTACCGGGAAAAGGCGCTTAAACTCTTTCCCTGGGTCTGTGGACGCTGTTCCCGTGAATTCGTGTATTCAAATTTGCGCGAGTTGACGGTACACCATATCGATCACGATCACTCGAATAACCCAGAAGATGGTAGCAACTGGGAAATGTTGTGCCTGTACTGCCACGATCACGAGCATTCCAAATATACGGAAGCGGACCAGTATGGTTCAACGGTGGTTGCAGGAGAAGATGCGCAAAAGGCCGTAGGCGAAGCGAAATACAACCCGTTCGCCGATCTGAAAGCGATGATGAATAAGAAGTAACATCAACTGCAGGCCCGACATCGATGTCTGCCGGGCCAGGGTAATCAGGATTTAAACGTCGCAATCGGTTCGGGCGTAATACCAAACTCAACCTTCAACTGCTGCTTGCTCTTCATCACCATCTCACCGTTGGTATCAATCGTCATATGCTGCGCGTCAATATTGTTACGCGCCTGCCATAACATCACCAACTGTAAGCTATTCTCTTTTTGTTCTGCTGTTAGCGCTACCCCATCCGGCCATTTTCCGAGCTCAACGGCAGTCGATAAGCGCTGATAAACTTCCGGCGTCATACTGTTGATCATCTCATCAAGATTCATGTTAAATCCACTCTCCGTAGAATAATTTGCTGAATCGTTTCTTCAACCCTTGGTTTGCTCACCGTTTTCACTATCAGTGAAGTTCAAAGACGCTGAGTTAACGCAGTACCGTTCACCGGTAGGTTTCGGACCATCCGGGAAGACGTGTCCCAGGTGCGCATCACAGTTTCCGCAGCGGATTTCTATGCGCTGCATGCCGTGTGACGTATCTTTTATGTAATGGATAGCCTCATCGCTGACAGGCTCGTAAAAGCTGGGCCAGCCGCAGCCAGAGTCATATTTTGTCTCGGAACGAAATAGCGGTTTATCGCAGATCAGACAGTGGTAGATGCCGTCACGCTTGTTATGCAGCAAACGCCCGGTAAATGGCGGTTCTGTCCCGTGATTCTGCGTCACGTAGAACTGCATTTCGGTTAAATTTTTTTTCAGTTCTTCTGGAGAAGGTTGATTAGCCATTTGCTCACATCTCGCTTTATCTAAACTCACATCGCGAGACAGATTCTAACAAAACATTAACACCGGAGTGCGAACTTTTGTTCTAAACTTGATCCTTGCGAAATGGCAGCCTGCAATTCGTGATCAGAATCACGTTTTTATCTTGATTGCCCTTTAAAATTCGGGCCGCCGACCCCATGTGGTTTCAAGCCCAAAGGAAGAGTGAGGCGAGTCAGTTGCGCAAAGCTTAGGCAGCAGATTGATTTGTCGCAATGATTGACACGATTCCGCTTGACGCTGCGTAAGGTTTTTGTAATTTTACAGGCAACCTTTTATTCACTAACAAATAGCTGGTGGAATATATGACTATCAAAGTAGGTATCAACGGTTTTGGCCGTATCGGTCGCATTGTTTTCCGTGCTGCTCAAGAACGTTCTGACATCGAGATCGTTGCAATCAACGACCTGTTAGACGCTGACTACATGGCTTACATGCTGAAATATGACTCCACTCACGGCCGTTTCAACGGTACCGTTGAAGTGAAAGACGGTCATCTGATCGTAAACGGTAAAAAAATCCGTGTTACCGCTGAACGTGATCCGGCTAACCTGAAATGGGACGAAGTTGGTGTTGACGTAGTAGCTGAAGCTACTGGCCTGTTCCTGACAGATGAAACCGCTCGTAAGCACATCACTGCTGGCGCGAAAAAAGTGGTTCTGACTGGTCCGTCCAAAGATAACACTCCGATGTTTGTTAAAGGCGCTAACTTTGACAAATACGAAGGTCAGGACATCGTTTCTAACGCTTCCTGCACCACTAACTGCCTGGCTCCGCTGGCTAAAGTTATCAACGACAACTTCGGCATCATCGAAGGTCTGATGACTACTGTTCACGCGACCACCGCTACTCAGAAAACCGTTGATGGCCCGTCTCACAAAGACTGGCGCGGCGGCCGCGGCGCATCCCAGAACATCATCCCGTCCTCTACCGGTGCAGCTAAAGCTGTAGGTAAAGTACTGCCAGAACTGAACGGCAAACTGACTGGTATGGCGTTCCGCGTTCCTACCCCGAACGTATCCGTTGTTGACCTGACCGTTCGTCTGGAAAAAGCTGCTTCTTACGAAGAAATTAAGAAAGCAATCAAAGCTGCTTCCGAAGGCCCGATGAAAGGCGTTCTGGGTTACACCGAAGACGACGTAGTATCTACCGATTTCAACGGTGAAGTTTGCACTTCCGTGTTCGATGCTAAAGCTGGTATCGCACTGAACGACAACTTCGTGAAACTGGTATCCTGGTACGACAACGAAACCGGTTACTCCAACAAAGTTCTGGACCTGATTGCACACATCTCCAAATAAGTTGAGATGAAACAGTAATCTGTAAGAGCGACTCTGGTCGCTCTTTTTTTTGCCTGAAGATACCCGCCATACTTCAAGTTACAGGTGTGTTGGCTACGCTTTCTCACCCGAATCACTTACTTCAGTAAGTGATTCGGGGTGAATCAGGGACATCCACGTCCCTGACCGAAGCAACCTTCGGTTGTTCAAATTCGTTCCTGACGAATTTGTCGTTCACTTGCCGCCGTCCTGCAACTCGAATTATTTAGGGTCAAAAAGGATTGCGTAATGATTAATAAAATTTTTGCACTTCCGGTAATCGAACAAATTGCCCCTGTCCTCTCCCGCCGTCAGCTTGATGAGCTTGAGGTTCTTGTTGTCGATCACCCACAGGTTAAAGCTTCTTTCGCACTGCAGGGCGCACATCTTCTTTCCTGGAAACCAAATGGTGAAGAGGAAGTCCTGTGGTTAAGCAACAATACCCCGTTTAAAACCGGCGTAGCGCTGCGTGGCGGAGTACCAATTTGCTGGCCTTGGTTTGGTCCGGCTGCTCAGCAGGGCCTGCCTTCGCATGGTTTTGCCCGTAACCTGCCATGGACGCTGAAAGCGCACAACGAAGACGACAATGGCGTGGTGTTGACGTTTGAACTGCAGAGCAATGCCGAAACGCGTCAGCTTTGGCCGCACGAGTTTTGCCTGCTGGCCCGTTTCAAAGTGGGAGCCACCTGTGAGATGGAGCTGGAAGCTCACGGTGAGTTTGAAACCACCTCGGCACTGCATACCTATTTCAACGTTGGTGACATTGCGGCAGTGAAAGTTAGTGGTCTCGGCGATCGCCTGATCGATAAAGTGAATGATGCTAAAGAAGATGTGCTGGCTAATGGTATCCAGACCTTCCCGGACCGCACCGATCGTGTCTATCTGAATCCGGAAGCGTGCAGCGTGATTCATGATGATGCGTTGAATCGCAATATCGACGTTATCCACCACCACCACCTGAATGTCGTGGGCTGGAACCCTGGCCCGGCGCTGTCCGTCAGTATGGGCGACATGCCGGATGATGGCTACAAAACGTTTGTTTGTGTAGAAACGGCTTACGCGACCGCTCCGCAGAAAACCACCGAAGAAAAACCATCTCGCCTCGCGCAGACTATTCGTGTTGCTAAACGCTAAGATAACTCTGCTCATCATGCCGGATGCGGCTAACGCCTTATCCGGCCTACAAACACACGCAGTCGTAGGCCTGATAAGCGCAGCGCCATCAGGCAAATCAGTGCAACATGCCGGATGCGGCATGCAAACCACACGCAGCCGTTGGCCTGATAAGCTGCGTGAGCATCGTCATTTGGCAAATCAGGCCATATCCAGCGCTGTTTTACCTTTTGGCGCCGGATACACCTTATCTAACTGCTTCAGCTCATCCACAGAGAGCGTTATCTCCAGCGCGGCGGCATTTTGTTCGACATGCGCTACGCTTGCGGCTTTCGGAATTGCTATTACACCCGACTGACGAATCACCCACGCCAGCAAAATCTGTGCAGCACTAACATTGTGCACGCGCGCAATGTCATTCACCACTGAATTAGAAAGCAAATCGCCACGCAGCCGTCCCGCCTGGGCCAGCGGACTGTATGCCATGACCGGCATCTGCTGCTGCTGGCACCACGGCAGTAAATCATATTCAATACCGCGCGAGGCTAAATGATAAAGCACCTGGTTAGTCACACACTCCCGTCCACCGGGTACCTGCCATAACGCCTGCATATCATCATAATCGAGATTTGAGACGCCCCAACGGCGGATTTTCCCCTGCGCAATCAGTGTTTCCATGGCATCGACGGTCTCTGCAAATGAAAAATCGCCCATCCAGTGCAGCAAATAGAGATCCAGATAATCAGTTTTCAGTCGACGCAGGCTGGCTTCGCAGGCGGCAATGGCTTTCTCTCCACCGGCATTCCATGGGTAAACTTTCGAGACTAAAAAAGCGCTATCACGCCGTCCCGTTAATGCTTCACCCACCACCTCTTCCGCTGCACCATCAGCGTACATTTCTGCGGTATCAATCAATCGCAGGCCGAGATCCAGTCCGGCCTGCAGCGCAGACACTTCATCCCGGCGTCGGCTTGGATCCTCGCCCATGTACCATGTTCCCTGCCCAATAGCAGGAAGCGATACCTGGTTTGTAAACGTCACCTGTTTCGCTGTCATCGCACCCTCCTGTGTTAATGCACCACAGTAAAGCAAAACAACGTGCATGTGTCCTGTTAGGGTGCACAAATTGCACCATCATGATCTGGGGGTTGTCTTAATTTTAATGACGTAAAAAAGCCCGCAGAGATGCGGGCTAGTGTTTGACACGCAGTGGCATCAGAACTTATAGGTCACACCTACCGAGAAGATGCCAGACCAGGACTTATCGACCATCGGGCTGTCTTTCACTTCATCACTCAAACGCACATAACGGCCAGTGCCGTACACGTTCCAGTTGCCAAGGAAGTTATAGCTCGCGGTCAACTCCAGGTACGGATCCCATCCATCGTCAGCGTTGTAGCTATTCAGACCACTGCGGCGAGACTCGTGACTGGACACACCATAATAGTAGTCGTTGTAGTTTTCGCTGCTGTACTGCACACCGATACCCGGCGTCAGGGTCAGACCACCGTTGGTGTAACGGTAGAGCCAGGCCAGATCCCAGATAAAGCCATTGCTGTTATCCAGGGTATCACCCGCCAGTGCGGTACGCAGGAAACCATACTGGGTGTTATGTACATATGATAGGCCAGCCATCAAGCTGCTTTTACGCTTGTCGAGTTGGCGTAAAGCATGGCTATCGCTATCACCCGGCTTGAAATGCGTCGGATCATAGTACGCCATGATGGAAAGCTTATCTGCCGTATCATTCCACAAATAGTAACCGCCACCCAAGCCGTGGAACCACACATTATCGCCTTCATAGGTGACAACCGGAACAGGGTAAACATCTCGGTCATACTGTTTGTACGGGCTGTTAATCACACCGACACCCGCGCCAACAGTCCACTGACTTTCCGCCTGTGCGGTGCTAACTGCGGTTGCGGCAAGGACGCCAAGTGCCAGAAGTTTGAGTTTGGTCACAATCCATAATTCCTTATTCAAATGTGTAGCGGTCAAAGTGTAACCGCCAATACGCTTCAGCCCAACTATTTTACGTATTCACCCCAGAATGTAACCCCCTAATTTCTCAGCGAGTGATGACATTTTGCTTGCAGCACGGTGAACACCGCATGAATCCCGCTCCAATTCTTTACATAAGATGTGCTTTTTTTGCTGATGAGTTATTGATATGCCATTGAAATTCATTTGCGCACACAGGCAAGTTTTGCAAATGCCATCTACGCTTAATTTTAGAAGGTGTATCACCGAATACGTTGATCTCCTGACCACTAAAATGGCATGAGAGTTGCTTATTTCTTCAGCAGCGACGTCGTTCAGTTTACCTCTTCAGGGGCCTCTACTATTCATATGAACGGCTCTTAACATGTGCTAAAAAACGAAAGGACGGCATACCATGAATATATTCGATCACTATCGCCAGCGTTATGAAGCTGCCAAGGACGAAGAGTTCACGCTGCAGGAGTTTCTTACCACTTGTCGGCAAGATCGCAGTGCTTATGCCAACGCGGCAGAGCGGCTATTAATGGCTATTGGTGAGCCTGTCATGGTTGACACTGCCCATGAACCTCGACTTTCTCGACTCTTTTCGAATCGGGTAATTGCACGCTATCCCGCTTTTGAAGAGTTTTACGGCATGGAAGACGCCATTGAGCAGATTGTTTCTTATTTGAAGCATGCGGCTCAAGGTCTGGAAGAGAAGAAGCAGATTCTGTATCTGCTGGGGCCTGTGGGAGGGGGGAAATCATCTCTTGCTGAGCGGCTGAAGTCGCTGATGCAACGAGTACCGATTTATGTCCTGAGCGCCAATGGCGAACGTAGCCCGGTCAACGATCATCCGTTATGCCTGTTTAATCCGCAGGAAGACGCGCAGATCCTGGAAAAAGAGTATGGGATCCCGCGTCGTTATCTCGGTACGATCATGTCGCCGTGGGCTGCTAAACGTCTGCATGATTTTGGCGGGGACATTACAAAATTCCGCGTCGTCAAAGTCTGGCCGTCTATTCTGGAGCAGATCGCTATCGCTAAAACGGAGCCTGGTGATGAAAACAACCAGGATATTTCTGCGCTGGTCGGGAAAGTGGATATTCGTAAACTCGAACACCACGCCCAGAACGATCCTGATGCCTACGGTTATTCGGGCGCACTGTGCCGCTCAAACCAGGGGATTATGGAGTTCGTTGAGATGTTTAAAGCACCGATTAAAGTGCTGCATCCTCTGCTGACCGCCACCCAGGAAGGAAACTACAACGGGACAGAAGGTATCTCCGCCCTGCCGTTTAACGGGATTATTCTTGCCCACTCGAACGAGTCTGAATGGGTAACGTTCCGTAATAACAAAAACAATGAGGCGTTCCTTGACCGTGTTTACATCGTCAAAGTGCCTTATTGCCTGCGGATCTCTGAAGAGATCAAAATTTACGAAAAACTGCTTAACCACAGTGAGCTGACCCATGCGCCTTGCGCACCGGGCACGTTGGAAACGCTCTCTCGCTTTACTATTCTTTCTCGCCTGAAAGAACCTGAGAACTCGAGCATTTACTCGAAGATGCGCGTTTACGATGGCGAAAGCCTGAAAGATACCGATCCAAAAGCGAAATCCTATCAGGAGTATCGTGATTACGCCGGGGTTGATGAGGGAATGAACGGTCTGTCCACGCGTTTCGCGTTTAAGATCCTCTCTCGCGTATTTAACTTTGACCATGCTGAAGTGGCAGCTAACCCGGTTCATCTGTTCTACGTACTGGAGCAGCAAATCGAGCGTGAACAGTTCCCGCAGGAGCAAGCTGAGCGTTATCTTGAGTTCCTGAAAGGCTATCTGATCCCGAAATATGCTGAATTCATCGGCAAGGAGATCCAGACAGCTTATCTCGAATCCTATTCCGAATACGGACAGAACATTTTCGACCGTTATGTCACTTATGCGGATTTCTGGATTCAGGATCAGGAGTATCGCGATCCAGATACCGGGCAGCTGTTTGATCGCGAGTCACTGAACTCAGAACTGGAGAAAATTGAGAAGCCGGCGGGTATCAGTAACCCGAAAGATTTCCGTAACGAGATCGTCAACTTTGTTCTGCGTGCCAGAGCGAATAACAGCGGTCGCAATCCAAACTGGACCAGTTACGAAAAACTACGCACGGTTATTGAGAAGAAAATGTTCTCCAATACCGAGGAGCTGCTGCCGGTCATTTCGTTCAATGCTAAAACCTCGACTGACGAGCAGAAAAAACACGACGATTTTGTCGACCGTATGATGGAAAAAGGCTACACGCGTAAACAGGTGCGTTTACTGTGCGAATGGTATTTGCGCGTACGTAAATCGTCTTAACATAAGTGCCCGGTGGCGCATGCGCTTACCGGGCTTGCAAAACAATGTTCCGTAGGCCGGATAGCGACAGCGCCATCCGGCACTTACAGACATGGCGAACAGTTGGCAGTACGGGGGGCTTATGACCTGGTTTATTGACCGGCGTCTTAACGGCAAAAACAAGAGCACGGTAAACCGCCAGCGCTTCTTACGCCGTTATAAATCGCAAATTAAACAGTCGATCTCCGAGGCCATTAACAAGCGTTCGGTGACTGATGTGGATAGCGGCGAATCTGTCTCTATTCCGACTGATGATATTAGCGAACCAATGTTTCATCAGGGACGTGGTGGCCTGCGCCATCGCGTACATCCGGGTAACGACCATTTTGTGCAGAATGACCGCATTGAACGCCCACAAGGCGGCGGTGGCGGCTCAGGAAGTGGACAAGGCCAGGCCAGCCAGGATGGTGAGGGTCAGGATGAGTTCGTCTTTCAGATCTCTAAAGATGAATATCTTGATCTGTTGTTCGAAGATTTAGCACTTCCTAACCTGAAGCAGAATCAGCAGCGTCAGTTAACGGAGTATAAAACACACCGGGCAGGTTTTACCTCTAACGGTGTGCCTGCCAACATTAGCGTGGTGCGATCCCTGCAAAACTCACTGGCGCGCCGTACGGCGATGACAGCGGGTAAGCGTCGCGAACTGCATGCTCTCGAAGCGGATCTGGAAACCATCGCGAAAAGCGAACCAGCGCAGTTGCTGGAAGAGGAACGGTTACGCAAAGAGATTGCCGAACTGCGGGCAAAAATCGAACGCGTGCCATTTATCGACACCTTTGATTTACGCTACAAAAATTATGAAAAACGCCCCGACCCTTCCAGCCAGGCGGTGATGTTCTGCCTGATGGACGTCTCTGGTTCGATGGATCAGTCGACCAAAGATATGGCTAAACGTTTTTATATCCTGCTGTATCTGTTCTTAAGCCGGACCTATAAGAACGTGGAGGTGGTTTATATTCGCCACCATACCCAGGCGAAAGAAGTGGATGAACATGAGTTCTTCTACTCTCAGGAAACCGGGGGAACCATTGTCTCCAGTGCGCTGAAGTTAATGGATGAAGTGGTGAAAGATCGCTACAACCCTGCCCAGTGGAACATCTATGCTGCACAGGCATCGGACGGTGATAACTGGGCAGATGATTCACCGCTGTGTCATGAGATTTTGGCGAAAAAGCTACTGCCAGTGGTACGCTATTACAGCTATATCGAAATCACTCGCCGCGCCCACCAAACCTTATGGCGTGAATACGAACATCTGCAATCAACCTTTGATAACTTTGCGATGCAGCATATCCGCGACCAGGATGATATTTACCCGGTATTTCGCGAACTGTTTCATAAGCAAAGTACGACCAGTAACAATTAATCTAAACAAATCAGTCAGCGCGTAGATGTGCTGACTGATTTTATAAATAGTGCCCCATCCTGTTTTTATTTTCCCTTAACAGAGCAGCAGGCAATGTAGTTTAGCTGATGACGTTGCGAACGGAAGAAGCGAAACATTTTCAGGAACCGACGACGATTTTCGCTCGTGCGTAAGCCGTTAAACACAATTTTAACTGCCCCTGTAAGCCCTTCATCACGAATTAATCCGCGCGGTGACATCAGCGACATGTTGCCATTCTGCTGCAAGACCTGTTCGAACCCGCAGTTAAGAAACAAATCACGCCAGCCTTGTCTGGTCATTGGGCTAACGTTTGATTTCACCACATCGACAAGCTGGCCCTGTTCGCCCGCGCCCAGTTTTTGGGCGGTGAACATAATATCGTGGGTGAGCAGGCGCCCACCGGGCTTCAACACGCGATAATATTCGGCTATTAACTTCGCCTTCGCTTTATCGGCATACATTGTCAGCATGGCTTCGTTAATCACAACATCGAAACTGTTATCCGCAAAAGGAAGAGTGTTGGCGTTTGCCGCCATCACATGAATGTGATTTTCCAGACCATTTACTGCCACATTATTTCTGGCATTAGACAGCGCGGTTTTATCCATATCGATAGCGTAGACCGTACAACCAAAGCGTTGAACTAACTCTATCGCCGTCGTGGCCATGTTGCACGCCACTTCAAGCACCTGGCTGCCGGGCGTCAGCTGTGACTGGCTAAACAACCATTCTGTTGCTTCAACGCCGCCCGGACGCAGACGGGTTTTGCCCAGGCTGGCTAAAAATGTATGACCCGCTTTTTCAGTCGCGCTCATTGGCCTGTCTCCTTTTATAAGTTGCATTATAAATACAACATTAAGAGTTAAAGGTGAAGCGCGCGAATGATTTTTATTACAAAATGTCCTTGCCCGTAGCGTTAGAGCGGATGTATGCCGTGTGATAGACTGAATTATCAGACTTACAGGGCTGTAAATCATTATGAAATTGCATCATAAAGCGCTCAGGCTCTTTATCTCCGTCAGCGTAATTGTTTTGACGTCTTCTTTTTTGGTTTATGAGCTCATTGCCAGCGATAAAGCAATGAATGCGTACATGCGCTATATCAATGAGAAAGCCGACTCATCGTTTCTCTATGATAAGTACACAAATCAAAGCATCGCAGCCCATCTGATGCGCACATTTTCGTCCCCCCAGGAGCCAGCCTCTCTCGAACAGCAAAAAGCACTTTGCACCGCTTTCGACAGCGTTAACGGCGCTCATGGGCTCAACCTTACTAAGCACAACTATCTGCCATTGCACGGTACGTTGCAGACCACCTCAACAAAATGTAGTGAACAGCTTGATGACATTTTTCTGCTGCCTTCTTTTGACCGGGCGGTCAATGTTAATCGTCAGCAGAAAGATTACGGTCAGGGATTAGGGACGTTAGAGTATAAATTTCGATATTACGTCGATCTCAAAAATAACTACGTCTATTTCTATGATTTGATCGACTCGCGGAAATTTGCGATACACAACTGGTCGTTTTTGCAAAAAGGTACGCTGGGAATCGACCAGAATGATATTGATGGTATTTTCACCGGCCGCACGGTGATTTCCAGTATTTATGAAGATAACCTGACCGAGAAAAAAGTGATGAGCTTTTTAACACCGGTCTACTACACCGGTAAGTTAAAAGGTGTGGTGATGGTAGATATTAATAAAGAGAATTTACAGAATATTTTCTATACCAGCGACCGCCCTCTCGTCTGGCGCTATCTTAACGTAACGGTCTCGGATACCAGCTCCGGTAAAGAGATTCTCGTTCATAAAAGTGAAACCGATCTGTTCCGCTATGTTCACTATGAGAAGGACATACCCGGTGGTATACGCATCACACTCTCACTCGATGTTATGTATTTTATTGTCTCGTCCTGGAAGATATTCGCATTCTATTTACTGGCAACGATATTACTGCTGAATATGGTCAGAACGCATTTTCGGTTGTATCACAACGTCACGCGGGAAAATGTCAGTGATGCGATGACCGGGCTCTACAACCGTAAAATTTTAACGCCGGCGCTTGAGCAGCGTTTGCAACAGTTGGTGAACACGGGAACGCTCGTCACCTTTATCGCCATCGACTGCGATAAACTGAAAGTCATCAATGACACGTTAGGGCATAAAGAAGGCGATCGGATTATCACCCATCTGGCCAAAGCCATTCAAAGCTCTATTCGCAAAAGCGACTACGCCATCCGCCTCGGCGGCGATGAGTTTTGTATTATCCTTATCGACCACCCCAGTGATTTAACGCCCCGCCTGCTGGAGAGAATTCGCTATAACTTACAAATTATTGCGCATGATATATCCATCAGCTTCTCTGCCGGGGTTTACAATATGCAGCCGAACGACACTATTGATGATGCTTACAAAGCATCTGATGCACAGCTCTATCTGAACAAACAGAAAAAACACGCCGGTGCGTGATTATTTTTCTGCAGGATTTTCATTGTTGTACCAGGAGTAAGTCATGACGGAAGTGAACAAAGGTAACGCAACGCATCAGCGTTTAATTTCGCTGTTGTCAGAGCAAGGCGCAACGTACCGCGTGGTAAGCCATGAAGCCGTCGGCAAATGTGAGGCAGTTTCTGAAATTCGTGGTACCGCACTGGGCCAGGGAGCAAAAGCGCTGGTCTGCAAAGTAAAAGGCAACGGCGTCAATCAGCATGTCCTGGCGATCCTCTCTGCCGATCAGCAGGCCGACCTGAGCCGGTTAGCCAGCCATATTGGCGGGTTGAGAGCCTCTCTTGCCAGCCCGGCAGAGGTAGATGAACTGACTGGCTGCGTATTTGGCGCTATCCCACCGTTCAGTTTTCATCCTAATCTCAAGCTGGTCGCTGATCCGCTATTGTTTGAGCGTTTTCATGAAATTGCGTTTAATGCCGGGTTGCTGGAAAAATCCGTGATCATGGATACCGCAGATTACCTGCGTATCGCGCAACCTGAATTAATCCCTTTCCGCCGCGAACAATAATGGTCTGCGTTAGCAGTAAAAAACGTCGCATCGTGCGTTAGCCCAAAAAAAATCATAATCATTAAAAAAAGCCTGTTCCGTCACGCATTTACGCGTACAGTAAGCAGGCTTATTTTTTCTTTTGGCAAGGAAACTACGATGTTTGATGTCACTCTGCTGATCCTCCTCGGACTGGCAGCTCTGGGCTTTGTCAGCCACAACACCACTGTCGCTGTTTCAATTCTGGTGCTGATCATTGTCCGTGTTACCCCTCTGAATACTTTCTTCCCCTGGATTGAAAAACAGGGCCTGACCGTCGGGATTATCATTCTGACCATTGGCGTCATGGCACCGATCGCCAGCGGAACGCTACCGCCCTCCACGCTCATCCACTCCTTTGTAAACTGGAAATCACTGGTCGCTATTGCCGTCGGGGTATTTGTCTCATGGCTCGGCGGACGCGGCGTTACGCTCATGGGCAGTCAGCCCCAGCTTGTTGCCGGATTACTGGTGGGCACGGTACTGGGCGTGGCGCTGTTTCGCGGTGTGCCGGTGGGGCCGCTTATTGCGGCAGGCCTGGTCTCGTTGATTGTTGGGAAGCAGTAGCCAGCCCGTTCAGATAACGGCCTGGCGTCTGCCCCAGGCCTTTTTTGAACATAGTGATAAATGCCGTGGTCGAATCGTACCCGAGCATTTGCGCGACCTGTTGTACATTGCGGCCATCGATCAACGCCTGCAGCGCCAGAATCAGCTGGAGCTGGTGACGCCAGCGGCGAAAACTCAACCCCGTTTCTTTGACGACCAGACGAGCAAGGTTACGTTCACTCATCGCAAATACGCTGGCCCATTGTCCCAACGTCTGCCATTGTGCAGGCTCTTTCGCCATCGTTGCGACCATTCTGCGAATTTTCGGGTGATCGGAAACCGGTAACTGCATCTGCTCCTGGGGTTGCTGCGGGAGTTCATCAAACAACACTTGCGTCAGCCGCTGAGTTGCCGGCTCCAGTCGCTGAGCATCCGATTTGGACGCCAGCGCCAGAATGAGTTCCCGACATAACGGGGCGATTTTCAGCGTGCAGCAACGTTCAGGCATCACGACAGCCTGCGGCTCAATAAACAGAAAACACAATTGCGCGCCCACGGTAACGTGGTTGCTGTGTGGAATTTCGCCAGGGATCCACACAGCATATTGCGGAGGCACCATCCACATAGCGTTTTCAACTTCACAGGTGATCGCGCCATGCAGCGCCAGGATCAACTGCCCCTTACGGTGCTGATGCAGCGGACTGAAAAGTTCATCTTCCCGAGCCTGAATACAAAATGCGACCGCCGCATCGTGGTGCAAATCGGGCTCATATCCATCCAGTCTCAGCCCCAACATAAGAATGTCCTATTTTAGCGATAATCTGTCATTTTAGCTTGATTCATCCATAGTGTAAAAACGCTAAAGTATCGCCTCGCCTGACGATATGAGAACAAAATGATTACTACACCTTCCTCCCGTGGCAAAAACGCAGCGTTGCTGTTCGCGGGGATCCTGATGATTGCCACCACACTGCGCGTCACCTTTACCGGCGCAGCCCCGTTGCTGGATGCCATTCGCGCCGACTACGGCTTGAGTACCGCCCAAACTGGGCTTCTGACTACCCTGCCGCTGCTGGCCTTCGCGCTGGTATCCCCCCTGGCTGCCGCCGTTGCGCGCCGCTGGGGCATCGAACGTAGCCTGTTTGCTGCGATGCTGTTGATTTGCGTAGGTATTGCTATTCGTTCGCTGCCTTCGTCAGGGTTCCTGTTTAGCGGCACCGCCATCATTGGTTGCGGAATCGCGTTGGGAAATGTGCTGTTACCCGGATTGATTAAGCGAGATTTTTCCCAGCATGTGGCGAAACTCACTGGCGCATACTCGCTGACCATGGGCGCGGCGGCGGCACTAGGCTCGGCAATTGTGGTTCCATTGGCACTAAATGGATTTGGCTGGCGCGGTGCGTTGATGGTGCTGATGGCCTTCCCGCTGCTGGCGCTGATTATCTGGTTGCCCCAATGCCGCCAGACTGCTCATGCCAGCCTGAGTAACTCGCGCGCCTTGCATTCCCGCGCGATCTGGCGCTCTGGCCTAGCCTGGCAAGTGACGCTGTTTCTGGGGATCAACTCCCTTGTCTATTACGTCATCATCGGCTGGCTACCCGCCATTTTAATTAGCCATGGCTACAGTGAATCTCAGGCCGGTTCGTTGCATGGTTTACTGCAGCTGGCGACTGCCGCGCCGGGAATATTGATCCCTCTCGTCCTGAACAGATTTAAGGATCAGCGCGCCATCGCCGCTCTGGTTTCGTTAATGTGCGCTGTCGGCGCGGCGGGATTCGCCATAATGCCCGAACAGGCATTGCTATGGACCATCCTGTTTGGCTTTGGCTCAGGCGCGACGATGATCCTCGGCTTAACCTTTATTGGCCTGCGCGCAAGCTCAGCGCATCAGGCTGCAGCGCTCTCCGGCATGGCACAGTCTGTCGGATATTTACTGGCCGCCTGCGGGCCACCGCTGATGGGGAAAATTCACGACCTCAACGGTAGTTGGCTGATTCCATTAACGGGTGTCGCCGTGTTAGCGATGCTGATGGCGGTGTTTGGTTTGTGCGCGGGGCGCAATCGGGAGATCGCGAGCGCATAATGCAGAGGGCAGGTTCGCGGACAACCTGCCCAATATTTATCCGCGCGCGGCGCGCAGCATCGCCTGAACCAGAGGTACGGGTTTTCCCGCCAGCGCTCCGCGTTCATGCTGAAAGAGCGTGCCGACATAAAATGGATGTGTCACCAGCTCAATGGCACGAATATCACCAGCCTCATCCCAACCGGTCACACGGAGATCGCCGCGCTCCAGCTCAGCGGCAAAATCTTCCGATACGCCGTAGTTGCAGTGATATCCCTCCGAGATAACATCCCGTCCGTAGGCTTTGGCAATCAGCGTATTGGCCCGAAGCTCAATATCATCCGTTTTTTCTACCAGCGAGCAGGTCAACGGTGCTATCACCATCCGACCCGTGGTGTCCGTCTCCGCGTGGGCGGCGTCGATCCAGCCCAGCACGTTGCGGGCATACTCCAGAATGGCATGTTGAAAGCCGCCACAGGTACCCAGGAATGGGATGCTGTTTTCACGCGCATAGCGTATCGCGATCAGCGCCCCTTCCAGGTGGCGATAAGGACTGCCTGGAACGACCCAAATGGCATCATAACCTACCAGGTCCTCACTGCTGCTGATATCAGATGTGGTTAGCCAGTCATAATCAGCCACTAATTCCAGGACGGCAGCGGCATCATCTATGGCAAGAGGAATAGCCTGATGCGCCACAATATCGGGGTTGTAATCGCCCACCAGCGCAATGCGAAGCGTATCTTTAATCGGGGAAATTTCCATTAAACGTTCCTTATGTCCAGACAATGAGGGACACTATAAGGAGCCTCAGCCTACCGATTTTTTGTTGGTATCACAATCCCTTAAATTGGGAGTCAGGGCTGGCGGAATGCTATAATGGTCACGTTTTACGATCTTATTTAACCGTAATAGCGATAGCTTAATGGAGCGGATGAAGAGATGAATATTCAGTGCAAACGTGTGTATGACCCGGCAGAAAAAAGCGATGGTTACCGCGTGTTGGTCGACCGGTTATGGCCTCGCGGGGTGAAAAAGAGCGATCTTATTTTCAACGAATGGAATAAAGCACTTACCCCGTCATCTGATTTACGTAAGGCATTCCACGCAGAGTTGATTGATTTCTCGCATTTTTCTGAGCAATATCGCGCTGAACTGGCTCAACAGCAGCAAGAAGGAAAGCGCCTCGCAGAGATTGCCCGACAGCAAACCTTAACGCTACTGTATGCGGCGAAAAATACCCAGCAAAACCACGCACTGGTGCTCGCTGAGTGGCTACGTCAATGCTGACCGCGTATCACTTGCCCGCTGTCGGATGATCTCTACGCCAGAGCACCCATTCATCAATCACTTCCCCTCCGGGTAGTTTGCAGTCTGACCTTACGCCTTGCGGAGTCTGCACCGCAACCAGCGTACCGCCCTTTTGTTCGCAATACACCGATGCCGGATTCGCCATGCCGATTTTTGGTGGTTTAGGGGCATCAGGCTGCGTGGTACACCCCGCCAGCACCAGCAAGCCGGGCAAAATAATAGACGCTAGTTTCATCTCTACTCCTGTTTAAAAGCATTATTCCGGCAGGTTACCCCGACTTCCCTTCTATCTCCATGTTTTACGTTCTAATTTCAATTTTATGATTACATTTCAGCCAGAAACACGTGTTTCATCTTGCTCCCTGATGTTCTATCATGCGCCCACGCCAGCCTTGTCATCACTCAGGAGTATTTACACCTCATGTCGGACATGATCCTTGCCAGAGTCTCACAATCCTTAGCCACGGAGCAGTCAGTTGAGAGTCTGGTACGCCAACTTCTGGAAATGCTGGAAGTAGTGACTGAGATGGAATCTACATACTTGACCAAGGTCGATCTGGATGCCCGTCTGCAGCATATTCTGTATGCGCGTAATAGCTGCCAAATGCAGATCCCCGAAGGGCTGTCCGTACCGTGGGATGAGACGCTGTGCAAACGCGCTATTGATGAAAACTGTCTGTACAGCGACAACGTGCCCGTACGATGGCCGGAATGTACCACCGCTCACGCACTGGACATCACCACTTTTCTGAGTACTCCCGTTCATCTTCCGGACGGAACGTTTTACGGTACGCTCTGCGCCACCAGTCGCCGCCAGCATGCGTTAAGCGAACGTGGTGAACAGGTGTTGCATCTGTTTGCCGGACTAATCGCCCAGTCTATTCAAAAAGAGTCGCTGGTTGCTCAGTTACGTGAAGCGAACGCTGCGCTGATTGCTCACTCCTACACCGATGCCCTGACCGGATTACCGAATCGGCGCGCAATTTTTGAAAATGTAGAGACCCTTTTTTCGCTCGCCCGCCACCTCAGGCAGAAGATAGTTGTCGCCTATATCGATTTGGATGATTTCAAATTGATAAATGACCGCTTTGGTCACGAGGTTGGCGACCAGTTCCTGATCCAGATTGGCCACCGCCTGCTGCGTAAATGTAGTGATAATGACATTCTCGGTCGACTGGGCGGTGACGAATTTTTAGTCGCTCGCCTGTCGCCGGAAGATGACAGGGAGCAACGTGTTCGTCTGCAGCAGGTGAAACATCAGTTGCAGCAGCAAATTTGCGGCGACTATCACCTGGGCGATATTCATCTGTTTTATCCTGGTGCCAGTCTGGGCGTGGTGGAAATTGATCCGCTGGAGACTGATGTAAACTGTGCGCTTCATCTCGCAGACAGCGCAATGTACAAGGATAAAAAGCGTCAGGATAAAACCGCTTTTGTCGTACATTAACCCCTGCTATGCTGACTCGTCTTTAAATAACTCTGGTAGATAATCGTATGCGACTCGGTATTATTTTCCCTGTCATTATTTTCATTTCCGCTGTCGTTTTCTTATCCTGGTTTTTTATTGGCGGTTACGCTGCGCCTGGAGCATAACGATGAAAAAAACAACGCTTATTATGATTGGCGTGGCTATCATCGTGGTTCTGGGCACGGAACTGGGGTGGTGGTAACCAAAGAAAAAGGCCACTTATCAGTGGCCTCTATTGTCTGCATGTTTACTTAACTTTTGACTTTTCTATAGATAAACAACACCACAATCGCACCGATAACCGCTACGACAAAACTGCCAAAGTTGAAACCATCAACTTTACCAAAACCAAAGAAGGTACTGATCCAGCCACCCACTACCGCACCGACAACCCCTAAGATGATGGTCATAAAGAATCCGCCGCCATCTTTACCCGGCATAATCCATTTTGCCAAAATCCCAGCGATAAGACCGAAAATCACCCATGAAATAATGCCCATAATATCCCTCACTTATGTTTTTAAGTTAACGATTCGCTCGTTGTATAAAAGCATAGCATAGCGCTGAAAAATTAAAATTTGTGATCGGCATCACCTGCTATTTTCATCTTTTTCTGATCTTTCATAAGGTTAAACCATTCGATGGCGACATTTTCCCTGACGTAGCTCGTCATTAATGTCGAATCGTCAGTCATTCTTCTTTACTCATTCGCCCTCAGTCCCTGCAATTACTGGGTTTTCACTTCTGGCACGATTTATGCTTAAACAGCCGGTCACTATGACAAATCGTAGTCCGCGATGCGTATCGCGCGGCTCCGTTTACAATTCGCGCTATTTCAGCATTTAACAGGTCTGTTATTGATGAAAAAAATCACCAGTGTATGCCCATACTGTGGGGCCGGGTGCAAGCTCAAGCTTGTTGTTGAGAATAACAAAATCATCCGCGCCGAGGCCGCAGAGGGTGTAACGAACCAAAATCAGTTATGCCTGAAAGGCTACTATGGTTGGGATTTTCTTAACGATACTCGCCTTCTGACTCCCCGTCTGACTCGCCCGATGATCCGTTATGAAAAAGGTGGAAAATTCACTCCCGTTAGCTGGGATGAAGCCATTCGTTACACCGCAAAACGCTTATCTGAAATCAAAAATACCTATGGCCCCCGCGCCATTATGACCACTGGGTCTTCACGTGGAACAGGGAATGAAACCAACTACGTGATGCAAAAATTCGCACGTGGCGTTCTCCATACCAATAATGTCGATTGCTGCGCCCGTGTCTGTCACGGCCCTTCCGTTGCCGGGTTACAGGAAACATTAGGCAATGGCGCCATGAGCAATTCCATCAGCGACATTGAAAACTCAAAATGTCTGCTGATCTTTGGCTATAACTGCGCCGACTCGCACCCGATCGTGGCTCGCAGGGTAATTAAAGCTCGCCAGAATGGCGCAAAAATCATTGTCTGTGACCCACGTCGTATTGAAACTGCTCGTATCGCTGACCAACATTTGCAGTTAAAAAACGGTTGTAATATGGCACTGGTTAACGCCTTTGGCCATGTCCTCATCGAAGAGCAACTCTACGATCGCGAGTATGTACAAAAGCATGCGGAAGGACTGGAAACATACTGGGAAACCGTGAAGGACTATGCGCCTGAAGCCGTTGAACATTTAACGGGTGTTCCCGCACAGCAGGTTCGTCAGGCGATGCGTACATTTGCCGCAGCGCCATCGGCAACCGTGATGTGGGGAATGGGCGTCACCCAGTTTGGCCAAGCCGTTGACGTGGTTCGTGGTTTGTCGAGCCTGGCGTTGCTGACCGGCAATCTGGGACGTCCTAACGTCGGCGTTGGGCCGGTGCGTGGGCAGAATAACGTGCAAGGCGCGTGCGATATGGGGGTACTGCCTAACCAGTTCCCTGGGTATCAGGACGTGACCGATTTCACCATCAGGGAGAAATTCGCCAACGCCTGGGGCATTGACGTTAATCAGATGGATGACAAGATTGGGACGCGCATCACTGAAGTTCCGCATCTGGCTATTGAAGGCAAAATTAAAGCCTACTACATCATGGGGGAGGATCCGTTGCAAACCGAGGCCGATTTAGGTCTGGTCCGCGAAGGGTTTAACGCGCTCGATTTTATTGTCGTGCAGGATATCTTCATGACCAAGACAGCGGAAATGGCCGACGTCCTCCTGCCGGCCACCTCCTGGGGTGAACACGGTGGCGTCTTTACCTGCGCCGATCGTGGATTCCAGCGTTTTGAAAAAGCGATTGAACCCTCAGGTGATGTCAAGCGTGACTGGGAGATCATCAGCCTGCTGGCCAGTGAAATGGGCTATCCCATGCGGTATCAAAGTAACCAGCAAATCTGGGATGAGATGCGCGAGCTGTGCTCGCTGTTCTACGGCGTAACCTATGAGAAAATGGGTGAAATGGGGCATATTCAGTGGCCATGTCCGGAGCTCGATCACCCCGGCACACCTTACCTTTACGCGAACAGCCAGTTTGATACCGCCAATGGCAAAGGCAAACTGTTTGCCGCACAATGGCGAGCGCCCGCAGAAGTTCCTGATGAAAAGTATCCGCTGGTCCTGTGTACAGTGCGTGAAGTTGGGCACTACTCCTGTCGTTCAATGACCGGCAACTGCGCAGCGCTGCAAGCCCTGGCAGATGAGCCTGGGTATGTGCAAATCAATACTCATGATGCAGAAAAACTGGGTATTCGTCATCGTGACCTGGTATGGGTCAGCTCGCGTCGTGGTAAGGTCATCAGCCGCGCGGATGTATCCGAGCGTATCAATACCGGAACGGTGTATATGACCTATCAATGGTGGATTGGTGCGTGTAACGAGTTAACCCAGGATAACCTCGATCCTATTTCGAAAACGCCGGAAACCAAATATTGCGCCGTAAGTATTGAGCACATTAGCGATCAGGGATGGGCTGAAAAGTATGCCGCACAGACGTATAGCGACATGAAATCACGCTTGTGCGAGGCCATTGCGTAAGTCACCTCGCTAACCGCCTGAGTCTGGTCATCCAGACTCAGGTATTTTCTCGTTACTTCGCCAGCTGTGGTTCACTAAAGCGAATAGCAGCAGATTCTTCCTGCTTATCCCGCTGCATAAAACCGAGGTTCATCAGGAACAATCCTACCATAAACGGGAGTTCATACAGCTCTTCAATGAGATCGCCGTATTGCGCGTTGTGCAAAAAGACAGGGGCCAGCAGACGATGATGCTCTACCGTATCGGAGATCAAAAATGCACAGGTGGTGATCGCTAACAGCCATAGCGGCAGCGGTTCATTGCGTAAGCGACGGGCAATATCCTGGCGTAAGCGTTTTGATATCAGGACAGGCAGAATAATCATTGCAATCAATACCACTGAGATAACTCTGAACAGAAGTTTAGGGTGCTCGGGGAAATAATCACGGCCCCAACTGGTACTGCGACCCAGCAACACCAACCACCACACAGCCGCCCAAAGCCAAAATTGTTTCTCGCCTTCAGGACGTGATAAAGGCCGGATGTAGCTGAGAGTAAAAAGCGCTCCAAACAGCAGCCATAACGCCTGGCCATTCTCAATCCATCTGACGACAGTACCGTTGAGCAAAGGTAGATTCCAGTTCGCAGTGAACGGGATCGCTACGATGATCAGCCCAAGAATGAAAGTGGGTAATGTTAGTCGGGTATTCAGTTTCATAAGCGAGGTTCTGTATTGTGACTGTTTCACGATCATAACCCCTGTGAATGATCCAACATTAGCAATCAATGCGGATTTCTTAAGGTATTCTTAAGAAATCTTTTTCCGGATATTTCCAGGTTTAACACGGATAAAAAAACCGCTCTGCGCCAGAGAAACGCAGTGCGGTTTATAAATCAAAAACGAAAATATGCAATCAGAGGCAGAGGCTAACATCTACCAGCCGCAGACGTCGTGCTCATTCTCGGTATCGTATGAACGTACCGTATTGACCAGGTCTTTAACCACTTCAGCGGCCACATCCGGAATCAACAGCGTCATCGGCGCTTCAGTTTCATAATCGACTGACACGCCGTTGCTGTTATTGGTCACTGTTACGGTATAGGTTGCTTTGCCCATGATTTACTCCTTGCCGGTACGCACGACTTTTCGTTGATTCGCGCTCTCCATCAGAACTTCCGGGGCAACGAAAAAATCGATATTAAAGTAAGTGTCGTCGGTCATCACTTCGATGTTATGCCATTTTTCCGGTGGAAAAACGCCAAACTGACCGGCTTCAATAACCATCACCTCTACGGGCTCCGGGCTATGTTCATCTGCGTATCCGAGATATTTGACCGCCCCCTGCATAACCGAAAGTCGAGGATAAACCCCGGCACGGGTTCCTTTATCAAGGTGGCGTTCGAAAATTCCGGCAGGTGCCGTTTCTTTGTTCCAGAATGGAGTAGAGCGTGTATGGATATGGTTCTGTGGAATTTGAAGCATTTTTCTTCCCTTTTCCAGTCGACAACCAGCGAGTTCTTACTGAACCGCTGCTGTCCACAGGGTACGCCTCATAATATTCATTTGAAATACCATTTATTGGTTATAACAATACAATTATAAATGAATTGCAGGGTGTAATATTGAAGGCCCGCCGTAACCAACGGGCCAATGGCGTCACGACTGAAGCGTGGCCAGACGAGCGGCAAAACCAACAAAAATCAGACCAATAAGGGAATTACCCACTTTGGCCAGCTTTTTCTTCGTACGGATATACTGCGTCACGAACGCGCCGGAGAAAATAAGAAAGCTCAGGTAGAAAAAGCTCACTATCTCAAGCGTAATAGCCAAAATAAAGAATGACAGCCCTGAGTGCGGCGCATTGACATCAATAAACTGCACGAAGAACGAAACATAAAACAAAATAGCTTTAGGATTCGTCAGGCTCAGAATTAACGCACGTTTAAAAATAGCGCCAAACGGGACTTCTTCAGGCGCGGCATCGCTTGCTTTCGATTTCAGTGTTGCATACAGGATCTTCGCACCGAGGTACAGCAGATAAAACGCGCCAAGATAGCGAACGATGTTGAACAAAACGGGCGTTGTTTTGATCAATGCGGCAACTCCGGCATAGGCCAAAAACATTAACACGGCATCGCCGATAAACACACCGCTTGCGGCGAGATAACCGCCCTTCACTCCCCGACCAACGCTGTTCTTCAACACAAATATCGTATTTGGCCCCGGTACCAGCACGATAAAAATAGCCCCCACCAGATACGTCCAGTAATTCAGAACTCCATACTCTGCGAACACGTTAACCTCTTCCTGAAAAAACACATGCACTTGCTGCGAGACAATATGCTAACGAATGCATCGGGTGATGGAAAGAGAAGGTTATGAATTAAAAAACCCGCCACTGGTGACGGGTGTGTACAGATAAGGTTAGCCCGGATTAATGGTGCAGCATCTCATCCACAACCTCTTCTCCCTTCAACTGGTAAGGGTAGTAGGTAGGCCAGTTTTCCATCTCTTCAAGCAAAGCTGCCTGCGAGGTATTTCCCATAAAGATATGGAAGTGGCTCGATTTACGCGGCGCGATAATATGATCGCTGAATTGCACGTATTTAGGTGCTTTGCTGTTAGCGTCTTTACACTCAAACAGATAACGTACACCTTTCTTGCCTGACTTATAGTGCAGAATTTTATAACCGGCGTAGTCGTATTTACATGATGCAACCTGATTACCGGTGTGAAATTCCATTACGTCATTTTCGATGCCGATGGTGTCTACGTTGGTTGCATAACCTTTACGGTAGTAATCTTTAATTTGTTCTGCCGTTTTGCTTTTGTCTTTCTCCGCTTTCTTTTTGAAGACCGGATCAAGCTCGCCGCTGACCAGATACGGATAGACAGATTGCCACATGCCATCCCAGTCGGTCAGCGCCCTATTTTGCACCTGGTTATCATCAAAAACCCCTTCCGACGCCTTTTGTTCTGCTTCGCTCATCGGCGCACCATGGGAATGATGACCGTGCGCCATAACCGAACCACTGACTAAAAGCATCCCCAGAGCAATTGTCAGTTTATTAATACAAATAGCCAAAATTTCACCCTCAAATCATTTGCGAGTGAAATGTTATAATATAACGTATCAATTTAATCAATAGACCAGCTACAAGCCTCTATCTCATTTCACGTTACAATGAGTTTGCTGGAACAAAGCTGATCAAGCAGGGCCTGCTGATGGCTGATAATCAGCATAGCCAACGGTCGACGCTGGCATTCTTCAAGCAGCAGCGCCCAAATATCCCGTTGAATGGAAGGATCGAGCTGGGCGGTAATTTCATCAGCAATAAGAAAACGTGTCCGCGGGTCCAGCGCACGAAGTAAAGCAATTCGCGCCAGTTCACCGCCAGAAAGTTGTCCGGGGCGGCGAGTTAACCACTCTGGGTTGATGTGAAGACGGGTAAGCATTTCAGCATCCGGTCGCCAGGCATCATGAACCGCATCACCGGTGCTGCGTCGGGGGTTAAAAGTTAATTCCGGATGCTGTGGCACCAGTTGCACCGGGCAATACTGGTGCATCGGCAACGGTTGTTCATCAACCAGAATGTCACCCGAAGTTGGTTTCTGCCAGCCCGCCAGCACGCGTCCCAGAGTCGTTTTGCCCGTCCCACTTGGCGCACAAATCCCAATACGTTCTCCAGGGTGTAGAGAGAAGGTCAGATTTTGCCACAGAACCTTTTCTCCCTGACGGATTGTTACATCACGACAGCACAACATCGCGCTCTCCAAAAAGTTGATTTCTTTCAGGCAGCGCCCGCCATTGTCGTTGCAGATGTTCGCTAATCTCTCCGCGTAACAGCTGTTCCCGGCTGACGTTATCCGACACCCTTCCCTGATGCAGCGCGACAATACGATCCGCATGGCGGGCCGCCAGCGTGAGGTCATGCGTTACCCATAAAACGCCAGCCCCTTGCTCACATTGCTCACGCAACTGTTCAAGGAGTTGATTAGCCAGAGGTGCATCAAGCCAGGCGGTAATTTCATCCGCCAGAATATAGCGAGCCTGACTCAGAGACGCATGACAGGCCAGGACACGTTTCGCCATACCGCCTGAAAGCTGGCGCGGAAAAGCATCTAATACGCGACTTTCCAGTCGGCTACGCTGGAGCAATCGTTCAATATTTCCGGCATTCCATTGTTGGCCAGAAAGCTGGCATGCCCTGCGCAGATGCTTTTCAATCGAGAGCAGCGGGTTAAGCGCCTGAACGCCTTGCGGGACATAGCTGAAGGTATCGCCACGACATTGGCGAATATCATCGCTGTTCAGCGTTTTGCCCTCCAGCGTGATAGTGCCCTGGAAGCGCAAATTCTCCGGTAAGAGATCGAGCAGGCATTGCAGCAGCAGGCTCTTACCCTCCCCGCTTCCTCCCACTAACGCCACCATTTGACCCGGTGCCACGTCGAAAGAGATATCCTGCAACAGCGAAGACCAGTTTCTCGCGCCGTACCAGCGATAACGCGCCACCTCCAGCGAGACCTGTCTTAAACTCAACATGCGTCACCTCGTAACCATAAACGATGCACCGCCCTTGCGAGCTGATCGAATAACATCACCAGACTGAACAACATCAGTCCCGGAAACAGCACCAACCACCAATCGCCATGACTGATAAATCTCAGCGCATCCGCCAGCAGCAGTCCCAGTGACGGTTCATGCGGTGCCAGCCCAAAACCGAGGAAGCTTAACGCCGCACTGTGCAACACCGCGTGGGGAAACATCAGCAGTGTTCCCGTTAGCCATTGAGGTAATAAGGCGGGTAGATAGTGATGTCGCCAGCAGTAAAAATGTCCGTGTCCCAGACGCCAGGTCAGCGTCAAGTAGTCACTGTGGGCCACGCGCTGCGCTTCAGCACGCAGGATCAGCGCCAGACGCGGCCAGTGGGTCAGCGCAACCGCCATAATCACGCCGTTTTTCCCGCCGCCCAGCGTAAAGCAGATCAAAATGAGCAACAGCAGATGCGGCATCGACAGCATGGCATCAGTAATCAGACGCATAAGCACATCCAGACGCGGATGTATGCGCGAAACCGCCGCCATCACTAACGCAATGAAACCGCTGCACAACGCCGCACCAATACCAATTTGCAGACTGGTTAACGCGCCCTGAAAACAACGGATCCACAGGTCGCGACCAAGGTTGTCGGTGCCAAACCAGTACAGCGCATCAGGCGGTAAATGCCGGGCAAGCAGATTAACGCTCAACGAGTTATCCAGCATTGCGGCACCATACACTGCAATGAATAACAGGCAGCTAAATGAGAGCAAAAGACGAATCAGCGTCGGCGTCGGGTTATAGAGCATCAGGTCGTTCCAGAGCACGGTTCAACATACGGACAAGCCAGGTAGACAGCGAGTTACCAATAAACACCAATACGGTACTGAACAATACAATTCCCATCAGTAACGGCAGATCTCCACGTAATCCAGCATCAATAGTGGCCTGCCCCAGTCCCGGGTAAGCAAAGACTTTTTCGGCCAATAATGCGCCTCCCAACAGCTCCCCCAGCGAGGCAAACTGCAAACACAGCGCAGGCGTAATTGCATGACGCAGAACCTGATGGCGTAACAGTGACCAGCCTTTATCTCCCTGAGAACGCGCAAAACGGACAAAATCGCTTTTCATCACGCTGGCGATGCTTTCCCGTGTATGAAGCGTAATTTGTCCCAATCCCAGCAAACTGAGCGCGCAAACGGGAAGCACCAAATGGCGCAGACGCTCAGTCAGCGTCGCCATATCGCCGCTGTTGCCCGGCTCCCACGCGCAGCAGACCGGAAATACCGGCCAGCGCACGGCAAATAACGCCAGCAACAGCATGCCAATCCAGAAGGTCGGCAGCGAAGAAAGCAGATAACTGAGGCGACAGATTGCTTTATCCGGCCAGCGATTCAGATAGCGACCCGCGACAAACCCCATTGCCGTTCCCAATATGCCAGAGAGCAGCCACGCGCCACCAAGCAGCGCAAACGAGGTAGAAAAGCGTTCCTTGATCACGCTGGCAACCGGTGCGTTAAACAACATTGAATAGCCGAGATCGCCCTGTAATACACGGACAAACCAGTGACTAAAACGCTCCCATAGCGGTTGGTCCAATCCCCAGCGAGCCGCGATACGCGCATATTGCTCCGGCGGCACATGCAGGAGATCGTTGCCGATATAAGCCCGAATCGGATCGACCGGAGAAAAGCTGAGCAGCACAAAAGTGCCAGCCGCAACCAGCACTAATAACACTATCAGCCGTAGAAAATTGCCCACAACAGACTTCATCAACGGCAGGTCCAGGTCCATTCGTCCAGATTATTGAGCAGTGACCAGCTACCGTGAATCTCCGGTGCGCCTTTACCTAAGTCAATACACGGATTTGCCAGGTAGGTATGCTGAATATTCAGCAGCCATGCCCAGGCAGCATCGCCCTGCACGCCAGCCCCTTGCTTGCCATCCCACTCAACTTGTTGCCAGAATGGCAACGCTTTTTGCCAGTCCGGAGCGTCAATTGCCTGTTTAAGATGCTGCTCAACGACAGGATTGCTGTAATAGCCTGGATTGTAGTATTCCACGCCCGCAGCCTGATTACTGTAGTGATGGAAAAGCTCCATCGGATCCAGACTTCCCCAGCCAAACAGCGTCGGGTTGGCATGCATATGCCGCTCAACAGTTTCCCAGCTCCCGGATTGCAGAGAAATCTGAATACCCACTGGCTCCAGCATCGCACGTACGGCTTCGGCTAAATCCCGGCGTGTACTGTCACCGCTGGCGTACCACAACGTTAAGCGAGCCTCTTTACCGTCCTTCACACGTACGCCGTCTTTACCCACCTTCCAGCCGGTTTCTTCCAGAATCGTTCGCGCTTTTTCGCTATCGCCATCTTTGAACGCAACTGATTGTCCCTGCCATGGCAGACCCTGAACCGCGCTATACGCCGGAATCGCATGACCTTCCATGACCTGATCGGCAAGCTGCTTACGGTCGATGGCGTAGTTGATGGCGCGCCTGATGGCAACATCGGCAGTGATATCGTTCCCAATCGGATAGCCATTGGCGTCTTTTTTACCTGCAGGAACCATCGGGAACACAATGCCCCGGTTTTCCACGCTGTCGCGTACCCAAAGTTTCAAATTTTTCTGCTGAGGAGCGACCGCCATCGATGGCGCGATACGTACGAGTCCCAGTTGGCCGCTGCGCGCTGCGGCATAAGCGTTATCTTCATCAAGGAAGACAAACACCAGCTTACTGAAATCATTTTTCTTACCGGCATACCAAGGGTTAGCCTCAACGATCAACTGCTGCCCCGGCTGAAAACTCACCAGTCGATACGGACCCGCGCCAATCGGATTTTTAGCGAATGTTTTTTCGTCATACCGTTTTTGCGGAACAATTCCTAATGAACCCAGCACGTTCACAAAGGTACTTTGCGGGCTACGCAGCGTAATTTCTACCGTGCGGTTATCTTTCAGACTGGCATGGGTGAAGTTCCCCATATCAATTTTGCCGCCGCTTTTTGCTGCTTTGTTATAGGTGAACACCACGTCTTCAGCGGTTAGCGGCGAACCATCAGAGAATTTAAGGTCAGGTTTTAACGTCAACGTCCAGGTTTTGCCGTCTGCGCTGGTCTCTACTTTTTCCGTCAGCAGGTTTCCCCAGCTCATATCTGCATTTTGTTTTAATAATGGTGCATGCAAAAGCAGATAGCTGCCATGACTCCAGCCCAACATCGGGTCAAAACCTTCCGTTGGCTCCGGTCCAATTGCCAGTTTTAACGTCTGCCCTTCGCTCGCATTTTGCGCGGCGAGAAGTGGTGAGGTTAATGCGAGAGTCAATGCGCACGTAAGCAGTGCCAGCTTGCCTTTGATCATTATGTTATCCAGATTTACGTTATTTTTATGCTGCATAACGATTTACAGTCGTTAAGCAGTCTCCTGGGGAAGGGATTATGGCGGACAGAAATGACGAAAAAAATGATGCGGCGCAGAAAAGTATGACGATTTTCTAAAATTATCATACTTTTTTCTGATACTCCGTTATGAGTACGATGTGAATCTCAGAATATAGATTAATCCCTCGCCATTTATTCAAAGAATATTAATCCCTATCTAATAATTACCCATGCGGACTATTTACCCTCCCCGCTATTTCCTTATCTAAAACTCATGACAATTTATGTATATTTATTCAAAAAAAACACCAGAAGTGACAAGTTATGTAAATTTGTAATGATAATTATTTGTATTATCATTACGATCACTTATCTTACTGCCTTTGATTTTTAACAAAGGAAGTTTGACTATGCGTTTAAAACCTGTTGCCTCTGTCGTTCTGTCCTGTTTAGGATTTTCCAGCCCCCTGGTATTTGCTGAAGATGTCATGGTGGTAACCGCTTCCGGTTACGAAAAGAAAATCACCAATGCCGCCGCCAGCGTCTCTGTTATTTCGCAGCAAGAGTTACAAACCAATAAATATAATGACTTAGGTGAAGCCCTGCGTTCTGTTGAAGGGGTAGATGTTGAAAGCAGCACCGGTAAAACTGGCGGTCTGGAGATCAGCATCCGTGGCATGCCCGCCAGCTATACCTTGATCCTGATTGACGGTATTCGTCAAAACGGCAGCAGCGACGTGACGCCAAACGGCTTCTCTGCCATGAATACCAGCTTTATGCCCCCGCTGGCGGCAATCGATCATATTGAGGTTATCCGCGGCCCGATGTCGACGCTTTATGGCTCCGACGCAATCGGTGGCGTGGTGAATATCATCACCAAAAAAAGCACCGATAAATGGAGCACTTCCATCAATACCGGCGTTAACCTGCAAGAGAGTAATAAATGGGGTAACAGTACGGTCGCCAACTTCTGGTCAAGCGGCCCGTTAATCGCGGGCGTACTGGATATGCAGGTTCGGGGGAGCACAACCCAGCGTCAGGGTTCCAGCGTCACTTCGCTGAGCGATACCTCTTCCACCCGCGTACCTTATCCAACCGAGTCGGAAAACTACAATATTGGCACGCGATTCGACTGGAAAGCCAACGAAAGCAATACGCTGTGGCTGGATCTCGACTCCGCCAGACAGCGTTATGACAACGATGACGGTCAGTTGGGTAACCTGACGGGAGGTTATGATAAAACGCTGCGCTATGAGCGTAACAAAGTGACCCTCGGCCACGATACAGCCTTAACGTTTGGCACCTGGAAATCCTCCCTCGGCTGGAATGAGACCGAGAACAAAGGCCGACAACTGGTCTCCTCCGCACTCACACCAGAGAACGCAGGTCGGGCCGGTGACGCGCGTGAACTGAAGAACACCAACGTCATACTAGACTCAGTGCTACTGACACCATTAGGTGATTCGCACCTCTTAACCCTTGGCGGGGAATACTGGGATGCACGAATGAAAGATGGTGTGGTGCTGGCCAATACCGGCGAGACGTTCCACCAAAAAACGTGGGCAGCCTATGCGGAAGATGAATGGCATATTCTCGATTCGCTGGCCTTAACCGCAGGAACACGCTATGAGCATAACGATGTCTTTGGCGGTCATCTCAGCCCACGAGCCTATATGGTCTGGGATGTTTCCGACGAATGGACGCTCAAAGGCGGCGTAACGACAGGTTATAAAGCACCATCACTGAGCCAGTTACATAACGGGATCAGCGGCGTAACCGCACAAGGAACGGTGAATACGGTCGGGAACCCGGACCTCAAACCTGAGGAAAGCATCAGCTACGAAACCGGGCTGTATTACGAGAACAACGCCGGGCTTAACGCCAACATTACCGGCTTCTATACTGAATACAAAAATAAAATTGTCTCGTATTCTATCGATGATAATACCAACAGTTATACCAACAGCGGCAAGGCGAGGACCGATGGCGTTGAATTTGCCAGCACCTTCCCTATATGGTCGGATGTGCTGACCTTATCTCTCAACTACACCTACACTCAGAGCAAGCAAAAAGATGGTGACAATAAAGGCGCGCCGTTAAGCTATACACCAAAGCATATGGCTAACGCCCGTCTGAACTGGCAGGCAACGGAAGATATGAACGCCTGGCTGAGCGCACGTTATCGCGGTAAGGCCCCACGCTTCACGGAAAATTACGACAATCTCAGCGCAGTACAAAAAGCCGTCTATGACGATAAAGGTGCTAATTTAAAAGCCTGGACCGTCCTGGACATGGGAATGTCTTACAAACTGGCCAAAGATCTGACACTTAATACGGCAGTTAATAACGTGCTGGATAAAGACTTTAGCGAAGTTAAACTTTACCAGGTGGGCCGTAATAGCACCTACGCAGGTGATTATTATCAGACTGCACAATCCACTACCGGATACGTAAACCCGGGTCGTAACTACTGGGTATCGTTAAACTATCAGTTCTAATGTTGTTTTCCCTTCCTGACGGACTGGAATTGATAGCCCGTCAGGAATTATGTTACATCAAATAACAGGCGGATGATGTTATAAAATCGCACTCTTTATAAGGATATGATTAAAACACTCTCAGCCACCTGTAACTAAAAGTAACTAATTTTCATGTTAAATTCTTACCAGGCAAGAACACCAGAATCAGATTTATTCACACAACAAATGCCTAGATTTTAAAAATCGAAAAACAAAAGCCAACATCATCATATTTTTCTGAGTTACCAGACCTTACTCTCAAAAAAACATTTATCAAAATAATAATAAAAATACATTCACATAATCAATTCTTCAAGTTTGAAAAACAAAAAGAAACATCTTCTTTGATTTGGAACGGATACTCAATGTTATTATTTCAAAAATAACATCCACGGTAACCGCCATGCTCATCACACACGAAATACTTAATGGAATAATGGGTGAAAGAGTTTCCGATGATTGTATTATTTACTTGTCTGGACCTTCATCATTAGATACGCCCCTTGAGATAATGCGTAGTAAAAACTGCATTTGCGTAAATGGTAGCGCAGGCTATTTAATTAACAACAATGTCCCTGTATTTATCTATGTTGTTTGTGACGGTTCTTTTTATGAAAACAACAAAGAATTATTTTATAAATATAGCACCTATGCCCAGCATACCTTTATTAGTGAAGATGTTATTAAAAGAGCTGATTCAACAGAGGCAGGGAACTTGCTCAACACATGTTTTCTGTTAAAGGACATTTGCAAATCCAGAGGTGGTATCGGTAGAAAGATTCGCTATAAAATAAAAACAATGACTAACAGGAATCTTCGAATTAAATGCTCTGCATTCAGAAAAGTGAAAACAATTGCATTTTCAACTGATGTAACACATGGTCATTTTGGTAGTGCTACGGTCGCATTTAGCGCGTTACAAATAGCCATTAGTCTAAAATTTGAAAGAATAATTTTTTCAGGTTTAGATTTGAAAGGTGGCTGTAAACGGTTTTACAATGAAGTTAACGCTCAACCCACGACTCTACCCGCTGATCTTAGCTTTATATTAAGGTCATTTTCTTATGTAAGTAGCCACTATGACGGTAAGATCTACAATCTTTCTCCACAAACAGCTATTCCCTACGATGTTATTCCATTCATCAATACAGAAGAAGTAGCTTGTTCCACCTCCTACTAGCAATACACCAACGGTAAGAATATTTAAACAATTAATACAGAAACACCCCTTCTTGCGCCATTAGATACAATGCCAAAACAATAACCCCGACGACACCACCTAAAAACAGTACTGCGGCAATCGCAAGCTGGTTGCGGTTTGTGTACTTCGTATTGTTTCGCACATCCAACTCTTTTTTCGCTGCACTGTGACTTGAATCACGCTCCATCGCGAATGTTATATCTGCCATGCCATTATCCAGTTGCTGTATATGAAAACACAAATAACCACCACATCGATAAGGGTATAGATTTTAAATAACAGAATCTGAGATTTGTCTCACGATAAAGATAATCATCGGATTTTTACTCCCGAAGCAGATTTCATACCCCCTTTTCATCAATAAGGTTATCCTGTACTTATTCGACAAAAACCTTCACTTTAGGCTTTGCCAGCAGAATCATGACGAACTCAGTGAAGGTTACTGGTTTATAGAAATAGTACCCTTGCAGGAAAACAATGTTGTTTTTGTTGAGATAATCGAGCTGAGCCTTCGTTTCAACTCCTTCTGCAACGATGCTTAAAGACAGCTTGCGCGCCAGGTCGAGAACACAATCCAAAATTCGGGTTGAATCGGGAAGCTCATTAACCCTTCCCACAAAGCTCTGATCGATTTTAATGTAATCAATGTGCAGGTCATGCAAATAAGAAAGCCCAGAATAGCCCGTACCAAAATCATCAAGCGCAATCACAAAGCCATTTTCATGCAGGATATTGAGCCTCTGCACAAGTTCTTCATCTACATGTAATGGCTCACGCTCAGTAACTTCAATCACCAGGTTGAGATCATGGCGGCTGAAGCTATCTTTGAATTTCAGACACTCTTCAACAAATGTAGGGGAAGTGATATGGGATGCGCTGAAGTTAATACCAACATGGAATCCAGATGGCAGTTTGCTGGCAATGGCGTTCATATTCGCCGCAACCTGCCTCATCAGACTTTGAGTTAGTGGCACTATCAGGCCTGATTTTTCGGCGACGGGAATGAAGGAGGCAGGAGAGATATATCCGGCTTTTGGATGTTTCCATCGGGCCAGTACTTCAACACCGCGTAACGTCCCTTCACGACCATTTACGATAGGTTGATAAAAAGGCACGATCTCTCCTTTTACTATCGCTCTGCGCAACGTTTCTTCTGGGGTATCGTTCTTATTTAGATATTTATCAATGGCATAAGCGGCTGCGAAAGATATTAACAGGATAAAAACCAGAATCCCTGAACCTTGTGTAACCAGCCTTTTTGCACTAAACAATGGCGGTTCATTATAAATAATGCTGAACGGATACTTTGCGGAATTCACCTGACCAGACATCTGTGAGCTTGCTGTAACGGTTTCCACATCGCCCAATAAACCAAGCACTTCGTCACCTACGAGTAGTGAATATGTCACCCCCTTTAACGGAACATTCAATGCTCCACGGATATGCACCCCGCTAATGGTGACAATGATGTGGTTGGTTTGAAAACGAGTTTGATACAGCAGAACGGGTATCTCATTTTCCGTATTTCTTGCGGGAGTAAGCAGCAAATTTGTATCAGCAATCACCGGAATTTGCTTAAGCAAGATCCGATTACCTGGCAGTGACGTACACCAAAGCTTCCCCTGTCGGATAATGATCAGCGTTCGCAAATGAGGGCGATGTGCATAGCGGTTCGAGTTGCCTGGAAAGCTTCATCCAGTATGTTATCCATATTTTTCGCGGCATATCTGGCTCCTCCAAGGGTTTCTGTCGAAGAGGAATACCAAAGCTGCATATTAAGAATAAAAACACCGATCAAAAAAAGACACACCGCAGCGGTTACCGGTAAAAGTACTTTGCGCATTCTCATGTCCCGTGGCGAAAACTGATCAGTCGTTGCGATGAGCATTGACGTGTTCTAGTTTATCTCTACAGAGCATGGTAGATAGAATCAAAAGTCGCCATGCGCCCAGTCACACTTCCAAAGCCACAACATAAGAAATTGATTTTTATATAAAATTAACCCTGAAAAGATCATAACAATAATGACATCCCTCCTTCCGATTTTGCTATCATATGAATGTACTAATAAGAGGTAAGCAAATGAAAATCTTTATCACTGACAATGAAGGGAATCTCATTCCTGTTGACGGAAAAAGCGTCGTGATCGAATTGAATAGCGGCGGAACTATTGAGATCGCCGAGGAGTACAGTCGGGACGATGTTCCTGAAGGTATTAATCTGTGGGGAGGACGAGAACCTTCCCCTTCACTCTCATTCGAGGAAATTAAAGCTCGAACAGAAGGCCTTGGTGTTTACCCCATTGCAGCCAATGCCCTGCACGTATTCCCATACAAACTTTCATCAAAAGAATGATTGCATTCAGCAGGCGAAGCGTTTTTCTCAAACCAAAGTAAGGCCATTGTTATCATAAATACCTCTGGCCTTGGGGGGAGTCAACTCGCTAATATCTGTTACTTCTGATTGCAGTCCATACTGGCGCTGCATTATTTCATCACTATATACAGAAAAAAATACGCTTTTGAGAGTGATTCCTGAGCATAAGCATTTGAATAATTAATAAATGATTATAATGTTAAGAAAATAAGCACTCAAGACAGTATGTACGTGGTCTAAAATATTAATCGTCATCATAATGCTTATGCTTCTTGCGATCACTCATAGACTCTTTAAAAGCATCTGCTTGTGTATTAGCAGCCTGCAGTCGACTCATGTTAGCACTGTAATTATTCCAATATTCTTTTTCTTCGTGATAACAAACATCACGGCTAATTCCCTTCGCTTCGCACTTTGCTAAGCGTTGTTCTTCTGATACGCAACCAGACATCAAAGAAACAGTAGAAAATGCAACCAGTATTATCATTAATTTATTCATATAAATAACCTTAGAATTTCCAGCCGGCGCCGACTACAATACTATTAGCTTGCGCGCCAAAGACCTTAGAACCTTCATAGCCTGCATCAACAGTGAAAGCTGCAATGGGGGTAAACTGAATACCAGCACCATAGGCAAAACCTGTAGAAGTATCAGTTTCACCATTAGCTTTGATCGCACCTCTCCCAATACCCACCATTACATAAGGTTTTATCACATCATTTACTTTATAACTTGCACCGGCTAATGCAGAACCATAACCACGATCTATATCATTATCGTCATTTGCCGAAATAGTTAAGGATGTTATAACGCCTAAATCACTTTCATCTGGGGTATAACCATATTTAGCGTTAAGACCGTTAAGGTTCTGTCCATCTGTCCGGGTATGTACATAACCGCCGGTGACTACGCTTTCTCCTGCATAAACTGTCATAGCAAAACATAATGTAACAGCCACTAAACCCGTTTTTAAACTTAGCATTTTAATAACCATTTTCATCATCAACTAATAGTAAGTTACACACATAATAAGGAGTCATGCTTTGAATTTTATGTCTCAAGCATGTCGCCAAGATAAAAACAGAAAGGTAATAAAAAATCAATCGGGAAAAATGTTCTTTTTTGGACATTATTAGCATTCAGAATAATAAATTATCATAGCATGCTGATAAAAATGGACTTAAAATTAGAGTAAAACAACATTAAAACGCCACCACCTTTAATATACTCCCAATATTTTCTTGTTTTTAAAACGACTGTTTTGCATCTAACAATCAATAATATACCAACACCACTCAATTATAGTTAGTTCTCATACCCGGATAGAATTAAATAAATATTGAAAGATATGGATATCTTTTATCAATAAATAGAATTGTAATGACAAAGATAAAAATTTAATCTTTAGTGCTATTAAAATGAGTTTAATAGTCTAAGTTCCAGGAAAGCACTTTGCAGGTAAAAAAACGGGAACCAATCGGCTCCCATTCTTATACAACCCAGAATCTGGATTACATGTTTTCGATGATCGCGTCACCAAACTCTGAACATTTCAGCAACTTAGCGCCGTCCATCAGACGTTCGAAATCATAGGTTACGGTCCTGGCGTTGATCGCACCTTTCATACCTTTAACAATTAAGTCAGTCGCTTCGGTCCACCCCATGTGGCGCAACATTTCATTGCTAAAATCATAGCAACCATTTGATAAAGTTGAAATTATCATCCTCTCTACTTTCAAATCAGCCAGTAGCTACCATTTTAAACTCATTGATTATCTAAACTTTGATTTTAGTTTTGGGGAAGAGTTTTCGCCAAGAATCCAAGTTTTTCACGCCAGAACATTCAACTCACTACCGCTAATGGCAAGCCTCGATGGTAAAGCTGCTACTGCCGCAGAGGTCCGATTTGAGCGAGGAGCGGACATCTTTTCCTATAACGGGCTGCACGCTTAATAGCTATTGGTCATCCACAATATTTTAGCTACATCATCTAACCAGTCTGGAAGATGTTCCCTATACCAGTTGAGATATGAAGGAAATGCTGCTTTTTGCAGCTCATCAAGTAGCGCAATAACTTCAGTGCCTAACTCACATGCCAGAGGCCCTCTAAAGGAGAATGGTATGATCATGCAGGATACTTACATTCCCATCCATAATTAAATTACCCCTCAGGCTGCACACCATGATGAGTACGGTACATCTCAACAAAAACTATGCTTTACAGTATGTTGGGAACCATTAATGCCACCATCAACCCGACAACGGCTGATATTTTTGAGTAAAGCTCCTAAAGAGTGATATGTATATGCCGATAACCAAGTAAATATAATGTCTATTGCCTAAGATTGGATATATACCTCATGAATGAAAAAAATATTGTCGGAACAACCGCTGGTATAATTGGCAGCTCTGAAAATTACGCAGACAATGTAGTCCTTGGGGCAACCAGAGGTCATGGATTTGCTGCTGAAAAAGCGAATCACCTTAAGGATGTGATGTCAGGAAAAAATGCAAGGATTGTTGGCGGTGACAATGTCAAAAATGGCGCTGACAGACTGGTGGATGGCATTTACATACAAACAAAATACTGTAATTCAGGCTCAAAATGCATCAGTGAATGTTTTGAAGATGGAACTTTCCGCTACTTAAACACTGATGGTACCCCTATGCAAATAGAAGTACCGTCAGATAAATATGATGATGCGGTGAAGGCAATGGAGCATAGAATAAAAAATGATCAGGTGCCAGGTATAAAAGATCCAGAATTAGCGAAAGATATTGTCAGGAAAGGTTCCTTCACATATGAACAAGTAAGGAATATTGCTAAATTTGGTACTATTGAAAGCTTAACTTATGATGCAATAAACGGCATTAAGTTGGCTGGTACTGCAATGGGAATCTCTGCGGCTGTTTCATTCGCTGTCGCTCTATGGAATGGCGAAGACTGGGATAAAGCTCTTGAATCATCTTGCTATGCTGGATTAAAAGTGGGTGGTGTAGCCTGGGTTAGTAGCATCATTACTGCTCAACTTGGCAGAACAGGTATAGAACAAAGTTTACGTGGCGCTACAGATTGGATCGTTCAGCAAATGGGGCCTAAAGCTGCCGCATGGATTGCAAATGGTTTACGATCAGGTAATGCGATATATGGTGCCGCTGCAATGAACCACGTTAGCAAACTTTTGCGCGGGAATATCGTCACAGGTGTTGTCACCACTCTGGTTATATCTTCCGTAGATTTTGTTCGAATGTTTCAGGGCCGATGCTCAGGCGCTCAATTATTTAAGAATGTTACTGCTACTGCATCTGGAGTTGCTGGCGGAACAGGTGGCTGGATGGCAGGTGCTGCTGGAGGAGCCGCATTGGGTTCACTTATTCCTTTCGTTGGCACGGCTGCAGGCGGAATCATCGGGGGGTTATTAGGTGCGTTTGCCGGTGGTACGGCTGCAAATGCTGCTGTTTCAGCTATTCTCGATGAGTTTATTGAGGACGATGCTAAAGAAATGCTTAAAATAGTTGAAGAAGCATTTGGTGAACTTGCTTTTAATTATCTGTTAAGTGAGCAAGAGGCAAAGTCAGTTATTGATGGATTTAAAGAGAAGGACGTACCAGATTTTTTGCGAGATATGTATGCATCTTCTGACCGCCCGTTGTTTGCAAAAAATGAATTTGAACCAATGATTATAAATATTGCTAAGAATAGGAATGTTATTTCTCTTCCTACTGATGCTCAATTATTACAAAAAACCGCAAAAATCATAGATACCCTTGTAGCAGCTTAATTATTCAGTGTGTATTAGCTCAAGTATGAGCTAATACATCGCATTACGTCCATATCATTCCTGAACAGAATATTAATTCGTTTAATATAAATGAATTTTTCGCCTCATTAGGTTTGGGAATCGGAACATGAACCAACTGAAAGCAATCTTTGGTGACAGAGCCCACCTGACCTGCTCCCTGTTGATTAACATAGGCTGACACTAGCAACGTCCGCTCCTGGCACGCAACGGACATTGCTGACTGAGCTAAAGGTCCGCAGTGAGCGAAAACCGGACGCCCGCATAGCGTGAGCAGACATCCGATATTTTGAAGTGGGCAGATTACTTAATCTGCTTACCCGTTTCGTCAATGACCTTCTCGCCATCCTCTTTGGTAAACGCTCCTTTCTGACCTTCCGGTAGAATATCCAACACTATTTCTGAAGGGCGGCAAAGACGAGTGCCAAGCGGCGTAACGACTACCGGCCGATTAATCAGGATCGGATGTTGAAGCATGAAATCAATTAACTGCTCATCACTAAATTTCTCTTCATCAAGACCCAGGTGTTCATAAGGCTCAACATTCTTACGCAGTAATGCACGCACCGTAATTCCCATATCTGAAATAAGTTGAATCAGCTCATCACGGGTCGGTGGCGTATCGAGATAATAAATTATCGTTGGTTCGTTGCCGCTGTTACGGATCATCTCCAGCGTGTTGCGAGAAGTGCCGCAGGCAGGATTGTGATAGATGGTAATGTTGCTCATATCTGTATCTCATTACAAAGTGATGGAGAGCCGCAACGCCAGCGCGGCCAGAGTGACAAACAGCACGGGCAGAATCATGATAATACCCGTACGGAAGTAATATCCCCAGGTAATCGTTATATTTTTCTGGGCAAGCACATGCAGCCAAAGCAGGGTTGCCAGACTGCCAATCGGGGTGATTTTCGGGCCTAAATCGCAGCCAATCACATTGGCATAAATCATTGCCTCTTTGACGATGCCAGTCGCCGTGCTCCCGTCAATCGCCAGTGCGCCAATCAGCACCGTCGGCATATTGTTCATCACCGACGACAGGAACGCGGTCAGGAAGCCGGTGCCGAACGTTGCTGCCCATAACCCCTTTTCTGCCAGTAGGTTCAGCACGTCAGACAGATACTCCGTAAGCCCTGCATTGCGCAGGCCATAGACCACCAGGTACATACCCAACGAAAAAATAACGATCTGCCATGGTGCACCGCGGAGGACTTTTCCGGTGTTGATGGCATGACCTCTTTTCGCCACTATAAACAGTATTGCTGCGCCAGTAGCCGCTATCGCGCTGACCGGGATCCCCAGTGGCTCCAGAACAAAGAAACCGACAAGCAGCAATAACAGGACAATCCAGCCCGCCCTGAACGTTGCCGGATCCTTTATCACACTGGCAGGCATCTTCAGCAGCGAAACGTCATACGTCGCCGGAATGTCCCTGCGAAAGAAGAGATGCAGCATGACCAGAGTGGCCGCAATCGCTGCCACATCTACGGGGATCATAACGGAGGCATACTGCGTAAAGCCCAGACCGAAAAAGTCCGCCGAGACGATATTTACCAGGTTAGAAACAATTAGCGGCAGGCTGGCCGTATCTGCAATAAATCCTGCGGCCATGACAAACGCCAATGTCGTGCCCTCGCTGAATCCCAGTGCGAGCAGCATCGCAATTACAATCGGCGTCAGGATCAGCGCAGCGCCGTCATTGGCAAACAACGCAGCAACAGCGGCACCAAGCAAGACTATCCAGGTAAACAAAAGGCGGCCACGTCCGTTACCCCAACTGGAGACGTGCAGTGCGGCCCATTCAAAGAAGCCGGACTCATCGAGCAACAGGCTGATGATAATGACCGCAATAAATGCCGCTGTCGCGTTCCAGACGATATTCCAGACAACGGGAATATCTGCGATATGAATGACTCCGGTTCCCAGCGCCAGCGCAGCTCCGATACTCGCGCTCCAGCCAATACTCAGGCCTCTGGGTTGCCAGATCACCAGTACCAGCGTCAGTAAAAATATACTCCCTGCCAAAAACATTTCAGACTCCGTTATATATGATTATGTAAATATGTTCTCCTGCCTCAGCAGGAGGTACAGGCCGACTTTGCCAACCATTCCCGCACATCCTCCCGAAGGCACAGCCAGGATGTCGTGATTGTCTCAGCGGCCCACGCCGGAATATGAGGTGACAGACGATAGTGGATCCATTTCCCTTCCCGACGATCAAGAACAAGCTTTGCCTCGCGCAGGACGGCCATATGTCGTGATATTTTGGGCTGTGATTCGGCGGTAGCTGCACAGATATCGCACACGCACAGTTCTCCGGACTCCCGCAGAAGCATAACAATGGCGAGCCGTGTTTCATCTGACAGAATTTTGAAAAGCTGAACAGGTTGTAGCATTTTTCTCTCCGTTCCCTTTAGAATACACATATGGTAAATCATATGTATTAACTTTGAAATCATCTGCTCTCTCTGGAGGAGAAAAATGGAACAATTTCCTGCCCTGAATACTGAATGCTTTGATCAACACATCGCTGAACGCCTGAACGTGCAGGAGCCACCACGGATTCTGATCCTGTATGGTTCAGTGAGAGAGCGCTCCTACAGCCGCTTTGCCGCGGAGGAAGCCGGTCGCCTGCTGACGGCGATGGGCGCGGAGGTGAAACTGTTTAACCCCTCCGGTTTACCCCTGCCGGATGATGCGCCGGACACGCATCCCAAAGTCACCGAGCTGCGCGGTCTGGTCAGATGGTGTGATGGGATGGTGTGGAGTTCTCCGGAACGGCACGGTGCTATGAGCGCAGTCATGAAGGCGCAGATTGACTGGATCCCCTTAAGTGAAGGAGCGATTCGTCCTTCGCAGGGCAAAACACTTGCGGTAATGCAGGTCTGCGGCGGTTCACAGTCCTTCAATGCCGTGAACCAGATGCGTATACTTGGTCGCTGGATGCGGATGTTTACGATCCCCAACCAGTCCTCTGTAGCCAAGGCATGGCAAGAGTTCGACGAAAACGGACGAATGAAACCTTCTTCATGGTATGACCGCATCGTCGATGTAGCCGAGGAGCTGTTTAAAATCACGCTGCTGCTTAAGGGACAAACCAGTTATCTTGCAGATCGTTACAGCGAGCGAAAAGAGAGCCATCAGGAGCTTTCATCCCGTGTCAATCAGGACAAAATATAACGTATGTTCTTCGTGAATCCATACTGCATGAGCTTACCAATGTCCGCTTTGGCAGATTGATTATGCCGGATGATCTCTAAATGTGAATGGCACGATTATGCGGGCTACTTACAATTGCACATATCAGCAATGAGCCATCGCAGGCAGTAAGTGACGCATCCACAACAAACAGCACCCCCTGAAGTATTCCTTCCCTGAAATGTGAACGCGATGCCCGCATAAAATAAGTCGCTGCGGGCTGGCTGATTAGTTGCTGGTCGAGGGAGATTCGTGTTTCAACATAATCTGCCGCAGGTGAAGGAAAGCCCATGTTTATGCCCTCTCTTGAATACCGGATAAAAACACAGTATAAATACTGTATATCCATCCAGCAAAGAGGCGATAAGCAATGTTCGTGGAACTCGTTTATGACAAAAGGAATTTTGATGGTCTGCCCGGTGCAAAAGATATCATTCTGGGCGAATTGACCAAGAGGGTTCACCGGATTTTCCCCGACGCTGATGTCCGTGTTAAACCGATGATGACATTGCCGGCGATCAACACTGACGCCAGCAAGCACGAGAAGGAACAGATAAGCCGTACTGTCCAGGAAATGTTTGAAGAGGCTGATATGTGGCTGGTTTCAGATTAAGTGCGTTCGATTCATCTTCCTTTACCCTATCCCGCTCAACTGTATTCTGCTGCTATACGCAGATAGCTGTCACAGCCGGGATTAAGTGCAGCAGTCAGTAATTCATCTGTGTTGAGGCCTGATTAAGCCGTATCGCGGTTAAATAGCCAAGGAACCTTAACTGGAGAAGCATTGATGGAGTGGGTAAACGCGTTGATGAGCCATTTCGCGCTTCATCCTTTCAGCCTGTGGGGCCTGCTTTTTGGAATAGCATTCGCAAAATCTACGTTCCTCATTTCAGCTGTATTACCGCCAGCATCTGTTATGTTGGTTGCTGTAATTTCCGTCGGCAAGGCGACTATTGCGCCATGGGAAGCGGGAATTGCTGTAATGATTGGCGCATGGTGCGGGACAATTGTTAATTATCACCTTGGAATGATGATGGGACATCTACCCTGGCTGGCACGCATCATGTCGCGTCATGCCGATACAGTAGTACGGGTTCGACGCCGGTTGCAAAACAGTTCTGTACCGATACTTTTTACTTCGCGCTTTATTGCCGTGCTGCGTTACATTGTGCCATTAGTTGCTGGAATGTTGCATCTTCATCCAGTGAAAGTGTATGCAGTCAGTCTGATCTCTGCGGCGACCTGGTCAGCGCTTTATGTCGGAGGCTTTAGTCTCGTTTTGCCTTTTTTTAGCTAAACCAAACATAAATAGACCACAACAAGCCCTGATCCCCCTAGGTACTGAGCGGATAAAATGACAGGGAAAGAATTTATCAGGCACAAAAAAACGGGAACCAACCGGCTCCCGTTCTCATACAACCCAGAATGTGGATTACATGTTTTCGATGATCGCGTCACCAAACTCTGAACATTTCAACAGCTTAGCGCCATCCATCAGACGTTCGAAGTCATAGGTTACGGTCTTGGCGTTAATCGCGCCTTCCATACCTTTAACGATCAGGTCAGCCGCTTCGGTCCAACCCATGTGGCGCAGCATCATTTCTGCAGACAGAATGATAGAACCTGGGTTCACTTTATCCTGACCTGCATACTTCGGTGCAGTACCGTGGGTTGCTTCGAACAGTGCGCATTCGTCACCGATGTTTGCACCCGGCGCGATACCAATACCACCAACCTGTGCGGCCAGCGCATCGGAGATGTAGTCACCGTTCAGGTTCATACAGGCAATCACGTCATACTCAGCCGGACGCAACAGGATCTGTTGCAGGAATGCATCGGCAATGACGTCCTTAACCACGATCTCTTTACCGGTTTTCGGATTCTTGATTTTCACCCATGGACCGCCATCGATCAGTTCGCCACCAAATTCTTCACGCGCTAACTGGTAACCCCAGTCTTTGAACGCGCCTTCGGTGAACTTCATGATGTTGCCTTTGTGTACCAGGGTAACTGAATCACGATCGTTGGCGATGGCGTATTCAATCGCTGCACGTACCAGACGTTTAGTCCCTTCTTCAGAACACGGTTTGATACCAATACCGCAATGTTCCGGGAAGCGTATTTTCTTCACACCCATCTCTTCGCGCAGGAATTTAATCACTTTCTCAGCATCGGCAGAGTCAGCTTTCCACTCGATACCCGCGTAGATATCTTCGGAGTTTTCACGGAAGATGACCATATCGGTCAGTTCAGGGTGTTTAACCGGGCTTGGTGTACCCTGATAATAACGCACCGGACGCAGGCAGACATACAGGTCAAGTTCCTGACGCAGAGCTACGTTCAGAGAGCGAATACCGCCGCCAACAGGGGTGGTCAGAGGGCCTTTAATGGCAACACGATATTCACGAATCAGATCTAAGGTTTCAGCAGGCAGCCAGACGTCCTGGCCATAAACCTGAGTGGATTTCTCGCCGGTGTAGATTTCCATCCAGGAGATTTTACGCTCGCCTTTATAGGCTTTCTCGACAGCAGCATCGACAACTTTGATCATCGGTGGGGTTACATCAACGCCGATACCGTCGCCTTCAATGAACGGGATAATCGGATTTTCAGGAACGTTGAGTTTGCCGTTTTGCAGGGTGATCTTCTTACCTTCCGCCGGAACAACTACTTTGCTTTCCATTCACCTCTCCTTCGAGCGCTTCTGGTTCTGCTCGTCTGTCATCGCGCTGCATGTGCGTTTGCGTCCTGCTGCACGAATGCGTTAGAGCAATTTTTTGTTAATGTTTTGTAATGAGCATGTCAATACTACCCTAATGTTCGTCGCCATGAAAGACACTCGTTCTTAGGCTATAATGCGGCAATTGATATAATCTGAAAATACCATGCAAAAAACTTCTTTTAGAAATCACCGGGTTGAGCGATTCAGCTCACGACAAGTCACTAAGCAGCGTAAAGAAAACCAGCCAAAACGCGTGGTTTTGTTCAATAAACCCTACGATGTTTTGCCACAATTTACTGACGAGGCTGGCAGAAGCACGTTAAAAGATTTTATTCCCTTGCCGGGAATTTATGCGGCGGGCCGACTCGACCGGGACAGCGAAGGGCTTTTGGTGCTGACCAATGACGGCGCACTGCAGGCGCGGTTAACGCAACCCGGTAAGCGTACCGGGAAAATTTATTACGTCCAGGTTGAAGGCGAGCCGACAGCAGAAGCGCTGGACGCCCTGCGTACCGGAGTAACGCTCAATGATGGCCCCACGCTACCCGCAGGCATTGAGGTAGTAGAGGAACCCGTATGGCTGTGGCCGAGAAATCCGCCGATTCGGGAGCGGAAAAATATCCCCACCACCTGGCTGAAAGTCACCTTATATGAAGGCCGCAACCGCCAGGTTCGCCGTATGACAGCACATGTTGGATATCCTACGCTGCGTCTCATTCGCTATGCTATGGGGGATTACACGCTGGAAAATCTCGCTAACGGCGAGTGGCGGGAGCTCTAGCATCAGGCCTTTACAGCGCCATTAACAAGGAAGAATGAAAGAAATGGACAAACGACTCATCGCGCCACTCATTCTGTGTGCCGTATCGCCATTGGGTTATGCCGCGCAGAATTGTGAGGCGGCAGCAGGTATCGCAGCAGGCGCGGCTGATTATCTCTATGAAACCGCTCAGGTAAAAACAACCTCCCGACTACACTTCAACTCCGCACCAGATGTTGAATGTCAGCTCCCTGCTTTCCTGGTCAACGGCAATACGGTAGAGGTGTTAAGAGAAGCGCGATCGGCCCAATCAGCAGACGCTCCCGTTCATACTTTTCGCTATGTTCGATACCGTGATGCCAAAGGCATGTTCGCCACAGGCTGGGTCGCGGCTGAAGGCCTGGTACCTCTGACGACTCCCTTATCCGTAAATCCGGCCTGTAAGAAATGGGCGCACAAAGAGATGCCGCAACGCGAAAGAATGCCCCCCGTTGCTGATAATCATTATCAGGTTACAGGCAACGATCGCGCCTGGTTTTATACCATGCCAACGGAACAGTGCCGCAGCCAGTCCGTTTTTTTGGTTCCCGGCGACATTATTTCCACACAAGAGCAGTCAAAAGATGACTTTATTGAAGCGGTTTATTACACCGCCGATCGCCATATCGTACGCGGCTGGTTGAAAAAGTCACAACTCCAGCCTTTAAACAGCGGTGATAACTACCGCTATGATATCAATCCATTATCGACAGACGAAGCTACACGAGTCGCGACCCTCAGCCTTCGCCCGGACTATCAATGCATTTTTTATGAAAGCTGGAATGCTAAAAAGGCCATTGAGATTATCGTACGCGAGGATCATCAAACTGCATTGTGTCGCGGAGGGGCCGACCCACAAACGTCGCCTCCTGTGGCTTATATCAGTATCGACAAGACCAGCGGTGAAATTAGTTGGCCAGATGTTGCCGAAGGTTTTGCTGAGGAATAAGGGGGAAACATGTTCAAACCGCACGTCACGGTCGCCTGCATTGTGCATGCAGAAGATAAATTCTTAGTCGTTGAAGAAACGATCAATGGCAAGGCCTTGTGGAATCAACCCGCAGGACACCTGGAAGCCGACGAAACGCTGGTGCAAGCCGCAGCACGCGAACTATGGGAAGAAACGGGCATTAAAGCACAGCCACAGCATTTTGTTCGTATGCATCAATGGATTGCACCGGACAGAACGCCCTTCTTGCGTTTTCTTTTCTCTATCGAGCTTGCCAATATGTGCGCTACTGAACCCCATGACAGCGATATTGATTGCTGTCGTTGGGTCAGCGCAGAAGAGATTTTCTCTGCGCCAAACCTGCGTTCGCCGTTGGTTGCAGAGAGTATTCGCTGTTATCAGAGCGGCCAGCGCTACCCGCTGTCCATGATCGGTGAATTTAACTGGCCGTTTACAGAGGGTGTCAAGTAAAGGGCTGCGTGCTAGAATATGCCGCCTTGAAGTTCAATGTTGTGAGTATTCCTATGTCTGAAAGCCCAAAAAAAGTGATCGTCGGCATGTCCGGCGGTGTCGATTCCTCCGTTTCTGCCTGGCTGTTACAACAACAGGGCTATCAGGTAGAAGGCCTGTTCATGAAGAACTGGGAAGAGGACGATGGCGAGGAATACTGCACAGCGGCCGCCGACCTTGCGGATGCACAGGCTGTCTGTGACAAACTCGGCATTGAACTGCATACCGTCAACTTTGCCGCAGAATACTGGGACAACGTCTTTGAACTGTTCCTTGAAGAGTACAAAGCGGGCCGTACGCCGAACCCGGATATTCTGTGTAATAAAGAAATTAAGTTTAAAGCCTTCCTTGAGTTTGCCGCCGAAGATTTAGGTGCCGATTACATCGCCACCGGTCACTACGTGCGTCGCGCAGATGTCGACGGCAAAAGTCGCCTGCTGCGTGGGCTCGATGGTAATAAAGACCAAAGTTATTTCCTCTATACGCTCGGCCATGAGCAAATCGCGCAAAGCCTGTTCCCGGTCGGTGAACTGGAAAAACCGCAGGTGCGTAAAATTGCCGAAGACCTTGGTCTGATTACGGCCAAGAAAAAAGACTCCACCGGCATCTGCTTCATTGGTGAACGTAAGTTCCGCGAATTTCTTGGTCGCTACCTGCCGGCTCAGCCAGGCAAAATCATCACCGTTGATGGTGAAGAGATTGGCCAGCATCAGGGGCTGATGTACCACACTCTGGGTCAGCGTAAAGGTCTGGGTATTGGCGGAACGAAAGAAGGGACAGAAGATCCATGGTATGTGGTGGATAAAGACGTTGAGAACAACATTCTGGTTGTCGCTCAGGGCCATGAACATCCACGTCTGATGTCTGTTGGCCTGGTGGCGCAACAGCTGCATTGGGTCGATCGCGAACCGTTCACTGGTACCATGCGCTGTACGGTGAAAACCCGCTATCGTCAGACCGACATTCCGTGCACCGTTAAAGCACTGGATGCTGAGCGTATTGAAGTCATTTTCGACGAGCCAGTCGCGGCGGTTACGCCGGGTCAGTCGGCTGTCTTTTACAATGGCGAAGTGTGCCTCGGCGGCGGCATTATCGAACAACGATTGCCTCTGCCGGTATAATTACTTACACATTTGATACAAGGAAGCAGTGAACGTGGCAAAGAATTATTATGACATCACCCTCGCCCTGGCAGGCATTTGCCAGTCGGCACGCCTGGTGCAGGAACTGGCGCACCAGGGGCATTGTGATGCCGATGCATTACACGTTTCACTGAACAGTGTCATCGACATGAATCCCAGCTCTACGCTGGGCGTGTTTGGCGGCAGCGAGGCCAACCTGCGTTTGGGGCTGGAAACAATGCTCGGCGTACTTAACGCCAGCAGTCGCCAGGGACTGAACGCTGAACTCACTCGTTACACGCTAAGCCTGATGGTGCTGGAGCGTAAGCTGTCAGCGGCCAAGGGCGCTATGGACACGCTGGGAGACCGTATCAGCGGCTTGCAGCGCCAGCTTGACCATTTTGATTTGCAGTCAGAAACGTTGATGAGTGCGATGGCTGGCATTTATGTTGACGTCATCAGCCCACTCGGCCCGCGTATTCAGGTCACGGGTTCCCCGGCCATCCTTCAGAGCCCACAGGTACAGGCTAAAGTACGCGCTTCGCTGCTGGCTGGCATCCGCGCTGCCGTGCTCTGGCATCAGGTTGGTGGAGGCCGTCTGCAACTCATGTTTTCTCGTAATCGCCTGACGACTCAGGCAAAACAAATTCTTGCTCATTTAACCCCGGAGTTGTGATCTATGGAATTATCCTCACTGACCGCCGTTTCCCCTGTCGATGGACGCTACGGCGATAAAGTCAGCGCGCTGCGCGGGATTTTCAGCGAATACGGTTTGCTGAAATTCCGCGTACAGGTTGAAGTACGCTGGCTGCAAAAACTGGCCGCGCACGCAGCGATCAAGGAAGTTCCTGCTTTTGCTGCCGACGCAATCGGTTACCTTGATGCGATCGTCGCTAACTTCAATGAAGAAGATGCTGCGCGTATCAAAACCATTGAGCGTACGACCAACCATGACGTGAAGGCAGTTGAGTATTTCCTGAAAGAAAAAGTGGCGGATATCCCGGAACTGCACGCCGTTTCCGAGTTTATCCACTTCGCATGCACCTCAGAAGACATCAACAACCTGTCTCACGCGCTGATGCTGAAAACCGCACGCGACGAAGTGGTTCTGCCGTACTGGCGTCAACTGATTGATGGCATCACCGCGCTTTCAGTTGAATATCGCGATATTCCTCTGCTCTCCCGTACTCACGGCCAACCTGCCACCCCATCAACAATGGGCAAAGAGATGGCAAACGTGGCGTACCGCATGGAGCGTCAGTATCGCCAGCTCAACCAGGTTGAAATTCTTGGTAAAATCAACGGTGCCGTGGGTAACTATAACGCCCACATTGCCGCTTACCCGGAAGTAGACTGGCATCAGTTTAGCGAAGAATTCGTCACCTCGCTGGGTATCCAGTGGAACCCCTACACCACGCAGATTGAGCCGCACGACTACATTGCCGAGCTGTTTGATTGCATCGCCCGCTTTAACACCATTCTGATCGATTTCGATCGCGACGTCTGGGGTTACATTGCATTGGGTCACTTCAAGCAGAAAACTGTCGCGGGTGAAATCGGTTCTTCCACCATGCCGCATAAAGTTAACCCCATCGACTTCGAAAACTCCGAAGGTAATCTGGGTCTGTCCAATGCGGTTCTGCAGCACCTGGCGAGTAAACTGCCGGTTTCCCGCTGGCAGCGTGATCTGACAGACTCTACCGTTCTGCGTAACCTGGGTGTGGGTATCGGCTATGCGCTGATCGCCTATCAGTCCACGCTGAAGGGCGTGAGCAAACTGGAAGTGAACCGCGATCATCTGCTGGATGAACTGGATCATAACTGGGAAGTTCTGGCAGAGCCGATTCAGACCGTGATGCGTCGCTACGGTATTGAGAAGCCATATGAGAAGTTGAAAGAACTGACCCGCGGCAAGCGCGTTGACGCCGAAGGTATGAAGCAGTTTATCGATGGTCTGGCACTGCCGGAAGAAGAGAAAACTCGCCTGAAAGCAATGACGCCTGCCAATTATATTGGTCGCGCCATCACCATGGTTGATGAACTGAAGTAATCAGCAACTCCCCAGATGCTGAACAGAAGCCGGATAAGCGTAAGCGATTCCGGCTTTTTATCACCCGCAACATTATCCCTTCCCCCGGTTTATTAAATGTTTATCCCCACAGCCACATAATCAGCGTTAGACTATAAAATTGATTTTAAAAATTCAGAAAATACAGTTAATTACCATAAAATCAAGCAGTTAATAAAAAATCGTTTTGGACAATCTCGGTCAATATGGGTCATTTCATCGCCCCAAACCATGCCCCTAACTGATTTTTGCCCCCAAATTTGCCCCTATTTAAGGGGCTTCCCCGAGCATAGTGGAAAACCTTTTCAGTACGCCATGATCAGCCTCCCGTAGTGTAACATCACACTTCCACTGACTGTCCTTGCAGAGGCCGGAAGATATCCTGCATCAGGAGTTTTGTAGAATCCCACTGGGAGGAAAAACAGGTTAAGAAAATACCAACTTAAAATATAAAGATTGATGAGAGTGCTTTTTTGAGACTAAATAGTGGTTACAGGCATGATTTTGTTTCGAACTTCGTTATGGCTGATGGGAGTGTACCTTGCAAATTCGACTAATGGATGAAGCTTCTTTGAGCATGTGGGTTGGGCTTCGAAGTCAGCTATGGCCAGACCATAGCTATGAAAATCATATTCTGGATGGCCAACACATTTTATCTTGTCCCGATAAATATGTTTCATTCCTGGCACTAAATAACCAGAGTCAGGCAATAGCGTTTGCCGATGCCGCGGTTCGCCATGATTATGTGAATGGTTGTGAAAGCAGTCCGGTGGTTTATCTTGAAGGGATTTTTGTTATTCCTGAGCAGAGAGGCCATGGCGTTGCCAAACTACTGGTTGCAGCCGTACAGGATTGGGGAGTGGCGAAAGGTTGCACCGAGATGGCAAGCGATGCGTCTTTAGATAACCATATATCCTATCAAATGCATCAGGCTTTAGGCTTTGAAGAAACCGAACGCGTGGTATTTTTCAGAAAAAGAATAGCTGGTTAAAAGTCGCCACCACAAAAGGGGAAGGCCTGTACTTAAATAATATCAATGAGAGGGGTTATGTTCATTGAACTGGTTTACGACAACGGACATGTTGAAGGTTGAGTTGGTGCCAGACAGCTCATTTTGCCCGAACTAACGAAGCGAGTGTGCCAGATTCTCCCTGATGCAGATTCTAAGGTTGAACTAATGCAGATTAACGGTTTGAATAGCGATGTCAGCAAATGCGACCAGGAAAAGCTGAACCGTATGCTGGAGGATATGTCTGAAGAGGCTGATATGTGGCTGTTTTCAGATTAAACGCCTTGAACGGCCATATTGCTTAAATTGTATTAATTCATACCTGATCTGGCACTCTTATGGCACAGAGCGAAACCTAATCTGACAGTCCGCTGTGTGCCATTAGCGGAGGTTGTCAATAACAAGTCTTAGTTGAACAACGGGGAGCTGGTCAGTATTTCTGCTCATCACTTTCGCAGACCAAACCGTATATAATTATGAGGGAATAAAGGTTTAATCATTATTTTATCATTAAAAATAAATAGGTTAGGTGATATGGCGATGACGTCGTAGATATTATCGACAATGAGTTGTAGATGGGTTCTGAACACGGGTACATTCGCATCATCCGCTATGACAAATACAGTTTCATTGCCTAAACCGCCCCCGTTAAACATATCATGACTAAGTTCATAATCGCTGAAGTCCATTTCCGACCATCTGAGATTACCGCTATGCCATGGATATTGATGAAAAATATCCATTATCGCGCTCAAATCATCCCCTTCCACAACATTAAAATCTGTCTTGAGCAGTTCCTTACATTCCTCAAACAATGTCATGTCCACTCCCTTTATGCTTTATGGCTGTATCTTTTATCATAACCTCCCTGGAGGATTGTCTAAAGGGATTACGAACTTCTGCTCCTCGCTCAAAGCGGACTGTCGGTTTGAGTCTGAGTTAGTACACTTGCATACAATTCACCGCGACTCGAAATCATTCAATATTCGCACTATCGAACGTTCGCCAGTTCGCCGCCGCCCGTTCTTGCATACGACGAAGCGGTGGCACCTTATCAACTGGCTTTAGTATCCGGGAGTGGGGGCCATTCCGGCTTTGAGGTATCTACTCGATTAAGCAAGACACGGCATTTTTTCCACGCCAGTAAAAGTTCCACTTCCGCTTTAGTTGCAATATCCAGATCAACTGCATCCTGTAAAGGTGCGATTTTTGAAGCTGCCAGAGCAAGAAGGCTTTCTTTTTGCTGTGTCGCCTGCGTAATCTGCGCTGTTTTTTCTGCGTCAGCATCATGCACCCATTTTTTTCCATCCCATTTAACAAAATGGCCTTCGGGCGCAATGGAAACAACATCATCCGGTAGTGCGCCTAACTGATTAATTGTGGTTGCTTCCCCCGAGTGGATGCTGTAGACAATTTTCCCGCGATGGTCTTCAACCAGTGACCATTTAGTAGAATCAGAATTAAATACTGCAATAAATCCCTCCGGTGCTGACGGTGGGGCAATATCTGTACTGAAAGCAGGCAATCCGGTATTTGCCGGAATATAACCATCACCCTGACCGATAAATTCATTCGTCGAAGATGAAAGGTTATAGATTGTAATTACCCGGTTTGAATCAGTCATTTTAAAAGCCATTATGCAAGCCTCACTAAATAATTAAATGCGGTATTTTTTACGGTGTTTTCTGCATGACCAGACGGCGAAACGGTCACGCCGTGGCTGTGCGCACCAATGTAGACAGAGTGGGCATGCGCTCCGATTCCTACAATGTGGTCGTGCGCACCAATACCAACAGAATGAGCATGCGCCCCACCTGCATAAGTTCCCTGAGTTCCCACCCCGCCAGCCCACTGACCACCGGCACCGACTTTCGCTGCCTGCTGGGAGGTGTTGAGAAAATAAACATCTAACGAGTGGGCGTGTTCGCCTCCGCTGTTTGTTGATTTCGTGCCATAGTCAAAAGCCGAAACAGATTTATTACCGTAATCAAATCCCGTTGTATCGCGGTTTCCGAGGTCGGTAGCTGCGACCGTTGCGCCGTGGTCGTGTGACTTAATGCCGTCCAGCTCCTGAGACAGGACAGCACGACCATCAGGTTTGCCCTTAATCATCTGGCCACGCATATCAGGAATAACACCCGTTGGATATGCCACAGCAAGTAATGGGTAGGCAGATTTATTAAACGCCTGCCCCTGCATAAGCACATGGTTTGCAGGCGGTATATCCGAAGGCCATGGTATGGGGGCGCCTACGGGGTAATACTCATAAGGAGGATTTGCCGTGTTAAAATCCCTGCGCCAGCCTGGCAGGTAACCATCGCCATGATTGAGGTAGGTAAACTGGGCAGAGGGCGTTCCATTTCCTGCGGTGGTAGTTGGCGTGGTGACACGAATAGTCATCGCGCCACGCACTCCCATAACCTCAACTACTGAACCAGCAAGACTGATATTCCCGCACCCGGTATCAGTAATCACCCTGTTATCTGCGTATGACCAGGAACCTTTACATACCCAATACGGATGGTTAAACACCCCCTGGGATTCGAGCCAGACGATAAACTCCGCTGTTGTCCAGTTACCGCCCCCACCAATGCTTACCGTTCCGCTGAAAGCACGTGCAGCTCCGATGTTTCTTACAAACCAGTCAGGTTGTGGTACATCCGCGCCATTCTGTTTTTTTTGCAGCGATCCGGCAGCGCGATTTATCGTTTCTACTAAACCAAAGTATTGGAGAAGACCTGCTACATCTTTTCCACTCAGATTTGTCAACGTACCATCAAGGGGTTGCTTACCCGCTAACGCATTAAGTATCGTCGTTGCAAAGTTGGGATCATTGTTTAATGCATTAGCTAACTCAGCCAGGGTGTCCAGGGCTTCCGGGGATGAGCCAACCAGCGCTGCAACAGCTGCGTGAACAAACTCAGCATTAACAATTTGTTGGTTGTTAATGGTCAGTGGTGGAGTGGGAGTGATTGGCGTTCCCGTCAGTTCAGGGCTGTCCAGCGGGGCTTTTAGGTTCGTCAGATCTTTGACTTTTTTAACGGCTTTCGGTGTCGCTGCAAGGGCTTCACTGTCGCTGTCGTCATCGCTGCTTAACTGCACAAGCCCTTTCTGCGTTGTGCTGGCATCTCCCAGCTTCAGACTTTCAGCAATATCCCTCGCTTCATCACGATATCCCTGTGAGGCTTCAACTGCACTTTCAGCACCAGTCATCGCGGCTTCCGCGCGCTGAGTATCATCGGCTACAGCAGCTTTCAGTTGCGCCGAAACCTTGCCGGCAGCTTTCTCTGCAGCGTCTGTCGCAGCTGTTTCAGCGGCTTCCACTGCCTCGTTCCGGGAAGTCAACGCATCATCTTTGGCCTGTTCTGCGCGGTTGGCACTCTCAGTGGCTGCATTTTTCTGATTCTCAGCCGTTTCGGCTGACTGCAGGGCTGATGCTTCACTTGAAGATGCCGATTTAGCACTGGCTGATGCCGCAGCCTCTGATTTAGCAGCCTTTTCGCCGGACTCTCTGGCATGCTGTTCACTCAGAGCCGCAGCTGCCGCGCTGTTATTACCCTGCTCTGCAGCCTGCGTGGCCGTGAGGGCGCTTTCACGCGCTGAGGCTTCAGATGCGGCTGCATTGCCGGCATGCTCACCTGCTGTTTGTGCTGACGCTGCTGCGCTGCCGGCACTTCCCGCAGCAGACTGTGCCGAAACTCCCACTTCCTCCTGCGCTTTCTGTGCCGTCTCAGCGGCGATTTTAGCCTGACCGGCCTGCTCCGTCGCTGTCTGTGCAGACTTTGCCGCACTATCAGCATCCGCTGCACTGGCCAGAACATCCTGTGCTGTCTGTCGGGCATTATCGGCAGCTGAGCGGGCTGACGCATCAGCAGCATCTGCAGAGAGTGCCGCCTGCCGCTGTGACTCTGCCGATGCCGTTGCAGACAATACCGCTGAATCCTTACTTTGTTCCGCTGACTGTGCGGCCTGTTCGGCGCGTTCTCGATCCTTCTCTGTTGCACCGCTCAAATCCACTACGCGGTTTACCATTTCCTCAAAGCGTTTCATCACCTCCGGACGCAGGTCCGCGTCCTTCGGCGCATCGAGAAACGCATTCAGGGTATCCGGCGCATCGGTCGGAACCACGTAAATGTCACCGGCCACGGAGGGAGGAAAACCTTCCCGCAGCAGTGACACACTGTAATAACCCGGTTCAGCCTCAATGCTGTAGTGGCCACTCGCGTCGGTGACAGTGGATGAAACCACCTCCACAACAACTGTCGGGCTGGTTTTCTTAGCGCTCAACTGAATGGTGCAGTCCTGTACGGGTTTTCCCGCACCATCTCTGAGAATGCCTGATATGAGTACCGGCATAGTACCTCCATAAAAAAACCGCCCGGAGGCGGTTCTGTCATTAACTTATTGTTATCCCGGCTGATGACTTTTTCGTCACAATAACCAGCAGGTCACTGATTCTGGAATGTGGCCAGCCGCTGTCGTTGCCGCGAGTACTGACGCTGAAGCTCAGCGTCATCCTTCCGCTCCCGGCTGGCATATCCAGTGTTTGCGAAAAAACGGCCGGTACACCTATGCTTGTCTGGTTGTATATCTCCACCCCGTTTTTCCTGACAATCAGCGTACAGGCATCCCATACATCATTACTGGTCTGGCTTTCATACGCTGCTCCCTGAAAGGCAATAGCAGGAATGGAAACCTGTCGGTCAAAAGACTGATCATCGTCAATCACGACTGTCAACGTCCCGTTGGCGTACCGTTTTTCACCTGTGTTGGGTATACGGAAGTAAGGAAACTCCCTGCCCGCTGCCTTAACAATATCCCCAAGAATGCGCTCGGCCCGGAGCGTCCCCTTGATGGTGCAGTTTTCCTCAATCGTCACATTGTTGAGAGCACCAGAGTTCGCGCTGATATGGCCGCTGATATCCGCATTACGGGCGGTCAGTTTGCCGTCAGGTGTCAGCATAAAGGTCGGCGGGTTACCGCCGCTGGTGATGCTCGGCGCTGTCAGATATTTGAGGAATACCTCGTTCATAAATATCTGGTCACCCTGCATCACGAAGGCGGGAGTTTCATTGCCATTCGCCGGATTGATAAACGCGATACGGTCAGCGGCCACCAGAAACTGGCTCACCTTTCCCTCTTCCGTGTCCTCCATACTCAGGCCCAGACCAGCCACATAGTGCTTCCCGTCTTCGGTCTGCTCTATCTTCACTCCCCACATGGCATTCCATTTGCCGTTCGCGTCCTGCCATTCTTTCGAAAACTCATCCAGCTGGCTGGCGTTGTCTTCCGTCAGCTCCACCTTCTCCAGCAGTTCTTTCCCTAGGTGGCTTTCGGTGATTTCCCCTTTGAAGAAATCCAGGTAGCCCGCCGCATCATTGCTGGCCTGGCCTTTAGCCTCCACGAACGCCGATTTCCCGACCTGGTTCACAGCCCGGATATAGAAGTAATAATCCTTGCCGGGTTTGATACCGCTGCTGGCCGCAATCCAGTACAGCGCCGTGCCGAGATAACACGCATCGGTTTCCACCTGGCGGATATCGGCAATCTGCGTATCCGTAAACCAGAACTCATACTGCACCGTAGGGTCGTATACCGCCTGGCGCGGGGTGGCGGTTATCTGGAAATAGCCGGGGGTCAGCTCAACATAAGACGGTACAGCCGGCGCGGCGATGCTGAAATCCGTGCTGGCGGGGTCGCCCTGCTGGCCCTGGCTGTTCACTGCCCGGACCGTCAGGGTGTAACGCCCCGGCGTCAAGTTGCGGAAGGTGTGCTCCGTTTCGCTCAGGGTCAGGCTGCTGGTCAGGCGGTCGCTGTTATCTTCCGCTTTCACCGTCAGACGCAGAGAGAAGTTAACGCCTTTCACCACGCGCGGCGTATCCCAGCGCGCCCGCGCCTGATACTGCCCGTCCTCTGCCAGAATCTCCGTGGTGAGATGCTGCACGGCGGGCGGTGTGTTCGTGATGCTGGTTCCGGGCAACGGATCAAACTTCGCCCCGTTGTCCACGATGCTCTCTTTCTCCGGAACATGCTGCACGGCGGTGATGGCATACGTCCCGTCATCGTTCTCCCGTATAGCCACGCAGCGGAACAGGCGCTGGCGCAGGGTCGGCAGTTTCAGCCCCCACACGCTGTACGCCGCCCCCCCTTCGGGCAACTGGCTGACGGTCACACGGTCCGGGGCGGGGTGCGCGGTGATCGAGACGGTAACAGGCTGGCCATCGCTGCCCACCAGGTTCAGCACCACATTGCCGCCTGCGGGTATCTCCACCTCACGGTCCAGCGTAAGCGTCCGGGACAGGCTGTCGACCGACAGGACGCGTCCGCCCACGGTCACGCCGGCATAATCACTGTCGCAGACCTCGATGATATCGCCGGGTACATGTCGCAGCCCCTCAGCCCCTACGGAAAAATCCACCGTCTGCGTTTCCAGCAATTCGGTGGTGATAGCCCACAGTCCGGCGCGGTGCGCCTGCCCCCGGCTGGTACAGGCGAATGCATCCATCTTCAGCACGTTGCGACCGTAGCGCCGGATGGCAGCATCGTTTTCCACCAGTTCGGTGGATGTTTCCCAGCCGTTGTCCGGGTCGGTGTAACGGACCTCAGCGGCATTGTGGCGCTCTTTCAGGGCGCTGAAGCTGTAGACGAACGGCGCACCGTCAGCAGGCATCACCACATTACTCTGCGTATAGGTCCAGACTTTATCTGCGGGGCGGTCCTGCACAAACGTCAGGGTACTGCCGTTCCAGACCGGCATGCAGCGCATCAGGGAACAGAAATCCCCCAGCACGTCCCACGCCTTACGCTGGTCCGTCAGATACGCATTGCAGGTGATGCGCGGCTCTGTCCCGCCGAAGCCATCCGGTACGGACTGATCACAATATTGCGCGATGGCGTACAGCGCCCACTTGTCCACATCGGCAACACCAATGCGACTTCCCATGCCATAGCGCGGGTGGGTCAGCATATCCAGCACACACCAGGCCGGATTGTCTGTCCAGGCGGGTTTAAACGTCCCGTCCCACAGCCCGGAATACGTCCGTTTTACCGGATCATAATTCGACGGCACCTGTACGATACGCCCGCGCAGGAGATAGTTTCGCGTGACCTGCTGGCTGCCAAACTGCTCCGCGTCCACTTTTACCCCGATAACGGCGGTGTTCGGGTAGCGCTGTTTCACATCGATGATTTCGGTATAACCCGACCATACCGTTTTGTTCTGCAGCAGGTCTGACGTGCTGTCATCGGTGAGACGCAGCATGCGGACTTCAAACGGGCGCGGCGGCAAATTATCAATCACCACGGACGCCAGAAACTGCGTGGTCGTTTTCCCCGTAATGGTGATATCCCGTTCCACCTGCCACTGGCCATCCCGGCGAAACTGGATCAGTATCTGTACACTGGAAGGATTACGATCGCCTTTGGTGCTGGTACTGACCAGCGACTGCACACCAAAGGTAAAGCGCAGGCGGTCCAGCGTTTTAGTGGTAATGGTGCGGGTCACAGGCTCTGACTTCTTCACCTCCACATTCAGCAGGGTTTCCGCACCGGAGTCTTCGAACCCCTCCATCGCGGTCTGCTCATCCTCCCCCACGCGGTAAACCACAGTGACACCGTGAACCATCGCATTACCGTCGCTGTCGAGGACCGGCGTTTTGTTAATTCTGACACTTTTCAGCCCGTCCACCGGACCTTCAATCGGTCCCTCGCAGATGGCATCAACAACGGTCAGCATCTGGCTGGATTTCAGGTCGTCAGGAGCCTCATGCGGCGTTTTACTGCTGCCACCACCCTTACCCATAATCTGTTCCCTCTGAAACGAAAAAACCGCCCGGAGGCGGTTCTGTGCAAATATAAATATGCTGCAATAATGTCAGCGACCGATGATCACCACCTGCCCGCCGCCACCTTCATCCCGTGTGCTGATTTCCTGGGAAATTGTGCGGGAGCCGACCAGCATTTCACCGTACAACACCGGCAGGGCATTACCCTGTGCCACCATGTTGTCCAGTGACGAAAAATACGTGTTCTGTTTGCCGTTATCGGTCTGCCTGGACGAGGGGATTTTTGCCTGCGGCGTCAGCATCTGCGCCACACCGCCCAGCATCATCGCTGCCCCCATAGAAAACAGGATCGAGGATGCCGAAATAGCACCGGCAGATAACGCGGATCCCCACAGAGCGAGGCTTCCCCCCGCCGTAAAAAATGATGCGCCGATTGCCACAGCACCCAGCACCACCTGGAACAGACCACCGGATTTTGCCCCTGCCATACGCGGGACAATATGAATAATGGCCCCGTCCGGCAGCGGCTCATGCAGACGGGCTGACAGGCTGGTTTCATCCACATCCAGACCTGCAATGCGTATCTGATACCAGCCATCATTCATTTTCTGCCGAAACCCCGGAACCTGCATGGCCAGCGCGTAAATAGCCTCGGCCCCCGTTTTTATACTGAGGCTGAAGCGGCGACCAAATCGTTGTAAATCCCCGTGAAGGCAGACTCGAGCCATGCCCGGTGTCGCCATATCGAGTGTGTGCGGCGTTGCCATTTGTCGGTATACCTCTCGCGTTTACTGAGCTGATCAGGAATATGGTGCAACAGCTCGCCATTGCCGCAGTAAATCGCGGCATGGTTGGCAACCGATGAACCAAAGCAACAAATCAGAATGTCTCCGGGCTGGGCCTCTGTGGCATTCACCCGGTAAAAGCCGGTCGCGGCCAGATTATCCAGATACAGATTATCTCCCTGCTTCCACCAGTCCTCCTTCCGCACAAAATCCGGCATCTCAATCCCCGCCAGATGGTACGCATCGCGGAACAGGGTGTAACAGTCCGTCACGCCATGCTCAAATGCCCGCCCTGTGAGGAATGGCACGCAGCGAAATTTGTATATCCGGTCATCGCAGACCAGCCACCACGGCAGGCCACTCTGCACCTGCAGGCGGCGATCAACATCGCTGAGAAACGGCTGACCATCGGGATGGCTGTGTACCAGGGCCACCACATCACCTGCCGCCTGTGCATGAAGGTAATCTGCCGGATCCATACGGAAATACAGGGTCGGTTCAGCGGAAAGATTCTGGCAGGGAAAATACCGCACCCCGGCAGACGTGTTCACCACCCAGCCGCACGATTCAGCCGGCGCGCATGCAGCGGCATGCGCCAGGAGTGTTTTTTTCATGGGTGTACCTGTCAGGAAAGACGGTTAATGGAGAGGAAGCAGCCGATGCGCGGCAGGTTATTACGCAGCTCGCAGCCGGTACGGCATTTGCTGCAGGCATCTTTTGCCGGGTCTGCCGTGGGCTTGTCAAACTCATCCGCCACAGGCGGCCCGGCATAGCCACACTCCTGCGAACGGTAGGTCCAGTTGCAGACATCAGCCAGCATGATCCGCGCCGGAAACACGCTGCCGTCCGTTTCGGTCGGTGTGGCCAGCACGAAGGTTGCCGTGGTGGCTTTCAGCTCCGACAGCTGTTCTATCATCCAGCGGCTGACCACTTCCTGTTCCGGGTCGGCCTCCGGATTGTCGCCTGTAAAGTTCACCGCATCGAGAAAACGGGCGTATACCACGCGCCTTACCACCGTGGCCCCCACCAGGCTCTGCACATCTTCTGCGAGTCCCGTGACCATGCCAAACAGGTTCGACACCGCCAGCGTCGGTCGGGCAGATGTCCCTTTCCCTACAAGGTCGAATCCGGTTCCCTGTATCGGGTAAACGTCATACTTCCGGCCCTGCCAGGTGACCGGCTCGCCCTTCTCATTCAGTTCATTTGAAAAATAGTAACGCTGGCCACCAAAAGCCGTCAGGTCGATTTCCCACAAATCAATACGGGCAGACTGCTCGGTTTTCGTGGTTTCGTTGAGGGTGTTCTGAGGAATATCCTGCATAAGGATCCTTAAGCAATAACCTGCTCAAATTTACAGCTGAAATCAGAATACGTGACGTTGTCCGTAACAGACCATTCCCGGCAGACAACTTTAATCGTGCGGTTGTATTTTGGCGGTCGCCACAGAAAGGCTTTATATCCTCCGTGCTCCGCCAGAAACGCTTCAAGTGCGGTGCGGGAATTGTCCGACGTGATACGGAAAACAGGCTGGAAATTAATTAACTGATGGTTAAGTCCGGTCGGGCGACGTTGCTCATAGCCATCCCCAAATTTAATGGTTGTCACCGAAGGGGAAACAGAAGACTGCATCCCCTCCCTGGGTGCCCAATGAAAGGTTTTCACTTATCCTCCCGCCAGCATGCCGCCATCGCGGCCCTGAGTTCTCAGGATACTCATGACACGCGTGTCGACCATTTTGACCAGCATCTGCGATGCCTGCGGCCCTATCTGCCCGTTTTGCCCGTCATTCTGAATGGTAATGTGATACTCAGGTGAATAAACAATCCCACCATTCATACCACCACCAGAGGAACCCGGGTCACCCAGCGCCCTGACACCCAGCGTACCGTCAGTCGTTTTCGCCAGAGGCATAATGGCTTCCGGACCCGCTTCACCAAACACACCTGCTCCCTTTGCAAAAGCAAACAGGGTCGGGCTGTCATAGATGCCGTTGCTGTAGGCACTTAATGAGGGCGAATCATAGACACCGCCTTTCGCATTAAAGCTAAAACTGCTCCCAAAACTGCTGATGGCCGTGCCGGTACTCGCGGTAGCTGCGCCGCCAAAAAGACTGCCGCCGATGCCCATAATGGATTTCAGAATGGTGTTGGTAATCAGCGCCTGCGCCGCCATATCGACAAGGTTTTTAATCACCGACTGAGTCATGGAGGCAAACAACCCGATCATCCCGTCCCGGAGTGTCTGCGTACCGTTCAGCATACCGGTAAGCATGTTGGAGGTTCGCTCCTGAGTGGTTTCCATCAGGCCGATAGCAAGGCTGTTCAGATTCCCCTGCGACTTATACAGCTCCACCGCCGTCTGGTACTGTGCATCCGCAGAATCCTTGTCAGCCTTTTGCTTCAGCAGTTCGTACTGCTCTTTGTTGATCGCATCGTTCTGGTAAAAAGCCAGCAGCAGTGACTGACGTTCAGTCAGCTGATTACGCAATTCAACAAGAGGATCAACCGTGCCGGCGATATCAATCAGAGGGGCAAACATTGCCGCTGCCTGTGCCTGTAACAGTTCGCGGGCCGTACTTTGCGCCAGCGTAATTCTGGCCGTCTGGTATTCCTTTTCATCCAGAAGACGGGCATTCAGGAGTGATTTCAGCTCCTGACTCGCTTCGCGCTCTTTCGTCAGAGAGGCTCTGGCCGGCGCATACTGTTCTGCCAGTTCGAGGCGCTGTTTCTGATAATTTTCAGCATTCAGCAGCAGCGTCTTCTGAATATCAGCTTCACTGGCTCCGTCCGCGCGGGCGGCTTCAAGGAGTTTTCTGGCGCTTTCCTGCTCCTGCAGGTTGATACGTCCGAGACTTGAGGCATGCGCCGCTTCAATTTCACGCCGCAGTTGCTCATACTGGTTAACCTTCGCCTTTTGCCCCTTACCAGTATCCCCGCCTTCCCCGGTCCAGGGGGTATCGGGTTTATCGCTCCCTGTTTCATTCCCCGGTTTATCCGGCTTAGGTGTGGGATCAGTTTTCCCTGATTTAGCCTGTTCTATGGCCTCTTTGACAATTTTTTGCCGCTCCTTGAGGAGTTTTAACCCTTGTTCAACGGCATCCAGATCCCCTTTGTAGCGGGTTTTATCGTTCTTTACGCCTTTAAGCTGTCCGAACGGGTCGAAGCCGCTCAACCCATCAATACGACTGTCCGCATCCTGAATTTCTTTAATCAGTTTATTTCGCTGAATAACCTGATTCTCAAACTGTTCATCAATGTCCAGTTGCTTCACGTTGAGCTGGTTAAGCGACAGTTTTTTAAGTTCTTCATTCGTTTCAACGACAGCATTTTTCAGGTCAATCGCTGACTGACGGGCATTCTTCGCCTGATTATGGAAATAGAGCAACGCCGAACCTGCCAGCATCGCCGCCCCCACCGGACCGCCAACAAGTGCCAGCGCCCCTCTGGCCATACCTACTGCTGCAGAGGCTGCGCGGGCTGAAACGGAAAGCTGTTTATTGGCAGCATTCAGCTGGCTCTTTGCCTGGGTGGAGAGCAGTGTCTGCTCGGTTTCCTGCCGGATTAAGCGGTTAAATTCGCTCTGATAGCTGACATTCAGATTATGAAGTCTTGCTGACTTCTCCATTTCCCGATAACGCCCGAATTCTGCGTTATTCTGTGCCAGCGTGGCGGCGGTACTTTCCAGCGTTTTTCGCGCCATATCGGCCTGCGCCATCGCGCTGGCCCTGACTGCCTGCTGCTGCTCCACCCAGGCACCGATGTTCCCCCTGATACCTGCTGTCAGTTTTGTCGCAAGAGCAGGAATCAGCGTATACAGCGCAACGTTGGCGACCGTATTAAAATTATCCGTCAGGCCATTAATGGCATCGGTAACGGTCTGAACACCACTACGCAGCGGACCGTTTCCGCTCTGTCCCACCTTAATAATCAGACCTTCAAAAGCCGAAGTCAGGCTGAGGAGATCGCCGTTGAGATTATTTACCCTGATTTCAGCCTGCTCATGCGCGGTCTGCGTACCGGTCAGAGCGGCGGTCAGCGACTCCACCTTTTCGCGGTTCTGCACAAGGATGGATGCCGCGCTGAGGTTTTCCACCCCGAACAGCTTCACGGCCTGCTTTGTTGACAGGTTTTTCCCGGCCAGGTTCTCCAGCGCCTGACTCAGCCCGACAACAGAAGGCTTCAGGGTTTTATCAGTTCCCTTCTCCAGATTCAGGATCACGTTACGCAGCGCGATCCCGGCCTCGCCGCCTTTCACTTCGCGCTCCGCCAGCACCTGTATGGCGGCGTTGAGGGTTTCAAAACCCACGCCAGCCTGTGCCGCTGCCACCCCGCCATTTTTAATCGCAGCAGCCGTGTCGGCTATCTCCGACGAGCCAAATTTCGCGCCAGCAGCCAGTACGTTGATATACCGGTCGGCTTCACTGGCTCCCGCACCAAACTGGTTTAACGACAGCGCCAGCGTTCGGGTGGCATCCGGAAGCGTCGTCCCTGCCGCCTGGGCCAGCGTTAACGCGCTTTTGGTCGCCGCCGTCAGCCCCGCAGAGGTACTCAGCAGTTCAGGCTTTGCCGATGCCATCAGCTTAATGGCCTCAGCAGCCTGTGATGCGCTGTATTCCGTTGTGCGGCCCATTTCCTGCGCCGCCTGATCGTACAGTTTCATCTGCGCACTGGTGGCACCGGTGATGGCCTGCAAATCCGACAACGACTGGCTGTATTGCCGCGTGGTGCTGATAATAGTGCCCAGCGATAACCCCGCTCCGGCAAAACCTGCCAGCCGGCCAACCAGCCCCGATACCGAAGCAGAAACACGCTTATAGGCATCCTCTGTCTTTTTCGCATCAGCCTGGGCATTGCGGTTAAACTGGCGTGACTGACTCTCAGCGCTGCCGTAGGCGCTCATCAGCTGCGATTTAAAGTTCGCTGCATTCAGATGCAGCCCAACGGCAAGAGAGGCAACGTCACCCATTACATTAATACCTTCATGACTGCCGCACACTGCGCATCCAGACTCTGGTTCGCTGCTGCGGGTGATTTAACAGGGGGCGGGTTATTGTCAGAACCTTCTGGCGAAGGCTTTTTGAAAATGCCCTGTTTGATGAAGAAAGCACGCCAGTGGAAAAGCGTGTCTGCCGGAAGCGCTGCAATTTTGGACGGGTCAGGCTCGCCCCAGCGGTCGGCCAGCCAGAAAATCAGCTCCAGCCAGGGCGAGTCACTCAGTTTTTTTCGGCGGTTTCCAGCTTACCGATGGCGTGTTTTTTCACTTTGTCGATGGCATCCAGAAGCACAACGTTATCGTGTGCCGCCAGCAGCTCCTTCGCCGTGGGTTTGTCTTTGGCTTTAATCGGCGAGCCGTCAGGCTGAACCAGGCTGTCGATAACAATCTGTACGCTCAGCTCAGACGCCATGCGGGCATTGCCAGAGGTCTGCGCCTCGATGAGTGCATCTTCATGATCAATAAGCTCAGCCGCCGTCAGCCGACGCAGGTAAACCTTTGTGCCTAAAATTTCAGTTTCAGTCGGCGTGGATTTCGTTTTGAGCAGTGCATTTTTCAGTGCGGAGAGGCTAAATTCAGACATGGTGTATCCTGTTTTTCAGACGAAAAAAAACCGCCCGGAGGCGGTGTGTAACGGGAAACGGATTACGCGCCGGCATCTGGCGCCGGGGCGGCGATCCCCCATTTAATGTTGTTTTGCTTACCCTGCACCGTAATCTGGATAACTTCACTGGCAGGGGCGGTGATTTCGTTCATCTGCCAGCCTGAAAGCGCAAGGATCATTGAAGCCGTTCGTTTGTTCGGCAGCTCAATATAAAACTGAACGGTCTTACGCTGTTCTGCAGCATTGAGGAACGCGGTGAAATCTTCGTTTTCCGGGTCGTCAATGAATCCCAGCGATTTCTCCGGCCCTTCCGGCAGGTCTGACACCGACTGCTTACTCTTGTCCAGCAGGGTGGTACAGTCGACAAATCCTCCCGTCTGACCTGTCGCGCCCAGTGCCTTACAGTTAATCAGGGGTTTGAGCGCCGCCACAGCGGCCCCCACCTCGCCGAACTTCACCACCGTCCCGGCAGGAAGCATTGCGTACTCAGGGGATGATTTTGGCGTGTTATTTTCATCAGCCATAATGATTCTCTCTTAAATAGTGGGCAGCGGTTGCTACCTGTTCTGAATGCCATTGCGGATTTCTACGGTCAGAATGCGCAGAACCTGCTGGACGTTGTAATCCAGTGCCGGACGGATGAACGGATCGGCAACCTGTTTAACCGTACCGAACTCCTGGGCCAGCGCTTTCATGTAATGCTTCTTGCTGGGGCCAACCCGAAGGGTGACCACCGTATTTCCGCGACCTTTCCGCGTGGATGCGCGAATTTTGATGGAATCACGCATATGCTCTGCAGAGGACGCATCATCGAAGCCGGCATGTTGTTTCATGTCTTCTTCAACCACTTTCAGCGCCTCACGCCCCGCGTCACGTAACACCTTCGTGCCGACCTTTTCACCGAGTGCGATAAGCTGCCGCTCCAGCTCGTCCAGCCCTTTTACATCCATAGTGATCATGGTGAGGTGTCCCGGTAGTGAAAGGTGAAATCCCGGACGAGCCGGTACTGAATATTGCCGCTGGTCAGTACCGATTTACTCTGCTGTATTCCACCCCGAATCACATTCTGCACGGGAAAGCCCTCCAGCTGGCCATGCACGATAGCGGTCCATTCCACGCTGATTTTCTTATCCAGCTGTAACAGGCGGGTGTAGTCATTAAGCAGATGAATCGCTATCTGGAAGCGGCCTGCAATCAGGCCTGTGCGCAACAGTCCGGCGTACAACTCCGGATCGGAGATACACTGGTAAGTAATTCCCTCCTGCAGCTCATCAGGCAGGAGCAGAGGGTAAACATCCAGCCCGGTCAGGCGTTCAAGTGCTGTCTTTAATGCCAGCTCGATCATGACGTGCGTCTGCCTCCCCTGTGATGATGAAGCGGTCCGCAAGACGTTCGACGTTACGAACGGTATAAACCCGGTCAGACGTCGTTATTTTCCAGTCGATATCAATATTCAGGTTCGGATGAGTGGCAAAAAGACACGTTTCAATAACCTGTTGTTGATCCAGTGTGCGGACCTTTCTGCCCGATACCAGCTCGCGCTTCGCCCAGGCTTTCCCGGTCGTGACCAGTTGCTCCGGCAGGTGTTCACCCAGCGGTCCCCGACCGGATTGCATATACCCAATCGAAAGACGGCAGGTCATCTCTTCCGGTTTCAGGCTCATACCGTATTCTCCTGCAACGGGAAAAGAAGATGCCGGACCGCAGCCGTCTCCAGCCACTGACCGGTGAAGCCATTCAGATACGCATCCCCGACCAGATACTGCATGGCCAGCTGGATATCTTCATCTGCCACAAAACCGCGTACACCTTCCGGCAGCGCCTGCAGTTCGTCGTCGCTTCCCACCAGTTTGCAGTAGTAGTCACGCTCAATACTCTTCTGCGCAGCCGCCACCATTTTAGTGAGCATGCTGTCATGCTCCGTGAAATCCGGCTCCAGACGGAGCTGGGTTTTCACGTCATCCAATGTCAATATCATGGTCATCGGCTCCCTTGCGGGGACTCAGCGCCTTTTCCGCATCTTCTGGCCATACCGCGATATGGCGTTCAACCAGTTTCTCTGCGTACTCAGCATCAAAACAGGCCATATCGCCGCGCGAATAACGATGATAGGGTCCCAGAAAAAAAACCGCTTTCCGCACCATTTCTGCTCCCGTCAGGCTCGTGGCCACGTTTGTTTCACTTCCGGTCAGATCAACACCTGTATCACCTGAACCCGCTGCAGTATTCTGACCGCCATCCCCGTCCACTGTATTTTCCGGCGTCAGTTCATCCGGCTTTTTCACATCACCGGCTGCAGCCGCTGCTGCCGCTGCTTTTGCCGCTTTCGTCGTCATCGTTTTGCTCCTGAAAAGAAAAAACCCGCTGCTGCGGGCCTGGGGAATTACGTGCTTTTACTCTGTGCGACCGTGGTCGCACAGAGTGCAGGACCGGTTAAAACAGCACTTTTGTCCCGAGAACAAGACCTTCCGGATGACGGAAGCCGATATCGTGCTCCGTCACCACGCGGATCAACGACTGGTTACGAGAGAACGCGGAAACCAGATTGCCGTCCCCGTCCTGGTAGGAGGCTTCCTGCGAGAAGGACACCTTCATGTTGCCGTCTTCACCGATTACCACGTCATTAAAGTCAGCGAAGTAAATTTCTGACTCCTTGCCGCCGTCACCGAGGTTTGCCGGGATAGCGCTGGTACGCTGAATCTGAAATCCCTTGAGGATCCCCTGGGCCATTTCCGGGTAGACCTTGATACCGTTACCGTCGCGCAGACCGAACAGTTTCATGTAGGTACGGTTCGACATACCCCAGCCGCAGCTGATCATGTTGCTGTTGCCGTCCATAGCCATCAGGATGATGCTGTCGAGATAGGTATCAATCGTCTGCAGATTAACCTCTGCAGCAGCTTCCCACGGCAGCAGGCGGTTCCACTCAGTTGCCCGCGCTTTCATACCGACAGGCGTATCACCGGTACCGTCATCGCGCATAAAGGCTTTATCTTCACGAACAGAAATCGCGGTCAGAATATCCTGCAGGACCAGCTGCTCTACGTTGTAGCCAGCACGGCCAATCAGCTGGTTGGAGATTGGCACCATCGCAATCATGGTTTTCGCAGTGAGTTTCACATCATCAAAGCGGGCTTCTGATACTTTCGCATCCTTGCCTTCCCCGGTGTAGCTCGCCGTCGCACCACCGGCCAGACGCGGCAGCGCCATATTACCGTTCGGCAGCGGAATGGAGCGCGCGCCCAGCTTACGAACGATAGTGCGATCACGCAGCAGTTCGATCACCTCGCTGTGCAGGTTTTGCGGAATAAGAACGCCACCTGACGCTGCGGCAGTGTTGATGGCCATCGAGACAGACGGGTCATTCAGTTCTTCAGCTGCAAATTTTGCAGCGTCCTGGACGTTACCCTGTGCTGCCGCAATCGACATCACCAGACGGGTCATGCCTGCGCCGGTATATTGCTTTGGCTCTGCCTTAATGCTGATACCAGGAGCCTGCTGTGTGGCTTTAACCGGTTTGGCGACAAGCGCAGCAGCACGTTCAGCCGCTTCCAGACGCTCAATCTTAGCGCTGATATCCGTGAACTGCTGCTGCAGGCTGGCAAATTCGGTTAACTGCTCCGCTGTCAGCGTACCGCCACCAGTTTCTACTGCCGCCAGTACCTGAACCTTCTGATTAATACCCGCACGTTCACGACGCAATTCTTCAATATGATCCATGTTTTTTCTCTTTTTTTGGCATAAAAAAAGCAGCCAACAGGCTGCTTTCTGGTAATGACGCGTTAGCGCCGGGTCACATTCTGGTTTGCAGGTCCATCGCGGCGGCCTGCAACTTTATGGAAGTGGTTTGTTGAGGTTGTTTGTACTTTGCCGCAATGGCATTAATCGCAGACTGAGGATCCGATATTTCATCGGCAAGACCAGCAGAAATGGCATCGCCACCGAAATACAGACCAGCTTGAGTATCAACGACTGCCTGCTGTTTGAGGCCACGATATTCGGCAACTGATGAGGTAAATATTTCGTACATGTCGTCGAGCATTTTGTCGATCATTGCAAGGGCCGATTCGCTCAACGGTGCATGTGGCGTTGCATTATTTTTGTTATCTCCCCGGTATAGCGCAGTAAATTTTACCCCCACGTTTTCTTCCAGCTTTGACGTATCCAGGTGCTCCATGATGACGCCGATGGAACCGACGCCGCTGGTCTGACTGATGACGATTTTGCTGCATGCTGAAGCAATGAAATACGCAGCAGAAAAAGCGTTGAAATTCACAATCGCGGTGATCGGTTTCGTTTCTCGCGACTGGTAAATATAATCCGCCAGCTCTTTGCAACCTGCCGCTGCACCACCTCCGGAATTGATATCCAGAACAATTTCACTGATGGAGGGGTCATTTAATGCTGAATGCAGCTGGCTGCGGATACGCTCATAACTCGTCAGTTCGGTACACATCGCTGTAATTTGCCCGCGACGAGGAACCAGTATCCCGTGAACAGGTATCACAGCAATACCCCCTGCTGGCTGAACATCTTCAGGGGATGGCGAATCATCTGGATTTAACGCCATCGTAATGACCGGATCCGTCAGCGTTCCCTGAATACGGGGAAGCAACACCGCCTTCACGGCGTCCATCGTTTGTTGTGTAGCGTAATGAGGAACGCCAAAGACCATCTCTGCCAGATGCGGCAGATTAATTAATTTTGTTGTCATGAGATATACCAGGTCAGCCCGCAGCGCGGGAAATAATCAGGCTCTGGCCAGAATAGTTTCGATTTCTGCCAGTTGTTTAGCTGTTGGCGCTTTATCGCCGGGGAAGATTTGCTTACTGTCGACCATATTCAGAGGCGTCAGGTATTTGTCTCCTCCGGTGATGGGTGGAAGGTTCTCCATGCGGCGAATGTCATTAACCGATAACCAGCCCCACTGGCGGCCTAGCGCATAAGATTCATAGCGTGACTTCTGATCCCCGCGCAGCAGGCCAGAAACATTGAATTCAATGTACAGATCACCGCGCTCGCTGGGTAAAAGCAGATCGCGCATTAATGCGCCTTCATGACGCTTCAGCCAGGCTAACAGCGTGTACATCACAAACTGCAGTCCCTGGTGCTCAATGTTGTTATTCGTGGCTTTCGCCAGCATCTGCACCATATGAGGCGGGATTTTATAGAGTCGGCACACTTCCTCCACGCCCCACTGACGGGACTGCAACAGCTGCGCTTTCTCATTGTCCTGAGATAACTGCTTGTAGCTCATCCCTTCCTGAAGCAATGCAACAGAGAAGGCGTTTCTGACGCCGGAATATCTGTCCGTCCACTTTGCCAGCAGGCGGTCGATAGCATCCTGGCTTTTGATCGTCGGAGCGTCTTTTGGACGCTCAATAACGCCGCTCATCGTTGTACCACGGCGAAAGACCTGAGAAGCATGCTCTTCCACGGCGAGGTTTAGTCCAAGAACATCCGCGTTCGTCTGGATTGGGGAACTGCCGATATAGCCATCCAATGAGAAGACCTTCACATGATGCATCATGCGCATTGGCAACGTTTCGCCAATTTCGGGTAGTTCATAATATGGCATCCCATCCGGGCCTTTCAGGACAATGACCTTTTGGGGATTAACCGGGATTAATTCGCGGGGATAACCTTTCCCGTCCCTGTCGATGATCGAGTAGCAATTCCCCTCCAGACCAAGCAGGCCCTGCTGCTGTTCAAAGTATTCAAATGAAGTGTCTTTTTTGTTGGGCTGGGAATGAATCAGATCATAAACAGGGTGGTCAGTCGCCCGTTCACGGCCTCCGTTAGCGCCTCGCCTGTAAAGTTCACACGGCAGTTGCGCCACCGATTCTGCCAGAAGCGTTACACATGCCCGGACCGCCGATAACGCCATTGCGGTTTCAGAAGTGATAATGATCCCCGCCTTGCTCTGGCTGGAACTCACACCACCCAGCATCGCCTGCCAAAAACTACCACCAGACTGAGATTTACCCCGAAACATCTGGGGAATGAACATTATTCACCCCCTGATTTAATTACGCTGGCAGACATTGATTTCGCGATTAAAAATGACCACAGCAGGCAGATTGAACCGCCAGTAATAAGCCCGGCTGCAGGTGAAATAAGCCAGGCACCGGCAGACAGTAATGCGGCTCCGGCGAGGCCGATAAAAAAACTTAAAAACGTCATTAGCATGCTACATCTTCCTCGTCGTAAACGGATGAATTACTCGCCCGGCTATTCAACATTGCCCGTCCGATTGCCATAATCAGCGAAACCGCGCCATCGATTTTGTTTTCGTTCTGCTCTTTGATGGGTTTAACCACATCGTCATTACCGGGCAAATACTTCCCGACGACGTTGCTGATACACCAGCTCATAATCGGGTTCCCGTCGTGATGAAAGCGGCCTGACTCAATGGCGGCTTCCAGCTCCTTCGTCGGATCAGACATATTGGTGTAGTTCTGAACGATAGTGATCGGATTAAGGCTTTCATCAGCCAGATCATGTGAAAGCCCCGTCGCGCCGAACGGGTCAATCGGTGACTCACTGACTGGGTTGAGCTTGTTTGCCGCCTTGGCCTCTTCAAGGATGTAGCGGTAATCAACTTCAGCGCCATCAGTAACTGTAAGCAGTCCCATTTCAACCCATTTCTGAAATCGCTCCGCAGTACGACGATCTTCGTTCTTTTCAACGCTGAATACTGCGTCGTAGGGAACCCAGAAGCGGGGAGCAACGCTGTAGTAATGTGTCTTGCCGTCAATTTCCCTGGTGAACAACCGCGCCATACTGTTCATATCCAGCTTGCGCGCCAAGTCGAAAGACAGAACACATGGCTGTCCTTCGAATTGCTCCAGCGTAAGTGTCTTATCCTCACAGTTCTGCCAGGAAACCAGGTTGTAGAAAGCGGCACGGGCTGCAACCCAGATGTTGAGGTGTTTAGTTTTAAATACACCAGCCTGACGGGCGTTATTAATAGCTCTCTGTTGCTGGCTGAGGAGAAAGTCACGATAGACCGACACGCCCATATTCGGGTTAGCTTTTTCCAGCACTTTAGGATCGGTCCAGTCATCCCCCTCGTCGACGGTGTATATCACGCCGAACAATTCCTCATTCGGTACTGTGCCGTTCAGCATCTCAATCACTTCACGCCGTTTGTCGTAGCATGGACCCTCAATGTTGTAACCCGCCGTCGTGATCGCCCACATTAGTGGTTGTCGCCGCGCCCCCATACCCGTCAGCATAGTGGTGTAGAGCGAATCTGTGGGATGTTCGTGATACTCGTCAACAATCGCACAGTGCGGTGAAGCGCCGTCCCCAGGGTTACCAATCAGCGGCTCAAAACGCGCGCCATCTTCTGGCCGGTTCAGGTTGGACGCATTAACTTCAATCCCGAACGCGTCCACCAGCAGCGGGGTGCGCTTACACATCAGACGAGCTGGTCTGAATACTTCCCACGCCTGTTTTTCAGTTGTGGCCCCGGAATATACTTCAGCGCCAAACTCGTTATCACAGGTAAAACAGTACAGCGCCACACCTGCCGAAATAGCTGATTTCCCATTTTTACGCGGTATCTCCGTGTAAACCTCGCGAAATCGTCGAAGCTTCGACCCTTTCTGGACCCAGCCAAAGGCGCAGCACACAATAAACAGTTGCCATGCCTCCAGAGTGATCGGCATCCGCTTGAATGCCCATTCTCCTTTTGTATGTGGCAACAACTGGATAAATTTCGCGGCCTTTTCTGCCATGTCTTTATCGAAGCGGTAACGAAATTTCTTACTCTTTTCAGCCGCCATGTCATCGATATGACGCTGGCAGGCCTGAATGACAAACTGGCACGCCGGAATTTTCCCCCGCACAACGTTGCGGGCATATTGATTCGCGGCGTTTACGTTGGGGTACGATTTCCGGCTCATGAGTTGATCATCTTCAGGAATGGGTTAGAGGTTTTCTTCTGTCCGGCAAGGCCGATTAGGCGTTGTCGACTGCTGGGATCAAGGCCAAGCATGGAGCCGGTAGAGCTCATCTCCGATTCCTGCTCTTTCTTTGCGGTTAGCTCAGGGTTTTTTATCTTCCCCCCCATAGCACCAGTGATAGTCAGCCCTTCTCTGGCGATATTTTTAACCGCCCTGCGCCAGAACTCATATGCAACACACCAGCGCTCAAGTACGGCAAGATCGGTAACACACAGTAATCCCTGTCCACATAATTCTTTCGTGGTCAGTTCCCACATGACGGCCGCCATTGGCAGACCATCATCCTCAGAAAACCAGTCAGGTGGTGCCACACCTTTAATCGGAGTGAATACAGGTTCCTCTTTATTCAGGGCTCGTTTGCCGGGGTTCCCTGCCAGCTCCTTGCGCGCCGTTGGCTTGGGGCGACGCCCGGAACGCCCCGCAGTTCCAGCCATAAGCGACACTCCTGGTTAAATTTCATTTTTCGCGGGTATAAAAATACGAGGAAGCGGGCAGTCCTGAAAGGCGAAAGGGGTCAGGGATTTGATCCCCCCTACCCCCTGGCCTGTGTGGGCATCAATCAAGATGGAAATCATTATTCAGGTTGCACCGACGACCGCTGCTCGCATTGTGCGGACAGGCATTAGAGTTATGCCCTGACTGCCCACAATAGCTGCAGCGCAGGTTGGCGCGGCGGGATGAACCACCCCATGTTTTGGGACAGTTCGCGTATGTATGAAGCCGTGAACCGCAGTACGTGCAATAGGTATAACTCATCGGATACGCTCTCTTGCCGTCTTCGCTCTGTGGCATTCCCAGCACAACGACTCAAGATTGGAATCGTCATCAGTACCGCCATGAGCTTTTGGAATGATGTGGTCAACGCTGGTCGCTTTCTTCGCTATCTTCTGCCGGCGATGGTTCTGGCACAGGTATTGATCACGCTGTAGGATACGCTCACGTATGATTTCCCAGGACCGACCGTATCCACGTTCCTGTCTACTCTTACCTGCCTGATAGTTACGCCAGCCATCGCCAGCATGCTGCTGTTGGTGCTGGTCACAATATCCGCTGACATCGTTGGTTATTGCCGCACACCCTTTGTGTCGGCATGGGCGTTTAGCGCGCGCTGGCATCGGCATAGTCCTGTTTGTTGGATACAAATTATGTTGTACTCGGAGAGAAAAACGGAAATGGCATCTAGCGGAGAATATTCATAAATAGCGAGAATATGCACGGTCGCCGCCCCGTAACAACCAGGATTACCAGAAAGGCCCCAAAAAAATGAGAATGATTATCAAAGCATTCACATGCGGTCAATGGAATAACAGATTCTTAATCTCTCAACGAAAATAAGGATTTGTTAAGTTTCATGCTTTATATTCGATGTAACACACTGTTTGAGGCAAGAATAATGATCAGATTCTCAAAAATTCAGATTCGCTTACACTGGCTAACTCTTATGTTAATAGCGATAACCTATGCGGCTATGGAGATGCGCGGATGGTTTCCCAAAGGCAGCAACACCTACCTTCTCATGAAAGAAACACATTACAATGTTGGGGTGTTTGTCTGGTTTTTAATGATAATACGATTAATTATTAAACATAAGTATCATGACCCAGCCATCATTCCCCCCTCACTAGCCTGGCAGATGATGGCGGCTAAAATAATGCATATCTTGCTGTACATTTCTTTTTTGGCTCTACCATTATTAGGTATTGCAATTATGGCTTACGGTGGAAAGGACTGGAGTTTCTTAGGTTTTAACGTTGTATCGTTCGTTACTCCTGACGAGGAAACAAAATCACTTATCAAAGATATTCACGAAACACTGGCAAACATCGGATATTTTTTAATCGCAGCGCATGCTGGTGCAGCGTTATTTCATCACTACGTCCAGAAAGATAACACTCTTTTGAGGATGATGCCTGATTGTAACGATAAGAAATAAATACAAATTTTAATGTTTATCATTACAGCAAGCGCTCAGTGAATGCCTGTTGTAATGCCCTTTGTGATGGCAATAAAAAACCGCCCGTAGGCGGCCTGAGAGGCGTAAGCATTGTTCACCCGTTATCCACCCAGTCGCCGCCCTTGGCTGCGTCATATCCGATTTTCTTGGACATGATCTCAATTGCTTGAAACAAGGCTTCGCTTGTATAGTTATTCTTCGTGGTGAGTCGCCACATTTCATGGACGATATGCGCAGGCGATTGGATGCGTTGTATTGCCACAATTACCTTGTACCCGTATTCATCAATGATAATCAGGTCTCCATCATCATCAATGTATGCCAGCGGTTTTTCACTCATGGTATTTCCTCTGCTTGGTGATAGCAGATTGAGTTTAGCCCAAGACTTAATCACCAATATCAAGCCCACCCGGAGATCAGCTTTGGAATGCCAATAAAAAAACCGCCCGTAGGCGGTTGATAGGTGAAAGGCAGGCCAAGTTAACGCGAATTACTGAGGTATTCAGGTATCCCTACTGACGCCATGGCCAGCGTGGGGTCCGAATACAACAACGTCACCTGAGCCCCTTGGCTCTTCATGCATTGACCTAACAGCGTGACCTGTAAGGCGGGAGACTCCAACGTCCCAGACGCGGGTGGTAAAGCTCTCAAGATGGTTGCCCATCCCGGAATTTCTCCCTTCTCACTAGCCTTTCGATTTCTGTTACCCCTGGCTCAGGAACCCCGACGTCACGATCAACGGTTGCTTAAGGGGAAGTCCAAAAACTGGGTCAAAAGGACCTCCTTGAACTTTCCGTGGGTTAACATCTTGATGATAACGAAGCGGCGGTATTCCGCAATAATTTTTGTTACTTATTGAGTGATATGGACGGTACTGTTTGAACAGTTCGCTTGTCACGATTTGTTATGCGTCAGCACATCACGCTTAGTCCGAAGGCCTATAACGCCAATCTCTTAATCTGTAAACCAGATGGGTTTACCAAGACTCTGGCTGTGTCAACAACCGTCTGCAAACTTTAGCGAACTTCGCAGAGGTGTAATTCATCCACCAGTCCTTCGGTGATATACCCGTTTTGGCATGCTCGGCGAGGAACTGGTGTTGCAGTGCTCCCCAGTCCGGTTTTGCCATAAGGTTTTCCTGTTATATATTCATTTTAAACAACATGGAGAGATAATATGAGCGTTAAGGTGTTCCGAAGTGACATTCAACCAGATAGCGAATCAGCTTATCATCAATGGCTTAAAGACAATCCCGATGGATATGTCGTTAACACCTTAAAATCAGCTAGGGGTCAGGCTAGCAAGAGTGATGAACGCTTTACCAGAGTTCATCGGGCTAAATGTAAAACAATCAACCCGCAACCTGGACTAACGGAAAGGAAAGGCTTCACAACTGGTAGATACCAGAAGCTTTGCGCAGCAACCTTTGAATTGGCTGAGAGAGAAGCAAGATCAGTTACTGGGCTGGCAAACGTGAAGAAATGTCCTTGTAACTGATATGTGGTTATAGCCATTAAAAAAGCCACTCGAGTGTGGCCTTTTTAATAGCAAATAAATTAACTAGGGCGTTTAAGTAAATGATTCATATCACTTTAAAAAACCTGATACTGTCCCTATGAGTCCTAAAAACAACCCTATATATGTTGCCAGTTTTATTAAGATATCACTTCTTTTTTGTCTTTTAAGAAAAATAGCTATTTTTTCTGACAAGTCGTCTATAGTTTTCGGCTCCGATGACTTTAATCTAGCCTCAATCAATGGCTCAACTAATTTACTAGGAAGTTCGCTAAAAGGTTTTTGCGTGTTAAATTCTCTTATCAGTGCATCTAACTTAGGCTTCAATAAATTTCGGCCATCATCATCACCAAAATCTAATTCAGACTTCATATTAAGCAAAGCCGAGTGAACATTGGCATCACTCAACCCAAGATTAAATTGCAAATTTTTGAAATCCGAAATATTCAAATCATTATGAAGCAGCCCCTTTGCAAGTTTATTTTTTAATGTTTTCTTCAATGAAGTATTAATAATCAAAGCCAACAATGAAGTCAAGAGAATCAAAGCTCCTATAATCAGCAAGAAAATAACAACAAGAACAACCCAATCAGGAATAGCCATAACAACCTCTGTGGTATTTCAATGTTGACCATATTATTTAATAATGATTTAAAACACTACTCCTAATTGCTATTTCTCTCCAAATTAATAACTCTTATGGACTCTAATTGTTTGTTCGCTTTGTCAATAGCAGCCAGTAGCGGATTAATCCATAGTACAGCCTGACAGTAAGTTAAGGAACCGGTGGCAGCGGTACTACCACTTGCTGCGTCAGCGTTCCAGGTATCGGCGTGCATTGCGCTGGCACGTAAACGGTTCGCGTAGTTGAGCAGCCCACCAGCGACATCAGCAGGAACAGGTATATCACAGGTCTTTTCACGTCGGAGAATCTCCCGATATTCGATGACGGTTTTCTCAGTGCCAGCATCTATCAGTAAGTTAAGGCGATTGGCGTTCTCGGCTACCTGGTTAAACCGGTTGAAGTTGAAAGCCTGAGCGGTTAATACTGTCGCCTGTAGTGCGTTGTCACTGCGCAGCACCCGGTTATCACTCTCAGATGTAGTCAGTGCTGCATTGGTGTGCACCAGCAGTACACTGAGCACCGCGATAAGAGTAACCACTGCAACCCCAACAAAACCTAAGACTCTGTTCACTGGTCTATCCCCCAGCACGCCAGCGCGCTTTCCTGGTCCCGTCTTTCTACCTGCCCATAACAGCCATTTTTCTGGCCTTTGGTCAGACGACAGTCGCGGCCACCGTCTTTAATCCACCAGCGAATAGCTTCACAGGCTCCTTTACGGTCACCAGCGTTAATACGCTTGTAAAACGTAGACGGGAAACATTTTCCGGGGCCGATGTTATATGGGCAGAAAGATGCGATCCCGGCTTTCTGTGGTTCGGTAAGCGGTACCTTAATATTTTGCTCAACCCACGTCAGCGCCTTGTCGCGTTCGATGGCGTTTACCTGGACACATTTCTCAGCAGACAGGTTCATGCCCTGAACTACTGGTTTGCCATCAACCATCGTGGCGCCACGGCAAATTGTCCAGATTCCGCCACCGTCGCGATATGCCGTACGGCTGTTACCCTCTTTCTCATTAAGAAACTGATCGAGAATTACAGGTGCGGAAGCCCCGGCAAGAATCAAACCAATGACCGCTACGCTCAGTTTATTCTTCAGCTTTGGTGACATTGCCATTAAGTCGGTCCTCCCTTTCCTTTTTCCTGTAATACCAGTTCACTGCACAAGTGATAACAGTGCATGCGATACCGACAATAATTGCCCAGTCGCTCAGGCTTAACCCTGCAATTCTGTCGGCCAACATCCAGGACACCTCTTTTGCTGTTATAGCTGTTTCGGCATATGCCTTCGCTGATACACCGCAACCGGTCAGCGTGGTTCCTGTTCCATATGAAAGTCTGCTGTAAATGGTGCTCATTCTGGTCATAGCCTCACCTCCGATTTTTCGGATGGCGCTGTGTGTGATGAAAGGGTCAGGCTTCACGAGCTGGATTTATCAACAAAGCACGTAGCGGATGATTCCCGTGAGCCTGAAATGAAAAAGGCCGCTTTGGTAGCCTAAAAATGATGTTTGATAATTTTTCCATCGAGCAAGGTTAGACTAGCCAATTACAGTAGCTTGCTCTCCAATTCAATTCCTGATCTACTACTTGGTTCTAGCAACCAATGAAAAAGGATAGATCGTGAATAATGGGAAAAATGAACGATTCAGAGTGTACTTATCCAGTTTTGATGCGGATATTGCAGCACTAACAGAAGCCTGTAAAAGTATCAGCAACAGTCTTAACTCTGTTTTGGAGAGCACAAAAAGAGAGGGACTTATAAACCCGATTCAAGTTTTCATAGATTCTTTAACACTGAATCAACCAGAAACACATTCTAATATCTGGGTAGCCGTTAATTCATCATGGCAGATTGCAGAAGAAGCCAGGCTAAAACTTGAGAAATTTGGTTATAAGACTGGTGAAATTATTTAAATATCCTCCGGCATAGCCGGAGGTTTTTCTGATACGCCTATAAGGCTCTGTTTCCAGTTGCGTCCTAACAGGCGCATACGATCTTACATATACATCACACTTCGTTACTTATGACTCGTGAACGGGCTACCCGGATAAATGCGCCAAACACCACACCGTAATCGGTTCCGGTTAACAATCCATAGACACTGGCCCCCGTCAGGATACCACCAGCCAGCCCAGTACCGGAAATCGGATCGGACATTTAACCCATCTTAATTGCTGTGAGTCCTCTCAAAATTGAGGGGATAAGAAAATCACGCCCACTGGTTCTTATGTTAAAGGATAAGTTAGGAGTGATTCCCGGAGCCTGAAAATGAAAATCCCCCGGCGGATGCTAGGGATTGAGTGTTTGGCATTTTGTATTTAGCAATCGGTATTTATCACCTGTTTCTAACTAGTAGTGACAATTTCCCGCAATGCACAATAGACTGCCTGTAGAGGAAATGAACCCGAACTAGAGTTTAAAAATACTCACTCCGAAGTGGTAAGCAATGTACTTATCAGTATTTACTCTGGCTCATCGTGTTTATTTTAAGCATTCCCTAGGTGGGAGATGTATATTCTGTACGGAGACTCTGCACGAAACCATGCTTATAACCTCCCCCCCCACATACCAACTTAGAAGCGGCTCAATTCCCCATAATTCTACTTTCTATTCTTCCATCTATTTATTCTATCTTCTTTTACTGTTCGACTTATCTGTTTTTTATATTCTCCAAGAGATATCTTTTGGATTAATAGTGATGAATTGAACAAAAACGAGATCAACTCGAATGCCATTGCCATACCGTAGAAAAATAAAAACATACTGATGAAAGAGAAAAAATCATTAGTAAAAACTTTATTCAAAACGGACCAGCAAAGTGCAATCGTAAAGATAACTAATGGATATGCAATGTCTACAGGTACAATTTCCGGCCCAAAAGTTAGCCTTTTTTTGTTTGCCGACATAAAAACTAAAAAACTTTCAGGCATAACAAATAGAAGTGCAAAAACACCTATTCCAAAACCTAAAACACTAGGAAAAACTGAAAGAATTGAATCATCAGGTTTCCATGGGATCGCTGAAACATCCCCTCCGTAATAAAGAACAATAAGTTCAATTAGGAAAATAATATAAACTGCTTTTTTAAAAACTCGTTCCCACCATCTAAAAAAAGGGGCGATCTTTTTATTGCATTGACTATCGCCCTGATAAGCATATGCATTAACAATGCGAAATATCGCTCCAACAATAGGAACTTGTCTTAATCGACAATAGGTCCTTTCATTGAATCCCGCATTGTCATCCATGATTAATCTCCAATTTCATCTAAAAACTTCTTGTTATTTTTAATAGTATTAGGAACAAGTTTTGTTTTTTCCATCGCTCGCTTGATTAAATTTAACACAGCTAGAGCTTTTCCTTTTACTCCTTTATACTCTTTGAGTGTCAATTGTTCTCTAACTGGGTAATTTTCCATTTGATATTTTTGTCTATTACCATTTTCATCCAGATATGAAACCTCTGCGTTACCATATTTTGTTGCCAAGGCCATTTGAACCTTTGCCTGATCAGGCAAATCACTCATAACTGAGTTATTAAAACTTTTATAGCTAGTTTCCCACTTCGAAACATGTTTATCCTTTAACTCTTGTTCTCGAAGCTTTAACTCACCCTCCATAATCTCATCAAAGGCATCAGAATTAGAAAAAGTCACAATACCATCATACTTCTTATATCCTTTTTTAGGCAATTCAAAAAATTCGGTAATTGAATCCGCAGAGGTAAGCTCCTCAATTTCTAAACTATGCTTTTTAAAAAGATGAATTGCGTGAGTGCCTAGGATCTCATTCAATGCTTGAATGAGAGGCGTTCTAGCTGGTAAACCTTTTGTATCATGGATAGCGAGAGTGTGAGTTTGCGGATCGAAAAAAAACTCTAAGTCATAACGTTTACTACTAGTATTGCCTTTAGACCTATATTCAGTCTCACCACTATTTGTGTCTACAAGGACATTAACATCATCAAACTTTAAGAATGAACCATATATAATACGTTTTTTATTAGTTTTATCATATTCATATAAAGTCACTGAAAAAGGCGCGAAAAACATTTCACCGCGCATTTTCGTAGCAATAGAGCTGAGTTTTCTTTTTTTTTCTTTACACTCTAGTATGAGAGACTTCACACCTTCAAAAAGGCGGCAATATCCATCAACACCAACCTCAGAAACGCTTTTATCGATAGGTAAAAGCTGCACATTGTAAAATTTATAAATTGCCATAATTTCTTGTTCCATGCGATTTTTATGGCACCAATGTAGTTTTTTGCTTTGATATTTTCAACTTTAGAATAGGATAAATCCAAAAAATAAACCTGATTTTTCATACAGATATGTACATAATCACAGGTTTTTAAACTGTCATCATCCAACCTTGACGTAACTACCCACACAGGAATCCGTGAACGATGGTTTAAGGCTACAGGCATTGAAAATGCTTAGATATGGTTCACCAGCTCATTTAAATAGGTATCGGTGAGCCGGAAATTTTTACAAACTTACCTGATTTTTAAAACAAAAAACCCGCACAGTGGCGGGTTTCTATTTGTTCTGTTGCTCAGTTCGCTTTATCGTCCCGAGCCTACCACAATTTAAGCACTTACTGGCTCACTTTCCAAGTAAAATTTGCCGCTATTTGTGTCGAACGCGTCACAAAGCGGTACGTAAAGCATCGATTCTGCAAGACTTACCCATGCGTCGATACGACGACGACAGGTCATGAACGTCCATTCAGGATGTTTTTGCTGTAACTCTGCAGCCATATGACGCTTGCTCTTGCGGAGGCGATGACGATCCACAATCACCCCATAGAGAGAACCGTAATTTTCGTTCATCAAAACAGCGGCGATTACACCATCAATTTTCAAACCCTCATCGTCAGAACAGAAAGCCAGACCGCTCTTATTCTTCCCTTCCAGAATCTCTTTGAAGAACTCTTCCAATTCGGGCTTGCTGATACCGGCTTTCTTCATCCGGCGTAACGCTTCGTTAATTGCCGTTTTGGTGATTTTTCCAGATGCTAACAATTGGTTAAACATGTTCCCACTACTTCCACCGCCGATATAAGACCAGCGGCCCCACATGTGTAATTTACCCTGTACCCAGATGCTTTCCAGTGTACGTAGGCGGACCAACTCGCCTGATTTACCAATCTCAGAAGGATTTATCATTAAATATTCTCCGATTACGCCAGAACGCCGAGCCCATAAGCCCGGTCCAGCACTCTGATAATCATTACCGGCTGAGGCACATGCTTTCGCTCAAACTTCACCGGGTCGTTATGTAGTTCTGTATGGCACTGACGACACAAAGGGATCGCGAAAATATCATGCGCTTTCGTAGCCATCCCTCCCTGCCCCCAGCCGATTAAATGGTGTGGGTCATCTGATGGTTTGCCGCAGCATTCGCAGGGCTGTGTTTTAATCCATTCCAGATACCCGGGGGCCGTCCAGCGGATCCGCTTTGGACGTTTCATATAGGTTTGCGGGGACTCAGGATCAACCAGAACACAAACTACAGGTTTGAGCGCAGGCCCCTGCGCTGATGACATGTTTACGGTTAACGTGCTGACTTTGTCTGTAATGAGGCTGGTGCCGGTTACCCCCGGCTCGATATCACATTCACGCATAACGGACTGATGCTCTTCTGAAGGAATACGAAGCGCCCGCCTGGCTACTGATTCGGGAATTGCGTCGGTAACACCCATACGCACCGCCCACCAGCATAGCTCCGGCAGCGACAGTTCTCTGGAAGGGTCCTGATTAAGCGCCACCATGATGCTGTTGATAATCCAGTTAATAACATTACGTCTCGCCAGTTCTGCAAGTTGTTCGCTGTAGTGGTCACGCAGATGGTTATCACAATGCCCACACAGAAGAACCGATCCAGGTTCATGATGCAGGATGGTTAACTCATGATAATGATAATCACTGTGTGGCCACTGGCAGCAGCTACCGCCATAACGCATAAGCCAATAATCAAGACCACCAAACCCACCTGCGGCCTTTATAACCTTTTCATCCAGGAAGAAGGGCAACAGGGACTCGTCACTGGCAAGCTGCTGGCGAACGTCAGGAACATAGCCGGCAGGCAAACGTTCCATGCCTGCCGGCTGGCTTTCCACCAGCACACGCTCACAACTGAATAATGGCATCAGCTCGCTGCCCGGCTTGAGCAGCACAATTCCAAGCTCACGCGCAACCACCGGCTTCAGCAGCGCCCTCATTCTGCAATCTCCCCGATAATTATTTGTCCCTTCTCACCCCATAATTTAGTGACGCGTGAATCCCAGATGTGAGCATCATCTTCGTAAATGGCATCCATCAGGGCTTTCATCATGTTGTCGAAATCAGGTTTAGCCTGGTGCGGTTTACCGTTGAACTCAGCCCGTTTCCTTTTGCTCCAGCTCGCTGGCATCGGAAGAATGAAGGTGACATGTGAACCGCTTTCCGGCAGCTCAACACCCTGCAGACGAACTTCATCACAGAAAGCCCGGTAACGCAGAACCTCGGGGCGCTTTTTCCATTTATCAGCGCGAGTCATCCTGGGCTTGCCCATTGGGGTGATATCGTAGACTTTCACATTCACCTCCAGATCCGTTGTTGCCAGGTTCTGTCCTGACGCGGAGGCTTAGATACTTCTGGCAAGTACACGCTGATCGTCCAGTGAATGAAGTCATTTTCCAGACTACGCTCGGTCTTAATCTGCTTTGCGCGATAGCGGGCTTCCAGTTCGTCAGCCTGCTCAGTGGTGAGTTGAGTATGTTGAAACCAGCTTTTCTTCATAACGCACCTCTGGATGCGGCAAAAAGAAAATCGCTGGCGTTGGTTAACGTCAGTGAATGGGTATTTTGGATTTGATTTTGCGCCATGGTTTATCTCCAGTGGCGCAGCAGGTATAGGTTGTTCAGGCCTATGACGAGAGTCTATCAGAATTCTGCGTGACACGATAACCCGCTCTTTTTAGCATTTCTGTAAAGAGGGTTGGTGTACCAATAATCTCATCGTCCTGGAGCGGTACAAACGAAGCAACATCTCCGCGCCGGTACATAAGAGCCCGGGTACATTCCGGAAATGAAGGTAGTCTGGCTACAATGACACCATCATCGCATCGGATGACTACGTAACCTTTTTGCGAAACACTGTTGATCATTACCACTGCAAATCCCCTTTCTAATGCCTGTCCATTTATTCATTACTGTGGCTTGGTAAAACCAGCCTCTGGCGTCTCACCGCTTCCTGTAGGATTTGCACTACAACTACTCAGATAACGAACGGAGGTAAAAGAACAACAAGTAACGTTCTGTCTCAGCTTACATACTGATTTTTTGGCCAGTTTTTTTTGATGATCACCGGTTACCTCTATCTTCATAACCCTTCCTTATTATACTGTATAAACATACAGCATTATCTCCCCATCATTTTCTGATTGCAACAATTTAGCAGCACATTTTGTTAAAAATCATTTTTCTGCCACTCAGTCACTCGCTTCAAAAAACCAACCTAACATATTAATAGATAAGGATTTAATTCTTTCCCAATTGGAGGCCTTTTTACATCGCACCTACCAAAAATGATAAGCATTCGTAATTGACTGTAATTCTGACGTTAAGCAATAATCCTCAAGCTGTATGTTTATACAGTTATTTGCAAATTTTGTTTTTTAAACGTCAAAGAGGAATTTTTATGTCTGGAAATGGTGGCGATAACGCGCACAACAATGCTTTTGGTGGTGGTGGTCGTGGACCGACTGGTGGTGTAAACGGTACTTCTGGCAAAGGAGGTCCAACAGGAAATGGACCTGGTGGGCGCCTGCCAAGCGGCGGTATAAATGGATCTGGCAATGGTGCAAATGTTGGCCATGGCGGTTCCATGACAGTTGTTCTGGGTAATGGTATCACTGCGACTTTTGATGGTGTTCATGCACTTGAACCCGGTAAAGACAGCGGCGTACCATGGGGTGGCAACAACGGTAATGGTGGGAATAATAACGGTGGTGGTAACGCCTCCTCCGGTACCGGGACAGCACCAACTCCGGGCCCGTCTCCTCTACAGATCTCTCAGCAAGCACTGAATCTTGCCGTTGATAATTTCAACAAGGCGCAAGCAGAAGTAACTAAAAACCAGAAACGCCTCAATGAAGCAACAGTCGCCCTGCAGCGTGCAGAAAAGGAACTGGATCTTTTTTATGAACTGGAAATCTTTGATCCGACTGACCCTGTCTGGTACCGCACACAGGAGAATCAGAAAAAAAGAGATGTTGAGCGTAAAAAGTCCGACAAATCTGCCGCACAGAATGCTTTAAATACCGCGAACCAGATCCTTAACCGGGACGCCGAGAAGAAAAAGCAGGCTGAAGAAGAACAATCTCGGGTTGTTGATTCTGTGAAACTCGTCAGCGATTTTTATGGTGACGTAACTGAAAAGTTAGGTGCAAAAAACGCGTCCCTTGCAAAAGAACTGGCAGAATCAGCCAAGGGGAAAAAACTTCGAAACGTCAATGAAGCGCTGGCCGCTTTCGAAAAACATAAGAGCGCCATCAACAGTAAATTCAGCGTGCAGGATCGTGAAGCTATCGCAAAAGCTATCGAGTCAGTTAATAAAGATGCCCTGGCTAAAAATCTTCAGAAGTTTAGCAAGGCCTTTGGCATTACCAGTCAGGTTATTGACTATTCTCAGCTAGCTAATGCAATTGCTAAAGGTATCCGAACCGGGGAATGGAAAGACGCGATGTTGAAAATCGAGAGCATGGCGGTTGGGAAAGCAGCCTCTATGGCTGTTGCTTTCACATTTAGTTTCCTGACCGTTACACCTCTTGGCATCGCTGTGTTTGCGCTTCTTATGACGGTGACTGGAGCGTTAATTAATGAAAGAATGATGGAGAAAATGAACAAACAACTGTTCAATATTTAATTGATCAGGCGGTCAGCTATGGCCGCCTTTTTTAAGAAGATTGTTCTATTATTTTTTTAAAGTAACCATAGATGTAACATCGGTCTTTGGGCTTCCGGCTTCGAATGTCCAGTTTCCCATTTCCTTGGTAAGTTTTTGCTTGGTTTCAGCATCAACTACTCCATCAGGAAATCTGATATTTATAATTTTTCCTTTAGCATCAATATCATACACCACTTTGAATTTGTTATTTTCGTTCACCAGCGTTTTAGCCTCTGTTTTGCTTACGGTTTCACTTGCATGAGTACTAAAAGCTAAACCTGCAGACAAAGTAGCAATGATGGCCACACAAAAAACCTTGTTATTCATAGCGTTATCCCCTTCCAAATAAATAATAATAAGTGGAAATAATTATCATTTCCACTGTCTATTTTTACAGCAATGGCCGAGTGTGGCACTACTGAAAAACATGAATCTTTATTAATTAGGAAGCTATGCTAAATATATCGTTTTCAAGTCATGTACCGTTACATGTATTAGCTCTCACCTGAGCAGGTACTCTTACGTTACAGAGCAAAACCTAAACTGACAGTCCACTCCGTGCCAGAAGCGGGCGCTACTAACCCACAACAAGGTTGCAAACCGATTTTTACCTCACTGTAAATCGTGCACAGGTACCGTTTTGTCCGAGCTTCGTCTAATGTACTGAGTTAAGCAAAACTTTTCTGGCGAGCAAGTGATTCGCAAACGGTCGCCAAGTAAAATGCATATGGGTAGTCAAGTCACATGCAATTTCGCAGAAAATGCCTAGTGAGCGGCATCCTAACCGGGTAATTACACTTCCTGCTAGGCATTACGGAGTTGGGTGAAAAACAGCCTCATTTTGTCGCTCTCCGTTGAATGGTGCGCTCGCCTGTGATCATTGGGACAAAGTACTACAAGATTAGCCAGTGTATCGAGACCATCTTCGCTCAAAGGCTGAATATGATGCACCTCAGCAAAGAGAGTCCCTTTGCTCGTCAAAAATCCCGGCTCGCCGCAATACTCACAAATTCCACGGCTTCTTTTTAATGCCTGCAGTCGCAACCCACTGCTCCTGCGGGCTGCTTCTGATTTCTCTATACTGCTGTCATCACGAAAATCACCATGCTGATCTTCGTATTGAGCGACTTCACCTCGGGTAAGGAATAATACACCTGTCAGATCGTCGTAGGCAGCAGACCACTGTTCGGTATCCAGAATGCGCTTGCTCGTATTGCGTACCTTCAGCAGCACGCGGACCGGCAACCTCCGGCGAATAATCTCCTTATAAATGTCATCGGTTTCCTTTCCTTTCCTGTCCTGACCCCGAGCTTGGTAGCTGGTCGTGTATGTATCTTCCGAGCCGGTCGATATCTGGATGTTATCGGTCCACACATTAACCACTGCGATATCACCCTCAAGCCAAGCCCAGCGTTGGTTGTGGTTGGGTGAGTTAGCATGTGGCCAGTCATCTAATGACATACCGGCCAGTTTCAGCAAGTCGTAAATCCGTAAATTTCTTTTCGGAACAGGCAAACCCATCATTGATTCCATTTTTATAGTTGGTTAATAGATTACTCCAACAATTTTTATTTTTATGGTCAGAATCGCAAGGCTTTTCTTCTCTATTTTTTAGAAAATCCCCTAATATCAGAGCGGCATGACGCTTGAAGGGTAATCATGTCGCTTCAGGCGATGGCACTGATGTCCATTTTTACCATTCCAGGGGCGTGAGGATCGTCCAGTGCCAACTTCAGCTCCTCGCTAGCTGCGGACCTTCGACTCATGTAACTTGTCCGCTTCGTGCCAAAAGCAGACTTTTATGATCTCCTTATGGCAGCAGAAGACGGCCTATTACGATGCGGAATACGGTCAGGGCAACTGGTGGTGCTGGAACGCTACTGAGCATTCTGAAAGGCCGCCCTGTTTCAATATAACTGTATTACGGATATGTATATCAGATCAGACAGAGAGTGACTGTACAGAACGATCGCATTGTTGTCTGGCCCGTATCGCAGTTACTATATGCTGGCATTACCTAGGCAATTCTCAATCCCTAAGAATATACCGCAACCTGTACTTCCAGCAGCGAACAGGCTAAAGAGGAATATCAGGAGTCGTATCTCATTAGATTTTCCTTGCTCCTGTTCCATAAATTTATTAACTGACCAGAGTTTTGCTTAACCCAGTCTGATATTATTTTCAGGGACTCAGGAATGAATGTAGTACCCTGGCTCCCCATGAATCTGCCATCACTAATAGCAAAAACATGCGCACTGTTCCGTTTTCTGAAAACAATGGTCGGTTCAGCGTCAAGTTTAGGGCATATAACCAGAACCTCTCCGCCGGTAAAATCCTCCACCTGCGAAATTTCGTTCAGCTCTTTAAATTGCTCGGCAGTAATGGAGTACAGACCTGATTTTTCAAGCTCTAAACGTCCGTGCAACTCGAAGTCATAGGGTACGTATACATCAGGTTTTTCCATGAATTCAATGGAAAGGATACGCTCGATAGGCAGTGTTTCTGTATGAACATACCAGGTGTCATGTTTGAGCTTGGGGCTCTTTGTCCACCTCTTCAGTTCACTGTCAGAGAGGTTCTCGGTTTTAACCCAACCCTGAATGCCAAGTATCGTGGCCCACACTGACGGCTGCTCATATTTGCGCAAAAGTTTTTTAAAAGAGTAAAACGTGTCTTGCTGCTTGAGCCAGGCTGAGTCTACTGTGAGCCGAATGAGTCGTTTGTTATGAGTGCCTCTGACCGGGCTATGAGCATCCTGACCGCCTGCTTTTCTCAAAAAGTCTTTATCGCTTTCGGTGAGTACTTCTGTGCCGTCTACTAAGCCGTGACCATAGGGCAATGGATAGGAAGTGTACCAGCTATGGCCGTGAAGCATCTTTCCATCACTCAGATGGAAATAGCCTTTGTTTATTCCTTCCGACGTCAATATGCTGTGCAGCATTGCCACACCTGTAAAATGATAAAGTTTCATTTTTAGATCCTCTCAGCCATACAACCAGATTTAAGCGAGCCCAATCGTGAGCGGGCCTTATTGTATGACACTGTTCCCATGCATAGTATTAAGATCGGTCAAGACACCTTGTCGCGGCCGCCTCCTCACTTCAAAGCATGATGTGTTTTCTGCTTCCATATCCTTCAGCAGTTTATTCGCAGTGGCGCATAGCCTAGCGTAAAGTTTTTGTCCGTTTTCCATTCTGGTGTTCAGTTGGATTGAATTGCCACTGATCTAATAGGTATGTCAGAGTCCACATAGACGGCTTTGCTGTGCTAGATCACAGTTAGCACTAACTTCCACTTCTCGCTCATAGCAGACCTTGCAGTGCTTCAGACGGTCCGCTTCGTGCCAGAAGCGGACATCGACGAGACATAGTTTATGCTCGTTAGCAGGGAGTCGGTCAGTAGACCTCTTCTTGGATACTCGGGTAGTTCGTTATATGTTTTGCATGCCATTACTTGGCACACAATCTTCTCCGGAGGTTCGGACTGACCGCACCCGCCGTAAAAACAGCATTTACAGCCTCAACTACACCCACGGTGCTCGCTATAGTGTACTAGCTCAGTGTCTGCCATTACTGTTCTGCGACTGCAGAAGTCATCTATCAGGAAATACAGATTATGCTGTTTAACTGGAAAGATCTTACCACACCCATTGTGACCGTCACTGCGGTCTGGCTCGGGGCCAAACTCGCGTTAAGTAATGATATGCGTAAGAAAGTGCTAGAGCTCGAAACTACCAGGTTGGAGCGGTTGGCATTTGAGTGCGACAGCTGTGTGAACAATCTGCACATGAACTGCATGAGGATCTATAAAATTATTGAAGATTTATCCGGGGAATATACCAAGAGAATCACCTTGGCGGAGGTTACCCAATGCCTGAAAAAATCAGCTGAAGCAGGAACAGTAATCGATACTAAAGCTGGACAACAATTTCAGAATACGCTGGAACTTCACCGTCAGGCCGACTTTGAAGAATGGAAAATACTCATCCTTCCACTGCTACTACATATTAACAAGGTACTTGCCTCCCCATCGCTGGCCAACGATGACTGTACGAAAGAACTCAGCCGCCTTTACTGGAAGCCAGAGCAAGCAAAAAGCTACAATGAAGAGCTTGCCGTGCTGGCAGGTCCATTGCCTAGCTATCGGCAACAGCTGTTTAAACGCATCGCCGATGATTACCAAGCATTACTGCACCCCGCACCGCTTAATATATGGGTGATTAAACGTAAAACTTGCCACTCAATCCGGGATTTCTTCAAATACATCCCGTTAGCGTCGCGAAATAATATGCGGCAATGATATCAGTTTTATTGGCAGCGTTTCACTAATAGTCTACCTGCAATACGACGGTACCTCATGGTTATTTACCAAAGCATGACTCTGTCAGGCTAGCTTTCTAATGTAGTACTTATGTAAATAAACCCGTTTTAGTTCGATGCATTTTTTGAGATCCAGGCCAAATAATGGTGTTGTCGGTATTCCTCCGGTGTCATATTTTTCAGTGATTCATACGGGATACTTACACTTAGTTCACATTTACGACGCAGAGACGTAAATCATATGGATGATGATTATGACATTTATACATAATCCACAAACAATCCACCCAGTACAAAATACTGAATCTTTAGATACTCAGGAATTCAATGAGCTGATAACAGAGTTATCCGAACTGGGCTTTACGCATAGCTCGGAGGTTTCTGAATATATTGTTAAGAATAATCTTGGCAATAAGTATAAAAATATATCTGGGATTCTACAGATGACGAAACATGGCGATAAATGGTCGTTCGATGGAGGTTTTCCTCCAGATGTTTATGGACGATTATGCCGAAAGCTGAAACTTAAAAATAAAGGTTCACAATCTCGTCCGGGGAAATTTACTCCATATAAAAGCGTCAAGTAATCGGTGGTCGTTGATACGTCGATGAATAAGCTACAACTGCGAAATACTTATCATCAGCACTGATCGTAACTGGCGGTCCATCCCGATAAAGTCGGAGGAGCGAACGTCCTCAGAGTGCCAGATGCGGACGTTTACTTGGTATTTCGCCCAATTAAGCCAGCCTCTCTATCTCTCGTACCACACAGATCGCTATGTGTTGGATTGTCAGTTTAACTACATCTAATGCTCTGATATTTCAGATGGTTTGAAAGTCCATTACCAGCAAGACGCTGATTGGTTAACTAGCGGACGGTTTGGTGATGGTAGGTGTAAGCGAGTCCTGCCAAATGGCTATTAAAGGGATTGCGATTATCGTGGCGTTCATTATCGATCATATGCAAAATCGCATGCAGCAGAAGGCGGTAGTGGTGGCGTGGAAGGTGGTGATGGAGGGGAAATAGTACCGCTAATTGTGCCTCTGTGAGGTGTGATAACATCAAAAATCCACTGCAAAATGCAACATATAAAACCAGTCCAGTAATGAGAACTTAATTCTCACCCTACTAATTTTGGTAGCCAAAAAAATAGCAATATTATGTAGATTAGAACAAAAATAAGTCTACTCTGGTAGTCATTGTTTTGAGCAGCGTGGTGATGTTTATCTGCTTGAAATTTAATCGATTAATTCTGATTTGAGATTGTTTCTCGCAAGGATATGGCTATGGCAAAGGCAAAAACTCCAACAAAACTGATCAAAGGCAATATATTTGAATTCTATGTACCTAAAATATACGGAACAAAGCCAAGACCTAAAAAGATAACGGACAAAAAAGACCCAACTAAAAAGGTTTATGATAAAAGCAAACCAGCATTTTTTTTAAAGAATTCTTTTACGAAGACGACAAATATTCCATTCGGAAGTAGTTCTAAAAAAAATCTCTCAGTGCGCTATCCTGCATTATTACTACCTCAAATTGTCCATGCTGCGCTTGAGTGTGGGTACGGTCGTAAAGGAATGTGGTCCTCTCACCTTCTTCTAAATCATAAAGAGTCACTTGAACTTTCATCCTATTTACTCAAAAGATTATTAATGGTAGCCTCATGCATCAAAGTTGATAAAAATGATGCTTATTTTACACAAGAATTTTATTCAAAAATAGAACCTTCAGAAAAAGTTGCAATATCATTTATAGTAGGTGGTATAGGGAGTTTTATTTCGGCGTATCATTGGCTTGCTGCTGCGGGTGAAAAAATTAATGTTATGTTACATACCAGTATTTATACTAAAGGCTTGTATCCTTTTGTAATAACAAATCCTTTAAACACTAAAAAGTCGCCCGACTATCTTATTGAGTCTGACAGTGGAGAATGGCATGTTTTTGAAAGTAAAGGTGGCACAGATGGTGGGCGTAATAAAAGGATTCAGGAAGGTTTACTTCAGCTTGGGGAAATAACCCACCTTGCATGGGGTTCACCTGCTTTTACTCTAAAGAAAGTGCAAACAAATGTATGTACACACACGTGTATTGATGCTGGCAGTCCTTTGAAGGTGCTAGCCTATGATCCTCCAGGTGAGAATACCGAAGAAGTGAAAGCCATCATTCTTGATGAAGCCGTTTGCAAGCTACTTAAAATCGTTGAAAGTTTGGATCAATTCCATGTGCTTGGTACAGAATTGAGTACCGAAGATGGCTGGGGATGGAAGATGGTGCCGCAGATAAAAAACTTACGGGTGGCTCTACCATCTCAATACTTCGATCTTGAAGAGGAGCTTAGAACAAGCCTGGGATTATATTTTCTTGCAATTGAAAGTGTAGATAAATATAAAAATAGAGTGCAGTGGCCGGCAGATCTTACCATCCATAACATTGTCAAAAAAATAACCGCGTATAAATTCGAAGGTAAAAAACATGTTATGGCGGAGAAGTTTTTTAGTTTTATTTCAGAACTAAATGAAACGGAAGAGTCCACTACTTTCATTACGATTTGCCGCCAATATCTGAATTTTGATGAAATATTAAATGAATTCATTGCTGTATTGCAGGCGCTTATTATTCAAGCAAATTTATCACCATCCCCCCACAATGAAATTAAAAAAACTGATGTTTTGACCTCGAGCGGAATGTTAATCAGAGAAGTTAATGAAGTAGAATAATATATTATGATATTAACTAGGGTGGGTATCAACTATATCTTACCCATCCTACACATTTGCATAAATCAGTTTCCAGCACATTACGCGCCGCCGGGTAGTAGGTTATCCGCACATCAATATAATCTCCCTCCAGCGCACCACGCTCAGACAGCAGTTTAAGCGTATCCAGCCCAGCTACGCCCGGGCGACCCACCAGCCGGCGCGTTGTAACTCCGCCTTGCCTGATCGGGGTTACCAAATGCGGTAAACCATCTCAATGCCTGAAAACGTCCGCTCCTCGCTCGCAGCGGACCTTCAACTCAGGTCGCTTGTTCGCTTAGTGCTGTGAGTTCAACTGATGGACGCAACATACTTATTGAACCGTTCTGGCATGCAAACTGTCTGGAAGAATCTGAGCTTGTTCACGTTGCGATGAGCCAAGTTAATTCATGCCTCTGGAACGCTCTACGCAACGGTTTCGTTTTTCTGCAATTCTCAGTACATCTTTGGAATTTTTGACCTGTGCCAGGATATCAATATACACAGTCGCAGCCCGCCTCCAGAGCCCCTTATCCTCGAGGCTTTTTGCTAATTTCTCTAACTGTCTGGTTTCCAGGGGACTCTCTTCTTCTAACATAAAAGGCAAAATAATTTTAGGTATCCTGATCCCTTGTTTAACACTGTATACAGGCTCTCTGTCCTCAGGTTTTTTAACTATAATTCCCTCTTTGGTGAGCCGACGTAATAACTTCCCTGCATTGCTGGTTGTTAATTCCAAGGCTTCGCAAATGTCTCGTAGTGTGCATCCAGGCATATGATTGATAGCAGCAATCACCATCTCTTTTTGAGTAACACGATAATTGGTCATTGGTCAGAACTCGTTTTAGTTGATTAAACTAGCTGCCTTACGGCTTTCCAGCATCTCACGCACAATTATTGCATCCAGAACCACCGTAGATCTGAGGCACGCAATCGGCGCATATACCGCACTGTTTGTTATTGGATATTCGAAACTCCAGCACCTCAACAATAACCTTCACAGCATCAGCCATTGCGTAGCCAAGATGACCACCATCGCTTTGTGCCACTGCCCGGCTGAGTATTTCGCGTATCTGGTACAGGCGATTGATAGATACAGGGCCATGTGCCGGGTGGTTGTTTACCTTTTGCTCCGAGCCAATAGCCGCCATCGCCAGTTTCATAACCTTAAGCGCCATGGCAGCATCCTCGTTCAAAGCTCCGGGAATTACGTCGCGCTCGTGTTCAAGTTCAGCAATAGTCTGTTGCAGCCAGGATTTGGTATCCCGGTCTTTCTGAGAGATTTCTATAGTCATTGGTCAATACTCGTTTTAGTTAATTAAACCCGCCGCTTTGCGGCGTTTGTATTCTTCCATCAGTATTTGCGCTGGCGTTGGTCCCGCCGGATGGTGCGGCGCCGCCAGTTGACGTCGAATTGGTGGCACACTTAGTCCGTTACCAACATGCTTCGACCACTTCGTAAGTAACTTTTCCGCCAGTCGTTTCAGTTCCCCCTCTGTCATTTGTCGTTCAACGCCTGTTCTGCGCATTTCGATGCAGATGTGATACAGCACGGACTGAGGCCATGGATATTTATCGCTTCCTGAATACCGATATGACTCATTGCGCCAGCGCCGGTATTCCGTCATAACCTGCTCCGATGTCAGTCCGAATGGATTCGCTCCACTCACTGAAACCAGAGAAACAAACTCAGCCAGGTCAGGCGGCCATGTATTTCCCATCGCACAGCGCTCCATGCACTGCTGACAGACCAGCCGAATTTGGGGTTCAGTCATCGAACCTATCTGGGCTATCCAGATAGGCGAAGGCTCCGCCCCGTTCTTCTGGGTCCATCGGTTCGAATACACCTCCCCCATGACCTGCCACAGTCGCCAGGCTGTTTCCGTCGCCATCAAATCCATTCCTGCGGCGCCACTCTGCGTGTGCTGACTGAATTTGCTGAACTGCCCGGGATGCTGTTGGTTCGGATCCTGCTCCCACATGACTGTTACCTCCGGTTTCTGGTTTTACCTGCGTTCTCACCCGGGCTACATGTCGGGCAAATTTTTGTTCCCACTGGATTTGTGTAAAAACTTTCCCTTCCGACTCCCAATACGCAGTGAATTCTGCGAGTTCAGTCAGAAGGTAATCTGGTTCAGGCAGGGAGATACCCCACGATGCAGCGCGCTGTCGGAAGTCTCTGGAGGGAAGCCAGCTATCTGTCATGCTGAATTTCCCGATCGGTTCATCAACACCGTCCAGGTATCGGGGCATGGCCGGGGATGGCAGTTCATCCCCATTCGGATTTTTCATCGCGCCCGCGTTAAGAGAGGGGTTTAAGATCTGTTTACTGCTAACTGCTTTCTGGATACCTGATGGCAAAGGTTTAGCCAAAGACTTAGCCTTATCCTTAGGCAAAGCGAAAGCCTTATCAAAAGCCGTCCCCATAGCGTCAGAAACCCCGTAGCAGGCGGCTTTGAGAGCTTCATATGCTTTATCTTTCAGTGAACATTCAGGCAGTAATTCAAACGATCGTGCCCATGATTTGATCACGTTCACTGATGCTGGAGGGTTATGTTTCACCGCGTTAGGCAACCAAAAAACTCTGGCTTTAAGATCGGCTTCCACCATACCTAACGCTATGGCTTCGCTTAAGGCTAAGTCGAAGGCTTCGACATCCCAGTTTAATTCTTCAGCCATAGCCGCCCTTCCCGCCTTATACAGCCCGGGAATAATCCCTGTGAATGGACCCGTAAGCAGGTAAATAAACAGACTCTGCCCACTTGGCGGGAGTGGTGATAAGGCTCGAAACTTAGGATCATCCCACATGGTGATCTTCACCTTACGGTAAGGCTCGTTACTAGCCTTACTCTTAGGCATGGCCTTAGCCAAAGGATTAGGCATACTTCACCCCGCGAGTTGCAGTAATAATGGTCATTGGTCAAAACTCGATTAAAACAATTGCGGCGCTACGGCGCTTATACTCGCCAGTAGTGGTCCCGCCGCGTCAGCAGGTAACATGTTGAACAATGCGATTGCCGCCTCACGAATCTCCTTCTCGAGCTTTTGTAATGGCGCGCCAATTAATTTCGCATGGTGTGCCTCACTGCACTCTTTGATAGCGTTCGCCACCAGCTCTGCTTCTGTGCTCGCATTACTTAACCCGTGCTTCCTGGCAATCTGAACTGGCATAGCAGCAATGATTGAGACTGACAGCTGCATAACGTAAGCCGTATACTTTTCTGACCCCCCTTCGTTTTTCAGATACCGGAATAAATTCTGCTTATTAACAGCAATTCCGCGGCCATCTGCCTTGGCCCACTCTTCGGCCACCAGCTGAGCGATCCGTTCCTGTGCCTGTCCTGGTAATGTCGATTCCCATTCACGAACGGCAACCCAGATTTTTTTGCACTTCATCCAATCCCGGCGACAAACAGAAAACTGATTTTTTGTTTTCTGAGTTCTCACCATCGTCGGGGTATGGTTTTTAAAAGAGATGGTTTGCATGGTCACTCCTTAGGTAATCCATCCGTTGGATTTGGGTATAAGTCGGGTCTAAGTTCGTGGGGGGTAACCCCTGTAGCGCTAAAGACTTGAAGTACCCGTGACGAAGGAACAGTACCTTTTGCTTTCCACTGACTTACTGCCATTCCGCTTACACCAATCGTGCAAGCTAATTTATTGGCCGAGCCAGCTAGTCGAATTGCGTTATCAATGGCTGTCATAACTATCTCCTTTTTAAATTGGGAGTAATAAACCATAGGCTTACATCAATTGCAAACTTTAAATTTATTGTGACTATAAACCAAACATTTACAATGGGTGTATGAAAAACACTGACGATCTCAATAACCAACTGGTAGCCCGCTTAGAAGAAATTACTCAAAGAGGGATCAGCAAAGCTGATATGGCTCGCATTGCAGGAGTTACGCCTCAAGCTGTGAATGGGTGGTTTAAGAAGGGAGTTATCAGTAAGAAGTCCGCCATAGCAATTGCGGAAGCCGCCAACGTGTCCGTTACTTGGTTGTTAGGTGAGAAAGTATCAGAAGATTCAGGTCTCAAGCCTAACGAGAGCAAAATGCTTAACTTGTTTAGGCAGCTACCAGAGGCAGAGCAAGAGCGAATGATCGATACCTTTGCACTGAGGTTAAAGGAAATTGATGATTACGTTGAGAAATATCTTCGTGGTCGTTTTAAGGCTAACGATGTGAACTAAGAGTTTATTCCCATCCATTGAAACCGGCGTTTGCCGGTTTTTTTTCGCCCTTTTGTCAGAACCTCCCTCCCCTTAGTTTTTCACGACTGATAAAGCAAATGTTTGCCTCCACATCAATTGACGATTGACACAAACATTAAACCAATGATTTAATCATTCTATCGAAAACGTCATCGAGGCAGGACGCCCACGAAGTAGCTGCCGGCGGCATACGAATCACCGGATGAGATGACAAGTATTAACACGCAGCAGGTTCAACGTTCCGCCAGCCTGGCGACAAGGGCAACGCAAGAGGATAAATCCATGATCGATTTCGCACGTAAACCAGTGCGGTGTCAGGCCGTACATCTAAACCGTATTGAAGTAATTATTCGACTGATTTGCTACATGCTCGCCCAGAAGGGCGACCCGTCTGCCGACCAACAGACTGCAGTTCGTTCATAACGAGTTTGACCAATGGCTGTTGCCAGCATCAGTAAGGAAGTGACTATGGAATTTGGAATGAAACGTGTGGTGGCATCTGTTCAGGTGGTTGCCATCCTCAACAGAATTTACAACGGCAGTCCGGTTTCCATCGCATCAATCAGCAAGGAATCAAAGCTGTCTGTGTCTTACCTCGAGCAGATTTTCTCGAAGCTGCGCAGCAGTGAAATCGTCACCAGCCAGCGTGGCGCTGGTGGCGGGTACCACCTTAGCAAAGCAAACCCCAGCGTGGCTGACGTCGTTCGCGCCGTTACTCACACGCCTGATTCATTTAAGCCCGTGCTGAATGCTCTGGAGTGGGTCCCCGTCGCACAACTGGTGTAGGGAAAATTCCCCACCCCATAAAGCACAAAACCCGCGCAAGGCGGGTTAAGTACCCGGTCAGCCGACCAAAGCTTTCCGGAACGAGTTTTGACCAATAACCACTACCTTAGGCGGCGATCATCAGCTGCCGGGTATCTTACAATCCTACGGAGCCCGAACGCAATGTTAACGTATGCGTATCTTATTAAAGCCAAAGCGAAAGCAACTGAGGCAAAAAACCTGTTTTGCTGGTTCTCTGCGAAATCAGATTCCCGTGCAGAACGCGAAATCCTCAATATTCTCGAAGACAATGGTATTGCCGTCGGTCGTGGTGCCGATTATCAATTACCAGTCCGCACCAACTGGTTTGTTGTTGACGATCTTCCTGAGGAAAGCACACTTGATGACACATGGTGCGTTCGTTACGAACTGACAGAAGACCAGCAGACGTGGCAACTGAAACAGAGGCCTGATGATGAAAATCAGGAGACTTCCAGCCAGCAAAAACCTGAAACTACCAGTGCCAATGTACCCACCAGCGATGCACCAGAGTTGCTCCGCCCAATATCTCGCCTGCGCCTGTCTCAGCGACTGATTGCGCACCTGGTCAATGACACTGAAGAGAAGGAAATCAGTGAAGCGCAGCACATCCAGATCGGACAAATGGAACTGGACGAAAATGATCTCTATGTGCAAAACCTGTTACAAGCCGTTGCGAATGTGCCAGCGGTGAAAGAGTTTTCTGCTCATGTCGAGTGGAAGCTGGCAAGCGCTATAAAAGAAGTCTTCGACCGTGAGCAGGTCTATACCGTTGCTTCATTTGAGCAATTTATTACCGAATGGATTGAAGAACCAGAAAAACGGGCTCTTACCGTTCAGGAGTGGGTTAATGATAAGAAAGCACGAGTTGCGGGTGATAAACATGCCACTCCACCTGTAACGCCAGAGCTTATTACCGTTGCGACTCTGCCGCTACGTCAGCGCCTCTTAGCTCAGTTTATTTCTGAAGAATATGCTTACCATATTGATACTGAGCAGAAGAAAACCATTCAGGAACTCGAGCTGAATGTGGATAACAGCTATGTGCAGAACCTGCTGCTTGCCGCCGAGAATGTAGAACCATTCAGGAAAGCGCCAGAGATCGATATCTGGAAGATTATCAGCGCGCTGAAAACCGTTTTTCCGGTTGATGGAAAACGGGTTGATCTGGTCACCGTTATCCAGTTCTTTAAGGCCTGGTTCAATACTGAGCACATTGACCGTGGGCTGCTGGTTAAAGAGTGGTGTAAAGGCAATCATGTGTCGGAGATTCAGCGCACTGACTCCGCAACCAACGCAGGTGGAGGCAATAAGACCGATCGCAACCCGGAACTTGTCCACACGCTGGATACTCTGGACATTGATATTGCGCTGGCCACACTTCCAATGGATTTCAACATCTACGATATTCCTGGTGGCGTTTTCCGTCGTGCAAAAGAGATCATTTCTAAAAACGAAAGCCCGTTCAAAGAGTGGTCCGCCGCCCTGCGTAAACGCGCTGGCATCCTGGATTATTCCCGCGCCGCTATTTTCGCGCTTATTCGTAGTGCAGAAGAAAATACTCACCATTTCCCGGAACTGCTGAGCCGTTACATCAACAAAAACCTGACTGAAACCGACCACCAGCACCCAACTGAAGAAACCCTGGTGGCAGCCGGTCACGTACCAGAAAAAAGCTGGGAAAACGAGATTAAAGAGAAGTCCACAGCTGAACAGAAGGCAACAGCCGAACAACCAGAAATCGCCAACATGGGCAACGGTGTTTTCTCCATTGATGGCCTGATGGGTAACCAGCCGGCGCCAGCGCTTTCTGTCGTAGACCAGGTACGCCAGCGCGCCGTCGAAGAAAAATTACATCAAGTCAATACCGAGGAAACCACCAGCGATGTGCAGATGGAAAAAACTGACGACAGCGAAATCAAAGCTAATGCTGAAGTGCCTCAGGGCGAAGCAGCTGCTTTGCCAGTTGAAAGCACTGATGCAACTGGTGAGCCTCCAGCTTCCCTGAATAATGAACCCGTTCACCATATTGATACGGATCCCCTGAACGCTTTTTATACTCACCTGATGGTTGATTTGGAAACTATGGGCAGCGGTCCTGATGCACCAATAGTCTCTATCGGTGCCGTATATTTTGATCCTTCAACTGGTAACACTGGTGCCGAATTTTACCAGGTTGTCAGTCTTGAATCATCGATGTCGTTTGGCATGAAACCGGATGCGTCAACAATTCAGTGGTGGTTGAAACAATCATCTGAAGCCCGTTCTGCAATTCTGGTTGATGAGGCCATGGGGCTGCGTGAAACCCTTGAACTACTGGCTGACTTTATTGCTGAAAATGCTGCTAACGGTAGCCACACTGTTCAGCTGTGGGGTAATGGATGCTCGTTTGATAACGTCATTCTCCGCCGCGCATATGCATTAACAGAAACTCCCTTCGCTGTTCCGTTCTGGAATGACAGGGATGTAAGGACCATGGTCGAACTGGGTAAATCCGTCGGTATAAATCCAGGCTTCGACATCCCGTTTGAAGGCGACATGCACAACGCGCTTTCTGACGCCCGACACCAGGTCAAATACGTCTCTGCAATCTGGCAACGCCTGACAAAAAACTGATTTTAGGTTTTCACTTACAGCCAGTTGCAGCATGTACTGTTGTGGCTGGCGGCATCGGAGTTATGTATGTCGCAACTCATTTTCAGCGAAGAGTGGATGGTTGAAGCGCGACTAACAGAAAAGACCGGCTTGTCTGAAAGACAAATTAAAAGTTATCGGTTGAATTTGTGGATCGAAGGCGTGCATTTCAAACATCTGACAGCTCTCGGCGAAACTGACAATTCTAAAGGTCTGCTTTGGTACAACTATCCAAAGATTAACCAATTAGTACAGGAAGCATGATGGACTTTCCAACCGGCGTTGAGCTGCATAATGGAAAAATACGGATCACATTTACCTATCGCGGCAAACGTTGCCGCGAAGTCCTTCGGGGCTGGACGGTGAACAGCAGCAACATTAAAAAGGCTGGAAATCTTCGCGCGCTCATCACAAGTGAAATACAGCTCGGTAAATTCGACTATGCGGAACGTTTTCCGGAATCCAAAGCGCTTAAGAAGTTCATCACAACCAAAAAAATCACCACGTTTAAAGAACTGAGTGATTTTTTTACAGACACCAAAGCCTTAGAGGTATCTGGTGCAACACTGCTATCGCTTACTTCGGTCGTAAATACGTTACTGCGTGTAATCGGAGAAAATACCCGTCTGGTAGATATTGAGCATGCCGACATTTTGCATTACCGAAAGGAGTTATTGACCGGGACAATTATTAACCCGGCAATGCCGAATCTGACCAAGCAGGGCCGCGCGCCCTCAACAGTCAATAAACAGATGGCAGTTTTATCAGAAATGCTTAAGCTCGCAAACCGAAGCCAGTTTATATTGCATGCTCCTTATGAAGGAGTGTCGCGACTCAAGTTATCTAAAAATGATCCCGACCCACTTTTACTTCATGAGTACCAGGCACTGATAGCCGTCCTTCCCCGTAGCCAGGCATTAATCATCATTGTTGCCGTTCATACGGGGATGAGGCCGGGCGAGATATGCGCCCTGGCATGGGAAGACATTGATTTGGTAAAAGGTGAAATCCACGTATCCAGAAGTTTGACGAATAAGCGAGTATTTGTACCCCCTAAGACAGATGCCGGAATAAGGACGATAACGTTGCTTAAACCTGCTCTGGATGCACTGAAGGAACAATACGAAGTCACCGGCGCTAATCCGAAGCAAGAAATTCGATTTCACCATCGGGAGATCGGAAAAACTGAGCAGCAATCTCTTCGCTTCGTTTTTTCACCGACAGCATATTCGTCAAAAAAAGGCAGTTACTTCTCTAAGAACTCGATTGCCTATGGCTGGAAGCGAGGCACTAAACTTGCAAATATCCGCGAAAGGAATCCTTATCAGTCACGGCATACCTACGCATGCTGGACGTTGATGGCCGGAGCGAACCCGTCATTCATAGCGAGTCAGATGGGACATGAAGATGCGCGCATGGTGTACGAGGTTTACTCCAAGTGGATTGGCGACATGAACCAGGATCAGGTCAACATGCTGAACAATCAGATGCCAACGGCACTGCCCCCAGGGCGCCCCCACGGGCAGGGGAGCATGAGAAAAGTTATTTAATTTCATAGCGCTGCTTTCAATCCACATAATCAGCGTTAAACTATTCATACCATTATTTTAGGGAGAAACGATGATGCGCGTACTGGTTGTCGAGGATAATGCTTTATTACGCCACCACCTCAAGGTTCAGTTACAGGATTTAGGGCATCAGGTGGATGATGCAGAAGATGCGAAGGAAGCGGACTATTATCTGAATGAGCATCTGCCGGATATCGCGATCGTTGATTTAGGGCTCCCCGATGAAGATGGTTTGTCGCTAATCCGCCGCTGGCGCAGTAATGAGGTTTCGCTGCCAATTCTGGTATTAACCGCGCGCGAAGGCTGGCAGGACAAAGTGGAAGTCCTCAGTGCAGGCGCTGACGATTATGTCACCAAACCATTTCACATCGAAGAAGTGGCTGCACGCATGCAGGCACTGATGCGTCGAAACAGCGGTCTGGCATCGCAAATTATCTCCCTTCCGCCTTTTCAGGTGGACCTCTCCCGACGCGAGTTATCCGTCAATGATGAGGTTATCAAGCTCACGGCGTTTGAATATACCATTATGGAAACTCTCATCCGTAATAATGGCAAAGTGGTCAGTAAAGATTCACTCATGTTGCAGCTTTATCCGGATGCCGAGCTGCGCGAAAGTCACACTATTGATGTCCTGATGGGGCGTCTACGTAAAAAAATTCAGGCGCAATATCCGCATGAAGTAATTACCACAGTACGTGGCCAGGGATATCTTTTTGAACTGCGCTAATGAATAAACTATTGCGTCATTTTTTCCCGTTATCGCTGCGGCTGCGCTTTTTACTGGCCACCGCGGGCGTGGTATTGGTGCTTTCACTGGCCTACGGCATGGTTGCCCTGGTAGGCTATAGCGTCAGCTTTGATAAGACAACGTTCCGCCTGCTGCGGGGCGAAAGTAATCTGTTTTATACCCTGGCGAAATGGGAAAACGGCAAGATTAACATCGAGCTGCCCGAGAACCTCGACATGCAAAGCCCAACAATGTCTCTGATTTACAATGAAGCGGGTGAACTTCTGTGGGCGCAGCGCAATGTTCCCTGGCTGACGAAAAGTATCCAACCGGACTGGCTAAAAACCAACGGATTTCATGAGATTGAAGCCAACGTAGACGCTACCAGCACCCTACTGGGCGAAGATCACTCCGCGCAGCAGCAGTTAAAAGAAGTCAGAGAAGATGACGACGACGCCGAAATGACCCACTCCGTGGCGGTAAACGTCTATCCTGCTACTGCCAGAATGCCGCAACTGACCATTGTGGTTGTCGATACCATTCCGATAGAGCTAAAGCGCTCGTATATGGTCTGGAGCTGGTTTATTTATGTGCTGGTCGCCAATCTGTTGCTGGTCATTCCGCTGTTATGGGTGGCCGCGTGGTGGAGCCTGCGGCCGATTGAATCGCTGGCGCGTGAAGTCCGTGAGCTTGAGGAACATCATCGTGAGATGCTAAACCCCGCCACCACACGCGAATTGACCAGCCTGGTTCGTAATCTCAATCGGCTGTTAAAAAGCGAACGTGAGCGTTATGACAAATACCGCACCACGTTAACAGACCTCACCCATAGCCTGAAAACACCACTGGCGGTATTGCAGAGTACTCTGCGCTCAATGCGTAATGAAAAGATGAGCGTCAGCGACGCAGAGCCTGTCATGCTGGAACAAATCAGCCGTATTTCCCAACAGATAGGCTATTACCTGCATCGCGCGAGCATGCGTGGCAGCAGTGCCCTACTCAGCCGCGAACTGCACCCGATCGCGCCGTTGCTGGATAAACTGACCTCGGCACTGAATAAGGTGTATCAGCGTAAAGGCGTCAACATTAATCTCGATATCTCACCTGAAATCAGCTTTGTGGGCGAACAGAATGATTTTGTCGAGGTGTTGGGCAACGTACTGGATAACGCCTGTAAATATTGTCTGGAGTTTGTCGAGATTTCAGCGCAACTGTCTGAGGATCAGCTGCATATTCTGGTTGAAGATGATGGTCCTGGTATTCCGCAAAGCAAACGGGAAGTGGTGTTTGACCGTGGACAGCGCGTAGATACGCTACGTCCAGGACAAGGCGTCGGTCTGGCGGTGGCGAGAGAAATCACCGAACAGTATGACGGGCAGATTATTGCCGGTGATAGCCTGCTGGGTGGTGCGCGCATGGAAGTTATTTTTGGTCGCCAGCAGCCGGGCCAGAAAGACGAGTAATCGTCGCATGTAATAAATATGTACTGACTTCACGCTTGAGGTTAAGTATCCGTTATAATCGGTTGCAGATACCAGCCTGCGGGATGCTCATTATGGAATACCAACTCACACTTAACTGGCCCGATTTTCTTGAACGCCACTGGCAGAAACGCCCGGTGGTCTTAAAACGCGGGTTTAACAATTTTATTGACCCTCTCTCTCCTGACGAACTGGCTGGACTGGCAATGGAAAGCGAAGTCGACAGCCGACTCGTCAGCCACCAGGACGGAAAATGGCAGGTTAGCCACGGTCCCTTCGAAAGCTACGACCATCTTGGCGAGAACAACTGGTCTTTGCTGGTGCAGGCGGTCAACCACTGGCACGAGCCAACTGCCGCGCTGATGCGCCCGTTCCGTGAATTACCGGACTGGCGCATCGACGACCTAATGATTTCTTTCTCTGTCCCCGGCGGCGGCGTTGGCCCGCACCTGGATCAGTACGATGTATTTATCATTCAGGGAACAGGTCGTCGTCGCTGGCGCGTAGGTGAAAAACTGCAGTTGAAACAACACTGCCCTCACCCGGATCTCCTTCAGGTCGACCCGTTCGAAGCTATTATCGATGAAGAGCTGGAACCCGGCGATATCCTGTACATTCCACCGGGATTCCCGCACGAAGGTTATGCGCTGGAAAACGCGATGAACTATTCGGTCGGTTTCCGTGCGCCAAACACTCGCGAGCTGATCAGCGGGTTCGCCGATTACGTTTTGCAACGCGAACTGGGTAGCACCTATTACAGCGATCCGGACCTGCCGCCGCGCGATCATCCGGCCGACGTTCTGCCGCAGGAGATGGATAAGCTGCGCGAAATGATGCTCGGGCTGATTAATCAACCAGAACATTTCCAGCAGTGGTTTGGCGAGTTTATTTCTCAGTCTCGTCATGAACTGGATATTGCCCCGCCGGAGCCACCGTATCAGCCAGACGAAATTTACGATGCCCTGAAGCAAGGTGATGTGTTAGTGCGTCTGGGCGGATTGCGTGTATTGCGTATTGGCGACGACGTCTACGCTAACGGTGAGAAAATTGATTCACCGCATCGTCCTGCCCTGGAAGCGCTGGCCAGTCATATTGTGTTGACGGCTGAGAACTTTGAGGATGCGCTGGAAGATCCTTCTTTCCTTGCCATGCTTGCCGCGCTGGTCAACAGCGGGTACTGGTTCTTCGAAGGGTAATGCGAAGTGTGCCTGATGCGACGCTACGCGTCTTATCAGGCCTACTGGAGTGTAATAATGTAGGCCGGATAAGCGAAGCGCCATCCGGCAACTACACATACTTTATTTTTGTTGCGCGGCCAGTTCAGCAATACGCACAATCACTTGTACCGCTTTTTCCATTCCTTCCAGGGTTACAAACTCATGTTTACCATGATAGTTATAGCCGCCGGTGAACAGATTCGGACACGGTAATCCCATAAACGACAGCTGCGCGCCGTCAGTGCCGCCACGGATCGGTTTTAGCACCGGCTCAATATCGCAATCGCGCATCGCCTGCTGGGCGATATCCAGTACGTGCGGATGCTCAATCACTTTTTCGCGCATATTGTAGTAACTGTCTTCAATCACCAGTTCGATATAGCAGTCGGGGTGTAACCCTTTACCGACCTTCTTGGCGATATCCATGATCTTGCGTTTACGCGCTTCAAACTGCTTACGGTCAAAATCACGAATAATGTAGTGCATATCCGCCCGATCGACCGTCCCTTTCATGCTCGCCAGATGATAAAAGCCTTCGTAGCCTTCCGTCTTTTCCGGGCTTTCATCTGCCGGAACCTCTGCATGAATACGCGCCGCCAGCGACAGCGCATTCACCATCACCCCTTTTGCGGTGCCGGGATGCACATTGTTGCCAACAATTTTAATATTAACCGACGCGGCGTTGAAGTTTTCAAACTCCAACTCACCTACGCCACCACCGTCAACGGTATAGGCCCACTGCGCATCGAATGTCGCAACGTCAAAATGCTTCGCCCCTTTACCCACCTCTTCGTCCGGTGTAAAGGCCACGCGGATATCACCGTGCGGAATATCTTTTTGGATAAGCACAGCCAGTGCGGTCATGATTTCCGCCACGCCTGCTTTATCATCCGCGCCCAGCAACGTTTTACCATCTGTAGTGATCAGCGTCTGACCCAGAAGTTGATGCAGCACCGGGAACATCACTGGCGATAAAACTTCATCACCAATGCCTAACGCAATATCGCCACCGCGATAGTTTTCAACAATTTGCGGATTGACATTTTTACCACTGAAATCCGGTGAGGTATCCACATGGGAAATAAAGCCGATCGCAGGAATATTGCCAGCAACGTTAGCGGGTAACGTTGCCATCAGCGTGCCTTTTTCGCTCAGTGAAATATTAACCAGCCCCATCTCTTCGAGCTGTTGTTTGAGCAGTTGTAATAATTTCCACTGTCCTTCGGTGCTGGGTACCTGCCGCACGCCCGATTTTGATTGGGTGTCCAGCGACACGTAGTGTAAAAAACGCTCAAGTAGTTTATCCATGCAGTCACCCTCACTTTTTGTGACAACATTATCAATAAGCAACAAAAGACAAATATTGCGTCAGGTCACTTTTATCCCCGCAAGTGAGAATATTTCGCCCTGACATCCCCTCTGACTATAGGGCTAAGCCAGTAATTCGCAACAAGGATTGGCGATTACAATGGTTTGCCGTAGAATAACGGCCCTCATTAAGAGTCATCAAGGTGGTTAACCACAAACCCCGCATCGGTCAGCCATCCGTTGCGTTTACATGGGACAGAGTAAAAAATTGAATAAACAACCGCGTTCGCTTTCTCCACTGGTGCAATTAGCGGGAATTCGCAAAAGTTTCGATGGCAAAGAGGTGATTTCCAGCCTGGATTTGACCATCAATAATGGCGAGTTTCTTACGCTGCTTGGCCCCTCTGGCTGCGGTAAAACAACCGTTCTTCGCCTGATTGCCGGTCTGGAAACGGTTGATTCCGGTCATATTATGTTGGACAACGAGGACATTACTCACGTTCCAGCGGAAAACCGCTACGTGAATACCGTCTTCCAAAGCTATGCGTTATTCCCCCACATGACCGTATTTGAGAATGTGGCCTTTGGTTTACGCATGCAAAAAACGCCCGCAGCCGACATTTCTCCCCGCGTTACCGAAGCCCTGCGCATGGTGCAACTGGAAGAGTTCGCCCAGCGAAAACCGCATCAACTTTCCGGCGGCCAGCAGCAGCGCGTAGCGATTGCCCGAGCTGTGGTCAACAAACCCCGCTTACTCTTGTTAGATGAATCCCTCTCTGCGCTGGACTACAAACTGCGTAAGCAGATGCAGAATGAACTGAAAGCGCTGCAGCGTAAGCTTGGTATCACTTTTGTCTTTGTCACACACGATCAGGAAGAAGCGCTGACTATGTCCGACCGCATCGTGGTGATGCGCGATGGTAAGATTGAGCAGGACGGTACGCCGCGCGAAATCTACGAAGAGCCCAAGAATCTGTTCGTCGCCGGGTTTATCGGCGAGATCAATATGTTTAACGCCACGGTGATTGAACGTCTGGATGAACAGCGTGTTCGTGCTAACGTTGAAGGTCGCGAGTGCAATATTTATGTCAACTTCGCGGTGGTTCCCGGACAAAAGCTGCACGTCCTGTTACGTCCTGAAGATTTGCGCGTAGATGAAATCAACGATGATAATCATATTGAAGGCCTGATCGGCTACGTGCGCGAACGCAACTACAAAGGCATGACGCTGGAGTCGGTTGTGGAACTGGAAAATGGCAAGATGGTGATGGTCAGCGAATTCTTCAATGAAGACGATCCTGACTTTGACCACTCTCTCGACCAGAAAATGGCGATTAACTGGGTAGAAAGCTGGGAGGTCGTACTGGCTGATGAAGAACACAAGTAAATTCCAGAGTGTGGTGATCGTCACCATTGTCGGTTGGCTTGTGTTATTTGTCTTTCTGCCCAACCTGATGATCATCGGTACCAGCTTTTTGACCCGCGACGACGCCAATTTCGTCAAAATGGTCTTTACGCTGGAGAACTATACGCGCCTGCTCGATCCGCTCTATTTTGAGGTGCTGGTTCACTCCCTCAATATGGCGCTGATTGCCACGCTCGCCTGTCTGGTACTCGGCTACCCGTTTGCCTGGTTTTTGGTGAAACTGCCGGAAAAAGTGCGCCCGCTGCTGCTGTTCCTGCTGATTGTTCCGTTCTGGACCAATTCACTTATTCGCATCTACGGACTCAAAATTTTCCTCAGTACCAAAGGCTATCTCAACGAGTTTCTGTTATGGCTCGGGGTTATCGATACACCCATTCGCATCATGTTTACCCCCAGCGCGGTGATTATCGGGCTGGTATACATCCTGCTACCGTTTATGGTGATGCCGCTCTATTCCAGCATTGAAAAACTCGATAAACCGCTGCTGGAAGCCGCACGCGATTTAGGTGCCAGTAAACTTCAGACCTTCACCCGCATCATTATTCCGTTGACGATGCCGGGGATTATCGCCGGATGCCTGCTGGTCATGCTGCCCGCAATGGGGCTGTTTTACGTTTCCGACTTAATGGGCGGCGCGAAAAACCTGCTGATTGGCAACGTGATTAAAGTTCAGTTCCTGAACATCCGTGACTGGCCGTTTGGTGCAGCCACCAGCATTACGCTGACCATCGTGATGGGTCTGATGCTGCTGATCTACTGGCGTGCCTCGCGCTTGCTGAACAAGAAGGTGGAACTCGAATGATCGGTCGACTGCTCCGCGGCGGTTTTATGACCGCTATCTACGCGTATCTGTATATTCCAATCATCATTCTGATTGTGAACTCCTTTAACAGCTCGCGCTTCGGCATCAACTGGCAGGGTTTTACTACCAAATGGTACGGCCTGCTGATGAATAACGACAGCCTGTTGCAGGCGGCGCAGCACTCGCTGACGATGGCTGTGCTATCCGCCACGTTTGCCACCTTGATCGGCTCACTCACTGCGGTTGCGCTGTACCGCTACCGTTTTCGCGGTAAACCGTTCGTCAGTGGTATGCTGTTCGTGGTGATGATGTCGCCAGATATTGTGATGGCAATATCTCTGCTGGTGCTGTTTATGCTGATCGGCATTCAACTGGGTTTCTGGTCGCTGTTGTTCTCACATATCACTTTTTGTCTGCCTTTTGTGGTGGTGACAGTTTACTCACGCCTGAAAGGTTTTGATGTACGCATGCTTGAGGCTGCTAAAGATTTGGGTGCCAGCGAAGTAACTATTCTGCGCAAGATTATACTGCCACTGGCTATGCCTGCGGTGGCTGCAGGTTGGTTGCTGAGCTTTACGCTGTCGATGGATGATGTCGTCGTTTCGTCCTTCGTTACCGGACCGGGTTATGAAATTCTGCCATTAAAAATCTACTCAATGGTCAAAGTCGGTGTATCACCAGAGGTGAACGCGCTGGCGACCATTTTGTTGGTTCTGTCGCTGGTTATGGTGATCGCCAGCCAGCTTATTGCACGTGATAAAACCAAGGGCCGCTGAGGCCCTTAATTCAGGGGACGTTAAATGATGAAAAAATGGTCACGCCACCTGCTCGCGGCGGGTGCTCTGGCACTGGGCATGAGCGCCGCTCACGCGAATGACAACAACACGCTCTATTTCTATAACTGGACCGAGTATGTCCCGCCAGGGCTGCTGGAACAGTTCACCAAAGAGACCGGCATTAAGGTTATCTATTCGACCTACGAGTCGAACGAAACCATGTACGCCAAGCTCAAAACCTATAAAGACGGCGCATATGATCTGGTGGTTCCGTCCACCTATTACGTCGATAAAATGCGTAAAGAAGGCATGATCCAGAAGATCGACAAGTCGACGTTGACCAACTTCCACAACCTCGATCCGGAAATGCTCAACAAGCCGTTTGACCCGAACAATGACTACTCCATCCCGTATATCTGGGGTGCGACGGCCATTGGCGTAAACAGCGATGCTATCGATCCGAAAACCGTCACCAGTTGGGCCGATCTATGGAAACCGGAGTACAAAGGCAGTCTGCTGTTAACGGATGATGCGCGTGAAGTGTTCCAGATGGCGCTGCGCAAGCTGGGATACTCCGGCAATACCACCGACCCGAAAGAGATTGAAGCCGCCTATAACGAACTGAAGAAGCTGATGCCTAACGTCGCGGCGTTTAACTCTGACAACCCGGCCAACCCGTATATGGAAGGTGAAGTCAATCTGGGGATGGTATGGAATGGCTCCGCGTATGTTGCGCGTCAGGCAGGTACACCACTGGAAGTGGTATGGCCTAAAGAAGGTGGCATTTTCTGGATGGATAGCCTGTCTATTCCGGCTAACGCGAAAAACAAAGAAGGTGCGCTGAAGCTGATTAACTTCCTGCTGCGCCCGGACGTGGCGAAAGAAGTTGCGGAAACTATTGGTTATCCGACGCCAAACCTGGCAGCACGTAAGCTGTTAAGCCCTGAAGTCGCAAATGATAAAACCCTGTACCCTGACGCAGAAACCATCAACAAAGGGGAATGGCAGAACGACGTCGGTTCCGCCAGCGCTATCTATGAAGAGTATTATCAGAAGCTGAAAGCAGGACGCTAATTGCCCTCCTCTTAGGCCGGATAAGACGCGCCAGCGTCGCATCCGGCGCATCATCACTGCCCGATGGCGCTGCGCTTATCGGGCCTACGCCATCCGTGTTCACAGACCTTTCAATAACTTCTCAACAAACTCTGGCACCACCTGGCTTGCCGGACCGTAATACTTCTCTTCAAACTCGCTGCCAACCTGGCTCGGTTCGAGATTTAGTTCTACCGTATGTGCCCCATGCAGTCGCGCCTCATGCACAAAACCCGCAGCCGGATAAACATGTCCCGATGTGCCAATCGCAATGAATACATCCGCCATTGCCAGCGCCATGTAAATTTCATCCATGCCCAGCGGCATTTCACCAAACCACACCACGTGTGGTCGCAGCGGTGCCGGAAATTGACAGCAGTGACATTTATCTTCCGGGGTCACATCGTCCTTCCATTCCAGAATCTGCCCGCTTTGCGAGCAGCGAACCTTGAGCAGTTCGCCGTGCATATGGATAACGTTCTGGCTGCCCGCACGCTCATGCAGGTTATCAATGTTCTGCGTCACCAGTAAAAAACGGTCGCCCAGTTCGGCTTCGAGTTTTGCCAGTGCGATATGCGCCGCGTTGGGCTGGATTTCTGGCTGTTGCAATTGATGGCGACGGGCGTTATAAAACGACTGAACCAGTTCCGGGTTTCGACTAAATCCTTCCGGAGTCGCAACGTCCTCAACCCGATGTTCTTCCCAGAGACCATCCGCCGCGCGGAAGGTTCGAATTCCTGACTCAGCGGAGATTCCCGCTCCCGTCAGTACCAGCACTCTTGGTTTTTCCATCAATTCAGGCACCACTCTGTCTCTGAAAAAGATTCGTTGACGCAGGCGATCGCGCAAATGGCGTTTATTTTTACGAAAGCGGCTTAACCGATGACCCCGACGCGACAGCATAACAACCTCTTTGTATTAATCGGTAAGATGTAGGAAAGCAGCCCCGCGCATCCCGCCGGCATCACCGTGCCGTGCCTGCTCAATACGCGGTACCCGGGCAACTGGCAACAGATGACGTGGCAGTCGGTCCGTCAGTTGCGTCGTAATAGCGGTAAAATTCGACAAGCCTCCGCCAATCACCACCAAATCAGGATCGACGATAGTCAGGATATTCCCAAGACACACCGCCAGCAAATCCAGATAGCGTTCAACGTGTGCACGCGCATGTTCATCGCCCTGCTCCCACAACGCGATAATTTCACGAGCATCCAGCGGTTGATGGTAGTAATGCTGATACAACCACGCAAATCCACCGCCGGAAAGATAGCTTTCGATGCATCCCAGTTGGCCGCATCCGCAGCGGCGCAGCGGGAAATCAAAGCCCATCAGCGTCAGCGCATCAACCGGCAAACGAATATGACCAAACTCGCCGGTGATATAGCTGCGTCCGGTGATGGATTTCCCGTTAAGCACCAGGCCGCCGCCAACGCCCGTACCGAGGATCAACCCCATCACCAGCGGATATTGGGTAAACTCGTCATCCCAGGCTTCGGAGAGAGCAAAACAGTTCGCATCGTTATCCAGACGCACATCGCGGTCAAGGCGAGCGCTAAGATCGGCGCGGAGCGGTTTGCCACTGGCGGCAGGAACGTTGGCCGCGTACAACGTGCCGTCTTCCGTTTCCGGCATGCCAGGAATCCCGATACCGACCGAACCTTTGATACCAAAACGCTGGTCAGCTTCCGTCACCAGATTGCAGACCGCATCAAGGAAAGCGTCGTAGCTGTCGCGAGGTGTAGGGACGCGAGTTTCCCATTGCAGACGACGTTGCTTATCAAACACGCCCAGCGCAATTTTGGTCCCGCCGATGTCAAATCCGTAATACATCACCGCTCCTTGATACACGTCATCCTTCAAGATGCCTCTGCGTTGGCTACGCCTTGATGCAGCATGAATGCTGTCGTGTATTATTGTTGTTATTGGCCGCTAAGTACTCTCGCAGGATCAATATTGCTGGCGCGACGCGCCGGATACCAACTTGCCAAAAGACTCAGCACAAGTGCTGTCACCAGCACGTAAATCACATCCAGCCAGTGTAATTCCGATGGCAGGAAGTCAATGAAATAGATATCGCCGGACAGGAACTGATGACCGATAAGCGCCTCGATTCCGTTGATGATCGGCGTCAGTTGCAACGAGACAACCACCCCGATGACGACGCCTATCAGGCTACCGAACAGACCCGCCAGCAGGCCGTACCAGACAAAAATGGCACGGATCAACCCATCTTTCGCCCCGAGGGTTCTTAATACCGCAATATCGCCGCTTTTGTCTTTTACCGCCATCACTAACGTGGAAACGATATTAAAGCAGGCCACACCAATCACCAGCACCATCGCCAGATACATAATGGCGCGAATCATCTGGATATCGCGATACATATAGCCGTAAGTACCGATCCAGCTCTTAATATAAACATAGTTATTGGTGACTTCACCCGCGTCCCGCACCAGCTTATTGGCGTTAAACACGTCGTTAACCTTCAGCGCAATGCCGGAAACGCTGGTTCCCATATCCAGATATTGCTGCGCATCTTCCATTGGGATCATGGCAAAGCTGTGATCGAGCTGACCGCTCAGCTGCAAAATTCCCGTTACGTGCAAACGCACGCGTTTAGGCTGCTGTAATTTATGATCCGCGCTGGCGTTAGGGATCATAATCGACACCCAGTCGCCCTGCTTCACCTTCAGCGCATCGGCAATACCCTTACCAATGATGATTTGTTGTTCACCGGCTTTAAAATTATCCCAGGCATGGTTTTGCACGAAGGATGGCAGTGCGCTTAAACGCTGTTCCTGTTTCGGGTCAACGCCCTTCACCTGCACCGCGCGTAAGTTCGCCCCGCTCTCTACCAGTCCGGTAAAGTTGATATAAGGCGCCGCGGCGACAATACCCGACACTTTTTGTACTTTGTCGAGCGCTTCCTGCCAGTTATTCCACGGCTGATTTACGGCTTCAATCTCTCCGTGTGGGACTACGGCCAGAATACGGTTGTTCAGCTCACGCTCAAATCCGTTCATGGCACTTAAACCAACGATCAACACCGCCACACCCAACGCGATGCCAACGGTGGAAATCACAGATATCAGCGAAACCATACCGCCGCGCCGCCGACCACGGCTAAAGCGCAGACCAATCAATAACGATAAAGGCGAAGCCATTACTCAGCTCCCATCAGGCTCAGTTCTGCCGTCAGGCGACCATCGCGCATCTCCAGCTGGCGGCTCATCCGCTTCGCCAGTTGCAGATCGTGCGTCACCACCAGAAATGCCGTGCCCTGAGAACGGTTCAGCTCGCCCAGAAGCTCGAAAATGCTGTCCGCGTTACGCGCATCCAGGTTACCCGTTGGCTCATCCGCCAAGACCAGACGCGGGTTATTCACCAGCGCACGAGCGATGGCCACACGCTGGCGTTCGCCGCCAGACAGTTCAGACGGGCGATGACTGGCACGATGATCCAGTCCTACGGCTTTCAGCATATCCCGTGCGCGCTCGGTTATTTCAGCCGGTTTTTTCTTGCCTATCAGCAGCGGCATCGCTACGTTTTCCAGCGCAGTAAAGTCCGGCAGTAAATGGTGGAACTGGTAAATAAAGCCCAGCTTCTGATTACGCAGTTCCGCTTTCGCCGCCGACGAGAGCTTGCTCATTGGCTGACCGCTAAAAATCACGTCGCCGGAAGTCGGGGTATCCAACCCGCCTAACAGATGCAGCAGCGTACTCTTGCCGGAGCCAGAGCTGCCGACAATCGCCATCATCTCACCTTCGCCGACGCTAAAACTGACATCGTGCAGGACATCGGTCTGCACAGTGCCTTCCTGATAGCGTTTGCACAGGTTGTCGCATTGCAACAGGATCTTATTCATAACGTAAAGCCTCAGCGGGTTGAGTGGCGGCAGCGCGCCAGGAAGGATAAAGCGTAGACAGCAACGCGATGGCCATCGCCACCAGCGCAATGACGATAACCTGCAGCGGCTCGATAGCGACCGGCAGCGCCGCACCATCCAGCAGCACACCAATAATTGGCATCAAATTGTTCAGTTGGCTGGCGAGCAATGCGCCCAGCACCGCGCCAAGCAGCGCGCCGATAATCCCGGCACTGGCCCCCTGAACCATAAACACCATCATTATCTGCCGCGGCGTTAGCCCCTGCGTTTGTAGAATCGCCACTTCTCCTTGCTTCTCCATTACCATCAGACCCAGCGAGGTAATAATATTAAAAGCCGCCACAGCCACGATCAGGCTAAGCAGTAGCCCCATCATGTTCTTCTCCATGCGCACGGCCTGGAACAGTTCCCCTTTGCGCTCGCGCCAGTCCTGCCATTTGGTGCCCTGCGGCAGCGTTTGCTGGCTCAGCGTATCAACTTTTAACGGTTCGTTCAGCCACAGACGCCAGCCGGTAATATTGCCCACCGGATAGCGCATCAGGCGGGAAGCATCCTGAATGTTGGTTAGCATCTGGTAGCCGTCTACTTCGCTGTTGGCGGCGAAGGTGCCAATCACCGTAAACAGACGCTGGCTCGGCAAACGTCCCATCGGCGTAAACTGGCTGGCCGAAGGCACCATCACGCGAATTTGATCGCCACGGTTCACGCCCAACTGCCCGGCAAGCTGCTCGCCGAGGATGACATTATACTTACCCGGTAGCAGATCTGTTTGCTTCACATTGACCAGATACGGCGTTAACGGATCTTTTTGCGCCGGATCGATACCGAGCATCACGCCGACCGCCACGCTACGCGCGCTTTGCAGCACCACATCTCCCGTAGTTATGGGTGCAACTCGGTTGACGCCGTTCAACACCACCGCTTTTTCCGGCAGTTGTTGCGGATTGAGGGAACCCTGTTCAGACGAGAGGACGGCCTGAGGCATCAGGCCAAGAATATTGTTTTGCAGCTCGCGCTCAAAACCGTTCATCACCGACAACACCGTGACCAGCGCCATCACCCCGAGGGTAATGCCAATGGTGGAGAGCCAGGAAACGAAGCGACCGAAGCGATCTGCTGCACGCCCACGCATATAACGCAGGCCGATGAATAGAGCGACAGGTTGGTACATGAAATCCGTCTGGTTGCTGTTAGCAAAGTCACGAGTATATAAGCGAAAGCGGAATGGGTAAATGACTGAACCGTAAGTGTTCGTCAGCACTATTCCTAAAAGTATAAATAAATCAATTCGCTAAAGCTGTCCCTCTTCCCTTCCATCCCGGTCCCTGATCTTTATCTTAAAAAATCAAAATGCAGACAGTTACGCATTACAGCGCACAGCGGGTTGCGCAGGATGGCAGACTATAACCAACAATATGGATACGCCGTCTCGATGAATAAAAAAGAACTATGGATTAATCAAATCAAAGGGTTATGTATTTGCCTGGTGGTGATTTACCACTCGGTAATCACATTTTACCCGCACCTCACTACTTTTCAGCATCCGCTTTCAGAGCTGCTGAGCAAATGCTGGATTTACCTCAATTTGTACCTGGCGCCGTTTCGCATGCCGGTCTTTTTCTTTATTTCGGGATATCTGATCCGTCGCTACATTGATAGCGTCCCGTGGACCACCTGCGTGGATAAACGGATCTGGAGTATTGCCTGGGTGCTGATTCTCTGGGGTGTGGTGCAATGGCTGGCGTTAGTGGCGCTCAATAACTGGCTGGCCCCACAGCGCGATCTGAGCCATGCTGCCAACGCCGCTTATGCTGGTTCGATCGCAGGTTTTACCCACGGGATGCTGACCGCCAGTACCAGCTTGTGGTATCTGTACGCACTGATTGTCTATTTTGTTCTGTGTAAAATTTTCAGCCGCTGGGCGGTGCCGCTGTTGGCGTTATTTGTGGCGCTGAGCGTGACGATCAACTTTGTCCCGACGCCGTGGTGGGGAATGAACAGCGTGATTCGCAATCTGCCCTGGTACAGCCTCGGTGCATGGTTTGGCGCAACGCTGATGGTATGGATTAAGGAGGTGCCCCTGCGCCGCCATGCGCTCATTGTTCTGGTTAGCGCAATCGCCGCCATCGTCGCGTGGCTGGCAAATGTCTCACTATTACTTTCTCTTCTTTCCATTGTGCTGATCATGAAGCTGTTTTATCAATTTGAGCTGCGCTTTGGTATGCGTGAGCCCGGCCCGTTAAGCGTAATTGGTGCCAATACCATCGCCATCTACACCACCCACCGTATTCTGGTTGAGCTGTTCAGCTTAACGCTAATCCCAAACATTAATCATGCCGCCTGGCCTGCATATGCAGAGCTGGCCCTGCTGCTGGTGTATCCATTCGCCTGCCTGCTGCTGTGCACCTTGTTTGGCCTGTTGGTGCGTAAAATTTCACAAAAAACAGTGGCCGACCTGCTCTTTTCCCCGCCTTCTTTATCGGTCGTTTCGCGCTAACCCCAACGCGCTTTTTGCCCCCATCAGGGGGCGAATCAATTTGCTTATGAGAAACGATCACGGATAATAAAGAACATTGCTTATCAGATGTATATCTAAACGAGAACCTGACAACCGAATGCCTGAACAACATCGTTACACGCTCCCAGCGAAAGCTGGCGATCAGCGCCAGTTGGGTGAGCTTACCGGTGCCGCCTGCGCAACGCTGGTCGCCGAAATCGCCGAACATCACGCCGGTCCAGTGGTGCTGATCGCGCCGGACATGCAAAATGCTTTGCGCCTGCATGATGAAATTCGTCAGTTTACCGACCAGATGGTGATGAACCTGGCCGACTGGGAAACGCTGCCCTATGACAGTTTTTCTCCCCATCAGGAGATTATCTCTTCGCGTCTCTCTACGCTGTATCAACTGCCTGCCATGCAGCGAGGCGTGCTGATCGTTCCGGTAAATACTCTGATGCAGCGTGTCTGTCCGCACAGCTATCTGCACGGGCATGCGCTGGTCATGAAAAAAGGTCAGCGGCTTTCGCGCGACGCCCTGCGCGAACAGCTGGATAGCGCTGGCTATCGCCATGTTGATCAGGTCATGGAACACGGCGAATACGCCACGCGCGGCGCGTTGTTGGATCTGTTCCCGATGGGCAGCGAGTTGCCTTATCGTCTGGATTTCTTTGATGACGAAATCGACAGCCTGCGTCTGTTTGATACCGACACCCAGCGCACGCTGGAAGAAGTCGATGCCATTAATTTGCTTCCCGCGCACGAATTCCCGACTGACAAAACGGCCATCGAGCTATTCCGTAGTCAGTGGCGCGATACCTTTGAGGTTAAACGCGACGCCGAACATATTTATCAGCAGGTCAGCAAAGGCACGTTACCTGCGGGTATTGAATACTGGCAACCGCTGTTTTTCAGCGAGCCGCTGCCGCCGCTGTTCAGCTACTTCCCCGCCAATACGTTATTGGTCAATACCGGTGATATCGAGACCAGCGCAGAACGCTTCCAGGCCGATACCCTGTCACGCTTTGAAAATCGCGGTGTTGATCCGATGCGCCCGCTTCTGCCGCCGGAATCGCTGTGGCTGCGGGTTGATGAGCTGTTTTCTGAACTTAAACGCTGGCCGCGCGTTCAACTGAAAACCGAGAGTCTGGCGAACAAAGCTGCGAATACCAACCTCGGGTTCCAGAAGCTGCCGGACATCGCCGTGCAGGCACAGCAAAAATCACCGTTAGATGCGTTACGTAAATTCCTTGAGGGCTTTACCGGCCCGGTGATTTTCTCGGTCGAAAGTGAAGGCCGACGTGAAGCGCTTGGCGAGTTGCTCGCTCGTATCAAAGTGGCACCGAAGCGGATATTGCGACTCGATGAAGCCGTAGATAACGGTCGTTATCTGATGATTGGCGCAGCTGAGCACGGCTTCATCGATAGCAAACGCAATCTGGCACTGATTTGTGAAAGCGATCTGCTTGGGGAACGCGTGGCGCGTCGCCGCCAGGATTCGCGTCGCACCATCAACCCGGATACATTAATTCGTAACCTTGCAGAGCTGCATCCCGGTCAGCCGGTAGTGCATCTGGAACACGGCGTGGGTCGCTATGCCGGGATGACCACGCTGGAAGCGGGCGGTATCACCGGTGAATATCTGATGCTCACCTATGCCAACGATGCCAAACTGTACGTGCCGGTGTCGTCACTGCATCTGATCAGCCGCTATGCAGGCGGTGCAGAAGAGAATGCACCGCTGCATAAACTGGGCGGCGATGCCTGGTCACGCGCCCGACAGAAAGCCGCTGAGAAGGTGCGCGATGTCGCGGCAGAGCTGCTGGATATTTATGCCCAGCGCGCGGCGAAAGAAGGCTTTGCCTTTAAGCATGACCGTGAACAGTATCAGCTGTTTTGCGACAGCTTCCCGTTTGAAACCACGCCTGACCAGGCGCAGGCGATCAACGCTGTACTCAGCGATATGTGTCAACCGCTGGCCATGGACCGCCTGGTGTGCGGTGACGTCGGTTTTGGTAAAACCGAAGTCGCGATGCGCGCCGCTTTCCTTGCCGTAGAGAACCACAAACAGGTTGCCGTGCTGGATCCGACTACCCTGCTCGCACAGCAGCACTTCGACAACTTCCGCGATCGTTTTGCCAACTGGCCGGTACGCATTGAGATGTTGTCCCGTTTCCGTAGCGCCAAAGAGCAAGCGCAGATTCTGGAACAGGTTGCCGAGGGGAAAATTGATATTCTCATCGGCACGCACAAACTGCTGCAAGCGGATGTGAAGTTAAAAGATCTGGGTCTGCTGATTGTCGATGAAGAGCACCGTTTCGGCGTTCGCCACAAAGAACGCATCAAGGCGATGCGTGCGGATGTCGATATTCTGACCCTGACGGCAACGCCTATTCCGCGTACGCTCAATATGGCGATGAGCGGCATGCGCGATCTGTCGATCATCGCCACGCCGCCTGCTCGTCGTCTGGCGGTCAAAACCTTCGTGCGCGAATACGACAGCCTGGTGGTACGCGAGGCGATCCTGCGTGAAGTTCTGCGCGGGGGACAAGTTTATTATCTGTTTAACGACGTCGAAAATATCCAGAAAACCGCTGACAGATTAGCAGAACTGGTGCCGGAAGCGCGTATTGGTATCGGCCACGGGCAAATGCGCGAGCGCGAGCTGGAACGCGTGATGAACGATTTCCACCATCAGCGTTTTAACGTGCTGGTGTGTACCACCATTATCGAAACCGGGATCGACATTCCGACCGCCAACACCATTATCATCGAACGTGCCGATCACTTTGGTTTAGCGCAATTGCACCAGCTACGCGGTCGTGTGGGACGCTCACACCATCAGGCGTACGCCTGGCTGCTGACGCCGCACCCAAAAGCAATGACCACCGACGCGCAAAAGCGTCTGGAAGCCATCGCTTCGCTGGAAGATTTGGGTGCAGGATTTGCGCTGGCGACCCACGACCTTGAAATTCGCGGCGCCGGGGAACTGCTGGGTGAAGATCAAAGTGGTTCCATGGAAAGCATCGGCTTCTCGTTGTATATGGAGCTGCTGGAAAATGCTGTCGATGCGCTCAAAGAGGGACGCGAACCGTCACTGGAAGATCTCACCAGCCAGCAAACCGAAGTTGAATTGCGTATGCCGTCTCTGCTGCCGGATGACTATATACCGGATGTTAACACCCGACTATCGTTCTACAAGCGCATTGCCAGCGCGAAAGGCGAAAACGAACTGGAAGAGATTAAGGTCGAGCTGATAGATCGTTTTGGCCTGCTGCCCGACCCGGCCCGTACGTTGCTGGATATCGCTCGTTTACGCCAGCAGGCGCAGAAACTGGGGATCAGAAAGCTCGAAGGTCATGACAAAGGCGGTACCATTGAATTTGCCGAGAAAAACCACGTCAACCCGGTCTGGCTGATTGGTTTACTGCAAAAACAACCGCAACACTTCCGTCTGGACGGCCCAACCCGACTGAAATTTATGCAGGATCTGGGCGAGCGTAAAACGCGGATCGACTGGGTCCGCCAGTTTATGCGTCAGCTTGAAGAAAACGCCGTAGCATAGTGAACAGGCCGGGTGAGCACACCACTCACCCGGCCTGATGAATTTACAAACTCTTTGCACTTCCCTGCACTTCCAGACACAGCAAAACGCCATAATTCTCGTTTACTTTTACATAATAAAAACCACGTAAAAACAATGGATTTATGGTGATGTTAAACAATAAACGACTCTCTCGCTGGCTCGCGTTTTTTACGCTGGCAGCGACCTTCGCGTTAGCACTTCCGGCTCAGGCAAACACCTGGCCGCTGCCACCGCCGGGAAGCCGTCTGGTGGGCCAGAATACCGTTCACGTTGTTGAAGATAATGGCGGTTCTCTGGAGGCGATTGCGAAAAAATATAATGTCGGCTTTTTAGCGCTGCTGCAGGCCAACCCCGGCGTTGATCCTTACGTACCACGTCCGGGCAGCGTGCTGACTATTCCATTACAAACTCTGCTACCTGACGCCCCGCGCGAAGGTATTGTTATCAACCTCGCCGAACTGCGTCTTTATTATTACCAGCCGGGGACCAATTCGGTGACCGTTTATCCTATTGGTATTGGTCAGTTAGGTGGTGACACGCTGACGCCTACGATGGTAACCACCATTTCTGATAAACGCGCCAACCCCACCTGGACGCCGACGGCAAATATCCGCGCGCGATACAAAGCAAACGGAATTGACCTGCCTGCCGTTGTACCTGCCGGTCCGGATAACCCGATGGGCCATCATGCAATTCGCTTAGCGGCATACGGCGGCGTTTATCTGCTGCACGGCACCAATGCTGACTTTGGCATCGGCATGCGCGTCAGTTCCGGCTGTATTCGTCTGCGCGACGGTGATATCGAAACCCTGTTCCGTCAGGTAACGCCCGGAACTAAGGTCAATATTATCAATACGCCGATCAAAGCATCCGTTGAGCCTAACGGCGTGCGGTTAGTAGAAGTGCATCAGCCGCTGTCCGAAAAAATCAATGACGACCCGCAACTGTTGCCAATCGTGCTGAACGCGTCCATGCAGACATTTAAAAATGCGGCGCAAACAGATACCGCCGTCATGGATCATGCGATGGAGATTCGCTCAGGCATGCCGGTCGATGTGACCCGTCATCACGACGTTGCTCAACAACCGCTGTAAACTTAGCGTATTAAAAAACCCCCGCTGGATTTTATTCCGCGGGGGTTTTTTATTTAACTCGCAGTGGCATTGCGATGGGTTAAATCTTATTTGTAGATAACAGCAGTCCCATGAAGGGTGTTAGGACCGGTAACGGAAGTAATACGGAAAGACTTCGCACCCATCTCATCGGCTTTCTGCGCCAGTTGGTCTTCCAGTGAACCTAAGTTAGTCCCCGCATTCGCAGAAATAGTACCGACTTTCTCTTGACCCGCAGGTGTGGACTGAACTTCAACAGCGGCGAAGCTTGCAAATGACAGTGAGCTAAGAACAGCAGCAACAAACAGGGTTTTTACGTTTTTCATGATAGTGACCTTTAGCAGATGAATGAGTGTCGAAAAGATTAACTTAACGATCGATAGGTAAATCATAGATGTGATCCAGGTCACACGTCAATAATTTTTTATAATGATCGTTATATAAAATATAAAGGTCTTATTTTTCATACCAATAGCTATATTTTATTTTTATCGTGAATCCGCTGGAGTGTGCAGTCGAATATTTTTATAATGGTTGTTCAATAAACCCAACAAAGGTACATCGGCGCCATGACAACTGAAACGACAGGTTGTGCAAAAAAAAGCCGTGGCCGACCAAAAGTGTTCGACAGGGAAGCCGCGCTTGATAAGGCCATGACACTCTTCTGGCAGCACGGATATGAAGCGACCTCGCTCGCCGATCTCGTAGAAGCTACCGGCGCAAAAGCGCCCACGCTGTATGCGGAGTTCACCAATAAAGAAGGGTTGTTCCGTGCCGTACTGGACCGCTACATCACCCGCTTTGCGGCGAAACACGAAGCCCAACTGTTTTGTGAAGAAAAAAGCCTTGAGTCCGCACTGGAAGACTATTTCACCGCCATAGCGACCTGCTTTACCAGCAAGGACACCCCGGCGGGATGTTTCATGATTAACACTTCTGCGACGCTGGCAGCCTCTTCCCGTGATATTGCGCACACGGTGAAATCCCGCCATGCAATGCAGGAACAGACGCTTACTCAGTTTCTTCATCAGCGTCAGCAACGAGGTGAAATCCCCGCCTACTGTGACGTGCAAAAACTGGCTGAATACCTGAACTGTATTTTACAAGGTATGTCGATCAGCGCCCGTGAAGGTGCAACGTTTGAAAAACTGATGCAGATCGCACGTACCACCCTGCGGCTGTGGCCCGAACTCGTCAAAGCTTAACCCTTTCCCGCAATTCCCCCACTGTACTAACACCCCCGGGAGCTGATAAAGCCCCCGGTTAGATTCCCGTTCCATTGCCCCTACATTTCTCATTGTTTTCATCGTGTTATCCGATCATTTTTTGTAAAAGGTATTGATAACGACAATTGTTATCAGCAATATTCGCATTTGTTTTAATACCTGTTTCACAATGTAACCATCGGTTTCTCTACCGCCATAACAAAAACAGATCGACTCTTTTTAAAAGGAATACAAATGAATAAGCGTCTCTGGGTGCTCAATCCTCTCCTGTTGTCTTTAACCCTCCCGGCCATTGCGGCTGAGGAAGAGAACCTCATCGTCAGCGCCAACCGTAGCCAACGCACCGTGGCAGAAATGGCGCAAACGACCTGGGTTATTGAAGGAAGCGAGATTGAACAACAGGTTCAGGGGGGGAAAGAGTTCAAGGATGTTCTTGCTCAGTTAATCCCAGGAATCGATGTCAGTAGCCAGGGGCGCACAAACTACGGCATGAACATGCGTGGTCGCGCCATTGTCGTGCTCATTGACGGTGTCCGTCTGAACTCCTCACGAACCGACAGCCGTCAACTTGACTCCATTGACCCGTTTAACATTGCGCACATTGAAGTCATTTCAGGCGCAACCTCACTTTATGGCGGTGGCAGTACCGGCGGATTAATCAACATCGTCACCAAAAAAGGCCAGCCGGAGCGTGAAGTAGAACTCGAACTGGGGAGCAAAAGCGGCTTCAACAACAGTAACGATCATGATGAACGCGTTGCCGCGGCGGTGAGTGGAGGAACAGATCGCGCTTCCGGGCGTATGTCAGTCGCGTATCAACGATTTGGCGGTTGGTATGACGGTAATCACGATGCCCTGCTACTGGATAACACCCAAACCGGGCTACAGCACTCCGATCGTCTGGACGTGATGGGCACCGGGACGATTGAACTTGACGACAACCGTCAGTTGCAACTGGTTACACAGTATTACAAGAGCCAGGGGGATGATGATTACGGACTGGATCTCGGCGAGAACATGTCCGCCGTGACCGGAAACGGTAAAGCTTATACCAGCAGCGGACTGAATTCCGATCGTATTCCCGGCACCGAACGTCATCTGATCAGCCTGCAATATTCAGATGCGGATTTTTTCGGCCAGAACCTGGTCAGCCAAATCTATTACCGCGACGAATCGCTGAAATTCTATCCTTTCCCGACGCTCAGCAAAGGTAAGGTCACCAGTTTCTCCGCATCACAGCAGGACACAGACCAGTTTGGCGCCAAAATTACCCTCAACAGCCAGTTGATGGATAACTGGGAGTTGACGTGGGGTATCGATGCCGATCACGAGACCTTCGATTCCAATCAGAAATTCTTCGATCTGGCCTGGTCCCTGCCCTCCGGCGGCATGGATAACCGCACCGCTTATACCACCGGGCGTTACCCCGGTTACAGCATCACCAACTTCGCGCCTTTCCTGCAAAACAGCTATGACATTAACGACATCTTTACCCTCAGCGGCGGCGTGCGCTATCAATGGACCGAAAACAGGGTTGATGATTTCGTTGGCTATGCTCAACAGCAGGGAATCGCGACCGGGCTTGCGAACTCTGCCGATACCATTCCGGGCGGCAAAACCGATTACGATAATTTCCTGTTCAACGCCGGTATCCTCGCCCATCTGACTGACCGTCAGCAAACGTGGTTTAATTTCTCTCAGGGCGTGGAGCTTCCGGATCCAGGGAAATATTACGGTAACGGCACCTATTCGCTGGTTGGCGATCATTACCAGCTCCAGCGCAGCGTCAACGTGGCGGATTCACGTCTGGAAGGGATTAAAGTTAACTCGTACGAACTGGGATGGCGCTACACCGGCGATAGTCTGCGCACGCAACTGGCCGCTTACTACTCGACTTCGGATAAATCGATCGTTATCAACCGCAGCGATATGACCATTAACGTTCAATCCGACGATCGCCGCATTTATGGCCTTGAAGGCGCGGTGGATTATTTCATTGCGGATACGGACTGGAGCCTGGGCGGCAACTTCAATGTCATTAAATCGGAAGTGAAACAGAACGGTAAATGGCAAAAATGGGATGTGACTCTGGCCTCACCGTCGAAAGCAACCGCGTGGGTCGGCTGGGCACCAGAACCGTGGACCTTACGCGTACAGAGCCAGCAAACATTTGATCTGACCGACGCCAGCGGCAATAAGCTGGATGGCTATAACACCATGGACTTTATCGGCAGCTATCAGCTCCCGTTGGGTAAGCTGACCTTTAGCGTGGAAAACCTGCTGAATGAAGAGTACACCACGCTGTGGGGACAACGTGCGCCACTGCTGTACAGCCCAACCTACGGCAGTCCGTCACTGTATGAGTACAAGGGCCGGGGCCGCACCTTTGGTCTGAACTATGCCTTAACCTTCTGATAAAAAAAGCCCCCCAGCCTGAGCGAATGGGGGGCTAATGTTCAGGATAATGCTATTTTACGCTTTGTTATTCAGTACCAACTGTCCGTTGTTATCCAACGGAATTTGCGCGCCGGGGTCCTTATCCATACGGATTTTCCCCTGCTGATCGCCAATTTTGTACGTCACGTCGTAGCCCAGCATCTTTTCAGATTTGTCATACACCGTTTTACAACGCTGCTGCGTGGTGGTGTAAGTATCGTTTTCCTGCATCGAACCCTGAATCTGATTACCTGCATAGCCGCCGCCTAAAGCCCCGGCCACGGTGGCAATATCTTTACCACGTCCGCCGCCAAACTGGTGGCCAATAACGCCACCCGCAACCGCACCCAATACGGAACCCGCAATACGGTTTTCATCTTGTACCGGCTTACGGTGCGTGACAGTTACGTTCCGGCACTCCTGACGCGGTGTTTTTACCGACTCTTTAATCGGTGTTGCAGAGACAACTTGCGCATACTGTGGGCCACGCTCGAAAACGTTCAGACTGGCCACTGCTGCAACACCCAGCGCAGCAGCTACGCCAATCCCTATACCCGCCAACATTGATTTATTCACGGGACTTCCTCCTTTTTTGCTATTAGCAACAACTTTGCAACAAAAGGTAAGGAATGCCAATCAGATTACGGATGAAAATAGCAGGATGAGGCATGAACGCAGGATGATTCGGAGAACTCTGAAGGAAGGCGCCGGATGCGTAAAATCATCCGGCGCCACAAGTCGATATTAATGCAGTTTCAGACGCGGGCGAATCACCCGGTTGATACTGCCGACCAGCATCATCAGGCCGGTTTTGAAGTAGCCGTGTAAAGCAATCTGGTGCATGCGGTACAGTGAGATGTATACAAAGCGCGCAATACGCCCTTCCACCATCATCGAACCACGAGTCAGGTTGCCCATCAGGCTACCCACGGTAGAAAAGTTAGAGAGCGAGACCAGAGAGCCGTGATCTTTGTACTGATACGCTTTCAGTGGCTTGCCGTTCATCTGTGCCAGAATATTGTTCATCGCACAGGTCGCCATCTGGTGTGCTGCCTGAGCGCGCGGAGGCACAAAACCCCCTTCCGGGCGAGCGCAGGAAGCGCAGTCGCCAATCGCGTACACGTCAGGATCGCGCGTGCTCTGCAAAGTTGGCTCAACCACCAGTTGGTTAATACGGTTCGTTTCCAGACCGCCAATGTCTTTCATAAAGTCTGGCGCTTTGATACCCGCCGCCCACACCATCAGGTCGGCTTTAATGTATTCGCCATCTTTGGTGTGCAGTCCGCCTTCGTCAGCGCTGGTGACCATAGTCTGGGTCAGTACGCGTACGCCCAGTTTGGTTAACTCATTATGCGCAGCACCAGAAATACGCGGCGGCAACGCAGGCAGAATGCGCTCGCCAGCTTCCACCAGCGTAACGTTCAGCGCATCGTTGGTCAGCCCTTTGTAACCATAGCTGTGCAGCTGTTTTACCGCATTGTGCAGCTCAGCGGAGAGCTCAACCCCCGTCGCACCACCGCCCACAATGGCGATATTCACTTTTCCGTTAGCGCCCAGATTCGCGGAATACTTCAGGAACAGATTCAGCATCTCCTGGTGGAAACGACGCGCCTGATGCGGGTTATCGAGGAAAATGCAGTTTTCTTTCACGCCAGGGGTGTTGAAATCGTTGGAGGTACTGCCCAACGCCATCACCAGCGTGTCATACGGCACTTTACGCTCAGGAACCAGCAGATCCCCTTTCTCATCGCGCAGCTCAGCGAGAGTAATGGTCTTCGCTTCACGATCGATATCTATCACCGAACCTAACTGAAACTGGAAGCCATGGTTACGGGCATGTGCCAGATAGCTCAGCGCATCCACGCCTTCATCCAGTGAACCCGTCGCCACTTCATGCAGTAACGGTTTCCACAAGTGACTGTGGTTTCTGTCTACCAGTGTGATTTTGGCCTTTTTCTTACGCCCGAGTTTTTTACCCAACTGCGTCGCCATTTCCAGTCCGCCAGCACCGCCGCCGACAATCACGATCCTTTTCAATGGTGTAGTCAACGTGACCCCCTCAAATTTATTAACCAATTGTTAATTAAAAGTTATTGATATAGCTCTTAATTAACAACAAGTTACAGTAATGAAAATGTTCTTCGAGAGTGAGAATAACACGAACGGTGCATTGGTCATACCAAAATTGATGTGTATCAAGTTTTGATGCTGAAAAGATAGACAACCGGAACTTTAAGAACAAAAAAACCAGCCCGATGGCTGGTTTTTTACGCACTCAATAAGGATTAACCTAACGTCTTGAACGCTTTGATGCGCTGCAAATGCGGAGAGATATTCTTAAACTTATGCGTCTGCTCTTCGTCCCAGACTATCTCGTAAAAGTGATGCAGTTCTTCCGACGAACGCTGGCTATTGAGCGCTTCATCATGACGCGACAGGATAACCAGACAGCGATCGCGATTCTTTTCGCGGAAATTGGTCACGCATTTTGTTGCGATGTCTGCATACTCCTCAGGTCTGTCAATTTTGCCTTCCATGTTCTCATACGGGAACAGGTTAGGATTAAACACTACCTGACGAATATCACACAGAAAACCAATCCGTTCAGCCCAATATCCCCCGAGCCCCACACCACAAATCAGCGGACGGTCATCCACATTCAGCTGTAGCATTTTGTCCACTTCTTTTAGCAGATGCTGCATATCATGTTTGGGATGCCGCGTACTGTAGCTAATCAGCCTGACATCCGGGTCGATGAATTGCAGCTGCAACACCTTCTCATGGTTGCCCGGGCTGTTAGAGTCAAAACCGTGTAAATAGATAATCATCGCATCCTCGCCAAACTTGCGTTAATGACCTGCTTTCTCTTCCTGCCAGCGCTCATGAAGCTGGTTTAGCTGAGCGCTTACCGTCTTCCAGCGTGCCGAATCCATCAGTTCCTGACGTGAAAATGAACCTTTATGATACAAACGTGTAACACGTTCTGCATTGATCGGCGACAGATTATCTAACACACTGACCGCTCCCTTACGATTATTGCAGACCAGGATCATATCGCAACCTGCATCCAGCGATGCCTGTCCACGCTCCGCATAGCTTCCCATAATCGCCGCCCCTTCCATCGACAAATCGTCGGAGAAAATGACACCATCGAAGCCAAGCTCCTGGCGCAGCACCGTTTTCAGCCAGTGAGGTGAGCCACTCGCCGGACGCGGATCTACATCACTGTAGATAACGTGCGCAGGCATAATGGCATCCAGTTTGTTCTCAGTAATCAACGTCTGGAACACGGACATATCTTTCGCACGAATCTCGGCTTCTGAGCGAGGATCGGTTGGGGTTTCTTTGTGTGAATCCGCCGTCACGGCCCCATGACCAGGGAAATGTTTACCGGTCGTTTTCATGCCTGCGGCATGCATACCGTCAATGAAGCGGGTCGCCATCGCCAATGCTTTTAGCGGATCGGCGTGGTAAGAACGCTCGCCGATTGCGGCGCTGATATGGCCTACATCCAGTACCGGTGCAAAGCTGATATCAATGTCCATCGCGATCATTTCGCTGGCCATCAACCATCCGGCGTCCTGAGCCAGTTTGCCGCCCTCTTCCAGACCGTGCAGCGCGGCAAACGATTGAGCCGCAGGCAGGCGAGTAAAGCCTTCTCGAAAGCGCTGTACGCGTCCGCCTTCCTGATCTACCGCCACCACCAGATGGTTACGTGACGCAGTCCGGATTTGTCGCACTAATTCACGCAGCTGTTCCGGGTCATGATAATTTCGGGTAAAGAGGATCAACCCACCTACCAGCGGATGCGCCAGAATCTCACGCTCTTCTGCGTCCAGCTCATACCCTTCGACATCCAACATTACTGGGCCCACACTGCTCTCCTTATCCTTTCATTGTTAGCTGCCGCCAGGTTTCATCGGCCAGCCTGATAAATTGTCTATCGCCGGTTTGCCGCCAGCGATACTCAAACCACCCCGCCTTCAGCATCATTATCCAGGGTTGCCATTGTCTGACTTGTCGCCACAAAACGTCTGGCTCAATGTGCGCTCGTTGAGCGTAGGTGCTAACCAGCTGTTGGTGCTGGGATTCATCGCTGACCCATACCGCCGCCAGCTCCAGGGCAATATCACCGTCTCCGGCGTATTCCCAGTCAATCAGCCGCAGCCCTGAGGCTGTGCGTACGATGTTGTCACCGTGAACATCCATATGCAGCGGCCCCAGACGCAAAGGTCGAGGCTCACCTCGTTTCCTCAGCCGCTTCAGCGCGCGCAGCCAGCATGGTGTACGACGCGCCGGATCGCCACACTGCCAGTACTGTTCAAGTAGCGGCAGCAGGCTGATTCGCCAGCCCAATCGGGGTTGCTGGTGCAGATGATACAGTAAGCCTGCGAGTTCGTCGGCGTCCGGTAATCTGGATTCTACCTTACCGTGAAAAAACTCGACGGCCATCCACCCACGCGTATAAAAATAAGGACGTGGCGCAAGGTTTTCTGGCAGGTGTTTTAACGCATGATATTGGCGTAAGAAATGCGATTCCGGCGCATCAGGGTCGTGATGACAACGCAGTACCAGCCGGTGAGAATGATGCTCAATGATGCAGCTCCCGCCGCTCAGGCCAGTTTGGCTGGCTGCGACGGGATGATACTGCGGGAAATAGCGCGACAACACTTCGCCGCGCGTGAGTCTGTTATTGTTGCTGAACGGCACCTTTACCTGACCAGATTATCTCGCCAGTTTGTACCAGCATTAATTGCATTTGCAGCGCAGGCGAATTGACGTTGCCGGATGCACTGGAATAAAGCACATACTGCGCGCCAACGTTACGGGCGATACCAATCGCTTTACTGCGCGTTCCCAGGCTATCGTTCGGCGACAGACCTAACTGCTGCTTGGCAACTGCCAGTTGCTGAGCGGAAACCAGAGTAAACTTACCGTTATTCGCCAGAGCATTACGTAAGGTTTCGGTGGCTTCACCCGCGTTTAACGAGCCGTTGGTGCGGTTATTCACGCTATCAACCAGCAGAACGCCGCCCGCTTTTACGCCGTCAGCCTGCAGCATTTTTCCGACCATCGGCTGCATAGCCCCGTTCCAGTCATAATGACGTTGACGTGGCGTCGGCTGCGCCGTTTGGTCCTCGTGCTCAATCGGACCCGGCTGCTGCGGTATGGTTGGCACCGTTGGCACTACCGGCACCGGCTGTTGCGGCTGCACAGGCTGTTCCGGCACCGGCTTGACTTCCTCTACCGGTGCGGGCTCTCGTTGCACCACACAGCCAGAGAGAAACATCGCCAGCGCGGCAATCAGTGCGTAGCGATTCATTTTGATCATCAAGATTCACCCCTTACAAATAAAGATAAAGTCTAACCTTGTGCGCCCCCAGAAAATTGGCGCTGCCGTACAGCGTCACCGACGAATGAGCCGGGATAGTCACGCTGCGCGGCGCTTCCAGAGGATGCATTTCCAATCCTCTGGCGTCATACCAGTAAAACCGATAATGAACGGTGACGGGTTCTTGTCTTTCGTTATAGAGTCGCGAGGATGCCGAGGCCTGAATATCAGACGTGGTTAACGTGGGCTGTTCTGCTGTTATACCTGCCGCCAGAATCGTTGACTCCATCACCAGCGACTGCTCATCACTTACCGGAATTTCTGGGTGTGTTCGACAACCCGCCAGTAGCAGCAAGCCCAGTGAAAGTACAATGCATCCTCTGATCATGCCTACAGACCTTTATGCGCGAGCATTGGGCCAAGCGCACGGCCACCCAGCAGGTGCATATGAATGTGATACACCTCCTGACCCCCGTGGCGGTTGGTGTTCATGATTAAGCGGTACCCATCTGCAGCAATGCCTTCCTGCTCAGCAATTTTCGCTGCAACGGTGATCATGCGGCCCAATGCCTGTTCATGTTCAGCCGTCACATCGTTGACGGTTGGGATCAGGATGTTAGGAATGATCAGAATATGCGTAGGTGCCTGAGGGGAAATATCACGAAACGCAGTGACCAGTTCATCCTGGTATACGATATCCGACGGAATTTCACGACGAATAATTTTGCTGAATATAGTTTCTTCTGCCACGACGTTTTCCTTTTTTCATTAACAGCCCAAGCGTTTTGCCATGCTACGCCGGGTAACTCTGCGAGTATAGAGTATGAGCGAGTTACTCACGCTCTTTCAACTTTAACCCTCGATTTTTTAAGCGAAAACCCCAGTCAGTGCTGCTCTTATAACCATTTCCCTGCGCTATTGCTTAAGCATAGTACTGAAATCCTATTTTATTTATGCCCAAAGCGGTTTACACGTCAGGCATCAATGCGTGGCCGTTACCTTCTCGTCAGGGCGTATAACGGCTACATGACGATATCGGCCTCCCCGGCCATCACCAGGCGCAAGAAATCGTCCCGCCGATGGTTTTTAATTTTGGGGTTCCATGCCACACCAATGTTCCAGCGAATTTGTTTTTCAGCGAGCATCAATAGTCTCGCTTCGGCAGGCAAAAAATGCCGGACACTTGTGGGTAAAAAGGCGACTCCGTTCCCCCCGGCAACCAATGCCAATAGCGTAGTCATGTCATTTGTTACAGAGACCGGTTCAGCGCTAAGTTGGATGCTTTGTAGAAAGAGTGAGGTTTGTTCCGCAAGACATGGGCTGGTTGATGGATCCAACTGGAGTAAGGGATATGCCGATAGCGCACTCTGAATAGTCATGCTTTCCATATAACCCTCCATCGGAACAGCAAGAGCCAGCGTTTCCTCATAAAAAATATATGAAGCCAGGCCTTTACTGACCGGCATCCGGACAAAACCGATATGCAAGCGTCCTTCCAACAACATTTTCATCTGAGCGCTGGAGGGAAGATGATTAATAACCACTTCACACTCGGAAAATTGCTGATGGAATTGATTTATCCACTTAGGTACTTGCTGAAAAGAGGAAAGACCAAATCCCATAAATAACTTTTCACGATTTCTGGTATTTATTTCTTTCGCATAGTTTAGAAATTCAATATGGGATTGTAAAAGTTCATTGGCTTTTGAAAAAATCTGTTGACCAAATACTGTCAAACTCGCGCCATGGCGTCCGCGCAAAAAAAGCTCACCACCGGTCAAATGCTCCAGCGTTTGTATCTGCTTTGACAGTGCTGGCTGAGTCAGGAAAAGTTCCTTTGCAGCATTGCTATAACTTCCTTTTATCGCCAACGTAACAAAGGCACGCAGCAATTTCATATCTATTCCTTTCATTTATCGAACCTTGAAAAAAATGGAATTATACAAATACCTATAATAAGCACATGATAGCAAAGCATGGCAATAAATAAACATAACTCTCCATAGAGAAATCGCAAAAAAAATTACGCCCATTATTTTAATGATAAAAGAATATAAATATGCCAAATGTAGCTGTGTTAACAAATGATCTGCAATATGAATTTACATATAAAATAACCTATTCGACTCAGGAATTAGAACAAAAATTGACTGCATTTAATCAGTTTCTTGAGGGCATCAGAAATCAAAACCAGGCAGTCATCCATTTGCAGTTAATAAATGATCCTGCCGATCCCGCAGTACAACGGCGCTATAAAAATCGCGATGCAGGTATTCCCGCCCTCGCAGGACGACCTGAAAACCGAATAATCGACAGTATTTGCGCCCCCTCCGATCTCATCGTAGTAAAAGGCAGAGATAGCGGTTTCTTTAATAATAATCTTGATGAAACACTGCAAAAACTGGGTGTAAAAACGGTCATCGTGACCGGCTTACAAACGCATGTTTGCGTACAAACCACGGCCGCAGATGCATTTTTCCGCGGATACAATGTTTGGGTGCCGGAAGATTGCGTATTTGCCCCTTCTGCCGATGATACCACTCGCGCCTTAGAGTGGCTTGCCAGCTATTGCGCAACCGTTGCCCCCTCGGCTGAGATTTTATCGCTGCTAGCAAAACATGACGATCTTCCTGAGCGCAACGAAAGGAAAACCGCATGAAAAGTCCATTAACACAAGCGATGAAACCAACAGATACCGTCGTTCTGGACCATGGCACGGGCGCTCGCCTGAGCAGGGAACTGGTCGAATTAATTGCGGAAATTTTGGGCGATACTTATCTGGGAACCATGGAAGACAGCGCGTTACTGGAGTTACCGTCCCGACAAATTGCATTTACTACAGATTCTTTTGTTGTCACTCCGCTGATCTTTGGCAATGGGGATATCGGTAAAATTGCCGTATGCGGTACCGTTAACGATCTTGCGGTAAGTGGCGCACGTCCGCTGTATCTGACGCTGAGTCTCATTATTGAAGACGGTATGCCCATATCTGAACTGAGCGCCATTATTGAGTCAGTTCGCGATACAGCCATTGCTGCAGACGTCAAAATTGTTGCCGGAGACACGAAAGTTGTCGGCAAGGGTGAGGCAGATCGCTTGTTCATCAATACAGCAGGCGTCGGCGTTATTGAGCGCGCCCCCGTCTCAATCAAAAACGTGCGCCCAGGACAAAAAATCATCCTCAGTGGTTTTATTGGGAATCACTCCATTCATTTGTTATCTCTGCGTGAAGGTCTGGGGTTTGAACGAAATATTCTCAGCGACTGCGCCCCTCTCAACGCGATGATTCACCAGCTTATCGATGCCGTTCCTGCCGGGAAAATTGCCTCGATGAGAGATGTCACTCGCGGTGGACTTTCCGCGGTACTCCATGAACATGCCCGTGCAGCAAAGCATGAAATGCGCTGCGAACGGCAATCTTTACCCATCCAGCCTGAAACGGCGATGGCGGCAAATATGCTGGGCGTCGATGTCATCAATCTTGCAAACGAGGGATGCCTTTGCCTGTTTGTCGAACCAGACAGCGCAGAAGACGTGCTCAGACTATTAAAGACGCACCCACTTGGCCAAAAAGCCGCCATTATTGGCGAGGTATTAGCAACGCCAGAAGTGAGAGTCAGCATGCTTGAGCAGGATGGAACCGTATCGACAATAGAGGAGCTCTATGGTGCAGAATTGCCACGACTCTGCTGAGCAAGGCGGCGCTCTGGAAACCCGACGTTACCGCATTTGCGGAATTGTCCAGGGAGTCGGGTTTCGTCCTTTCGTCCATCGACTGGCTCGCACCTTTGCCGCGACCGGCTGGGTTCTCAATGATTCCGAAGGCGTGTTACTGGAACTACAGGCTACATCAGACAATATCGCGCAGCTTATTGATGAGCTGGCATCTAACCCGCCGCCAATGGCCCGCATCAATGGTATTGTGGAGGTACCGCGAGAAAATTCGGATCAACGTTACGCAGAGTTTAGTATCCGTAAAAGCCGTCAGCTTGCGAAGATGGATACCATTATCCCGCCAGACTCAAACGTCTGTCAGGATTGTCTGAACGAAATGTTTGATCCGCAGAACCCGCGCTATCGGTACGCTTTTATTAATTGCACAAACTGCGGGCCGCGATATTCAATTATCCAGGCAATGCCCTATGACCGTTCACAAACAACAATGCAAGCCTTTGCAATGTGCCCGGCCTGTCAGCATGAGTATGACGATCTCGATAATCGTCGTTATCACGCGCAACCCAATGCCTGCCCCGCATGCGGACCAAAACTGGATCTGAGGTCGCGTAATGGCGAGACCGTAATAACAGATGATATCGTCAAATTTGCCATAGCAAGACTACACGAAGGGGCGATTATTGCGATTAAAAGCCTTGGCGGTTTTCATCTGGTTGTTGATGCGAGTAATGAAGATGCGGTTTCGCAACTGAGGCAACGCAAACGTAGAGATGCAAAACCTTTTGCCATTATGGTAAGGGACGCGGACAACGCGGCACAAATAGTCCACGTCAACGCTCAGGAAAGAAAACACCTGGAAAGTGTAGAGCGCCCCATCGTACTGCTGCGTAAACGCCGCAGTACGATGCCGGAAATCATCGCACCGCATAATCCGAATATTGGCGTCATGCTGCCATCAACGCCGCTTCAGTATTTAATGCTAGAAGATGCCACAATGCCAGCGCTGGTGATGACCAGCGGCAATCTTTCAGGCCACCCTATCGTATTTGATAATGTGAGTGCAATTGCGCAGTTGGGCGAAATCGCGGACTATTTTATTCTTAACGATCGTGATATTCACACGCGTATCGATGATTCAGTGGTCCGCGTTATGGCTCATCGTAACCACCTTTCATTCCTGCGACGTTCACGAGGTTATGCCCCCTATCCTGTACACCTTCCTTTCAACGTTGATCCGATCATCGCTCTCGGGGCGGAACTGAAAACCACCGTTAGCATTGCTAAAGGTAATAAGGTGTTTATGAGTCAACACATTGGCGATCTCAAAAATGACCTTACGTTTAAATCACACCTTGCGTGCGTCAATCACCTGCAAAAGCTCCTCGATATTGAGCCAACGATTGTGGCCTGTGACCTTCATCCGGCGTTTCGCTCAACGCGCAATGCGCTGGAGCAATCGCAGCTGCGGGTTATTCAGGTACAGCATCATCATGCGCATATGGCTGCGTGTATGGCCGAGAACGGACTCAGAGGAAAAACGATTGGCGTAGTATTCGACGGTACGGGTTACGGCACTGATGGCACAATCTGGGGTGGCGAATTTCTTGTGGGGGATACCAGAAGCGTTGAACGTGCAGCACATCTGCGCCACATCGCTTTGCCAGGCGGTGACAGCGCAGTTAAAGAACCCATCCGGATCGCTATTTCGCTATTAACAGAAATTTTCGGCGAGCATATTCCTGAATCCTCAATTCCAGGTCTAAGCACGTTGCCGGCTCAACAGCGTGACGTCTTCGCCAAAATGGCTATGCGCAGGATCAACACGCCTGTAACCAGCAGCATCGGTCGACTTTTCGATGGCATCTCCGCATTAATGGGTATTTGTACGCATATTGAATACGAAGCGCAGGCCGCCATTGAATTAGAAGCGTTGTTGCAATGCGATCTTCATATGGCACAACCTTTTGCCTTCTCGATTGTGGAATCAGAAGGCCATCTCGAAGTGGATTATCTCCCGTTGGTCCACGAACTGATTTCAGCACTGACAACACGGCCTCTCGATTTACCTGAGTTAAGCCGACGCTTTCATTCGACCATCGTAGAGATTATTACCGCGGTCTGTATCCGTTTGTCTGTGCACGCAAAAACACGGCAAGTGGTATTAAGCGGCGGGGTTTTTTGTAATGAGTTTCTTCTCATCAATGCTCTTGACCGATTACACGCGGCAGGATTTGAAGCTTACTGCCATCAACTTGTACCCACTAATGATGGAGGGATCTCTTTAGGACAAATTGCCGTCGCGTCCAGACTAAGTCAAACGAGTCAAACTAATAATAAGGAAACCGAGTATGCATAATATCACCAACAGAGCTGGCGCCGTGTTATTTGACATGGATGGTGTGCTTATTGATTCAAATGAGGTTATAGAAAGAGCCTGGCGCGAAGCAGCAGATATGTATGGTAAGACAATATCTGAAGACGAGATTATCAAACATATCCACGGGCAACCTGGTCCACATACTATTCGGGCACTGTTCAGTGACCTACCGCTCGTGGATCAGCAAAAAGTTCAGGCTCATATTATTCATGTCGAAAACACGGCTTCCTACAACCCTATTCCCGGTGTCTCTGAGCTTATCACTGCGCTGGATGCAGCAGGCGTCCGGGTTGGTATTGTAACCAGTGGCTGGCGTGAGAAAATCGACCGTGTGACGGCGATGCTTCAGGTTCAGTCTTGCATTTCCGTTATTGTTGAACGCGATGACGTCTCCCGGGGAAAACCCTTCCCTGACCCGTATCTTCTCGCAGCCGAACGTCTTGATCTTCCTGCGGAGAAAACAATCGTCTTTGAAGATTCTAAAAGTGGCGTAACGTCCGCAGTTGCCGCTGGCGCGTTTTGCGTTGGCATCGGTGGCGTTGAATTGATTCCATGTGGTGCCAGACTTGCTATTCCAGACTTTACCGGTGTTGAGGTCATATCACGACTGGACGGAAACACCGCGATTTCATTTTGTCCGGACCACATTTTGATCATCGATAAAAAAGATATGTCTCAGGCATCAGAGTAGAATTAAAAGGATCACTAATGGAAGTCGCGCAAAAAGGGCGCTGGGCTGTTACAACATTATTTTCAGTGAATGGGTTTGTAACCGGTGCCTGGGCAGTACAAATTGCCCAACTGGTTTCACGCTTTCACATTACTGATAAAGTAATTGGCCACCTGATATTGATTTTCGGGCTTGGCGCATTATTTATGATGCCGATGTCCGGCATGGCCATGGAAAAATACGGCTCACAGCGTGTCGTGCGCATTTTTTCCATTGCGGCATCCGTCGCCCTTATTCCTGTTGGATTCGCACCTGATATCTACTGGTTAGCACCAGTGCTATTTTTGCTGGGTGCTATGATTGGAGCAATGAACGTCGCAATGAACTCGAATGCCGTGGCAGTCGAAAAAGCACTGTCACGCACGATGTTATCTTCATGCCACTGTTTCTGGAGCATTGGGCTTTTCATTTCAGGTCTTATTGGGGGGTATCTGGTTAAGCAATTCGGCTTTCTCATGCACCTGTTTTTAATTAGTGCTATTTCCTTAGCGATCACGCTGTCGGTATATCCACATATCATCAAAGATAAATCGATAAAAATAAAACGGTTAATCAAAGGAAAGCAGCCACATCGCTCATGCACGATCTACTTTATAGGCGTTATTGCCCTGCTCGCCATGATCCCGGAATGTGCTGTTGTGGACTGGTCGTCACGTTATTTATTGAAAAATCTCAATGCGACTACAGAAACGGCAAGCCTTTCCTTTGCCTGCTTTGCGGGAACAATGGCAATCTTTCGCTTCATGGGAGACTTCATTCGTAACCGCTTTAATGCCATTCTCGTGATGCGCTCATCCAGTCTGTTAGCTGGGATTGGGCTGCTGGCAGCCGCAATGGCTAGTCATCCCTGGCAAGCCACCGTTGCCTTCGCTATTGCCGGTATTGGCATAGCCAATCTGGTACCGATTGCTTTTTCCGCTGCGGGAAACCAGCCTGATATCTCGACCAACACGGGAATGAGCATCGTCACCACGATCGGTTATCTGGGTACGCTACTGGCCCCTGCACCTATAGGCCTGGTGGCTGAAATCACAGGTTTTCCTGCTGTATATACCGGGATGGCCGCCATGTTGGGCATGATTATGCTGCTTGCTCCCCTGATTAGGGTAAAGGCCAGCGTCAAATTTGATGCCAATTTGACGCGTTGAAAACAAAAAGCCTGCTTAGTTTCCTAAGCAGGCTTCTTAAATATGGCTCCTCTGACTGGACTCGAACCAGTGACATACGGATTAACAGTCCGCCGTTCTACCGACTGAACTACAGAGGAATCGTTGTGGAGGCTTATCTTAGCGGCGAAAAAAATTTTGTCAAACCTCATTTCTTCGAATGCGAATCAATTGATGCTTCTCTCGACAGTTTGTTGCATTTACAGACATTTTAAATAGAAAAAACTTTGCAGCTTTTATGATTCTCCCTCATCATTTGAAATGAGGTTTCAACTTTCTTCGTTAAGGTCCACTTTGAACGTCTCCGCTGCCTTACGCCAGGTCGCTTCCCGCACGCCCTGGTATGCCAAACGCAAGAGTTATAAGGTTCTTTTTTGGCGCGAAATCACTCCGCTGGCTGTCCCCATTTTCCTGGAAAACACCTGTGTGCTATTGATGGGTGTTCTGAGTACCTTCCTGGTAAGCTGGTTGGGAAAAGAAGCAATGGCCGGTGTCGGACTCGCCGACAGTTTTAATATGGTCATCATGGCATTTTTCGCCGCCATCGATCTGGGTACCACCGTAGTTGTAGCATTTAGCCTCGGGAAACGAGATCGTCGACGGGCCAGAGCCGCAGCCAGACAATCGCTGGTGATCATGACAATTTTTGCTACCGTGCTGGCAGCGGTCATTCACTATTTTGGTCAACAGATTATTGACGTTGTCGCAGGTGAAGCAACGCCAGACGTTAAAGCTTTGGCACTTACCTATCTGGAGCTAACGGTGCTCAGCTACCCGGCGGCAGCCATTGCGCTGATCGGCAGTGGCGCACTACGTGGGGCCGGAAATACTAAAATACCGTTGTTGATAAACGGAGGTATGAACATCCTGAATATCATCATCAGTAGCATCCTGATTTACGGGATCTTTTCCTGGCAAGGTCTGGGATTTGTGGGAGCAGGCCTGGGACTGACCATTTCGCGCTACATCGGGGCGATTGCCATCATCTGGGTACTGATGATTGGTTTTAACCCCGCGCTGCGAATTCCCTTCAAAAGCTATTTTAAGCCACTCAATCTCGCCATTATATGGGAGGTGATGGGGATCGGCATTCCGGCAAGTATCGAGTCAGTGCTGTTCAATGGCGGTAAACTTTTGACGCAGATGTTTGTTTCAGGCATGGGAACCAGCGTTATCGCCGGGAACTTTATTGCATTTTCTATCGCCGCGCTTATCAATTTACCGGGGAATGCTTTAGGTTCCGCGTCGACAATCATTACCGGCAGGCGTCTGGGAAATGGCCAGATTGCCCAGGCTGAAATCCAGCTACGGCATGTGTTCTGGCTGTCGACGATTGGCCTAACGGCAATTGCCTGGCTAACCGCACCTTTCGCCGGGGTGATGGCCTCATTTTATACCCACGATCAGGATGTAAAAGAGGTCATAGTCATCCTGATTTGGCTCAACGCAGCATTTATGCCGATATGGGCAGCCTCCTGGGTGTTACCAGCGGGCTTTAAAGGTGCACGAGATGCACGTTTTGCTATGTGGGTATCGATGCTGGGCATGTGGGGCTGCCGCGTAGTCGCGGGCTACACTCTGGGTATCGTATTAGGATGGGGAGTTGTCGGCGTTTGGTTAGGTATGTTCTTCGACTGGGCCGTGCGCGCCGCGTTATTTTACTGGCGTATGGTCACAGGCCGCTGGTTGTGGAAATACCCACGCCCCGAACGCGAAAAGTGCATAAAACAACCGGTTGCGTCTGAATAATCGGCGAAATGAGGAATATTTCAGCAAACGATCGCATTTATCCATTCTGGCTTTGACAACGCTGAGCGGCATCGCTAATATTCGCCTCGTTCAAACGATTCCTCTGTAGTTCAGTCGGTAGAACGGCGGACTGTTAATCCGTATGTCACTGGTTCGAGTCCAGTCAGAGGAGCCATATTTAAGAAGCCTGCTCAGGAAACTAAGCAGGCTTTTTGCTTTTCTGCGATCCCATTAACCAGGTAGAGCGCTTCACTTCACACCCAGGCTTTTCCATACTGGCAACGAGAGAAGCCCGTTTCTCACGGGCTTTTATTGTTAAATCTGATAATCAATCACCGCTTCATCTGGCTCCATCGCCTGACGCTTAATTTCATCGACGGATAACCCTGCGTTGCATAGCTCGATGAATCGCCAGACGTAGTTGCGCTGCAGTTGTCCGCGTTTAAGCCCTAGCCAAACGGTATTTGCATCAAACAAATGCCGGGTATCCAGACGGGTTAACGTCCCCTCTTCCTGCTCGCCGCTGGATTGCTCTGCCACCAGCCCAATCCCCAATCCCAGTGACACGTAAGTTTTAATCACATCCGAGTCCTGGGCGCTGAGAATAATATCAGGTATCAGCCCCTTGCGAGCAAACGCCTCATCGATGCGGGAACGCCCTGTAATCCCCTGACGATAGGTAATTAACGGCCAGTGAGCGATGGACTCCAGCGTTAGCGGAGAAGCCTTCACTAATGGATGGTCATGAGGAACAAGCAGGCTGTGGTGCCAACGAAACCAGGGAAAAGCCACCAACAATGGATCGCTGCTCAGCCGCTCACTGGCAATTCCGATATCTGCCCCGCCATTTTGTAGCAGGACATCAATCTCCTGTGGTGTGCCCTGAATAAGTTCCAGACGCACCTCAGGGAACAACTCACGAAAGGCTTTTATCACCGCAGGCAAGCTATAGCGTGCCTGGGTATGCGTGGTGGCAATCGTCAGAACGCCGGACGTGTCATTGGTAAACAGATCCGCCAGTCGACGAACATTGCTGGCCTCATTCAGAATACGTTCGGCAATGATCAGCAAGGCTTTACCCGGTTCAGTCATGCCCAACAGGCGTTTACCACGACGGATAAAAATTTCGATGCCAAGTTCATCTTCAAGTTCACGAATGTGTCGGCTGACGCCCGACTGCGAGGTGTACAGTATATTCGCGACCTCCGTCAGGTTGTAATCCTGACGGGCCGCCTCGCGGATTATTTTGAGTTGCTGGAAATTCACGTTTCACTCCGGGCACATCAGACATTACGCTATTGTTAAAGTCTGATGCCCGGCATAACAAATAATAAAAACCTGCATCTTATTCCTCGCGGGAATAAGGTTTAGCTGACCAGCTGCAGTTCGCGATTTTCCAGCGCCGGACGGCTAACCAGCGATAGCAGGATCTCCTTCACTGCCTGCGCCTGGGGCGATAAGCTCCCTCTGGCTGACACGTTCAACGATAATGGCAGATTCATCGATGGGGTTGTGATGCGCGCCATCCAGCCGTTCGCTGCATTGCATAATGAACGGGCGGCCGACTCGGGCAACACTGTGACGCCCATACCACTGGCAATGGCAGCCGTCAGGGTGGAGATAGATTCAATTTCGCCAATCACTTTAGCCGTTAAGCGACGTAGCGAAAAAGCTTCATCCACGCGCAGGCGAACCGCGCTGTAATCCCGTGGCAAGAACAAACTCATCTGCGCCACCGCGGCTAAATCGACGCTTTGCCCCGGACACTCACGCGTGCCGACCAGATACAGATCCTCTTTAAGCAACGGTTGACTGCTGATGCCCGCCACGGGTGAACGCTCATAGAGCACTGCCATATCTAATTGCCCGCTGAGCAGCTTGTCATTCAGCACTGCCCCACTGTTTTCATGCAGATAGACCTGCACATCGGGCAGTTCGGCACGTAGCGTCTGTAATAACGGCATGGTAATGGATGACGCTGCTGTCCCCGGCGCAAGGCCGATAGAGACCTGGCCTGTCAAGGTCTGTCCCACGTTATTAACCGCAAGTTGCGCCTGTTCACACTGACGTAAAATCGTCCGGGCGTGGGTATATAACACTTTTCCTGCTTCCGTCGGCGTGACGCCACGCTTGGTACGAATCAGCAATTGCTGATCAAGCTCACCTTCCAGCGTAGCGACCTGCTGGCTCAGCGCGGGTTGCGCAATGTGCAATACTTCCGCTGCCTGGGTCAGGCTACCAATATCGACGATTTTCACGAAATATTTCAGTCGTCTAAAGTTCATTTTGCCTCCTGTCGGAATACCAGAACCCGTGCTGGCAGTCATTGAATTCAGGATTGCAAGATGCTTGCCACTTTCGTCTAAAACGGTGTTTTATGGTTAAAGCCGCACAAAGTCAGGAGTAAAAGCGAAGGAAGATCATTCTGCACACCTAAATATCTCATTCAGGCTGCCCTGGAAGAGGTAGACACGCACCAGAATGGGGCAAAAGCATAAAAAGACGGAAAGATCGCCGCTTTGCTGATTTTGTCAGCAAACGAACACACAAATGTATTTACCCCTTTGACAAGCCTCACCACCCTCGCTAATATGCGCCTCGTTCAAACGATTCCTCTGTAGTTCAGTCGGTAGAACGGCGGACTGTTAATCCGTATGTCACTGGTTCGAGTCCAGTCAGAGGAGCCATATTTAAGAAGCCTGCTCAGGAAACTAAGCAGGCTTTTTGCTTTTCTACGTTTGTTAATCACACCGAAAGCCTCAGCTTAGAATGGCTTCCAGTCGGGCCAGCACTTCATTTACAACAGCTTCGGGTATACGTTCCAGACACTTACCGTTCCGAGCCTCCATATCAATCGTTCTGGGTTGGTCGCAGCGAATAACACCCGTTGTTTTTGTTCCCGCACCGTCCAGGGAGACGGTAAAACCGGCTGCGCGGGCAAAGTTTCCGCCGCTAGTGACGGGAACGACAACAGGTAGCCGGGTGAACTTATTAAATGATGCTGGAGAAACGATAAGCACCGGACGTTTTCCGCTTTGCTCATGTCCGGCTGTAGGATCCAGTGAGACGAGCCAGATTTCCCCTCTGTCCATTTACAGGATCTCCTTACCCACTGCAGGCGCATCAATCCATTCCCTATCCTCATCGCTCATTTCGGCGTGCGGATCGCACTGCGCCAGCAGTTCCTCAAGCGAATAACGAGGTCGTTTCTGGGGTTCAATAATCAGGCAGCCATTATCAATGGTCATACCCACTTCGCTGTCCGTCGACAGCTCCAGCGTTTTCAGCACGGCAGGAGGAACCGCCAGCATGATGGATCCGCCGACCTTTTTCAGGCGAGTGGTATACATAGAACACCTCCGAATATTATATTTTAATATAACATCAATGGTGGGTGGTGCGCAATTTTTAGTCAGATTCATTGTGATTTCCTCAGCGTGGCTAAGCGTGAAGGAGACCTTAATCCGTCCGAAGACAGAGCCGGCAGTTTTCAAAGGCTGCATTACCGGTAAAACGGCTACCCTCCTGATACATCAGGCGCTTCTTTCAGGTCATGACGCATTTCGTGCAGGCGGGAGCTTAGTTCGTGGTAAGAAGGCCGATAATAGAAAACTGTTTTGCGATTCAAAGGATTATGACGGTTCAGATAAAAGAAATGCGGCACAGCTTCCGGCTCGGACCTTCTCCGGAGAAGTATCAGCGATAGCGCAAAGGCCAAATTAGTTCAGATGTGACACCCGGCAATTAGGCAAGAGAAAAAAGGACGAAAACGCGTTTACAGAGAACATATGACCTAAAGTAGCAATATGACATCAAGACTAATCATAACGTCACAAAATATATCATGTTCATTGATTTATAAAGAAAAATTAGCCACATCTATTGCAATGTCATCCGAGCAGAGTAACATGAATTGTTGAAATATTAGTCGTCGAAAAGTCGAGATAATAGATGAGGTGATATGTGAATCCCCCTTTACTGCGTTCCTATAATGCCGTTATCGAACATACGTTATCCCAAGCAAAAAGATCCAGAACCACGAAACACATTGCCGGTTTTTGTCAGTTACAGGGGCCCACGGGCAGTGGAAAAACTAGCGCTCTCTACCGTTCTAGCTTCGCCGATAACACCCCTCCGGCGTTAGAGACAATAAAAAAATCAGGCTCTCAGGCCATTCTGGTTACCCATCGCTGGAATATACTCCACGACATTTACGAAAAAACAGCTTCGCATGAAGACAGCAATGGAAAACCATTTAACGTTAGTGTGCTTTACGCGCAGGATGAACAAATTGTTTCTGCAATCGAGGTTACTCCGCTACCTCATGAGAAAGATATTTCCGCAGATTCACTTCCGGATCCCTTTAATTCAATCAACGAACTTGAGGAAAAAAACTTATTTGTCGCCCCAGATATTGCAGACAAACTGCGTAAGAATTGCAGGAATATCCTATATATCAATAAATCATTGAAAGTATACCCGGCACATTTACGTGTAGCTATCGCCAGTGAAAAAGAGGCGTTAATAAAATCATGTGCGGCAGTTGAGATATCGATAATTCAAAATATCAAATTGCTGGAAAAAGAAGCCAGGAAACAAAAAGAAAAATATGGTGAAGAACATGAACTCTTACAGATCGCCAAGCAACGAGTTGATGACTTCCGTCGTCATGCCTGGGTCAGACGCATTCTGCCCGCCATCGCCTGGCGCGACGAAAAACAACACCTGCTGATTATGACAACCCAAAAGCTCGTTTCATCATTTTACGATGGGCGGCGCAAAGTACGAATGTCCAGCAAAGAGCTGCGCAATTATGTCATTTTTATTGATGAATTTGATTATCAGGCTGAGGTACTACAGGAATATCTGGCGCAAGCTCAATGGGTTCAGGAACCGCCTGAATGCTTGGGGCAGTTACTCGAGGGGGGACGCAGATTACTGCAACGAATGCAATATGTTGAAACAGCACCTGCACCGATGATCCGTGAACGTCTTGGGACATTTCTTAACGAACTAGATAACGCCTTAAAAGGAAAAAAAATTGATTTAACACATGCCAGATCGCTAGTAATTCCTCTGCAAAGATATCTGGATAATAAACCCTTCGGTGAACATTATTTATTTCGCTCCGATCAACTGGTAACCAGTGAGCGCCTTATCATGCGCCAGGCTGAACATGGCTACGAAATTATCAGACCAGATTTCTCATTTCAGGATAACGATCAGGCTATCGACATCAGTGATTTTTTGCGCCTGATGGAAAAGTTTATTCGAAAGTTCAGTCTGATGTTAACGGACCTGACAGCCAGCGAAGATGAAACGTATGAATACATCAAAAAGTTAACCCGACTTCTGTTCGACCCGGTTAATGACTACAGACCGTCATATTATGGTTCAACCCTGCCAAATATGTCTCGGTTTTTGTTACCACGTACCGATCTGCCTGAACTACGGGAACTAAGAAAAAGTAATATTTTGCCCAATACACATGCCAGTATTTTTGGGTTAACTAACTGGTTGCTGAAACAAAATGTTGTGGATACAGATATCGATCCATTACGAATACAGATCAAGCGTGCGTTCTTGCCAACAACAGCAGAAGGTTTACTACTGTCACTAGCCAGCCGTAATCTCGTTTTTGCACTGTCGGCCACATCATATATTGAAAGAGCCTGCAACCACTTTGATGTCCGGTGGATAAACTCAGCCTTACGCTATATTGCAGAAGCACGTAACCCTACAGTTACGGAAAGCTTTCTCGGAACTACTTTTGAAAACCGACCTGATTCCTGGTTTAAAGAACCGATTCCCTACGTTCAGTCCGATGATGACCTTAAGTTACAAAATACCGCGATTGAAGAAATCAATAGCAGCAAGGAAAGCATCAGAAAGACACAACTGAATACTGAGATCCATGATTTTAATAGAACAAAGAACAGCCCGCATTCAGCCGATCTTCTCGCTTCTCTGCCCCCTGATTTTTTCCAGAATGATGATGAACCTTCAACAGATTTCGAATCAGAGTATCGCCAAAATATTCTACTTAAGCTGCTTGATGTGCTGGATCTAGCAGGAAAAAGACCTCAGCACAGAGGGCATCTGGCTTTTGTTAATTCCATATCTTATTTAAGAAAATGGCTAACCGCTGCAATAGCGACACAAAGCAGAGATTGCCTCACATGGTTAAAGCTGGATCCGCCTTTATCCGACAATCTTCTGCTAAAGAATTTTACTGATGTATTTATCCCGTTGACTATACATAACGAGCCCGCACTAATCTGTCTGTTAACCGCAGAATGTCAGAAAAAAAAGGGCTTCAGTGATGCCTATCAGGCTGCATTTGCTTCCCGACGTATTGTTATTGTGCTGACACAAACTGCCTCTGCCACCAACGGTATAAATCTGGATTTCAGCCTACCTGAATCCGGCAAGAATATGGATTTGACCTGTTTATATTTACTGGAATCACGGCATTTTTACTTTTCCGCTTTCCAGACTAGTGCAGATAGCAATGATGATATGGCACATGCAGGCTTCCAGTTACGCAATCTGGAAAAACTACTACGAGCAGGGGAAATTTCACGTAAACAGCATCAGCGCTTTATCCTGCCACTGATGTTGAACAGGAAGAACGAAATCTCCCGGTTAAACGGAGAGTATAAGAGAACCAGCGATTATATAAAAAATACGGCAGCCAATGTTCAACAGCAGGTTGGTCGTATTGAGAGAGCCTGGTGCGAAGTACCCAACGCTGAGATTCACCTTGATGCTGAACTAGCAAAAGACCTGTCCCGCTTTGCTTCATTACCTATCTATACATCAAATCGTCGACAGCTTTCGGCACTCAATCGTCAATTACTGGATACACTTCGGGAGCGTGATGAACTGACACAGAATAATTTCTTCAGCCAGCTCATGACGCCGACACAGCCTGGAAAACTAGCAGTGGATTATATCGATCAGCGACTAGTTCCGGCTATTCGGTTGTTACGGGAACAGTCAACACCAAGAGATGACATCCCATTACTCTGGCGACAACTCGGTAAAGCAGTACTTCAACATGATTTAGCCTGGAAACCGGGAAAAAACGCTTTCGACATTGATCTTGAATTATATAAATGGGCTTGCTTTGAAAAACCGAAATTAGCTAATACTGACGGCAAAATCTGGTACTCCCCACAGACATGGCAGTTTTTTGACAAAACAGCAGAAGGGCTGCGCCAATACAACCCTCAGAAACTGTATCAGTATATTCAACGTCATCCTGTCATTACTGACTGGTTCAACCGTAAGGGTTACAGAACGTCTATTATGCCATTCGCGAACGATTTGGAAGAGCGTTACGCATTCCATCCACTAGCTATACAACGCCTACTGATGGGACGTCTGGGAGAAGAAGCTATCCGTGCACTTCTTTATTCAGAGAGCATCATTACCACCAGCCAAGTGAGCAATCACCGGCTTTTTGAGCAGTATGATTTCAGCATAAAAAATTCTGATTATCGTGTGGATGCTAAGTTTTGGAGACAAGATACTCTTGATAAGGCAGATGAAGAATATCAACAATGGTTGGCATCTGGCGCAAATCAAGAGCATACCCCTCTGGGTCTGAGTAAAAAACTGGCACAAATTCGCGCTATCGAGGGTAATAAAACCAAATTGGTTATCGCCAACTTTGTTGCTCCACATGCTGATAGTCAATTACTGGGTTTCTCTCACCAATTAACCCGTGTTCAAAATCCTTATGAGGCGGACATTCTGATTCTCGGCGGATGCGTGACCCCAGACACCATTTCAGTGGAAACACCCGGATTCGGGCAACTAAAAAAAATCATCAATCAAAACATTATGGAAAGAGCATAACATCATGGCGAAACGTAATGACGAAATAATCCGTTCTCTCCCTCTTTCACACATGATTTACCGGGACAACGAGATCGATCGGGAGAAAGCTGAAAAACTAGTTGTCTATCATTATCCGTTAAGTAAAAACTATCGCTGGAATGAATGGCAAAGCCGAATTGATGATGAGTTAGGCAGTCGTTATTATCCTTATTTGATGAAATCTCATAAGGATCAATTTGGACTATACGTTGCTTTGGACTCAGAGCAAGACAAGCCACCAATAATAAAAAATGGTGATGGGATTATTGTTGAGCCAACGCGTGTCCATTACGAGGCTATGCTGAATCCAGTATGGATCCGACTTATCATGCGTAAAGTCTCCGCCTTTGGTTCACATTGCAAAGGTAGCCATACACTGGGATGCCCATTACTACAGACTGACGTCTGGAAAAGTAAGAATAGTTGCGGTATCAATGCAATTAGTCTGGACTGTCGCACTCAACAAAGAAGCGATAAAAATATCACTGAGGTTATATTATTTCATAAAAATGTTCCACTACGTCCAGTCGATATAAAAGACGAATTATTTAAGATTCATCAACCATTATGGATTTATGATAAAAATAATGTTCTTGCCCGCTGGAAAGCGGAAGAAACGACAAAACCTAAATTTCAAATTTACCGGGAGGTAGCCAAAAATAAAGATAAACGCAAGCTACGCCCTTTTCTCGACCTTTCGTCTTCAACCTCACTCAAAAATAGCTGGCCTTGGATCCTTCAACCCGTTCAAAATGAATTTATTGAGCAAGCAAGAAAATTTGGCTTCGGATTATCTCCAATAGTACTTAAGTTAAGCCCTTTACCGCTTAAAACAAAATTCAAAACAGCTGACAAGGCTAAATTCCCAAGTGTACAGCTTGACAGAGAGATAAAGATTCTTGATCTACGTTTTTCGAAAAATGTATCCCCACAATACATTGTTAATAACATTCAGTCGCTGCTGAATGAAAAATATCCTGATGCACGCATGTCATTACTACCTGATATAGAACCGGATCAGATTGTGAACATAGAAATTGATGGATCACAGTGTCTACTTGTTTTGCTGGATCAGACTCCGGGTATCATTGACGACCGCTATCCATTGACACAAATGTTAAGAACAAAAGCTGCCTGCCAGCATATTAATGTTAATCCTTTTGATCTCACAGGTGACCCAATTACGGATAACTTACTCATAGAACAGTCTACCCCTGACGGTGACACGAGGCTTATTCCTGCCACAGATTCTCGTTACTATGATTATAGTATCAGTGATTTTGAGAAAAAAGCGGTTCAAGAATCTTTGGCACGTAATGTTGAAATTGTATATAAAGAATTAGCCCTGAAGCATTTACTGCTATGCAATGAGACCAAAATTAGTGTGACGCTTCCGCAGCAGAAGGATCTACTCACTAGCAGTCTCGCTGTAATCACTAATGGCTGTTTGTTTACTGTTAAACAAGACCGCCCAATAATATTACCTTTCCACCCAGCTATGCCGGATGCTGTTTCAGCCTGTGATAATATACTCTGTTCATTTGATACCTCTGTAACAGCACTACTCGCTTTGCTTAACGAAAAGTGGCCTTACCATTATCGCCCCCAAGATATTACACAAGGGATTTGGAATGAAGCAGAGAAGTTGACCCGATTTATTAATCGGTTGACGGTGATAATTCACAAAACGGAAGAAGTGACTATCCTCCTTCAGGATCCACAATATGGAGCACCTCATATGCTTCCGGAGAGATTAAACGATTTAATGACTATTCTGGATTCTCAACGGCAACAACTCCCTCTTAATAAATGGTTATTACCTGAAATGGATGAACTAATATTTCATATAGACCAACTTACTGAAGAAGGTGAATTATCCGATACAAATAAAAATACGTTACTTCGTGAACTAGAGTTGTTGTGTGACCTATGGAAATGTGCTTTAAGAAAATATTATTCCGACAATGAATTCAATGTCACTTATGATGTTTTAAAAAATTATGTTTTTTCCCAATGGCCTGAAAAGAAAAATGCGCTTATGGTGGCAGTCGCTAAAAAATCAGTAAAAAGAGCCAGTACATCATTAATAGCATCATGGAATAAATTATTATCTCGTGTCTTCGATTTACCTTTAGGCGATCCTCGCAACTGGCTCAAGAACGTACCAGGTATTACACGACTCTGGCATGATCCAGAGCAAAATTACGTCATTGTTGGCAGTCTTTCATCCCCTCAACCCATTATTCAACGACAACCCAGTATTCGCCAATGGCATGCATTGCAGGGTGAACTTAATTCCGAACTTCTTGCCGGACTAGTTGATGTTGATTGGGTCAGAATGAATCAACTAGCGGGCAATCCCTGTGTGGCTACGCTTGTGCGTCGATGGAAGGAATGTCAGGTTCAGCTGGATGTGGACTGTCCCCCCCGGTAGACGATCCTGCCCTATAGTTTGAGCATAGGGGGAGCATATGGGCACACCACGATTTACACCTGAATTTAAGGAAGAAGCCGTCCGTCAGATAACAGAACGCGGTTATTCCGTTGCCGAAGTATCTGACCGTCTGGGCGTTTCTGCGCACAGCCTCTACAAGTGGCTACGGGCTATCAAGCCTGATAACAGCGAACAACATGCCCGGGATTTACTGGAAGCCAAAAGCGAAATCCTGAAACCACGCGCGCAGCTAAAACGTACCGAAGAAGAACGGGATATCCTGAAAAAGGCCGCGCGGTACTTTGCAAGGGAGCCCGACTGAAGTACCGCTTTATCAATGAACACCGCACTGTATGGGGTGTGATGACGATGTGTCTGGTACTGAATGTCGCCCGGGCCGGGGTCTATGCGTGGCTGCACAACCCGGTCTCGGCGCGTGATAAAGATAACCAGTATCTGCTGATGCTTATCCGCGACGCCTATTCACTGAGCGGAGGCGTTTACGGTTACCGGCGGGTTCATGGCGATCTGAACGAAATCGGGGAAACCTGCGGTAAAAACCCCGGGTGGGCCGCATCATGCAACTGAACCGGATTAAAGCGGTACGCGGCTATAAAGCGCCACGTCGTATCGTCGGCAGACCTTCAGTGGTCGCTCCTAATCGCGTGCAGCGGCAGTTTACCGTTGTCCGGGCCAATCAGGTCTGGGTCACCGATATTACTTACATCCGCACCTGGCAGGGATGGTTGTATCTGGCGGTGGTTATCGATCTCTTCGCCCGTAACGTGGTCGGCTGGTCGATGAAGCCCTCTCTCACGCGAACTGGCGCTGGATGCGCTGATGATGGCCGTCTGGCGTCGAAAACCGGACGGCGAGGTCATCGTACATAGCGGTCAAGGTAGCCAGTATGGAAGTGACGACTGGCAGCGCTTCTGCCGGGTCAATAACCTGGCTCCGAGTATGAGCCGGCGTGGCAACTGCTGGGATAATGCGGTGGCCGAATCGTTTTTCAGTTCACTGAAAAAAGAACGTATCAGGAAGAGAATATACAAAACCCGGGATCTGGCCCGGGCGGATATCTTCGATTACATTGAAGTGTTCTACAACCGGGCCCGGCGCCACAGTCATCTCGGCGGCGTCAGTCCGGAGGCCTTCGAACAGACCTCGTCGTGAGGACAGAATTTGTCCACTGTCGTGGGGTCAGTCCATAAATGACTCCGAGGTGTCTGTTAAACCTGTGGCGATTCACTTAACAAACTGTAAACCCGACAAAGCAACCATAATGCTTCTGTATTATTGACGGTGAAATGCATATTGCATATACATCCACCTTCGAATTATACAATAGCCCATCTTAATTAATACCTTATCATAATTTCAACATTGAATACCTGCCAGGACAATCTATTCTAGTTAATGGTATATGGTGAATTTATAATTTTCGCCATATTTTCTCATTAACATCATTATGTCCATTAATATTAAGGAGAAAATGATGAAAACACTTAACTTTCTCTTAGTTACATACTTAACTGTCATACCTATTGCATCAGTAACCTCTGCGGCAATAAAACCCACTGACGAACTGATTGAACAGGCAAAGGTAATAAGTGATATTAATGATGTAAAACTTAGCCATAAGGTTGTAAGAAATGGCTTTGAGGAGTTTAAAAAACGGTCTATAAAGAACCATTCTCTGGTGGTGTTTATATTGTTAATGGTGATACCCCTATTGCTAATGAATCTGACTTGCGAGAGTTTTATGAAAGAGAACTTGCAGCCAGTTGGAAAAGTGTTTTATTCGGTTTTAATATAAATGAAAACACATGGCTTATTGTTGATGCCCCACAGGGGAATATAAGTAAATGGGACAACGTAACAAAAAGGAATCTCACCTATTGTATAAGTACCTCGTTTGGAGAGAAATATGACACCGTCGTAGCAGCAATGCATGATGCAGCTAAAGCATGGTCAGATGCAAGTGATGTAAGATTTATACATTCTTCATGGCTTGACCCACTTTGCAATGAGAATACAACTGATGTCATATTTGATGTTCGGCCTGTAGATGTCAATGGGCAATACCTTGCACGTGCGTTTTTCCCAAGATACGAAAGATTACAACGAAATGTTCTTATCGATAAATCAGCGCTGAATCTTTCACCTGGAAAGTTAACCTTGACCGGCATACTCAGACATGAACTAGGACATACGCTTTCATTTAGGCATGAGCAAACTCGCCCTGAAGCAGGCAAATGTTTCGAGGACAAGGACTGGAAACCTTTAACTTCATATGATGGGTTTTCAGTAATGCATTACCCTCAATGTAATGGACTGGGTGACTGGTCCCTTAATTTAACAGAAAAAGATAAAATAGGTTCTGCATGCCTTTATGGCCCAGTCCCCAATGCTGTTTTTGATCCTACCGTATGCTCAATAAAAGGGTGATTATAATGAAATTATTACCATTCCTATTTTTAATTAGTATGCCACTATCTGGTATTGCTGCACAGGTGCCTAATAATGATTTAAATGTAGATGGATACGATTCAAAAGGATTCCCTAATTTTGATAAGAAAGACCTTGGGTCTGCTTTAAGTTCTGGTGGTCAGTATGGAAGAAAAAAAATTGCACAATGGGGAGATCCTCTGACACCACCGCAAACAAGAACAAGATGTATAGGTGAAGCATGGGGTAACTGGCCATGGGGAGGAGAATGGCGTACCTGCAACCAGTGGGCAACTGATTACCGGACAATGCAGGTAGAAGTATATATGAATGGAATTGGTCCCACAGATCTTTCAGAAGCCGCGCGCAGCGTAGTGGAAAACATAGTAGCTACGTGCGTTGGTCTCTCCTCCGCTGTTGCAGTTGCCGCACTTTGGGCTACACCATCACCAGAACCAACTGCCCGAGTTGCTGCGGCATACGCAGGCGCATCCGCCACTTTTACTGGATGCCTTTCCGGTAAGGCTGCTGAACTAACTGCCGTTGGCCTGGCTACGGCTGCAATAAAACTGGCCTTTGAACAATCCGCTGGGTGGTCAAACTGGAGTAATGAATAAAATAATAGCCGGCCAAGTATCAATCTTTGATTACTTTCACACTAATCTTAGCCAAAGCTGGCTTTTAAGATACCCCTTTTACTCTAAAAAAGAGTAAAAGGGGTCAGTCATGAAAACATTAATGTTATAAGCCGGCTTGTAGCGCCATTCTTGTTAGTGTAATGCCCTTCCTCTATATAAACATTACCGAAAGACTAGATGTATGAATCACTGTGATTAACTTTGTCACTTATAAATTATTCATCATCGAAGATGTTCTCAAACTCAATGTTTGCTCCACGCTCGCAACAGACATGGTCAGATGTCATTCCAACCATCACATGCCAAATCACACTCCTCTTTCCCATCCAATATCCACATCATAAGATTTTTATAAAAAACAATGCGTTAATACGTTCAACGTAATACAATTATATTTCCAATTGTAATGATAACCATTCTCATATTACTATAATCGCGTGATAATTAACTTTTGATACATTCCGCATGTCTGACCACGCCACTACCACTGCTTCCTTTACGCTCGAGTCGCTTTATGGCGCACATCACGGCTGGCTGAAAAGCTGGCTGACGCGCAAACTCCAGTCCGCCTTTGATGCAGATGACATTGCCCAGGACACTTTTCTACGGGTAATGGGCAGCGGGCCGCTCTCGACGATCCGCGATCCGCGTTCCTTTCTGTGCACTCTCGCCAAACGGGTGATGGTCGACCTGTTTCGCCGAAACGCGCTGGAAAAAGCCTATCTGGAGATGCTGGCGCTTATGCCGGAAAATCTCGCGCCTTCGCCAGAGGAACGCGAGAGTCAGCTCGAAACCCTGCAACTCATCGACAGCATGCTTGACGGGCTGAGCGGAAAAACACGCGAAGCGTTTCTCCTTTCGCAGCTGGATGGTCTGACCTACAGCGAAATAGCGCTAAAGCTCGGTGTTTCGGTCAGTTCAGTGAAAAAATATATGGCAAAGGCTATCGAACATTGTCTGCTGTTTCGTCTGGAGCACGGTCTGTGAACGCCTCTATCACCGATTCTCGCCGCCAGGCATTGCGCTCGGCATCACACTGGTATGCCGTATTGAGCGACGAGCGTGTCAGCCCACAGCAGGAAGCGCGCTGGCAACAATGGTATGAAGAGGACAAAGATCATCAGTGGGCCTGGCAACAGGTTGAAAACCTGCGCAGCCAGCTCAGCAGCGTTCCGGGCGATGTCGCCAGCCGGGCGCTGCACGATACGCGTCTTACACGTCGTCATGTCATGAAAGGGCTACTGCTGCTGCTCGGCGTGGGCGGCAGCTGGCAGCTCTGGCAATCTGAAGCCGGAGAAGGTCTGCGCGCGGACTACCGCACCGCCAAAGGGGCTGTCAGCCATCAGCGGCTGGACGATGGCTCGCTGCTGACGCTCAACACGCAAAGCGCCGCGGACGTTCGTTTTGATACGCGTCAACGCGCTGTCCATCTCTGGTACGGCGAAATTGCTATTACTACCGCAAAAGACGCGCAGCAGAGACCTTTCCACGTTGTGACCCGCCAGGGCCGGCTCACCGCGTTAGGCACAGAATTTACCGTCTACCAGCAGGACAACGTCACACGCGTTACCGTTCAACAACACGCGGTTGAAGTCTTACTGGCAAATCTTCCGCAGGAAAAACGCATCGTCAGCGCTGGCGAGAGCCTGCAGTTTAGCGCGTCTGAATTTGGTGCAATTACCTCAGCGGATGATGAAAGCGCCGCCTGGACGCAGGGCATTCTGAGCTTTAGCGATAAACCTCTGGGTGAAGTGATTGCCACGCTGAGCCGTTATCGCAACGGCGTGCTGCGCTGCGATCCGGCTGTGGCCGGGTTACGCCTGAGCGGGACCTTCCCGCTGAACAATACCGATGCCATCCTGAATGTTATCGCGCAGACTCTTCCAGTGAAAATTCAGTCGGTTACGCGATACTGGGTAAATATCTCAGCATTGTAAGAAAAATAATTCTCATTTCGATTGTCCTTTTTCCCCTTCTCATTCGACTCATAGATGAACACAACAAAAATGATGATGGAGAAGGTATGACGCCTTTACGCGTTTTTCGCAAAACAACACCTTTGGTTAACGCCATTCGCCTGAGCCTGCTGCCGCTGGCTGGGCTCTCGTTATCCGCTTTCGCAGCGCAGATTGATATTGCACCAGGCTCACTCGATAAAGCGCTAAACCAATATGCCGCACGCAGCGGAATTACCCTGTCTGTTGACGCCAGCCTGACGCGCGGCAAACAGAGTAACGGTCTTCACGGTGACTACGACGTCGAAACCGGTCTGCAACACCTGCTGAACGGTAGCGGCCTGCAGGTGAAACCACTGGGGAATAACAGCTGGACGCTCGAACACGTTCCTGCGCCGCAGGAAGATGCGCTCACGGTTGTGGGCGACTGGCTGGGCGATGCGCGCGAAAACGACGTATTCGAACATGCCGGCGCGCGTGACGTTATCCGCCGTGAAGATTTCGCCAAAACCGGCGCGACGACCATGCGCGAGGTGCTGAACCGCATTCCTGGCGTTACCGCCCCGGAGAACAACGGTACCGGTAGCCACGATCTGGCGATGAACTTTGGTATTCGCGGCCTGAACCCGCGCCTTGCCAGCCGTTCAACGGTACTGATGGACGGTATTCCGGTGCCGTTTGCCCCTTACGGCCAGCCGCAGCTTTCCCTGGCACCCGTTTCGCTCGGAAATATGGACGCCATCGATGTGGTACGCGGCGGCGGTGCCGTACGTTACGGACCTCAGAGCGTGGGCGGCGTGGTGAACTTTGTCACCCGCGCCATTCCGCAAGACTTCGGTATCGAAGCCGGCATGGAAGGCCAGCTCAGCCCAACGTCCTCACAAAATAACCCAAAAGAGACACACAATCTGATGGTGGGCGGCACGGCGGATAACGGTTTTGGTACCGCCCTGCTTTACTCCGGCACCCGCGGCAGCGACTGGCGCGAGCACAGCGCGACGCGCATCGACGACCTGATGCTGAAAAGCAAATATGCGCCGAACGACGTGCATACTTTCAACAGCCTGCTGCAATACTACGACGGTGAAGCCGACATGCCCGGCGGCCTGTCGCGCGCGGATTACAACGCCGACCGCTGGCAGTCCACGCGCCCTTACGATCGCTTCTGGGGGCGCCGCAAGCTGGCAAGCCTCGGCTATCAGTTTCAGCCGGACAGCCAGCATAAATTCAATATTCAGGGCTTCTACACCGAAACCCTGCGTAGCGGCTACCTGGAACAGGGCAAACGCCTCACCCTTTCACCGCGTAACTACTGGGTACGCGGCATTGAACCGCGCTACAGTCAGAGCTTTATGGTGGGTCCTTCCGCGCACGAAGTGGGCGTGGGATACCGCTATGTGAGCGAGTCGACGCATGAAATGCGTTACTACACCGCCACCAGCAGCGGACAACTCCCGTCCAGCGCTAGCCCATACGATCGCGACACCCGTTCCGGTACCGAAGCGCACGCCTGGTATCTGGATGACAAAATCGACGTAGGCAACTGGACGATCACACCGGGTATGCGCTTTGAACATATCGAGTCATACCAGAACAACGCCATCAAAGGCACACATGAAGAAGTGAGTTACAACGCCCCACTTCCGGCGCTAAACGTGCTTTATCACCTGACTGATAGCTGGAATCTTTATGCAAACACTGAAGGCTCATTCGGCACCGTACAGTACAGCCAAATTGGCAAGGCTGTGCAAAGCGGCAATGTGGAACCGGAAAAAGCGCGAACCTGGGAGCTCGGAACCCGATACGACGATGGCGCGCTGACAGCGGAAATGGGGCTGTTCCTGATTAACTTTAATAATCAGTACGACTCCAACCAGACCAACGACACTGTAACCGCACGGGGTAAAACGCGCCATACCGGGCTGGAAACCCAGGCCCGCTATGACCTCGGCACGCTGACGCCAACGCTCGACAACGTTTCGGTCTACGCAAGCTATGCGTATGTGAACGCCGAGATCCGCGAGAAAGGCGACACCTACGGCAACCAGGTGCCGTTCTCGCCGAAACACAAAGGCACATTGGGCGTGGACTATAAACCGGGTAGCTGGACCTTCAACCTGAACAGCGATTTCCAGTCCAGCCAGTTTGCGGATAACGCCAACACCGTGAAAGAGAGCGCCGACGGCAGCACCGGCCGCATCCCGGGCTTCATGCTCTGGGGCGCACGCGTAGCCTATGATTTTGGTCCGCAGATGGCAGACCTGAACCTGGCGTTCGGCGTGAAGAATATCTTCGACCAGGCGTACTTCACCCGCTCTTATGACGACAACAACAAAGGCATCTACGCAGGCCAGCCGCGCACGCTGTATATGCAGGGGTCGTTGAAGTTCTAATTCACACCGATTTCGTTGGCCGGGTAAGCGCAGCGCCACCCGGCTTTCAGGAGCACCGATGTTCACATTTATCCGCACACTTTTCGCCGCTCTGCTGCTGGTCACCAGCCACGCTTTTGCCGCCACGGTTCAGGATGAACATGGCACCTTTACGCTTGATAAAACGCCACAGCGGATAGTGGTACTGGAGCTGTCGTTCGCGGACGCGCTGGCTGCCGTCGATGTTAGTCCGGTCGGCATTGCCGACGATAACGATGCCACGCGCATTCTTCCCGAAGTTCGCGCCCATCTTAAACCCTGGCAGTCTGTCGGCACGCGTGCGCAGCCGAGTTTAGAAGCCATCAGCGCGCTGAAACCGGATCTGATCATTGCCGACAGCAGCCGTCATGCGGGTATCTACAGCGCCTTGCAGCAAATTGCACCGGTGCTGCTGCTGAAATCTCGCAATGAAACCTACGCTGAAAATCTTCAGTCTGCGGCCATCATCGGCGAGATTGTGGGCAAAAAGGCACAGATGCAGTCACGTCTGGCGCAACACCAACAACAGATGTCAGCGTGGGCCAGCCAGTTGCCAAAAGGCACGCTGGTGTTATTTGGTACGTCCCGGGAGCAGCAGTTTAACCTTCACACGCAGGAGACCTGGACCGGAAGCGTATTGACCGCTCTGGGGCTGACGGTGCCGGCGGCAATATCCGGTGCGTCTATGCCGTCTATCGGCCTGGAGCAGTTGCTGGCGATCAATCCTGCATGGCTGCTGGTCGCACATTATCGCGAAGAGAGCATCGTGAAACGCTGGCAGCAGGACCCGCTGTGGCAGATGTTAACGGCTGCGCAAAAACAGCAGACGGCGTCGGTCGACAGTAACGCCTGGGCGCGGATGCGCGGTATTTTTGCGGCCGAACGTATTGCCAGCGACACGGTAAAAATCTTCCATCACCAGCCTTTATCCGATGTGAAATGACAGTTCTCAGACATCCGGCGTTGCAATGGGGGCTACCCCTTGCCGCGCTTATCGCAGTTTTCTGGCTGAGTCTGTTTTGCTACTCGGCCATTCCTGTTTCTGGCGTTGACGCCATTCGCGCCCTGCTGCCGGGCCACGCGCCGACGCTTCCACAAACGCTGGTGCAAAACCTACGTCTGCCGCGAAGCCTGGTCGCCATTCTGATCGGCGCAAGCCTGGCTCTCGCGGGAACGCTGCTGCAGACTTTGACGCATAATTCAATGGCATCTCCTTCGCTGCTCGGTATTAACAGCGGCGCGGCGCTGGCGATGGCACTGACCAGCGCGCTCAGCCCCGTGCCCGTCGCGGGTTACTCCATCGCCTTTATCGCCGCCTGTGGCGGCGGCGTAAGCTGGCTGCTGGTGATGACCGCAGGCGGCGGGTTTCGCCATACCCAGGACAGAAACAAACTGATCCTCGCTGGTATCGCGTTCTCGGCGTTTTGCATGGCCCTGACCCGCATCACCCTGCTGCTGACGGAAGATCACGCTTACGGCATTTTATACTGGCTCGCGGGAGGCGTATCCCACGCACGCTGGCAGGAGTTCTGGCAGCTTTTCCCGGTGGTGGCAGTTGCTATACCGGTGGTGTTGCTGCTGGCCAATCAACTGAATCTGCTTAACGTCAGCGACAGCACCGCCCGTACGCTGGGGGTGAATCTGCCGAAGCTGCGTTTGATCATCAACATTCTGGTGCTGCTTCTGGTCGGTACCTGCGTCAGCGTGGCCGGCCCGGTGGCGTTTATCGGTCTGTTGATGCCGCATCTGGCTCGCTTCTGGGTAGGATTCGACCAGCGCAAGGTCCTGCCGATGAGCATACTGATGGGCGCCACGCTGATGCTAGTGGCGGATGTTCTGGCCCGCGCGCTGGCCTTCCCTGGCGAATTACCCGTGGGGGCCGTGGTGGCTCTGATTGGTGCGCCCTGCTTTGTCTGGCTGGTCAGGAGGCGTGGTTGAAAATTGTGTTAGTCATTTTTATCGCCCTCGCACTGGCAGGATTTTCGCTGCTGTCTCTGCAAATGGGGGTGATCGCCGTTCCCTGGCGCGCCCTGCTGACCGACTGGCAAACCGGGCGTGAGTATCATTACGTGTTAACGGCGTACCGCCTGCCGCGGCTACTGCTGGCGCTGCTTGTCGGTGCAGCCCTCGCGGTGGCAGGCGTTCTGGTACAAGGGATCGTTCGTAACCCTCTGGCGTCGCCGGATATTCTCGGCGTAAACCATGCCGCCAGCCTTGCCTCTGTGGGCGCACTGCTTCTCGTACCGTCACTGCCGGTGATTGCTCTGCCGCTGCTGGCCTTTGCCGGTGGCATGGTGGGCCTGATACTGCTGAGAATGCTGGCGAACACCAGCCAGCCGATGAAGCTGGCACTCACGGGTATCGCGCTGTCTGCCTGCTGGGCCAGCCTGACGGACTGGCTGATGCTTTCGCGCCCGCAGGATGTGAACGGCGCCCTGCTGTGGCTGACCGGCAGCTTATGGGGCCGTGACTGGAGCTTTGTGAAGATTGCCGTCCCGCTGCTAATGTTGTTTCTGCCGCTGAGCCTGGGTTTTTGCCGCGATCTCGACCTTCTGGCACTGGGCGATGCCCGCGCCACCACGCTCGGTGTGTCGGTGCCGCGTATCCGGCTCCTGGCTTTGCTACTGGCCGTCGCCATGACATCTACCGGCGTGGCCGTCTGCGGCCCAATTAGTTTTATTGGTCTTGTGGTGCCGCATATGGTGCGCAGTATTACCGGTGGGCGTCACCGCTGGCTGCTGCCCATATCGGCCATGACAGGTGCGTTGCTGCTGGTGGTTGCCGACCTGCTGGCGCGAATTACTCATCCCCCGCTGGAGCTTCCGGCTGGCGTACTGACCGCCATTATCGGTGCACCGTGGTTTGTCTGGCTGCTTGTGAGAATGCGATAAATGACATTACGAACTGAAAATCTGACGGTCTGTTACGGTACAAACAAGATCCTTGATGGCGTTTCACTCGCCCTACCAGCGGGGAAGACAACCGCCCTGCTCGGCCCTAACGGCTGCGGGAAATCGACGTTGCTAAACTGTTTTTCACGGCTGTTAGCGCCGCAATCCGGTGGCGTATTTCTCGGCGATAATGCCATCAACACGCTCTCATCACGCCAGCTAGCCCGCAGGCTGGCGCTGCTGCCCCAGCACCATTTAACGCCAGAGGGGATCACCGTCCAGGAGCTTGTTTCGTACGGTCGCAACCCGTGGTTGTCACTCTGGAGGCGCCTCTCCGTTGAAGACAATGCGCGGGTCCAAGATGCTATGCACCAGACCCGGATCCAACATCTTGCCGACCGACGATTAACCGATCTTTCCGGCGGTCAGCGCCAGCGCGCCTTTCTGGCGATGGTCCTGGCCCAGAATACACCCGTCATACTACTCGATGAGCCAACCACCTATCTCGATATCAATCACCAGGTGGAACTGATGCGGTTGATGGGCGAACTCCGGGCTCAGGGGAAAACGGTGGTCGCAGTGCTGCACGACCTTAATCAGGCCAGCCGGTACTGCGATCATCTGGTGGTAATGGCGAACGGACATATTATGGCGCAAGGCACACCAGAAGCGGTGATGAACCCTGGATTGCTGAGAACCGTATTCAACGTGGATACGGAAATACACCCCGAACCAGTATCTGGTAGGCCGATGTGTGTAGTTAGGTAAATGACACAAGCTGTAATGTTACCATGGTCTCAACAGGTCGCCTGTCATATCACTTGTGCTGTGATGACTTCACTCTGCCCAGGTAACATTTCAACTGTTCTGAGCTGAATAATATTGCAGCGTTCTGTCATCAATCATCATGCGTTTAGGACCAGTCAAAACCATGTTAATCATCGGTTCATAAACTGCAGACAGGCGGTGTTCAGGGATTACTCTCGGCACCATAGCAACCCGTGAAATGCAGGTTTCGGTACGCTGATTATCCGTGGCTAATGCAAGTTCTCGTAACTTCGGTAATTTTTGCATTTAACGAGTGATAACACGTCGCTGTATGCACAGCAAGAGAGGCAGGATAAAGGAAAAAGCGAAGAGGATGGAGAAACGGGGAGACGCGTTAATTCATGTTTCCGCTTAATATTAACGGGCGCCGGGATGCTTCATACCAACGTCCGCTGAGTGCCACAAGCGGAAGTTAACTACGGATAAAATTCAGCGCCTCACACCCAGAGCCGCTGCATAACGGCAATAAGCTACACTTGTTCATTATTTCCAAAACCGGAAAGCCTTCTGCTGCTTCAACGGTGTGTGTTTGACATCGCGCTGTTGGGGCATTTTGATCAACAACGAGCATGGCCCGCTAACGATGAAATTGATACTTGTTCGACACGCAGAAACAGAGTGGAATTTGGACGGAATTATTCAGGGGCACAGCGATAGCTCCTTGACCTGTCGGGGTTTGCGTGAAACATCCGTCCTACTAGCAGCGTTTAGTGCAAGTGAATATCAAATAGAGCGTGTTTACGCTTCTCCGCTTGGACGTGCCTGGCAAATGGGGCAAAGCCTGGCTGAACACTTTCGCTGTTCACTGACGGCTGAACCGGCCCTTAAAGAGCAGGCCTTTGGTCAGTTTGAAGGTATGCCGTTAGAACTACTCAGACAAAAACATCCGAACGATTCAAATGCATTATTCAGGCTTGATGCAGAGTATTGTCCACCTGGGGGGGAGTCACTGGCGCATGCTTCTCAGCGAGTTATGCGTTTTTTACAAAACCTGGAAGATACTTCATCACATCAACAAACAATATGTATTGTGTCTCACGGGCATGTCAGTCAGGGCACTCTGGCAATTCTTAAAGAAGGGACTGTCAATAGTTTCCCTCGCTATGCTCACCCCAATGCAAGTTATTCTGTTATCGACCTGATTAATGGAAAATGTATCGGCCTAAAGTGGGGGATTGCTACACATTTACGTCACCTGAATTAGTGGTCACCTTGCAATCATTGAACACCCATCCTGCCAGAGCCATCATTATTATTTAAGCACAATGTCAGCTCCTCGCTCAAAGTTGCCCCTCAGCTCCACACCAGGTGCTGAGTAAACGCATCCGTGTAAGTGCACAATTTTCATGTGCCACTAAAGCAGTGTGTTCCCATCGACATTCAGTCAGCTTTATACGCCTGCCACTCGCGCCAGACATTCTCAGGATCAATATCGCGGTAGCCACGCTCTCTGATTATATCCTCGGCTGCTTCGGCCGGCAGGCGGATGGCTGTAGCACCATCGCGAATGGACTCAACCTCATCGCGGGTCAATTCCCGTCCTATGTCCTGTTCTTTATCAATCAGGACTACGATCAACGCAGGGATAAAAACAATCTTCATACTGACAAGCCTCTGAAATATTCGCATCCCACTGTATCACCTACAGTTTTGATATCATTCAGTAATCGTCAATTTATTACCAGGACGGGAATCATTCATGACATTACAAATCCGTGACGCCACATCGGCCGACGCGATGTTGCTTAATGCGCTGGGCTACCGCATCTACCGCGCACATTTTGAACAAAAGGCACTGGAGCTTCGCTTATATGTCCACGGAGATAACGGGCGTGCGATTCGTGCTTATGAGCGAAGTGGTTTCACTGAATCTCCGTATACCATTATGAAAGTGGGTTTATAGCTTCCCCAAATACAGTACTCCTAATGCTCCGCCTGAAATCAGAACACTCCTGACAGGCCACGATTCCACCTGATTCAGATTTTTCATTCATCTTATTTTTCATGTTGCCCTCAGATGAGGGAGATAATCGTTTTCACTTCCCGTCTGTCGCGGTAATCTCATAACGGTCGTTAATATTGCGACTGCAATGTGTGTAACCCAACTCAAATACTAATAACTAAAAAACAGTACAGACAGGATTACTATGGATTCCACCCTCACCTCCACGGGTCCCCAACAGGACGCCTCTTCGCTTAACCGCGCCCGACGCGCTGCGCTTGGCAGCTTCGCGGGTGCCGTGGTCGACTGGTATGATTTTCTGCTTTATGGCATTACTGCCGCACTGGTCTTTAACCGCGAGTTCTTCCCGCAAGTCAGCCCAGCGATGGGGACACTTGCCGCATTTGCTACCTTTGGCGTCGGATTTTTGTTCCGTCCGTTAGGCGGGGTGATCTTCGGCCACTTCGGCGATCGTCTGGGCCGTAAACGTATGCTGATGCTCACCGTCTGGATGATGGGTATTGCCACTGCGCTGATCGGGATTATTCCCTCTTTTGACACCATTGGCTGGTGGGCTCCCGTTCTGCTGGTGACGCTGCGTGCTATTCAGGGATTCGCCGTTGGCGGTGAATGGGGCGGCGCAGCGTTGCTCTCGGTCGAAAGCGCGCCGAAAAATAAAAAAGCCTTCTACAGCAGCGGCGTTCAGGTTGGTTACGGCGTCGGACTGTTACTTTCTACCGGTCTGGTCTCGCTGATTAGCTCGCAAACCACCGATGAGCAGTTCCTGAGTTGGGGCTGGCGTATTCCATTCCTGTTCAGCATCGTGCTGGTATTGGGCGCGTTGTGGATGCGTAACCGAATGGATGAATCGGCCGAATTCGAACAGCAGCAGCAGGCACCGCAACCAGAGAAAAAGAGACTACCGGTAGTCGAGGCATTAATCCGTCATCCAGGGGCGTTTTTGAAAATTATCGCTCTGCGCCTGTGTGAACTGCTGACGATGTATATCGTCACCGCGTTTGCCCTTAATTACTCCACGCAGAATCTGGGCTTACCTCGCGAACTGTTTCTGAATATCGGGTTGTTAGTTGGTGGACTGAGCTGTCTGACCATCCCCTGCTTTGCCTGGCTCGCCGACCGCTTTGGTCGCCGGCGCGTTTACATTACTGGCGCACTGGTCGGGACGCTTAGCGCATTCCCGTTCTTTATGGCGTTAGAAGCGCAATCCATTTTCTGGATCGTGTTCTTCGCGATTATGTTGGCCAACATTGCACACGATATGGTGGTCTGCGTACAGCAGCCTATGTTTACCGGTTTGTTTGGCGCAAGCTATCGCTACAGCGGCGCAGGCGTTGGTTATCAGGTAGCAAGCGTAGTTGGCGGCGGTTTTACCCCCTTCATTGCTGCTGCACTGGTAACATTCTCCGGCGGAGACTGGCACAGTGTAGCCATTTATCTGATGGCGGGTTGTCTTATTTCCGCGACTACAGCATTGCTGATGCGGGATAAGCAGCACGGTTAAGCCCGGGTGCGGAGGCCGTCCGGTCTTCGCACAATCTTCCTCAACGTCTGACTTTTGTTTCACATTCCTGTGACATACTATCGGGAGAGCAGTACATCTGTGGAACAAGGAGACAGACATGAACAATAAGGGCTCCAGCCTGACCCCAACTCAGGCACTGGATAAACTGGACGCGCTGTACGAGCAGTCGGTTAAAGCACTGCGTAGCGCCATTGGTAAGTATATTGAAACAGGGACGCTCCCTGATGTAATCGCCCGCCATAACGGTCTTTTTGTTTACCCATCACTGTGTGTCACCTGGGATGGTATCGCCACCAATCCCCCGAAAACCCGAGCCTATGGTCGTTTTACCCATGCGGGCAGCTATACCACTACGATTACCCGTCCGTCGCTTTTTCGTCCGTATCTTGAAGAACAGCTCACGCTGCTGTATCAGGATTATGATGCGCATATCTCCGTCGAGCCGTCGCAGCATGAAATCCCCTATCCCTATGTGATTGACGGTTCAGAACTGACGCTGGATCGCTCGATGAGCGCCGGATTAACGCGCCATTTCCCCACCACTGAATTGTCGCAGATTGGTGACGAAACGGCAGACGGGATTTTTCATCCGGCGGAATTTTCTCCGCTGTCTCACTTCGATGCCCGACGCGTGGATTTTTCGCTGGCGCGACTACGTCATTACACGGGAACGCCGGTTGAACATTTTCAACCTTTTGTACTGTTCACCAACTACACCCGCTACGTCGATGAGTTTGTGCGTTGGGGTTGCAGCCAGATCCTCGACCCGGACAGCCCATATATCGCGCTTTCTTGTGCGGGCGGGATCTGGATCACCGCCGAAACCGAAGCGCCAGAAGAAGCCATCTCCGATCTCGCCTGGAAGAAACACCAGATGCCTGCCTGGCATTTAATCACGGCTGACGGTCAGGGGATCACGTTGGTCAATATCGGCGTTGGCCCGTCTAACGCCAAAACCATTTGCGATCATCTGGCCGTACTGCGTCCTGACGTCTGGCTGATGATTGGTCACTGCGGTGGTCTGCGTGAAAGTCAGGCGATTGGCGACTATGTTCTGGCCCATGCTTATCTGCGTGACGACCACGTGTTGGATGCCGTACTACCGCCGGATATTCCGATTCCGAGCATTGCGGAAGTACAACGCGCCCTGTATGACGCCACCAAAGAAGTCAGCGGTATGCCCGGTGAAGAAGTTAAACAGCGCTTGCGTACCGGTACTGTCGTCACCACCGACGATCGTAACTGGGAGCTACGCTATTCCGCTTCTGCGCTGCGTTTCAACCTCAGTCGCGCGGTGGCTATCGATATGGAAAGCGCCACCATCGCCGCTCAGGGATACCGTTTCCGCGTTCCGTACGGCACGCTGCTGTGCGTTTCCGACAAGCCGCTGCACGGTGAGATCAAACTACCTGGTCAGGCCAACCGTTTTTATGAAGGTGCTATTTCTGAGCATCTGCAAATAGGTATCCGGGCTATCGATCGTCTGCGTGCTGAAGGCGACCGACTGCACTCCCGTAAATTACGTACATTCAACGAACCGCCGTTCCGTTAAGACCTGAAGGTTAACTATGCACAACTCAACTCCTCTTTCCGCCCTGCGCAACCTGCTGATAGCGCAGGGGCTGGATGGCATGATTGTTCCGCGCGCCGACGCTCATCAAAGCGAAGATTGTACGCCGCATGACAATAAACTGGCCTGGCTGACCGGATTTAGCGGTTCTGCCGGCCTCGCGTTGGTCCTTCGGGATCGCGCGTTAATGTTTGTCGATGGACGCTATCAGGTCCAGGTACGCAATGAAGTCTCGCTGGATGATTTTGAAATTCATCATTTACACGATGAACCGCTGGCCGACTATTTGCAGTCTCACGTTGCAGCGGGTACACGTATCGGCTTTGAACCACTGCTGATGGTCAACAGCCAGTTTGAAGCCTTGTCGGCAACTCATTGCGAGCTGGTACCTCTTGAGCAAGATCCTTTTGACCAGGTGTGGCTTGACCGACCGGCAGCCCCCTGCGGCATCATTCGTGAAATGCCCATTGAAATCAGCGGGGAAAGCAGCACGCAAAAGCGTGCCCGCGTCGTGGAACAACTCGCTCAACATGAGGCTGACGTACTGGCAATTACCCTGCCGGATAACATTGCCTGGCTGTTGAATGTACGCGGTTCAGATCTGGCTATGGTGCCAGTACCGTTTTCGTTTGCCCTGCTCCATCGCAGCGGTGAGCTGGAATGGTTTGTGGATAGCAACAAAACGCAGCAACTCCCCGTATCACTGCTAAACACGCTCACGCTGGCCCCGCAAGAGAGTTTCCTGGTACGTTGCCAGCAACTGGCCAGTGGGAAACGCTTTCTGGTCGATAAAGACTACGCCCCGGTTGCGTTGCGTTTTGCCATTGAAGAACACGGTGGCAACGTCTTATGGGCCCCTGATCCCATCACCTTGATGAAAGCCCACAAAAATGACGTTGAACTGGCGGGCTATCGGGAATGCCATGAACAAGATGGCGCAGCCTGGGTAAACTTCCTTGCCTGGCTGGCCCATGAAGTCCCTTTGCGCGAAGCGGCTGGCAATCCGGTCACCGAACTGGAAGCCCAGGCGAAGCAACTGGAATTTCGCCAGCAGCAGCCGGGATTTATTGAGCAAAGCTTCAGCACGATATCGGCCTCTGCCAGCAATGCGGCGATGTGTCATTACCACTCCAGTGAAAAAACCAATACGCCAATTACCTCGCAGGCCATGTATCTGAATGATTCCGGCGGCCAGTACCACAATGGTACGACGGATACGACGCGTACCTTCGCGTTTGGTCCACAGGATCCGCAACGTCGTCTGCATTACACCGCCGTGCTGAAAGGCTTTTTGTCGCTTATATCATTGCAATTTCCCAGCGGCACTCAGGGCCATCAACTGGATGCCTTTAGCCGTCGGGCACTGTGGGAGCTGGGACTGGATTTTGATCATGGAACAGGACACGGCGTAGGCCACCAGTTGCTTATCCATGAACAACCCCATCGCATTGCCAAGAAAGTAAACCCCTGGCCACTGGTCGCAGGCAATATCATCACCATCGAACCGGGTTATTATCTGGCCGGACAATATGGGATCCGCATTGAAAACCAGGTGGAGATTATCAACAGTCGTCCAGGCTTCTGCCGTTTCTCAACGCTGACGCTGGTACCGATTGATTTGAATCTGGTTGAACTTCATCTGCTGAGTGAAGCTGAAAAGCAGTGGATTGATGATTACCACCAGCAGGTCAGAGAGACGTTATCCCCGCGCGTGAACGCAGAGGCACGTCCCTGGCTGTTCGCTGCCACCGCACCAATTCGCGTTCAGGCTAATTAATGCAATAAAAAAGGCAGCCCGCAGGCTGCCTTAGTTCTCCCCAACTTCTTACTGCTTAGCTGTTACGGATGTACTCATCCATTTCAGTTTTCAGGTTATCGGACTTAGTCCCGAAGATAGCCTGAACACCGGAACCAGCTACCACAACGCCTGCCGCACCCAGTTTCTTCAGGCCAGCCTGATCCACTTTAGCAACGTCAGCCACGCTGACACGCAGACGAGTGATGCACGCATCGAGGTTAGTGATGTTTTCTTTACCGCCGAATGCAGCAACCAGAGCCGGAGCCATTTCACCGGTCGCACCTGCTTTGCTGTCTTCAGTAGCATCTTCACGACCCGGAGTTTTCAGGTCCAGCGCTTTAATCAGCACACGGAAGATGGTGTAGTAAACGATCGCATAACCGATACCAACAATCGGGAACAGCCACAGCTTGCTGCTGTTACCGGACAGAACGATAAAGTCGATCAGACCGTGGGAGAACGACGTACCGTCACGCATACCCAGCAGGATACAGATCGGGAATGCCAGACCAGCCAGAATCGCGTGGATGATGTACAGGATCGGCGCCACGAACATGAAGGAGAACTCGATCGGCTCGGTAATACCGGTCAGGAACGAGGTCAGCGCAGCGGAGATCATGATACCGCCCACTTTCGCGCGGTTTTCTGGTTTAGCAGAGTGCCAGATAGCGATAGCAGCAGCCGGCAGACCGTACATTTTGAACAGGAAGCCACCGGACAGTTTGCCCGCAGTCGGGTCACCCGCCATATAGCGAGGGATGTCGCCGTGGAACACCTGACCTGCAGCGTTGGTGTATTCACCGATCTGCATCTGGAATGGAACGTTCCAGATATGGTGCAGACCAAACGGCACCAGGCAGCGTTCAATGAAGCCATAGATACCGAACGCCACGACCGGGTTCTGGTATGCAGCCCACTGGGAGAACGTCTGAATAGCAGTACCGATTGGTGGCCAAATGAAGGACAGAACCACACCTGTGAAGATAGCAGCCAGACCAGAAATGATAGGAACGAAGCGCTTACCCGCAAAGAAGCCAAGATACTCAGGCAATTTAATACGGTAGAAGCGGTTGAACATATACGCTGCAATCGCACCGGAGATAATCCCCCCGAGAACACCCGTATCAGCAAGGTGTTTAGCTGCGATCTCTTCAGCAGGTAAATGCAGAACCAGCGGCGCAACAACAGCCATGGTCTTAACCATGATGCCGTAAGCAACAACGGATGCCAGTGCAGATACACCGTCATTATTAGTGAAGCCTAACGCAACACCGATAGCAAAAATCAGCGGCATGTTCGCAAAAACAGAACCGCCTGCTTCTGCCATTACGTGCGATACAACGGCTGGCAGCCAGCTGAAGTTAGCGGAACCGACGCCCAGCAGGATACCTGCAATTGGGAGTACGGATACCGGTAGCATCAGCGATTTACCGACCTTTTGCAGGTTAGCAAATGCATTCTTAAACATAATTAGGAGTGCTCCTGAGTATTTGTGCTTTTCTACGTTCTCACGCATTAGCGAGGGGGGAGAACCTCGCCGTGTACAGGGCATCTAAGTACCCTTTATTTATTACACAGAGTAAAATAATTCAGTTTGTTTTTGTTTGACGGCTATCACAGTTCAGTCGTGAATGGCCGCAAAATCCGCACATTCCGATAAAATGCGTTTCTGAATGTGTCAAGCTGGTTATTCACCGCCCATTTTGTGGCGGTGAACTTTACTCGCATTAGTGATTAATTACGAGCTTTAAAAAAAGTCAGTTAACGAACAGATTGCAGGCGAGAAGCGTCGATGTGAAACAGGCGGGCAAAGTTATCAGTGGTTGCCTGCGCCAGTTCTTCAACGGCAACACCTTTCACTACGGCCATGTACTCTGCAACGTCACGAGTCATGGCGGGCTGGTTCTCTTTTCCACGATGCGGTACAGGCGCAAGGTAGGGAGAATCCGTCTCGACCAATAACCGGTCCAGAGGAACATAGCGGGCGGCATCACGGAGCTGCTCTGCATTTCGGAACGTGACGATGCCGGAAAACGAGATATAGAATCCAAGGTCCAGTAATTTGCCCGCCGTTTCTCTGTCCTCTGTAAAACAGTGTAGTACGCCGCCACAATCCGTCACTTTTTCTTCGCGCAGAATAGACAGCGTGTCGGCTCGCGCATCGCGGGTATGCACGATAACTGGCTTCTGTAACTCACGGCCAATCTGAATATGGTGGATAAAAGATTCCTGCTGGCGCACCTTTGTTTCCGGCGTGTAAAAATAGTCCAGCCCGGTTTCTCCCATCGCCACAACCCCCTCTTCGGCGGCAAAACGACGCAGCTCCTCAACATCATAGGTTTCATCCTGATTTAACGGATGCACGCCGCAGGAAAAAACCACATTGTCACGCTCACCAACCAGTTCACGCATACTGCGGTATCCTGGCAAGGTGGTTGCAACGGCAAGACAGAATTTCACATCGCGTGCGGCCGCTTTCGCCAGCACGTCGTCCACGTCCTTATGCAGAGATTGATAATCCAGGCCATCAAGATGGCAGTGTGAGTCGACTAAAAACATAATGTCTCTCTCAAAGATGGGGAACAGGCAGTACGGTGCCTGGTTGCAGGTAATGCTCAATACGAAGAATAAGATCGGTTAATACCAGCTCGCGGTTTACGCCCGTCACGTTCAGCAACTGCTGACGGCAATGACAAACGTCACCGAGTATCGCCTGTATCTGGGCAACGGATAACCGTTCTGCGATGGAAGATATCAGGTCCAGGGCATCGGGATTGGTTAAATGGGCAATCCCATACGGACGTTTCAACGCATCCGTAAACAACGTTGCCAGCCAGTGTAAACGGGCGGCAGCCTGATCATGGTTTAACGCCGCGAGCAAGATATACCAATCACCGGCGTTTAATGTATTCACCAGTGCCGCACAAAAATCTGTACGGTGTGCCCAGCTTTCAGCCTGTAACAGCGTGAGTGCCGCGCCTGGCGAACCGGCACTTAGACGTAACGCGCTAAGCAGCGCTTCTGACGACGCAGTCACTTCACGAGCAAGCCAGGAGATAGCATACGACTCCGGAGGTGGCGCAAGATGATGTAACCGACAACGGCTGCGTAATGTCGCCAGCAAACGAGCTGGCTCTGTGCTGGCGAGGAAAAACCAGGTCTGTGCCGGGGGTTCTTCCAGCGTTTTCAACAGGGCATTGGCGGCAGCATCGGTTAACTGGGCGGCATCAGGGATCCATACGACCTTCGCACCGCCGAGACGCGAATGCTCGTACAGCTTTTCACTGACTTCGCGTACAGCATCAACCCCCAGCGTGCTTTTGCCTTTTTCTGGCAGCAGCGAATAGTAGTCAGGGTGTGTCCCCGCCTGCATCAGCTGACAGCCACGGCACTGTCCGCAGCTTTTATGTCCTTCCGGCTGCTGGCACATTAAATAGCGGCTGAGGGCGTAAATAAGCGCGTCGTCGCCCATTCCGGGTAACGCCTGAATCAGTAACGCATGGTGACCACGACCCGCCTGGTAGCTGGCCACCAGTTTTTCAAAATCCGGTCGTAACCATGGGTACCATTTCATGCGCCCTGCTCCTTCACCCATTGGGTGATGGTATTGCGAATATCAGCCATCACAGCCTCCAGCGGCTGCGTAGCGTCTATAGTGCGAATGCTGGCGTCTTTGGCAGCCAGCTCAAGATAGCGCGCGCGTGTACGATTAAAGAAATCGAAAGATTCCTGCTCAATACGATCCAGCTCGCCGCGTGCGCGTGCACGCTTCAACCCGACTTCTGGCGTCACATCCAGATAGATAGTCAGGTCCGGGCGAAAATCGCCGAGTACTGCATCGCGCAGGGTTGCCAGCATGTTTTGATCGATACCACGTCCACCGCCCTGATACGCCTGAGTAGACAGATCGTGACGATCGCCAATTACCCACGCGCCTTTCGCCAGCGCAGGTTTAATAACGGTTTCGACCAGCTGTACGCGTGCAGCGTAAAACATCAGAACTTCGGCTTTGTCAGTGATAACCTCGTCACCCACCGACTTAATGTCCAGCACCAGGCTTCTTAGTTTCTCAGCCAGTTGCGTGCCGCCAGGTTCGCGGGTGAAAACCATGTCACGAATACCGAGTTGCTCAAGTGTCTCTACCACTACGTTACGCGCGGTGGTTTTTCCGGCGCCTTCCAGGCCCTCGATGACGATATAGTTACTGCCCATTTTTTTCCTTAAGCACTTTCAGGTAATCCTGCACGGACCGGTTGTGGCTGGCAAGATTGGTGTTAAACGTGTGGCCACCTTTACCGTCAGCCACAAAATAAAGATACGGCGTTTTTGCCGGATGTGCCGCGGCCTGCAACGATGCCTCTCCCGGCATGGCAATCGGGCCAGGTGGCAGTCCTGTAATGGTATAGGTGTTATAAGCGGTCGGGGTGTCTAAATCCACGCGCGACAATTTGCCATTATACCGTGACCCCATACCGTAAATCACCGTCGGATCGGTTTGTAAACGCATACCGATACGTAAACGGTTAATAAACACCGAAGCCACCTGGTCACGCTCGCTGGCAACCGCAGTCTCTTTTTCAATAATAGAAGCCATGGTTACCAGCTGATTTTTGTCCTGATAAGGCAGGCCGTCAGCGCGCCCTTCCCAGACAGTATCCACCGCTTTAACCATTTTCTGATGCGCGCGTTTTAGCAACGCTACGTCAGTCGTATTGGCGGTATACATCCAGGTATCTGGCCAGAACCAACCTTCCACCCATTGCGGGTTTTCCAGTTTCAGCGCCTGGGCCACGGTCTCATAGCTATCGTCGCTTAACGTATGTTTGATATACGGGGCATCGCGCAGCTGTTTCAGGTAATCGCTTAGGCGCATCCCTTCAACCAGACGTAACGGGAACTGCGCCTCTTTTCCGCTTTCCAGCAGTTGCAGCATATCCCGAACCGTCATGTCGGGTGTAAAACGGTAGGTTCCGGCCTTAAAATGCGACAGTTCGGGTTCCACACGCAGCAGCCATTGGAACACGCGCGGACGGTTAATAACCTTGTCCGCATACAGCTGTTCGCCAAGGGCCAGGCGGCCCGTCCCCGCTTTCAGCGTAAAAATCGTCTCTTCTTTAATCAATAATTTACTGTCCGCCAGATGGCGAACTTTCCACATTCCCACTCCCGCGGCAATGCCCAGCACAACCAGCAATAACAGGACAACGAGTAACAGTTTTTTCATGACTAATTCGGGTGCTCACAAAGTGGGGCTAAAAAATCGAATAACAAACGTGAAGACAGCAATGTGTCGCCACAGGCACGCACGGGAATAATGGGCATTAACGCGTTACAGACGACGATTTCATCAGCCTGCATAACCTCCTCCAACCCGGCATACACTTCGACAATACTGAATGGCGATTGTGCCAGCATCCGGATACAGAATTGTCGCATAATGCCGTTTACTCCGGCCTGATCCAGGCGGGGCGTGTAAACCACATCACCTTTACGCCAGAACAAATTAGCCGCACAGCATTCCGTAACCCATCCCTCGCTGTCAAGAACCAGTGCTTCATCTGCGTCCGTCTGTTCAAGATGAGAGCGAATCAACACCTGCTCCAGTCGATTCAGATGTTTAAGCCCGGCAAGCAGTGGATTACGTCCCAGACGTACTGGGCTTAGCGCCAGCATAATGCCATCTTGCCGCCAACGATCGTAATGAACGGGCCAGGCTGAAACGGAGAGGATGCGTGTGGCGCTGTGACAACTTTTGCCACTGTAGCCCCGGCCTCCACTGCCACGGCTGATAATCACTTTCAACACCCCGCGTACGTGCCCTTTCGCCAGCATTTTCATTTCATTTTGCAGCTCGGACCAATTTTCAAAAGAGATCAGCAGTTTTTGGCAAGCGTCTTGTAAACGCTCAAGATGCGCTGCAAAGAGAGGGATTTCGCCGTCGATAATACAGGCAGTGGTAAAACAGCCATCACCAAATTGGGTCGCTCGATCGCTTGCTGCCAGCATATTCTGCTCGCAGCCATTAATTAAGAACATGGTGGCTCCTTATTTCTGGTCCGCTAGTTTGGCAGGATGAGTAACACAGGACAAGGGCGGAAAACCGAATAAAAAAAGGCCCGACAAGCGGACCTTTTCAATTTGCTATCGATGCTAGCGCATCTCCTAACGGGCTTAAATCTTTTTAAAGATCAAAGAGCCGTTGGTACCACCGAAGCCAAAGGAGTTACACAGTGCATACTCCAGACCACTAACCTGACGCGCTTCGTGAGGTACGAAGTCCAGATCACAACCCTCATCCGGGTTATCCAGGTTGATGGTTGGCGGAATAGCCTGATCGCGCAGCGCCAGGATAGAGAAAATAGACTCTACCGCGCCCGCCGCACCCAACAGGTGTCCGGTCATAGATTTGGTGGAGCTTACCATTACACGGCTTGCCGCATCACCAAAGACAGATTTCACTGCCTGGGTTTCTGCTTTATCGCCTGCAGGCGTAGACGTACCATGCGCGTTGACATAGCCAATCTGACCCGCTTCGATAGCCGCATCACGCAGCGCGTTGACCATTGCCAGCGCAGCGCCTGCACCGTTTTCCGGTGGTGACGTCATGTGGTAAGCATCACTGCTCATACCGAAGCCAACGACTTCAGCATAGATTTTTGCACCGCGCGCTTTCGCATGTTCGTACTCTTCCAGTACAACCATGCCTGCGCCGTCGCCCAGCACAAAGCCATCACGTTCTTTGTCCCACGGACGGCTTGCCGCTTGCGGGTTATCATTACGCGTAGACAGCGCACGTGCCGCGCCAAAACCACCCACGCCCAGCGGCGTACTGGCTTTTTCTGCACCACCCGCAACCATCGCGTCCGCATCGCCGTATGCAATGATACGTGCAGCATGACCGATGTTATGCACGCCTGAAGTACAGGCGGTCGCGATGGAGATGCTTGGCCCTTGCAGGCCGTACATGATGGTCAGGTGACCTGCCACCATGTTAACAATCGTCGACGGAACGAAGAACGGGCTGATCTTACGCGGTCCACCATTTACCAGAGAGGTATGGTTTTCTTCGATAAGACCGAGACCGCCAATACCAGAGCCGATAGCGGCGCCAATACGGTGGGCGTTCTCTTCCGTTATTTCGAGGCCAGAATCCTGCATGGCCTGAACGCCAGCGACAATTCCATATTGAATGAAAGCATCCATCTTGCGCTGTTCTTTGCGCGAGATAATGTCTTCACAGTTAAAATCCTTTACTAAGCCAGCAAATTTCGTTGCATAGGCGCTAGTATCGAAATGGTCGATCAGGCTGATGCCACTCTGACCGGCAAGGAGAGCTTTCCAGGTAGACTCTACGGTATTGCCGACAGGAGACAACATGCCCAGTCCGGTCACAACTACACGACGCTTAGACACGGTTGTCCTCCAGGGAGGGAAAATAATTCAAGTGGGATAAAAAGATAAAACTCAGGCGGTCGAATGACCGCCTGGAGATGTTCACTTACGCCTGGTGGCCGTTGATGTAATCAATGGCAGCCTGAACGGTAGTGATTTTCTCAGCTTCTTCGTCCGGAATCTCAGTATCAAACTCTTCTTCCAGAGCCATTACCAGCTCAACGGTGTCAAGAGAATCTGCGCCCAGGTCTTCAACGAAGGAAGCATTGTTGGTTACTTCTTCCTGCTTAACGCCCAGCTGTTCGCCGATAATTTTCTTAACGCGTTCTTCGATAGTGCTCATACTCTTAAATTTCCTATCAAAACTCGCTTTCGCGATGGTTTTCGTAGTGTATAAAATGTTGAAAAATTTGCAACTAAATCCCGGCAGGTCTTACCACGATTTTGCGCTATTTTGAGGCCATTCACCCTAATAACGCAAATATTTTTCAATCGTGGTTAAACCATGTACATCCCGCCGTTGACGTGCAAAGTCTCACCTGTGATGTAACTTGCTTCGTCAGAAGCTAAAAATGCAACCGCACTGGCGATTTCCTGAGCGCCGCCAAGGCGACCCGCAGGAACCTGCGCCAGAATACCCGCACGCTGATCATCAGACAGCGCACGCGTCATGTCCGTTTCAATAAAGCCCGGAGCAACAACGTTTACAGTAATGCCACGAGACGCAACTTCGCGCGCCAGTGATTTACTGAAGCCGATCAGACCCGCTTTCGCCGCAGCGTAGTTAGCCTGACCCGCATTTCCCATGGTACCAACCACAGAACCGATAGTGATAATACGCCCATGACGCTTTTTCATCATAGCTCGCATTACCGCTTTTGACAGACGGAAAACAGATGACAGGTTGGTTTCGATGATATCGTTCCATTCGTCATCTTTCATGCGCATTAACAGGTTATCACGAGTAATCCCGGCATTATTGACCAGGATATCGACTTCACCAAATTCTGCGCGAATATTTTCCAGAACAGATTCGATAGATGCAGGATCGGTCACATTCAACATCAGACCTTTACCATTTGCACCTAAATAATCGCTAATGGCCTGCGCGCCGCTTTCGCTGGTAGCAGTACCGATAACTTTCGCGCCACGGGCAACGAGTGTCTCAGCAATTGCGCGGCCAATGCCACGGCTTGCACCGGTAACCAGCGCGATTTTTCCTTCAAAACTCATGGTCTTCCTCTTTTATTGCTCTAGCGCCGCAGACAGTGTCGCCGGCTCATTCAGTGCCGAAGCAGTCAGGGTGTCAACAATACGTTTCGTCAAACCGGTCAGAACTTTACCCGGACCGACTTCATACAGGTGCTCTACGCCCTGGGATGCCATAAATTCAACAGTTTTAGTCCACTGAACCGGGCTATACAGCTGACGAACCAACGCATCGCGAATAGCGTCTGCCGTGGTTTCACACTTCACATCGACATTGTTCACGACCGGAACCGTCGGTGCGTTAAAGGTGATTTTCTGCAGCTCAACGGCCAGTTTCTCAGCAGCAGGCTTCATCAGAGCACAGTGAGACGGCACGCTAACTGGCAGTGGCAGAGCACGTTTCGCACCCGCAGCTTTACAGGCAGCGCCCGCACGTTCAACCGCTTCTTTATGACCCGCGATAACCACCTGGCCTGGCGAGTTGAAGTTAACCGGAGAAACAACCTGGCCTTCTGCTGACTCTTCACATGCTTTAGCGATAGACGCATCATCAAGACCGATAATCGCAGACATACCGCCAGTGCCTTCTGGCACAGCTTCCTGCATGAACTTACCGCGCAGTTCTACCAGACGTACGGCATCAGCAAATGCGATCACGCCTGCGCAGACCAGCGCAGAATATTCGCCCAGGCTGTGACCCGCCATCAGCGCAGGTGTTTTACCACCCTGCTGCTGCCATACGCGATAAAGTGCGACAGATGCGGTCAACAGCGCTGGCTGCGTCTGCCAGGTTTTATTCAGTTCTTCGGCCGGACCCTGCTGAGTCAACGCCCACAGATCATAGCCCAGTGCAGCTGATGCTTCAGCAAAAGTTTCTTCAACAATTGGGTAGCTTGCTGCCATTTCAGACAACATCCCAACGGTCTGGGAACCCTGCCCCGGAAACACAAATGCAAATTGCGTCATGTTTAAATCCTTATACTAGAAACGAACCAGCGCGGAGCCCCAGGTGAATCCCCCCCCGAAGGCTTCAAGCAATATCAACTGCCCAGCTTTAATACGCCCGTCGCGGACAGCTTCGTCCAGCGCGCACGGTACGGAGGCAGCAGAGGTATTACCATGTCTGTCGAGCGTCACGACAACATTATCCATCGACATACCCAGCTTTTTAGCTGTCGCGCTGATAATGCGCAGGTTAGCCTGATGCGGTACCAGCCAGTCCAGCGCAGAACGGTCGAGATTATTGGCTTCCAGCGTTTCATCAACGATGTGCGCAAGCTCGGTCACCGCGACTTTAAATACTTCGTTACCCGCCATCGTCAGATGAATCGGGTTTTCTGGGTTCACGCGATCGGCGTTAGGCAGCGTCAACAGTTCGCCATAGCGACCGTCAGCGTGCAGATGCGTGGAGAGAATGCCTGGCTCTTCTGATGCGCTCAGTACAACCGCGCCCGCCCCATCACCGAAAATGATGATCGTTCCGCGATCGGTTGGATCACAGGTGCGCGCCAGAACATCAGAGCCAACGACCAGAGCATGCTTAACTGCGCCAGATTTAACATACTGGTCGGCAACGCTCAGGGCGTAAGTGAAACCAGCGCAAGCTGCTGCAACGTCAAACGCCGGACAGCCTTTGATCCCCAGCATACTTTGGATCTGGCACGCCGCGCTTGGAAATGCGTGAGTGGATGATGTGGTAGCAACCACAATCAGACCAATTTGTTCTTTGTCGATGCCCGCCATTTCAATCGCACGGTTTGCGGCGGCAAAGCCCATCGTCGCAACTGTTTCATTTGGCGCTGCAATATGGCGTTCACGGATACCTGTACGAGTGACGATCCACTCATCAGATGTCTCAACCATTTTTTCCAAATCGGCGTTAGTACGCACTTGTTCAGGCAGATAGCTGCCAGTACCAATAATCTTCGTATACATGTACGCTCAGTCACTTTTTGGTTATATACCGCCACGAGCAAATCGCTGATACGTTGGCTACATTCACAAACGCACCGTTATCTGTGTGCTCGTGAGGTTGCGCTTTCGCCACCGTCCAGCAGTTCGAATCCAGCTGGGTATACAGATTCCAGGCGAGCGGCAATTCGCTGAGGAACTTGTCGCTGCACCGCCTGCACTGCCTGTTCAATCGCGACTTCAAATGCTCGCTGATTGGCCGCACCATGACTCTTAATCACCGTGCCGCGCAATCCTAACAGACAGGCGCCATTATACTGGTCGGGGTTGAGGTGACTAAATCGCCTTGTCAGGCTTTTTTGTAACCAACGTTTTAATAACAGAAGCCACCACGACCGTTTTTTGCCCTCACCCTGAGATTTCAGCAGTGAAAGGAACATTCTGACAACACCTTCCATCGTCTTTAATGTGACATTACCTGTAAAACCGTCACAGACCAACACATCGGTTTTGCCAGTCAGTAACTCATTGGCTTCAAGATAGCCGATATAATTAATGGAAGGGATTGTTTTTAGCACAGCTGAAGCATCTCGAATACTGTCGAGACCTTTCGTTTCTTCTTCGCCGATGTTGAGTAACGCTACGCGAGGATTGGCAATGCCAACAACCTCTTCTGCCAGCACGGAACCCATGACGGCAAATTGCACCAACATCGTGCTATCACAATCTACGTTGGCGCCCAAATCCAGCACCACCGTTTTGCCCTTTTGCTGATGCGGTAAAACCGTCACCAACGCCGGACGCTCAATCCCCTCAAGGGGTTTGAGCAATAACTTCGCAAGTCCCATAAGTGCGCCCGTATTACCGGCGCTGACACAAGCTTGTGCCTGACCTTCTTTCACGAGCTCCAGGGCAACACGCATTGAGCTTCCACGACTGGCGCGAATAGCTTGCGAGGGCCGGGCATCACTGGCAATAACTGACTGAGCAGGGATAATCTGCAGACGCGAACGTTGTTCGAAGTCAGCTTTGGCAAGTAATGGCGTGATTGTATCGGGATCCCCGACTAAAAGAAGTGTGAGTTGCGAATTAGAATTCAGTGCCTGCAATGCTGCAGGCACTGTCACGGTAGGGCCAAAATCTCCCCCCATGACATCTAACGCCAGGGTTAGACGTGTCAAGGTATCGTCGCTGCCCGGTTAGGTGTTTCCCCAGTTACCCGGGGAAAGCCTCACTAAGCTTCATCACGCGTTCACTCTTTGTCTTTCTCACCAGGGGTGGGAAAGCCATTGAGTCATGCGTGATTACTTAGCGATTACCTTACGGCCACGGTAGAAACCGTCGGCAGTGATGTGGTGACGCAGGTGTTGTTCACCAGAAGTTTTGTCTACAGACAGGCTGGTGACTGCGGTCAGAGCGTCATGAGAACGACGCATGCCACGTTTGGAACGGGTTGGTTTATTCTGTTGTACGGCCATGGACCTTACTCCTCAATTACTTACGCTTTAAGCTGGCTAATACGGCAAATGGGTTTGGTTTTTGCGCTTCATCAGGCAATTCGCCAAAGACCATGTCCGCCTCGGACACTTCACAGTGTTCAGAATCATGCACCGGAACTACCGGCAAGGAGAGGATAATCTCATCTTCAACCATTGCAAGCAGATCGATTTCACCGAATTCGTTAACCTCAATCGGCTCATACGCTTCCGGGAGTGCTTCAGCCTGCTCGTCAGAACGGACAGGACTAAAACAATATGTTGTGTGAACATGAAGTGGGAACGGTTTCCCGCAACGCTGACATTCGAGCGTAACCGATACCTTCGCATCACCGGTTATAACGGCGAGACGCTGGTTATCGATAGCGAACGACATGGAGCATTCCACATCACTGTCCACACTGACTACAGAATCGGCGACGCGCTCAACCAGATCAGAAGTATAGATACCTTCATAATCGAGGCGTTTTTGAGCCGTACGAACCGGATCAAGAGTCAGGGGTAATTTTACCTTTTGCATAGGGCGCGCATATTAACTTTGTAACGTCATATAGTCAAAGAAAAAGGCAGCCTGTGGTTGCCTTTTGCCAATAATTCGCACACATTGCGGGTCATCGACTTAAAATCGCTCAAGACAAGCCACTACAGCCAGCTTGTAGGTCGAAGTCCATAGTTTAAAATGGCTCTCATCAATACGCTATATGCGAGGGAAAAAATATGCCTCAACTTATTCTTGCTTCCACCTCTCCCTGGCGTCGCGCTTTACTCGAAAAACTGGCAATTCCGTTCGAATGCGCAGCACCAGAGGTTGATGAAACACCATTACCAGGCGAGGCGCCACGTCATCTGGTGTTGCGACTGGCGCAGCAAAAAGCGCAATCACTCGCCCACCGTTATCCCTCGCATCTGATTATTGGCTCCGATCAAATTTGTGTTCTTGATGGTGAAATAACCGGCAAACCATTAACAGAAGAAAATGCGCGCCAGCAATTACTCAAAGCCCGTGGCAATATTGTGACATTTTACACCGGACTGGCGCTGTATAATTCTGCGACCGGACATTTACAAACTGAAGTAGAACCTTTTGACGTCCATTTCCGTCATTTAAGCGAGGCGGAAATTGATGATTATCTGCGCAAAGAGCGTCCGCTCCATTGTGCAGGTAGTTTCAAAAGTGAAGGGTTAGGTATTGCACTCTTTGAACGCCTGGAGGGTCGTGACCCAAATACCTTGGTAGGTTTGCCGCTGATCGCGTTGTGTCAAATGCTGCGGCGGGAAGAAATGAACCCGTTGAACGCCTGATTAATCTGCCTGATGTCGACGCGATGCGTCTTATCAGGCCTACGGTCCATCACACGATTGTAGGCCTGATAAGCAACGCGCATCAGGCTTTGCTGCGTAATACCTCGAGGCAGCGCTTCAACTGTTTATCCATTGGCGCTTCAATACGCATCACTTCCCCCGTACCCGGATGAGTAAACTTCAACGCTGCGGCATGCAGGAAAAGTCGGTTCAACCCCGTATCCGCCAGTTGCTTATCGAACTCACGGTCACCGTAGCGATCGTCAAAAGCAATTGGATGACCGGCATACTGGGTATGCACACGGATCTGGTGCGTACGTCCGGTCACCGGGCTACAGCGCACAAGCGTGGCAAACGCATAGCGCTCTTCCACTTTAAAACGTGTTTCTGACGGTTTGCCTTCCTGATTCACCCGCACGATACGCTCGCCGCTTTGCAGAATGTTCTTTAACAGCGGCGCCTGCACGGTTTTGACATGCGACTGCCATTGGCCTCGAACCAGCGCGAGGTAATCTTTCTGCATGCCTTTTTCACGCAGTTGTTCATGCAATGAACGCAAGGCTGAGCGTTTTTTGGCAACCAGCAGCACACCGGAGGTATCCCGGTCGAGGCGATGCACCAGCTCAAGGAAACGCGCTTCCGGACGCAACGCACGTAATCCTTCAATGACGCCAAAGCTTAACCCGCTTCCGCCATGCACGGCCGTACCTGAAGGTTTGTTAAGCACCAGAATGTGGTCATCTTCATATAAAATGACATCGGTCAGCGCCGCAACCTTCTGCAGGTTTGGCGAAATGGCCTCTTCTTCACGTTCAGCGACACGCACAGGTGGAATACGCACAATATCCCCATCTTCGAGTTTGTACTCGGGTTTAATGCGTTTTTTATTCACCCGCACTTCGCCTTTACGCAAAATGCGATAAATCATACTTTTCGGCACGCCCTTAAGCTGGGTGCGCAAAAAGTTGTCGATGCGTTGCCCTGCTTCGTCGGCAGTAATGGCAACTGTTTTTACGGCTGGAGTCTCTGTTTTCATGGGGGCCGATTTTAAATAGCCATCAAGATTCGCGCCACACATTTTTCTATGCTTATATTAACTGCTATACCTTATTACTTAAGTTTTACATAGCCGATTTGGTGGTTATTAAAGCAATCACTACGCGGAAGTGAAAAAACTGTGAGTAACCGGGTGATAAATGGCAAAAGTCATCTTGCTATAACAAGGTTAGCAGTGGAATAATGCGGTTGTTTCCGTGTTGAATCTTGTTAAAACAAGAACTTTTCCGGAATGACCCAATTTTGCCCGACCGATCATCAACGCAGCAATGGCGTAAGACGTATTGATCTTTCAGGCAGTTAGCGGGCTGCGGGTTGCAGTCCTTACCGGTAAGTGCTCTATGGATTTCACATTGTAGGAAGGCGGCAAGTCTGGATACCCCCAGGTTCTTACTCCTGTAAGTGACCAGGGTGAGAAGATAAAGCCAACGCACCGACAGCGTGAAAGACGACAAGCACAATGGAAGCTTCTCTGGAGAGTAACACCCAGACTGTTCCCCTGATAATTGCGCTGTGTTTCCGTATGAAATACAGGCAACCGACACTCTGCGCCTCTTTGAGCTGACGATAACCGTGAGGTTGGCGACGCGAATAGACACGAGGCCATCGGTTCACACCCGGAAAGGCATTACTCTGCCCGCAGCTTAGTCGTCAATGTAAGAATAATGAGTAAGTTACGATGAAAAGAATGTTAATTAACGCGACTCAGCAGGAAGAGTTGCGTGTCGCCCTTGTAGATGGGCAACGTCTGTACGATCTGGATATCGAAAGTCCTGGACACGAACAGAAAAAAGCCAACATCTATAAAGGCAAAATTACCCGTATTGAACCGAGTCTGGAAGCTGCTTTTGTTGATTACGGCGCTGAACGTCACGGTTTCCTCCCGTTAAAAGAAATTGCCCGCGAATACTTTCCCGCTAACTACAACTCCCATGGTCGTCCCAACATTAAAGACGTGTTGCGTGAAGGTCAGGAAGTCATCGTTCAGATCGATAAAGAAGAACGCGGCAACAAAGGCGCTGCGCTGACTACCTTTATCAGCCTGGCGGGTAGTTATCTGGTTCTGATGCCGAACAACCCGCGCGCGGGCGGCATCTCCCGTCGCATTGAAGGCGACGACCGTACCGAATTAAAAGAAGCGCTGGCAAGCCTGGAACTGCCTGATGGCATGGGGCTTATCGTGCGTACCGCAGGGGTAGGCAAATCCGCCGAAGCGCTGCAGTGGGACCTGAGCTTCCGCCTGAAGCACTGGGAAGCGATTCAAAAAGCCGCTGACAGCCGCCCTGCTCCGTTCCTGATCCATCAGGAAAGCAACGTTATCGTGCGTGCCTTCCGCGACTATCTGCGCCAGGACATCGGCGAAATCCTCATCGACAACCCAAAAGTCATGGAGATGGCGCGTCAGCACATCGCGGCGCTGGGTCGTCCGGATTTCAGCAGCAAAATCAAACTGTACACCGGCGAAATCCCGCTGTTCAGCCACTATCAGATCGAGTCTCAGATTGAGTCCGCGTTCCAACGCGAAGTGCGTCTGCCGTCCGGCGGCTCAATCGTTATCGACAGCACTGAAGCACTGACCGCTATCGATATCAACTCCGCACGCGCAACCCGCGGCGGCGACATCGAAGAAACAGCGTTCAACACCAACCTTGAAGCAGCCGATGAAATTGCACGTCAGCTGCGTCTGCGCGACCTCGGCGGTCTGATTGTAATCGACTTCATTGATATGACGCCGGTTCGTCACCAGCGCGCGGTTGAAAACCGTCTGCGCGAGGCCGTACGCCAGGACAGAGCACGTATTCAGATCAGCCATATTTCTCGCTTCGGTCTGCTGGAAATGTCCCGTCAGCGTCTGAGCCCGTCACTGGGTGAATCCAGCCATCACGTGTGCCCGCGCTGCTCCGGCACCGGTACCGTACGTGATAACGAATCACTGTCGCTGTCTATTCTGCGTCTGATCGAAGAAGAAGCACTGAAAGAAAATACGCAGGAAGTACACGCTATTGTTCCTGTGCCGATCGCTTCCTACCTGCTCAACGAAAAGCGTACCGCGGTAAATGCAATCGAGACGCGTCAGAATGGCGTGCGCTGTGTGATCGTGCCAAACGATCAGATGGAAACCCCGCACTATTCTGTGCTGCGCGTACGTAAAGGGGAAGAAACGCCGACCCTGAGCTATCTACTGCCGAAACTGCATGAAGAGGCAATGGCATTGCCGACGGAAGAAGAGTACGTCGAGCGTAAACAGCCTGAGCAACCGGCGCTGGCTACCTTCGCCATGCCAGACGTTCCGCCAGCCCCTGCTCTGCAGGAACCTGCCGCGAAAGCCGCCGCGCCTAAAGCAGCGGCAGCGACCGCAGCCGTTGCCGCACAGCCCGGTTTGATTAGCCGTTTCTTTGGCGCACTGAAGTCCATCTTCGGTGGTAGCGAAGAAGTGAAACCGGTTGAACAACCTGCGCCGAAAGCTGAAGAGAAAACCGAACGCCAGCAGGATCGTCGTAAACCGCGTCAGAACAATCGTCGCGACCGTAACGATCGTCGTGATAACCGTGATAATCGCGGTGACCGTGACAACCGTAACGAACGTTCAGAAAACGGCGAAAACCGTGAAGATAACCGCCGTAACCGTCGTCAGTCACAGCAGCAAAATGCGGAAGCTCGCGATAACCGCCAGCAAACTACTGACGTTGCAGACAAAGCGAAATCTGGCGATGAGCAGCAGGCTCCGCGTCGCGAACGCAACCGCCGTCGTAACGATGACAAGCGTCAGGCTCAGCAGGAAGTTAAAGAGCTGAACCAGGCTGAACAACCTGTGCAGGATGCCGAGCAGGAAGAGCGCGTACGTCAGCCTCAGACTCGCCGTAAACAGCGTCAATTGACTCAGAAAGTTCGTTTCACTGACAGCCCGGCGGTTGAAACCGAAGTGGCAACTGCCGCAGTAGTCGCTGAAACCGCTGCCGCTCAGCCAACAGAACAGCCTGCACCAGCACAACGCACCGAACTGGCGAAAGTTGATCTGCCAGCCGTCGTTGCGACTGAGCAGGAAGACAACAGCGACGCGCGTGACTCCAATGGTATGCCGCGTCGTTCCCGTCGCTCCCCTCGCCATCTGCGCGTCAGTGGACAGCGTCGTCGTCGTTACCGTGACGAGCGTTATCCGGTTCAGTCACCGATGCCGTTAACGGTCGCCTGTGCATCTCCTGAATTAGCGTCCGGTAAAGTTTGGATCCGCTACCCTGTCGCACGTCCTCAGGATCAGCAGGTTGAAGAACAGCGCGAACAAGAAATGGTCCAGCAGCAAGCCGCACCTGTCGCTGTAGAGCCTCAGGTTGCTGCAGCTGCCGTGGAACACATTGTGGATGCCCCTGCGCCAGTTGAAGCCGTGCAGCCAGAGATTGTCGTAGCTGAGCCTCAGGCCCCCGTTGTTGAAACCACACAGGTTGAAACCACGCATCCGGAAGTCATTGCGACCCCGGTCGAGGAACAACCACAAATTATCGCTGCATCTGATGCGCCCGTTGCAGAAGAAATCGCCGCTGAAGCCGAACCTGTGGCTGACGTTGTGACTGCGCCGGTTGTCGAAGAGCCTGCAGAGGTAGTTATTTCCCAGCCAGAAGTGGTTGAAGAGATTGCCGAAGTTGTGGAAACAGCGCCAGTTGTTGAAGAAGTTGCTGCACCGCAGGAAGTTGTTGCAGCGCCAATTGTAGAAGCGACTGTCGTTAAGCCTGTAGTTGTCGCAGCCAGTGTTGATGCTGAACACCTTCACAGCCATGCGACCGCACCGATGACCCGCGCCCCGGCACCGGAATATGTACCAGAAGCGCCGCGTCATAGCGACTGGCAGCGTCCGGCATTCGCCTTTGAAGGCAAAGGTGCCGCAGGTGGACACAGTGCAACGCATCAAGCGACTGCGCCAGCAACACGTCCTCAGCCTGTCGAGTAAGCCATAATCAATATCAAAGCCGGCCTTCGGGTCGGCTTTTTTATATCTGATCTACGCCTTTCATCCCCGTCAGCTGCGGCATAACATCCTTCATTAAGGCCAGAAACTTGCGTAAGCGAATCGGATAGTAACGCGCCCACGGATAAACCAAATGTACAGGCAACGGCGCCGCATGCCACTCAGGTAGCAACGCAACCAGACGTCCGTTGGCAATATCCTCCGCCACCATCCAACTTGAAACAATAGTCACTCCCAACCCTGCCAGCGCGGCATTCCTTGCGACATAAATACTGTCGGTACTTAATCTGGGTGAAATATTCAACGTGACTGGCTCATTACGCAATTGGTGCAACAACGAAACGCTATGTTGATAAAACGTATTCACGGCAATCCAGGGCAGCGCTGATAACTGCTCAGGATGAGAAAGCTCGCAGTATTGTTCCAGCAGCCCAGGGCTCGCCACCATACTACGGGGAACTTCAGCCAGTAAAACGGCAACCGTGGCCGGATCCACCTCGGCACCAACCCTGATAGCGCAGTCAATATTATCGCTCAGAAAATCAACGGTTTTATCGTTGAGCATCCACTCTACTGCTACCTGGGGATAGCGCGAAAGAAACTGCAAAAGCGGCTCAAGCAGTTGTTGTTGCCCGAACGCATGCGGTGCACGGACTCGCAACGTCCCCACCGGTTCATCTTCCGTGACATTAAGTCCATCTTCCAGCGCCAGCCAGGCATCAATAATCTTCTTGGCATGCTGGTAGCCTCTTTCGCCGTCGTCGGTCAATTTCATCGCATGCGTGGTACGCATGATCAGTTTCACACCCAGCAGAGTTTCCAGGGATTGCAACCGTCGGCTTACGGTCGCTTGCGTTGTCCCCATCTGTTTTGCCGCTGCCGAAAGCGATCCTGCTTCGACAATACGCACAAACGTACGCATCAGCTCCACCCTGTCTATACGCTCATTTTTTATCATTTTCAGTTTCATCATACGCCTGACGTATAACTGTTTTACCACTGCGCTCGCTACCACGCCACTCGCTGAAGGATAAAAATAGCCGCACATCCTGTGATTGAGGAATCATTTGTGAACACATATATCGCACTTTCCCGTTGGGTCACTTTCGTTCTGGCAGTAGGTGCCGGATTCAGTGTCGCTGCTATCTACTATGCTCAACCCCTTCTGCCTTTAATGGGTCAGGATCTGAACTTAAGTATTACCGGCATGGGGTTGGTCCCGACGCTGACCCAGGCGGGATACGCGCTGGGTATTTTGTTTTTATTACCATTGGGCGATCGTTATGACCGCAGGACATTAATCCTGCTGAAAAGTATCTCTCTTGCTGTGCTGCTTCTGGCATGCAGCTTTACCGGGCAGTTGCATTCACTGTTAATAGTGAGCCTGTTGATGGGCATGGCGGCAACCATGGCACAAGATATTGTGCCTGCGGCGACAATACTGGCGCCCGAAGGCAAACAGGGAAAAACGGTGGGCACCGTAATGACGGGCCTTCTGCTGGGAATTTTACTCTCACGTACCGTCAGTGGACTGGTCGGTGAGGCGTTTGGCTGGCGTGAGATGTACCAACTTGCTGCCGTCAGTATTGCCGTAATTACCGCGATTATGTGGAAAGCACTGCCTCGTTTTACGGTCCATTCCACGTTGAGCTATCCATCATTAATGCTCTCGATGGTGCAACTTTGGCAACGATATTCCACCTTACGCCGCGCAGCACTGGCACAAGGCTTTCTGTCCATTGCTTTTAGCGCCTTCTGGTCTACGCTGGCGGTAATGTTATCTGAGCATTACCACTTGGGTAGCGCTATAGCGGGTGCTTTTGGTATCGCGGGAGCAGCCGGAGCGCTTGCTGCACCGATGGCGGGCCATCTTGCCGATAAAGTGGGTGCAGCAAAAGTGACGCAATTGGGTGCTTTGCTGGTAACGGTATCTTTCGCACTGATGTTTTTGTTACCCGCCCTGCCCGTTCAGGGGCAGTGGCTGCTTATCGCCCTTTCGGCGGTAGGTTTTGATCTCGGATTGCAATCCAGCCTGGTTGCCCACCAAAACCTGGTCTATAGCCTGGAGCCTCAGGCACGAGGACGATTGAACGCTCTGCTGTTTACGATGGTGTTTATCGGTATGGCGCTGGGTTCCGTTCTCGGGAGTCAGGTCTATGCGCTTGCCAACTGGGAAGGTGTGGTGACGCTGGCAACCTTCAGCAGTGCGATCGCGTTGGTCATAAGACTGACGGGGAACCTGTCGCTTAGTAAGGCGTCGGTTGCCTAAAAAAATGCCCGCTCCGGGGTGTTAAAGGAGCGGGCAGTCAAACATACCCAGTTTCAAGATATGTTCAAAAAGAGTTATTACCGATTAAGCTGGAACAACGACATTCCCTGCATATCGGTAAACGCTTTATAAGAAGCCTGAAGTGCGGCCTGCTGCATGACGTAGGACGAAATAGCCGCATTCCAGTCGACATCCACCAGGTTACTCATCTGTTGGGTTTGCCCTAATGCACGATCGGCGCCCAGTGAATCCAGCGAGCTTAATTCACTAAGTTGCGTACCTAATTCTGCACGAACGGAAAGCACGTTATTCAGTGAGTTTTTCAGACCACGATTGGTTTTATCGATAGCTGCTGCGGCTTTATCCTTTGCCACATCATCACCTGCAATAGGAATTTTTAGCTCTGCAATCGCGCTATCCAGCATTTTGAACAGGTTCTTTTCCTGAGTACCGCCACCTGGTTCCGGTACGGCGTTACTGGTCAGGTTGGCGAAGATTTTATCGCCCGTATGGCCAATGACCATGGTTCGGGAAGCATCAACCTGCTGGGTCACATTTGTGGCACCGCCACTGTAGGAACCATCAGCCTGCGCAAACGGTGCGGATTCTGTTTTATATCCACCGAAAATATAGCGACCATTACCGTCAGTACTGTTTGCCAGGTTCATCAGCTGATCGCGGATCCCTTGCAGGTCGGTGGCCAGCGATGCACGGTCGTCATCGCTTAACGTTCCGTTCCCGGCATAAACAATTTTTTCCTGCGCAGCCTGAATTGCCGTCGTCACCTGGCTCAGAACGTTCTCTTCCAGCGACACCTTTTGCGTCGCGAACGAGCGTGCCAGCGTATATTGGCTGTTCTGCGCCTGAGCCTGAGAAAGTACCACGGCCTGCGAGGCGGCAATCGGATCGTCTGATGGGTTGATCACGCGTTTGCCCGTTGACATTTGCTCGCCGAACTTCATCCATTCAGCCTGAGAGTTAGTGATGCCACGCATATTCTGCTGGTACATCATCTGGGTGCTGATACGCATTGTGTCCCTCTCCCTTAGCGGATATTAATCAGTGCATCAAACAACGCATTCGCGGTCTGCAGCACTTGAGCGTTAGCCAGGTAATACTGCTGAAAACGCTGTAAATTACCGTACTCTTCGTCGAGGTTAACGCCGGAAATAGACTGCTGTTGGTTATAAAGCTGCTTGACCACATTATTTTGCGTGGTACTGCTAGTCTTCAGCGTCGCCGTTTTGTTGCCCACGTCGCTCACCAGTGTGGCGTAAGCGTCATTAAAGGTTTTTTTACCAACAGTTTCTTTGGTTTGCAGATCCAGCAGTTTCTGACCGTTACGGTTATCGCTTGCACCTGTATCCGCAGCAGGATCAGTGTTTTTCTCTGACGCCATGGCGATTTTCGACTCGTCGGTCACCTTGACTTTCATATCAACGATAACGTTTTCTACCGGTTTCAGAATAAAACTGTCATTCTCTTGAGGTCCGGGCTTGGTGGGATCAATAGTCACCGTTACTTTCAGACCATCAATATCCAGTTTTCCGTCCGCACCTGGTGTAGCTTCAAACGTTGTGTTATCTGCCAGACGCGTCACCTGCCACTTACCGCCACTGAACACAACCTTATAGTCGGTAGCCTGTACTTTCGAACTGTCACCAACTTCTGCAGTTAATTCCGCTTTGCCAGTATTTTTAGCATTACTCAGTACAGACGGGCTGCCGATATCAAAGAAATTCCCACCCTTATCGCCGTTGGCATCAAAACCTTCTTTATGCTGGGCGTTAAATGCACTGGCAAATGCAAGTGCCAGTTGGCCTAGGGTATTACGCGTCTGATCCAGCTCCTGCGAACGGAAGGTGAGCAGTCCGCCCAGTGAACCGGTATTCAACAGTTTCTCAGGAATTTCAACAGCTCCGGCAACCCCATCAACGTAGGCCACTGTTGTACGATTAGGATCGTCGCTGGAAGGTACTGCCGCCAGTTGGCGTGCATTGCTGCCCTGCACCAGCGAATAGCCGTTGGCCATTGTCAGGTTGTAGGTGCCACCATCCTGAACGCTGACTTCAACACCGACAATCTGATTCAGTTCACTGACCAGCTGATCGCGTTGGTCAAGCAGGTCGTTAGGAGATGCACCTGCTCCGACGCCTGTCATACGAGAAATCTGGTCGTTGAGGCTGGCAATTTGTTTCGAATAGTTGTTGATCTGATCAACGCTGGCTTTAATCGCGGTATTAACCTGCTTATCCTGATCGCGCAGATACTGGTCGGTCGTTTTAAACTGATTTACCAATCCATCAGCTTTACCGATCAGCGCCTGGCGTGCCGCCGGATCTTCAGCGTTGCTGACCAGCGTTTGCAGGCTGGTAAAAAAGTCCTGCATTGAGGTCGAAATAGAACTGGTTTTGCTGGAGAGCAAATTGTCTATCTTTGACATTTGCTCATAACGCGTCGTCAGACCGCTGCTCTGGTTCTGCGCTGCTCGCAACTGGTTAGTGATAAAGGAGTCATATTCACGTTGTACACCAGAAACATAGACGCCATTGCCTACCCAGCCCCCCGCACCCAGCGTGCTGTTCGCTTGTGCCATAATTGTTGTTTGTCGGGTATATCCGGCAACGTTATAGCTGGAGATGTTATTACTGGCAGTATTCAACGCGGCCTGCGCTGCGCTGAGTCCACTCATCGCGTTATTAATCAAGCTGGACATGGAGGTTCCTTGTAATCCTTCAATACTCGTTATTATCGGCAGCAGGTCGGTAGACTTGAGCTATTTAAAAGAGATTATCGAGATTCGTGCTGTAGGTTTTACTCACCTTTTCGCTCATCGATTTCAACTGCTGGATCATGCTGGTTAATTTACGTGCATAGTTAGGGTCTGTGGCGTAACCCGCATTTTGCAATGCCTGCGCCCCCTGTTCGGCGGTCGCGGCAGAGGTCACCGCCGCATAGCGCGGGTTACGGGATATCAGACCGACATAATCCGACAACGCCTCAAGGTAAGAGCTATAGACACGGAATCTGGCTTTCACCTTTTTCGCCTCACCGTTCTCATATTCAGTGGTGGTGATTTCAGTGGTTGGACCTTTCCAGCTTCCCGAAGCCTTCACACCAAAAATGTTGAAACTCGGTTCGCCATTCTCGCGACGAATTTGTCGCTGCCCCCATCCGGACTCCAGCGCCGCCTGCGCCAAAATCAGATGATGCGGGACCCCGCTCTGCTGACTGGCCAGCTTAGCCGGCAGTGACAGCTGGGCGAGGAAGTCTTTGCTGTCACCTGACAGCGGCTCATCATTGCTTTCTGTCGCCCGGGGGATGGCTTTGCGGACCAGTTGCGTCAGTGCCTGATTTTGATAGCTGGTCACCGTTTCCAGTGAAAACTTCATCGGCACCTGCGGCGCGTCATCCGCAGGTTGCGCTTGCCCTTCAGTCATCTGCTTGACCATCATTTCAGCCAGCCCCAGACCTTTGCCTGCGGTCATCTGCTGCGCAATTTGTTGGTCATACATGCTGGTATACAAGCGCGTTGAATCGCTGCTAAACACGCCATCTTTCGGCAGCGCTTCACGCATGCTTTTCAACATCATTTGCACGAACATCCCTTCAACCTGACGGGCGACCGGGCGGATATTCGCCGCCGGGTCCTGACCCGCTTTCGCTTTCAGTTCGTTCAGAGATTGCGCATCCCAGGCGGCACTGGTCAGCAGTTTGCTGTCACCAATCATTAGATGATTTCCAGTTTGGCGCGTAAGCAACCCGCGCTCTGCATCGATTGCAGAATGGACATCAGATCCATCGGCGTTGCCCCCAGTGCATTCAGCGCACGCACAACATTGTTCAGGTTGGCGCTGGAACGTACGCTTTGCAGCGAACCACCGCTTTGGCGCAGGTCAATCTGGGTTTGTGGCGTCACTACGGTTTGTCCACCGCCAAACGGTGTGTCCGGCTGGCTGACGTTCGCCTGGCGGTTCACCGTGATCGACAAGTTGCCTTGTGCCACGGCACAGCTATCCAGCGTTACTTCGCGGTTCATGACGACAGATCCGGTGCGTGAGTTGATAATCACTTTCGCATCCTGCGGCGTGACGTTCACCTCCATATTCTGGATATCAGCAAGGAAACGCACCTGCGAGCTGTTGCCGCTTGGCACGCGCACCTGAATAGTGCGGGCATCCAACGCCGTTGCGCTGCCAAAGCCACGCGAGCGGTTAATGGTGTCGGTAATCTGCTGCGCCATCGTGAAATCTTCATTATTCAGTTGCAGATTAATGGTGTTACCGCCGCCGAACTGGCTGGGTAATTCACGTTCGATGGTCGCGCCGTTGGTAATGCGTCCGCCATTGAGCTGGTTTACCTGCACGCTGCTGCCACCCGCAGCCGCGCCCGCACCGCCAACCAGAATATTCCCCTGCGCCAACGCATATACCTGGCTATCGACCCCTTTCAGCGGGGTCATCAGCAGCGTTCCGCCGCGCAGACTTTTAGCATTACCCATGGAAGAGACCACAACGTCAATAGTTTGCCCCTGACGACCAAAGGCCGGGAACTGCGCGGTGACCATTACCGCTGCCACGTTTTTCAACTGCATATTGGTGCCGGTGGGCACGGTGATCCCCAACTGCGACAGCATGTTGTTGAGCGTTTGCGTGGTAAACGGCGTCTGGGTGGTCTGGTCACCTGTACCATCCAGACCCACCACCAACCCATAACCAATCAGCGAGTTTTCCCGCACGCCCTGCACGCTGGTCAGGTCACGAATACGGTCGGCATGCGCGAAGGCGGTTACCAGCACCAGTGCCATTCCAACAAAAAATTTAAACACGGGGTACCTCGCTTACATCGGCGACAAATTAAGGAAGAAACGCTGCAACCAGCCCATATTTTGCGCTTCATTGATGTAGCCGTTGCCGACGTACTCAATACGCGCATCCGCAACCTGGGTTGACGGTACGGAGTTGCTGCCACTGATGGTGCGCGGGTTAACGACCCCGGAGAAGCGAATGAATTCAGTGCCCTGATTTATGGCGATCTGTTTTTCACCCACGACATGTAAGTTGCCATTCACCAGTACCTGATCGACCGTTACGGTCAGCGTACCGCTGAAGGTATTTCTGGCGTTCGCGCCGCCTTTACCGTTAAAGGAGTTACCGCCTGAGGCTTCTACGTCGGCACGTTCGTTACCGAACAGACCTTGCAGATAGCGCGGTACGGTATCAAAGCCAAAGTTTGTCTTGCCGTCGCGGCTGGCGTTCGCCGAAGAGCTTTTGCTCGCGCTGACGTTTTCCTGCAATACGATGGTCAGCGTATCGCCAATATTGCGTGGACGACGATCTTCAAAGAGTGGCTGATAACCATAGTTAATCGGTTGTGCCGACTGGAAGATTGAGCCATTCGCCACCGGCGTTGGACCTGGAACGGGCTGGGCAGTCGTCGCGCCCTGCACGAGGGGCGTGGCCGGGATCCAGGCACATCCTGTTAGTGAAACCACCAGCAGGGCTAAAATAGGGTATGGGTGAAGCGCGTATTTTCGCATTGCGGTCATCTTCAAAATCAGTGTGCCGGTGAGGTTTTCACCCCACCGGACTCCACTTTAGAGTTGCGTCAGTTTTTGCAGCATCTGATCGGTGGTCGATACCGCTTTACTGTTGATTTCGTAAGCGCGCTGAACCTGGATCATGTTTACCAGCTCTTCCGCCACGTTGACGTTAGAGGTTTCAACATAGCCCTGATACAGCAGACCCGCGCCGTTCAGCCCCGGCGTGCTCTCGTTCGGCGCACCGGATGACTGCGTTTCGGTGTACAGATTCTCACCAATGCTTTCCAGACCGGTATCGTTCATGAAAGTTGTCAGGTTAAGCTGCCCGACCTGAACAGGCGCCGCCTGTCCCTGTTGGGTCACGCTGACAATACCGTCGCGTCCAATGGTGATACTGAGCGAGTTGGCCGGAATGGTGATGGCAGGCTGAACCTGAAAACCACCCGCCGTCACCAACTGACCGTTCTGATCCACTTGGAAAGAACCGTCGCGGGTATAAGCGGACGTACCATCGGGCAACATGACCTGGAAAAAGCCCTGGCCTTTAATCGCCACATCTTTACTGTTGTTGGTCTGCGACAGGTTACCCTGGCTGTGTAAACGCTCGGTTGCAACCGGACGTACACCGGTACCAATCTGCAAACCAGACGGCAGCGTGGTTTGTTCAGAAGATTGTGCGCCAGGCTGACGAATCGTCTGGTACAACAGATCTTCAAACACGGCACGTTGGCGCTTAAATCCGTTGGTGCTGACGTTTGCCAGGTTGTTGGCAATCACATCCATGTTGGTTTGCTGCGCATCCAGGCCGGTTTTGGCGATCCATAATGAACTGATCATAAAATGTCCTGTATTAACTCATCGACAGCAGTTGGTTGGCGCGGCCCGCGTTATCATCCACGCTACTGATAATTTTCATCTGCATTTCAAAGCGGCGGGCGTTGGCGATCATGTCGCTCATCGCAGCAACCGGTTTAACATTACTGCCTTCCAGCACGCCCGACATCACACGGATGCTGGGGTCGGCCTGTAACGTCGCACCACGGGTAGCCTGTGCGGCCTGGGTCAGACGGAACATACCGTCATCGCCACGTTGCACTTCGATCCCTGTCGCCTTCACCAGCTTCAGCCGCCCCACTGGCGCGACCGTATTAGCCGGATCGCCAGGGTTAAGTGCAGAAATTGTCCCGTCCGCCGCAATGGTGACTTCCGAGCCTTCCGGTACGGCTATCGGTCCGGCTTCGCCAATTACCGGGTGTCCCTGAATAGTCAGTTCACCCGTTGGGCTTACCTGAATAGCGCCGTTACGGGTATATCCTTCGCTACCATCTGCGGTCTGCACAGCTAACCAGCCATCCTGTTGCAGCGCCACATCCAGCGGGCGGGAGGTATAGTCCATCTGACCCGGCGTCATATCGGCCCCCGGCGTGGAAGCCACGACCAGCGTACGTGTCGGTAAAGACAATCCTTCTACAGGAACCGCGCGCAGTGCATTGAGCTGCGCACGAAACCCTGGCGTGGAGGCGTTTGCCAGGTTGCTGGCCGTCACCGCCTGTTGATTCAGCGTCTGACTGGCCGCGCCCATGGCGGTATAAATTGCGTGATCCATTAAGCCATCCCGTCAGGCGCTTAGCGCAGGTTGACCAGCGTGTTGAGGATCTGATCCTGGGTTTTGATGGTCTGCGCGTTCGACTGATAGTTACGCTGGGCGACAATCATATTCACCAGTTCTTTACTCAAATCCACGTTTGACGCTTCCAGCGCGCCGTTGGTCAGTTTGCCAAAGTTACCTTCGCCTGCGGTACCCAGCAGCGCCACGCCGGAGGCCTGAGTCGCGGCCCAGACGTTATCGCCCTGAGACGCCAGACCTTCGTTATTGGCAAAGTTTGCCAGCACGATCTGCCCCAGAACCTGTTGCTGTTCGTTGGAGTAGTTACCGACCACCGTACCGTCATTGTTAATCTGGTAGCTCACCAGATCGCCCGGCTTGTAGCCGTTCTGATTCGTGGCAACGATGTTGTTGGCACCGGTGTTCTGCTGCATGGAGTTCAGGAAGCTCAGGGAGAAGTTCGCCGGAACTGCGCCATTGATCGGACCGGTTGTAATTTTGATATCCTTTGGCCAGACGGCTGGAGCCGTCGGTGGTAACTCGGCTGCCGTGGCACTAATACCTAAAAACAAACCATTATTATCAAAACGCATAAACCCTGCCGATTTCTCAGCATCCCCAGTAGAAGCATCTTGAGTGAAAACTTCCCAAGTGTTGCTCTGCGCATTTTTGACATAAAAAATGTTCATGTCATGAGCGTTACCCTGGCTATCGAAAACGGTAACACTGCCTTTTTTGTTGTAGGAATCGGCATCGCTTGGGTTAAACGGGGTTTTGGTAGGGACCTTGTCAGTGGAGTTCAGGTTGACCTGCATTGACGCAGTGGTGGTTGATTTAGCCGCCATCAGCGTATTCGGGATAGTGATCGGTGCCGGGTTTGCACCCTGCTGAACTGTCGGTGGGGTACCGGTAGCCGGATAGCCCGTCAACTGCAGCCCCTGCATGTTAACGATATTGCGATTTTCATCGAGCTTGAACTGACCGTTACGGCTGTAGAAAACGGAACCGTTGCTGTCTACCATACGGAAAAAACCGTTCTGGCTGATAGCAACATCCAGACCACGTCCGGTGTTGGTGGTAGTACCGTCAGTAAAGTCCTGAGTAATACCCGCAACTTTAACGCCCAAACCGACTTTCGAACCGGCAAACATATCGGCAAAAGATGCCGTACCGGATTTAAAACCGTAGGTGGCGGAGTTGGCGATGTTGTTACCAATGACATCGAGGTTGGTCGCTGCAGCGTTCAGACCGCTGACCGCTTGAGAAAAGGCCATGACTTACTCCTGATAAGTGTGAAGGCTTAAATTATCTGCCGTACTTCGTCGAGGGTGGTGGTTCCATAGGTGCCAAGATCCAGCGTATTACCGCCGTTACTGCGAATAACGCCCTGCACCAGCGCAAACTGAAGCGGCTGTGCCACCAGTTGCGTTCCGCCATTGCTGGCAGCAATTGACACGTTGTAAGAACCGCTTGGTGCATCCGTGCCATCGGTCATGGTGCCGTCCCAGGTAAAGGTATGAACGCCCGCTTTCAATCCACCAATGTCAATGGTGCGTACCACTTTGCCGTCTTTATCGGTAATGGTTGCGGTAACCTTATCTGCCGGTTGCTGCAGCTCAACGCCAAATGGTGTTGTCGTGGTTTTGGCACCCTCTTCCGTCCCTTTACCGGTCAGGATGGTAGTACCCGGGATCATGACCCCGTGGCCAATCAGCGTACTGGCCTGCAGCGACTGACTGTTGTCGATCTGCCCGGAGATCGACCCTAACGTGGTGTTCAGTTTCTCAATCCCGCTCACGGTACTGATTTGCGCCAACTGGGTAGTCAGTTCGTTGTTTTGCAGCGGGTTGGTAGGATCCTGGTTTTTCAGTTGTGCGACCAGCAGCGTCAGAAAACTGCTCTGCAGATCAGCGGCATTGCTGCCCGTCAGGGAGCTATTCCCCGTGGCGGCATTAACCCCCGTCGTGCTCGGGTCATTCATTTTTACAGCAATAGACATGTGCGCCTCCTTTACTGGCCTAGTGTCAACGTTTTGAGCATCAGGCTTTTCACGGTGTTGAGCACTTCGACGTTTGCCTGGTAGCTACGCGAGGCTGACATGGTGTTGACCATCTCACCAACGACGTCCACATTCGGCATTTTTACGTAGCCATTCGCATCGGCCAGCGGATTACCGGGTTCATAAACCAGCTTATCCGGTGCCTGACTTTCAATGACGTCAGCAACTTTTACGCCACCAGTTGCCGCACCTGGCGCAGCATCTACCTGAAAAACAACCTGTTTCGCGCGATACGGCTGACCGTCGGGCCCGCTGACGCTATCCGCATTCGCCATGTTACTGGCCGCGACGTTCAGGCGTTTAGACTGAGCCGTCAGCGCAGAACCTGCGATATCAAAAATATTTAACAGCGCCACGAATTAGTTCCCTCCTTGCAGCACGTTCATCATGCCTTTGATTTGCCCACCCAGCGCGGTCAGCCCCATTTGATACTTGAGGCTGTTGTCTGCAAATTGCGTGCGCTCCCGGTCCATATCCACCGTGTTGCCATCAAGAGATGGCTGGTCAGGAATACGGTAGAGCAGCTCCGTAGACGGCGAAGAAACGGTCTGGGCCGGAATGTGTTGTGCAGAGGTCAGCGTCAACGAAACGCCGCCGGTTTCTTCCCGTCCTCGCACCATGACTTTTTTTAATTCACTGGCGAAATCCAGGTCGCGCGCCTGGTACCCCGGCGTGTCGGCATTGGCAATGTTGGCCGCCAATATTTCCTGGCGTTGGGCGCGCAAATTCAGCGCTTCCTGTTGAAAACGTAAGGCGGCGTCGAGCTTATCGAGCATATCTCCTCCGCAAATGACAAAATTCAGCCGACAGCTTAAATCCCATTACGCGCGCGTTATCGCCGGAATAAACGCAAAATGCGTCGCTATTTGTTGCGTTGATGACTGCGTCACACAGGTAAAATCCTGCCACTACCTGAAAAAGCGCGAGGTTTTGATGCAAACGTTTAAACGTGGAATAGTCGTGGCAGCACTGCTGTTCAGCCCTATGACGCTGGCGCAAGACCTGAATTCGCAGCTAACGGCATGGTTTTCCCAGCGCCTGGCCGGATTTAGCGATGAGGTGGTGGTCACTATCCGAACGTCGCCAAACTTATTGCCGAGCTGTGAGCAACCGGCATTAAGCGTGTCAGGTAGCGCGAAACTGTGGGGTAATGTGAATGTGCTGGCTCGCTGTGCCAACGAAAAACGTTATCTGCAGGTGAACGTCCAGGCGACGGGAAACTACGTAGTAGCCGCCGCGCCTGTAGCGCGAGGTAGCACCCTGACCCCAGCCAGCGTAACGCTGAAACGTGGTCGACTGGACCAACTACCGCCGCGCGCGGTGCTGGATATGAGTCAGGTGCAGGATGCTGTGAGCCTGCGCGATCTGGTCCCGGGCCAACCGATACAGCTTTCGATGTTGCGCCAGGCATGGCGGATCAAGGCCGGTCAGCGCGTGCTGGTTATTGCCAACGGAGATGGCTTTCGGGTTAATGCCGAAGGTAAAGCGCTGAACAACGCCGCTGTCGCACAGAATGCGCGAGTGCGGATGATTTCAGGCCAGGTGGTGAGCGGCGTCGTCGATTCTGATGGGAATATTCTTATTAACCTATAATAGGTTAAAGATTTTTTAGCGTGTGCCGATAGATAAACAACCAATGATTACAGCGGGCCGCTATAGCGTAACCCCTCGATGAGGAAAAATAAAATGAGCATTGATCGTACCTCACCATTGAAGCCAGTAAGCACCGTTCAGCCGCGTGAAACCAGCGATGCGCCGGTACAAAAAGCGCAGAAGGAAAAAACCACCGCGACCACCAGCACCAGCGTCATGCTGAGCGACGCCCAGGCCAAACTGATGCAGCCCGGCACCAATGACATCAATATGGAACGCGTGGAAGCACTGAAAACCGCAATCCGTAACGGTGAATTGAAAATGGATACCGGAAAAATTGCCGACTCGCTGATTCGCGAGGCGCAGAGCTACCTACAGAGTAAATAAAGTATGACTCGTTTGTCAGAAATACTTGACCAGATGACGACTGTCCTCAATGACCTGAAAACGGTAATGGATGCTGAACAGCAGCAGCTTTCCGCAGGGCATATCAATGGCAGCCAGCTACAGCGTATTACAGAAGAAAAAAGCTCGCTGCTGGCAACCCTTGATTATCTTGAGCAACAGCGCCGCCTGGAGCATGACGCCACGCGCAGCGCCAATGATGAGATTGCTGAACGCTGGCAGACTATCACCAAGAAAACACAGCACTTACGCGACCTCAACCAGCACAATGGTTGGCTGCTGGAAGGGCAGATCGAGCGTAATCAACAAGCAATACAAGTGCTGAAACCGCACCAGGAACCGGCGTTGTATGGCGCAAACGGTCAAACTTCAGCTGCGCACCGCGGCGGGAAAAAATTCTCTATCTGATGCAAGCCTGATAACGTTTTGCTTATCAGGCCTACACTTTTTGTAGGCCGGATACGGCGTTATGCCGCCATCCGGCATTGATTCTTTATGCCGTCCGGCGCACAAACTCTTTTACTTTAAAGCCCAGCACAGCGAGTGCTGCGAAGTAAGCAGCAATACCTGCCACCACGACCGCCATCAGACGCAGCAGGCGCCACAACATCGTTCCCTGCGACCAATCTGGCATGATGTAAAGCATCCCTACCAGTGCCGCCGACATCACCAGCACAGAAATCACCAGTCGCGTCAAGAACCAGGCCCAACCCGGCTGTGGAGTAAAGATTTTCTGCTTACGCAATTGCCAGTACAGCAGTGAAGCGTTCAGACACGCCGCCAGACCAATCGACAGCGACAGCCCGGCATGCTTTAACGGCCCGATAAACGCCAGGTTCATCACCTGGGTCATAATCAGCGTCACAATGGCAATCTTCACTGGCGTTTTTATATCCTGGCGCGAGTAAAAGCCCGGAGCCAACACTTTCACCACGATCAAACCAATCAAACCTACCGAATACGCCACCAGCGCACGCTGGGTCATCGCGGCATCAAAGGCGGTAAATTTACCGTACTGGAACAGAGACACCGTCAGTGGTTTGGCCAGAATACCCAACGCTACGGCACTCGGTAATGCCAACAGGAAACACAAGCGCAGGCCCCAGTCCATCAGGCGACAATACTCATCATGATTACCGCTGGAAAAGCTTTTGGACAGCGATGGCAGCAGGATAGTCCCCAGCGCTACGCCAAGCACACCGGACGGAAACTCCATCAGACGGTCGGCATAGTACATCCACGAAACTGAGCCAGAGGCCAAAAACGAGGCGAAAATCGTATTGATTATCAGTGAAATCTGGCTGACTGATACCCCAAGGATCGCCGGGCCCATCTGCTTGACGACGCGCATCGCCCCCGCATCGCGGAAGTTCACACGCGGCAGTACCAGCATGCCAATTTTCTTCAGATGCGGAAGCTGGTAAATCAGCTGTAGCACGCCACCCACGGTAACGGCCCACGCCAGCGCCAGCACTGGCGGATGAAAATAAGGGGCCGCAAACAGCGCGAAACCGATCATGCTGATATTCAGAAAAGTCGGGGCAAACGCAGGAATAGAAAAGCGGTTCCAAGTGTTAAGGATCGCACCAACCAGTGAGGCCAGTGAAATCAGTAGAATATAGGGAAAAGTGATCCGCAGCAGTTGAGTGGTCAGCGCAAATTTATCCGCTGTGTCGGCAAACCCCGGCGCGGTAACTAAAATCACCCATGGCGCAGCCAACATCCCGGCTACCGTCACCACAGCCAGCGCCAGCGTCAACAGTCCGGAAACGTAGGCAACAAACACGCGGGTAGCATCTTCCCCCTGCTTGCTTTTATACTCAGCAAGAATCGGCACAAACGCCTGCGAAAATGCGCCTTCGGCAAAAATTCGGCGCAGCAGGTTAGGAAGTTTGAATGCCACAAAAAAGGCATCTGTCGCCATCCCTGCACCAAAGATTCTGGCGACAATCGCATCACGCGCAAAACCCAGCACACGTGAAAACATCGTCATCGAGCTGACGGCTGCCAGCGACTTTAATAAATTCATCTATGTTGTATTCCAGACTCTGAGGCAAAACCCCGACAAACCTGCCCGTAGGTCGGATAAGGCATTTTCGCCGCCATCCGACACTTTTGCTGTGCCTGATGGCGACACCGTAGCGCCTTATCAGGCCGACAAATCAGCCTATGGTTGAAAAGAGGTGTTATTTTGAGTGGGCATATAGTACCTGGATTACAATGAATTACTACCGCCAGATGTTACAGGGGGTTATTCAGCCATCGCCTCCCGCCACAGCTTTTCAACAACACGCTGGGCCAGTAGCGCCTGCTCGCCTGCCGTCTGGGGAACCGTCTGATTTTGCACGCACTCAATGAAATGACGCGCACATCCGGCAAAACCACGCTGTTCTAAGGTCGTTTGCCAGCCCGCTATCGGCTTATGAACAACACCTTGCCCACGCTCTTCCCGCCATTCCCGCATATCAGTTACGTCAATCAGGCCACCGTCCGTCACCGCCTGCACGCTCTCACGCTGGCTACCGGCACGGCGATGCATACTGGTCGTTATCTGCATTTGACCGGTAGAAAAATGGTGCTCGGCGTAAAGCATCGCACCAGATTCATTGGTCAGCAGCGTGCCGTTATTTAACTGCGCCTGCCCTCCCGCCAGCCACAATGCGGTATCGACTACGTGCAGATAGTCGTCCAGCAAAGTGAAACGCAGATCCTGCGGCCCAACGCTATCCGTACGGTGCTTATCCATACGTACAGACGCTGCGGTGCTCAACTGGGTTTTGAGATCCTGGTACAGCGGTGCAAACCGGCGGTTAAACCCGACCATCAGCGTGAGTTTTTTCCGCGCGGCCAGCTCCACCAGTTGCTCAGCCTCACGCAGGTTTTCCGCCAGCGGCTTATCCACACACACGTGAACTCCGGCATTCAGCAATTCACTGACGACCGCATAGTGAGTCGCGGTGCTGGAATGGACGAAAACCGCGTCGCAGGTTTGTGCCAGATTCACCAGTGAATCCACGTAGGGTATCCGCCAGGTATCACAGATACGCTGTGCTTTATCGCGCGAAGGTGAAAAGGCGCCTTGCAGCGTCCAGTCCGCGGAGGTGCCCAGCACGGGTAGCCAGGCCTTTTGTGCAATACCGCCAAGGCCGACAACGCCGATACGTAATTTATTCACGTTAGTCTCCCAGGTGCGCCAGCAATGAATCAAGTCGCTGCTTAAGTTCTGCGACCTCCGTTTCCAGCATTTCCACGCGTGCCTGCAGATCACCGGAGGCTGCAGGGAGTTGATCTGCCGCGGCAACGGCTTCATCAACCTCACCGCAAAACAGGTGCATATAGCGACTTTCACGTTTGCCCGGCTCGCGCGCCAGGCGGATCACATAAGGCCCATCTTCCCGGGTTGCCAGATTTTCCAGTGTCGATTCCACTTCGGCCATATCGCTGAATTCGTACATACGGGATGCGCGACTACGCAATTCACCAGGCGTCTGAGCGCCCCTCAGCAGCAGTGTAGTGATTACGGCCACCTCTGCGGCACTAAGCTTCAGATTGCCAAATTCAGAGTTGCAGAAACGCTGCTCATATTTCGTAACGCGATTGCCAAAGCCGCTCACCGTGCGCAGAAAATGTCGCTTAACCAGGTTATCCAATTGCTCCTGCACGTCCGATTCCGACAGGTTCATCACCGGTTCACGATTCGTTTTTTGATTGCAGGCTGTTACGACTCCATTAACGGAGAGTGGGTACTGTTCCGGCGTTGTCACTTGTTTTTCTAATAAACAGCCAATCACTCGTGCTTCGGTGGCGGTTAATTCGTATTTCATCGTCTTCTCCATTAATCATGGCTGCATCTGAAACTTAGCGGCCGGGGGTCCATTCTGATGTGGTCAACGCCGTCAGCACGTGATCGCGCCACTGCCCGTCAATCAGCAGGTAGTCTTTGGCATAGCCTTCTTTTTCAAAACCCAGTCGCGCCAACAGGTCACCGCTGCGCTTATTATGTGGCATGTAGTTAGCCATAATGCGGTGAATATGCTGCGTGCGCTGCATATAACGGATGGCCGAAGTTAAGGCTTCATACATTAGCCCCTGCCCCTGCCATTTCTGCGCAATGGAGTAGCCGAGATAACAGGCATGGAAGGATCCCCGCACTACGTTTGAGAAGTTCGCAACGCCGATAATCTCTTTTTCGTCCGGATCGAGCAGCGCAAAATAATAAGCGGTGCCCTGTTTATGAAACTCAGAGATCATGCCAAGACGCGCCTGCCAGCCGGACGGATAGCAGTGGCTTTCATCGCGAATAGGTTCCCAGGGTTTTAAGAAATGACGATTTTCTGCGTAATAATCTGCCAGACGCCAGGCATCACGCTCATGCACTAAACGCACGACCAGGCGGTCCGTGGTTAAGCGCACTTTTGGCACGTTACTGCGATAGCCAAACATTCTATACCTACTCCTTCCCGTAACGTCTTCTATACGCTATTCGCATTACTATACCTGTGCGAATACTCCCTGTGAAAAGAGCAAAATGCCATTTTTTGAATTATTCACACATTTTGATGAAAACTCTCTATCAAGACGGACTTTTGATAAAAAAATATTGTCCCGCGAAGGGTGGGAAAAGCGATGACGACACCGCAGAATAGGAGGTGCCTATCTTTTAAACTCTATCCAGAGTGACGAGTTTTTCCCTGGAGGGGAAATGTCGCAAGTCTCGCAGGCAAGGAACCTGGGTAAATACTTCCTTCTCATCGATAATATGCTGGTCGTGCTGGGTTTCTTCGTCGTTTTCCCGCTGATCTCAATTCGTTTCGTCGACCAAATGGGCTGGGCCGCCGTGATGGTCGGTATCGCGCTTGGATTACGTCAATTTATCCAGCAGGGGTTGGGTATTTTCGGTGGTGCTATTGCTGACCGTTTCGGCGCCAAACCGATGATCGTCACCGGCATGCTGATGCGCGCAGCCGGGTTCGCCACCATGGGCATTGCGCATGAACCGTGGCTGCTGTGGTTTTCCTGCTTTCTTTCCGGGCTGGGTGGCACGCTGTTCGACCCTCCCCGTTCGGCGCTGGTAGTCAAGCTGATCCGCCCGGAAAAGCGCGGGCGTTTTTTCTCTATTCTGATGATGCAGGATAGCGCCGGGGCCGTGGTCGGCGCGTTACTCGGCAGTTGGTTATTGCAATACGATTTCCGTCTGGTATGTGCCACCGGCGCAATTTTGTTCGTTCTGTGCGCGGCGTTTAACGCCTGGCTGCTCCCGGCATGGAAGCTGTCGACGGTGAAAATTCCGGTGCGTGAAGGGATGAGCCATGTGATGCATGACAAGCGCTTTGTCACCTATGTGCTGACGCTGGCGGGCTATTACATGCTGGCGGTACAGGTGATGCTGATGCTGCCCATCATGGTGAACGACATCGCTGGCTCACCAGCCGCCGTGAAATGGATGTATGCCATTGAGGCATGTCTCTCTTTAACGCTGTTGTACCCGATTGCCCGCTGGAGTGAAAAACGCTTTCGCCTTGAACATCGTCTGATGGCGGGCCTGCTGGTGATGTCTCTAAGTATGATGCCCATTGGGCTGGTCGGGAATTTACAGCAGTTGTTCACCCTGATCTGCACGTTCTATATTGGCTCGATCATCGCCGAACCGGCGCGTGAAACTCTGAGCGCCTCGCTGGCGAATGCGCGGGCCAGAGGAAGCTATATGGGCTTCAGCCGACTGGGACTCGCCATCGGCGGCGCAATTGGCTATGTCGGCGGCGGCTGGCTGTTTGACATGGGCAAGGCCCTGGCACAGCCTGAGCTGCCCTGGATGATGCTCGGTATTATTGGCTTCATCACCTTCCTGGCGCTGGGCTGGCAATTCAGTCTCAAACGCCCAACGCGAGGTATGCTGGAGCCAGACGCCTGATAGCCGAACCTGCGTCCGGGCACTTTTCAGTTTTTTCTGCTGGCGTCCGGGGCGCTGGTACTCGATGATGCTTTGTGTCACGATTACACCACATGCATCATGTTGAGGAACCCCATGAAAAAGTTTTTTTTTGCCGCTGCACTGATTGTCAGCGGCCTGTTGGTTGGTTGTAATCAACTCACGCAATACACGGTTAGCGAGCAAGAAATTAATCAAGCCCTGGCAAAGCATAATAACTTTTCAAAAGACATCGGTTTGCCCGGCGTTGCTGAAGCACATATCGTACTGAATAATCTCGCCAGCCAGATTGGTCGTGAAGAGCCAAACAAAGTAACCCTGACCGGCGATGCCAACCTGGACATGAACTCCCTGTTTGGCAGTCAGAAAGCGACCATGAAGCTGAAGCTGAAAGCCTTACCGGTTTTCAATAAAGAAAAAGGCGCGATTTATCTGCAAGAGATGGAAGTCGTCGACGCCACCGTCACGCCAGAAAAAATGCAGTCAGTACTGCAAACGCTGATGCCGTATTTAAATCAATCGCTGCGTAACTATTTCAACCAGCAACCAGCGTACATTCTGAAGGATGACAGCAGCCAGGGTGAAGCGCTGGCGAAAAAATTGGCGAAAGGTATTGAGGTGAAACCGGGTGAAATCATCATCCCGTTCACCGACTAATAAAACTGAGGGCGCTGATGCGCCCTTTTTTTTCGTGCAAACGAAAACGTTTCCGCTTATCCTTTGTTTCCGGCAAAAAAGACTATCCTCAGCCGGAGCATATTGATGACTGCACCATCCCAGGTTTTAAAGATCCGCCGCCCAGACGACTGGCATCTTCACTTTCGCGATGGCGACATGTTAAAAACTGTCGTGCCCTATACCAGTGAGATTTATGGCCGCGCCATTGTCATGCCGAACCTGGCACCGCCCGTCACCACGGTTGACGCGGCTATCGCTTATCGCCAGCGCATTCTTGACGCGGTACCTGCCGGACACGACTTCACGCCATTAATGACCTGCTACTTAACGGATACGCTGGATCCCAACGAGCTGGAACGTGGATTTAACGAAGGCGTATTCACCGCGGCAAAACTCTATCCAGCCAATGCCACCACCAACTCGACGCATGGCGTAACCTCTATTGACGCCATCATGCCGGTGCTGGAGCGGATGGAAAAATTGGGTATGCCACTGCTGGTGCACGGCGAAGTCACGCATGCAGATATCGATATTTTCGATCGCGAAGCGCGCTTTATTGAAACGGTGATGGAACCGCTGCGTCAGCGTTTGACCTCGCTGAAAGTGGTGTTCGAGCATATCACCACCAAAGATGCTGCCGAATACGTTCGCGACGGTAACGAACTTTTGGCTGCGACCATTACGCCACAGCACCTGATGTTTAACCGCAACCACATGCTGGTTGGCGGGATTCGCCCTCACCTGTATTGCCTGCCGATCCTCAAACGTAACGTCCACCAACAGGCGCTGCGTGAACTGGTTGCCAGCGGGTTTAAGCGCGCATTCCTCGGTACCGACTCAGCGCCGCACGCGCGTCATCGCAAAGAGTCAAGCTGTGGCTGTGCGGGCTGTTTTAATGCACCGACCGCGCTGGGCAGTTATGCCACCGTGTTTGAAGAGATGAATGCGCTGGACCATTTCGAAGCCTTCTGCTCACTCAACGGCCCACAGTTCTATGGCTTGCCGGTAAATGAGACCTTTATTGAGCTGGAACGCATGGAGCACCTGGTTCCTGAGAGCATTGCACTGGAAGACGATACGCTGGTGCCTTTCCTGGGTGGCGAAACGGTACGTTGGTCAGTAAAAAGCTAAAAAAAGTGTAGCCAACTGATGCGAATAACTGTATAAATAAACAGTATATTCCACAGGGGGCTACTATGCGTATTGAAGTCACTATTGCCAAAACTTCACCTTTACCTGCCGGTGCAATTGACGCACTGGCTGGTGAACTCTCCCGCCGTATTCAGCACCATTTTCCGGATAACGAAGGTAACGTTACCGTCCGTTATGCCGGCGCAAACAATTTGTCGGTTATTGGCGCGACTAAAGAGGACAAAGAACGCATCAGCGAGATCCTACAGGAAACCTGGGAAAGCGCGGATGACTGGTTCATCAACGAATAAATAATGATATGCAGTGATGTTTGTTTGCCGGGTCGCCCCGGCTTTTTTATACACACTATCCTGTAATCAATCGCGCATTTCTTCTGACGAGTATTTAATTTAATATTAACCCACCGATTATCTTTTAACCAAAACAACAAAATAATTGTGCAACATACTAAAAAAAAATGAATAACATGTTGGTTTCTTAGTCAGATAACGCTGAAAACAAAAAATTTATGCCCTTCCCTCTTTAAATTTTCAATGAATACCCTTATTTATTGATATACTGAAGTTGCTTCAGAAAAAAACGCATTGAACCTCGAAAACCGTTGTCTAGTAACACGAATTAGGGGGCATGATGGAAAAGAATAATGAAGTCATTCAGACTCATCCGCTTGTAGGGTGGGACATCAGCACTGTTGATAGCTACGATGCGCTGATGCTGCGTTTGCACTACCAGACCCCGAATCGCCCTGACCCGGATGGGACTGAAGTTGGTCAAACGCTCTGGTTAACCACTGATGTTGCCAGGCAATTTATTTCGATATTAGAAGCAGGAATCGCCAAAATTGAATCTGGCGATTACCAGGTAAATGAGTATCAGCGACATTAAACCTGATACATCCAGCCATCAAAAGGCACCTTAACGGTGCCTTTCTTATTTCCAGGTTGAATATTCCGGGTCAGTTATTTAACCTGCTACTATCGCGATTGCAGAGAGAAGCGGATGAAATACGACTTAATCATTATTGGCAGCGGTTCAGTAGGCGCCGCAGCTGGATACTATGCCACTCGTGCCGGTCTGAAGGTTCTGATGATCGATGCACATATGCCTCCTCATCAGCAGGGCAGCCACCACGGCGACACTCGATTAATTCGTCATGCTTATGGCGAAGGTGAAAAATACGTTCCGCTGGTACTACGTGCGCAAACATTGTGGGATGAACTGTCCACCCATAATGAAGAACCGATTTTTGTTCGCTCCGGTGTTATCAACCTCGGTCCGGCAGAGTCCACCTTCTTAGCGACTGCAGCGCAAAGCGCCAAACAGTGGCAACTCAACGTTGAACAACTGGATGCGGCAGCCATCATGGCGCGCTGGCCGGAGATTCGTGTACCTGACAACTATATCGGTCTGTTTGAAGCGGAGTCCGGTTTTTTACGCAGTGAGTTAGCAATTAAAACCTGGATCCGTCTGGCGGAAGAAGCAGGCTGTGCGCAACTGTTTAAATGCCCGGTCAGCGCAATTCATCACGGTGATGATGGCATCACGGTAGAAACGGCTGACGGTGACTACCACGCGAAAAAAGCAGTGATCAGCGCCGGCACCTGGGTGCAGGCTTTAGTCCCTGAACTACCGATACAACCGGTGCGCAAAGTGTTCGCCTGGTATCAGGCCGATGGGCGCTACAGCGTTAAGAATAACTTCCCAGCCTTCACCGGCGAGCTGCCAAATGGCGATCAATACTACGGTTTCCCGGCAGAAAACGACGAGCTGAAAATTGGTAAGCACAACGGCGGACAAGTCATTCACTCTGCTGATGAGCGTAAGCCATTTGCCGCTGTAGCCAGCGACGGTTCTGAAGCCTTCCCATTCCTGCGCACAATCCTGCCGGGCGTTGGCTGCTGCCTGCATGGCGCGTCCTGCACTTACGATAATTCACCGGATGAAGACTTTATTATCGATACTCTGCCAGCGCACGACAACACGCTAATCATTACCGGGCTGAGCGGACATGGCTTTAAGTTTGCCTCTGTTCTGGGAGAGATTGCGGCAAACTTCGCTCAGGACAAACCGTCTGACTTTGACCTGACCCCCTTCAGGCTAAGCCGTTTTAAGTGATAATAAATGAATGGCTTCGACGGTGAGGCCATTTTTAATGACAGGAATAACGTCAATGCGCCGTATCTTTCACTATCTGGTTAATAATATTCGCGAGCATCTTATGCTCTACATTATTTTATGGTCGCTGCTGGCCATTATGGATGTAATATATATTATGTTTTTCTGATTCCTGTGCGCTGACAATAATTGACAAAAATTTAAATTAGCTTAATTTCATTGCAATAAACTGAATAATAATAAAAATCATAACCACCCATAAACCAAGCACTCCCACCTATTCTCACACTAATCCCTTGATGATTAATTCAATAATCAGTCAACTTTACTGAACAAAAAACAAATATCATCATCATTGTTATTTATTAGTTGCATTAATGTCTTTTACACGCCATTTTCATTCACTTCTGAAATATCAATCGGTGTGCTTATGCAATTCAAAAATAGTTCACAGCGCTATGGCATAGTGTCAGCCACATTACATTGGCTGGTTGCGATTGCTGTATATGGCATGTTCGCGTTGGGCTTATGGATGGTCACGCTTAGTTACTATGACGGCTGGTATCACCAGGCCCCTGAACTGCATAAAAGCATCGGCATCCTTCTCATGATGGGACTGGTTATCCGCGTTGTCTGGCGGTTGTTCTCTCCTCCACCTGCTGCGTTGGCAAGCTACTCCCGTTTAACCCGCATCGCAGCGGCAATGGGTCACCTCGCTCTTTATTTGCTGCTCTTTTCAATTGTCATCAGCGGATATCTAATTTCCACCGCAGATGGCAAAGCGATAAGCGTCTTTGGTTGGTTCGACATTCCAGCCACCGTTGCCAACGCAGGTGCTCAGGCCGACCTCGCCGGTAGCTTGCACCTGTGGCTTGCGTGGACCGTGGTGATTTTATCCCTACTGCACGGACTGATGGCCCTGAAACATCACTTTATCGATAACGACGATACCCTCAATCGCATGTTGGGAAAATCGTCATCTGACTATGGAGCTTAAAATGAAAAAAAACCTGCTGGGACTTACACTCGCCTCTCTGTTATTCACCACCGGGTCGGCCGTGGCGGCAGATTACAAAATTGACAAGGAAGGACAGCATGCCTTTGTTAATTTCCGTATTCAGCATCTGGGTTACAGCTGGCTGTACGGCACATTTAAAGATTTCGACGGTACGTTTACCTTTGATGAGAAAAATCCCGCAGCCGATAAGGTTAACGTAACCATCAACACCAACAGTGTTGACACTAATCACGCCGAACGTGACAAGCATCTGCGCAGCGCAGATTTCCTTAACGTAGCAAAATTCACGCAGGCGACCTTCAGCTCCACCAGCGTGAAGAAAGAAGGTAATGACCTGGATATCACCGGTAATTTAACCCTGAACGGCGTTACCAAACCGGTTACGCTGGACGCGAAGCTCATCGGTCAGGGCGGCGATCCTTGGGGCGGTACGCGCGCTGGTTTTGAAGCGCAAGGTAAGATTAAGCTGAAGGATTTCAACATTACCACCGATCTCGGTCCGGCGTCGCAGGAAGTCGATTTGATCATCTCAGTGGAAGGTGTTCAACAGAAGTAACGCATGAATTGCCGGATGAGGTTCTGCCCCTCATCCGGAATCATGTTATTGCGCAGGGTCTGGAATACCCAGTTTGGTATTCAGGTGACCACGTGATTTATTAAAGATTTTATTGCCATTTTCACGCCCCGCGCGACGACGCCGTTGTTCCTCTTCCGGCAACTCACTCTCTTCGCTACACAGCTCGCTACAGCAGCCTTTATATTTCTGCGCACAAGCCGGGCACTGAATAAACAACAGATGGCAGCCATCATTTTTGCAATTAGTATGGCTGTCGCACGCCGTGCCGCACTGATGGCAATGTGCGATAACATCTTCAGAGATCCTTTCGCCCATGCGCTCATCAAAGACAAAGTTTTTACCGATAAAACGCACCGGAAGTCCCTGCTCACGCGCCTTGCGGGCATACTCAATAATACCGCCCTCAATGTGCCAGACTTTGCTAAATCCATTGTGTTTCATCCAGGCGCTAGCTTTCTCACAGCGGATCCCACCCGTGCAGTACATCACGATTTTTTTATCTTTATGCGCCTGCATCATTTCAACCGCTTTCGGTAACTGATCGCGGAATGTGTCTGCCGGGATCTCCAGCGCATTCTCGAAGTGACCCACCTCATATTCATAATGGTTGCGCATATCAATGAATACCGCTTCAGGATCGTCAAGCATGGCATTCACCTCTGCTGCCTTGAGATAATCCCCCACGTTGCTGGCGTCAAAGTCTGGATCGTCAATACCATCCGCCACGATACGTTCACGGACTTTCATACGCAGTACCCAGAACGATTTACCGTCATCATCCAGCGCAATATTCAGACGTAAATCGTTCAATGCAGGATCAAACGCATAGAGTTGCTGGCGAAATGCCTCGACGTTGCTTTGCGGTACGCTGATTTGCGCGTTAATTCCTTCATGGGCAAGATATACTCGCCCGAAGACGTTCAATGCGGTGAACATCTGGTACAGTGCATCACGCGTGTGCTGAGGATTGGCAATGGTGAAATATTTATAGAATGAGATCGTCGTACGCGGCTCGGTCTCGGCCAGCATTTTGGCTTTGAGGGCGTCGTTCGAAATGCGGTTGTGTAACACTGGCATGGTGTACGTATCCTGCAAATAGGGAATAAATGAAAATCGGCGGCATAATAAAGCAAACATCGCCAATTTACATCCACACATTTTACGCTACATTTCATACTTCACTATAAAGTTGCAACAACAATTGCGGAATTAATCACCGTTCTCCCGTCACAAATTTTTGATACGCGCGAAAAAATGCGACAATACAGGGAATTGGTCGTTTGAAGACAGGATAGACATGACGAATTTACCCAAGTTTTCGGCTGCGTTACTGCATCCACGTTATTGGTTAACCTGGCTGGGTATTGGCATCCTTTGGTTAATCGTGCAGTTACCCTACCCCATCCTCTTTAAGTTGGGCTGTGCATTAGGTCGACTGGCGCTACGTTTGATGAAACGTCGGGCAAAAATTGTTTCCCGAAATCTGGAACTGTGCTTCCCGCAGATGAGTGAGCAGGAACGCCAGCAGATGGTCGTCAAGAACTTCGAATCCGTGGGCATGGGCGTAATGGAAACCGGGATGGCCTGGTTTTGGTCCGATAAGCGTATTTCACGCTGGACTGAAGTGATCGGGATGGAACATATCCGTGACGTTCAGGCGCAAAAACGCGGGATCCTGTTAGTGGGTCTGCACTTTCTGACTCTGGAACTGGGTGCGCGTCAGTTTGGTTTGCAGGAGCCGGGTATTGGTGTGTATCGCCCTAACGACAACCCGCTTCTCGACTGGCTACAAACCTGGGGCCGTATGCGCTCGAATAAATCAATGCTCGATCGTAAAGACCTGAAAGGGATGATTAAAGCGTTGAAAAAGGGCGAAGTGGTCTGGTACGCGCCGGATCACGATTACGGCCCTCGTGCCAGTGTGTTTGTACCACTTTTTGCCGTTGAACAAGCCGCAACAACCTCTGGGACCTGGATGCTTTCGCGCATGTCCAATGCCTGCCTGGTACCGTTTGTTCCTCGCCGCAAACCTGACGGTAAAGGGTATCAATTGATTATGCTGCCTCCGGAGTGTTCACCGCCTTTGGATGACGCAGAGACCACTGCCGCGTGGATGAACAAAATTGTTGAGCAATGCATCATGATGGCGCCAGAGCAGTATATGTGGCTGCATCGTCGCTTCAAGACGCGCCCTGAAGGTTCTCCTTCCCTGTACTAAAACACTGTTGCAGCCCTGTGGGCTGCAACACCTTCCCTGCCTGCTTTAGGTTTAACTGCTATCCGCATTGCAGCAACTATCAACCAGGCGCATAATTAGCCTGCTTACTTATATTCAATCGATAGCGCAAACAGCGCGCCACACTGCGGAACGCTATGTCACCCTCAGATGCTCCCATAAACTGGAAACGCAACCTCACTGTTGCCTGGTTAGGTTGTTTTTTAACCGGCGCAGCATTTAGCCTGGTCATGCCCTTTTTGCCACTTTACGTCGAGAGTCTCGGCGTCACGGGACATAGCGCACTGAATATGTGGTCAGGCCTGGTCTTCAGCATCACCTTTCTTTTTTCCGCCATCGCCTCTCCTTTCTGGGGTGGCCTTGCCGATCGCAAGGGGCGAAAAATCATGCTGCTACGCTCTGCGTTGGGTATGGCTGTTGTGATGCTGCTGATGGGACTGGCGCAAAATATCTGGCAGTTCTTGATCCTGCGCGCCTTGTTGGGGCTGCTTGGTGGATTCATCCCCAATGCGAATGCACTGATCGCCACCCAGGTTCCACGCAATAAAAGCGGCTGGGCACTGGGAACGCTTTCCACCGGTGGCGTTAGTGGCGCACTGCTCGGGCCGCTAGCGGGCGGCCTCCTCGCGGATCAGTACGGACTGCGTCCCGTATTTTTCATCACCGCCAGCGTGCTGTTGGTCTGCTTCATCCTGACGCTATTTTTTATCCGCGAGCGTTTCCAGCCGGTGAGCAAGAAGGAAATGCTGCACATTCGTGAAGTCGTGGCCTCTTTAAAGAACCCCAAACTGGTGCTGAGCCTGTTTGTCACCACTTTGATCATTCAGGTAGCCACCGGTTCTATCGCGCCAATACTGACACTGTACGTTCGAGAGTTGGCTGGCAACGTCAGCAATATTGCGTTCATCAGTGGGATGATAGCCTCTGTCCCTGGCGTTGCGGCATTAATCAGTGCCCCTAAACTTGGCAAATTAGGCGATAGGATTGGCCCGGAGAAGATCCTGATCGTCGCGCTGATCGTTTCCGTGTTACTGCTAATTCCAATGTCATTTGTCCAGACGCCCTGGCAGCTTGGTATTCTGCGCTTTTTATTGGGGGCGGCCGACGGCGCTCTGCTCCCGGCGGTACAAACGCTGCTGGTCTATAACTCGACTAATCAAATAGCTGGACGTATTTTCAGTTATAACCAGTCATTTCGCGACATTGGTAACGTAACAGGGCCTCTAATGGGGGCAGCGATATCCGCCAACTACGGTTTTCGTGCTGTATTCTGTGTGACCGCAGGAGTCGTACTGTTCAACGCCCTGTACTCGTGGAATAGCCTGCGCCGTCGTCGGAGTACAGAGGTCGTGGGATGATTTATATATTTATATTCTTAGGTTCAGAATAAAAATTATCTCACATGACATATATTTCAGTCTTAATGATAATAGTAACACACCTTATTTCTGCCAGAATTTTTGGCTTCATACAAAGCGGCATCAGCATATGAAACAACTTTATCCGCTGATTCATCATCAATTTTACTGCAATATACACCGATACTTATCGTCATTTTTTCTTTTAAATCATATGAATTTGGTATTGTCGTACCATTCTCGACATTTCGCCTAATTCGTTCTGCAACAACAATTGCCTCATCTTTATCGTTACACTTAAGAAGGATCGCAAATTCTTCGCCACCTACTCTGGCAAAAATATCCGTATCTCTGATTGATTTATTGATAATATCGACAATGCTGATTATTACTCTGTCACCTTCCTGATGACCGTAGGTATCGTTAATCCGTTTGAATTTATCAATATCCAGAACCATTACACACACTGCACCTTTTGCTAAGGATGATTTTAATGACTTATAGAATAATTTACGATTATATATTTTAGTCATTGCGTCTTTAATAGCTGAGTCCCTTTCTTTTTTTAAGATGATGAAGGTGTTGTACATCAGTATTGAGATTATACACAGGGCACTTATCACCTCAATCCCCCGGCTAACATACCAAATATACATGCTATATTCATCCAGGCTCAGAAGTAGTACATTGGTCAATATTGCTGAGCAACACAGTAGCCCTATACTTTTCCACAAGATGTTGTGCGTTTTGGTTTTAATGATTAAATACAACAGGACCAGTCCCCAGGATACAATAAGCGAATAAATGTACCCAATATGCCAGTGCACCGTGACATTATCAGGCTTCAGGCTTGTTATCTCGAGTGTAAAATTAGGGTTGTAACTGGCCAGAGTGTGCGCCATCACCGCGATCACTAGCATAATTAAAAATGACAGAACGATATAGCAAGGTTCTCTTTCTTTGGTTTCAATAACTGTCGATGATATTTTATAAGATTTCAATGAAACAAATAGCAGAGCGATGAAACTAATCTGCCGAAAGTAATAGAATATAGCTATATCGTTAGTTCTTTTTTCGATTGATGCATGATCATTAATCAAGTCCTGAACGATGTAGATAGTCTCGACGAAAAATATGTTATTGCCAAGAAACGCCATGCCTAATATCATGAGGCAGGTGAGATCTTTTCTACAAAGATACTGAAATAACATAAACAGGAAAATTATTCCATATAAAAAGAACAACCCTACAATTATAATCAGATATACAGTTTGTGGGACACTTTGCATCGTTAATTTAAATTGTGTAAGACACAAACCACCAAGAACATAGCTAGCCAAACAGATTATATAGAAAGCCATTAACCTTCCATTATTTGAATTATAGTTATCCATAACAACCTTAAGGTAATTCTTAATTTTGCATTTTATATAATAAAGCATAAGATTTTGCAAACTATTATACCCGCACAATTTCAATAACATTAATTCATTTCTTATTTAATGGTTTCTTATAGATTTATAACCTTTGTCATTAATAATCTTTTATTATGTATACTATTCCAGTATCACTCGCACCATTCACAACCCCTATACGCAAAAGACACTTTGTCACTTCCAGAGACACCACTAAGTTTAGCCACTTTCATTGATTACCTCTGCAACACTTCCGTATTGGGCATTAATTTTCTCCTTTATTTTGATTGAGTTATGCAATATTAATTCATAAACGTTCGCATTCCCCCTCTAAAACACATAAAAATTGGTGTTTAAAACTGAAGATTTTCTAATATAACGCCAACTTTTATTTATTTGATTTTCATTACTGCATTGCAAACCACATACATTACTCTTTTTTCTTGAATTTTTGTCCTGATATTACGTAGGCTTCAGTATCTGCCAATGTAAATTTTTTCATAAACTACCGAGGTTACTTTCACCTGCTCTCGTTGGCATTGCAGGCAGTAATCATCTGATTGAGTTAGCCACGCAGCTAACGGGTTTGACGCTGTGCGGATCGCCGTCTATAGATTGAATCATCCCCCTTTATTGTTCGCCTTAGGAGAAGAAATATGGCAAAGAATGACATGAATTTTTATGCCACGTTGGAAGAGGCTATTGATGCGGCTCGTGAAGTGTTTCTGGCTGATAACCCTGACCTTGAGTCAGACGATGCCAGCGTTCAACAGCTAAGCATCCAAAAATACGTGCTACAGGATGGCGACATTATGTGGCAGGCGGAATTCTTTGCTGACGAGGATGATGTAGATGGTGAATGTCTACCAATGCTGAGCGGAGAAGCGGCTCAGAGCGTTTTTGATGGCGACTATGATGAAATTGAAATTCGCCAGGAGTGGCAGGAAGAAAATACGCTTCACGAATGGGATGAAGGTGAATTCCAGCTGGAACCTCCCCTTGATACCGAAGAGGGGCAGACCGCAGCCGATGAATGGGATGAGCGATAATTACTCGTAAGGTCCATGATGTATGTCGAGCGGCAGCAGCAACGTATCAAACACCAGCGAAAATGGCAGATCGAGGATCGTGACGTAGCGCCATGCCGAGTCCCGAACATCCCATTGCACGCCAGGATAGTATTGATTTCCGTGTCCTTGCCCTGGGATGGTACGACTAATAATGCTGCCGCATCCGCTCAGGAAGAAGATCATTATTCCTACAGCCAATATTCGCACCTACTACCTCACGACCCATTCTATTCAATATAAAAAAATACCGGCACCAGGCCGGTATTTTCACGTTACAGAACGCTTATTTTTTCCTGAGCGCCAACGGGTTCAGAGTCAATCCCTGATAGTAGTTCACCCACGAAGAATACTTATCAGGTGAATTCCAGACGCGATAATGTAAACGTGCCATGGTCACCGGATCGCTCAACAATACAAGGCGGCGATCGCGATTCAGTTTCTCCGGCGTTTCGTTCAGCGCCTGTTCCACATGACGATCGCGTGCAATCTCCAGCACGTTGCTGGCGCGGTGGCGTGCAGTCGCCATGGCCGTGGCCAGTGCGTTAAACGACGGGTTAAACACCGCATGCATAAAGCCATCGTCCAGCGTACGTTTACGGTTCATCACCAGATAAGTATCGGTATCCACCAGCACCTGCGGCGGGGAATACTCTTCCGGGATCAGGAACAGCTTCCAGCGCTTGGTACGTAACCCCACCGTGGAACGGCTGGAAATCACTGAAACAAACGGCGACAGGATCAGCGAGAAGACAATCGGTGCCAGCCAGAACAGGAAACGCAGATCCAGCCAGGCCATACCCACAGCCCACACCAGCCCCAACAGTAACTGAGAACCGTGACGCATAAATGCTTCACCCCACGGGGTGGAATCGTCATCGCGCTGCGGCGAATTCCACACCACTTCCCAACCGAGGAAAGCGCTCACGACGAAGACGGTATGGAACAGCATACGCACCGGTGCCAGCAGCACGGAGAACAGAACCTCCAGCAGCAGCGATAGCGTAACGCGGATAAACCCGCCGTACTCTTTCGTCCCTTTACACCAGATGAGCAAAATACTCAGCAACTTCGGCAGGAACAACAGCACCATCGTTGAAGCAAACAGCGCGATCGCCAGTTCAGGTCGCCATTGCGGCCATACCGGGAATAGCTGACGCGGTTGCAGGAAGTACTGCGGTTCCGTCAACGCATGCACCACCTGCAATGCGGTAGAGAGCGCGAGGAACATAAACCACAGCGGCGCGGACAGATAGGACATCACACCAGTCAGGAACACCGCACGGTGAACCGGGTGCATCCCCTTAACCAGGAACAGACGGAAGTTCATCAGGTTGCCGTGGCACCAGCGACGGTCACGCTTGAGTTCATCCAGCAGGTTCGGCGGTAGCTCTTCATAAGAGCCCGGCAGATCGTAGGCAATCCACACGCCCCAGCCAGCGCGACGCATCAAGGCCGCTTCCACGAAGTCATGGGAGAGAATCGATCCCGCAAACGAACCTTCGCCCGGTAACGGCGCGAGCGCACAGTGCTCGATAAACGGCTTCACGCGGATAATTGCGTTGTGGCCCCAGTAGTGTGATTCGCCTAACTGCCAGAAGTGAAGCCCGGCAGTAAACAGCGGCCCATAAACACGGGTCGCAAACTGTTGACAGCGCGCATACAGCGTATCCATACCGGAAGCCTTCGGCGAAGACTGGATAATCCCGGCATTCGGATTCGCTTCCATCAGGCGCACCAGGCCGCTCAGACAGTCACCGCTCATCACTGAATCCGCATCCAGCACAACCATGTAGCTGTACTGATTTCCCCAGCGACGGCAGAAGTCATCAATGTTGCCGCTTTTACGCTTCACGCGACGACGACGACGACGGTAGAAAATCTGTCCTTCGCCCTGCACTTCGGCAATCAGCTCCATCCACGCTTTTTGTTCTGCCACGCAGATATCAGGATTGTAGCTGTCGCTCAGAATGTAAACATCGAAATGCTCAGCGTTGCCCGTTGCTTTGACCGACTCCCACGTGGCGCGAAGTCCCGCGAATACGCGATCAACGTCCTCGTTACAGATAGGCATAATCAACGCCGTACGGTGTTCAGGATTCAACGGTTCATCCCCGACCGTTGAGGCCGAGATACTGTACTTATCCCGTCCAATCAGCAATTGCAGGAAGCCCATCAGCGCGGTCCAGAACCCCGCTGATACCCAACAGAAAAGTACGGCAAACAAAATAAGAATGCCGGTCTGGAGCATGTAGGGCAGCAGTTGCATAAAGGAGACCCACAAATCCTGCCCCATCATGTCTGCAGGATTAATGAATGCCCACCCCTGATAAGGAAGGATCGTCTTCATATACCAGGTTGCAACGACCGTTTGCGCCAGCGTTAAGATCAACAGCGTATAGCGGCGGATGGTGCCTACGGTACGCCATTTTTGCTCGCTCTCTTGTTCTTCTTTGGTCAAACGCGAAAGATAACGCGGTGTCACATCACGCCCACGCAGACGATCCCAAAAACGCCCAACCGGGTTGGTACGCCAGGGATCGGGGAACATAGAGGTACGTGTTGCTTTTGGCATCGCCTGTAACTGATCGCGCTCCTCATCGTCCTTAACCAACTGCTCTTTAGCCAGAGAATCCGGCCATGCTTGCTCAAGACGAGCTTTTACAGAACCCTGCGGTGAATCATCTTCGCGCGAGTACGTACGATGCTCAGCATCCAGCGCCTGATGAACGGCGCGGATGTCAGTTTTCGGCAGTGCCGCTTTTTCGATATCCGAAAGCGGCATTGCGTCAATATACTCAGTTGTCTTATTCATTGGCAGGTAACTGGTAGCTCCAGGTTTCACTCAGCGTCTGATCTGCATTGACCAGGGCAGCACGCATTTCAGTGGTTTTCTTCACGTCTTTCACTTTCACGCGCAATACCAAACGCCAACCTTTAGTGACCGGGTTGTAGCGCACGGTGTTTTCAACGATTTCACCGTTGTCACCAATACTGGTTTGTGCAGTAACCGGCGTATCCTGCGGCAGCTTTTTCATATCGGTGCCGGAAAAGTCCACCACAAACGCGATGGTACCGTCAGGCTGACGAATGAGATTGGACTGTTTAACATCACCGGTAGAACGACGTGTCTGCTGTACCCAAGCGTTATCAGGCGCATGAAGCTTGTCTTCATCACGCGTGAACGTCAGGGTATATTTAAAGTTCATTTCTTTACCGGCTTCAGGCAGCTGATCCGGGGTCCAGTACGCAACGATGTTATCGTTCGTTTCATCGTTAGTTGGAATTTCAACTAACTCAATCTTACCTTTGCCCCAATCGCCTTTTGGCGTGATCCAGGCGCTCGGGCGCAGATCGTAACGATCGTCGATGTCTTCAAAACGCGAGAACTGACGGCCACGCTGCAACAGACCGAAACCTTGCGGATTTTCCATAGCAAAGCTGCTCACCGCGAGATGTTTCGGGTTATTCAGCGGACGCCAAATCCATTCGCCGTTGCCAGCGTGGATGGACAAACCGTTAGAGTCATGCAGTTCTGGACGATAGTTAGTCGTCGGAGAAGGCTGGTTCGGTCCATACAGGAACATACTGGTTAACGGTGCCACGCCAAGTTTGCCTACTTTGTCGCGCAGATAAACTTTGGACTGAACATCGACTACCGTGTCACGACCAGGAATGATGACAAAGCGATACGCTCCGGTTGCACGCGGAGAATCCAGTAAGGCATAAATGGTTAAACGTTTATCAGTTGGTTTCGGACGCTCGATCCAAAACTCACGAAAGCGGGGAAATTCTTCACCAGAAGGCAGAGCGGTATCAATCGCGAGACCGCGCGCAGAAAGGCCGTAGACCTGGCCTGCACCCAGAACACGGAAATAGCTGGCACCGAGCATGCTGACGATTTCGTCGTTTTTATCTTTGCTGTTGATCGGATACAGCACTTTGAACCCGGCGAAACCGAGATCTTTTACCGTGTCTTTATCATGCTGAACATCGCCGAAATTAAAGTAATCCGGGCTGTATTTGATTCTTTTCACCGCAGTAGCGGTCACTTCGTTGATTTTGACCGGCGTGTCGAAGTACATACCCTGGTGGTAGAACTCGAGCTTAAATGGGGTCTTGAGATTGCTCCAGTAGGCTTTATCGCGATTAAACTGGATCTGCTGATAATCCGCATATTTCATGTCGCGGAAAACGGAGGGCAAGTTACTTTTTGGCGCCTCATAGCCTTTATCGGCTAAGGATTGAGCTTGTTTTGCAACATCATCAATGCTGAATGCCCAGCTTGATGATGTGTACAGCGTTAACATGACTGCTGCACCCAACCAACGCATTTTCATCATTTGTAGTTTATGTTTCATAATTAGTAAGCACTTCCCCCTTTGTGTGCTTATATTGATCCGATCCATTTTAATGGATAATCGGGTATTCCGACAACTGAATCCCTGTATTGTTCGCGCGCTGGCTCATGGTTTAAGCAGGTTCGTCTGCCTGTTTTCACTTTGCGTGCTTATCCTGGAGACAGGTTGTTAGACTTCGTGTAGGGTTGCCCTCGAATGTAACCATTATTCGTCTTAGGGATAAGACGAAAAGTCTGAGAATACATAACTGTCTATGAGCTCTGTATCACCACCACGCGAATATTTTCTTGACTCCATCCGTGCCTGGCTAATGTTGTTAGGGATCCCGTTTCATATTTCATTGATCTACTCCACCCACACATGGCACGTGAACAGCGCAGAACCATCGTGGTGGTTGACCTTGTTCAATGACTTTATCCATGCTTTTCGCATGCAAGTCTTCTTTGTCATTTCGGGTTATTTTTCCTACATGCTATTTCTACGCTATCCGATAAAGCGCTGGTGGAAAGTGCGTGTAGAACGCGTGGGGATCCCTATGCTGACCGCGATTCCACTGCTTACGCTGCCGCAATTTATCATGCTGCAATACGTGAAAGGCAAAGCAGACAGCTGGCATACCCTCAGCGGCTACGATAAATACAACGCGCTGGCCTGGGAGCTGATTTCCCATCTGTGGTTTTTACTGGTTCTCGTGGTGTTAACAACCCTGAGCATGTGGGTGTTTACCCAGATGAAACACAGATTGACGCAAAGCGACGTCGGCAGCGCGCCTGCGGTGTCAATGACGAAGTTAACGCTGATTTTTGCAGTGCTGGGTTTCGGTTATGCCGCCGTCAGAAGGACGATTTTCATCCTCTACCCTTCGATTCTCAGCGATGGCATGTTTAATTTTATCGTTATGCAAACGTTGTTTTATGTGCCTTTCTTTATGCTCGGTGCGCTGGCGTTTATCAATCCTAATCTGAAAGCGCTGTTTACCACGCCATCACGCGGCTGCACACTAGGCGCCGCATGCGCATTTGTCGCATACCTGTTCAATCAACGTTACGGCAACGGCGATGCCTGGATGTATGAAACTGAATATGTCATTACCATGGTCATGGGCCTGTGGATGGTGAACGTCGTCTTTTCACTTGGTCACCGTTTGCTGAATTTTCAGTCAGCCCGCGTAACCTATTTTGTCAACGCATCTCTGTTTATCTATCTGGTGCATCATCCGTTAACGCTGTTTTTTGGCGCTTACATCACACCGCATATCAAGTCGAATCTGCTGGGTTTTCTCTGCGGTCTGCTGTTTGTGGTCGGGATTGCAGTAATACTGTACGAAATCCATTTACGGATCCCGGTGCTGAAGTTTCTCTTTTCGGGTAAACCACCCGTCAGGCAGGATAAAAACAAGGCCGTGGCCGGTTAGTTTTCTTGCATTGAATGGTTCAGAGCAACCATTCAATGGGCAACACGGAGGCCAACTTTACCAGCACCCGCTTCCAGAATCCTGTGGCGGGTTCTTTTTTCAGTACCTGTTCACTACCAGAATGTCTGTCGACCCAATTGATTCTTCCCCACCGATCAAGACGTAGTTGCCAGGCCATTTCACGCTGGCTTTGCATAAAACGTTTATGAATCAACTCGGCCAGTACTTCACTCTCAATCACAAACCCCATTTCCGTATTGAGCAGCGTTGAACGGGGATCAAAATTAAGCGAGCCGATAAACACTTTACGACCGTCAATACTGAAGGTTTTCGCATGCAGGCTGGAGCCTGAATTACCGGTTAATCCCCGGTCATGTACTGCTGAAACGCGATCGCGGGTTGGTTTGAGCTCGTATAACTCCACACCGTAGCGCAAGAGCTTTTTTCGCCAGCGTGCATAGCCTGCGTGAACGACTGCGACATCATTCGCCGCCAGAGAATTAGTTAAAATCGCGATCTTAACGCCTTTTCTCACCAGTCTCAGGAGCTGCGCCACACCGGCGCGAGTTGGTACAAAGTAGGCGGAAATAATATCAATACGCTCGGTGGGAGATCCCATCACGTCAAACAAACGCTGCGGTAATAGTGAGTGGCGCGGCGCTTTCCCCTCTCCTTTTGCGGGATCATCACTCAGCAAGCGCGTTCTCGCCCAAATCAGCGGTAGCGACCTCTGATCGAGGTGGGTCATAAACTGGCTGGTTTCCAGCTTATGTAGATAGCGACGCGTGATGTCATCGTTATACCAGGATTCTGGAAGTTCGATTTTTTGCGTTGAAGCTGGCTCAGCCACCTCAAGTACGTTTTGCAATGTTGAAACCGAGCGGCAGTGCCAGTAACGCTCAAAGTCGTCTGCAACATCCTGGACCACCGGCCCGATAGCCATAACATCCAGATCGGAAAACAGCGGTTGTTCGCCTGTACCAAAATAGGCATCGCCGATATTTCGCCCGCCCACGAGAGTTACGACGCCGTCAGCGGTATAACTTTTATTGTGCATACGTCGATTCAACCGGGCAAAATCGGTTAAATAGCCTAGTGCACGCAGGATACGAAAGGAAAAGGGATTAAACAGACGGATTTCTATATTAGGGTGATTGTCCAGCAAACGCAGCGTATCATCCAGACCTGGCGTGTTGTTATCATCCAGCAACAAACGCACCCGGACGCCCCGCTTCGCCGCGGCCAGCAAAACGGAAAATAGCAATAGCCCGGACATGTCGCTTTCCCAGATGTAATACTGAACATCCAGGGTACGTTCCGCCATTTCCGTCAACCGATAGCGAGCAGCAAATGCATCCAGGCTGTCATCCAACGTCAGAATGCCGCATTCTCCCGGGTGGTTTTCACAAAGTGGCGTGATGGCACGCTCAAGTCGCGTCATATCAGTCCGTGCGTTCATCGCCTTGCTGGGTAAGTAATCTCTTGTATAGCCGAGCGTTTTCTTCATCAAAGCACACGAAGTATATTTGATCGGGAAGCGTACGTCGGGTGATAAATTTCAACACCGTTTTCACCGCGATCTCTGCCGCTGCAGCGCGGGGGTAACCATAAGCACCGGTGCTTATTGCTGGAAAAGCAATGGATTGATAACCATTGGCTAAGGCCAGTTGCAAGCTATTAAAGTAAGCCTCTTCGAGGCGTTCAGCTTCATGATGATCGCCACCCTGCCATACGGGCCCCACGGTGTGGATCACCGCCCTGGCGGGCAAGTTTCCCGCCAGGGTGATAACCGCATGACCGGTTGGGCATTCGCCCTGTTGCTGGATAACCTGTTTGCAGGCCGCCAGCAACGCAGGCCCTGCAGCGCGATGAATCGCTCCATCGACGCCACCTCCGCCCAATAGCGATGGATTCGCCGCATTGACAATCACATCAACAGCGATCGTCGTAATATCGCCATGTAACACATGAACACGTGATTGCATAAGTTCCCCCTGACCAAACACTATTTGTTAAGTGTACAGCAGGGTTTTCCCCGAAATCTCACTTTTTAACCAAACGTGTGCATATGTACGCCGGAATGATTCATTTATATTCAATGTTAAGAATTGCCATGTTTTTCTGTTCATTGAGATAGTGCATTTTGACTGTGGCAATTTGCTGCACATTTTGAGGGGCAGTCGCGACCTGTTGCTGATTGTAGAGACTATTACGGGTGGTGCCGTCGCGCATACATGACAATTCAATTTGCTGCTGCCGAGCGTTAACATCGCAAGGTGATTCAACTATTGCACCGCGAAAATGAATAACCCCGCCGGTTGAGATTTGTTGCGCCATTGCGGGGAGGGTAAAAAGAGAAATGCTGCACAAGCTGATACTTAAAAAACGCTTTAATAATGTACACATAAGGGTTCCTCAATGATTAGCCATCCTTGAGGGATCGAAATGATCCTTCGCCGCTGTGATTAACGATCAAATTAAAACGTTCAAACGTCTCTATATTCATAGAACAGCAGTGCATTCCCAGCCACACCCTTAATGCAAATACAGCAAAAAAATCATTGGTGACTGTTTGAGTCTGGCCATTGCTGAGACAGATGCAGAGACTGCCCATCCGAAACGGTAACGATAATTTTGACCGAATCCTCAGGTGAAATATTAAAGCTCAGTTTAGTTAATTCAATCGGCCGATTAGCGGGGACCGAAAGGCTTGTTTTCTGCTGCGATTGGCTTTGTCCCCCGGACCCTTTACGTATGGCGAGGACTTGTACCTCACATACGCACGGTTGAGTTAACGTCACCTGAGGAATAATGGTGTACATATCACCTTGCTGAGTTGTATTGAATGTTATTTGATTTGCCAGCGCGGCAATGAGTAATAGCGTATGCATCATATTCTCCCGAAAAAAAAACAGGGCTCACGCCCTGTTTATTATCAGTCAGAAAACTGAATTAGTGTTGGTTAGCTGTAGCGTTGTTACCAAAGCCAACCTGCTGAATCAGCACATTGGAGTCAGAGGCTGTCTGATTAACCAACGCACCGTTACGGCCACCGAACTGGGTCACGCTAATATCAGCATTTTTTGCATTCCACTGATCGATAGTGGCACTGTTCTGGAAGCCGGTCTGTTTCAGGCTAATGGTACTGTCATCAGCACCCTGACCAACAACAGCTCCGTTGCCACGCCCGTGTTGTGTGATGGTGACATCTGATTTACGCGCATCACTTTGCAGAGCACTTGCAGAGTTGTTTGACCCATATTGGTAGATACTCAGTGAAGAGTCTGGGCCATAATTACTGCCACCACCATGATGATTGCCGCCCCATTGCGGAACAACACCAGCCAGAGCACTGCCAGAAACTACGATTGCTGCGAATGCTGCCACTTTTAAAAGTTTCATGGTAAACCCCCATCGGATTGATTTAAACGTCGTTAATGGATTAGCGTTGAGTCACGCGAATTGCCATTTGCGACTGTCTCTGCACCACAACTGCTGTTTTTTGTGTACCGTACTGGGTAATATTGGCTTTATTACCAGAGCCTTTCTGGATAATTACCGCCGTATTACCGTATGAACCTTGTTTAATACTCGCATCATTGGAACTACCCGTTTGATCAATATATGCAAAGTTATATGATCCCGTCTGGTCTGTTTTCGCTCGATTACCAGAACCTTCTTGCGAAATGACTGACAATAACTTCGAGCCCCCCTGGCGGGTATTTGCACTGTTCGCAGTGCCAACCTGACCAATAATGGCTGCCTGATTAAATGAAGACTTACTTAATTCATTTACCGCAAAGTTATATTCTGAATTAGCTAAATCATAACTTGTAGTCGCGGCTGCAATCCCAGGCACACCCAGCATTGTAAACATCATAAATAACAACTTGTTTTTCATGTTGTCACCCTGGACCTGGTCGTACATGAAGTTAAATTAATTACCACTCAAATTGTTGTTAACATGACTTACATTTGTTAACGCCACGTTACGATGAAGAGTATGTCTGCGGAAACATTTTAAATAACTCACCCGCCAGTTGTATTTTTATATTCAGATTCACCCCAAAGTACTAATTAACAGCGAACAATACCGTTACAGCTCTGGATTTCATTTCTTTTTTAACCCGGTGAATGAATTTCTATGCAGTAACAAAAAAAACGCGTTTTCCGCGTTTTCTGGGCCTCGTAGCGAGGTACTTCGATAGTTAGCAGTACAAGTCGTGACAAGCGTCATTTTTTTCTATCTAAAATTGTCCAACTTAAAGTAAGACGAAAAGATCGGAATTCATTAGAAATCAAAAACCATCTAAGCATAAATTTAACTCTTAATAATCAATACCATATTATAATTTGTATGATTTTTTAAATCTATGCAGTATCGCCAAAATGTACAACTTTACTATCAAATCTAAACTTCTAAAAAACCCAAAAATCACATTTTAATATATAAATTTACATTCTGTAACATGTTTAACACTTGCTTTAAGATTTGTAATAGCTAGATTGAAATCAGTTGAAGTCCATTTGTTTTAATATTTTCACCCCGTTGGGTCGATATTTTATTTCTACACAGCAGTGCAACATCTGTCAGTACTTCTGGTGCCTCTATTTTAGTAGAGACAGCTGTCAGGTGTGCGACTAAAAAAGTGGAGTTTCATCATGTTTAATGAAGTCCATAGTATTCATGGTCATACATTATTGTTGATCACTAAACCATCCCTGCAGGCAACTGCGTTATTACAGCATTTAAAACAATCGCTGGCGTTAACCGGAAAACTACATAATATTCAACGTTCTCTGGATGATATTTCCTCCAGCTGCATTGTTCTACTGGACATGATGGAGGCAGACAAAAAACTGATCCATTACTGGCAAGATAATTTGAGCAGAAAAAACAACAATATAAAGACGTTATTGTTGAATACCCCAGATGATTATCCTTATCGGGATATTGAAAACTGGCCGCATATCAATGGCGTATTCTACGCAACGGAAGATGAGCAGCGTGTCGTCAGCGGATTGCAAGGTGTGTTGCGTGGCGAATGCTACTTTTCACAAAAGCTCGCCAGCTACCTGATCACGCATTCCGGGAACTACCGCTATAACAGCACGGAGTCGGCATTACTTACGCACCGTGAAAAAGAGATCCTTAATAAACTGCGTATTGGCGCCTCAAATATTGAAATCGCGCGTTCACTATTTATTAGTGAAAATACGGTTAAAACACATCTTTATAATCTTTTCAAAAAGATAGCTGTCAAAAATCGTACGCAGGCGGTCTCGTGGGCCAATGATAACCTCAGGCGATAAAGCCATGAAAAGCTATTTGTCCTGGATTGTGGCAGCAAATTTGTTCCTTGCTGCCGGGAATCTACACGCTGCTGTAGAGGTGGAGGTTCCCGGACTGTTGACTGACCACACTGTCTCTTCTATTGGCCATGATTTTTATCGTGCCTTTAGTGACAAGTGGGAAAGTAAGTACACAGGAAACTTAACCATTAATGAAAGGCCCAGTGCACGTTGGGGAAGTTGGATCACCATAACTGTCAATCAGGACGTTATCTTCCAGACTTTTTTATTCCCGACGAAAAGAGACTTCGACAAAATTGTGGTCTTCGCATTGGCAGAAACTGAGGAAGCATTAAATCGTCGGCAAATAGATCAAACGCTATTAAGTACGAGCGATTTAGCGCGCGATGAATTCTAAAACATGATTTTGTCCGGAGGCTTTCATGCGTGTCAAACATGCAGTGGTTTTACTCATGCTGATTTCACCATTAAGTTGGGCCGGAAATATGACGTTCCAGTTCCGCAACCCTAACTTTGGTGGCAACCCAAACAACGGCTCTTTTTTACTGAACAGCGCTCAGGCGCAAAACTCGTATAAGGATCCGAGTGCTGGCGATTACGGGATTGAAACCCCATCAGCACTGGATAACTTTACCCAGGCAATACAGTCGCAAATACTCGGTGGCTTGCTCACCAATATCAATACCGGTAAACCGGGGAGGATGGTAACCAGCGATTTTATCGTTGATATCGCCAACCGGGATGGGCAACTGCAACTGAATGTCACGGACAGGAAAACGGGGAGAACGTCGACTATTGAAGTGTCGGGTTTACAAAATCAGTCGACCGATTTCTAAATTATAGCCACGAAAGGAAAAAATCATGCAGCGCTTACTTATCATGGTGGCAGTAATTTTACTCAGCGGATGTTTAACAGCTCCGCCTCAAGAAGCCGCTAAGCCGACATTAATGCCCCGGGCCCAAAGCTATAAAGATTTGACGCATCTGCCTATGCCTACAGGTAAGATCTTTGTGTCGGTATACAACATTCAGGATGAGACTGGCCAATTTAAACCTTACCCGGCAAGTAACTTCTCTACCGCCGTCCCGCAAAGCGCCACGGCTATGCTTGTCACCGCATTGAAAGATTCTCGTTGGTTCGTCCCTCTGGAACGTCAGGGGCTACAGAACTTGCTGAACGAACGTAAAATCATTCGAGCGGCTCAGGAAAACGGTACGGTTGCGATTAATAACCGGATCCCGCTACAGTCCCTGACCGCGGCAAACGTCATGGTGGAAGGGTCAATTATCGGTTATGAAAGCAACGTTAAATCGGGTGGTGTCGGTGCGCGTTATTTCGGTATTGGCGCCGATACGCAATACCAGCTCGACCAGATAGCGGTAAACCTGCGCGTAGTTAACGTCAGCACCGGTGAGATCCTGTCGTCAGTGAACACCAGTAAAACCATTTTGTCTTATGAAGTACAGGCTGGAGTGTTCCGCTTTATTGACTACCAGCGTCTGTTGGAAGGTGAAATTGGCTACACCTCTAACGAACCGGTTATGCTTTGTCTGATGTCAGCGATTGAAACAGGCGTTATCTTCTTAATTAATGACGGCATCGATCGCGGATTGTGGGATTTGCAGGATAAGAAACAAGTTGATAATGACATTCTGGTTAAATACCGCCATATGTCGGTACCGCCAGAATCCTGATGGATCTTTACTGCATAAAAAGCGTGAGGAAAACCCTCACGCTTTTTTATTTACTGGTCAGCGTCGGCGATATTCGATTTTCACGGCGAGATGCCAGCCACAGACCACTGTTTTTCATCGCATAGCCGAATACCAGGCCCAGTACCAGTGACGGTACAACCAGTCGCCAGTCGCCCTGCCCTGCAAATGTTGCACATGCGCCAATAAACGTGCCCGGTACAAATGAAAGCAACCATTGCTTTGCCTGGATACACATCAGAAACGCGACAATTCCCGTCATGACATAACCAATAATGTCCATATGCGGGGCAAGCGCGCTACCGTTAATAATCACCAACGCCCACACCACACCGCTTAGCAGCGTACACGCCGAGATCCACAGTCCTTTTAGCCCACCTTGCGGGCAGGCGAAATAGGCCGTGCACCCCAGAAAGCCAGCCCAACTGAGTAAGCCAAGAGAAACGGCCACCCATCCCCAGATCCCAGAGAGAATGCCCGTTGTGATTGCAATTGAGAGAAGTATGTTCATGCCGCGTATCTTAGCAGAAAAACGGCATAGGAATGAGATCGTGCACACAATTTATGCAAGCATATAATTTGCGTTGCAGTTTAAAGTGATTTAAATCACATTTATTCGTCAGTATCTTCCTGCAATTCGTCCCACATTGCACTAATAGCATCACGTGTTAGCGGCGCCATGGTACGCCAGAACGGCGTGTTTGCGTGCGCCTCAACTTTGCCAAGGAACGTACCACACCAGGGCAGCAGGTAGTCTACAAACAAGGTTTCAAGCGCCTCACTTTCATCTTCCGCAGACTGGTCTTCAAGCCATGAAGCCGCCAGCAACAGCGTACCAATGTGATCTGCCGGCGTATCTGCCAGCGGCATGCCGCGGGCAGAAAGAAATGCACGAACATCCGATTCTTTCGCCCCTTCTACCCAGGCGCTACGATAAGGCGGCACAGCACACTCTTCACCGACAAACAGCGCGTTGTAATCTGCAGCCAGTTGGGGCATATCGCAGCTCTTCTGCAGACGAGTGAGCAGTTCGTCCTGTTCCAACGGCCAGTTGGCGGACAGTTTACCTTCACTAATTAAGGTAAACAGGGGAACCAGTAAAGGGTCCTGCGGTTGGCGATAAAACAGCGAGCCCAGTACACGACACAGGATAGAAAACTCGTTCATTGATATATTCCAGTTAGTAACAATTACAGTTCAGCAAATTCCGCGATCGGCTCCATGCCTCGCGATTCCAGAAACGCCAACAGGCGTTTAGGTGTGACGTTTAAAATTCTGTCTTCAGGGAAATTAACATCATCCAGGATTTTACGGCATTCGCCAAACTCTCCCAGCGTGAAAGCAGTATGTGAATCCGACCCTAACGCCACCCAGCCGCCAGCATCGCGCACAGCCGCAGCAACCGCACGACAATTATCCTCACTGCCCTTACGCGAATGCAAAAACGAAGAGTTATTGATTTCCAGTGCAACCTGGTACTTTGCCGCCGCTTGGGCAATTGCAGTAATATCAACCGGATACTTGGGATTTCCCGGATGGCTAATGATGTGCACATTACCGCTGGCCATCGTGGCTATCATTGCCTGGGTATTGGTTTCTTTATCGTGAGGTGCAAAAACTGGCTCATGGAAGCCCGCAATAATGAGGTCCAGAGAGGTAAACATCGGACCTGAACAGTCAATTTCGCCTTCAATATTCTTAATATTCGCCTCAATGCCGCGCAGGATCCCTACGCCATCTACAACACGTGGCCAAATACGCATATTGATAAAGTGCCAGTGGTGAGGCGCGTCCGCCATGTCCGGTCCATGATCGGTAATAGCAAACAGCTTGATGCCTTTGCGACGGGCTTCAGCGATGTAATCACTTAAGGTGCTGTAGGCGTGGGTGCTGGCGACGGTATGCATATGCAGGTCAACGGGATACATAACTCTCTCCTGTAGTCATTTTTCGTCAAGGATAGCAGGTATCGCCGCTATTTATTAGCTGAAACCCGGCATCCGCCGGGTTAGCATTAGTATCCCCGAACGCGATCGACCTGACCCGTAACGGATTTCCCGCTCTCAAGATCCAAAATCGTGCGGGAGATATAGTCCACCGCCTCCGCCGGGCGCGTTACCGCGGCAATATGCGGCGTCATTGCCACACGCGGATGTTTCCACAGAGGACTGGTTTCCGGCAGCGGTTCACGGCTATAGACATCCAGCATGGCACCTTTCACCTTGCCGCTGTCCAGCGATGCCAGAAGATCGTCTTCATTGAGATGAACGCCACGCGCCAGGTTCAGTACGTAGGCGCCATCCAGCAATTGGCTAAGTAAATCAGCGTTAATAATACCTATGGTTTCTGCCGTATTAGGCAGGAGGTTGATAAGCACACGAGTTTGGCTCAAAAACGCGCCCAGTTCCTCAGTACCGGCGAAGCTTTCCACGCCAGACCAGGATTTACGCGAACGGCTCCAGCAGCGCAGTGGGAATCCCCATGCTTGCAGGCTTTCGGCAACTTTTGCGCCCAATACACCTGCCCCCATGATCCCGACGGTAAACTCCTCACGAGTATATTCTGGCAACGGTTGCCATTTCGCCTGATTTTTCAATGCCTGATAATCATCAAAGCGACGAAACCAGTGCAGCACCTGACTAACCGCATATTCCTGCATTTGCAGGCCCATACCCGTATCTTCCAGACGGAAAAGCGGGATCGACGCATCCAACATTTCCGGATGAGCATTGAGTTTACTGAGAATAGAATCGACGCCCGCACCCAGCGCAAATACGGCTTTTAATTTTCGTCCTGCGAGCATTTCAACCGGCGGATGCCAGACCAGCGCATAGTCAGCATGTGCATTATCACCCGCTTTCCACTCACGAACGTTTGCACCAGGTATTGCCTTTGCCAACGCATTAATCCACCAGGTCGTATCGAATGTTGGGTGATAGAAAATTATATCCACATTGTCTCCTGAACATTGTTGTGCGGAACTTTCTCGCACTTATTATCATCATTTTCCGAGGGAACATCAGAGTAGCAAATTTTAGGATGCTGGCAAAAAAAACAATTCCCGCTTATTTATGCTCCATGTTGCTTGAAGTTTGTGTAAATGCACATTTTTTTCAAAAAGTTGATTGACGACGGGGCGGTGTTTCCCCTACATTAGCGCCCGTTCCGGTAGCACAGGAACAACAATATGGTGAGGTGTCCGAGTGGCTGAAGGAGCACGCCTGGAAAGTGTGTATACGGCAACGTATCCGGGGTTCGAATCCCCGCCTCACCGCCATATCTTAAGAAGAGCTCGTACGCAAGTACGGGCTTTTTTTTCGTATGTTGCACAGCATGGCGGGTATGAGAAGCCCGGACCGGGGTTCGACTACTGGCGCAGCCAGTTGGACAGACTGAGAGCACAGCGAACAAGCTGCCCGCAGGGCGAGCGAAGCGAGTCAATCCCCGCCTCACCACCATATTTAAAGAAGAGCTCGTATGCAAGTACGGGCTTTTTTTTCGCATATTGCATAGCCTGGCGGGGATGAGAAGCCCGGACCGGGGTTCGACTACTGGCGCAGCCAGTTGGACAGACTGAGAGCACAGCGAACAGGCTGCCCGCAGGCGAGCGAAGCGAGTCAATCCCCGCCTCACCGCCATATTTAAAAAAGAGCTCGTACGCAAGTACGGGCTTTTTTTTCGCATATTGCACAGCCTGGCGGGGATGAGAAGCCCGGACCGGGGTTCGACTACTGGCGCAGCCAGTTGGACAGACTGAGAGCACAGCGAACAGGCTGCCCGCAGGGCGAGCGAAGCGAGTCAATCCCCGCCTCACCGCCATATCTTAAGAAGAGCTCGTACGCAAGTACGGGCTTTTTTTTCGTATGTTACACAGCCTGGCGGGGATATCGCCCCGCTCAAGGTTTCTGCTCTACTTATCGCTGGTAGCGGCATGCATGAGACTTATCATGCCGGATTTCTTCATCAAATCACGCCAGATCCTCCGGTCCAGATTGCAGGTAATGACCTTCATAGCGGTTTACTCTTTCTCAAGCAACCAGCAGCGGAAGCCATCACCCATTGCCTAGTCCTGCGCAGTTTGCCCGCCAATACTCCCGGTTGTGCTGAGATATCAGCAAGCTGGTGGAGCATCGCTTTAATTTATTCCAGCGCGGCATTGCACCCGGTAATGATGCGCTTAAGCAAGGAATGCTGGCCAGGTGTTGTGAGTCCGGCAGCATCACGAATGGTGTGTAATACAGGGGTGTAAGCATCGATCGATTTCGTCGATCGATTACGTAAAAATTGATCTGCAAAATGAATTATCCCGCATGATTGTCCCTGTGCCACAATCTCTAAAACGAATTTAACTGATTGTTTATAAATCTAATTCCTGTCTTATTTAGGAGCGAACACCTTTTGTCCTGGAAGCTCGGCAGGGAAATAGCATAAAGGATGATGTGATGAAGAGATGCGCACGGTGTAATAAGAAAAGGAGCGTCTTTGAACAGTGGCTCTCACTCGATAAAGAATTCTGCGACGAGTGCTTATTTGATATTGACGAGGAAATCAGGGAAAGGCAAATACTCCCCGTCAGACGTCTGAAAGATGATCCAGCCCGCAATACAAATCGGAAGTCTTCCCCTTGATTTTTATCATCATTTTATAGATACGATTATGATAAATTTCACCTTGTTTTTTATATCACCCTGACTGTAAATGAGATTGAGTACTGTAACAGCACACGTTTCTCTTAAGAGCAGGTACATGCCAGAGTGAAGGGTTGACAATGCTCTTCAGAAGAACATGTCGGTATGGCAAGCAAGGATACACATAAATGGTAAAGTTTCTGCGAAATGGACCCGCAGTTGTTGTTCTGGCATTTATATTATGGGGCCTGATCCCATTGTTTTATCAATATCTATCTGGCGGAGCCCTCGCTGAAATTTTGATCTACAGAGTTTTCTGGTCTATACCTCTATTACTGCCAATAAGATTATTATTTCGTAAGAGAACGTTTTTTCGCGATTTACTGAAGGATAAAACCTCCTTCATATCCTGCATGATAGCAGGCTTGCTAATGGTAATTTCGTGGTCAGCTTTTATTTATGCATTAACAAATCATAAGGTACTTGACGCCAGTCTGGGATATTTTATCAACCCACTTATTGTCATTTGCCTTGGCTGTGTTTTCCTTAAAGAAAAACCATCATTATTTCAACTTATAGCAGTAATATCCGGTGCATGTGGTCTTGGCTATCAGATTATTTCCGCAAACAGTTTTCCTTCACTAGCGTTAATCATGGGGTTTTCATTTGCATTGTACGGACTGGCGCGAAAATTTATCCATTACGATGCAATAACCTCAATCACGCTTGAAACATTCTGGGCTCTACCTGTTGCTCTTTTCATCTTTATCTATACTGGCTCGAGTATAACTACATCATCTGACATCTCTCTGTTCCTTTATATATTAACCGCTCCCGTTACAGTAATTCCGTTAGTGTTATTTGCAGTAGCGCTAAATCGTACATCTCTTATTGTGACAGGTCTTGCTCAGTATATAGAACCATCTTTGCAATTTCTCATTGCCATACTTATATTTGGAGAAGTTATTAATTACTCCGAGCTATTTTGTTTTTCAGCGGTATGGTTTGGATTGTTGCTATGTATATTTGAGAGTCTTTACTATCATTACCGACGTAATCCTCCACGGTCTGAAAGTAATCATCCTGCAGGCACTTTACGGTGATGTACATGCCAGAATATAAAACTCAGTACGCTTATTCGTTTCCCTGGAACACGCGCTCAGGTATGAATGAGTAAACAACTCGAGTTTGTTTATTCAAGATTACCACGTCATTTAGGTACATAGGACAGTTGACTGCATGTTCATGGTTAAAGCCGGACAAAAAAATTTTTCCGATACCTTTATACAGATTGACACTGTTCATCACCGGTGAATCCCCCGGAACACTGTCGCACTGCAACCAGGCATCGAGCTAGTGCATTTCTCTGAGAACGTGAGTGACCAGAGAATGTTGCGGCCGATCGGTAAAGTCTCTGTATCCGGAAATATTCTTAACGGCAGTACCCTATTCGTGCGTCAGCCAGCGAATCAGGTTCCCCTTGGTATTGTTTTGCGGGCCTGTTTCATAACCATACAATGCAAACTCCTTTCAGTACAAAAGGTTACCAAAAATATACTGGGCATTATATCCGGAAAGAAAGTCAGGAATGTGTATATCCCAATTTAAGTTATTCAATTTGACAATAATCCACGAAAACCGGCGTATTGCGCGGGAATACAGCCAATTGTGATAGCTGTCATCGTTCAAAATTTGTCCTGACGTTCAAAGTCGTGCGTTTTCCAAACACCCATGGCTCGCTGAATCACATGATTTACTTCGTTATGTGGTTGACAAGTCAACCTACCAGTTTACTCAATGAACATCGGTATGTTTGTAAAGTATACTTTGTTTAACAAATATATATGTTCTTCTCTGTAGAATGAAAAAAATTATTTTCATCAGGATATGCGGACGAGAGAGCGCCTAATGATTATCAACAAAACAGGCATGTCAGATATAAATTTATTTTCAAAATGTTTCGCATTAACAAAACAGCGTCAGAGATTCCAGTATTTACACCTTGCACGTAAATAAATTTAAACACCCTGAATTAATAATGAATACTTATGAAAAATACATCATATCTAAGTTTCTTTAACCAAATTCTATTGGCACGGGGCCCTTTGCATAGCAAATGGAAGAACAAAAAATTTCGACTCATGTATCTTTTACGATCTATGATAAGTCCTGTCTCCAGTGTTCGGTATTATCAAGAATTACATTCCCTTAAATCAATTGATAAGATTCTGGAGATGCAACCTACGTTACCAGCCAAAATTCATCGTCCCTATTTACATAAAGGAGGGCTGGCATGGAATCGAAGGAAAAACATTATTGGTCACTACCGTTTTGTCCAGAGTTTACCAGTGAAACACCAGGCGTTATTATTACCCGACAGAGATGTGCTATTGGTCCATTTTACCGGAAAAAATGGTGAGGATTTTGATATTCACTGTTCTTCAGGCGGTTTTGATCGTGAAGGAGAACTGATGTTATCTCTGAGTTTTAACAACACCCCGGTAGCCCGATTGTCCTTCTCGGTTATCCCGTCAAAAAAAGGACATTGTGCATTTATTGGCGGTCTGCAGGGGGCACCAAAAAATATTGGCCCAGACATTATTCGTGACGCTACTAAAGCCTGCTATGGACTATTCCCTAAGCGGATCGTTTTTGAGGTTCTTTGTTCATTGATGCGTTGCTGTGATATCACTAATATTTTAGCAGTTAGTGAACAGAGCCATGTTTTCAGGCAATGGCGATACCGGTACAAGAAACGTAAATACTTTGTTGCCCTGTACAGTGATTTTTGGGAATCAGTTGCTGGTCGTCCATACGGTAATTGGTATAAGTTGCCAATTTATGTAGAGCGTAAGTCATTTAATGAGCTTGCCAGTAAAAAACGCGCGGAATACCGGAGACGGTATGACCTGTTGGATCATATTAATGAGGAAATCATGATTCTTCTGCAAAATCAGATGTAACATAATGTCGTAACTCAGCTCAGAAACTGGCTGATGAATGCGACATCTCGATAAAAGCGTAGCTATCGTTCCGCGTTGGCGAACCATTACACGAACGTCCGCTGAGTGCTGTGAGCTCAACGGGTCGCTGATCCGCGAGACGCATTCATCACTGGATAAACGCATGAGTCTAAAATAAGGTGTTCTCTATTCCACAGTTCATAAATCAAACTTTTGACATATCTCAAGTCAGGCAAGGTTCCCCCTCGACTTCAGATATCCTGGTTTCTACTCGTTTTCGATGTTCTATTTCATCAGAGCATACTATTTCAATTTCTAAAATTTACTTAACAACACACAAATAACAAAGCCCGGTTTCCCGGGCCTTGAAGACGGAGTACTTATCAGTTGTAAGCGTTGAGCGTCCGCTGACAGAGCGCCGAGCGGACGCAATCGTCTTTATTGAAACGAACGATCCCAACCATATCATCTTCTTCGAAACGGGCCAGCGCATCGCTTAGTCCTGAGCGAACGTGAGCTGGAAGATCGCACTGGGTCACATCCCCATTCACAATCACCGTCACATTCTCCCCGAGGCGGGTCAAAAACATCTTCATTTGCGCAGCAGTGACGTTCTGAGCCTCGTCAAGAATGACCACTGCATTTTCAAATGTACGTCCACGCATATAGGCGAACGGCGCGATTTCCACCTTACCAATCTCAGGTCGCAGGCAATATTGCATGAAGGAGGCTCCCAGCCGTTTCACCAGCACGTCATACACGGGGCGAAAATAGGGAGCGAACTTCTCGGAAACATCTCCAGGTAAGAAGCCGAGGTCTTCATCAGCTTGCAGAACTGGACGGGTTACAATGATCCGGTCCACGTCTTTGTGGATCAGAGCCTCTGCAGCTTTTGCCGCGCTGATCCAGGTTTTACCACACCCGGCTTCACCGGTGGCGAAGATCAGCTGTTTACTCTCGATAGCATTCAGGTAGTGCGCCTGAGCTTCATTTCGCGCCGTGATTGGCGTGGCGTCGCGACTGTCACGCGCCATACCGATCGCTTCTACGCCGCCCATCTGCACAAGCGAGGTGACCGATTCATCTTCACGTTGCTTATGACTACGCGAATCCCGCCTCAGCACACGTTTTGCTTCACGACGAGCTTTGATCACTGCTTTTTGTCTTCCCATGGATAGCACCTTGAGTTGTAGGTATACATCACACGCGCCGTTGGCGGCACGATTATGCGCACGAACATCTGAGGGTTGGCTTCCTTGTAAGCCATTGCTTGCTTTCGGATAAGACGCCACACACGGCTACGCGCACCGTACAGGGCGTCAGTAACAAGGATAAGAAGTGAATGAGAGAGAGATTTAGCGGTGACGAGGTGGCTACCGGAAGAGAAACGTCCGCGTAAGGTACTGCTGTTACTGTGAAAAACGTGTCCAGTACAGGACTTTTCCATTCGCGATCTCCATAGTGAATGACTATCACCGCCGGGAACTACCGCTATTACTTATAATTACATCATAACCTTTCGCTAATGCAACAATATTTTTACTTATTGTTAACTTAAATTCTATCTTATCACCAGAGACAGTCTCTTGCAGAGAGATGACAGAATTATTTCAGTCGCATACCGATCATAAAAAATAATTTGTTCCTTCATCAAGATATCAGGAAAAACCCCGCTGTACTGCGGGGCATAATCATCAGGCTTCGAGCAGAGACTGTCCCAGATAATTGTCTGCAGTTTTAACACCCGGCAAAGCAAAGAAATATCCCCCGCCAATCGGTTTGACATACTCTTCGAGCGCTTCACCATTCAGACGTTTCTGCACCGCCAAAAATCCTTTTTCCAGATCGTGTTGATAGCAAACAAACAACAGCCCCATATCCAGTTGACCGGAATTGGTCACACCGAGCGAATAACTGTAGCCACGACGCATCATCAGGCTCGAGTCGGTCTCTTTCGTGCGCGGGTTTGCCAGGCGGATATGACTATCGAGCGCAATCACCTCACCTTCAGGATCACTGGCATAGTCAGGCACATCATGCTCATGCTGCATACCCAGCGGCGCGCCGGTGTGTTTATCACGACCAAAAATCGTTTGCTGCTCTTTCAGCGGCGTACGATCCCAGAACTCAACGCGGAACTGAATGAGCCTGACGGCCTGATAACTGCCACCTTGCGCCCAGGCAGGTTCGCCCTGCCCATCCGTCACCCACACCACGTCTTGCATCAACTTCGCATCCGTAGCGTCCGGATTCGCGGTACCGTCTTTAAAGCCAAGCAGGTTGACCGGGGTCTCTTTGCCTTTGCTGCGCGCTGCGTGGTCAGAAATAAACCCTTCACGTTTCCAGCGCACGCTGAGGAGATCGGGCGTATGTTTAATGATATCGCGCAACGCGTGGATGACAGTGTCCTGGGTGTTGGCACAAATCTGCAGCAGCAAATCGCCATGGCACAGCGCCGCATCCAGCGAATCATTCGGGAAGCGGGTCATTTTTTGCAGCTTTTTCGGCATCTGCGGTTTCAGGCCATAACGTTCATCGAACAACGATGAACCAACCGACAACGTCATCGTCAGGTTGTCTGGCGCAATGTAAGCGCCGAGGATACCTGAATCCATAGGAGGGAGACGCGGATTGGGCGTATCCGGTGCCGGTCCACCGGTGGTCAGAAACGCAAATCGGCTAGTCAACAACCGGAATAAACGCTCAAGATCGGCCTTATCGCTGGCGAGAACATCGAATGCCACCAGCATCATTGATGCCTGCTGCGGCGTCAGGATCCCCGCCTGATGCTGACCATAAAACGGCTGCGTTTCACTACGCGCATCCGGAGACAGCGTTCCCGGCGCGCTTTGCGGTTTTTGCGCGTGGGCAACCGGACACCCACCCGCCAGCGCCAGCGCCCCACCCAGGGCGCCCATCCCTTTCAGTAAACGTCGGCGTGACGGTTCGCTCACGCCGTTTTCATTATCTTGCTGCATAGTGCTTAATCCAGCCCCAGAACACCGCGTAATTGCGACAAGTCTTCCGCCAGCGTCGTGATTGGCCCTTTCAGCGCATTACGATCGGCATCAGTCAGTTTGTCATAGGTTTCAAAACCGTCTTTGGTACGGTACTTGCTCAGAATGGTATCGACCTTTTTGAAGTTCGCATCCACCTTCGCCAGCAGCTCAGCATTGGATTTTTGCAACTGAGGACGCAGGAGATCGACAATTTTCTGCGCGCCATCGACGTTGGCCTGGAAATCCCACAGATCGGTATGGCTGTAGCGATCTTCTTCCCCACTGATTTTGCTGGCAGCAACTTCTTCAATCAGTCCTGCTGCCCCGCCAACAACTTTAGACGGTGGGAAAGCCAGCTCGCTAATACGCGTTTGCAGGTCAAGAACATCGCTATTTAATTGGTCGGCGTATTTATCCATACCTTTGGTGGTATTGTCGCCAAACAGCGCTTTCTCCAGACGGTGGAAGCCGGTGAATTTAGGATCGGCGGCTTTTTGCTCATAATCATCTTCACGCGCATCGATGCTGCCGTCGAGATCGGAGAACAGTTCAGCAATCGGTTCAATACGCTCATAATGCTGACGGGTTGGCGCATACAGCGATTTCGCTTTTTCCAGATCGCCTGCTTTAATCGCATCAGTGAAGGCTTTAGTGCCCGCAACCAACTGCGCGGTTTCAGCTGTCACATAAGCTTTATATTCGGTAATCGCGCCGCTCAGACTCAGCAGAGCATCGCTCTGTGCGGCATCCGCCGTTGCGCTGCCTTTTACGATCAGTTTGCCTTTCGGGTTAGTCAACAGACCGCAGGTCATATCATATTCGCCAGGCTGCAGGTTAGCGGTCATTTTCTGGCTAAAGCCTGGTGCAATGTTTTCGCGCTCTTCAACCACCATAACGCCTTTAAGAATTTCCCACTCCAGCGCTTTCTGGCTGTGGTTCTGGATGATGAACTGCGTTTTCCCGGCGTTAACCGTGATCGTCATCGGTTCACACTGTTTGTCGTTAACCGTGACTTTCACCTGCGGAATATCGGCGGCTTGTGCAGAAAAAGCGGATGCAAACAGCGCGGCAATACCCAACTGCAGCGCACTACGGCGAAAATTAAACGTCATAACCTATCCCTATAAATAAGTATGTTGTAACTAAAAAGTATTCTGCATCGCGTTTTTATCAAGGTGCGGTACGCGATGCCGTAGTGCCTGAACGCGGCGGTAGTGCAAACATAATCAACGCCGGAATCAGGTAGATAAACCAGACAGCGACTTCACTAACGCTTGGCGCTTCCTGATAGCCGAAAATGCCTTCCATCAATGTGCCAAACAGCGAATGCGTCGACAGCACACTGCTCAGGTCAAACGCCACATCCTGAAAATGATTCCACAACCCGGCTTCGTGGAAAGCGCGGATCGCCCCAGCGGCAAGACCGGCTGCTACCAGCAAAATGAACAGGCTGGTCCATTTAAAGAATGCCCCGAGGTTGAGGCGAATGCCGCCGAGGTAAATCAGGTATCCCAGTACCACTGCGGTAGCCAGTCCCAGCATCGCGCCTAACGGCGGCCAGATGCCTACATCCTGCTGGAATGCCGCCAGCAGGAAGAACACCGATTCCAGCCCTTCTCGCGCAACAGCAAAAAAGACCATCATCACCAGCGCCCAACCGTGATGATTACCGCGTTGCAACGCGTTATCGACAGCCTGTTCAAGCTGGACTTTGACGTTGCGGGAAACTTTACGCATCCAGAACACCATCCAGGTGAGGATCACCACGGCAATGACCGCCACGATGCCTTCAAACAGCTCCTGTTCTTTTTGCGGAAATTCACCGGTGGTTTCGTTGATGAAAATCCCTAACGCCAGGCATAACGCCGCCGCCAGCAGAACACCAATCCACATCACACCAATCCATCGACCACGCTGAGTCCGTTTCAGGTAGCTGGCAATCAGGCTGACAATCAGCGCGGCCTCTAACCCTTCGCGCAACATAATTAGAAATGGAACAAACATGCGAAGAACCCTTAAACGTTATTCTCGGTCAATTGATGAAAAGAAAAGTAAATTACAGTGATAGTGATTATCATTACAGCAAAGAAAAACTCAAGCAGAATGTTTTGAGAATGATGACTTAATGTAAACAGTTAGGCGGGTAATGGTTATGCAGGTTTGCGGGGGCGCAATAAAAAGCCCGCGCACGGCGGGCTTCAGGGACAGGTGATAAATTATTCTGCCTGTAAACGCGATGGCGGAGCTGAGTGATAATGCGCGTCAGCCTCGGCAAAACGTTGCTGAATAGCAGTTGAAGGTGCTTTACCCAACAGGCTGAAGACCACAATACCGATGCTGCCGAAAACAAAGCCCGGGATAATTTCATACAGACCCAGCCAGGCGAACTGCTTCCAGACGATTACCGTCACCGCACCGATGATCATCCCTGCCAGCGCGCCGTTGCGGGTCATACGCGACCACATTACGGAGAACAGGACTACCGGACCAAACGCCGCGCCGAAGCCGGCCCAGGCATAGCTTACCAGACCAAGTACGCGGTTCTCCGGATTCGCCGCCAGCGCGATGGACACCAACGCCACGACCAGCACCATGATGCGGCCAATCCATACCAGCTCTTTCTGGCTGGCATTTTTACGCAGGAACGCTTTGTACAAATCTTCGGTGATTGCGCTGGAGCACACCAGCAACTGGCAGCTCAGAGTCGACATAACCGCAGCGAGGATCGCAGACAGCAGAATACCGGCAATCCATGGGTTAAACAGTATTTGCGCCAGTTCAATAAACACACGCTCGGCGTTCTGGTTAACGGCACCGGCAAGCTGTGGGTTGTTGTTAAAGTAAGCAATACCAAAGAAGCCTACGGCCACGGCACCCGCCAGACACAGGATCATCCAGGTCATGCTGATACGGCGAGCATGAACGATGCTATGGTGGGAATCTGCCGCCATAAAGCGCGCCAGAATATGCGGCTGGCCAAAGTAACCCAGACCCCAGCCCATCAGGGAAATGATGGCAACAAAATTCAACCCTTTGAACATGTCCACGTTCTCAATGCTCTTTTGTTTAATCACTTCCAGCGAATCTTCAAATCCACCTACGCCAATAATGACCATTACCGGCGTCAGGATGAGAGCAAAGATCATCAGGCTGGCCTGGACGGTATCCGTCCAGCTTACCGCCAGAAAACCACCAATAAAGGTATAAATGATCGTCGCGGCCGCGCCCGCCCACAGCGCTGTTTCGTAGCTCATGCCAAAGGTGCTTTCAAACAGACGCGCCCCTGCCACAATCCCTGAAGCACAATAGATGGTGAAAAACAGCAGAATAACCAACGCGGAGATAATACGCAGAATTCGGCTTTTATCTTCAAAGCGACCGGTAAAGTAATCCGGTAACGTCAGCGCATTGTTATTGTATTCGGTGTGTACGCGTAAACGTCCGGCCACCAGCTTCCAGTTGATCCAGGCGCCCAAAATAAGGCCGATGGCGATCCAGCTTTCTGAAATGCCCGACAGGAAAATTGCGCCAGGCAGACCCATCAGCAACCAGCCGCTCATGTCAGACGCCCCAGCGGATAACGCGGTCACGAACGGACCCAGACTGCGTCCCCCCAGAATGTAATCGTCAAAGTTTTTGGTTGAACGCCATGCAATAAACCCTATCAATATCATGCCGAAAATATAGACACAGAATGTCACTAACATCGGTGTGCTAATAGCCATCAAAACTCTCCAAAATTATGTATCAGCAATGCCGTGGCTTGCCGTTTTATTACCCTGCCGGAACGTGGCAAAGATATCTATGTTGACCAGGGCGACCGTATCCTGCCGGAAGCGATGGTTATTCACAATCGATTTAACACACCATTTACATCAAATTTGATCCAGAGTAGATAGCATTTTTCTGTAGGTTGCACTCTCTCACATTTTTTTCGGTTGCACCTTTTAAAAGTGTTAACTACCGCAGAGAAAAAGATTCTGTAATTTTTACAGCCCACATCATAAGACTCATATTTATTAACATCTCATTCATTTCCAAGCTTGCAAACCAAGTCACATTTAACACGGTTGCACAAAGTTGCAACATAGTGGATATTTCTCGGTAACTATCAGACCCGTATTTCAGTACAACAGGAGTAAACGGCATGGGAACCACCACGATGGGGGTTAAGCTGGATGACGCCACTCGCGAGCGTATTAAAACAGCAGCATCACGAATCGATCGCACGCCACATTGGCTGATCAAACAAGCCATCTTTAATTATCTCGAAAGACTGGAAAATGACGACGCGCTTCCTGAACTACCGGCCCTGCTGGCGGGTGCCGCGAATGAGGGTGAGGAGTCAACCACGCCGCAGAATGAAGCGCATCAGCCTTTCCTGGAATTTGCCGAACAGATCCTGCCGCAGTCAGTTTCCCGCGCAGCAATCACCGCCGCGTACCGCCGCGCCGAAACCGACGCAGTGCCGATGCTGATGGAGCAGGCTCGTCTGCCGCAACCCATCGCAGAGCAAGCGCACAAGCTGGCGTACAGCCTGGCCGACAAACTGCGTAACCAGAAGACCGCCAGCGGCCGCGCCGGGATGGTACAAGGTTTATTGCAGGAATTCTCCCTTTCTTCACAGGAAGGCGTCGCGCTGATGTGTCTGGCGGAAGCCTTGCTGCGTATTCCTGATAAGGCAACCCGCGATGCGTTAATCCGCGACAAAATCAGCAACGGCAACTGGCAGTCGCACATTGGACGCAGTCCGTCACTTTTCGTCAACGCGGCGACCTGGGGACTGTTGTTTACCGGTCGTCTGGTTTCTACGCATAATGAAGCCAGCCTTTCACGCTCACTCAACCGTATTATCGGCAAGAGCGGTGAACCACTGGTGCGTAAAGGCGTCGACATGGCAATGCGCTTGATGGGCGAGCAGTTCGTCACCGGAGAGACTATCGCCGAAGCGCTGGCTAACGCGCGTAAACTGGAAGAAAAAGGTTTCCGCTACTCTTATGACATGCTGGGTGAAGCGGCTCTAACCGCCGCTGATGCCCAGGCTTATATGGTTTCGTACCAACAGGCAATCCACGCCATTGGTAAAGCCTCAAATGGTCGCGGCATCTATGAAGGGCCGGGCATTTCTATCAAGCTGTCGGCGTTGCATCCGCGTTATAGCCGCGCGCAGTATGACCGCGTGATGGATGAACTCTATCCGCGTCTGAAGTCGCTTACTCTGCTGGCCCGCCAGTACGACATCGGTATCAATATCGATGCTGAAGAGGCAGACCGACTGGAGATCTCCCTCGATCTGCTGGAAAAACTGTGTTTTGAACCTGAACTGGCGGGCTGGAACGGTATCGGCTTTGTTATTCAAGCCTACCAGAAGCGCTGCCCGTATGTTATCGACTACCTGATTGACCTCGCCACGCGCAGCCGCCGTCGCCTGATGATCCGCCTGGTTAAGGGCGCCTACTGGGATAGCGAAATCAAACGTGCGCAAATGGACGGTCTGGAAGGTTATCCGGTCTATACCCGTAAGGTGTACACCGACGTTTCCTATCTGGCCTGTGCGAAAAAACTGCTTGCGGTACCGAATCTGATCTACCCGCAGTTCGCCACCCACAACGCCCATACGTTGGCGGCGATTTATCAGTTAGCCGGTCAAAACTACTATCCGGGTCAGTACGAGTTCCAGTGCCTGCACGGTATGGGCGAACCGCTATATGAGCAGGTCACCGGTAAAGTTGCCGATGGCAAACTGAACCGTCCATGCCGCATTTATGCACCGGTAGGCACGCATGAAACGCTGCTTGCGTATCTGGTGCGTCGTCTGCTGGAAAACGGCGCCAACACTTCATTCGTCAACCGCATTGCAGACACTACCCTGCCGCTGGATGAACTGGTAGCCTGCCCGGTCGAAGCCGTTGAAAAACTGGCGCAGCAGGAAGGCCAGGCTGGTCTGCCACATCCGAAGATTGCCCTGCCGCGTGACCTGTACGGTAAAGGCCGCGAAAACTCAGGCGGGCTGGATTTAGCTAACGAACATCGTCTGGCCTCACTGTCCTCCGCCCTGCTCAACAGCGCGCTGCAAAAATGGCACGCTAAGCCAATACTCGAACATCCGGTTGCTGACGGTGAAATGACGCCAGTCCTCAACCCGGCCGAACCGAAAGACATTGTCGGTTACGTGCGAGAAGCGACTCACAGCGAAGTGGAACAGGCATTGCAGAACGCAGTAAATAACGCGCCGATCTGGTTCGCCACACCGCCACAAGAGCGCGCCGCTATTTTGCATCGCGCCGCCGTTCTAATGGAAGGCCAGATGCAGCAATTGATTGGCATTCTGGTGCGCGAAGCAGGTAAAACCTTCAGTAACGCCATTGCGGAAGTGCGCGAAGCGGTAGATTTCCTGCACTATTATGCCGGTCAGGTCCGCGATGACTTCGATAATGAAACCCATCGTCCGTTAGGGCCGGTAGTCTGTATCAGCCCCTGGAACTTCCCGCTGGCTATTTTCTCAGGGCAGATTGCCGCCGCGCTGGCGGCGGGCAACAGCGTGCTGGCAAAACCCGCGGAACAAACCCCGCTGATTGCCGCCCAGGGTATTGCCATTTTACTCGAAGCAGGTGTACCGCCAGGCGTGGTGCAACTGTTGCCTGGTCAGGGCGAAACGGTCGGGGCGCAGCTCACTTCCGATGAGCGCGTACGCGGCGTCATGTTTACTGGCTCAACGGAAGTTGCCACGCTGTTGCAACGCAATATCGCGACCCGCCTGGATGCTCAGGGACGTCCAATCCCGCTTATCGCCGAAACCGGCGGGATGAACGCCATGATCGTCGACTCCTCCGCGCTGACGGAACAGGTGGTGGTCGACGTCCTGGCTTCTGCCTTTGACAGCGCCGGGCAGCGCTGCTCTGCGCTTCGCGTCCTGTGTCTGCAGGACGATGTAGCCGACCATACGCTGAAAATGCTGCGCGGCGCGATGGCGGAATGCCGCATGGGTAACCCGGGCCGCCTGACCACCGATATTGGACCGGTTATCGATGAAGAAGCCAAAGCCAATATTGAGCGCCATATTCAGGCCATGCGCGCCAAAGGGCGTCCGGTGTTCCAGGCCGTGCGCGAAAATAGCGACGATGCGCGGGAATGGCAAACCGGTACCTTTATCGCCCCGACGCTTATTGAGCTGGAAAGCTTCGATGAATTACAAAAAGAGGTGTTTGGTCCGGTACTGCACGTCGTGCGTTACACCCGTAATAATCTGGGCAGCCTGATTGAGCAAATTAATGCCTCCGGCTACGGTCTGACGCTGGGCGTACACACCCGTATCGATGAAACCATCGCCCAGGTCACGGGCTCAGCACATGTGGGGAACCTGTATGTTAACCGCAATATGGTCGGCGCCGTCGTCGGCGTGCAGCCATTCGGTGGTGAAGGCTTGTCAGGAACCGGGCCAAAAGCGGGTGGGCCGCTGTATCTGTACCGCCTGCTGGCAAACCGTCCGGAAAATGCGTTAGGCATTACCCTTGCCCGCCAGGATGCAGACTACCCGGTCGATGCGCAGCTTAAAGCCGCACTCGTTCAACCGCTGGAAGCGCTCAGCGAATGGGCAACCGACCGTCCAGCACTGCGTGCGCTCTGCCAGCAGTTTGGCGAACTGGCGCAGGCCGGAACGCAACGCCTGCTGCCAGGACCCACCGGCGAGCGCAATACCTGGACGCTGTTGCCGCGTGAACGCGTTCTATGTATCGCCGATGATGAACAGGACGCACTGGTACAGGTTGCCGCTGTAACTTCCGTTGGTAGCTTAATCCTGTGGCCAGATGATACGTTCCATCGCGACCTGGCAAAACGCCTGCCAGCCGCGGTCTCCGGGCGCATTCAGTTTGCCAAAGCGGACAACATCGCCACGCAGCCGTTTGATGCCGTTATTTTCCACGGCGATTCCGATCAGCTTCGCGCACTGTGTGAAGCAGTGGCGGCCCGCGAAGGGGCGATTGTGTCGGTCCAGGGCTTTGCCCGTGGCGAGAGCAATATTCTGCTGGAGAGGCTGTACATTGAACGCTCCCTGAGCGTCAATACCGCCGCAGCTGGCGGGAACGCCAGCCTGATGACAATCGGCTAAGGTTGTGGTTAATTAAGGCTCCGGTAACGGGGCCTTTTTTTATGAAGCCAGAGGGAAGCATGAAACGAATCGTACTGACATGTGTAGCGCTGCTGCTGAGCGGCCAGGCGCTGGCGGATGACTGCGCCAACGCGAACACGCAGATTGAGATGAACACCTGTGCGGCTGAGCAGTATAAGGCGGCCGACGCCAAACTTAATGAAACTTATCAGAATGCGCTGAAGCGCGCCGCTCCAACCCAGCGCGATTTACTGAAAAAAGCGCAAATATCCTGGATAACTTTGCGCGATGCGGACTGTGCATTACTCAGTTCTGGCACCGAAGGCGGTAGCGTTCAGGCGATGATTACCAGCCAGTGCCTGACGGATAAGACCAACGAGCGCGAAGCGTTTCTCGCCTCGCTCTTGCAGTGTGAAGAAGGCGATTTAAGCTGCCCTTTACCACCGGCCAGTTAACGCACGCGGATCCCTTCAATAATCATCCGCTGTACGCTCTCGACCGTTTGGTTAAAAAAGGCTTCATCACGCAGCGTTGCGCCTGTCACCGCCTCTACCTGTGGGGCAAAGTCGGCGTAGTGCTGAGTTGAAGCCCAAATCATAAAAATCAGATGATGCGGATCGACCGGAGCCAGTTTTCCGCTTTTGATCCAACCGGCAATCAGCGCGGATTTCTCATCAATTAGCGTTTTGAGATCCCCCTCCAATTCTGCCATCAATAAAGGCGCTCCGGCCAGCATCTCCATACAAAACAGCCGTGATGCCTGAGGGTAATCGCGCGACACTTCCAGCTTAAGGCGAATGTATTCTTTGATGGCCACCAGCGGCGCAAAGTCTTCGCGAAAAGCTTTCAATGGAGCCAGCCAGATGTCGAGGATCTGCCGTAAAACGGCAATATAAAGCACCTCTTTTGACGGGTAGTAATAAAGTAAATTGGTTTTTGACACGCCAGCCTGTTCTGCCACCTGTTCCAGGCGCGTGCCGTGGATCCCATATTGGGAGAAGATATTTAATGCCGCGGTTAATATGGCCTGGCGTTTTGCACTGACGGCCTGCGAACGCTTACCTGTTTTTTTCTCTGCGCGTTGGACCATGCGCCCTCTCCTTCTTGTGAGGGCGTCAGCATACCAAATCACGCGGTGAATGGTTAAATTAAAGCGATTCCGGAGGCGCCTCTTGCGGCTGCGCTTTTTTCTTTTTGAACTTTAGCTCGCTGACCAGCACGCCAACAATAATGAATGCCGCACCAAGCAATGCAAGTAGCGGTAAGCGTTCACCCGCCAGACGGCCAAAGATCCCCGCCCACACCGGCTCACCGGTATAAATAACCGTCGCGCGCGTCGGCGAAACGCTACGCTGCGCCCAGTTCATGGTGACCTGAATAATCGCGCTGAAAATCCCCAGCCCCAGCGCCACCACCAGCAATCCGGTAGACATTGGCGGTACGGTCTCTCCGGCTGGTCCCATCGCAATAAACGCCACTATCGAAGCCGTTGCCAGTTGCACTACCGTTACCCGCCGTACATCCACTTTTCCCGCCCACGCGCTAATCAGGATAATTTCTGCCGCAATCGCCACCGCACCGGCGAGCGTGATCCACTCACCTTCGCCTAAAGCCAGTAAATTGCCTCCCGGTCCGGCGAGAAAAATCAATCCGATAAAGGCCAGTACAATACCGACGCACGGCATCAGTCCAGGCATGCGCCCCAGACACAGCCATTGTAAAAGCGGTACCAACGGAACGTACATCGCGGTAATAAACGCCGATTTACTGCTGGGAATAAACTGTAGCCCCCAGGTTTGCAGGCTATAACCCAGCGCAATGGCGATACCGATTGCAACCCCTGCTTTGACTTCCAGCCATGTCAGCTTATGCAGTGTGTGTAACGACAAAATCGCGACCGCCAGCGCGGCAGTGGCAAAACGCACACCGACAAAGAAAAAAGGCCCGCTCAGGGTAACGGCATATTGCACCGCCAGAAACGTGCCACCCCAGAACATGGTGATCACAATGAGGATCGCTTCCTGAGGTTTAACAGAAAAGGAATAACGAGAGAGTAATGACATGAGACACCCGATTAACTGAATGTCATTAGTCTGCGTTGCGTTTTGTTACAGTTCAACCTTGCAGACAAAAAAAACCGCCGGAAGGATCCGGCGGCGGTGGCTACGTAACGTCTGTCTCTGACGCTCATCCGTCACGACATATCTGACAGATAGCCCGACAATTACGATTTGTTGTTGCCGTGGCTATTTTTGCCCCCTTTTTTGCCTGCCTCTGAAGCGCGTTGCGGGTCATTCTTAAAGTTGCCCCCGCTGTGCTGGCCACCTTTTCGACCTGCTTCTGATGCTCTTTCGCGGTCTTCCGCAAAGTTGCCGGAACCGCCCCGATGGTTTGCCATTACTGACCTCCGTCATTGATTAGACATCATATTGCATAGGTACTGAGGAGTGATACCTCACGCAGCGTTACGGGCAAGGCCCTGAAAATAACTGCGTGGGATTAAGCATAGTGAAGCGTGGACTGGGCAGACGCTAACTGTAATATCCTGCAACAGGATCAGGAGTGCCAAACAAATAATCACCCTAAGAAATCAATAAGTCTTTCTTATGACTACCGAATTCAACCCAGTTAAATATGTATCATTTTGCTACAAAGCAGGTTGTTATAAAAATTGTTATAAATCAAAGAAGTGATTGTGAAATTTGCACTCCTGGCAGTACGTCATATCTTTAAAGGTAGGTAGCGAGTCGCTACGGACACGGTTAACTCGAGGAGTAGTGTAAAATGGCAAAAGTTCTGGTGCTTTATTATTCCATGTACGGACACATTGAAACTATGGCCCATGCAGTCGCAGAAGGCGCAAATAAGGTAGATGGCGCGGAAGTGATTATTAAGCGCGTACCAGAGACCATGCAGCCTGAGATTTTCCTTAAGGCTGGCGGCAAAACACAAAACGCACCAGTCGCAACCCCGCAAGAACTGGCTGATTACGACGCCATCATTTTTGGTACCCCCACGCGCTTTGGCAATATGTCCGGTCAGATGCGTACCTTCCTCGACCAGACTGGCGGGCTGTGGGCCTCTGGTGGTCTGTACGGCAAACTCGCCAGCGTATTCAGCTCAACGGGAACCGGCGGCGGTCAGGAACAAACCATTACCTCAACCTGGACTACGCTTGCCCACCATGGGATGGTGATTGTGCCTATCGGTTACGCGGCGCAAGAGCTGTTTGATGTCTCTCAAGTTCGCGGCGGTACCCCTTACGGTGCAACCACCATTGCCGGAGGCGACGGCTCCCGCCAGCCAAGTCAGGAAGAATTATCTATCGCCCGCTATCAGGGTGAATATGTCGCAGGTCTGGCAGTAAAACTCAACGGCTAATCTTCAACAGGAGGATTCGAATGCCAACTCAAGAAGCGAAAGCCCATCGCGTCGGCGAATGGGCAAGTCTGCGCAATACATCGCCGGAAATAGCCGAAGCCATTTTTGAAGTCGCACATTATGACGAGAAACTGGCGGAAAAAATTTGGGAAGAAGGTAGCGATGAGGTACTCATCAAAGCCTTTGAAAAAACAGACAAAGATTCGCTCTTTTGGGGTGAACAGACTATCGAACGTAAAAACGTCTAGCGCTCAGACTCCCCCGCGAACACGGGGGAGTTTTTCTTTTATTTAGCCGCCTCATTCAGCACGCTGTCGAACTTATCTATCGGGCAAAAACCATCCGCATCTATCGGACATCCTTTCAGCTCAAGCGTTACGCGCTGCGCCGGGGATTTCAGCGTCAGAACGTCTGCATTACGCAACTGCAGCGAGCTCTGATACACATACTCGATTTTCATCAGATCACGATTTGCGTTGCTGTCATGCCAGCGCTGAAAGACAATCTTCCCGCCAATCGGCGTACGCTCGTTCTGATCGTGAAGCTGGTATGGTTTGAAATCCAGCGCGGTGAGCAGCGAAGCGATGTTTGAGTCATGTCCCACCAGCACGGTTATTTTCGGTGCTTTCGCGCGTTCCGTAACCAGCGCATTATTAATATATTTCACCAGAGGTTTGGCGACGTTCTGCGCCACTTCCGGGGAGGTGAACAGGCTGTCCTGATAGCCATTTTTCAGCTTCGACAGAACCTTCCACTGCTGATCCGATTTAATCTCGCCCCAGGCAACCTTGTCCATCGGGAAGCCTTCGTAATACTGCAGCGTGAAGGCATCGACCAGCGAATTCCCCACCTTCAGCGGCCCCGATACGCCTGGCTCCTGCTGGTATTTCGCGCTGAACGTATCTTTGGCATCGGTCAGGGAACACTGCTGTTTTTCTTTACAGGATGGAGAGTCTTTGTAGTCGGTCATTTGCTCAAGCAACTGATAGCTATCGTTGAGCTGCATTTTACTACGCTCTTTCTCCATGGCCTGAACGGCCTGCTGGCTGAAGGCGGCGGAATCATCGGTGATCACCGGATTAAAGGTGGGATCCATGGTGCCCATTTTTTCCTGATGATGGACCGGAACGTCGCAACCAGGGAAGGCACCGGTGACAAAGAACTGCGCCGTAGCAACTGTACGCTGCAGACTGTTAGCATAGGTATACACCGTATCCGGTGCCGGACATTCGCCCGATTTCACCATCCCCTGCTCTGCCAGCCACTCTCGCATGTAGTGACCCATATAGACTTCCAGCACACCGCCTTTAGTAGTGAGTTGTCCGCCGGGGACATCCCATTCTGGCCATTCCTTGGGGGTGGACTGTTCAAGAACGCTGCCATTATTGGCTAAAGGTGCACGTAAGTTATGCCGACTCATCATCAATACTTGTTGAAGCTGATACCCTTCCGGCGCGGTCTGCGCCTGCGCGGCGTTGGACAGTAATACAGCCCCTGCCACAGCGGCGGCGATTAACGATTTATTCATCCCTACGACCTCTTGTTGTTATCAATCACAACAGAGTGTGACAGAAATATGACATATTTCCGGGAACGCTTTCGCAAAACAGACCATCTAGCGTGTCGTTTTAACACCAAACTCGGTTTCGAGTTTACGAATGCCAAGAGGTGTGAAGATGACGTGGCGGCTGCCCTGTACTGTTTTTATCCATCGCTGTTCACTGAACCAGCGCAGCAGCGTTGCGCCAAGCACACCACCAGGATGATAACGTCGCTCGCTCCAGTCCAGACAACCGCAGGTTAACTTCCGCCGGGATGAACCCGCCGCCAGGACAATCCCCATCTGGGCCAGCTTTTCCTGGCCAGGAGGAGTCAGCGTTTCACCATCCGGCGTTAACCACTGACGGGAAACCAATGTATCAAACAACCTCACCGCGACCTCTCCGGCGAGATGGTCGTAGCAGGTGCGGGCATGCCGCAAACCTGGCGGCGTTGTGATTCTCCGGGGCATTGATGTCGCCCACGCAACGCCCATCAGGCGTTCCAGCAGTTCAGCGATATCGGAACCTGCAAGGCGAAAATAACGATGTCTGCCCTGCGCCAACGCTATAACAAAACGTTGTTCGCACAGACGCGCGAGATGCGCGCTGGCGGTCGACGCGGATATATCCGCCACCGCGCTGAGCTCAGTTGCAGTCCAGGCGCGGCCATCCATCAGGGCGCACAGCATACACGAGCGCGATTTATCGGCCATCACTGCCGCAGTGAGTGCCATTTTCGACTCCAGATCGCCCTCTTCTTCATGTAACATCACGGATGCCATAACGACCTCATTGACCCTGAATCTCTGAATTAACGATGCCATGAAAGTCGCGCAAAGTCACCGAACCGGTCACACAGCACGCAGCATCATCTCTGTACCCAACCCGACCAGACAAAACAGAAAACAGCGTTTAAACACGAGCGGAGAAATAACCCTTCGCACACGGGTTCCTATCCACTGACCAATAAGTGCAGGAACAATGGCCAAAGCCGACAAGCTTAGGGATTGTACGGGCAGCGCGTTGTGCCACCACAGACCCAGCGCCAATGCCAGGGTCGAAAAGGTAAAAGAGATCCCGAGCGCCTGTACCAGTTCATCTTTCTCAAAGCCCAGGGACTGGATCCAAGGCACGGCGGGCATCACAAACACCCCGGTTCCGCCGGTCAATAAGCCGGTCACAAATCCAATAACGAGGGAGTACGGTTTTTCACGCTGCGGGGCCACCGCAATTTTCTTTCCTGCCAGCGTCCAGATAGCGTAGGCCACCAGCGCCACGCCGAGTGCAAACTGAGTTCGGGTGGTGTCGCCCCCGGTAATCCAGGCGCTGGCAAGCAGAGTCGCCACTACCACTGTCAGCAGCATTGGCCACAGTCGTTTGAGTAATTGGCGTGTATTTCCACCACCGCCAAACTGGAACAAATTGCTTATCAGCGAAGGCAATAGCAGCATAGCCGCCGCGGCAACTGGCGAAATAAGCGATCCGAGGATCCCCATTGCCACGGTGGGTAACCCCATACCGGTGACACCTTTCACCATCCCGGCGAGGACAAATGTGGCGACAATCATCACCACCAGAGCGGGTCCAAACGCTAAAGAACTCGTCATGTTGCACTTTCCTGGAAAAAAGAAGATGACTGATTCTGGACGTTAATCACTGTGCTTGCTTCGTCAGGCAACGAAATATGCCTTCCAGAGGAAGGCGACGCCGTAAAAAAATGCCGGGTTTCCCCGGCACATTTATCAGAACGTTTTCGCCCACCACAACCGAAGTTTCATGCCCCAGTAGCTGGTCCAGCCGCTGGTGGTTGATACCACCCGACCTTCTGACATCACCACCAGCGTGGGCGTGACGCTAATCGCCCAACTGCGGGAAATAGCCCCGTTCGCATCATTGATGACCGGAAATTCCACGCCTTTACGCAACAGCCAGCGAGATACCTCAGCTTCATTTCCGGAGCGTAACGCAATGGTCATCACATTTTCCCCTTCAGAACGCAGCCTGTCGACTTCCGGCGTCGTGAAGCGGCATACGCCGCACCAGCTCGCCCAGAAATAAAGCAACACTGGCTTGTCTTTGCTGAGCGCCGCCAGCGTGACGGTTTCACCATCCAGCGTTTGTAAAGGCGTGCTGTCAAAAGAGGCAGGGAGCTGCGGCGCGCGCCAGGCATCCATCAGCAGCATCGCCCCCGCCAACAGTGCCAGTAAGATCAGCCCTTCGCGCAACCAGCGGCGCAGTTTACTGAGCATTGGCCGCCGCCAGTTTTTCTTTTACCACTTCCTCAAGCGTTTCCCACGGCACCGCACCGGGAATAAGTTCATCGCCAATGATCGTTGCGGGGGTTCCCTGTACACCCACCAGTCGCGCCAGTTGCAGGTTAGTGCTCAGCGTTTCAGCACTTTGGGCGTCCAGCGTCACCGGACTGGCCCCCGCTTTTTCCTGCGCCTGTTTGATACTGACATCGGTATGGTAGCCCTTCTTCTGCATCAGTTTTTCATGTAGCGCCAGAAACTGCTGCGGATGCTGATGCCATGTCGTCAGCACGGTCCGCGCCGCCAGTTCCGAGCTTTCACCTTTAAACGGCAACGGTTTGATCACTACCGCCACGTCAGGATATTTCTGCACAATTTTTTCCAGCATTGGATCCAACTGCTTGCAGTATGGGCAGTTGTAATCGGTGAAGTTTATCAGGGTCAGTTTTGCCTGCTTTGCGCCAATCCGCGGGCTGTTGGGATCGTTAAACAGGGCTTCCTGAATTAATGCTTCAATTTGCTTTTCCTGTTCCGGGGTAAACGGTGCAGGCTCTTTCGCGATACTGACGGCAGAAAACAGGGTTAACAGCAGAACAATCATCATCTTCATGGGGTAACTCCTTTGGCATCGTTCAACGTTTGCAGTACCGCATCGCGGGTTAACAACGTGGGTAACACCTGGCCTTCCGGCAGACCGGGGCCATAAATTTGGTTATACGGCACAGCAACCTGGCCGCGTTTTTTTAGAAATTCGGTAATGACTTCAGAAGGGAGTGTCCAGTCGCCGCGCAGCGCCACCACATCCGGCTGTTGCAATGCGGCCTGTACGTCATCTTTATGCAAGACGTTGAACTTGTTTACCTTACAGGTGATGCACCAGTCTGCTGTGACGTCAATGAACACGCGCTTATGTTGCGCCAGCGCATCCTCAATAGCTTGCTCGCTTAGCGGTTGCCAGTTCACGCTCTCTTTGCCGGTGCTTTGCCCTACGAACCCGAAATGCGGGAGCAGCAACGTCGCAAGCCAGATAGCGGAACCCAGCATCATCACGCCGAGCAGACGCCGCAACATATTCATCCAGCGTCCTGGCCGCGGCAAACGCAGCGCCAGACCGGGACGCAGAGCCACCAGCAGCCACGGTAAGCTCATTCCCAGCCCAAGTGCGATAAACAATCCCCACAATGTCGGCAGCGAAGCGGTCAATGCCACCGCCACCGCCGTTCCAAGGAACGGGGCACTGCACGGCGTAGCAAGCAGCGTCGCAAATGCACCTTGCCAGAAATGTCCCGACAGACCGTTGCCGCCGTGAGTCGCCAGCGTGGTAGTCATCGCAGAAGGGAGTCGGAATTCAAACCACCCGAACAGGCTGGCGCTGAACGTCAGCATCACCAGTACCATCACGCCAATGAACCATGGATTCTGAAACTGGATCCCCCAGCCAAGCGCCTGATTGGTTAAACGCAGCACCGTCATCAATAGAGCCAGAGCCATAAATGAGACAAGTATTCCGGCTACCGATGCGAGGAACTGACGACGGACCTGGCGACGACTTTTTTCCTCGACCAGCAAAATCGAGCCCAGCTTCATGCCCAGAACCGGTAACACACAGGGCATCAGATTGAGGATCAAACCGCCCAGCAGCGCCATTAGCACCACTTGCCACAGTGGGAGTGAGGCGTTCTCAACAACCGGGGCTTCGCCAATCGCAAGACGACTTTCCTGGGCAACACCGTTATCTGCCAGCACCAGGGTGACTGACTTACCACGCAGATCCGGCGCGCCTTCTCCCCAACCGTCATGTACAGGAACCGTGGCGCGTAATGTCTCCCCCTCAACATGGATTTGCGGCATGCCAAAATCCGCATCATCAACAGCATCCAGATACAGCCCTGGTGCAGTCCAGCCTCCCGCACGGTGAGCCTCGACGACTAACTCTCCCGCCCGTGCGCCGGCGCTCAGAGCATCGGTCAGGCCGCTGGCAAGTGGGATCTGTCCCATCGCCTGAGCATAGTCATGTGCAAAAGTCGGGTCCTGGGCTGTGGGCGTTACGGAAAAAGGAAAATCCGTCAACAGGCAAACGTTGCTACAGGTGGATAGCGTCAAAACGCCGCTGAGCGTGGCGGGCGCTCTACCTCGCACCACCATCGGGAACGTCACCTTATCGTGATACCCCTGGGTAGTGATATTGGCGACCTCAAAACGAGCTGGGGTTGGCCAGAACCAGTCGACCGCAGGCATTTCCTCTTTCCAGGCGATAGCAGGCGCAACGCCCCCCTCGCCCGGAGAACGCCAGTAGGTTTTCCAGCCGTCCTCCAGTTTGACATCCAACAACAGACGGGTTTCACCACCAGCGGACGTATCAGCGCGTAACCGCACGCTGGCGTGATCGTTATCGGGTGAACGCAGCCAGCCGGGTCCAGCCGCCCAGGATACGGGCAGCCATAGCAATAACAGACAGAGCAGTGTCTGCCTGAAAACAGTCATCATAGTTTTTCTCCGTGAATAATTATCTAACAGTCAGCAACGGCTGTTCTGTCATTCACGGAAGACGCAAAATCGGAGATGCACCCGGAGAGTGGGCGGCGAGATAGCTCGCGGTGGGAAAAAAGGTAGACGAAACGCCCGCACTGGCGCCAGCAACGACAGCAGCAGGCACAGCACCAGAATAGCACCTTCAAACAGTACGGGTGGCGCAGCCAGTAATGACTTCGCGCTCAGTTCACAAGGGGTAACGGGTGAGGCCTCATCGGCCTGCACTTGTGCGCTGGCGACAACGCTTGTAACGGCGGTATCCATCTGCAACGCGTGCAGACCCGCCATGCGTTGTGCGGTGCAAACCATCACCACAACACATGCCAGACAGAGGAACCACCATCCCATCCGTTGACGTTTCGCCATTATACCCTCACTCATTGATGCGAGTTATCTTAACCACTCGCCGGTTTTTGGCAACCTTTGCGCTGTAAAGTTATGTCCTGGCATCTGCTGGATATACCGCGATTTCAATCAGATTGAGATCGGGATCCCTGACATAAACCGAGCGAATCGGTCCTGTCGCGCCGGTTCGTGCAACGGGCCCTTCAATAATCTCAACTCCGTGGGTTTGAAACGTCTCTGTCACCTCTTCCAGTGTACGCGTGGTGATAAAACACAAATCCAGCGCCCCCGGCGTTGGCGCGTAGGCTTTAGGTTCAAACTCTTTTCCCCGAATATGGAGATTGATTTTCTGATTGCCAAAGACGAAGGCTTTCCGACCTTGTGCGAAAGTTTCCAACCTCATGCCTAAAAGCTCGACATAAAAACGAACGCAAGCCTCTTCATGATTGGTGGTTAGTACCAGGTGATCCAGGTGGTCGATCATAGTGATATCCATTTGGGTTGCTCGTCTCTGACACTTACCCTATTCATTCGCGCGCGACAAGAAAAAGACAATCTACAGGGGTATTTGCAAATACTTAGCGAAATACCTTGCCATTCACGCTTTAAAGGCGAAATGATAATTAATCATATTTTCGTCTTTGTTTATTACACTATAACATTGCTAAAAACACCCCTGAAAATATCACGGAAGTTATCATTCACTATTTACGAAGAATGCCAGAGAATATTTCAATGCCAGCACACAAATAATGCCCGCTACGTACTGATGCGTAAATGAAAGTAAGGGTCAGCGCATTTTCAGGGGATTTCCTTATTATATCCATACGCAATGAATAACGTATTCATTAGCAGATAATTTGTTTATCAAATGTTATTTAGAGTATATGGAAATGAAAAAATATTTATTACCCCTGATTGGGTTACTTTTTACAGTTAGCGCTCAGGCAGCATCATTTACCGACGGTAAAGAGTATATCACCCTGGAAAAACCCGTCGCTTCCGCCCCAGCTGCGCTGAAGTTTTTCTCATTTTACTGTCCTTCCTGTTATCAGTACGATGAAGTTTTTGAAATCACGGATAACGTGAAAAAAGTACTGCCTGCTGATGTCAAACTCACCGAATACCACGTCGACTTTTTAGGTCCGCTGGGGCAAGACATGACGCACGCCTGGTCCGTCGCCATGCTGTTAAACGTACAAGATAAAGTTAAACCGTTGCTTTTTGATGCCGTTCAGAAAAAACAAACCGTTAAAACAGCGGATGATATTCGTAACGTATTTATCAGCGCGGGCGTCAGCGCCAGTGATTATGATGCCGCCTGGAACAGTTTTGCCGTGAAATCCCTGACCGCAAAACAACAAGAAATGGCTAAAGCGGTAGATTTAACCGGTGTGCCCGCCATTTTTATCAACGGTAAATATATGATCAATCCAAAAGGACTGAAATCTGACGACCTAAACTCTTTTGTGAAGAGCTACGCGGATACGGTTCGCTATCTGATCACCAAATCCTGACGTTTCGCTAATCTCACTTTTCGCACCACACAACAGTCAAAAGCGCTGTTGGTGGTGCGCAATCACATCATTTAGACCAATATCCTTTCTTCCCGGTTGGCATTCGCCGTTATCAGGATTACCCTAAACTTAGCGGTGTTACCTGTTGTCGGGGTACACCTTCTTCAAGTGTTGATTTACACGAGAGAACGCTATGGAATTAAAGGATTATTACGCCATTATGGGCGTGAAACCGACAGACGATCTCAAGACAATCAAGACCGCCTATCGTCGACTCGCCCGTAAATACCATCCTGATGTCAGCAAAGAGACTGACGCTGAGGCCCGGTTTAAAGAGGTTGCTGAAGCCTGGGAAGTCCTGAGTGATGAACAGCGACGAGCCGAGTACGACCAACTGTGGCAGCATCGCAACGACCCTCAGTTCAGCCGTCAATTCCAGCAAGGAGAGGGGCAAAGCTACAGCGCCGAAGATTTCGACGATATCTTCTCCTCCATTTTTGGTCAGCGTGCGCACCAGTCGCGCCAGCGCCCTGCCAGCCGCGGGCATGACATCGAAATAGAAGTTGCCGTCTTCCTCGAAGAAACGCTTACTGAGCATAGCCGCACTATCAGTTACAACCTGCCAGTCTACAATGCGTTTGGCATGGTAGAACGAGAAATTCCTAAAACACTGAACGTGAAAATTCCGGCTGGCGTCGGTAACGGTCAGCGTATCCGCCTGAAAGGTCAGGGCACGCCCGGCGAAAACGGTGGGCCGAACGGTGATTTGTGGCTGGTGATTCATATTGCGCCGCATCCGCTGTTCGATATCGTTAATCAGGATCTGGAAGTTGTCGTTCCTCTGGCGCCGTGGGAAGCTGCGCTGGGTGCGAAAGTAACCGTTCCGACGCTGAAAGAGAGCATCCTGCTGACCATTCCTGCAGGCAGCCAGGCCGGTCAGCGGCTACGCATTAAAGGCAAGGGTCTGGTAAGTAAAAAACATACCGGCGATTTGTATGCGGTGATCAAGATCGTCATGCCACCGAAACCTGACGACACCAGTGCCGCCCTGTGGCAACAACTGGCGGATGCACAAAAGACCTTTGATCCGCGCAAAGAGTGGGGGAAAGCATAATGGCTAACGTTACCGTCACTTTTACCATTACCGAATTTTGTCTGTACACCGGTGTGTCAGAAGAAGAACTGCATGAGGTTGTCGGCTTAGGGGTGATAGAACCCCATGAAGACGAGACGTTTGACGATCATGCGCTGACCGTAATGCGTCGCGCGATGCGCCTGCGTCAGGAGCTGGAACTTGACTGGCCAGGGATTGCCGTTGCATTGACGTTGCTGGAAGAGAACGCTCAGTTACGTCAGGAAAATCGCCTGCTGCGCCAGCGATTGTCCCGTTTTATCAGCCATCCTTAGTGCGTCAGGGCCAGCATCGTGCTGGCCCTTTTATTGTCCGCCCCGCGCTCTTAATGACATTAAGCAGTAGATAGCATACAGTCAGAGATAAGAATTATCTCAAACAATAAGACGTTGAGCCATGCAGCTTAAGCCCCTCACAAAAGGTCGTTTTCACAATATCTGGCAGCAAGATGATGCCTTAATTGAGAAGATATTCCAGGAACTGCTCTCTGAAACGCAGATGATCCACGAAGATGAGTATCTCTATCGCCAGGGACAGGTAGTCGATCGACTTATCATGGTGCAATCAGGCAGAATTTCCCTGCGTTACAGCGCGGAAAATGGTCGCCGTTTTCAGTTGGGCGCAATGGAATGTGATGAGCAACTATTTGGTGAAATGGAGTTTTTTACCGGGTATCGCTGCCAGCTTGATATCGTGGCCGAAGAGCCGTTGACCGTGGCGGTGTGCAGCTGTGATCGTCTTGAAGAAGCGCTAAACCAGCACCCGAGACTGGCGATATTTTTTGCCAGTGCGATGGCGATTGATTATCAGGATATGCTGGAAATCTTCCTGCACCGGATGCTCTACCCTATCGTTCATAACGTGGCGTATGATTTGTATCGCCAGCATCAGAACAAACAGCCGATGGATGGTTTCCATAAAAAATACCAGGAAGCAGAACGGTTCGGCACCACCGATCGGGTCTATCGGCGGGCGGTTAAAGCCCTGACGGATGCCGGACTGGTAACGCGCACGAAGCAAGGACTGGAAATTAAGGATCTGGATGGGCTGCGTAAATTCCTCGGCAATGACATCATTGACTGACACACCAACCATCTCCGTAGAGAAGGTTGGTGTGTCAGTTCAGCGCAATCAGAATTTATAGGTAAGGTTGAAGTAGTGACCGAGTCCGGTGGTGCGCCCTGCTCCGCCGTGATTTTCCATCAATGCCATATTGCGGAAATACTTCAGGCCATAACCCACCGCATAATGCTCTGAATGCCAGTAGATACCGTTATACCATTCAATCGCGTTATTGCTGTATAACGGTTGATTAGCAATCTTGTTAGCGGCGAACTGATAGTCAAAGTAACCCTGATAGTTCAGGTAGCTGCCGTTGGCAAAGGTATAGAACGGCGTCGACCAGTTGGTCGAGAACATGTAGCCATCCCACTTGCCTTCGTTATCCGCACCGTAGTTTTCACGCACATAATGCGCATAGATGTTCATTCCCACCAGACCAAACCACGGAACCTTAACATCTGTGCCCAGACCGACATAATGTTCAAATAATTCCCGGTCGCCAATGTTATTTACCGTTGCGATATAGAATTCGTTAAATGGCCCAACGGATAAATCTTTATTTAAAATAGCATCCAGGGAAAACCGTGGGGATATCTTGGCGAAAAAGTTATCGCCACCATGGCGGTCATCCTGCTTGCGGTCAAAAATATCAAAGAAATCGACATAACCATACAGATCGATAATTCCGGAACGCGCCCCAAACTCCAGTTCCAGATAAGTGTCATTACGAATACCATAAGGCACTTTCGCATCCACACTTTGCATTAAGTTCATCTGCATCCAGTTAAAATCATTTTTACGGACGTTGCCATCGGTATAATCAGCAGCAAGCGCTTGCGTACAGCTCATTGCAACGATTGCGCCCAGAACTGTTTTTTTAATCATTGATTTATTCTTCATCATTTTCAATTCCTTTGAGCAAGGTTGAGTGTCGCCTCACCAAATAAATGGTGTGGCGACTGACTATCTAATTAGAGAGGTAAGTGTTATTACTGTGCTTTGTTACGTTTAAGTTTTAATGTACCCATCAACATGATAAAGATTATTAAATATAATACTGGTATTGCGTACATAATTTTCTGCAAGCCCATTGTTTTTTCCATTAGCGCACTGATCGCTGGACTAAACATAGCCCCGGCGCTACCGCTAATTAAAATATATGAAACATTCTGACTACTTGCGCGCTTCACAAATGAAACCCCGTAGGCAATAAAGGAGTTATACAGCGCCGCACAGACGAATCCGTAACTATAAGCCAGATAATCAAGCCCCGAGATGTTTTCTTTCGTTACAATAATGGTCGTAATAACGCAAGCGAGCAAAATAATACTCAACAGGAAATAATGTATCCTCACTCGAGAAACAATGACAGTTGATACTAGCGCCCCAACCAACGCCGCTCCCCAGTATTGCGTAATAATATTACCGGCTTCTTCAAATGGAATGCCAAATTTATTCTTCACAAATAATGGTGCCCAGGTCAGGAAGGTATACAGCGCCAGCATACCTAAGAACAGACCAATACCTCCGCTAATAATCCCTGGGTTCCACTCAGACTTCACCGCGTCTGTCCGATCTTCCGCAGACGCGGTTTCACAGGCAGTAAAACGAGTGAGCGCCACCACACCTAACGTAAGTAAGGCCACCATGCCAACACTTAGATAGCTGTAACTCCATGACATATTGTGCGTCAGGGCGTAGGTGGTGATCAGCGGAAAAACCACGCCTGCGACGTTAAAGGTGGCGTCTTGTACCACCAACATTGTACTTTGAATGCGATCCTGCCATACCGAAACAACAATCGTTCCTGCCACACACAGGCCAATCCCACCGCAAAAGCCCACCAAAGTCATGGCAACCATCACCGGCCATAAGTCGGGGCTTAAGTGCATTGCCAGCGAACAAAGGAACACTATCGAATAGATAATAAACGTCATTCGCTTGACGCCAATTTTTTCTATCAGGAAAAAGGCGGCGATGGTCCCGGCTAATGCCCCACCGTTAAGCAGCGAAAATATCGAGGCAACGGTATTCACATCAGCACTGTAACGTACCGCAATCGGTTCAATCAGCATTCCAAACTGACTGGCAAACCCCGCCATAATAAAATTTGCCAGAAAACTAATCAGTGTAAGTGCTATTTTATTCTTCATATAATGACATCCCTGATTGGTTCAATTAAAAGCCAATGCTAAGCCGTAACGGCTGTATTTAGCGCCAGCTCAATCATATTTTTAAAAGTTAATTGCCGTTCCTCTGCCGTGGTTTCTTCGCCTGTCAGGCAATGATCGGACACCGTTAAAATAGCCAGTGCTTCAATATTAAATTGGTGTGCTAAGGCGTATAAGCCGGCCACCTCCATATCCACACCCAGTACACCGAACTTTTCCAGTGCAGGAATGAGGTTTTCGTCAGGATCGTAATAAAGATCGCCACTGAAAACATTACCGACCTTAATGTCGATTCCGGCCTTCTGCGCCAGCATCCACGCCTGTTGTAGTAATGGGAAGTGAGCGGACGTCGCCATCGTGTAGCCCGCGCTACGTTTTAAATTTGTGACAGAGTCAGTACCGGCAGCGAGAGCCAGAATAATGTCGCGCATTTTGACATGCGGTTGTGTTGCCCCCAGACTACCGACGCGAATAATTCTCTTCACATTAAAATCATGTACCAGCTCATGGGCGTATAGCGTCATAGAAGGAATACCCATACCGTGTCCCATCACCGAAACAGGTTGACCAAAATAAAGACCGGTATAGCCCAGCATATTACGCACGTTGGTAACTTCGCGGTAATCCATGAGATAATTTTCGGCAATAAATTTTGCGCGCAGCGGATCGCCCGGCATAATCACAGTTGGCGCAAAATCACCCGCTTTAGCATTAATATGTGCAGTCATAACAATTCCTGAATTATGGGTATTGGAGATATGCAGGGATTGTAACCAGACGTTTGCAGAGGATTGAGGACAAAAGTCCTGCTCAAAGGATCGGCCTCTCATTTCTGAGAGTTAGAGTTGCAGGCTTAGGATGCAGAGGAAAACTATGCCTCGGCAACAGTTAGGAAAAGCAAGACCCAGAACAATAAAAGAACAGATTAGCCCCCAAATCGCTGGTGACTACCGCGTTGGCGCGAGTAGCCATAGCAGCGTCAATATTGTTTTGAAAGTGGTCTTATTGTTATTATCGTATTCCACTCTAAGCTTGGATGCCTGCCATGACCCGATTAAGGTTTAGTGAGATGACTCACGCCGATATACCTGCTGTTCAGTCGTTCCTTATTAAGCATCTTAATTTGTTCTTCAATGCCGGGAGAGTCATGCCTGCTGCTGAAGAAGATATCTTCGATCTCAAGCAGCAGTATATTTTGCAAGAAAGAAATCTATTACTTTGCGCATGGAGTGAAAAACAAGAGCTCATCGCTACACTTGCGGTATGTCAATATGATGATCGTATCACTGAGCTACGTGGGCACTATAATTTGCCTGAAACGGCAGAAATTTGTCGTTGCTACGTGGATGCGCGCTACCGCAGACAGGGAATCGGAAGCCGGTTGTTTGCTTTAGCTCAAATGTTCTGCCAGCAGCAAAAATATAAAACCTTATATCTTCATACTCATCATTTCTTGCCTGGAGGGTATCATTTTTGGTTGCGTAAAGATTTTAGCGTCGTTATGGATATGCAGGATGAATGGCAATTGGTACATATGCAGAGATCACATTATTAAATTAACCCAACGCTAATTAACTGCGTTATTGATAACGATCAATATGATTAAATTGAAAAAATAAAACCGTGTTTATAGTTTGATCAATGTCAATCAATTCTCATTTAGCTTTTTATTGTTATTTTCATGTATACATCCGAGATAAAGGATTTAAGCATAACCAACTGTAAAACATAACAATTTTACCAAAGGTGTGAGGTTTTCCCTGTTTATTCATACGGTTGACCTCGTTAACAATTGCCGTTAGAGTCGCTTTTGACAGCATTTCATTACATTTTTGTATATGAATAGGAATATGGTGAGAATTATTCAATTCAATTCCATAACTGCCCCCGCAACTGTAGGCGGATGCAGAATATCCTTGTGTGGTTAATAAGCCGCAGGTCACTGTAAAGCTCGTCTTTATGGGAAGGCCGATATTCTGATTACCGTGAGTCAGGAGACCTGCTGTCAACGATGTATACCATTAAGTGGACGGGATGGTCCATGGGATGAATTATTTGACGTAAGCAGTAGTGTATTTATGAATAAGATTTTGGCTAAGTAAGGCTTATTTGCATTTGTTGCATATCTTCATTCTTAAAATTCACGATTTAATGTCATCTATCTTCATGTCTCCTCCCGATATATGGAATGAAATGAGCCATGACCAGACTTTAAGATTCTGGCATCAACGGGACGATGATAATGCACGCTAATTCTACATTTTTCTCTTCTAAAAAAACGCTTCTGGCTATTGTTGGAACCACTGTACTGTTGACTTCCGGTTTTTCTAACGCGGCAAAAACCGAATATCCTCTGACGATTAAAAACTGTGGACGCGATATTACCTTTAATCAGGCACCAACGCGCGTGGCAACCGTGGGTCAGAACAGTACCGAGATTCTCTATTCACTGGGGCTGGCCGATCGCGTCGTGGGTACTTCGTTGTGGTTTGGCCCGGTACTGGATGCTTACAAAGCAGCAAATGAAAAAGTTGCCGTCATTGCGCAAAATATTCCCAGCTTTGAAGGAATTGTGGCTAAAAAACCAGATCTGGTCGCCAGCCAGTTTGAATGGCAAATCGGCCCTGCTGGCACAGTTGCATCATACGAACAGTTTAGTGAACTGAAGGTGCCCGTTTACACCGCGCCAGCTGACTGTGCTAAGGATAACGAAGATGGGGGTGATGGTGTTCGTAAGGGCATGTTTGATATTGCTATGGTGTATCAGGAAGTCGCCGATCTGGCAAAAATTTTTGATGTTCAGGATAAAGGCGAAGCGCTGATTGCCAGCCTTAAAGCGCGTGAATCAGCAGCAAAAAATAAAATTACCGGCATGGATAAGAATGTTTCTGCCGTGTTCTGGTTCTCAAGCGCCGATTTACAGCTCGATCCTTACGTTGCCGGGAAGTTTGGCCCAGCAGCATGGATAGCCCAAACGCTGGGTGTGAAAAATGTCATTGATTCTGCTGAAGAGTGGCCAACGGTGGGCTGGGAAACCATCGCTAAAGCTAACCCTTCTGTCATTGTGCTCGGTGAGATGAGCCGCCGACGCTTCCCGGCAGATGACTGGAAGATCAAGATGGAATACCTCCAGTCCGATCCTGTCACCAAACTGATTCCTGCCGTCAAAGAAAACCATCTGCCGGCCATTGACGTACAGACAATGAATGCCGGGATCAGAACTATTGATGGGGTGGAAAAACTGGCTGACGCTCTGGTTGAATATGGCTTAGCGCATCCGCAGGCTGCTCATTAATCTACATTTTGCGCTATATCACGGCACGGTATAGCGCATCTCCGTTACTCAGGAACGCAGATAATCATGAGTGATTCTCGCAGGATGCGTCGCGCTGTTGGTCAGCTTGCGGTGAGAGTCGGTGGTCATGCCGTTTGGGTCAGTGCGCTGATGTGTTGCGTACTGCTGGCGGGGATTTCCATCGGCGAAACGTTTATCCCCTGGCGGCACGTACTCAGCACGTTGGCAAATCATCTTTTCGATACCCACTATCCTGTCGATGCACTGGATGCCGGGATCGTCTGGAACTACCGACTGACCCGAGCACTGGTCTCAGCCAGCTGCGGCGCCTGCCTGGCTGTTTCCGGCGTAGTGTTGCAGTCGTTGCTACGCAATGCGCTCGCCGAACCTTATCTACTGGGGATTTCTGCCGGAGCATCTACCGGTGCGGTGCTGATTGCGCTTACGGGACTGGGGGCTGGCATCATCAGTATGTCTTTAGGGGCGTTCATTGGTGCGCTGACGGCATTTCTGTTCGTTGCGCTATTGGCGATGGCCGCTGGCGGTAAACAAGGCGGCGGGATTACAACCCAAATCATTCTTGCCGGGATCGCCAGTTCGCAACTGTTCAATGCGATTACGTCGCTTATCATCACCCGCTCAGCAAACGCCGAGCAAGCACGCGGAATTATGTTCTGGTTGTTAGGCAATTTGAGCGGTGTACGCTGGCCCGATGTTGTCTTAGCTATTCCTACCGCTCTGGTCGGTATTGCGCTGTGCTTCTGTTATGTCCGCCACCTTGATGCGTTCTCCTTTGGCGCTGAATCCGCGGCATCGTTGGGCATTCCAGTCAAACGTACTCGCGCAGTACTAATTGCTGCTGTCACCGGTATGACTGCGATTATGGTCTCCATTGTTGGTGCGATCGGCTTTGTCGGTCTGGTGATCCCTCATGCCGCTCGTTTGCTGGTCGGCAACCAGCATCATCGACTGCTGCCGGTTAGTGCGCTTACCGGCGCCATTTTCCTCATTGTCGCCGATGTTATTTCCCGCACGTTACTACCCGGCCAGGTACTGCCCATTGGGGTAATCACGGCTTTGGTCGGCGCGCCTGCGTTTTCAATCATTCTGATAAGAGGAAACCAGAACAAATGACGGTAAACCTCGTACAGCCACTTGTTACCTCTGCGCAAGCCGTTATTGAAGCCTGCAATCTGCGTTGGAAGGTAAAGGGTAAGACGATTGTTGATGATATTTCTCTCCGCGTAACTCCCGGCGAGTTTGTCGGTATCATCGGTCCCAACGGCTCGGGCAAAACGTCACTGATTTCACTGCTGGCCGGTTTGCTGCAGCCGACTTCCGGGCACATCACTCTGCGGCAAAAAGCGCTCCAGCACTATTCGCGGCGTCATCTTGCGCAACATGTGGCGCTGGTCGAACAACAGGCTGAAACCAGCGAGCGGCTTACCGCTTTACAAGCCGTTTCTCTGGGACGGACCCCCTGGCTTAGCCTGCTCACCCCCTGGTCTGCCAAAGATGACGATATCGTACAAACGATGCTGGAGAAGGTCGATCTCAGTGAATTACAGCACCGCTGCTGGCATACCTTTTCCGGGGGAGAAAAACAGCGCCTGCATATTGCACGGGCGCTGGCGCAGCAGCCGCAATTGTTGCTGATGGACGAACCCACCAACCATCTCGACATTCAACATCAGATTGGCCTGCTGAGTCTGGTTAAACGTGAAAAGCTCACGGTGATTGCTGCTCTGCACGACCTTAATCATGCCGCAATGTTCTGCGATCGCATCATCGTAATGACCTCCGGACAAATGGCGATGCAGGGTAAACCTTGCACCGTTTTTACCCGCGATAATCTCCATGCCTGGTTTGGTATCGACGCCGTTGTCGAACATGAAGCGGGTAGTGAAAACTGTTTTATTCGTTATCAAAGACCTGATGAATTTTAAGGAAGAATCGATGAAATACCTCAAACAGAGTCTGAAAGTTTTGTGTTTACTCGCCCTCGCCTCTTCAGCCTTCGCGCAAACTCACGAAGTGTTGATGAAGAATCGTGGGTCTGCGGGGCCGATGGTCTACGAGCCGGATTATCTGGAGATCCAACCCGGTGATACGGTGAAGTTTATCCGTAAGCATAAGAGCCACAACGCGGCTTCAATTGCTGAATTGTCTCCGGCTGACTATCCCGGTTTCATGGGAAAAATAGATGAAGAGATCGAGGTGACTTATGACAATCCTGGATTTTACGGCATCAAATGTTCACCGCATTACGCTCAGGGCATGGTGATGATGATTAAGGTTGGCGATACCACGTTACCGGACAGCTATCGGGCATTCAAAGCGCCGGGTATTGCTGATAAGCGCTTTCAGGAAATTTACGCGCGTATCGACAAACAATAATCCGCATTACTCTGGGAGAAATACAAGGTGGCAGATAAAAAACTTGCAGATGGCGAAATCCAGGAACAGCGTCGGGAATGCCTGTGTAAACTGACGAAATTCGTCGGCGCGGCGGGCGTCGCGGCTGCCGTGTGGCCGCTGGTTTCGGCCTTGAGCCCGGATGAGAAAACGCTAGGGGAAAATGAACCGATTGATGTTTCTCTTGCGGGTGTTGCTGCTGGACAAACCATCAGGCGCATATGGCAGGGAAAGCTGATTCTTATTCACCACCGCACGCAGGAAGAGATTGTCGCCGCCAGAAATACCAACTGGCATACGCTTATTGATCCACAGTCTGACAGCGAGAGGGTCTCTGCGGTTCATCCCCAATGGCTGGTGGTTCAAGGGTACTGTCCACATGCCGGATGTGTCCCCAACGCCCAGCCGGGAGGGCTGGGCTGGATTTGTCCGTGCCACGGCTCGGAATTTGATACCTCCGGGCGCGTGACGCGCGGCCCCGCAACGGCCAACCTGGCAATCCCGGATTACGCCTTTCATTCTGATGGTCAGATCGTGCGTATCGGCACTAAGGAAGCCTGACATGATGAGTGAGCGCGTCTATTCGCTTCGCTGGCGAATTCCTTTTCCTCGTTCGATTGCCGGACTCTGGCTGTTCGCTATCGGCGCAATCCTGCTGGTTATGCTCGGCGTGCAGATCCTGACAGGTATCGTACTGGCGATGTTTTACGTGCCGACAGCCGGGCTGGCATTTGACTCCATTATTCATATTATGCGTGCGGTTCGCCACGGAGAACTGATACGCAATATGCATGCTATTGGCGCATCGCTCTTTTTCTTTGCCTGTTATCTGCATATTTTTCGCGGTATGTACTACAACGTGTACCGCAAGCCCTGGACAACAATGTGGTTGATTAGCGTCACGCTGTATATCCTCCTGATGATAACCGCATTTCTTGGTTATAGTCTTATCTGGGGGCAAAAAAGCTACTGGGCGGCAACGGTCATTACTCGCTTTGCCCAGGCCATTCCGCTAGTGGGTGATACGTTATACGCATATTTAGTCGGTAGCCATACGCCGGGAACACCGATGCTTGGCCGCTTTTTTGTTATCCACTTTATTCTTCCTTTTATGATTGTCGTGGCAACGGTTTTTCATATACGTACCGTACAGTCAGCGTTTGCCCAGGCGATGAAAAAGAGGTTCAGCGAGAAAGAGTCCAGGAGCCTGTTGTTCGATTACAAAATTACCGATCTCGATGCCATCAAAATCACCCTTTTTATGATGCTCTTCGCCTGGTTTTTATTCTTTGCTCCGCACTATCTGAGCAGCGCCGATAACTTTATTCCCGCAGACCCAACGATTACACCAGCGATTGTTGCGCCAGAATGGTATTTCCTTCCCTTCTTCTCCATCTTGCGCTGCTTCCCGAATGAATTCGTGGGACTAGCCGCGATGTGCGGTTCGATACTGATTTTCTATTTTCTTCCCTGGCTTGATACCTCCCGGGCTCGTTTTCGCCATTACAGCAAACTGGTCAAATGCGGATTCTGGCTGTGGGTCATCAATGCCTGCTTTTTAGGCTGGTTAGGATCGAAAGCGCTGGTTGGCCCCGACCTTCTTGACGGTTTTCGTAACGAAGAAGGTTGGATACGTGCCGCGTCCCAGCTTTCGACGCTGATTTGGTTTGCCTGGTTTTTAATCGTATTACCTTGCCGTCGTTTTCTGGAAAAACAGGACTGATAATGAAACGACTATTGAAATTCAGTGTTCTGTGTTTTTCTCTATTGGGACTGGGCTCCACCTATGCGCAAGAAGCCACGCCTGAACGACAGGAATGGAGTTTCAGCGGCATCAATGGCCAGTATGATAAAGAGCAGCTTCGGCGTGGTCTGCAGGTTTATGAAGAGAAGTGTCGCGCTTGTCACGGCATGAAGCACCTTACCTTTCGAACCTTGACCAGATCCGGCGGCCCGGAACTCACGGAAGAAGAAGCAAGAAGTATCGCTAACGGCTATCAGTTTCCTGAGATTCAGGATGACGGCCAGATGGGTGAGCGGGACGGGACGCTAAATGACAGCTTTATATCGCCATATTTAAACGAGCGGGAAGCTCGATACCTTAATAATGGCGCAGAACCTGTTGACCTGAGCTATATCGTCCGCGCCCGCTCATACGATCGTGGATTTCCGCAATTCCTGTTAGATGCTTTTTTGCCCTACACGGACCAGGGAGCTGATTACGTCTACGCGCTACTCACCGGCTATCTGCCTGACGATCCCGAACTGAAGGCTAACCGCTATTTTCCGGGCGGCGTGATTAACATGCCGAAACCGCTGAATAGCGGAGAGATCCAATGGAGTCCGGCGTCGCAGAAAGCTGAAACTGAGGAGCAATACGCCAGGGATGTTACCGCCTTTCTGGCATGGGCAGCCGATCCGGCGCTCTCTGAACGAAAACAGCAAGGGAATTACGTTATGGGCTATCTGGCTATTATGCTGGGGCTGCTATGGATATTACGACGAATGAAGAGACGTTCGCTCATGTAGCTTTTGCGAGGCGGGGTGATTACTCAGTTCACCAGCATTCAACCGGTCAGCAGCACTGTTGCTCTTGCGCGACTAAGACGAGTAAAGGAAGACAAAATATAAACCGAGCAAAACGAAAAACCCCAAGCTATTTGATAGCTTGGGGTTTATGTTTGGCGGAAGCGTAGAGATTCGAACTCTAGAACCCTTTCGGGTCGCCGGTTTTCAAGACCGGTGCCTTCAACCGCTCGGCCACGCTTCCAATGAGGCGCACTATAAACATCCCGAACGGACCTGTAAAGCACCAATGTGTTCGTTTGCCTGAAAAACAGCCAAAATGTTGTTAATCGACTGAAATAACAACAGATTGACCATTTAATCAGCACAAATACCGGCTACAACGCTTAATGTTTTTTGATGTACATATCTTTGGTGTAGTAATTTCCCCGGTTATCCGGCGCAAATCCCCCCACCCACGGCTTCACCAGATGCGTGCGGACATAGTGGTAAACCGGAATCGCAGGGACATCATCACCTAAAAGATCTTCAGCCTGCTGATAGTATTTGCCTCGTTCTTCCAGTGAATTTGCTTTCGCCGCATTACGCATCGCTTCATCAAAGGCGGGATTGCTGTACTTGGTAGTATTCTCGCTATCACCGGTACGGAAAATATTGAGGAAACTTGAAGCATCATCATAATCGGCTATCCACGCATAGCGCACGACGTCAAAATTACCGGTGTGCATAGTGTCCAGCATGGTTTTCCATTCCTGGTTTTGCAGCTTCGCCTCGACGCCAAGGTTTTTCTTCCACATCGACGATGCGGCAATCGCAATACGCTGGTGCGTTTCGAAGGTGTTGTAGAGCAAATTCAAGCTAAGCGGATGCTCAGGACCAAAACCGGCTTCAGCAAGCAGTTTTTTGGCTTCAGCAATACGTTTTTCGAGCGGCCATGACGCATACTCCGGTGCATGCAGTTTCACCCCACCTATTTCCGGCTGGCTGATAACCCACGCAGCTCGCTGCCCCTGCCCCATCACCTTTTGCGCAATGATGTCTTTATCCAACGCCATATTCAGCGCCCGGCGCACGCGCGGATCATTAAACGGCGCGCGGGTTGTATTGAACTGATAGTAATACGTTGAAAGCTGGGGAGAGACATGCAGTTCATCGCCCATCGTTTTTTTCAGTTGGGCGAACTGATTGACCGGTACGCTATAAACAATGTCGATTTCACCGGCCTTATAGCGGTTTACGTCAGCCGACTCTGAGCTGATGGGCAAATAAGTAACTTTATTAATAACCGTATGCCGATCGTCCCAGTAATGTGGGTTACGCTCGGCAACGATGCGCTCATTGACCACCCATTGCGATAGTTTGTACGGCCCACTGCTGACAAAATGTTCTGGTCGGGTCCACTTGTCGCCAAAACGCCCAATCAGAACTTTATCCAGCGGCACCAGCGATGGATGCGCCAGCATCGCCAGAAACGCCGCCGTCGGTTGCGTCAGGGTAATTTCCAGCGTGGTATCATCCAGGGCTTTTACCCCTAGTGTAGCGGGATCTTTATTCCCTTGGGCAATATCAACCGCGTTCGCAACATGCATATTGCCCAGATACGAAGCATAAGGTGAAGCCGTTTGCGGCGAGACCAGACGCTGCCAACTCCAGACAACATCCGGTGCGGTAATCGCAGAGCCATCAGACCAGGTAATGCCCGGACGTAAATGAAAGGTCCAGATAGTATTGTCTTTATTCTCCCAGGATGCCGCAAGGCGGGGCTCGATAGACCCATCCTGCTTGACAGCAACCAGACCGTCGAACATATCGCTGATTAAATTAAACTCAACGTTGCTTTCGACTTTATGCGGATCCAGCGATGCCGGCTCACTGCCGTTATTTCTCACCAGTTCCTGCTTTTCAGCCAATGCTGTTCCTGCGGGAACATGAGCTGCCCATGTCGCGCCGTTTATTGATATCACACAGGCGGCCAACAGCGTAAACGTAAATACCTTCGATTTGTGTTGAGTCATTCCCTGCACCTTATTGTTCTGTTTTGTGATGACACCGCAATCACTCATAAAGGGATGCAGTAAATAACGCAATATTTTTCAGTGACCTATAAGATGTCGATCTGACATTTTCAAACAATAAGTGGTAACATCTAATTTAGACACTTTTGCTGAAATAATATGCTTAAGTCTGGCGGGTTAAAATGCGTAAAGATGGGTAAAACCGCTGTGTCATTCCCCTTGATTTCATTATCCTCCATCATTAATTACATCTGTCATAAGAGAGTGACTCATGGATCGTATTATTAGTTCTTCGCGCGACCGTACATCGCTACTCAGCACGCATAAAGTGCTGCGCAATACCTATTTTCTGCTCAGCCTGACGCTGGCGTTTTCTGCCATCACCGCAACGGCAAGCACCGTGCTGATGCTGCCATCCCCGGGTCTAATCCTGACGCTGGTGGGTATGTATGGTCTGATGTTCCTGACATATAAAACTGCGGATAAGCCGGTCGGAATTCTGTCTGCTTTCGCATTCACCGGCTTCCTGGGCTACATTCTGGGACCGATTCTGAACACCTACCTGTCTGCAGGCATGGGTGATGTTATCGGTATGGCGCTGGGCGGCACTGCTCTGGTCTTCTTCAGCTGTTCTGCCTATGTGCTGACCACCCGTAAAGACATGTCCTTCCTCGGCGGTATGCTGATGGCAGGTATCGTGGTGGTGCTGATTGGTATGGTTGCGAATATCTTCCTGCAACTGCCAGCTCTGCATCTGGCCATCAGCGCGGTGTTTATTCTGATTTCTTCAGGCGCTATCCTGTTTGAAACCAGCAATATCATCCGTGGCGGTGAAACCAACTACATCCGTGCAACGGTCAGCCTGTATGTTTCGCTGTACAACATCTTCGTCAGCCTGCTGAGCATTCTGGGCTTCGCCAGCCGCGACTAAGTTGTCAACTCGCACTATCCAGCCCCGCTTATGCGGGGCTTTCTTTTTTGGTAAACTGCCGCCAGTTTGACTAACGTAGTGACAAATTATGTTGATCTTTGAAGGTAAAGAAATCAGTACCGATAGCGAAGGCTATCTGAAAGATACCACGCTGTGGAGCGAGCCGCTGGCGGAGAAAATCGCCGAAAACGAAGGCATTACGCTCTCCGCAGAACACTGGGAAGTGGTGCGTTTTGTCCGCGATTTTTATCTGGAATTTAATACCTCCCCCGCTATCCGCATGCTGGTAAAAGCGATGGCCAACAAGTTCGGCGAAGAGAAAGGCAACAGCCGTTATCTCTACCGCCTGTTCCCGAAAGGTCCGGCCAAGCAGGCGACTAAAATTGCCGGCCTGCCGAAACCGGTGAAATGTATTTAATAACGGATACTAAATCCCTTTAGCTCGTCGCCAGGACGATGGGGTTCGCTGAGAACTCTGTCTACCCTGGCGCTTCGCGGCCCCCCGGCTTTCAACCACTTCATCAGTTGTTCCACCCGGTCACTTTCACCGCAGGCGACAACCTCTACGCTGCCGTCATCCATATTCTTCGCGTATCCGGTCAATCCCAGCCGTTGTGCTTCATGCTGGGTGGTGTAGCGAAATCCTACCCCCTGAACCCGGCCATAGACCCAGGCGATTATGCAGACTTTCGACATTGCGGTTCTCCTTATCATCACAGCGCGCGTTGCAAATATGCGTAAAACTCAGGACAATGGCGCCCATTTCTTTGAATTGACAGAATAGTAAATTATGAGTGTACGTTTAGTGTTAGCCAAAGGGCGCGAAAAATCATTACTGCGCCGCCATCCGTGGGTATTTTCCGGTGCTGTCGCACGTATGGAAGGTAAAGCCAACCTCGGTGAAACCATCGATATTGTTGACCATCAGGGTAAATGGTTAGCACGCGGCGCGTACTCACCCGCGTCGCAGATCCGTGCACGCGTCTGGACATTTGACAAGTCTGAGTCCATCGATATTGATTTCTTTACCCGTCGTCTGCAGCAGGCGCAGACATGGCGTGACTGGCTGGCGAAAAAAGACGGTCTGGACAGCTACCGTCTGATCGCCGGAGAATCCGATGGTCTGCCGGGTGTCACCATTGACCGCTTCGGCAACTTCCTGGTGTTGCAGTTGCTCAGTGCGGGGGCTGAATACCAACGCGCCGCGCTGATTAGCGCTCTGCAAATTGTTTTCCCGGACTGCGCCATTTATGACCGTAGCGATGTTGCGGTGCGTAAAAAAGAAGGTATGGAGCTGACTCAAGGGCCAGTAACGGGCGAGCTTCCGCCAGCACTGCTGCCAATTGAAGAGCACGGCATGAAGCTGCTGGTTGATATTCAGCATGGTCACAAAACCGGCTACTACCTCGATCAACGCGATAGCCGCCTGGCCACGCGTCGTTATGTGGAAAATCAGCGTGTGCTGAACTGTTTCTCTTATACCGGTGGATTTGCGGTTTCAGCATTAATGGGTGGATGCCGTCAGGTCGTCAGCGTTGACACCTCTCAGGAAGCGCTCGATATTGCCCGCCAGAACGTGGAACTGAACAAGCTGGATCTGAGCAAAGCTGAGTTCGTGCGTGATGATGTGTTCAAACTTCTGCGAGCTTATCGCGATCGTGGTGAGAAATTCGACGTCATCGTGATGGATCCGCCGAAATTTGTCGAAAACAAAAGCCAGTTGATGGGCGCCTGCCGCGGCTATAAGGACATCAATATGCTGGCTATTCAGTTGCTCAATCCGGGCGGCGTACTGCTGACTTTCTCCTGCTCTGGGCTTATGACCACCGATTTATTTCAGAAAATCATCGCTGATGCCGCAATAGATGCTGGTCGTGATGTACAATTTATAGAGCAGTTCCGTCAGGCCGCCGATCACCCGGTGATCGCTACCTACCCGGAAGGGCTGTATCTGAAAGGGTTTGCCTGTCGCATCATGTAACTTGAAAAGTGGAATATTACCCTTACATAGAGGGTATCTATTTCCCGGGAGGTGACTATGATTGCCAGCAAATTCGGTATCGGCCAGCAGGTCCGCCATTCCCTGTTAGGTTACCTCGGAGTGGTCGTGGATATCGACCCGGAATATTCGCTTGATCAACCGTCAGCCGATGAGTTGGCGGTTAACGACGAACTTCGCGCCGCTCCCTGGTATCACGTGGTGATGGAAGACGATAATGGTCTGCCAGTACATACGTATCTGGCCGAAGCACAACTGAGTAGTGAGCTACAGGAAGAACATCCGGAGCAACCGTCGATGGATGAACTGGCGCGAACAATTCGAAAACAGCTTCAGGCCCCGCGCCTGCGCAATTGATGCAAACACAGACCCGATTAGCTAATCGGGTCTGTGCGTTTTGTTCGGCTACAGATCAACCTTACTTCGCCAGTCCCAGCCGCGGGATCTCAATCGCCGGGCAACGATCCATCACCACCGTCAACCCTGCATCACGAGCCAGTACGGCTGCCTGCTCGTTAATCACGCCGAGCTGCATCCATAGGGTCTTCGCGCCGATGGCAATTGCCTCCTGAGCAACACCCCACGCCGCTTCGGAATTACGGAAGACATCTACCATATCCACTTTCTCTGGTACATCTGCCAGCGTCGCATAGCCCTGCTGCCCCAGCAGTGTTTTTCCGGCAACTTTCGGTGAAACAGGAATAACGTGATAGCCCTGATCGAGTAAATATTTCATAACCCGATAGCTTGGGCGATCGGGTTTATCGCTTGCACCCACCAGTGCAATCGTGCGGGTCGTTGTCAAAATGCCAGCAATATCGGTCTCTTTCATCGTTTTCCTCCAGGCTGTTTAGCAAAGTGTACGACAAACCTGACTTTGCGACCATTCATCCCATACTGGCGCATGAGAGCTAAACTCAAAAATATGTCTATATGTTAGTAAACATGATTATCGAAAAATTTAGATACATCTTATACAGATTTTTTCTGGACAGGAGAAACCTATGAAAGCCGGCATTGTGACAGCCTTAATTGCCCTGTGTTTGCCGGTAACCGTTTTTGCTACCTCTCTACGTCTGTCTAATGATATTGACCTTCTGGTGCTGGACGGAAAAAAAGTCTCCAGCTCATTACTGCGTGGTGCCGAAAGTATTGAGCTGGAAAATGGTCGGCACCAGCTCGTGTTTCGCGTAGAAAAAACCATTCGCCTGTCCAGCCACGAAGAACGTCTGTATATTTCGCCCCCGCTGGTCATCAGCTTTGATACCCAACTCGTCAGTCAGGTTAATTTTCACCTGCCACGTCTGAGCAACGAGCGAGATGCAACGCATTTTGATGATACCCCACGCGTAGAACTGCTGGATGGGGATTCCATGCCTATACCGGTTAAGCTGGATATTCTGTCAATCACATCCACCGCAAAAATCGTAGATTATGAAATGGAAACAGAGCGCTATAACAAAGCGGCTAAGCATGCGTCTTTACCGCAATTTGCCACGATGATGGCCGATGACAGTTCGCTGCTTTCTGGGGTATCTGAACTGGACCGCGTGCCGCCTCAGTCACAAACGCTGACCGAGCAGCGCTTAAAATATTGGTTTCAACAGGCTGACGCACAAACGCGAAGTAACTTCTTACAATGGGCTGAGAAACAGCCCCCATCGTGACATTTATGTTCGTATACGCATTTTTTTTGTCTTTCTCTTGCAGCGTCAAGTGCTTCCAGTACTCTGTAACAAGGTTAACTTGGGAGCTGTACTATGGAATTAACGACTCGCACATTACCAGCGCAGAAACATATTGCGTTGGTCGCACACGATCACTGCAAAAAGATGTTGATGAGCTGGGTTGAACGCCACCAGCCATTACTGGAAAAACACGTTCTGTATGCTACAGGAACAACTGGAAATTTAATTCAACGCGCGACAGGAATGGACGTCAACGCCATGCTGAGCGGCCCGATGGGGGGTGACCAGCAGGTGGGTGCGCTAATTTCAGAAGGGAAAATTGATGTGCTGATTTTCTTCTGGGATCCGCTCAACGCCGTTCCCCACGATCCTGATGTCAAAGCCCTGCTACGCCTGGCCACAGTCTGGAACATTCCGGTCGCCACCAACGTGTCAACGGCTGATTTTATTATCCAGTCGCCAAACTTCAACGACGCAACGGATATCTTGATCCCGGATTACGCCCGTTATCTTGCAGAACGCCTCAAATAAACGCTAAGCAGGCGGCAACTGCCGCCTGCTTTTCAGGGTTTCCGGGTCACCGGAACGTCTAATTGCTTAAGCTCATCAACAAAACATGATGGCGCGTCTTTGCTAAACAGTAGCCATACCCGATGCCGTGCACGCGTTAGCGCCACATACAGCAACCGCCTCTCTTCAGCATCAGGAAAATCTTCAACAGCCGGGAGTAACGCCTCTTCCATAATCGACTCACGAGCCGGAGCCGGAAAACCGTCATTCCCGTCATGAAGCCCCATAACAATGACGTAATCCGCCTGCTGCCCTTTGCTGGCATGAATAGTCATAAAATCCAACTGCAGCTTGGGCCAGCGGGTGGCCGCTTTGTCCAGGCTGGCTGGCTTCAGATGATGGTACCGCGCCAGCACCAGAATTCTCTCTTCAGCTTTCACAAAACCCGACAGCTTATCCAGCAACAGATCTAACTGACTTTCATCGAGCAACGTGACAGCTTTTTTATCACCGGTCGTCAGACTGTTCAGCGGTTTCGTGAGCTGATGTGGGTTTTGCTGGATAAACTGGTTTGCGACTTCGCCAATCCGGCTATTAAAACGGTAAGTCGTATCCAGATTACAGCTATCGCCCTCACCAAAATTTTGCTGGAATGCGGTCGTCAGAGAAAGCTGTGCTCCGCTGAACCGGTAAATGGCCTGCCAGTCATCTCCCACGGCAAACAGCGTGGTCTGCGAGTTTTGCTTTCGCAAGGCGGCTAACAGGGCGGCGCGCTGAGGGGAAATATCCTGAAATTCATCGACCAGAATATGTTTCCACGGACTGATAAACCGCCCCTTCTCCAGAATGACAATAGCCTGATGGATCAACCCGGAGAAATCGACGGCATTCTCATCCTTCAGGGCACTCTTCCAGGCCTTGAGCAGCGGCGCCATTAGCTTTATGCGTTTACTGAACAGATCGCGGATCTCCTCCGGAGCATTAGCAATCATCTCCGCCTGTGCTCCACCATGCATCCGCATCAAACTAACCCAGCGATCCAACCGGGAGGCCAGACGGCGCTGTAATTTTTCGTCATCCCAGAAGTTACCTTCGGGTACAGACCACAGCATTTCTTCTTCTAACCATTGTCGCCAGCCTTTAGCCTGAGCCTTTTTCTCACTGCACTGCTGACGCCAGGTCGTTATAAAGAGTTTACTGCGAGCGGCGGCATCATTTTCCAGCTTGCTCACTGTTGGAACTTTTTTGCTACCTTGCGAAATAATGAACAACGCCAGTGAATGGAATGTCCGTGCAGTGACCTCGTCCGTATGCAGACGCTCACGAATGCGGTCATCCATCTCCTGGGCTGCTTTGCGTCCAAACGCCAGCAACAGGATCTGTTCAGCCGCCGCCTCTCCTCGCGCAAGCAACCAACCAGCCCGGGCAACCAACACAGATGTTTTACCGCTTCCAGCCCCTGCAAGTACCAACAATGATTGCTCACCGTTCACTACCGCGCGCGCCTGAGCCGGATTCAACGGCGAAGATTCAATATGCTGGAAAAACTCAGCATACTCTTCCAGCATTGCCTCGGTGTACGCCTGATTGTGCTGTAAGCGGCAGGCTTCAATGTCCTTCAACCATGCCAGGCATTGACGTAACGCCTCCCGGCAATTTTCAAATTCTTCCAGCCGATTAACCGGGAGCGGTAACGCGGCAAAGGCACGGCGAATCTGCTGCTGCAGCCCTGACGTTTGTTCGCGCGTCAGCCATTTACTTTCACTAGTACGGGCCGCTATCGCATCCAACTGCTGCTGTAAAACCCCCGCAGCAACGTCACTCATTTCCTGGCTCCACTGTTGCCAGAGTGCATTCAAATGATGATGGAAGCGCTGGGTTTCCGCCCACTCTGTACCGTGAAGACGGACCACCTTCTCATCCGGGAGTACAAACTCCAGCTCGCCCCACACCAGACCACGTTTGCAATGAATAGCCAGTAACTGATTGAAGGGAATAAGATACTCGTGACGATCGCCGGAAACTTTAATCCCGGCATTGAGAATAACGGCCCGATCGTAAGGGTGTTGTGCCAGACGTTTTCCAAGAGAAGTAGCTTTCAGTTCCATAAGACTCAAGCGGATCCACACGAAGAGGTTTGCTTATCAGTGTAACCGCCAGAGAAAACGTGCTCCAGCCCAAAAAAACGTTACAATTGCCGAATTCACAGAAAACCAGAGTTAACCGAGGGTTTATGCGTACTGTTCTGAATATTTTAAATTTTGTGCTTGGGGGGTTCGCCACCACCCTGGCCTGGTTACTGGCAACGCTGGTCAGTATCGTGCTTATTTTTACTTTACCCTTGACCCGTTCATGCTGGGAGATAACCCGACTTTCGCTGTTTCCCTATGGCAATGAAGCGATACATGTCGATGAACTGAATCCGGCCGGTAAAAGCGTCCTGTTGAATACCGGCGGCACCGTGCTCAATATTTTCTGGCTGATTTTCTTCGGCTGGTGGTTGTGTCTGATGCACATTGTCTCTGGTATTGCTCAGTGCATAACGATTATTGGTATTCCGGTTGGCATTGCGAACTTTAAAATCGCTGCCATTGCGCTCTGGCCGGTGGGTCGCCGGGTAGTTTCAGTAGAAGTTGCCCGTGCAGCGCGTGAAGCCAATGCACGTCGTCGCTTTGAATAATCAGGACCAATGGCCTTTATGTTAAGTCCTCTGCTCAAACGCTATACCTGGAACAGCACCTGGCTGTACTACGTGCGGATTTTTATCGCGCTATGCGGTACAACGGCGCTGCCCTGGTGGCTGGGTGACGTCAAGCTGACCATCCCTCTCACGCTAGGTATGGTCGCTGCCGCACTTACCGATCTCGATGATCGTCTCGCGGGCCGGCTGCGCAATTTAATCATCACGCTGGTGTGCTTTTTTATTGCCTCAGCCTCCGTTGAACTGCTCTTCCCATGGCCCTGGCTGTTTGCTATTGGGTTAACGCTTTCCACCAGCGGTTTTATTCTGCTGGGGGGATTAGGCCAGCGCTATGCAACCATCGCTTTTGGCGCGTTGCTCATCGCCATTTACACGATGCTGGGCACCTCGCTTTACGATCAGTGGTATCAACAACCAATCCTGCTGCTCGCTGGCGCTATCTGGTATAACCTGCTGACGCTCACCGGACATCTTCTGTTCCCCATCCGCCCCTTACAGGACAATCTGGCCCGCAGCTACGAACAATTAGCGCACTACCTGGAACTGAAGTCGCGTCTTTTTGATCCCGACATCGAAGATGAAAGCCAGGCGCCGTTGTATGATTTAGCCCTCGCTAATGGGCAACTGATGGCAACGCTAAACCAGACCAAAGTGTCGCTGCTGACTCGCCTGCGCGGTGACCGTGGACAACGGGGAACACGTCGCACGCTACATTACTATTTTGTGGCGCAGGATATTCATGAACGCGCAAGCTCCTCACATATTCAATATCAAACGCTACGCGATCATTTCCGTCATAGCGATGTGATGTTCCGCTTCCAGCGGTTGATGTCGATGCAAGGACAAGCCTGTTCACAATTGTCTCGTTGTATTTTATTACGCACGCCTTACCAGCACGATCCGCACTTTGAACGCGTCTTCACCCATATAGATGCCGCACTTGAGCGCATGCGTGCCAGTGGTGAGCCTGCAGATCTGCTCAATACGCTGGGATTCTTACTATCGAACCTGCGGGCTATCGATGCGCAACTGGCCACCATTGAGTCTGAACAGGCTCAGGTACTCTCGCGCAATGAGTCTGAAAATCAGCTCGCTGATGACAGTCCCCATGGATTCAGTGATATCTGGTTACGCCTGAGCCGTAATTTCACCCCAGAGTCCGCACTGTTTCGCCATGCCGTCCGCATGTCGTTAGTGCTCTGTGTTGGTTATGCCATTATCCAGGTAACCGGCATGAATCACGGATACTGGATCTTGCTGACCAGCCTGTTTGTCTGTCAACCAAACTACAATGCCACCCGACATCGCCTGGCGCTCAGGATTATCGGCACGTTGGTTGGTATTGCCATCGGTTTACCGATCCTGTGGTTTGTGCCCTCTTTAGAAGGGCAGCTAATACTTTTAGTGATCACTGGTGTACTGTTTTTTGCCTTTCGCAACGTCCAGTATGCGCATGCCACCATGTTTATCACGCTGCTGGTATTACTGTGCTTTAACCTGCTCGGCGAAGGCTTTGAGGTTGCGCTGCCGCGTGTCATCGATACGCTAATTGGCTGTGCTATCGCCTGGGCGGCTGTCAGTTTCATCTGGCCAGACTGGCGTTTTCGTAATCTACCACGGGTAATTGAGCGGGCGACTGACGCTAACTGCCGCTACCTTGATGCAATTCTCGAACAATACCATCAGGGTCGTGATAATCGTCTGGCCTACCGTATCGCTCGCCGTGACGCGCATAACCGTGATGCTGAACTCGCCTCCGTGGTGTCAAACATGTCGAGCGAGCCGGATGTGACGGCCCAAACCCGCGAAACGGCGTTCCGTTTACTGTGTCTCAACCATACGTTTACCAGCTATATTTCTGCGCTTGGCGCACATCGCGAACAGTTGACCAATCCAGACGTTCTGGCATTGCTGGATGACGCTGTTTGCTATGTTGATGATGCCCTTCACCATCAACCCGCTGACGAGCAACGCGTATACCAGGCGTTAGAAGGGCTGAAGCAGCGAATTCAGCACCTGGAACCACGCCCGGACAGTAAAGAGCCTCTGGTCGTTCAGCAAGTTGGGTTATTGATCGCTCTGCTCCCGGAAATCCGGCGATTACAGCAGCAAATTGCCGTACTACCTTCTAATACCCCGGTTCCGGCGTAAGAGAACTTACCCACTCCACCAGCTCCTGGCGACGCGTCGCCGGGAGCGCGGCTTCATGTATCCCCCCTACCGCGCCTTCAAGGGCATAGAGTACTTTTACCGTCAGAGCCGGGTTATTTTGCCGAAGTTTCAGCCAGCACATTTGTGCTCCCAACGACCGCATAGTCCCCTCATCTTTAATGCCAACTTCATTCAGCAGAGTCTCCAGATGAAACGTCATATTTGGCAATTCCCGCAGACGATGCTGGGTAAAGCGACTCTGTTTTTCCTTAACCGCTGCATCCAACGAATATCGCGATAACGACACCAGTTGCTGCTGGTTTTGCCACAGGGCATCGTTCACCTGGTAATAATTAAGTACAAGAGGACGTCCCCGCTTAATAAATGTCAGCCAGACAGGAGAATTTTGTACACAATACTGGGCGCTCTGTTCACAGGCGCGAAGATACAACTCACCATTGGCGACCATGGCAAAGACCGTATCGCCAACCGTCAGACTGTAGCCACCAAACAGTGAGCGATAGTGAATTGTCCCCAGAGAAGCCAGATATTCCTGCGATTTATAGATCCTTGCATAAGAAAGCTCTTTCATAAAAATCCTTTTTAAATCATAACGTAAGCAAATGATTTTTAGTAGCGGATCCGTTAATGACGAAAATAGGCAACTTATGCGTATGGGGCAAGATGAATTTTATTTTTCCCGTGACGACGACTAAAAATTGCGAACCTGTTTCCGAAAATAAGGTTGATCTTTGTTGATAGCAGGGTTACTGTATATTCATACAGTAACTCACAGGGCTGGATTGATTATGTACACTTCAGGCTATGCAAATCGTTCTTCGTCGTTCTCTTCCGCATCAAGCAACATTGCGCGCGTTTCATCAGAGAACGCAACCGCTGGGCTTATCAGTGAAGTAGTCTATCGCGAGGACCAGCCCATGATGACGCAACTACTGCTGCTTCCTCTGCTGCAACAGTTAGGGCAGCAATCACGCTGGCAGCTGTGGCTGACGCCTCAGCAAAAATTAAGCCGGGAGTGGGTGCAGTCAGCCGGACTTCCATTGACAAAAGTAATGCAGATTAGTCAACTCTCCCCCTGCAATACGCTGGAATCGATGATCCGTGCGCTGCGCACAGGTAATTACAGTGTTGTCATTGGCTGGCTGGCGGAAGAATTAACGGAAGATGAACATGCCGAGCTGGTAAAAGCGGCTGATGAAGGAAATGCGATGGGTTTTATCATGCGTCCTGTTTGCGCACAGTCACTTGCGGGGAGACAGCATTCCGGGCTAAAAATTCACTCGAATTTGTATCATTGAGTAAAATTAGGATTTATCCTGGAATTTTTTTTCATGCTTCAATTTGCCTTTGAGCTTTAACGCGTTTTTCGTCCGAACGCCTGTCTCAAGCGGTTTTCAGGAAATCCTCAGTGCATTTAGTCATCAATAAATGTTAAATATTATGTATACAAGCCTTTTTTTTTCATATGCCTGACGGACTTCACACTTGTAAGTTTTCAACTACGTTGTAGACTTTACATCGCCAGGGGTGCTCGGCGTAAGCCGCAGATATCGGTAGAGCAACTATTGAACTGGTCCCCGGGTGAAGGATTTAACCGTGTTATCTCTCTTCGGAGATATTCATGGCGAATTTTGGATGATAACGAGGCGCAAAAAATGAAAAAGACAGCTATCGCAATTGCAGTGGCACTGGCTGGTTTCGCTACCGTGGCGCAGGCCGCTCCGAAAGATAACACCTGGTACGCTGGTGCTAAAATGGGCTGGTCTCAGTACCATGATATTGGCAACAACCAGATCAACAACGCCGGTCCGACCCACGAAAGCCAACTGGGTGCCGGTGCGTTCGGTGGTTATCAGGTTAACCCGTACGTTGGTTTTGAAATGGGTTACGACTGGTTAGGCCGTATGCCGTACAAAGGCTACACCGACCAGACTCATCAAAACGGCGCTTTCAAAGCTCAGGGCGTTCAGCTGACCGCTAAACTGGGTTACCCAATCACTGACGATCTGGACGTTTATACCCGTCTGGGTGGTATGGTTTGGCGTGCAGACGCTAAAAACAACGAAGGCTTCAAAGACCACGACACTGGTGTATCCCCAGTATTCGCTGGTGGCGTAGAGTATGCAATTACTCCTGAAATCGCTACCCGTCTGGAATACCAGTGGACCAACAACATCGGTGACGCGAACACCGTTGGTGGTCGTCCGGATAACGGCCTGTTGAGCGTTGGTGTTTCTTACCGTTTCGGCCAGCAGGAAGAAGCAGCTCCAGTAGTTGTTGCTCCGGCTCCGGCTCCAGAAGTACAGACCAAGCACTTCACTCTGAAGTCTGACGTTCTGTTCAACTTCAACAAAGCAACTCTGAAACCAGAAGGCCAGCAGGCTCTGGACCAGATGTACAGCCAGCTGAGCAACCTGGATCCGAAAGACGGTTCCGTAGTGGTTCTGGGCTTCACTGACCGCATCGGTTCTGACGCTTACAACCAGGGTCTGTCCGAGAAACGTGCTCAGTCCGTTGTTGATTACCTGATCTCTAAAGGTATTCCTTCTGACAAAATCTCTGCACGTGGCATGGGTGAATCCAACCCAGTTACTGGCAACACCTGTGACAACGTGAAAGCTCGCGCTGCACTGATCGACTGCCTGGCTCCGGATCGTCGTGTTGAGATCGAAGTTAAAGGCATCAAAGACGTTGTAACTCAGCCTCAGGCTTAAGTTATCGTCTTATAAAAAAACCCCGCTATGCGGGGTTTTTTTTCATCTTTTTCCACTCAAAACAAGCCTCTTGTTACACCAGCCAACCGCTAGTCTTTTCCCAGCAACGCCTGTAAATCCTGCTTCAATGTCGACATTTTGTTCGCGTACTTCTCTTTATGCTCTGCGTCTTCAATCAGCTGCACTATAGTTTCAGAAAGCGTTTTTCCACGCCGCTGCGCAAGACCAGCCAGACGCTGCCAGACCATAAACTCCAGATCGATCGATTTCTTACGCGTATGTTGATGTTCTGCATTAAAGTGCCGCTTACGCCTCGCCCGGATCGTTTGCTTCATACGATTGAGCAGTGCAGGGTTCATGTATTCTTCAATCCAGGCGTTGACCCGAACCGGTTCATTTTCGAGGGTTAGCAACAAATCAACGGCTTCTTTGGCAGCGCTGGCTTCCACATAGCGGGTAATCAACTCCCCCTCGCGATGCTTCTTCACCAGGTACTTCCATTTCCATCCGCTTTCAAGATTTTCAAGTTGTTGATATTTCATTGCGATCTCAATGTTACCGTGTAACTCTTATCAGAATATCAGCTTTTTCGGCATCTGAAGAAAAGAATATCCAGCCTGTGAACTGTCGCGCGTCATCACAACCGTTTCGCGGCGCTTTCCAGGTGTTTAGTGGTGAGGGTTACGGTATAATCTCGTTTTTTACAACAGACTAAAAAACATCAACTTTGACCATTACGAAACTTGCATGGCGTGATCTGGTTCCTGATACCGACAGTTATCAGGAAGTATTTGCACAGCCGCACGTCACTGACGACACCGACACCTTACTTAGTGATACTCAGCCACGTTTACAATTCGCGCTAGAGCAGCTTCTTCAGCACTGGACAACATCCTCGTTCATGTTGGTGAAAGCACCGGAGGAGCTTGAGTATCTCAACCTTATTGCAAAGGCTGCACGTCCCTTGCACACGGATGCAGGAAGCCTGACTGGCGGTCATTACGACATCTCCGGTCACACTATTCGTTATCGTACAGCTGAAAAAGCGGAAGACAATTTTGCGACGTTGACGCAGGTGGTCAGCGCTGACTGGGCCGAAGCTGAACAACTGTTTGGCTGTCTACGTCAGTTCAATGGCGAAATTACGCTGCAGCCAGGTCTGGTACATCAGGCCAATGGGGGTGTGCTGGTTATCTCATTGCGCACGCTGTTGGCCCAACCTCTGTTGTGGATGCGTCTGAAAGCCATTGTCAGCCACGAGCGTTTTGATTGGGTGGCTTTTGATGAGTCTCGCCCACTGCCTGTCTCTGTTCCGCCTATGCCGCTTAAACTGAAAGTGATTTTGGTGGGTGAGCGTGAATCGCTGGCGGATTTCCAGGACATGGAACCAGAGTTGGCTGAGCAGGCCATTTACAGCGAGTTTGAAGATAATCTGCAGATAGTGGATGCCGAAACCATGACGCAGTGGTGTCAGTGGGTCACGCATACTGCCATGCGCAATAATTTGCCTTACCCCGCTCCTGATGCCTGGCAGGTTTTGATCCGTGAAGCCGTTCGCTATACCGGTGAACAGGATACATTGCCTCTTAACCCGCTGTGGATCACCAGACAGTTCAAAGAGGTGGCCCCGTTATGCGAGAGCGAAACCTGCAACGCTGAGCAGTTCAGCCTGATGCTGGCTCAGCGCGAATGGCGTGAGGGATTCCTGGCCGAACGCATGCAGGACGAAATTCTGCAAGAGCAGATCCTTATCGAGACAGAAGGCGAGCGTATTGGCCAGATCAACGCCTTGTCGGTGATTGAGTTTCCAGGCCACCCACGCGCATTTGGCGAGCCTTCTCGTATCAGTTGCGTCGTGCATATTGGCGACGGCGAGTTTACGGACATTGAGCGCAAAGCCGAGCTCGGCGGAAATATTCATGCCAAGGGTATGATGATTATGCAGGCGTTCCTGATGTCGGAACTCCAGCTTGAGCAGCAAATCCCCTTCTCTGCCTCGCTGACCTTTGAGCAATCTTACAGCGAAGTGGACGGTGACAGCGCGTCTATGGCAGAACTGTGCGCATTGATCAGCGCCCTCGCCGACGTGCCTGTTAATCAAAGTATCGCCATTACCGGTTCTGTCGATCAGTTTGGTCGGGCGCAACCTGTCGGTGGTCTGAATGAGAAAATTGAAGGTTTCTTCGCCATCTGCCAGCAGCGTGAGCTGACGGGCACGCAGGGCGTTATCATTCCTTCGGCTAACGTCAGACACCTCAGCCTGCATCCCGCGCTGCTGCAGGCCATAGAAGAAGAAAAATTCACTATCTGGGCGGTGGACGACGTAACTGATGCGCTGCCACTGTTGTTAAATCTGGTGTGGGATGGCGAAGGCCAGACAACGCTGATGCAAACCATTCAGGAGCGTATTGCCACGGCTACGCAACAGGAAGGTCGTCACCGTTTTCCATGGCCGCTACGTTGGCTGAACTGGATTATTCCGAACTGATCGGACTTGTTCAGCGTACACGTGTTAGCTATCCTGCGTGCTTCAATAAAATAAGGCTTACAGAGAACATGGTAGATAAACGCGAATCCTATACGAAAGAAGACCTTCTTGCCTCTGGTCGCGGTGAACTGTTTGGCGCAAAAGGGCCACAACTGCCAGCACCAAGCATGCTGATGATGGACCGTGTCATCAAGATGACCGAAACCGGTGGCAACTTTGACAAAGGTTATGTTGAAGCTGAACTGGATATCAACCCAGACCTGTGGTTCTTCGGTTGTCACTTTATCGGCGATCCGGTGATGCCGGGCTGTCTGGGTCTCGACGCCATGTGGCAGCTGGTTGGATTCTATCTCGGCTGGCTGGGCGGCGAAGGTAAAGGCCGTGCGCTGGGCGTAGGTGAAGTTAAATTCACCGGCCAGGTTCTGCCGACTGCGAAGAAAGTCACTTACCGCATTCACTTCAAACGTATCGTTAACCGTCGCCTGATCATGGGCCTGGCTGATGGTGAAGTGCTGGTTGATGGTCGTTTGATCTACACCGCAAACGATCTGAAAGTGGGTCTGTTCCAGGACACTTCCGCGTTCTAATCCAGGACTGCGTAGCAGCCAGACATTAACGTTTCTCCGTTATATCTGGTGTGCAAAAAGGCGAAACCTCCGCTCTGCGGAGGTTTCTTTTATCTAAAGAGACAGAATCAGGCCATTAAAACCCTATCCCCCATGGCTTCTCGCCAGCCTCCCAGCCAGTATGACCTCTGATTCAGCGTCTGATAGGGACACATTTCTTTTGAGCGTCCGGCAATGCCGGCCTGATATCCACGTTGATGTGCCCGTTCCAGGCGATCTCGTTTTTGTCTCTTCATGCCTCGTTTCCCTCATTTTTTGGTCTGGTGGAAAAGAAAACAGTGATTACTAAGTGTGCAATCACACTAAACGAATACCCCTAAACATTAGGCTCGTCAATGCGCAAAATTCACGCCAGTGTCATATTTGTGAGCTAGCCTCTAAATCATTTGTACAAAAATAGTCAGTCAGAACAGCTATCTCCACGGCTAAAAAAATAAAAAAACCGCCCCGGGCGGTGAGCCAGGGGCGGCATAATTTACAATTATTTAAGCTTATGGGATGCGTTTCAGCTCTTGAGCAATAGCCGCCGCTTCCTGACTCCAGGCGTTAGCAAGAACCTTCACCATCTCATCGTAGCCGTCTTTAGTCTGTACAGCTTCGATGTGGAATGGACGTTTGATCAGTTGTCCCTGATGATTCAGCAACCATTCTCCACTCACGATAACCTTACCATCGTAACGACCGTGGAAGCCGGTTACGGTGACGTTCAGCGTGTCCTGAGTGCTTCCCAGCGGCTGCGAAGCAACAACCCAGCCAGGCAACTGCATGCTGAGGTTAGCAACCAGCGTATTGCGCAATTGCTGGTCTAATGGGCTGGCCCAGAGATTATTATTGGCTATAACATATTGCACATCGCTGGTCTGGTAAACCACCCCATTACCGGCCAGATAATCAGGTACCGCAATCTGTTCAACCCACAGCAGACGGTTTCCCTGATTGGCGGAGCTCTGCACACCGCCTTGTGCGATAGGGAGCTGGTAATAGCTTTTATTCTCTCCGCTGGAGCTGCATGACGTCAGCCAGACCGCCATCATCACCACTAGCCACTTTTTCATTGTTTCGCCCTCTTCGGCTCTGGATCTTTTTTGTCCTTCGCTTCAAATACCAGCGCATTACTCTTATCGTTCAGCGTTTTCAGTACCGGTTGCAGTTCACGTAGCACCTGATCAAGACGCTGCATATCTGCCACCATCTTGTTGTAGGCCGCGGAACCAGGCTGGAAGCCCTGCATGCTACGATTTAGTTCACGCAGCGTGTTCTGCATATCCGCCGGAAGATCCTGCATCGACTGGCTGGACGTGATCTTGTTCATGTTATCCAGCGTGGTTTGCAGATGCTTCATCGTGCGCTGGCTTTCCGACAGCGTATTGGTTGCCTGCTCAATCATCGGGTTCAGCGGCAGATTATTAATCTTATCCAACGCTTCCATCAGACGCTGTTGGATCTGCGCCAGACCACCGCTCACGGTCGGAATAATTTGATAACCATTAAATTCGCGTACACCAGTAATCGGCGGCTCTTTCGGATAGAAGTCGAGATCGACATAAAGCGCGCCGGTCACCAGGTTCCCGGTTTTGAGCGATGCCCGTAATCCGCGTTTAAGCAATTCCGCCAGATGAGCACCAACATCAGTATCTTCGCCCAGCTGCGCCTTCAGACGTTCTGGTTCGATGCGTACCAGCACCGGAATGCGATAATCATTGTTGAACACCTGGCGCATATTCGGTGAGAAGAAAGGCACTTTACTCACCGTACCCAAGCGGATGCCACGGAATTCCAGCGGCGCACCAGGCTGCAGGCCACGAATCGAATCTTTAAAGAACATCAGATAATCGATATGATCGGTATACAGTGAATCCTGAATACTTTTTTGATCGTCATAAAGATTAAACGCTGACTGTTGTGCGACCGGCTCGCCCTGCTCTAAACCTTCTGGCACATCAAAACTTACACCACCGCCAAACAGCGTGGAGAGCGAACCCATTTCTACGCGCATACCTGCTGAGGTAAGATCTACGGCGATCCCACTGTCTTTCCAGAAACGCACATTACTGGTCACCAGACGATCGTTAGGCGCATTAATGAAAAGCTGATAGCTGATCGTACGCTTTTGCGCATCAAATGTGCTGGTTTCAACCGAACCTACACGATAGCCGCGAAAAAGCACCGGATCGCCCGGACTCAACTGACCGGCTTTTTTGCTGTCCAGAATCACACGGATCCCTTTTGCATCTGGCGGGGCCAGCGGCGGTGAATCCAGCAGTTGGTAATTTTCCAGCTTACTGCCTTTATTGCCAGGCTGCAGTTCAATATAAGCCCCGGACAATAGCGTGCCGAGCCCACTTATACCTTCACGTCCAACCTGCGGCTTCACCACCCAAAAGACAGAATCTTTATGCAGCAGCTTTTCCATTCCAGAGTTAAGACGCGCTTTAATCTCCACATGGGTCAGATCATCCGTCAGGGTTGCGCTCTCAACGATGCCGACGTCCACACTGCGGCTCTTAATCGTCGTCTTGCCCCCTTCAATACCTTCGGCATTGGTGGTAATAAGCGTGACCTGTGGCCCCTGATGACTGTAGTGATAAAACAGAACCCACGCGCCAATGAGTGCAGTGACGATAGGAAATATCCACACGGGCGACCAGTTTTTTACCTTTTGCACTTTGGCTTCCCCACTTTTAGATTCCATGCTGTCAGGACTCCTCATGGCCTGGTTCTGGTTCACGATCCCACGACAGACGCGGATCAAATGTCATCGCAGAAAACATTGTCATAATGACGACTAAAGCAAACATCAAAGCACCCATTGCAGGATAAATGTTCATTAACCCTCCCATGCGCACCAGCGCAGAGAGTACCGCAATCACAAAGACGTCGATCATTGACCAGCGACCGACAAATTCCACGACCTCATAAATTAAATGCATCCGTTCACTGTCGCGCTTGCCGTGCCCCTTGGCGTCCCAGCATAGCCAGGCAATGGCGATCATTTTCAACGTCGGCACCATAATACTGGCGATAAAGATAACCGCAGCCACCGGATACGAGCCTTCGCTCCAGATTAAAACCACCCCCTCAAGTATGGTTGACGGCAGCTTTGACCCGAGCAAATCGGTAATCATAATCGGCAGAATATTGGCAGGAAGATAAAGCATGATTGACGTAAACAGTAATGCCAACGTCCATTGCAGACTGTTTTTACGCCGCACATAGCCTTTCGTCTGACAGCGTGGGCACACCCGTTCATCAGCGGGAAGTATTGCAGTGCAGCAAGAGCAGGAACGCAGTCCCTGTCGAATACCAGGCACGCCAGGTTTTAAGGCCTGCTTTATGACAGGCATTGGCGCAATATCATCCCATAGCCAGCGACGGTCAACGCACTGAAATGCACGCAACTGTAAAACGCAAAAGAAGCACCACGGAATAAAGCTGCTGCCCACGCCGATATCGCCGTAGGCCATTAGCTTAACAAAGCTCACCAGCACGCCGGCGAGGAAGATTTCTGCCATTCCCCAGCTTTTTAACTGAAACAAAATGCGCGCCAGCCATGCTTTAAGCCGCTCGGGCATCTGAACCCGGTTTACCAGTAGCAGGATCGTCAGCAGACAAAAGGCCGGAACCAGCTGAACGAATAAGATAAAGAAGGTGCCGAGACTGGCGTAATCTTCAGAAAAGAGCACGCTGGGAATTTGCAGCAACGTCACTTCACTACTCACCCCTGCGACGTTCATATTCACAAAGGGAAAGAGGTTTGACAGCAGCAGCATAAATAGTGCGGCTAAAACATAGGCAGTGGGACGCTGCCGGGGCGCGTCCCACTCAACGGTTAACGTAGTGCCACATCGTGGACATGCCGCTTTCTGACCATGCTCAAGGCGAGGTAACGCCACCAGCATGTCACACTGCGAGCACAAAATATGCTTCGCGGCATGGTGATGTTCGCACATAGGTGCTCCTTTAATTATGCGCCATTCTTCAAAGACTCAAGATACTCCCAGCGCTCAAAGGCTTGCTCAAGTTCTTGTTCCGCTTCGTTCAAATTAGCTAACACCTGTTGCGTTTGCTCGTGAGGCTGACTGAAAAACGCGGCGTCAGCAACCTGAGCCTGTAAGGCTTCCAGCTTAGCTTCCAGTTCTTCAAGCAACACGGGGAGTTGCTCCAGTTCGCGCTGCAGTTTATAGCTTAGTTTGCTGGTGCCGCGTTTGACAATTTCTGCTTTAGGAGCGGCTGGCTCCTCTGTTTTTTTCGCAACTGGCTGCTTAAACGCCACATACTGCGATTGCTGACTGCGCGCATCATGATAACCGCCGACATAACGACCAATTTTACCGCCGCCTTCGAAGATCCAGCATTCGGTCACGGTATTATCGACAAACTGACGGTCGTGGCTCACCAGCAGCACGGTGCCCTGGTAGCTATCAATCAACTCTTCGAGCAGTTCCAGCGTTTCGACGTCAAGATCGTTCGTTGGTTCATCGAGAATCAACAGATTGCTGGGTTTCAGGAACAAACGCGCCAATAACAGGCGATTACGTTCCCCGCCAGAGAGCGCACGTACTGGCGTCATCGCACGTTTCGGATGGAACAGGAAGTCCTGCAGGTAACCCAACACATGGCGAGGTTTACCGTTAACCATCACCTCTTGCTTACCTTCAGCCAGGTTGTCCATCACGGTTTTATCGGGATCCAGTTCGGCGCGGTGCTGATCGAAATAGGCCACTTCCAGTTTGGTACCGACGTGAATGCGTCCGCTGTCAGCCTGAAGCTGACCTAACATCAACTTCAGCAGCGTTGTTTTGCCGCAGCCGTTAGGTCCGATTAGCGCGATCTTGTCGCTACGCTGCACCTGCGCGGAGAAATCTTTCACCAGTTGCTTTCCGTCAACCTGGTAATCCACATTCTCCATTTCGAAAACAATCTTGCCTGAACGGCTAGCCTCTTCGACTTGCATCTTCGCTGTGCCCATCACTTCGCGACGTTCGCCACGCTCGCGACGCATGGCTTTCAGTGCGCGCACGCGACCTTCGTTACGCGTACGACGCGCTTTGATACCCTGACGAATCCAGACTTCTTCCTGCGCCAACTTGCGATCAAATTCCGCGTTTTGTAACTCTTCTACGCGCAACGCTTCTTCTTTATCCAGCAGATACTGATCGTAACTCCCCGGATAGGTCACCAGCTTGCCGCGGTCAAGATCGACAATACGCGTCGCCATATTGCGGATAAATGAACGGTCATGGGAAATGAAAATAATTGTCCCATTGAAAGTTTTCAGGAACCCTTCCAGCCAGTCGATGGTTTCAATATCCAGGTGGTTCGTCGGTTCATCCAACAGCAGCACGCGCGGGTTGCTCACTAACGCGCGGCCCAGCGCCGCCTTACGTAGCCAGCCGCCGGAAAGCGATGCCAGCTCCATGTCTGCTTCCAGGCCAAGCTGTTCCAGTACTTCATTAATACGGTTTTCCAGCTGCCACAGATTGTGGTGATCCAGCTGTTCCTGAACCTTCGCCAGTTCCTGGAGGTTTTTATCACTCGGATCGGCGATCACCAGATGCGAGATATCGTGATAACGCTTGAGGTAAACCGCCTGTTCTGCAATCCCTTCGGCGACAAAATCGTAGACGCTACCCTGCACGTTGCGCGGCGGATCCTGCTGCAGACGCGCCACAACCAGATCCTGCTCATAAATAATACGCCCATCGTCAAGACCCTGTTCACGGTTCAGGATCTTCATCAGCGTCGATTTGCCCGCGCCATTACGGCCAACCAGACAGACCCGCTCGTTATCTTCGATATGCAGTTCAGCATTATCAAGAAGCGGCGCATCGCTAAACGACAGCCATGCACCATGCATACTGATTAATGACATTTAATTTTCCTTTCAGGCTGCGGTAATCAGCCAGCAATTGTGGATCTGACGGTTACGGGCAAAGTCCTGGGAAAGCGTTTTTTGGGTGATTTCTTGTGCTTTCAATCCCAGTTCAGCCAAACCGTCGAGATCCATGCGGAACCCACGTTTGTTGTTGGAGAACATGATCGTGCCGTCTTTACGCAGCAAACGTTTCAGATCTTTCATCAGCGCCAGATGATCGCGCTGCACATCAAACGAGTCTTCCATACGTTTTGAGTTAGAGAACGTCGGCGGATCGATGAAAATCAGATCAAACTGTTCATTGGCATCACGCAACCAGCCCAGGCAATCGGCCTGAATTAAACGGTGAGCGCGACCGCTCAGGCCGTTCAGACGCAGGTTGCGTTCCGCCCATTCCAGATAGGTACGCGACATATCAACTGTCGTGGTGCTACGCGCACCGCCCAATCCTGCATGTACGCTGGCGCTGCCGGTGTAGGAGAACAGGTTAAGGAAGTCCTTACCTTTACTCATCTGCCCCAGCATACGGCGCGCAATACGGTGATCGAGGAATAAACCCGTATCAAGGTAGTCAGTCAGGTTCACCCACAGGCGCGCGTTGTACTCGCTTACCTCAATGAATTCACCCTTCTCATTCATCTTCTGATACTGATTCTTGCCTTTCTGGCGTTCACGGGTTTTCAGCACCAGTTTATTGGGCGCGATTTCCAGTACTGACAGCGTTGCGGCAATAATGTCAAACAGGCGTTGACGCGCTTTTTGTGCATCAACTGTCTTCGGTGGAGCATATTCCTGAACCACGACCCACTCACCGTAACGATCCACAGCAACGTTGTATTCCGGCAGGTCAGCGTCATACAGGCGATAACATTCAATGCCTTCCTGACGCGCCCATTTTTCCAGTTTCTTGATGTTTTTGCGCAGGCGGTTAGCATAATCTTCCGCGACCGTGGCAGGCTTGCTGTCCGCGGTGGTCTCTGCAACGTGATAGTTTTTCTGCACACAATCCAACGGGCCGTTTTTCGCCTTGAACTGCTTGTCGGCACGTAATTGCAAGCTGCTGAGCAGATCCGGAGAGGCGCTGAACAGCGACAAATTCCAGCCGCCAAACTGGTTTTTCATCGTACGGCCCAGCAGGCTGTGCAGGGCAATCAGCGCCGGTTCGCTATCCAGACGTTCGCCGTAAGGCGGGTTACTGATAACCGTCCCATACGGTCCTTTCGGCAACGGATTGCTCAGTTTGGCGACATCTTTAACGTCAAACGTCATCAGATCGGCGATACCGGCGCGGCGAGCGTTACTGCGCGCTTTTTCAATCACGCGCGCATCGCTGTCGGATCCATAAAAATGCGAGGTATAGTCAACCAGTCCCTTACGCGCACGCACCTGCGCTTCGGCTTTAACTTCTTGCCAGACGGCTTCGTCGTGCTGCGCCCAACCGCTGAAGCCCCAGTACCCGCGGTGCAGGCCCGGCGCGCGATCGGTTGCCCACATCGCAGCTTCAATCAGCAGTGTGCCGGAACCACACATCGGATCGAGTAACGGGGTTCCCGGTTGCCAGCCAGAACGCATAACAATAGCGGCGGCCAGCGTTTCTTTAATCGGTGCCTGACCCGCGCGATCGCGATAGCCACGCTGGTGCAAACCATCACCGCTCAGATCGAGCGCAATGCTGGCGGTATCTTTGTTCAACCAGACGTTGATGCGCAGATCCGGAGATTCACGATCCACATTCGGACGCGGCATATTTTTACGGGTAAATGCATCGACAATCGCATCCTTGACCTTTAGCGCGCCGTACTGGCTGTTACGAATGGTTTCGTTCAGGCCGCTAAAATGAACGGCAAACGTAGCACCAGGGTTAAATATCTCTGTCCAGTCGATTGCCTGAACGCCGAGGTACAGATCAAGATCGCTGTAGACCTTGCACTCTCCCATCGGCAGGATAATGCGCGAGGCCAGGCGACTCCACATCAGGCTCTGGTAAACAAGCCGCGTGTCGCCCTTAAAATGGACCCCACCCTGAACGACCTGACACTCCAGCGCGCCGAGGTTTTCCAGTTCAGTTTTTAACAGCTCTTCCAGCCCGCGGGCCGTACTGGCAAACAGAGAATTCATAATGTCACTTTTACTCCGAGAAAATTGCTGCGCATTATAGCTAATATGGGCTGTATGTCATAAAGTTGAAGGCTTATTTTCATTCGAGGGGCTGTACAGTGGTCACGTTAACCCGACTTTTTATTCATCCGGTTAAATCAATGCGCGGCATTGGGCTCACGCATGCCCTGGCCGACGTCAGCGGTCTCGCCTTTGACCGTATATTTATGATCACTGAACCTGACGGAACGTTCATAACCGCCCGCCAGTTCCCACAAATGGTCCGTTTTACGCCTTCCCCATTCCACGATGGGCTGCATCTTACGGCTCCAGACGGCAGCAGTGCGCTCGTACGATTTGCCGACTTCGCCACCCAGGATGCGCCAACTGAAGTATGGGGGAATCATTTTACCGCGCGCATTGCGCCAGTGGCTATTAACCAGTGGCTTAGCAGTTTTTTCTCCCGTGACGTGCAGTTACGCTGGGTCGGTCCGCAGCTGACGCGCCGTGTAAAACGACATGTTGATGTTCCTTTATCCTTCGCTGATGGTTATCCCTATCTGCTGGCCAACGAAGCATCCCTGCGCGATGTGCAACAGCGCTGTCCGGCAAGCGTCAAAATGGAACAGTTTCGCCCCAATCTGGTGGTTTCAGGAGCTGGCGCCTGGGAAGAAGATACCTGGAAAGTGATTCGTATTGGCGACGTCATTTTTGATGTTGCAAAACCCTGTAGCCGCTGTATTTTCACTACAGTTAGCCCGGAAAAAGGCCAGAAACATCCATCCGGCGAACCTCTCGCAACACTGCAAACCTTCCGTACTGCGGTAGATAACGGCGATGTCGATTTCGGCCAGAATCTTATCGCACGCAACAGTGGCGTTATTCGCGTCGGCGATGAGGTAGAGATTTTGGCAACCGGCCCCGCCAGAGCGTACGGCGCGGCGGAATCTGATGATACCGTCGCCGAGCAGCAGCCTGATGCCACGGTGCTGATTGACTGGCAGGGACAGACCTTTCGCGGAAATAATCAGCAGGTATTGCTTGAGCAGCTGGAAAACCAGGGTATCCGGGTTCCCTATTCATGCCGGGCAGGCATTTGCGGATGCTGTCGAATTCGACTGGTAGATGGCGAAGTTAGCCCGTTGAAGAAATCAGCGATAGGGGACGACGGAACGATTCTGTGCTGCAGCTGTATTCCCAAAACGGCAATCAGGCTGGAGAGCTAAACCGCCTGCTCAAGGCTGAAACTGTCAACTACTGCTTGCGGTTTCAGTCTGTCATTCATTATTTTAATCGCATCGCCAAGCTGCATCATGCGCCCGGCGATAACCACACCAGGTTGCGCAAGCAGACAAAGCGCGGCGTTTTCACCCGGCTCAACCACTAACAGGTTTACCTGTTCATCGGTATCGCTTAAATCAACACAGGCAGCGTCACCCACGACCGGCGACCAGTTAATACCGTGCGCAACAAAGTGCCAGCTTTTCGGCATTTGCGGTTTGAGATAACGAATCGCCACCAGCGCATTGAGCACCAGTTCCGCTTTTTGTTCTTTGGCTAAATCCAGGTAGCGACATTTTTCTTCAAAGGAAAAATAAAGCGCGGCGTCATCAACACAAAAACCTGACGGAGAAAATGCATCAGGAGTGAGCATTTTACGAGCAAAACGCGAGCGGAATAACATGCCATTGGCTAAATCGAGCATCATACGATCATGCTCTTCATCATAATACCAGCGCCAGTTATCGTCGGGTTTAATTCGCATCAGTTTCTCTCCTTTCCTTAATCATCACCGTTACGACAGTATCCTTTTGCCGCTTCGTTTATTGCCCTAATAATAAAAGCTCAGAATGTTTAAATAAGCAACAGTAAAGGAATATAAAACAACCAGGGCTAGAAATAAAGCCCTGGTTTGTGATTAAGGTAGCATTCAGATATTGCTGACGATTTCTTTTATCAACGGCGGACCTTTAAAAATAAAGCCCGAATAAATCTGTACGAGGGTTGCACCAGCAGCTATTTTCTCACGTGCAGCAATCACCGAATCGATACCACCAACACCAATAATCGGCAGCTGGCCTTTTAATTCCTGAGACAACTGGCGAATAATTTCTGTACTTTTTAATTGTAATGGTCGACCGCTCAGGCCACCCATTTGATCGCAATTTTTCATTCCTTGAACGAGAGAACGATCGAGCGTGGTGTTAGTCGCAATTACGCCATCAATATTATGACGAACTAAACTGTCAGCAACCTGGATCAGTTCTTCCACAGAAAGATCCGGCGCGATCTTTACCGCCACTGGAACATATTTATGGTGGATCGCTTGCAGATCATTTTGCTTATTTTTAATTGCCGTCAGGAGATCGTCTAGCGCCTCGCCGTATTGCAGCGTACGTAATCCCGGCGTATTCGGTGAAGAGATATTAATCGCGATATAACCCGCATAAGCATAGACTTTTTCCATACAAATCAGATAGTCATCTTTGCCGTTCTCTACTGGGGTATCTTTATTCTTACCAATATTAATCCCCAGAATACCGTCAAAATGCGATTTTTTAACGTTCTCAACCAGGTTATCAACCCCGTGGTTATTAAACCCCATACGGTTGATCAAACCTTCTGCATCGACCAGACGGAACAGACGCGGTTTATCGTTACCCGGCTGAGGGCGTGGCGTCACGGTACCAATCTCAATGGAACCAAATCCCATCGCGCCGAGCGCATCAATGCACTCCCCGTCTTTATCCAGTCCGGCAGCAAGCCCGAGCGGATTTTTAAACGTCAACCCCATACAGGTAACCGGTTTTGCCGGTACTTTCTGGCGCACAAGCGCTTCAAGCGGTGTGCCGGTAATGCGACGTAATTGCTGGAATGTCAATTCATGAGCGCGCTCTGGATCGAGCTGAAAAAGGGCTTTACGAACGAAGGGGTAGTACATGAACTCTCCTGGATTCCCGGTGTGCAAACCGGGGGCGTATTATGTGCGATCGCGAGCAAAAAGGGAATTGACCTGCGGCAATAAATAGCAATCGTTTTCCTCGCCCCTGCTTTTTACACCCTAAATAATTCGAGTTGCAGGAAGGCGGTGACGCAGCAAATCCCCAGGAACGTACACCAGTACGTGACTGGGGTGAGCGAGGAAAGCCAACGCACATGCAACTTGAAGTATGACAGGTATATTTATTTTTCGACTTTTCTATCCCGTATAAATCATTTCGATAAACAAAATCTCTCTGCCAGACTGCATAAATTGTTATCAATGTTAAGCAAAAGAAAACAATTAGTTATAAGGGGAGATTAAAATTATGCGCGTCATTACTCTGGCGGGAAGCCCACGCTTTCCCTCTCGCTCCAGCGCGTTACTGGAATATGCTCGAGAAAAACTAAACGGTCAGGATGTGGAAGTTTTTCACTGGAATCTGCACAACTTTGCCCCAGAAGACCTGATCTATGCCCGTTTCGACAGTCCGGCGCTGAAGACATTTAGCGAACAATTGCAGGATGCAGACGGGCTGATTGTCGCCACGCCGGTCTACAAAGCCGCTTACTCTGGCGCCCTGAAAACCCTGCTCGATCTGCTCCCCGAGCGAGCGCTGGAAGGGAAAGTAGTTTTGCCGTTGGCTACCGGCGGCAGCGTGGCGCATTTGCTTGCCGTCGATTACGCGCTGAAACCGGTACTGAGCGCATTAAAGGCCCAGGAGATCCTGCACGGTGTGTTTGCCGATGATTCGCAGGTAATTGATTATCAACATAAACCTCAGTTTACGCCTAACCTTCAGCAGCGTCTGGACAGTGCGCTTGATACCTTCTGGCTGGCGTTGCATCGTCGCGACGTCCAACTTCCTCAACTGAACACCCTGCGAGGTGCCGCCCATGCTTGATCTTCTCAAGCGTCACACGTCATGGCTGGCACTGAGTGGGTTGTTGTCGTTGTCAACTCTGGGGCATGCCGCAGAATCGGCCCCCGATGCCTTGCGTATTGGTTACCAGAAAGGAAGCGTCAGTATGGTGCTGGCCAAAAGCCATCAGCTACTGGAGAAACGCTATCCGCAGACTAAAATCTCGTGGGTCGAATTCCCGGCTGGGCCGCAAATGCTGGAAGCGCTCAACATCGGCAGTATCGATCTCGGCAGCACCGGTGATATTCCGCCAATTTTCGCCCAGGCTGCCGGAGCCGATCTGGTTTACGTGGGCGTCGAGCCGCCCAAGCCGAAAGCCGAAGTGATTCTGGTGCCGAAAAATAGCCCGATCCAGAGCGTAGCGCAGCTTAAAGGACATAAAGTCGCCTTCCAGAAAGGGTCCAGCGCCCACAATTTACTGCTCCGGGCGCTGCAACAGGCTGGACTGAAACTTACCGATATTCAACCGACCTATCTGACTCCCGCCGACGCGCGAGCAGCCTTTCAGCAAGGAAACGTTGATGCATGGGCTATCTGGGACCCCTATTATTCCGCCGCGTTACTGCAAGGTGATGTACGTGTGCTAAAAGACGGCTCAGACCTCAAGCAAACCGGTTCGTTTTATCTCGCCGCCCGTCCCTATGCCGAGAAAAATGGCGCATTTGTTCTTGGCGTACTGGATACCTTTAGCCAGGCCGATGCGTTAACCCTCAGCCAGCGCCAGCAAAGTATTACCCTGCTGGCCAAAACCATGGGACTGCCAGAACCGGTGATTGCGTCTTATCTGGATCACCGTCCGCCAACCACCATTGTGCCAGTCAACGCCTCTGTTGCAGCCCTGCAACAACAAACCGCCGATCTGTTTTATGACAACCGTCTGGTGCCGAAAAAAATCGATATTCGCCAGCGTATCTGGCAACCCACTCAGCAGGCAGGAGAAAAATTATGAGTCTGAACATGTTTTGGTTTTTACCCACCCATGGTGACGGTCATTATCTTGGAACGGAAGAGGGTTCGCGCCCTGTCGATCACGGTTATCTGCAACAAATCGCGCAAACGGCCGATCGTCTTGGGTTTACCGGCGTTCTGATTCCAACTGGTCGCTCTTGCGAAGATGCCTGGCTGGTCGCCGCCTCGATGATCCCGGTCACCCAGCGATTAAAGTTTCTGGTCGCGCTGCGTCCAAGCGTTACCTCGCCAACGGTTGCCGCACGTCAGGCTGCAACGCTCGACAGACTCTCAAATGGCCGGGCGTTATTTAACCTGGTGACCGGCAGCGATCCACAGGAGCTGGCAGGCGACGGCGTGTTCCTCGATCACACCGAGCGCTATGAAGCCTCTGCGGAATTTACTCAGGTCTGGCGGCGCTTGCTGCAAGGTGAAACGGTGGATTTCAACGGCAAACATATTCACGTTCGCGGCGCGAAGCTGTTTTTCCCTCCCGTACAACAACCCCAACCACCGCTTTATTTCGGCGGCTCGTCTGATGTCGCACAAGATCTTGCTGCAGAACAGGTTGATCTCTACCTGACCTGGGGCGAGCCGCCCGAACAGGTGAAAGCGAAGATTGAACAGGTGCGGGCCAAAGCAGCGGCGCTCGGGCGCAAGATCCGCTTCGGTATTCGTCTGCATGTGATCGTACGAGAGACAACGCACGAGGCATGGCAGGCAGCGGATCGTCTGATAGCCCATCTGGATGACGACACCATCGCCAAAGCCCAGGCCGCCTTCTCAAAAACGGATTCGGTTGGTCAGCAGCGAATGGCTGCACTGCACAACGGTAAACGCGACAAACTGGAAATTAGCCCGAACCTGTGGGCAGGGGTAGGACTGGTACGCGGTGGCGCAGGGACCGCACTGGTTGGAGACGGTCCTACGGTCGCAGCACGTATTAACGAGTATGCCGCGCTGGGCATCGACAGCTTTGTGCTGTCCGGCTATCCGCATCTGGAAGAAGCGTACAGGGTTGGTGAGCTGCTGTTCCCGCATCTGGATGTCGCGATACCAGAAATTCCGCAACCGCAGCGCCTGCAACAGCAAGGCGAAGCGGTTGCAAACGAATTCATCCCGCGCAAAGTCGCTCAAAGCTAAGGAGCGGCTAATGGCAACGACGAAAAACAGATGGTTATTGCGCCTCGCGCCCTGGTTTTTACCGGTAGGTCTGGTGGCGCTCTGGCAGCTCGCATCATCAATGGGCTGGCTGTCCAACCGCATACTGCCCTCTCCGGAGGGTGTTATCGAAGCCTTCTGGACGCTTTCCACCAGCGGCGAGCTTTGGCAGCATCTGGCCATCAGTTCCTGGCGCGCGCTGATCGGATTCTCCATCGGTGGATCGATTGGCCTGACGCTGGGACTGATCAGCGGTCTTTCGCGTTGGGGAGAACGCTTGCTGGATACCTCGGTGCAGATGCTGCGTAACGTACCGCATCTGGCGCTGATCCCGCTGGTGATTTTGTGGTTCGGCATTGATGAATCCGCCAAGATCTTTCTCGTTGCGTTGGGCACGCTGTTCCCGATTTACATCAACACCTGGCATGGGATCCGTAATATCGATCGTGGGCTGGTAGAAATGGCGCGTAGCTATGGGTTGTCCGGCTTTTCACTGTTTGTTCATGTCATCCTCCCTGGCGCCCTGCCCTCAATTATGGTCGGCGTGCGTTTCGCTCTCGGGCTGATGTGGCTGACGCTTATCGTCGCAGAAACCATTTCATCCAATGCCGGTATTGGCTACCTGGCGATGAACGCCCGCGAATTTCTGCAAACCGATGTGGTCGTGGTGGCCATTATTCTCTACGCCTTACTCGGCAAACTTGCCGACGTCAGCGCCCAATTGCTGGAGCGAGTCTGGCTGCGCTGGCACCCGGCTTACCATATAAAGGAGGCTACCGTATGAATACCGCTCGCTTGAACCAAGGTACGCCGCTGTTGCTGAGCGCCGTGACAAAACAATACGCCGCCAATACGGTGCTCAATCAGTTAGATTTGCATATACAGGCCGGGCAGTTCGTTGCCGTGGTTGGCCGCAGCGGTGGTGGTAAAAGCACGTTGCTGCGTCTGCTGGCAGGGTTGGAGTCGCCCACCTCAGGCGCATTACTTGCCGGAACCACCCCACTGGCGGAAATTCAGGATGATACGCGTATGATGTTTCAGGATGCGCGTCTGCTGCCATGGAAGACGGTTATCGATAACGTCGGTCTGGGTCTGAAAGGTCACTGGCACAATGCGGCCCGAGATGCGCTGGCCGCCGTTGGACTGGAGAATCGTGCTCAGGAGTGGCCCGCAGCGCTTTCTGGCGGACAAAAACAACGCGTAGCCCTGGCCCGGGCATTAATTCATCGCCCTGGTCTGCTGCTGTTGGATGAACCCCTCGGCGCACTGGATGCCTTAACCCGCCTTGAAATGCAGGAGCTGATCGTCTCTTTATGGCAAGAGCACGGCTTTACCGTACTGTTGGTCACCCATGACGTCAGCGAAGCGGTAGCAATGGCCGATCGCGTTTTGCTGATTGAGGACGGAAAAATCGGGCTGGATTTAACGGTGGATATTGCACGACCTCGCCGGATTGGTTCCGTGCGTTTGACAGAACTGGAAGCCGAGGTGTTGAACCGGGTGATGCAGCGTGGCGACAATGAAGTTCAGCTACGCAAGCAAGGTTAAAAATGCCGGATGGCGCTACCGCTTATCCGGCCTACGCGTGAATGGTAGACCGGACCCATCCGGCAATATTATCAGGCTAACGCTTTAGAGATCTTTTCGAACAGATCGCCTGACAGATTCTCCAGACCTTTCAGCTGTTCCAGCGCCGCACGCATCTTCGCCTGACGTTTTGCATCATAACGTTTTAAGCGAATCAGCGGCTCAATCAGGCGTGACGCCACCTGCGGGTTACGGCTGTTGAGCTCAGTCAGCATGTCAACCAGGAACTGATAACCGCTACCATCTTCCGCATGGAATGCTGCCGGGTTGCTGCCCGCGAAGGCACCGATCAGAGAACGGATGCGGTTTGGGTTACTCATGCTAAAAGAGCGATGCTTCAACAGGCCGCGTACCGTTTCCAGTACGTTTCTAGCCGGGCTGGTGGATTGCAGGATAAACCATTTATCCATCACCAGACCGTCATGGTGCCACTTATTGTCATACTCCTGCATCAACGCGTCACGACAAGGAAGCTGCGCAGCGACTGCCGCGGATAGCGCCGCCAGCGCATCGGTCATATTGTTCGCTTCACGGTACTGCTTGCTTACCAGCGTGTCAGCCAGATGGGTTTCGCCAAAGGCCAGGAATCGCAGGCAGGCGTTACGCAGCGTACGCTTGCCAATATCGGCATGCTCAACGCGGTACTCATCAAGATGATTAGCGTTATAGATGGCGAGGAATTCATCCGCCAGCTCGGCGGCCAGTGTGCGGGTTAACGCTTCGCGTACTTCGGTTATCGCCACCGGATCAATGATGTCGAATAGTTCGGCAATTTCATTTACTGAAGGCAGCGTCAGGATCTCTGCCGCCAGCGCCGGATCGATTTTCTCATCCAGCAAAACTGCGCGGAATGCATCGGCCACGTGTACCGGCAGCGACAGCGGTTGTCCCTGCTGATGGCGGGCAACGTTGAGCTTAATGTAGGTCGCCAGCAGGCTTTGCGCCGCGTCCCAACGAGAGAAATCATTACGCGCGTGACGCATCAGGAAGGTCAGTTGCTGATCGCTCCATTTATATTCCAGTTTTACCGGCGCGGAGAATTCGCACAGCAATGCCGGAACCGGCTGGAAGTAGACGTTATCAAAGACAAACGTCTGCTCTGCCTGGGTGACGTTGAGTACGGAATTCACCGGGTGCCCGCCTTTTTGTAGCGGGATCACTTTCCCTTCGTTGTCATACAACTCGAGAGCGAAAGGAATATGCAACGGCTGTTTTTCGGCCTGATCCGGCGTGGCCGGCGTGCGCTGGCTAATGGTCAGCGTGTACTGTTCAGTTGATGGGTTATAGTCATCACGCACGGTCAGAATCGGCGTACCGGACTGACTGTACCAGCGGCGGAAATGGGAGAGATCAACGTTAGACGCATCTTCCATCGCCTGCACAAAATCATCACAGGTTGCAGCGCTACCGTCGTGACGCTCAAAGTACAGCTGCATCCCTTTCTGGAAGTTAGCCTCACCCAGCAGGGTGTGGATCATACGAATCACTTCCGCCCCCTTCTCGTACACGGTAAGGGTATAGAAGTTGTTCATTTCGATGACCATATCCGGGCGGATAGGATGCGCCATCGGGCTGGCGTCCTCAGCAAACTGCAGGCCGCGCATGGTACGCACATTGCTGATGCGGTTTACCGCACGTGAACCGAGATCGGAACTGAACTCCTGATCGCGGAACACAGTTAAACCCTCTTTCAGGCTCAACTGGAACCAGTCGCGACAGGTCACGCGGTTGCCGGTCCAGTTATGGAAATATTCGTGACCGATGACGCGCTCAATATCGAGGTAATCTTTGTCGGTGGCGGTATCGGTACGCGCCAGCACGTATTTGGAGTTAAAGATGTTCAGACCTTTATTCTCCATCGCGCCCATGTTGAAGAAATCCACAGCGACAATCATATAGATGTCGAGGTCATACTCGAGGCCAAAGCGCTCTTCATCCCATTTCATGGAGTTTTTCAGCGAGGTCATCGCCCATGGCGCGCGGTCCAGGTTACCGCGATCGACGTACAGTTCCAGTGCCACTTCACGCCCTGAGCGGGTAGTAAAAGTATCGCGCAGGACGTCAAAATCACCGGCCACCAGCGCAAATAAATAGCACGGTTTCGGGAATGGATCCTGCCACTGAACCCAGTGGCGACCATTTTCCAGTTCACCCTGCGCCACGCGGTTACCGTTGGAGAGCAGGAACGGATATTGCGTTTTATCGGCGATTATTTTGGTAGTAAAACGCGCCAGCACGTCCGGGCGATCAAGATACCAGGTAATATGGCGGAAACCTTCTGCTTCGCACTGGGTACACAGCGCATCGCCTGACTTGTACAGCCCTTCCAGCGCGGTATTCGCCGCTGGGCTAATTTCATTCACGATACGCAGCGTAAAACGTTCCGGCAGTTGATTGATGACCAGAACGCCCTCTTCTTCTTTATACTCTGTCCACAGCTCGTCGTTTACGTGGATCGACACCAGGGTCAGATCTTCGCCATTCAGGCGCAGGGGCGCGTCGGACGCGCCATGACGGACAGCCTGGCTCACTGCGGTGACCACGGTTTTTTCAGCATCCAGGTCAAAGGTCAAATCAATATCAGTAATCTGGTAATCCGGCGCACGATAGTCGTGACGGTATTTGGCTTGTGGCTGTTGTGTCATAAAAAAACCTTTAGCATCTTTAATAGAGTCTCGGCTTCAGTCTATTCCTGTTGCGTAAATCGCGCTACGCAGAATGTTCATCTTTTCAGGCACAAACACCCTTTTTGCTACATTTTTATAACACGTGGCACGAATTGCCCTCGACCAGAAAGAGAGCTTATGGTGTGATCGGGGTTCAATAAATCGCTAAACAGGGTATACTCCAGCGGTTTTCTTAGTTGTTTATTGTACTAAACGCTCCCGTGAGAGGATGCTACTGCGCACCTATGACACAATTCGCTTCTCCTGTTCTGCACTCGCTGCTGGATACAGACGCTTATAAGTTGCATATGCAGCAAGCCGTTTTTCACCACTACTATGACGTACAAGTAGCGGCTGAATTTCGTTGCCGTGGCGATGACCTGCTCGGTATTTATGCCGATTCTATTCGTGAGCAGGTGAATGCTATGCAGCACCTGCGACTGCAGGAGGATGAGTACCAGTGGCTCTCCGGCCTGCCTTTCTTTAAAGCTGATTACCTCACCTGGTTACGTGATTTCCGCTATAACCCGGAACAGGTTTGCGTCACCAATGATAACGGTAAGCTAAACATCCGCTTAACCGGTCCGTGGCGTGAAGTGATCATGTGGGAAGTCCCGCTGTTAGCGGTGATTAGCGAACTGGTACACCGTTACCGCTCACCTGAATCAGGCGTCCAGCAGGCACTCGATGAGCTGGAAAGCAAACTAGTAGAATTCTCTGCTTTAACGAAAGATGTCGATATGTCCCGCTTCCATTTGATGGATTTCGGTACGCGTCGTCGTTTTTCGCGCGAAGTACAGCAGGCTATCGTTAAACGCCTGCAGCAAGAGCCCTGGTTTGTCGGCACCAGTAACTACGATCTGGCCCGCCGTCTGTCATTAACCCCAATGGGTACGCAGGCGCATGAGTGGTTCCAGGCTCATCAGCAAATCAGTCCTGAACTTGCCACCAGCCAACGTGTAGCCCTGGCCGCCTGGTTAAATGAGTATCCTGATCAACTCGGCATTGCATTGACCGATTGCATCACCATGGACGCATTTTTACGCGACTTTGGCGTTGAGTTTGCGACCCGCTACCAGGGATTACGCCATGACTCAGGCGATCCGGTGGAATGGGGTGAAAAAGCCATCGCCCATTATGAAAAACTGGGTATTGATCCGCTGAGCAAAACGCTGGTCTTTTCAGATAACCTCGATCTGAAAAAAGCGATTGAACTCTACCGCCACTTCTCTTCCCGCGTACAGTTGAGTTTTGGTATTGGGACACGGCTAACATGCGACATTCCACAGGTTAAGCCGCTTAATATCGTAATTAAGCTGGTGGAATGTAACGGCAAACCAGTGGCGAAGTTATCTGACAGCCCGGGTAAAACCATCTGCCACGATAAAGCATTTGTTCGTGCACTGCGCAAAGCCTTCGATCTCCCGCATATTAAAAAAGCCAGTTAATCCTTCCAGGGAGCCATTTTGGCTCCCTTATTCGCGTTTATTTCCGAAATCTTTCACTCCAGCTACGAATTCTGCTTGTCTGATTGCAGATGCCAGGTAACATAGGTATCCCCCCCATTATGGGTGGACATGTGTTTATATATCCGACTATTAACAGAGAGAATATTATGAGCGTTGTGCCTGTAGCCGACGTACTCCAGGGCCGCGTAGCCGTTGACAGCGAAGTCACCGTGCGCGGATGGGTGCGTACCCGCCGAGATTCAAAAGCTGGCATCTCCTTCCTCGCCGTTTATGACGGTTCCTGCTTTGATCCTGTACAGGCCGTCATCAATAATTCTCTGCCCAATTACAATCAGGACGTACTGCACCTGACGACGGGTTGTTCAGTTATCGTAACGGGTAAAGTCGTTGCATCACCTGGACAAGGACAGAGCTTTGAAATTCAGGCCACTGAAGTTGAAGTCGCGGGCTGGGTTGAAGATCCTGATACCTACCCAATGGCGGCTAAGCGTCACAGCATCGAGTATCTGCGTGAAGTGGCGCATATGCGTCCGCGCACCAATATGATTGGTGCGGTAGCGCGCGTACGTCATACGCTGGCGCAAGCGCTGCATCGCTTCTTCCACGAGCAGGGTTTCTTTTGGGTATCGACTCCGCTGATCACCGCTTCCGATACGGAAGGTGCCGGTGAAATGTTCCGTGTTTCTACACTGGATCTGGAAAACCTGCCGCGTAACGATCAGGGTAAAGTCGATTTCGACAAAGACTTCTTTGGTAAGGAAGCGTTCCTGACCGTTTCCGGTCAGTTGAACGGTGAAACCTACGCCTGCGCTCTGTCCAAAATTTATACCTTTGGCCCGACGTTCCGTGCAGAAAACTCTAACACCAGTCGTCACCTGGCAGAGTTCTGGATGCTGGAACCAGAAGTGGCGTTCGCTGACCTGAACGATGTTGCAGGCCTGGCTGAAGCGATGCTGAAATACGCGTTCAAAGCCGTACTGGCAGAGCGTGCGGATGATATGAAATTCTTCGCTGAACGTGTCGACAAGGACGCGATTTCACGCCTGGAACGTTTCATTGACGCTGACTTCGCGCAGGTGGATTACACCGACGCGGTAAGCATTCTGGAAAAATGCGGAAAACAGTTTGAAAACCCGGTTTACTGGGGTGTGGATCTGTCTTCCGAGCATGAACGTTATCTTGCTGAAGAGCACTTTAAAGCGCCGGTGGTGGTGAAAAACTACCCGAAAGATATCAAAGCGTTTTATATGCGCCTTAACGAAGACGGTAAAACCGTTGCTGCAATGGACGTTCTGGCTCCAGGAATCGGCGAAATCATCGGTGGTTCTCAGCGTGAAGAGCGTCTGGACGTGCTGGATGCCCGTATGCTGGAAATGGGTCTGAACAAAGAGGATTACTGGTGGTATCGCGACCTGCGTCGCTACGGTACCGTTCCGCATTCCGGCTTCGGATTGGGCTTCGAGCGTCTGATCGCTTACGTCACCGGCGTGCAAAACGTCCGTGATGTTATTCCGTTCCCGCGTACTCCGCGTAACGCCACCTTCTAAACGTGCGTTATTGTTTCAAAGGCCAGCATTGCTGGCCTTTTTTATACCCTTTTCATGTTATCTGGATACCCATCTCACGTTAAACACAACCATTCAATCCCCTCCACCTGTTACGTAATATTTCATCGCAATACATTTGCACAAAAAATAACCAGTAATTTTATTGTGGATTAGCATTTTCTGATTAAATAGTACATTTTTTAGCCTTTCGCACGGCACTCCAGACGTCCAAAAATCGTTATCTGTAAAATCCAAACTTTCCGGTATTACGGAGAAAAAATAACCTTAGCAAAATTAAATATAAGAAAATCATATAAATAGAAATAAAAACGAGAATTTTCAGCTCAGGGGTATCCGAAGTTTGACGCTGTTCACAAAGTTGCACAAAAATAACATTTTGTTACACACTTTTTCTTTTTGAAACCAAATCTTTATATTTGTAGCACTTTGACGGTAGCGAAACGGTAGTTTGAATGGAAAGATGCCTGTCAGACACATAAAGACACCAAACTCTCATCAATAGTTCCGTAAATTTTCATTGACGGAATTTATTGGCGGCAGTGGCAGGTGTCATATAAAAACCGATGAGGGTAATAAATAATGATGAAGCGCAATATTCTGGCAGTGGTTATCCCTGCTCTGCTGGTAGCCGGGGCAGCTAACGCTGCAGAAGTTTACAACAAAGATGGTAACAAGCTGGATATCTACGGTAAAACCGTTGGTCTGCATTATTTTTCTGACAGCGCTGCTGACGATGGCGATCAGACTTATGCTCGTCTTGGTTTCAAAGGGGAAACTCAGATTAACTCCGAGCTGTCCGGTTACGGTCAGTGGGAATACAACTTTGCCGGTAACAACTCTGAAGGCGGCAGTGACGCTCAGAACGGCAACAAAACCCGTCTGGCATTTGCTGGTCTGAAATATGCCGATCTGGGTTCTTTCGACTACGGTCGTAACTACGGTATCGTTTACGATGCTCTGGGTTACACCGATATGCTGCCAGAATTTGGTGGTGATACCGCATACAGCGACAACTTCTTCGTTGGTCGTGTTGGTGGTGTTGCAACCTACCGTAACTCCAACTTCTTCGGTCTGGTTGACGGTCTGAACTTCGGTATCCAGTATCTGGGTAAAAACGAACGTGATGGCAATACCGGTCGCTCTAACGGCGACGGCGTTGGCGGTTCTGTAAGCTACGAAATGGATGGTTTCGGTATCGTGGGTGCTTACGGCGCAGCTGACCGCACCAACGCGCAGGAAAACTCTTTCTACGGCAATGGCGGTAAAAAAGCTGAGCAGTGGGCGACCGGCGTGAAATACGATGCTAACAACATCTACCTGGCAGCGAACTACGGTGAAACCCGTAACGCGACCCGCATCTCAGGTGCTGGTAACAGCGGTTTTGCGAACAAAACTGAAGACGTATTCGTCGTTGCTCAGTACCAGTTCGATTTCGGCCTGCGTCCGTCCCTCTCCTACAACAAGTCTAAAGCGAAAGACGTAGAAGGTATCGGTGATGTGGATCTGGTCGATTACTTCGAAGTAGGTGCGACCTACTACTTCAACAAAAACATGTCCACCTATGTTGACTACAAGATTAACCAAATCGATTCTGACAACAAACTGGGCGTGAACTCTGACGACATCGTTGCAGTTGGTATCGTTTACCAGTTCTAATAGCAGACCTCTTTGTTAAATGCCTTAAAAACAGGACTTCGGTCCTGTTTTTTTATATCTGCCAGCGGATTCTTGCGTCTTAAAAAAACACCTCAGCTTTTCGTCAGTAACGGTTGGCATTTTGTAAATCTACCGTTAACCTGATAGCGGACTTCCCTTCTGTAATCACTATGGAACCTCGTCATGTTTGAGAACATTACCGCCGCTCCTGCCGACCCCATTTTGGGTCTGGCTGATTTGTTTCGTGCCGATGACCGCCCTGGAAAAATAAACCTCGGGATCGGTGTATATAAAGATGAGACAGGCAAAACGCCGGTGCTGACCAGCGTTAAAAAAGCCGAGCAATATATACTGGAAAATGAAACCACCAAAAACTATCTTGGCATTGACGGTATTCCAGAGTTTGGTCGTTGTACTCAGGAATTACTGTTTGGTAAAACGAGTTCGCTTATCAACGATAAACGCGCACGTACAGCACAGACCCCTGGTGGCACTGGCGCACTTCGCGTGGCAGCTGATTTTCTCGCAAGAAATACGTCGGCTAAACGCGTATGGGTGAGCAACCCAAGCTGGCCGAACCATAAGAGCGTCTTTAACTCTGCCGGTCTGGAAGTTCGTGAATACAACTATTACGATGCGGCGAACCACTCATTAGACTTTGATGCGCTGCTGGCCAGCCTCAGCGAAGCTCAGGCTGGCGATGTGGTACTGTTCCACGGCTGCTGTCATAACCCAACCGGTATCGATCCTACGCTTGAGCAGTGGCAAACGCTGGCTCAGCTTTCTGTCGAGAAAGGATGGTTGCCGCTGTTTGACTTCGCATACCAGGGCTTTGCCCGCGGTCTGGAAGAAGATGCAGAAGGTCTGCGCGCATTCGCCGCGCTGCACAAAGAGCTGATCGTTGCCAGTTCCTACTCCAAGAACTTTGGTCTGTACAATGAGCGCGTGGGTGCCTGTACGCTGGTTGCTGCTGATGCTGAAACCGTCGACCGTGCGTTTAGTCAGATGAAATCAGCCATTCGCGCTAACTATTCCAACCCGCCAGCACACGGCGCATCCGTAGTTGCCACGATTCTGAGCAATGAAGCGCTGCGTGCCATCTGGGAACAGGAACTGACCGATATGCGCCAACGCATTCAGCGCATGCGTTTACTGTTCGTGAATACGCTGCAGGAGAAAGGTGCGAACCGCGACTTCAGCTTTATCATCAAACAGAACGGCATGTTCTCATTCAGCGGCCTGACAAAAGAGCAGGTTCTGCGTCTGCGTGAAGAGTTTGGTGTCTACGCTGTCGCTTCCGGACGTGTAAACGTAGCTGGAATGACGCCAGATAACATGGCACCGCTGTGCGAAGCGATTGTCGCAGTACTGTAATCTATCGCGTACAAAAAAGGCCGCAATAGCGGCCTTTTTATTTATCTGCGGTATTACCAGACAGGCATTTCGTCCTGCAGGAACGGGTTATGAAGCCGTTCGTTACCCAGCGTAGAAAGTGGGCCGTGACCCGGAATAAACGTCACGTCATCGCCCAGCGGCAACAGTTTACGTTTAATCGAATCGATCAGTTGGCTGTGATCTCCGCGCGGAAAATCGCTGCGCCCTACGCCACCTTTGAAAATCACGTCACCCGAAATCAGTAACTTTGATTGCTCATCAAAGAAGACCACATGTCCCGGTGTATGACCCGGACAATGCAACACCTGCAACGTCACGTTGCCAACGCTGACCCGATCACCTTCGTTCAGCCAGCGATCGGGCGTCAGCGGCTCACAATCGCCCAAGCCAAACATGCGGCTCTGCGCAGGGAGACCCTGTAGCCAGAACTCATCTTCTTTTTCCGGACCAATAACCGGTACACCATAATGCTGTGCCAGTTCAGCTGCCGCCCCAACATGATCAAGATGACCGTGAGTAAGCAGGATCTGCATTAGCGTCAGACCGCTGGCATCCACTTCCTGTTTGATTTTCTCGGCATCGCCGCCGGGATCGACCAACGCGGCCAGACGAGTCTGCTCACACCAGATTAGCGAGCAGTTCTGGGCGAATGCAGTGACCGGAATAATACGATAGTTCATACAGCTCCTGTTTCATTAAGCTTATGGATCACCAGTGCCGTGCAGGGCCGGTGTCAATATGCACAAAGTTACTGCTGGGGTAGTATCCTACACCACCTGCGCGCATAGATAACGCAGCTTTGCGAATATTACTTAATGCGATGCCTTCAATATGGAAATCCATGGCCTGCCCTTTGGTGTGGTAGCTTTTCTTGGCCACACCGCGACTGCGCGCACGTAGTTCATTATTGGTATCGACGGAACGATAACCGGAGATCAGCTGTACGGGTTTACGCGTACCCAGCAGGCCCTGCAGACGGAAGAGTTGATCAAACAGTCCGGGGTCAATGGATTTCACTTTATTGGCCCGAAAATCACGGAAAAAGTGGTTAAGTTTTGCTAATTCGTCCTGAATATAGCCCCTGCCATCAAAAAACTCTGCTTTTATTGACTCACCGGTATGCAGGTTATTCAGAGTCAATATACGCGGACGTGGGGTAGAGAGTGTTGCAAACGCAGGCGTAGGCAGGATGGCAGCGCCGAGGGCAATACCACCAAGCGCCAGCAGTTTGCGGCGATTAGCGTCAAATTTGTCCATGGTATTAAGGTCTACAAGGTCAATGTTATCGTATGTATGCTCTAGCGCACGCGGGAAACCTTATCTGGCTAAGTAGTCCACGTCAAGGCTCCCAACCCCAGGAAATACGGGGCTCACAGCCATTTTGCCCCGTTTCCAGCATAACTTACGACAATCATTTTCCTCGAACTGCTTCATTTATCTGATTAATTGCTCGGCTTTTGACACAATTTGTGCGCTGGATCGCGCTGTCAGATCGTAATTGTAAATATCTGTACGATACTGCGTACGACCATCCGGGCCAACAAATGCGGTCAGATAGTAGAGGTTGACCGGAATATTCTGGCGAATATTCACGTACCGCGTATCCCCTTGCTTCAGGGCATCCGAGATGCGGGTATCATTCCAACCCGCGTCCTGTAGCAGCATATTCGCCAGCTCAGATGCCTTATTCACACGCACACAGCCGGAACTTAACGCCCGCGTATCTTTCTGGAACAGATTGTGGTTCGGCGTATCGTGCAGATAAATAGCGTCCGAACTCGGCATATTGAATTTATAGCGTCCGAGCGAGTTACGTGCGCCCGGAGCCTGCTGAAAGCGGAACGGCAGATTGGACGCAGTGATGGTGGCCCAGTCAACCTGCCACGGATCTATCGTCTCTTTACTGTTCCAGCCGCGCATTACGGTATAGCCGTGACGTTCAAGATATCCCGGATCATTCCATAACTTAGGCAGAATATCTTTTCGGGCCAGCGTCGGTGGAACGTTCCACGGTGGGTTAACGACCACGTTATTCAGCGCACTACTCATCATCGGCGTTTTGCGATCTGGACGCCCGACAATAACGCGCGAGGCCAGCACCTGATTGCCATTCTGATAATAAACCAGCGAATAGGCAGGAATGTTCACCATGATACCGGTAGACAGCTCACTCGGCAGCAGGCGCAAGCGCTGAATATTTAACGCCAGCACGCCCGCACGCTGAGCAGGCGTTACGTTCAGCCAGTCACGCGTGGCAGGGCCAATCGCGCCATCAGCCCCAAGCCCTTGCCACGTCTGAAAACGCTTTACCGCATCGACAAGTTCACGATCGTAAGCGCTACGTCCTTCTTTAGCAGATGTACTGACGGTGGACTCCAGCATTCCCGTACGACGCAAAATTTCACGCAGCGCAGGGATGTCATTACTCCACTCCCCCGGACGTAGCGTCGCGGTACCGGTTAGCTGCGGCCAGGGACGTGTATCACCTACCAGCTTGAGCAGCGATTCATGCATTGCGGCGTACTGCGGATGCTGCGGTGCCAGGCTGGCAACAAACGAAGTTAGTTGACCGTTATCCAGTGCGACCTGCCACTGGTTGATGACAGAAATCGGCGGCGTCGTTAGCGCATAGGGCTTACCGCTGTAAAGCCAGCGATTACCTTTGACAGGGATATTAGCGATAAAGTGCAGATACCCCATCATCGCATCCGAGAGCACAATGTCTCTCGCCTGACCGGTTACTGCCGGATCAGTCAGAAGTGCAACCCAGGTAGTAAACTGCGGCTGAAAGCCAGCAATCGCGACCTCGGCCAACTGTTGTTGAAAGGCCTTTACCGCATCACGATTTTCCCACATCGGCTTCATTTCACGTGCGGCATACAGCAATTCCAGCTGGCTCATATACACTGGCGTGAAGCCCGCTGGAAGTTGAGATTGTAATTCGGCGCGGGCTTGATCAACTGACACGCCCTGCGGTAACGGTTGAATCCCCGCCATAATAGCCGTCGCGGAAGATTGTACCTGCGGCTGCGATAATGCTGTTGGCTGTTCACTGACGCTCGCAGAGCTATCGCCAGGGATCATTTCAGGCTCATCGGCCTGCGCATTGAACAGTGGAGCGAATGTTACGGCCAGGCACAAACTGATTGCCGACAGCCGACGACCACACATTTTATTAAGCAACATCCCTTGCCCCCTGTTTTCTTTATCATACTCTATAGCCAGGCACCATAAATCGGGTTTGCAACGCCTGTAGACGCCAATACAACTGAAGTATGACGAGTAAGCCTGCATACCCGTCAGGCTTATCTTCAGTATATAAACTTCGCCAATGTTTTACCTGGTATAATGTAAAGAAGTTAAAAGAAATTGCACCTGCAATTGAGACTTTTCGGAAAAGAAGAAAGGCGGTCAAATGACCGCCTTTCTATTTAGCTTGCCTGCGAGGAGGCATCTTCAGTCCCCGGCAGTGGTTCCGGTAACTGAGGCGCAAATCCGCGCAGCCCCACCACATGAACGTGCTCGGTGTTCTGGAAGACTTTACGCACCAGTTTGTAGGTCGTGCCTTTCTCTGGGCTGATGTTTTCCGGGGCAGCGATAATCAGCTGCATCTGCAAACGCTCACACAGCTCAAACAGAGTCGCAATAGAACGCGCATCGAGTCGTGCTGCTTCATCAAGGAACAGCAGGCGGCAAGGAGAGATGTCTTTCCCGCGCAATCTGCGACCTTCATCTTCCCAGCTTTGCACCACCATCACCAGAATAGACATCCCGGTCCCGATCGCTTCACCCGTTGACAGCGCGCCAGATTCAGCACGCAGCCAGCCGTCAGAGCCACGGTTAACCTCAACTTCCATCTCCAGATAGTTACGGTAGTCCAACAGCTCTTCACCTATGGTTTGCGGCGTACGCTGTCCCATGTCAATCTGCGGATTCAGACGTTGATACAGCTTCGCCAGCGCTTCAGAGAAGGTCAGACGATTGCTGTTAAACAGATCCTGATGCTGCTCATGCTGCTCTGAAAGTACGTCCAGCAAGGTAGCATGCGTTTCACGCACATTGACGTTCAGGCGAACGCTGTTAACCTGGCCAAACGACACACTTTGCAGCCCCTGGTTCAGCATGCGAATACGGTTCTGTTCACGCTGAATGGTCTTACGAATAATGTTCGCCACGCTGCGTGAGCTGATCGCCAGTTTCTGTTCACGAGAGGTTAGCTCTTCCGTCAGACGGCTCAGCTCAATCTCCATCTGTTCGATGGCTTCAACCGGATCGTCGGTACGGATAATATCCTGGCGAATACGTTCACGCAGATGCTGGTAAACCGCGACGAAGAACTGGATTTTGCGCTCTGGGCGTTTTGGATCTTCAGACATACGCAACACATCGCGCAGGTGTTCGTTATCCGCAACCGCCAGACGTAGCGCACCGAGCGCCTTATCCGACATCGAACGCAGTTCGTCACCGGAAAGATAGGCCAACTCGCGACGGTGCAGACGACGTTCCACACCGTTATCTTTCACCATCCGCATGACTGCACACCAGCCGGCTTTGGCGGTGACTACCTGCTCGCGCATTTCATGATAATCACGTTCCAGCTTGCGCAGTCTGCGGGTCAGGTTTTCCATCTCCGCTTCGCAGAAGGTCAGTGCTTTCTCAAGTTGGTTACGGCGTGCACGGTTGTTGCTGAGCTGCGCATGCAGTTCGTCACGACGGATACGCGCGCGCTCTTCGGCACCGCTGTCCGCACGAACGCCAATATCCTGCAGTTCACGTTGTAAATCATTAAGCAGCTCTTTTTTGGTGTCATAAGAGCTTTTTAGCGATGCCATGACCTGGTTGTACTGGCTTAACTGTGCAGCATGACTACGCAGCGCTTCACGAGCGCGGGTACGTTCGGCTTCCGCCTGTTCCAGGCGTTCACGCAATTTTTCGTTCAGATCGCTATTACCGCTCAGCATTTCGGCTGAGTCGGAATAACTAAAGTGCGCCCGACGCTGTACGACTTCAGTCAGCGCAAAAGCCTGCTGACGTGCGTCGCGCTGCATCTGCTGGGAATACGTATAGTCTTCCTTCAGTTGTTCAAACTGCTCAGGGTCATTTTGCAGAACTGAAACGATAGGTTCCAGTTTCGCCAACTGATTACCATGTTGCTGTACAAAACGCGCGGCTTCCTGAGCTTCATCCAGACGCTCGCGAATTTCGTCCACGCGATCGGCCAGCGTGTCATCTGCCAGCAGATTCAAGCGCGGCAGCAGGCGGTTCAGCGCGGAGACGCCCTCTTTCGCCTGTTCAAACTGCATACGGCTTTGCTGATTATCATTTTCATGATTGGTCAGCGCACGTTCCAGTTCAACGCGACGGCTATTCAGTTGGCGAATTTCCGCTTCTGGATCGGCTTCAAACGCCACCGACAGATGGCTGCCGATAAAGCGGCTGAACGCCTGATGCAGACGCTGGGTTTTCTGTACATCAAAGGAGAGCGTGGCGAAACGTTCAGACAGCCCTTCACGCTCGGCATGCAGGGTTTCGATACGGCTTTCGCGCGCGGCACGACCAAAAATAGGCACCTTCGGGAAGCGGGAATAACGCCATTGACGCTCGGCGGTTTTCACCACCACCGCATTTTCCAGTTCATCAACGCTGAAGACGCTATCATCGAACGACTGCGGATCCCCTTCGATGAAATAGAGATCTTCCGGGCAATCCGTCAGCCCTTCAAGCTGTTCGGTAATTAGTGATAGATCTGGTACCACGATGGCATGGCGCGAAGGACCGTACAGCGCAGAGAAGTACGGGGCATCTTCAAGGCTAACGTCATCATAAATTTCTGACAGCAGCACGCCGCCAAAGCGTTCAGCCAGCGCGTTCAGACGCTGATCTTCCGCACCGCCCGGCTGACTTAAACGTTCAATCTCTTCATCAACCGCATTTTTACGTGCACCGACTTCATCACGCTCAACAATGGCCTCACGCTCGCGCTCCAGCAATTGTTGCAGATACTCGGTCACATCCTGGCTGGAGGTAAACTCTTCGCCACACTGCTCGCTAAGCTGATTCAGGCTATTTTGCGCAGCCAGCCAGACAGGTGCCCGCTTCATCAAATGCTGAATACGGGATTGTAGCTGTTCCTGTTCCTGACGCAGCGTCATACGCTGTTCGCTGGCAGACGAGACGCTGTCCGACAAGGCGGCGATGCGCGCTTCCAGTTCCTGGTGCAGCGCTTCCAGCTCATCGATATCAAACTGTTTACCCTGACGCTTGCAGAATTCGGCCAGCAGACGCTCGGCATCCTGCTGTTCGCGCAGACGCTGCTCCAGTTCGCTCAGTCGCATACGCAATGGCTGAACCTGTTCCGCCAGGTGGCGCTGTTCAACGCCTTCGCGCAGCAGTTCACGCGCCACGCTCCAGGCTTCACTACGTGCCAGCGGGCCGTTGATAGCCGCCACCAGCTGATAAGCCTGTTCGAACTGGCTATGCGCGGTTTGCGCCACGCTCATTTTTTGTTCAAGCGTTAGCAGTTTTTCAGTGGCTTCCTGCTCTTTGGCCTGGAAAGTCTCCAGCCATTCGGCGGCGCTGTCGGCTGTCAGATCCGGTAGGTGGCAGAGCTCTTTCGCCCGATTTAGGGCCTGGATCGCCTGGGTATACTGGATGGCTCGCGTCTGCTGGACGTCCAGCGCCTGCTGGTAATCGGCAAGCTGGCTTTTCAGCTCATCCACTTCCAGTTCGGCGGCTTCCGCGCGGGCTTCGTTTTCATCCTGGCGGTCAACGGCTTCCGCAACCACCTCATTTTGTTCTTCAAGACGGATCTGCAGTTCTTCGAGATCCGCTTCGTAGCGTTCAATTTTTTCCTGCTGACGCAGCGCGGTTTGCACCAGATTCAGGTGATCGCTCGCGGCCTGATAATCGGCTTCAAGATCGCCTTCGGCGCCGTTATGCTCGCCCAGTTCACGCGCCATATCCACGTGCTTGTACTGCTCTGCCGCCAGCTGCTTACGTGAGGTATACAGTTCACGACGATATTCCAGTGCTTTATCCAGATGGATACGACGTTCGTTGGCATGGCGCATATAATCCGCAGCCACATAGTTGGTCGCTTCGCTGATCAAATGCTTAAACAGGTCGCGGTCAGACTGGGTTACGCGAATCGCTTCAAGCGTCATGCGGTTTTCACGCAGCGCGGCTTCCATATCCTGGAACGCTTTACGGACGCCGCCGTTTTCCGGCAGCAGGTAGTCACGCAGTGAACGGGTAATGGCGCTGGAGATCCCGCCGTACAGCGAGGCTTCAATCAAACGGTAGAATTTACTACGATCAGACGCGGAGCGCAGACGGCGAGCAATGATGCCCAGATCGAACATCAGCGAATGATAATCGGTTATTGAGTTGAACTGCTTAAACTGCACACCTTCCATCTCATCAAGCTTCTCTTTCAGCTCAGGTAGAGACAGTACGCGCGCCTGGCGTTCGTTCAGCGTTTCCGTCACCAGTTGGGTTGGCTGTACCGACATCGGCAGCCCCTGAATGGCAAACGGTTTGATATCCACTTTGCGATCACGACCCGCAACCTGTTGCAGACGCACACCCACGACCACGCGCTGATGACGCGAGTTGAGGACGTCGAGCATTGAGTAACAGACCCCTGCTTTCAGCTTACCGTGCAGACCTTTATCACGTGAACCGCTGGTTGCACCAGCTTCGGTGGTGTTACGGAAATGCAGCAGAGTTAAGTCCGGAATGAGCGCCGTAACAAATGCCGCCATGGTGGTGGATTTACCCGCACCGTTACCACCGGACAGCGTGGTGACCAGCTCATCGAGATCAAACGTACGGGCAAAAAAACCATTCCAGTTAATCAGCGTAAGTGAGCGAAATTTACCGCGTTCAATCATTATTCTTCTTCTCCACTGTCCGGCTGATTCTCTTCGGGCTCATCGTTGAGCTGCAGACGGTTCTCGACCGCCATCGCTTCACCATCACGAATTAAGCGACGCTGTGCTTCACGCGGATCGTCACCGCTACGCACATCCGCGCCAAAGCGGAAGACAGATTCTGTAATACGGAATTTGCTGCTGTCGTGGCCCAGAAACCACACCATGCCTAAGCGGCGCAAGCGGTTGAGCGAAGAACGCACTTTTTCCTGTAGCTTCTGGCGGTCAACGTCAGAACCGGTTGAACGGTTGTTTACCAGCTTCAGCAGTTTGGCTTCATCCGCCAGCGTTAACAGCTCGTCATACAGCTCTTGCTGGGTAAAAATCCCTTCGTTCGCCAGGCGTTCCGGGCTGAGATAGAGGTAGCACAGAATTTTACCCACCATCATGTCCAGTTCAGACAGGACCGAACGCGGAATGAGCGTCGTTGAACGCGGACGAAGGTAAAAGAACCCTTCCGGCGCACGGATCAATTCCACGTTGTAGCGGTTGTAAAACTCTTCAAAATATTCCTGAAAATCCATCAGGAAGGCATGATTATCCAGTTCATCCAGACCGATATGGCGGCCCGAACGTAAGGCGCTATCCAGCGCCGGAAATAACGGATTCGCCAGCGCCTGCGCCAGCTTTACCGGCATCACTTGTTCAATATTTGTCAATGACATGCGCCTGTACCTTGGCTCCGTAATCATTAATCGGCTGCCATTTGGCTGGCAGTCCAGTGAAGTCTGCTTGCGCTACGCCAAGGCGTACCGCCTGATCGATAACAATACGCGCGACGTCGAAATGACGCGCACGTGGGTATTGCGCCAGATACTCGCGCACTACCAAACCGAGATCCAGTGGTGTTTGTCTGGATTTGTAGATAGCCAGCTGTTCTTCGATGATCGCCGCCAGTTGTTCACGGATCTCGTTAAATTCTTCATATTCCAGATCTTCCGGAAGTTCACCGGTGACCTCTTCGTCACGCAGCACCATCTCCTCGTCACGCATATCCAGCAGACGATCGGCGTTGGCATAGGTCAGCGCCCATGGGTCGTCAAAGTAGGTCTGCACGGACTGACGCAGACGCTGGGCGAAGACGCGGTTTTTATCCATATCGATCGCGGTACGGATAAATTTATGCACATGACGATCGTAGCCGATCCACAAGTCAATGGACTGCTGACCCCAGCTAATAATGCGGTCGAGCTTGCTTTGTAAATCAAACACCAGCCGATCAACAAAATGCAAATCATCATGCGTCATTGTGGCGTCCTGGATGCGTAACAGGTTAGCCTGTAGCTTATCCCCCGCCGCCTCCAGCGTATCCTGCAGTTCACGCAGCGTACCAGACGTTTCAGAAAGCAACAGTTCACAGCTGGAAATCGCCGCCCGCCAGTCTTTGTTTAGCAACTGTGCGATGTCGTCTTTTACCTGCTGCTGCTGTTCATCCATGATGCGCTGGGTCAGATCGATACTGTCGAAAATCTCCGCCACCGAGTATTTCAATGGCGCATAGACGTTGCGGTGCCAGTGGAACTCATCGCCACCTTCCGCTGCCGCATCCGCCGCGCGCTTCAGTTCGCCTGCAACAATCGACAGTTGCATGGAAAGACGCAGCGTAGAGAACTCGCGCTGACGAATATAGTAATCTGTGATGCCAATCCCGAGCGGCGTTAAACGGTAAATGGCGTTGCCTTCAGCCTGCTCGCTGGTAAAGCGGTTCAGCAGACGTTGACGCACCATATCGTTGATCGCGTTGTTGGCGCGGACGCCGATGGTTTCGCTGGTTTGCTCAAACGCATCACTCACATGGCGGAACGCATCCACCAGTTCACCTTCACTCATCTCACCGTCAAGTCGCTCACCGTTCAATGTGGCGACCGCCAGCAGGAACGAAAGTCTGTCTACCGGCAGAGAGATGGAGAAGTCATTTTTTCTGGCCCAGGCAACCAGTTCGGGGACTGTCTGGGAAAATTCACTCATAGGTTATCCTTGCATCTGCGGCTCGGGCCGGACGTTTAATCGCGGTGACATGAATATAGCGCCCAAGGCTGATATACGGTTCCTGGCGGCAATAGCGCGTTTCTATTTCTGTTAAAGCATCAAAACAGTCATGCTGTTTTTGTTTATCACGCAGATAATCATGAAACACCCTCACGCCCGTTTTACCGGTTATCTCCCAGCCAATCTCCTCCAGCCAGCCATAGACCTGCTGAGGGTCGCGCGGGAAATCGGGAGACAACGTGCGCCGTTTCTTTTTATACATTCCCTGCTGTACATAGCCGAAATTACCGACCAACACATTACGCATCAACAGGCCATTTGCATTGTAGAACATCAGCGATAAAGCACCGCCCGGGCGTAACATCGACCACAATGTTTTTAAGACGGCTTGTGGATCGGCCACCCATTCCAGCACAGCATGAAACAATATCAGATCAACCTGAGAATCCAAATGCTGTGGGATGTCCTGAGCGGCACAATGTATAAAATGCATGTTGTCGCTCACACCTTGCTCTTCTGCCGCCCGTTGCGCTCGCGCCACCATCTCAGCAGAAAGATCGCACAAGGTAACGTGATGGCCCCGCTGCGCCATCAGAATGGCTGTCTGCCCTTCTCCGCCACCCGCATCAAGCACACGCAATGTCTGGCCCGCGTATTCGGCAAGAAGTTTGTCCAGATCCTGCCAGAGGATCGTCTGGCGAAGCTGACCTTTAGTGGTGCCGTAAATGTTACGGGAAAACTTCTCTGCAATGTCATCAAAATTGCGATCCCGCATCGGGCTCTCCACACGCTGGCTTTAAGGTGACTAAGTAAAACCGCTATTTTGTCACACCCACGCCGAGAATGAACCTTCCTGGTGTAATATCCCTGCAGATCCCCTGCTGTATGGTTAAAAAAGGAACCAAAAAGGATGCTTTTTACGCTGAAGAAAGTGATTGGCGGTATGATGCTGCCACTTCCGCTAATGCTCATTATCATGGGTACAGGCCTGGTGCTGCTCTGGTTTAGTCGCTTTCAAAAAACAGGGAAAGTGTGCATTAGCCTGAGTTGGCTGGCGCTGTTACTTCTTAGCTTGCAACCCGTCGCTGATAGCCTACTGAAACCGATTGAGGACAGCTATCCAACCTGGCAGGATACACAAAAAGTGGAATACATTGTGGTGCTGGGCGGAGGGTATACCTGGAATCCTCAGTGGGCACCAAGTTCAAACCTAATCAGCAACAGTCTTCCGCGTCTGAATGAAGGTATTCGCCTCTGGCGTGCTAATCCGGGATCGAAGCTTATCTTTACCGGTGCTGCGGCAAAGAGCAATAACGTCAGTACTGCAGAAGCGGGAGCCCGCGTAGCGCAGTCACTGGGTGTGCCACCCGGTGATATCATCACGCTGGATAAACCTAAAGATACTGAAGAAGAAGCCGCAGCAGTTAAGCAGGCCATCGGCAGCGCGCCGTTCCTGCTGGTGACCTCCGCATCGCACTTACCACGAGCAATGATTTTCTTCCAACAGGCTGGGCTACAACCGTTGCCCGCGCCGGCTAATCAGTTAGCAATTGATTCACCGCTAAATCCGTGGGAGCGCGCGATCCCCTCTCCCGTCTGGTTGATGCATAGCGATCGTGTTGGTTACGAAACATTGGGTCGCATCTGGCAGTGGTTAAAGGGATCGGAGCACTGACAGAAATATTGCCTGACGGCGACGCTAACGCGGCTTATCAGCCCCAGGCGTTCAGCGCAGAATTGTAGGCCGGATAAGGCGCTCACGCCGCCATCCGGCAATGCCGTAACGGGATAGTCAGGCGAGCCACGGCAGCAGTGATTTCGTTGCCAGGTCAAAGTTGGTGCGATTAAAACGTCCGGTATTGACCAGTTGCGCCACCTCATCCCATAACACATACAGCCAGCGCCGCCAGATGAAGGACTCCGCCACGGGCGCGCGTTGCAGGTATTGCCAAAGCAGGCTTTCCGCCAGCGCGTTATCCATTAAACGGAACAATTCATACTCTCTGGGCGCCCACAGCATCAACCCCGGTCCCACCATGGCCAGTAGCTGATCGCTACGGGCGTCTTTGAGCATGCTACGTAAACTGAAATTACCGTGGATTAGTACGCAGTTATCATTGAATCCTTCAAATAAAGCGGGTAAACACTCACGGGTACGAAACAGGATGCGCTTATCCTGCATCGTCAAGCCAGTATTATTGAACTGATTTAACGTGGTCCACAGCACCTCAACACGCTGGCGATACCAGGATGGCCAGATATTCTCTTGCGTGTTATCCACCATTCCCACGCAGCCACGGCTATCCTGCCGATGCCATGACAGCAGACCTTCTACGATCTGATCTTTTAAATGTTCCCAGCGTTCGGGCGTTCGGGCTGGCGCTTCCACCGACACACCCCGTAAACGCTCAAGCAGTAACACATCGGGGCCGGGATGCTCTTCGTGGGTCAAGACCCCGTAAATGACGGGCATACGCACCGTACCGCTGCGCGCTAACATGGAGGTTTTCCATGCCAGTTGCTGCGCCATACCTGGCGTGGTGAAACTTCTCGCCATCAGCGGCATCGGATTTCCCTGGCTGTCGTACAGTGACCACAGGGCCGTATCCACTTTTTCATTCACGCATTCTATACGACTGAGTTTTTCGCCCAGCAGGTGGCTGAGTTCGGCACGCAACTGTTCCATTTCAGATTGCCCTCATAAATGCTACTGCTTTCATAATGAGCGTCGGGCAGACAGATGTCACCCGGATGAGATCAATTGATGAAAAGAAAAGTTGAGGGAAAGCGCAACGATACGACACTCCTCCCAAAAATACGCATCAATATGGGGGAGTGCCGTGAGAAAAACTAAGGCATTTCAGCGCGAACGCGCTCGAGATCTTCGGTAGTGTCTACGCCGGTACCCGGGACTTCTTTTGCGACGGCAACGTGAATTTTTTCGCCGTACCACAGCACTCGCAGCTGCTCCAGCATTTCGATATGCTCAAGCGGGCTAGGCTGCCAGTTAACATAGCGGCGAATAAAACCGGCGCGATAGCCGTAAATGCCCAGATGGCGCAGGAAGGTGTCCCCCACCGTTTCCAGACTTTTGGCGAAACGATCGCGATCCCATGGGATGGTCGCGCGTGAAAAATAGAGCGCATATCCTTCAGCGTCCAAAACGACTTTTACCGCATTCGGATTAAATGCCTCTTCCGCACTGTGAATCGGAGCCGCAAGAGTCGCCATGCCGACCTGACGTTGCGCCAGATTCTCAGCCACCTGGCGAATAATGACCGCCGGAATCATCGGCTCATCACCCTGTACGTTCACAATAACGGTATCATCGCTAAAACCACATTTCTCGACGACTTCCGCCAGGCGCTCCGTACCAGACTGGTGATCGGCGCGGGTCATGCACACTTCCCCCCCCACCGCTTCTACCGCGCGAGCAACATCCTCGTGATCGGTGGCCACGATGATACGTTCAGCGCCAGATTCACGCGCACGCTCCAGGACATGCACGATCATAGGCTTGCCGTTGATATCCAGTAGCGGCTTGCCCGGCAGACGAGTGGACGCATAACGCGCAGGAATAATGACCACAAAACTCATGATTTACTCTCATCAGCAGTCAGAACGCGGGCTTCGGTTTCCAGTAACACAGGAATGCCATCACGCAGTGGGAAAGCAAGGTTATCCAGTTTACAAATCAGTTCCTGTTTTTCCTGGTTAAACCAGAGTTTGCCATTGCATACCGGGCAGGCAATGATTTCAAGCAGACGATGATCCATAGTTCCTCCAGATGGACCGGATTGTGAATCCGTAAATATTAACATAATCGCTTAATGGGCTGGGTCTATTTCCCAACCATGGCGTGCATCAGCAAATAAACCTTCAGGATAACGTCCCAGCGTCACGCGTGTTGCCAGTTGCCAGCGGGCAAAATCGTCAATCGCCTGAAACAATCCTTTTTGCAAAGTCACCCCAGGCTTAACCCCATCCTGTAACCACAGCGAAATCACGTCCAGCACGCCCGTTTTACGGTGCATTTTGGCATCCATTCGCCCAACCAACTGCCCGCGGTGCAGCAACGGCAAGACGAAATAACCGTACTGACGTTTTGGTGCTGGCGTGTAACACTCCAGCCGGTAGCTAAAATCGAATAGCTGCTCTGCCCGTTTACGATCCCAAACCACCGGATCAAAAGGCGATAACACTGCGCTGTGGGTCGCCGTTAATTTGCCCGCCAGCGCCTGTTCGAGTAGCGGCTGAAGGTGGCTATGCAGCCACAGCGTTCCCAGCCCTTCAACGTCGACAGGAATAATCTGTTGCTGTTCCGCCCGTTCGTTGCACCAGTTTTTTAGCGCCGGGCGCTTCAGGCGATAGTAGTCTGCCAGCCATTGTTCGCGGAAAATCCCCAGACTGCGGGCGCTGTTATCCAGCATGACGCTTTCAGCATCTTCCTGTGAAAGTGGGTCGCGTTCATCGTCCCAGTGTGGCATGACGCGATGGGTTAAATCATACACGCGCTGGAAATTACGCCGTTCCACCACCATCACTTTCCCGGCAGTGAACAGCCCTTCAAGATGACGCTTTTGCGGTTTCCATTCCCACCAGCCGCTGCTCCCCTTGCGTGGATGCTCAAAATCAGCAGATCGTACCGGTCCGTTATGCTGGATGTGCTGGAGCAGTTGCTCAATTTCATGAGCATGTTCTTTCATCCACGCCGCTTTATACTTCCAGCCCATATTCTCCGGGGCCAGCATGCGGTGACGTATCAGCATAAAATCGCTGCGCGGCAAAAAGCAGGCCTCGTGCGCCCAGTATTCCATCAGTTCGCCCTGCTGTAACGAGTCGTCCAGCCATTGGGGTGAATAATCGCCTAAACGACTAAACAGCACCAGGTAAGGACTTCGCGCCACAATATTGATGGTATCGATTTGCAGTAACGACATGCGCGAAATAGTCGCGAGAATATCTGCCGGGGTTGCCCGACGGCGTGTTTTTTTCAGCAGACCTTGAGCGGCAAGGTGAAGATGACGGGCATCCGTCAGAGAAAGGTGCGGCAACGACATCTATGGCCTCATAAATGATTCGCTGCCGCAGCGTGAATCAGTTAGCGAGTCAGCGAGATTAAGCTATCCAGCAACACGTCAGGCCGATCGCCTGACAAATGTGCGTCAACAGGTAAATACCACCAGTTTTCATCGGCAAATGCCCGGCACTTAACCGCATCTTTTTCCGTCATCACCAGCGTTTGCCCGGCGTTTACAAACGCACTGACGTCACTGTAGGTCAGAGACTGATGGTCTGCCAGCGCAATGCTTTTTTGCACGCTGGCACCGCATGCTTTCAGCGTGGCAAAAAAACGCGGAGGGTGACCAATGCCCGCCATGGCGACAATATTGGGCAATTGCGCTACATCACGGCGTTCGCCTGTACGTAAATTAACGGCCAGCCCCGGTTCAAGTCGCATAGGGATTTCACCTGGTTGCGCAACGCCACCGTTAACAATAGTCGCATCCACCGATTTTAAGCGACCTGCGCGTTCCCGCATTGGACCAGCGGGAAGCCACCAGCCGTTGCCAAACCGACGTTCGCCGTCAATAACCACGATTTCAACATCTCGCGCCAGACGATAGTGCTGTAGCCCATCGTCGGTCACAATAATCTGCACGTCATGTTGGGCCAAAATGGCTTTTACCGCATCCGATCTTACCGGGGATACCGCTACCGGCACGCCGGTACGTTGGGCGATCAGCACAGGTTCATCACCCGCTTCTGCGGTAGTGGTCTCTGCGGTCAATAACAACGGGTAAGCAGCCGCTTTCCCGCCGTAACCACGCGACACCACGCCCACGCGAATCCCGCGTTGCTGCAGTTGTTCAACCAGCCAAATCACCACCGGTGTTTTGCCATTGCCGCCGGCTGTAAGGTTTCCGACCACCACAACCGGTACTGGCGCGCGCCAAGCGCGTTTCAGCCCAAGCTTGTAGCATAGGCGGATCCCGCCACTCACCAGGCCATAAAGCCAGGAGAGTGGAAGTAACAATCGCCACAGCGGCGATTCACCAGACCAGATACGTGTGATCATTGACCGAATTGCATTTTGTGTAATTGCGCATAGACCCCGCGCTGCTCAATCAGGTCGCTATGGGTTCCGCGCTCGACAATCAGACCATCCTCCACCACGATGATTTCGTCGGCTTGTTCAATGGTTGAAAGACGGTGAGCAATGACCAGAGAAGTACGGTTTTTCTGTAGCTCATCCAGCGCAGACTGAATCGCACGTTCAGATTCGGTATCAAGAGCTGATGTTGCTTCATCAAGGATCAGAATTGGGCTGTCACGCAACAAGGCACGGGCGATAGCGATACGCTGACGTTGTCCGCCGGAAAGCAGGACGCCGTTTTCACCAATCACCGTATCCAGACCATTATCCATCTTGTTGATGAAATCCATGGCGTAGGCCATCTGTGCCGCTTTTTCGATCTGCTCACGGCTGTACATATCGGTACGCGCGTAGGCGATGTTGTTGGCAACCGTATCGTTAAACAAGTGCACATTCTGCGAAACCAACGCAACCTGATCGCGCAGGGATGCCAGGGTATATTCGCGCAGATCGTGTCCGTCCATCAGAATCTGCCCTTCATCAATATCGTAGAAGCGCGTAATCAGGCTGGCGATGGTGGATTTTCCTGAGCCCGAACGGCCAACCAGAGCAACGGTTTTACCCGCGGGAATATTCAGGTTGATGTTACGCAGAGCCGGTACTTCACGTCCCGGATAGGTGAAAGTCACGTTGCGGAACTCGAGATCGCCGGTAGCACGCTCGATAACACGTTTACCTTCATCTTTCTCCTGTTCGCTATCCAGAATCGTAAATAAGGTCTGGCATGCCGCCATACCGCGCTGGAACTGCGCGTTGACGTTGGTCAGCGATTTCAACGGACGCATCAGCGCGATCATTGAGGAGAAGACAACCGTAATTGTCCCTGCCGTCAGGTTTTCCATTACGCTTGGGAAGCTGGCCGCATATAACACGAAGGCCAGAGCCAGAGACGCAATCAACTGGATGATAGGGTCGGAGATAGAAGAAGCGGAAACCATCTTCATACCCTGCAAACGCATCTTGTTGCTGACCTTATCAAAGCGCTTGGTTTCGACTTCCTGACCACCAAAAATCAGAACTTCTTTGTGGCCTTTCAGCATCTGCTCCGCACTGGTCGTAACCTGCCCCATAGTGTTTTGCATGTTTTTACTGATGCTACGAAAGCGCTTGGAAACCACACGGATCGCCACTGACACAATTGGCGCCAGTACAATCAGGATCAGTGACAGCTGCCAGCTGTAATAGAACATCATGATAAACAGGCCAATGATTGAGGCCCCTTCACGTACCACGGTGATCAGCGCGCCGGAAGACGATGACGCGACCTGCTCTGAATCATAGGTAATACGTGACAACAGCGTACCTGTAGACTGTTTATCAAAAAAGGAGACTGGCATGCCCATCATATGACCAAACAGGCGGCGACGCATGGTCATGACCACTTTGCCTGACACCCATGAGATACAGTAGCTGGAGACATAACTGGTTAAGCCACGAACTATCATCAGCCCAATGACCACCAGCGGCATCCACAGCAGCACCGAACGATCCGTTTTACCAAAACCATCATCCAGTAATGGTTTAAGGAGCGATAACATGAAGGTATCGCTGGCCGCGTTAAGGACTAACGCTATACCCGCCACGATCAGACCCGATTTAAAAGGCGCTATGGTTGGCCATAGTCGGCGAAACGTCTGCCACGTAGAGAGATCTTTATCGTTATGCATTCAAAAAACCAGCATTTGTTAGAATAGCCGCATATTCTACCCGTTATCCTCCGACACGCCAAACCACTGATGATACCAACGAGGTAAAATCTGATCCCGCAAGCTGTGTATTCGCCAGTTTTTTTGGTAAAAATCCAGCGTAATCTGCCCCTGATGTGGTGTATCCAGCCATTGATAATTTTGTTTCCGATAACGTTGCTTCACTTTCCAGGATGGCAGACGCCAGGCGTTGTAACGGGATGAAGAGGCTAATGCGGCCTGCCCGTCAACTCGCTGAATGAGTGCCAATGATGATGAAGTATTGCTGCCATGATGCGGAACCTGCATCACCGTAGACTGCAGATGCTGCCAGTAGTGACTTAGCATTTTTTGTTCAGCGGGAGACTCAATATCGCCGGTCAGCAGAACACTCTGATACCCATCATCAACTTTAACCACGCAGGAGTGGTTATTCCCCTGCCCTGTACTTCCACGCACAGGCCAGTGCGCACTGAAGGTTAACCCTTGCCATTGCCAACGTTCTCCGCGAAAACACGGGAGGTGTCCTTTCCAGCCTAGCGGACTTCTTATCCATAGTGATGGCCAGGCTTGTTGTAAGGAGTGCAACCCTCCTCGGTGATCCATATGTTCATGACTTAAAATGACCCCTTCCGGCTCCAGATTATGCCAACGCAACCAGGGAATAATCAGCTGTTGCGCGCTATCACCTTCAGGCCATGCCAGACCGGTATCGTAAAGCAGCGCTTTTCCATTACGCACAATCACCATCGCCAGCCCCTGCCCGACATCCAGCATATGCACTTGCCACACATCTGTACGCGGTGCACGCCAAAGCGGCCCACTCAGCAAAAGTAGCGCAGAGAAACAGACCACCGGTAGCGTACGCAAGATATTTAGTCGCCATGCGATAATCATCATTCCGGGTAAAAATGCGAGCCATTGCCAGCGTGCATCAATCTTGATCCACCCTTCAGGCAGGCTCCTGAGCCCCCAAAATAGTAGCGCCAGAGAACGATCCGCTAAATACCACAGATTCGATTCAATCATCACCAGTCCGGCTAAATGCACGATCATGCCTGCTAATATCAAGGGTACGGAAACAAACGTGACCAAAGGGACGGCAAACAAATTAGCCGGAAACGAGGTCAGACTAAAACCGTGAAACAATGCGATTTGTACGGGAAGAAGCAGAAGCGTAATACCCAATTGCAGATGAGCCAGCGCCAGAAATTGACGACCAGCACGCGACAGCGGCCAGTCCGGGAGCGGTACCCATTGGTACCAGAACAGCAGTGCCGCAACGGCGGATGCAGACAACCATAGACTTTGCGAAAGAACGGCAACAGGATCCACCACCAGAATGGCTGCCAGACAGCAGATCCATACCGACCATCCGCTCCACTGCCTGCTGCTAAGTCTTAGCGCCCCCCAGACTAGCAGCGCAACAACCGTTCGTAATGCCGGGGGTTGCAGCCCCGTCAGCCAGGCATATAATGTGGCGCAGACAATCCCACCCACTAATGGAACCTGCCAACAAATCCATCTGGCGGGCAAAAAAAATTGTCCCGCGCGAATTATTCCGCCAGCCAGAAGTGCAGCAAACGCAATATGCAGCCCGGAGATAGCCATCAAATGAGCCGTGCCGGTATCACGCATAATCGTTTTCACCTCTTGTGACACGGACAAGCGCTCACCCATTCCCAGACCCAGTATGACCTGCTGCCAGGGATAGTCGGCGAGTACCGTTTTCAACGAGTCGAGAAATCGCGAACGCAAACTGCATTGTGGTGTGATAACCGAAGCCTGTAAGAATCGCCCCGTCAACGGTTGATGCTGCGCCAATGCGTAACGCTGGCTATCAAATCCGCCTTCGTTTAATTGACCGTGTACGGCGCGGACTTTCAACGTCATCGCCCATGTCTGACCCGCACAAACATCACCGGGTAAATACTGTCCGTACAAGACGATTCCTTGTGCAGGAAAGATTCGTTTCCCCTGAAGGTGAGTGATTTGGCCGTAGTGCGTTGTCATATTGTCAGTTCCGGTTATCCGCACAATTGCTTGCTGGGTTTTCGCAGGCAGCGTATTACCGGCCCACAGAGCCTCTTTCGCAGCCAGGATTCCCCAAAGAAAAAACAGCAGGGTTAGTCCGGCGGAACGTATATATTTGTGGGGGAGAAAACAGAGCAGACATGCCAGACAAAATACAATGCCGATACACAACATGCCTGGCAGCGTAGGTAATAGCATGAGTGGGAGAATGCCGAATAATGCACACGTACTCACCGTTGTTATTTTCATCAATAACCTCCCTGTTACAGGGAGTGTGCAGTACTCTTCGACGATTGTCTGGCATCAATTTATCGTTATACGACCTGAGTTCCGCAGACATTTAGTGGGGGTTGTAACGTACAAATTAACTGGGATGAGGATTCCAGGATAGGCGCACAGAAATGAAAAAAGCACCCATGTGGGTGCTTTTCTCGGCGTTAAGTCTCGCTAAAAACTTAACCGTAAATATTGGCGCGGTCGCGCAGTTCTTTACCTGGTTTAAAGTGCGGAACGTATTTCCCTTCCAGATCCACTTTATCGCCGGTCTTCGGATTACGTCCGGTGCGTGGTGCGCGGTAATGCAAAGAGAAGCTGCCGAAACCGCGGATTTCAATACGCTCGCCCTGCGCAAGAGTCGAGGCCATATGTTCCAGCATCTCTTTAACTGCATCTTCAACCGCTTTCGCGGGAATATGAGGTTGCTGGGTTGCAAGTCTTTCAATCAATTCTGACTTGGTCATGATTCCTCCGGTTCCTTAAAGGCATAATTAGCTGCTGCATTGATTAAGGGCGGCCGTAGCCGCCCTTTGTCATTGATTACAGGACGAATCCTGTAATCTGTCAAGCTACTCGTCATCCTTTGTGCCGTTAACAGCACAAAGGATTTAGAGCACTCGATATTACTCGCCTTTAGCTGCTTTGAAAGCTTCAGCCATTGCGTTGTTAGAGAAGTTAGCATCTTCCTGTTTGTTAACAGTTGCGATTGCATCTTTCTCATCAGCTTCGTCTTTAGCACGAACAGACAGGCTGATTGCACGGTTCTTACGATCAACGCCGGTGAATTTAGCTTCAACGTCGTCGCCTACGCTCAGAACCAGAGTTGCATCTTCAACGCGGTCACGTGAAGCTTCAGAAGCGCGCAGGTAACCTTCAACGCCGTCAGCCAGTTCTACGGTTGCGCCTTTAGCGTCAACTGCAGTGACTTTACCGTTTACGATTGCGCCTTTCTTGTTCAGTGCAACCCAGTTGTTGAACGGATCTTCTGCGAGCTGTTTAACGCCCAGAGAGATACGCTCACGCTCTGCGTCAACCTGCAGAACAACTGCTGCGATTTCGTCGCCTTTTTTGTATTCACGAACTGCTTCTTCGCCTGCAACGTTCCAGGAGATGTCAGACAGGTGAACCAGGCCGTCGATGCCGCCGTCCAGGCCGATGAAGATACCGAAGTCAGTGATAGACTTGATTTTACCTTCAACACGGTCGCCCTTGTTGTGGGTTTCCGCGAACTGCTGCCATGGGTTGTTTTTGCACTGCTTCAGACCCAGGGAGATACGACGACGTTCTTCGTCGATATCCAGAACCATAACTTCCACTACGTCGCCAACGTTAACAACTTTGGACGGGTGGATGTTTTTGTTGGTCCAATCCATTTCGGAAACGTGAACCAGGCCTTCAACGCCTTCTTCGATTTCAACGAAGCAGCCGTAGTCGGTCAGGTTGGTCACGCGACCAGTCAGTTTGGTACCTTCTGGATAACGCTTAGCGATAGCTACCCATGGATCTTCGCCCAGCTGTTTCAGGCCCAGAGATACACGAGTACGCTCGCGGTCGAACTTCAGCACTTTAACAGTGATTTCGTCGCCAACGTTTACGATTTCGCTCGGATGCTTAACGCGTTTCCATGCCATGTCGGTGATGTGCAGCAGGCCGTCAACGCCACCCAGATCAACGAATGCACCGTAGTCAGTGAGGTTCTTAACGATACCTTTAACTTCCATGCCTTCCTGCAGGTTTTCCAGCAGCTGATCGCGTTCTGCGCTGTTTTCGGATTCGATAACGGCACGACGGGAAACAACAACGTTGTTACGCTTCTGATCCAGCTTGATTACTTTGAATTCAAGCTCTTTGCCTTCCAGGTGCAGCGTGTCGCGGACCGGACGAACGTCTACCAGGGAACCCGGCAGGAACGCGCGAATACCATTCAGCTCAACAGTGAAGCCACCCTTGACTTTGCCATTGATAACACCAGTAACGGTTGCAGCTTCTTCGTAAGCTTTTTCCAGCGTGATCCAAGCTTCGTGACGTTTAGCTTTTTCACGGGACAGCAGGGTTTCACCGAAGCCGTCTTCTACTGCATCCAGAGCAACGTCAACTTCGTCACCAACCTGGATTTCCAGCTCGCCCTGGGCGTTTTTGAACTGCTCTGCCGGAATGGCGGACTCAGATTTCAGACCAGCGTCAACCAGTACTACGTCTTTGTCGATAGCAACAACAACACCACGAACGATGGAACCCGGACGGGTTTCGATTTCTTTTAAGGATTCTTCAAACAGTTGAGCAAAAGATTCAGTCATGTTTAATCTTCAGGTTTCATATTTAACGTCCACCTGGCTCCATGCCGGATGGGGTTGTTTAACATACCCGCTGTCAATCCATTGCAACGGGGGTACTGCAAATTCGGTCGCACTTAAGCGAGAGCCAGTTTTTGGCGCGCGTATTGTAACGCTTTTTCAATCACTTGCTCAATGCTTAATCGGGTTGAATCCAAAACTAAAGCATCAGCAGCAGGAACCAGCGGCGCTACAGCACGGTTACGATCGCGATAATCGCGTTCTTCGATCTCGGCCAAAAGGCGTTCAAAGTTAACACTAAAGCCCTTCTCCTGCAACTGTAGCATACGTCTATGCGCACGTTCTTGCGAGGAGGCGTCCAGAAAAATTTTCACCGGCGCATCCGGGAACACCACGGTCCCCATATCACGTCCATCAGCAATCAGACCTGGGGTTTCGCGAAATGCGCGTTGACGACGTAAAAGCGCTTCACGCACGCGAGGAAACGCCGCGACCTGAGAGGCGGCATTCGCCACTTCCTGGGTACGGATTTCACCGCTGACATCCTCACCTTCAAGAATGACTTCAAGGTTGCCGTCTGTTGAGATAAAACGCACATCCAGGTGTGAGGCAAGCGGTACCAGAGCATCTTCAGAAGTGACATCAACATGGTGATGTAACGCTGCGAGCGCCAGTACGCGGTAGATCGCGCCTGAATCTAACAGATGCCACTGCAATGCTTCCGCCATTGCCTTGCACAAGGTGCCTTTTCCTGCACCGCTTGGGCCATCAATGGTAATAACCGGGGCAATTGCCGTCATCTTTTTCTCCTTAAACGGGCGTACATTAACGTGAACGCCGCGCATTATACGCGCCAACGCTAATGATCGTTATCTTTGTGTGAAAAATGCAGAATCATTGAAGCTGAGTGTAGAATAAATAGGCAATCGGAGATGTCAGAATGTGCCGCACCCGAAAGTGCGGCAATGAAATCAGGCAGGAGTACTAATACGCGCCAGCTGTTCGAAATAATCCGGGAAAGTTTTGGCGGTACATTTTGGATCAAGAATGGTCACAGGCGTGTTAGACAGCGCCACCAGCGAGAAACACATCGCCATGCGGTGATCGTTATAGGTCGCGATGTCCGCAAATTGCAATGTTGCAGGCGGGGTGATGCGGATAAAGTCATGCCCCTCTTCCACTTCCGCGCCCACTTTGCGTAACTCCGTCGCCATCGCGAACAGACGATCGGTCTCTTTGACGCGCCAGTTGTAGATATTACGTAATGTTGTGGTGCCTTTCGCAAACAGCGCCGCCGTTGCAATGGTCATCGCCGCATCAGGAATATGGTTCATATCCATATCCACTGCGTTCAACTCGCCGCGAGTACAGGCAATAAAATCGTCGCCCCATGTAATGGTAGCACCCATTTTTTCCAGTACATCGGCAAAACGAATATCACCCTGCATGCTGTTACGGCCAATCCCGGTAACTTTTACCGTACCGCCTTTAATGGCACCCGCCGCGAGGAAATAGGAAGCGGAAGAAGCATCGCCTTCAACCAGGTATGCACCCGGTGACTGGTACTGCTGCTGCCCCTTCACGACAAAGCGCTGGTAGTTTTGATTTTCAATTTCAACACCAAACGTTTTCATCAGGTTCAGTGTGATATCAATGTAAGGTTTGGATACCAGGTCACCTTTAATTGCAATCGTCGTATCCTGCGGCGCAAGCGGCGCAGTCATCAGCAGCGCAGTGAGGAACTGGCTGGAAACGCTACCGTCTACCTCAACCTGGCCACCGGTAAAGCCACCGCGCAGACGTAAAGGTGGATAGTTTTCCTGCTCCAGATAGTCAATTTTGGCTCCGCCCTGGCGCAGCGCATCAACCAGATGACCAATCGGGCGCTCTTTCATGCGCGGTTCGCCCGTCAGCACGATGTCATTGCTGCCCAGACATAGCGCTGCGGCCAGCGGGCGCATTGCGGTTCCGGCATTACCAAGGAACAGTTCCACTGAGCCTTGCGCATGTAATGCACCACCATTGCCAATAATCTCGCAGCGGGTACGATCAGCAGAAAGGGTATAGCTAATCCCTAACACATTCAGAGCATTAAGCATATGGCGAACATCATCGCTGTCCAGCAGGTTGGTCAGGACAGTGGTGCCATTGGATAATGCGGCCAGCAGCAAAGCGCGGTTAGAAACACTTTTGGATCCAGGCAGATTGATTGTGCCATCCACCCGCGCAATGGGTTGTAACGTCAGGGATTCCATGAAACTCGACTCTCAAAAACAGACATAAAAACCCCACAGACGGGCTGTGGGGATGAAAAGTACAGCAGATTAGCCGCGACGGCGTTCAAAATCGACCATGAAATCGGTCAGTGCTTTTACACCTTCAAGCGGCATTGCATTGTAGATGGACGCACGCATACCGCCGACCACACGATGCCCTTTCAGCGCGTGCAGGCCCGCAGCAAAAGACTCTTCCAGGAACAGTTTATCCAGTGCGCTGTCAGCCAGCTGGAACGGTACGTTCATGCGTGAACGGTTGGATTTCGCCACATCGTTACGGTAGAAATCGCTGTTATCAATTACGCCGTACAGCAGTTCCGCTTTTTGCTGGTTAATCTTATCCATTGCATTAACACCGCCCTGCTTTTTCAGCCATTTAAAGACCAGGCCAGACAGATACCAGGCAAAGGTTGGCGGCGTATTGAACATGGAATCGTTGTCATTCAGCACGGTATAGTCGAGGATTGACGGGCATGATACATGAGCTTTACCCAGCAAATCTTCACGGACGATGACAATCGTCAGGCCGGCCGGGCCGATGTTTTTCTGTGCACCGGCATAAATTACGCCATAACGGCTAACGTCAAGCGGTGCGGAAAGAATGGTAGAGGACAGATCCGCCGTGACCACAACGTTGCTGGCAAAATTCGGCGTTTCATCGATCGCAATGCCATCGATAGTTTCGTTCGGACAATAGTGCAGGTACGCCGCGTTATCAGAAAGCTGCCATTCACTCATCGGCTTAACAGCACGCAGGCCGTCCACGGTGACTTTGGCATCAATAACGTTTGGTGTGCAGTATTTTTTCGCTTCTTTAATTGCACTGGCGGCCCAATAACCGGCATCGACGTAATCCGCGGTGGTTTTATCCCCCAGAATATTTAACGGGATACCCGCGAACTGCCCACGACCACCGCCATGGCAGAACAACACTTTATAGTTGGAGGGGATGCTAAGAAGATCACGAAAATCCTGCTCCGCTTCCTCGGCGACCTGGATGAATTCTTTGCCACGGTGGCTAATTTCCATCACCGACGTGCCAAGACCGTTCCAGTCGCGAAGATCCTGTTGAGCCAGTTTAAGTACTTCTGCCGGTAGCATTGCCGGACCTGAACTAAAATTAAAGACCTGAGCCATTTCCCCTCACCACGTTGTGTTGTTGTCCAATCAACATCCTGTCATTGACGATAATCCGGTGACAGACATTGGTATAAGTTATTCCTGTGGATATCGGTTTTATCATTCAGTGACACGCGCCGCAATGGGTAAAACTGACCAGGGTAAAAATGTGTCATTGGTCACACAACAGAATCTATCGGATTGACGGGTAAAAACCGAGATTTTTGCTGTCAGGTAACCCGTTTTGCCCGACTGGCCTTCGACCATTCTGGATTTGCACAGCGTGGACATAATTGATGATCTCCGGCGTTCATTTGCACCACTTCGCTACAACGTATACAGGCATAGTCTCCTGCTTCAGGCATTACTTTAAATCGTTGCGTACAGTGCTTAGGTAAAATACTGAGCCCCGGCTTTACGTCTTCATCGGCAAAGAAGTAGACGCTGATTTGTCCATTCGTCTCCAGAATAGCCAGTTTTACCTGTCCCAATTGCTCCACGCCGTTCAAACGCAGTTCCATAAAGAATTCAAATTCCGTCATATTGGCACTATTGAGCTTTGACCATGCCAGCTCGCCGTCTTCAATGATCACGACGGGTTTGCCCTCCAGCAGGTCCTCCATTTTTTCACTATGCGCCATCAGCCACATCACCAACCGATACAGCACAGCAAGAGTAATAAAAACCACCAGCACTGGCAGCATCGGGACATCGTCATAGAATGCCACGTCTCCCGCTGCAGAACCCAGCGTAAGGATGATCAGCACTTCAAAAAGCGACATCTGGCGTACGCCGCGACGTCCGGTGATTTTTAAAAACAGAAAAACCAATATAAAGGTGTAGAGGCTGCGTAACGCAACTTCCCCCAGAAAATCCATGGGCACCTTATCAAGCGCCATACGGTGCAAATCGAAAGCTTTCATTAATATGCTCTAAACGTGGTTGGTTGTAAGAAAGCATAGCCAATGCTTTTATTTACGCCTGAGCTCCGGCGGCGATAGCGCCGTTCATTGAAAACCCGTATCATTGCGCGCTTTCCGTACGACAAAAGTGATTTTCATGACGCAAACATTTATCCCCGGCAAAGATGCCGCTCTGGAAGACTCCATCGCTCGCTTCCAGCAAAAATTGCTCGACCTCGGTTTTCAAATTGAAGAAGCCTCGTGGTTGAATCCCGTCCCTAACGTCTGGTCTGTACATATTCGCGACAAAGAATGCGCGCTGTGCTTCACCAACGGTAAAGGCGCGACGAAAAAAGCGGCGTTGGCTTCCGCGCTGGGCGAATATTTTGAGCGTCTGTCGACTAACTATTTCTTTGCGGATTTCTGGTTGGGCGAAACTATCGCCAATGGCCCGTTCGTGCATTATCCGAACGAAAAATGGTTCCCGCTGACAGAAGAAGACGATGTACCAGAAGGTTTACTGGATGCACGTCTGCGAGCGTTTTACGATCCAGATAACGAACTGACTGGCAGCATGCTTATCGATCTGCAGTCTGGTAATGAAGAACGTGGCGTCTGCGGCCTGCCGTTTACCCGTCAGTCGGATAACCAGACTGTCTATATTCCGATGAATATTATCGGCAACCTGTATGTTTCTAACGGCATGTCCGCGGGTAACACGCCTAACGAAGCGCGCGTTCAGGGCCTGTCTGAAGTCTTTGAGCGTCATGTGAAGAACCGCATTATTGCGGAAAGCATCAGCCTGCCGGAAATCCCGGCCGAAGTCATGGCGCGCTATCCGGCAGTGGTGGAGTCCATCGCCACACTGGAAGCTGAAGGTTTCCCAATTTTTGCCTATGATGGCTCGCTGGGCGGTAAGTATCCGGTGATTTGTGTTGTCCTGTTCAACCCGACCAACGGTACCTGCTTCGCTTCCTTCGGCGCACACCCGGATTTCGGCGTGGCGCTGGAGCGTACCGTCACTGAACTGCTGCAGGGTCGTGGTCTGAAGGATCTTGATGTCTTCACCCCACCGACCTTCGACGATGAGGAAGTGGCAGAACATACCAACCTTGAAACTCACTTCATCGATTCCAGCGGTTTGATCTCATGGGATCTGTTCAAGCAGGATGCCGACTATCCGTTCGTTGACTGGAATTTCTCTGGCACCACGGAAGAAGAGTTCGCCACTCTGATGGCCATCTTCAATGCTGAAGATAAAGAAGTGTATATCGCTGACTATGAGCACCTGAGCGTTTACGCGTGCCGCATTATTGTGCCGGGAATGTCTGACATCTATCCGGCAGAAGATCTGTGGTTAGCTAACAACGCTATGGGCGCCCATCTGCGTGACACCATTCTCTCTCTGCCGGGCAGCGAATGGGATAAAGAAGACTATCTCAATCTGATCGAACAACTGGATGAAGAAGGCTTTGACGACTTCACCCGCGTACGCGAGCTACTCGGTCTGGCGACCGGTGCAGATAACGGTTGGTACACCCTGCGTATTGGCGAGCTTAAAGTGATGCTGGCGCTGGCCGGTGGCGATCTGGAGCAGGCGCTGGTGTGGACAGAATGGACGATGGAATTTAACGCCTCCGTCTTTAGCGCGGAACGTGCAAACTACTATCGCTGCCTGCAAACATTGTTGCTGCTGTCTCAGGAAGAGGACCGTCAGCCGCTGCAATATCTGAACGCATTTGTCCGCATGTACGGCGCAGAGGCGGTTGAAGCGGCAAGTGCGGCATTGAGTGGCGAAGCGCCATTCTACGGGTTGCAAACCGTTGATAACGATCTGCAAGCTTTCCCGGCGCATCAGTCTCTGCTGAAAGCCTATGAAAAACTGCAGCGCGCGAAAGCGGCACATTGGTCAAAATAATGACAGTCAGCCTGCGCTAAGTAGGCTAAAAGTATTGTCTGGGATATATTACGGGGCGCTTTAAGCGCCCTGTTTTTTTATTTTGGTCAAATCGGAAAATAAATGTAAAAACAAGGTTAAATATTAGTAGTTGATATTAAAAAAATTAGCATATTAATGTGGTTTTTTATCTCAATTACTCCATTTTAATTAACCGTCTGACAGGAGACAAAAAGAAAAAATTCAACTCACTTTATAATTTTTAAAATTTATTTTTATATGGATAATCAACAAGTTACTCCGTAATCGCATAAAAACCATGCGTCTTGCGGGCCTATAAGCCAGGCGAGATATGATCTATATCAAATTCTCATCTATAATGCTTTGTTAGTATCTCGTCGCCGACTTAATAAAGAGAGAGTTAGTGTGAAAGCTGACAACCCTTTTGATCTTATTCTACCTGCTGCAATGGCCAAAGTTGCCGAAGAAGCAGGCGTCTATAAAGCAACGAAACATCCGCTTAAGACGTTCTATCTGGCAATTACTGCCGGTGTATTCATTTCAATTGCCTTTGTTTTCTATATCACCGCCACAACCGGTACCGGAACTATGCCTTTCGGCATGGCAAAATTAGTAGGTGGTATCTGCTTTTCCCTGGGGCTGATTCTTTGTGTTGTCTGCGGCGCAGACCTCTTCACCTCGACCGTATTGATTGTCGTAGCAAAAGCCAGTGGTCGTATTACCTGGGGCCAATTGGCTAAAAACTGGCTTAACGTTTATGTCGGTAACCTGGTGGGTTGCTTGCTCTTCGTGCTATTGATGTGGCTTTCCGGCGAATACATGACCGCCAACGGCGCGTGGGGGCTCAACGTCCTACAAACAGCCGACCACAAAGTGCACCATACTTTTGTTGAGGCGGTAAGTCTTGGCATCCTGGCTAACCTGATGGTGTGTCTGGCCGTATGGATGAGCTACTCGGGCCGCAGCCTGATGGACAAAGCGTTTATCATGGTATTACCGGTCGCAATGTTTGTTGCCAGCGGTTTTGAGCACAGTATCGCAAACATGTTTATGATCCCTATGGGTATTGTAATACGCGATTTCGCCACCCCGGAATTCTGGACCGCAGTTGGGTCTTCTCCGGAGAATTTTTCTCACCTGACCGTGATGAATTTCATCACCGATAACCTGATTCCGGTTACGATCGGTAACATTATCGGCGGCGGTTTGTTGGTCGGGTTGACATACTGGGTCATTTATCTGCGTGGTAACGATCATCATTAATCTGATGATGCCCATTACACGCAGTAAATAAAAAATCCACTTAAGAAGGTAGGTGTTACATGTCCGAGCTTAATGAAAAGTTAGCCACAGCCTGGGAAGGTTTTACCAAAGGTGACTGGCAGAATGAAGTAAACGTACGTGACTTCATTCAGAAAAACTACACTCCATATGAGGGTGACGAGTCCTTCCTGGCTGGCGCAACTGATGCGACCACTGCACTGTGGGACAGCGTGATGGAAGGCGTTAAACAGGAAAACCGCACTCACGCGCCTGTTGACTTTGACACCTCCGTTGCTTCTACCATCACTTCTCACGACGCTGGCTACATCAACAAAGCGCTCGAGAAGATTGTTGGTCTGCAGACTGAAGCTCCGCTGAAACGTGCGATCATTCCGTTTGGCGGCATCAAAATGGTTGAAGGTTCCTGCAAAGCGTACAATCGCGAACTGGACCCGATGCTGAAAAAAATCTTCACCGAATACCGCAAAACCCACAACCAGGGCGTATTCGATGTTTACACCAAAGACATTCTGAACTGCCGTAAATCCGGTGTTCTGACTGGTCTGCCAGATGCGTATGGCCGTGGCCGTATCATCGGTGACTACCGTCGCGTTGCGCTGTACGGTATCGACTACCTGATGAAAGACAAATACGCTCAGTTCGTCTCTCTGCAGTCCGATCTGGAAAACGGCGTAAACCTGGAAGCAACTATCCGTCTGCGTGAAGAAATTGCTGAACAGCACCGCGCTCTGGGTCAGATCAAAGAAATGGCTGCTAAATATGGCTGCGATATCTCTGGTCCGGCTACCAATGCTCAGGAAGCTATCCAGTGGACTTACTTCGGCTACCTGGCCGCTGTTAAATCTCAGAACGGTGCAGCAATGTCCTTCGGTCGCGTATCCACCTTCCTGGATGCTTACATCGAACGTGACCTGAAAGCAGGCAAAATCACCGAGCAAGACGCACAGGAAATGATCGACCACCTGGTCATGAAACTGCGTATGGTTCGCTTCCTGCGTACTCCTGAATATGATGAACTGTTCTCCGGTGACCCGATTTGGGCAACTGAATCAATCGGTGGTATGGGCGTTGATGGCCGTACTCTGGTTACCAAAAACAGCTTCCGCTTCCTGAACACCCTGTACACCATGGGTCCTTCTCCGGAGCCGAACATCACCGTTCTGTGGTCTGAAAAACTGCCTCTGAACTTCAAGAAATTCGCCGCTAAAGTGTCCATCGACACCTCTTCTCTGCAGTACGAGAACGATGACCTGATGCGTCCGGACTTCAACAACGACGACTACGCTATCGCTTGCTGCGTAAGCCCGATGGTTGTTGGTAAACAAATGCAGTTCTTCGGTGCGCGTGCAAACCTGGCGAAAACCATGCTGTACGCAATCAACGGTGGCGTTGATGAAAAACTGAAAATGCAGGTTGGTCCTAAATCTGAACCGATCAAAGGCGACGTTCTGAACTTCGACGAAGTTATGGACCGCATGGATCACTTCATGGATTGGCTGGCTAAACAGTACGTCACTGCACTGAACGTTATTCACTACATGCACGACAAGTACAGCTACGAAGCCTCTCTGATGGCGCTGCACGACCGTGACGTTATCCGCACCATGGCGTGTGGTATCGCTGGTCTGTCCGTTGCTGCTGACTCCCTGTCTGCAATCAAATATGCGAAAGTTAAACCGATTCGTGACGAAGACGGTCTGGCTATCGACTTCGAAATCGAAGGCGAATACCCGCAGTTTGGTAACAACGACTCTCGCGTTGATGACATGGCGGTTGACCTGGTAGAACGTTTCATGAAGAAAATTCAGAAACTGACTACTTATCGTAACGCTATCCCGACTCAGTCTGTTCTGACCATCACCTCTAACGTGGTTTATGGTAAGAAAACTGGTAACACCCCAGATGGTCGTCGTGCTGGCGCGCCGTTCGGACCGGGTGCTAACCCAATGCACGGCCGTGACCAGAAAGGTGCTGTTGCCTCTCTGACCTCCGTTGCTAAACTGCCGTTTGCTTACGCTAAAGATGGTATCTCTTACACCTTCTCTATCGTTCCGAACGCTCTGGGTAAAGACGACGAAGTTCGTAAGACCAACCTGGCGGGTCTGATGGATGGTTACTTCCACCACGAAGCGTCCATCGAAGGTGGTCAGCACCTGAACGTGAACGTCATGAACCGTGAAATGCTGCTGGATGCGATGGAACATCCGGAAAAATATCCGCAGCTGACCATCCGCGTTTCTGGCTACGCAGTACGTTTTAACTCCCTGACTAAAGAACAGCAGCAGGACGTTATCACTCGTACCTTCACTCAGACCATGTAATTGGTTTTGACTGAAATCGTACTTTAAAAAGCGTACAATAAAGGCTCCACGTAAGTGGGGCCTTTTTAATAGCCTGCTTTGTCAGCCATCTATACTTATGGATAGCAGCCAAAACAGACTCGACACAGTTAATAACTGTGCACTAACACTGGCCCCGGATGGGCCACACCTGGAGAAACACCGCAATGTCAGTTATTGGTCGCATTCACTCCTTTGAATCCTGTGGCACTGTTGATGGCCCGGGCATCCGTTTTATTACCTTCTTTCAGGGCTGCCTGATGCGCTGCCTGTATTGCCATAACCGCGATACGTGGGATACGCACGGCGGTAAAGAAGTTACCGTTGACGAATTAATGAAAGAGGTGGTGACCTACCGCCACTTTATGAACGCCTCCGGAGGCGGCGTGACAGCGTCTGGCGGCGAAGCTATCTTGCAAGCTGAATTCGTACGTGACTGGTTCCGGGCCTGTAAAAAAGAAGGTATTCATACTTGTCTGGATACTAACGGTTTTGTTCGTCGCTACGATCCGGTGATCGATGAGCTGCTGGAAGTCACCGACCTGGTCATGCTCGATCTCAAACAAATGAACGATGAAATCCATCAGAATCTGGTGGGTGTGTCTAACCATCGTACACTCGAGTTCGCGCGTTACCTGTCCAACAAAGACATCAAAGTGTGGATCCGCTATGTTGTCGTACCTGGCTGGTCTGACGATGACGACTCCGCACACCGCCTTGGCGAATTTACCCGCGATATGGGCAACGTTGAAAAAATCGAGCTGCTGCCTTACCACGAGCTGGGCAAACACAAATGGGTGGCAATGGGCGAAGAGTACAAACTGGATGGCGTCAAACCGCCGAAGAAAGAGACCATGGAGCGCGTGAAGGGTATTCTCGAGCAATATGGACATAAAGTGATGTATTGAGTTTTATGGTGGGTAACAGATACGTTACCCACCTGACCCTGCCTTAACGCCCTCTTCTCGCCAGTAACGGGAAAATCAATCCCAGTCCAACCAGCACAAATGGCGTCACAATATTCAGCGTGAGCTGGAATGTCCACTCAGGGGTGAAGGCTTCCATTTTCGGGAAAATCCCGGTCAGACAGGCAAATGCGGTAAAGGCAAAGCACCAGATCCCCACGGTCATCGCGAGCGATCGGTTGCGAATAAAGACATATTCTGATTTATATTTTTGCGCCAGACGAATAACGGCAATGAATGCCACAAACACCCATAAATAACGCAATGGCATCACGACAGAGTTAAGATTCAATAGCCATTTATACAGATTGTTCATGTCGCCAATTCCCAGTGTTGGCAACATAATTAGAATCGCCACCAACACCAGCGTCAGAATATAACCATTTACCGGCGTACCGGAAGCGTTGGTTTTACACAGGCTCTCGGGAATATATTTACGATCAGCATCACCCAGCAGAACTTTAAGCGGTGCATCAATAGAAAATACCAATGCCGCAATCTGTCCCAGCGTATTGGCAATCGCGTAAATAACCATCAGCGAATTACCCATACCATAATACTCACCCAGTTTCTGGAAGGCGTAATATTGACCATTCGTCATCAGGTCATCTGGAATATGCCGGGAGTCAAACATCATTCCCATAGCCAGCGACCCGAGAATCGCACATACCGCCACCATAACAGCCAGAACGAGCATCCCTTTCGGAAATTCTTTGCCCGGATTACGTGTCTGATTAACGTATGGCGAAATTTTCTCCGCGCCGCCCACGGCAAAGACCAGCATGGAGATCGTGGTAATGTAGGTAAAATCAATGTGCGGGATAAACGATTCCCAGGTGATATTAGTTGTCGCTATCTGCACATCCGTAATTGCAGGCGCAGTTACCGCCATCACGACATACAAAATGGACATCACAAACATCGCGATGCCTGCAACTGACCCAACAATTTTCAGCGACTTCATGCCACGGGACGCAACCCACATGAAAAAGACAAACAGCGCCAGTGTCAGCCCCTGCAACGCCACGACGGTGTACTCTTTAATCAACGAACCATCGCCCTTCAGCGCCCATCCCAGCGCAATCAGAATAGCCTGCGGTTTTTGCGCCAGATAAGGAATATGCACAACCCAATAGGTCCATGCAGCAAGATAAGCCAGCCCTGGCCCCATGGTATGTTTAATCCAGGTACTGACGCCGCCTTTACCCTCTTTAAAAGTTGAGCCAAGCTGCCCGACGATCAACGCATAAGGTATAAAATAGAGCGCGAAAATAAAGATCCAAGAGGAGACAACAACTAATCCCTGATTGGCATAGTTGTTAACGACGTTGCCAAAACCCCAAACGGTAATAAAAGACATCAATGCAATGTTGTACCATCGCAATTGTTTTTCCTGCACACCAGCCATACGCAATCCTTCGTGGAAGCTTTATGATTATAAATAAATGAGGCGTGGGATTATGCGCGGTAAAATGAGCGAGCGGAAACGGCAGGATGTAAAACTATAACCTTCTGCACACTTTATTTTCAGGAAAGAAGTGTGTGATTAAATAATGCAGGTTCCCATAAAGCATACATAAACAGTATGTATGGGAACCTGTTCATATGCTGTTAAATCAGGTCAAATGTGCGCAATAGAATTGGGTGTATGGCCCGTTTTACGCAACAGCATCAGTAAATAAATAAACGATACGCTGGCGATCATGATAAACAGCAAGCTATCTGAATAATTCTGCATCAGCATCGCTGTAAATGAAGGACCCAGCAGACTGCCCACGGTATAGCTCAATAACAATGCCTGATTCATGGCGACCAGCTGATGATGCTCCACCTTTTCACAGGCCCAAGCCATCGCGACCGGGTAGAGGGTAAAGCCTGCCGCACCCAACATAAACAACGCGGGCGCCATCGCCGCCTGATTCAGCATGGCGATACTCCCGACGATCACCACGAAGACCTGGACGCGTAAAACCAACAGACGTCCCAGCTTGTCCGCCAGACGGCCAATCGGCCATTGCCCCAGAATACCTGCACTTACCAGGACCGCCATCCAGAAACCAATGCTGGCGTTACTCACCCCCTGATGATTGAGATACAGCGGCATCAGGCCATACAAAGACCCCAGCACAATCCCGGAAATAATACAGCCATTCACGCCCAGACGCGCCTGGCGGAGTTTCAGCATGGAAACAATAGGCGTAGACTGCTGCTCATCACCCTGCTGATTGGCAATGCGCGTAAACAGCAGTGGCAAAACACCCGCCAGGATAGTACCCGTCACCCACGGCAGGACATTCATCAATTCCGTGGATACTTTACTCACCAGCAGTTGGCCTAAAAACGTCCCCACGTAATAGATCATCATATAGGCGGCAAGCAAACGTCCGCGATTACGCGAAGTCCCGCTGCACATCAGCGCGCTTTCCACCACCACCCAAATCATGGCGCAGCCAACACCAGCGATAAAACGCCAGGTCATCCAGCTCCAGAATCCCACCATAATCCCCAGCCCGACACAGCCCGCGGCAAAAATAAGCGAGGCGATATAATAGCTGCGGTTAAAACCAAGGTGTTTTATTAAATACCCTGTCAACAACGTCCCTACCAGATTACCGGTAAAGTAGGACGAGCTCACCACGCCTACCTGCCAGGTGGGCAGATTTTCATGGGCGAGCCAAAGCGGGACGAGCGTGTTTAACACGGCGATCGCCAGGGTCAACAGAAGTAGCCCGCACAGCAATAGCATGACGGGACGGGTATAGGTGGACATGAATAAAAACCGTGAGGAAGTTCAAATTTCATGCGCATCATGCCACTGCTAAAAACATTGTCAATCGGCGTAATCAGAGGGCTGAGGCGCTTTCTGGTCGATCGATTTGCATTACTGATTCTTAATGTGAATAGATAAAAAATACAAAATCACATCTGCTTGTTTTTATTGATCTAAAACAAAAATCTCGCGTTACGTTCAGTCGAAAAATTTCATGGATTACCCTTACTTTTATTTCTTACTAAACTCAATGCGGGATGCTGAGCTGCATTGTCTTCAAAATAGAACAGTGAGTTCTTATTTAGGCATCTACTCCAGATATCGTTCTTTTCGTAGACTTAAACTCATCAAATTTCCCCCACTGAGCTGAACAGGAGAAATATCATGACTAAACCTTACGTAAGACTTGATAAAGATAATGCGGCAGTACTGCTGGTCGACCATCAGGCAGGCCTGCTCTCTCTGGTTCGGGATATCGATCCCGATAAATTTAAAAACAACGTGCTAGCCCTGGGTGACTTAGCAAAATACTTCAACCTCCCAACCATTCTGACAACCAGTTTTGAGACAGGACCAAACGGGCCGCTGGTACCGGAACTGAAAGCGCAATTTCCCGATGCGCCCTATATTGCTCGCCCAGGAAACATTAACGCATGGGATAACGAAGATTTCGTGAAGGCAGTGAAAGCGACCGGCAAAAAGCAGCTGATTATCGCCGGTGTCGTGACGGAAGTTTGCGTCGCCTTCCCTGCGCTCTCAGCTATTGAAGAAGGCTTTGACGTCTTTGTGGTAACCGATGCTTCAGGCACATTTAATGAAATTACCCGTCATTCAGCTTGGGATCGGATGTCTCAAGCAGGCGCTCAGTTGATGACATGGTTCGGAGTAGCGTGCGAGCTGCACCGCGACTGGCGCAACGATATCGAAGGTCTGGCAACGCTGTTCTCGAATCACATTCCGGACTACCGCAATCTGATGACCAGCTACGACACGTTAACTAAGCAGAAGTAAAACCAGGGCGAAAGCCCTGGCCTGACATATTGCCTGATGACGCGCAGCTTTAAGGCCTACAGATCTGTAGGCCTGATAAGACGCAAACCGCCATCCGGCATAGTTTGGATTAACTCGCCACCGCCATACCGACTGTCATATGCAGCCCGTAGAACACGCCACGACCAATCAGCTCGCCGACTAACAGCAAAATAAACGCCACGGAAAGCAGCGGAACAGCAGGCTGGTAGCCCTTCACTTGCGGTACAATCCAGCAGCACAACGCTAATGCCAGCGCCACAATCCGCCACGCCATCAGCGAGCCGTAATCCGGAACCAGCGCAGACGCCTGTTGAACAGAACTGTGGATCGTCGCCAGTTCAGCCCCCTGCATGACAGACATAATGGCGCTTACGACCAGAGCAAGCACTGAAATTGCCGGCAGCAGGCGCATCGCCCAACCATCCACGCCAGCAATTCTCAGTAACAGATACCCCAGCAGCGGACCGCCCATAAACATCGTCAGGAAGAAGCCCAGCGGAGTCCAGACGCTGTACCAGGTCGGCACAGTATCAATGGTGTTATAAACGCGTACCATCATCCAGACAAAAACCACACCCAGCACCATGGTGATAACTAACCACAGATTGCGTAATGCGGGCGACATTTTTTTCAACGTGGCCAGCAGCCAGCCGATACCACCAACGGCAAAGAAGATTGAACCGCTGGCAATTTCGTTACTCAACGCCGAAGACCCAACGCGATTGAGCGAGTTAAAGGCGCGCATCGGCGAGCCCAGGTGGAGCATAGAAGCAATGAAGCCAATGCCCATTAATACCCACAGCCCAAACATGCAGGCAATCACGCGCTGCTGCGATTCTGGACGTAAGTCACCTTTCATCAACGCCAGCGCCAGAACGATAAAGCCACCAACCACACACTGTCCGAAGACCGTGAAGATCATCAGCGGCCATTCATGCCATCCACTTCCCATCTTACACCTCCTTCGGATTGGCCAGATAACCTGTGGTATCCCCGGCCGGGCGGCTATTGGCGTTAGGTTTGATGACAATACTCGGTTTGGTAAAGTGCGCGCCCGGTAGTGGTGCAACCGCAGCCAAAGCACCGTGTTTTTTGCGCAGTTCATCAATTGGGCCAAAATCCAGCGCACGCAGTGGGCAGGACTCGACGCAGATAGGTTTCTTACCTTCAGCGACGCGCTCATGGCAGCCATCGCATTTAGTCATATGCCCTTTTTCAGCATTGTACTGCGGCGCGCCGTAAGGACAGGCCATGTGGCAATACCGACAGCCAATGCACACGTCCTCATCGACAACGACAAAGCCATCTTCACGTTTGTGCATGGCGCCACTCGGACACACCTTGGTACAGGCTGGGTCTTCGCAGTGGTTACACGCAATGGAGAGGTAATAGGCAAAGACGTTCTGATGCCAGACGCCGTTATCCTCCTGCCAGTCACCGCCCGCGTATTCATAAATGCGGCGGAAGCTGACTTCCGGGGTTAAATTTTTGAAGTCTTTGCAGGCCAGTTCGCAGGTTTTGCAACCGGTGCAACGGCTGGAATCAATAAAAAATCCATACTGGGTTGTCATCGGTTACTCCTTACACCTTTTCAACCTGAACAAGGTTCGTGTGTGATGGGTTCCCCTTCGCGAGAGGAGACGGACGCTGGGTCGTCAGGACGTTAATACAACCGCCCTGGTCCACGCGTTTTGCGTCCGGGTCATACCACGCCCCTTCGCCTAGTGCCACCACGCCAGGCATCATACGCGGCGTTACTTTAGCCTCGATGTGCACTTCACCACGATCGTTAAAGATGCGCACCTTGTCGCCGTTGTTAATGCCGCGTCTCTGCGCATCCATCGGGTTGATCCACATTTCCTGACGGCAGGATGCTTTCAGAACATCCACGTTGCCATAGGTCGAGTGGACACGAGACTTGTAATGGAAACCGGTCAGTTGCAGAGGGAATTTCTCCACCAGCGGATCGTTTATGCTTTCAAATCCTGGGGTATAAATCGGCAGTGGATCAATCACATCACCTTCCGGCAGTTCCCAGGTCGCCGCGATCTCGGCAAGTTGCTGCGAATAAATTTCGATCTTACCTGACGGAGTAGTCAGCGGATTGGCGTCAGGATCCTCACGGAACGCCTTGTACGCCACGTGATGCCCTTGTGGGTCGCGCTGTTTAAAGATCCCCTGCTTGCGGAATTCTTCAAACGTTGGCAGTTCAGGAATCGCTTTGCGCGACTGCTCGTACAGATGACGCATCCACTCTTCCTGAGTGCGACCTTCTGTAAACTGCTGCTCAACGCCAAGGCGTTGAGCAAGCTCGCTGGTCATCTGGTAGATAGTCTTGCATTCGAAGCGTGGTTTGATCGCCTGATCGGTGAAAATCACATACGACATATTCCCGCAGGAGGCATCCAGTGCGAAGTCCATCTGCTCCGAAGCGGTACAGTCCGGCAGCAAAATATCCGCGTATTTCGCCGAGGAGGTCATATGGCAGTCGATGACAACGATCATCTCGCACTTCTTATCATCCTGTAGGATTTCGTGTGTGCGGTTGATGTCGGAGTGCTGGTTAATCAGGCAGTTACCCGCATAGTTCCAGATCATCTTAATCGGAACATCGAGCTTATCTTTACCACGAACACCGTCACGCAGCGCCGTCATCTCCGGACCTCGCTCAATGGCGTCCGTCCACATAAACATCGAGATACTGGTTTCTACAGGGTTTTCCAGCGTAGGCATACGTTCAAACGGCAAACTGTATGAGCCCTCACGCGCCCCGCTGTTGCCGCCGTTAATCCCAACGTTACCGGTCAGAATAGCCAGCATAGAAATGGCGCGGGTCGCTATTTCACCATTAGCATGACGCTGCGGTCCCCACCCCTGGCTGATGTATGCCGGTTTAGCGCTACCGATTTCACGTGCCAGTTTGACGATTCGTTCAGCAGGAATCCCGGTAATTTGCGCTGCCCATTCCGGGGTCTTGGCAATACCGTCTTTGCCCTGCCCAAGAATATACGCCTTATAGTGACCGTTTTTCGGTGCATCTGCCGGTAAGGTTTTCTCGTCGTAACCTACGCAATATTTGTCAAGGAACAGTTGATCAACCATGTTTTCGGTGATCAGAACATACGCCAGCCCATTTACCAGCGCGGCATCCGTACCAGGACGGATGGGGATCCACTCATCTTCACGACCCGCACCAGTATCCGTGTAGCGAGGATCGATAATGATCATGCGGGCATTGGATTTCTGTCGCGCCTGTTCAAGGTAATAGGTTACCCCACCCCCGCTCATACGGGTTTCACCTGGGTTATTCCCGAACAGAACCACCAGCTTGCTGTTTTCAATGTCTGACGGGCTGTTACCGTCTGCCCAGCCGCCGTAGGTGTAGTTCAACCCGGCAGCGATTTGCGCTGAAGAGTAGTCACCGTAGTGGTTCAGGTAGCCACCACAGCAGTTCATCAGACGTGCTACCAGCGTTTTGCCCGGTGGCCAGGAGCGTGTCAGGGTGCCGCCCAGCGTACCTGTGCCGTAGTTCAGGTAGATAGACTCGTTGCCGTAGTCTTTGATAAGACGCTGCATATTGCTGGCAATGATATCGTAGGCTTCATCCCAGCTGATACGCTCAAATTTACCTTCGCCACGCTTGCCGACGCGTTTCATCGGGTATTTCAGACGATCGGGATTATAGACGCGACGACGCATGGAGCGACCTCGCAGACAGGCGCGTACCTGATGCAAACCGTCGTAGTTGTCATCACCGGTGTTGTCGGTTTCAACATACTTTATTTCACCATCTACCACGTGCATACGCAGAGGACAGCGGCTACCACAGTTCACCGTACACGCGCTCCAGATGACTTTCTCACTGGCCTGTGTTGGATTAAGGGCTTCTGCAGCATTTGCAATACGGGTAAATGGCAGGGTAAACGCGCTACTGGCCACCGCCAGTCCGCCTATCGCCGTCGTTTTCACCAAACCTCGGCGACTAACCTCAGCTGCCAGCATGGCATCGGGGATCTTAGTTTTCATAGTGGCTCACTCTGCTGCTCACAATAAACAAAAGGCAAATATCCGTTGTATAGATTTTTATATAACGTTACTATCGATATAAAGACTGGTAGATACTGAATTTGCGAAAAGACAGAGATAAATACTGACTTTCATTTGAAGGCAGTATTACTCCTATGGAGGTAGATGTTATTGTCCAGCGTCAAACAGGCATAAAAAAAGCGCCCGGAGGCGCTTTTTTAGCAGGGAAAGGTAGCTTAGCCGATGAATTCCAGGCCATTCATGTATGGACGCAACACTTCCGGAACCTGAATGCGGCCATCAGCCTGCTGATAGTTTTCCATTACCGCAACCAGCGTACGTCCTACCGCCAGACCAGAACCATTCAGCGTATGTACTAAACGGGTCTTTTTGTCGGATTTACTGCGGCAACGCGCCTGCATACGACGAGCCTGGAAATCCCACACGTTGGAGCAAGAGGAGATTTCGCGATAGGTGTTCTGCGCCGGGATCCACACTTCCAGATCGTAGGTTTTGCATGCGCCGAAGCCCATGTCGCCAGTGCACAGGATGATCTTGCGATACGGCAGACCCAACAGTTGCAGGACCTTCTCAGCATGACCGGTCATCTCTTCCAGCGCGTCCATAGAGTCTTCCGGGCGAACGATCTGCACCATCTCAACTTTATCGAACTGGTGCATACGGATCAGACCACGGGTATCACGACCGTAAGAACCTGCTTCAGAACGGAAGCACGGCGTATGCGCAGTCATTTTGATCGGCAGCGCATCTTCGTCGATGATTTCGTCACGTACCAGATTGGTCAGCGGCACTTCTGCCGTTGGGATCAGCGCATAGTTGCTGCTGTCAGCTTCTTCATCCAGCGGACGGGTGTGGAACAGATCGCCAGCAAATTTCGGCAGTTGGCCTGTTCCGTACAGCGTGTCATGGTTAACCAGATACGGAACGTAGTTTTCGCTGTAACCATGCTGTTCGGTATGCAGATCCAGCATGAACTGAGACAGCGCACGGTGCATGCGCGCGATCTGGCCTTTCATAACAACGAAACGAGAGCCAGTCAGCTTAACCGCTGCGGCGAAATCAAGACCCGTGTGCATTTCACCCAGAGTAACGTGATCGCGCACTTCGAAATCAAACTCACGTGGTGTACCCCAGCGGCTGACTTCGACGTTGTCATTTTCATCTTTACCCACCGGAACTTCGTCCGCTGGAAGGTTAGGAATGGTCAGCGCAATATCGCGGATCTCGGCCTGTAAGGTATCAAGTTCAGCTTTCGCGGCATCCAGCTCTTCGCCCAGTTTGTTCACTTCCAGACGTAAAGACTCGATATCTTCCCCGCGCGCTTTTGCCTGGCCGATGGATTTCGATCGAGAGTTACGCTCTGCCTGCAGGTTTTCAGTTTGTACCTGCAGAACTTTACGACGCTCTTCAAGAGCGCGCAGCTTATCTACATCCAGCTTAAAGCCCCGGCTTGCCAGTTTTTCTGCGACTGCGTCTGGCTCATTACGCAGCAGATTGGGATCGAGCATGCTTATCCTGTGCTTATCGAATTAAAATAGGAGAAAGTGACCACAGCCTGCGGTCACAGGGATACAGAGACAACATTACCGCAACGATAACACTAACGGTAGCGTTTTATAGGGCTATTTTGATCCTGTCCGGCGAGCCAGGCGAGCTTTTCGCCAATCTTGCCTTCAAGACCTCTGTTTGTGGGGTGATAATAGCGCGTTTGTGCCATTTCCTGCGGGAAGTACTCTTCTCCGGCGGCATAGGCATTTGGTTCATCATGGGCGTAACGATACTCCTGACCGTAGCCCATCTCCTTCATCAGCTTCGTCGGCGCATTGCGCAGGTGAACCGGCACGTCGTAATCCGGACGTTCACGTGCATCAGCCAGCGCGGCTTTGAAGGCGGTGTAAACTGCATTACTTTTCGGCGCGCAGGCCAGATAAACAATCGCCTGAGCAATCGCACGTTCACCTTCCGCTGGTCCCACGCGGGTAAAGCAGTCCCATGCGGAAATTGCCACCTGCATGGCGCGTGGATCGGCATTGCCCACATCTTCAGAGGCAATTGCCAGACAGCGACGAGCAACATACAGCGGGTCACCGCCTGCACTAATGATGCGCGCATACCAATAAAGCGCTGCATCCGGTGCACTGCCGCGAACCGATTTATGTAATGCGGAGATGAGATCGTAAAAGCGATCGCCTTTATTATCGAAGCGTGCGCTACGCTCACCGGCAATTTCAGTGAGCAATTCTGGTTTCAATACGCGCTTGCCAGAATCATCAACTTCGGCCATATCGGCCATCATTTCCAGCGTATTCAGCGCCCGGCGCGCATCACCATTAACCAGTTCGGCAATAGCCCGACGCGTCTCTGGCGGCAGTACGATATCCTGGCCGCCGTAACCCCGCGCTTTGTCTGACATCGCCTGGTCCAGCACCTGTTCAATGTCGTCGGTGGTTAACGATTTCAGTAAATAAACACGCGCCCGCGACAGCAGCGCTGAGTTCAGTTCAAACGAGGGATTTTCAGTGGTGGCGCCAATAAACGTGATGGTACCGTCTTCAATATGCGGTAAAAACGCATCCTGCTGGCTTTTATTAAAACGGTGAACTTCGTCGACAAACAGGATCGTACGCCGACCAGCGTTACGGTTCTGACGCGCACGCTCAATCGCTTCACGAATCTCTTTTACACCAGACGTAACCGCCGAAATGCGTTCGACATCGGCGTTAGCGTAACGGGCAATGACTTCGGCAAGGGTGGTTTTCCCCGTCCCCGGTGGCCCCCATAAAATCATGGAGTGCAGGTGCCCGGCCTCGATAGCGCGCGGCAAGGGTTTACCCGCAGCCAACAAATGCTGCTGGCCGATATACTGCGCTAAATTTTCTGGCCGCATACGCGCGGCCAGTGGCTGAAAGGTATTATCAGAAAAGTCGAGCGACAGATTGCTCACTCACACGCCTCTACTTACGTTGATCGTCAACCGTTACACCTTGCGGCGGGGTAAAGGTGAATTTGGAAGGTTCAATCGCACCATTCTGCTGAGATTTCAGCTGATAGCTGCTGCGCTGATCGTCTTGCTCAACGGCGCTAAACTGATGGATCGTCCCGTCACGCCCAACATTGATCGTAAACTGCTTCAGGTTACCGCTGCTGGTTTTTGGCGTCAGCACGAAATCATCGCCGTTTTGCTTAATGTTGTACTGCTGCCAGTCACTGGCCTGGTTACGCGCGATCAGCATGAACGGCGTATTGCCCGTGGCGTCTTTCAGCCAGGTCGCGGTCGCCTGTTCAACAAACGGGTTAAAGAACCACAGCGTTTTCCCATCGGAAACCAGGATGCTCTCATCAGGCTGGGTCATATGCCAGTTAAACAGATTAGGACGTTTAACCCATAAATCACCCTGACCTTCCTGCACCGCTGCGCCGCTGCCGTCCGTGACCTTCTGAGTAAAGCTGGCATGGAAGCTACTGACTTTATCCAGACGGCTTTTCAGGTCGCTGGCAGCGTCAGCCCAGACACTGCTCACCACAAAGCTCGACAGTAATGCACAGGTGATTGCGATTCTTTTCATCGTTATTCCTCAAAATACGTCACTCCCAACGGGGAGATCCCTCTGCTATCCATTTCAGGCCAAAAATCAGCATGAGGAAAGTAGAAAATACTGAATTACTTAACTTTGCAATCATTCGAAGGGCGGCGGAGCCAGCACTTCACGATTACCATTATGCCCTTGTTCGCTGACAATACCCTGCGCTTCCATCTGCTCGATGATGCGCGCCGCTCGGTTGTAACCGATACGGAACTGACGCTGGACGCCGGAGATTGAGGCTTTGCGTTTCTGGGTCACAAAGTTTACCGCCTGATCGAACAGCGGATCCAACTCTTCGCCACCATCAAAGCCGCCACCGCCGCCTTCGCTTTCGCTGTCAGAGGTAATGCCGTCGACGTATTGCGGACGACCGCGCGCCTTCCAGTCCTGAACCACCGCGTGAACTTCTTCATCACGAACAAAGGCGCCGTGAACACGCACAGGGATCGTCGAGTTCGGTGCGGAATAGAGCATGTCACCCATACCTAACAGCGATTCCGCTCCGCCCTGGTCAAGGATGGTACGCGAGTCAATTTTACTGGACACGGTAAAGGCGATACGCGTTGGAATGTTCGCTTTAATCAGTCCGGTGATAACGTCAACCGACGGTCGCTGGGTTGCCAGCACCAGGTGGATCCCCGCCGCACGCGCTTTTTGCGCCAGACGAGCAATCAGTTCTTCCACCTTTTTGCCAACCGTCATCATCAGGTCGGCGAATTCATCCACCAGCACAACAATATACGGTAGTTTTTCCAGCACCGGATGCTGAACATCCATACTGTCACCCGGCTTCCAGTACGGGTCCGGAATCGGACGCCCCATGCGGGCGGCTTCAGCGATTTTCTCGTTATAACCGGCAAGGTTACGCACGCCAAGCGCCGACATCAGCTTGTAGCGACGTTCCATTTCATTGACGCTCCAGCGCAAGGCGTTAGCAGCATCTTTCATATCGGTCACGACTTCGGTCAGCAGATGCGGAATGCCTTCATAAACCGACAGTTCCAGCATTTTCGGGTCAATCATGATAAAGCGAACGTCTTCCGGCTGCGCCTTATACAGCATGCTGAGGATCATGGCGTTCACCCCAACAGACTTACCGGATCCGGTTGTCCCTGCTACCAGCAGGTGCGGCATTTTTGCCAGATCTGCCACCACCGGTTCGCCCGCAATATCTTTACCCAGCACCACAGTCAGCGGAGATGAGTTATCACGGAATTTAGCGTTATCCAGTACTTCACGCAGATAAACGGTTTGACGTTTTTTATTCGGTAACTCCAGTCCGACATACGGTTTGCCTGGAATAACCTCGACCACACGTACCGCTGCGGTCGACAATGAACGCGCCAGATCTCGCGACAGATTGGAAATACGCGCCGCTTTAACCCCAGGAGCCAGATTAAGCTCAAAGCGGGTAATCACCGGGCCTGGAGAGTAGTTCACCACATCGGCTTTAATGCGGAAATCCGCCAGACGCGCTTCCACCAGACGTGCCATTTGCTCCAGCGCGAACGTATCTATCGGCTCAACCTCGCTCGGCGGCGGTGTAAGCAGATCTAACGATGGCAGCGGCGTGCTTGGACGGTGCGCCGGACGGCTGTCGCCATTACGCATCAGCAGCGGATGGATCAGACTATCCTGCGGCGGCGGTGTAACAGGCTGCGCTGGCTGCTGATAATGCTGCTGCGGTGCAACAGGCTGCGCTGGCTGCTGATAATGCTGCTGCGGTGCGACAGGCTGCGCCGGTTGCTGATAATGCTGCTGCGGTGCAACAGGCTGCGCCGGCTGCTGATAATGCTGCTGCGGTGCGACAGGCTGCGCCGGTTGCTGATAATGCTGCTGCGGTGCAACAGGCTGCGCCGGTTGCTGATAATGCTGCTGCGGTGCAACAGGTTCCTGGTACTGCGGCGCAGGCTCCGGCATCACGCCAGGCGTAAACAGTGGCTCATGCGGCCCATCATCTACCAGCGTTTTCATTGGCGAAAATTCAAAGTCATCGAGCGAGAACGGATTCGCTCCGGCAGGCTGTTCACCGGAATAACGCTGCTGCTGAGAAGAAGCAAACTGGCGAGCCAGTTCCGCTTCTGCGGCTGAATCTTCGTCATCAGTCTGGTGGGTATCGTCCTGATACTCTTCGCCATAACGATGCTGCTGCGACTGAGCGAACTGGCGTGCCAGCTCGTCCTGCTGCATTGCATCCATTTCATCGTCATTGTACGCATCTGTATCAAGCTGCTCTTCGCGCGCTTTCTCTTCAGCCATACGCTGTGACGGCAGTTTGATGCCATACGACGCCAATTCCCGGCGAGTAGGCACGCGCACACGATTTGGGCGCGGTAACTGCGGGCCAATCCCCTCTTTCACCTGCGGACGCGGCGCACCGCTGCCCGCAAGGCTAAAGACAGGTACAGCTGCCGCTGCACCCGCCCCTAAAGCGGCGCTTTTTACACCGGCAGCCAGCGGTGCAACAGCAGCAACAGACTCAACGGGCGGTATGGATGCAGTCGTCGGCATAGATGGCGTAGACGGTTTAATACGCTCAGGCTCCTGAGCAGGTTCTGGAATCGGCTGATACCATGCGGCCAGTTGCTCACGCTCACGCGCACGTTTCTCTTCGACTTCTTCAAAGTAATAGAGCGGCGGACGAGTCGGTTTAACTTCTTCAACCACGGGCTCAGGTTCCACCACAAGCGGTTGTTCAACCACAGGCTGCTGGAACGTAGTGCTCTGTTGAGGGATTGATTCCTGCTGATAAACAGGTTGCGGCGCAGGCTCCGGCTGATAAGCAGGCTGCTGGAATGTGGCGTTCTGTTGAGAGGTCGGATCCTGTTGATAGACAGGCTGCAGCACAGGCTCTGGCTGATAAACAGGTTCCGGCTGCGGTGCGACTGGCTGCGCATAAACAGGTTCCGGCTGCGGTGCGTAATATTGCGGCTGCGGACTCTCCTCCACAACCGGCTGTTGCCATGGCTCATACGGCTGCTGCACCGGAGGTTGCGCGTACTGGGCTGGTTGCGGATAACCTTCAGGCGTTGGTGCAATCGCGGCATCACCGGTTTGCGGGCCTGGTGCGGATTGCCAGGCTACGGCTGGGGCCGGTTGCTCCATAACAGTGTTGGTCACGGGCGAGGTTTGCAGCAACGGATCTACCGGCGCGCTCCAGGCCTGAGCGGCCGTTGTAGCTGCAGCTGCTGCAGCCACAGGCTCGGTCACCGAGTGGCCGTTAAGCAGTGGGTCAAGCTCGTCATATTCAGGCAGCGTCGCGCGATTGCCGGAAAACAGCACATCGTTAGGATCGGCAACCACGCCACGGGCGCTGTATTCAATTTCGTCTTCATCATCCATGCGTTTGCCGGAGAACAGCGCCGCATCGGTGTGACGACCAAGCGGGTTGGTAAATTTCTCTGCCAAACGCTTACGGCGCGCTAACGCACCGCGCAGAATACGAGCCCGACGCGATTCATGGGGTTTGCCATCAGCGGCATCGACAGACTCTTCTTCATCTTCATATTCTTCGTCATCGACCCAGGTATCGTCGCGGCGGGTACGGTTGCTGGCAAACGTCAGGATATTGAGTAACCAGCCGCCCAGTTTTTCCGCAATGCTCACCCATGACCAACCGGTGAACAGCGTTAATCCCGCCGCCCAAATGCACAACAACGTCAGCGTGCCGCCGCTGCTGTGCAGTAAAGGTTGTAGCGTAGTGCTGAGCAGACTGCCGATCACGCCGCCAGAGGCGAAATACCAGATGTCATCGGCGTTAATTGCGGCCAGCCCGCAGGAAGTGAGAATCAGCGCCAGAACGCCAATAATGCGCAGCGAGACGGCAAAATAATCGACGTATTCGTCGCTGGCCTGGTGTCGCCAGGCAAACCAACAGCCGCCAACAATGATGACGGGAATGGTGTAGGCCATGACGCCAAAAATAAAGAACAGCGTGTCCGCCAACCATGCTCCGGGTATTCCCCCCAGATTATGGATAGGTTCATGCCATGCGGTTTGTGACCAACTGGGATCCGAAGGGTTAAAGCTGAGTAAGGCAGCCATCAACCAGACGGCAAAAAGGGCAATAAGGATCAGTAGCGCTTCCAGAAGTCGGCGCCCGCTGCTTAACTTCGTCAATGTGACGTCTTTGTCTTCAGTGTATTCCTGGCTCAAAAACGGCTCTCCAGGTTTCAGGCTTTTCCTGCCCGATGCTAAAACGGACAACAGCACCGGGTTACCCCGGCACTGTTGCTGTATGGATTAACAGGAGTGTAATCAAACTGCGTCGATTTTGCACCTGTTCCGTGTTAGCGCGTCTTAATTACCAGACGATTGCTCTGTTTGACTTCTTCCATGACTACATAAGTACGTGTGTCATTCACGCCAGGCAGACGCAGCAGGGTTTCCCCCAACAGCTTACGGTATGCCGACATATCCGGTACGCGTGTTTTCAGCAAATAGTCGAAATCACCGGAAACCAAATGACACTCTTGAATTTCTTCAAGTTTTTGTACTGCAGAGTTGAATTGTTCAAACACATCCGGGGCGCCACGATTCAGAGTAATCTCAACAAAAACCAGAAGTGATGCATCCAGATAATGCGGGTTTAACAGCGCTGTATAGCCCTGAATAAAACCCTGTCTTTCCAACCGACGCACACGCTCAAGGCAGGGCGTTGGTGAAAGTCCCACACGTTTAGAAAGCTCGACGTTAGAAATACGCCCATCCTTTTGCAGCTCATTAAGAATGTTACGATCGATACGGTCGAGATCTTTGCCAGGGCGCTTCTTACTATCTACCATTATTATTGTCTCTCTGTATTCCTTCCCTACTCCTGCCTGACTCTACCAACATCACTGTTCAGAGTCGCTACCCATCAAAATAAACCGCAACCCAGAGGGATTTTCGGTTCGCAATGTCTGGGTTTATGGTGAGAAGACCGTTGCCTGTCGGCGGCTATCGACATCACGAATGGCATCTGTCCACACCATGCGTAGATTTCGCTAACACGGTAAACATGGTATCTACATGCATGATTATGCAGCACATACATGACACAGTTTTTTTCTTCCTTGAATGTTTTCGCAAAACAGCAGGGGATTGTCAAAGCAAAACATCGATTTTTAGTACAACATGCCAGTTATTCATTCGCAGTGATGGAAAATCGTCATTTTATCACCTTATAACTGACCGATTTTAAGTAGAAATCGTTATAGTATTACGGCTGATCACCCCGTTCATCGGTTTCTGCTATTACACATATTGTTAACAAAATCGCCATACTCTTTTTTTACGTCTGTAAATTCCCTACAATCCTGCTCATTGCCTGCCAACAACTATGGGGATCTCATGGGCGCAACCAAACACAGTAAACTTCTTATTCTGGGCTCTGGCCCTGCGGGGTATACCGCTGCGGTCTACGCTGCACGCGCGAACCTGCAACCGGTACTGATTACCGGTATGGAAAAAGGTGGTCAGTTGACCACAACAACAGAAGTGGAAAACTGGCCTGGCGATCCGCACGATCTTACTGGCCCGCTGCTGATGGAACGTATGCACGAACATGCGTCCAAATTTGACACTGAAATCATTTTTGATCACATCAGCAAAGTTGATCTGCAAAACCGTCCTTTCCGTCTGACCGGCGACAGCGGTGAATACACCTGTGACGCACTGATCATCGCCACCGGCGCTTCAGCACGTTACCTGGGTCTGCCTTCAGAAGAAGCATTCAAAGGCCGTGGCGTTTCCGCCTGCGCGACCTGCGACGGTTTCTTCTACCGTAACCAAAAAGTTGCGGTGATCGGCGGCGGCAACACCGCTGTTGAAGAAGCGCTATATCTGGCGAATATCGCATCTGAAGTGCATTTGATTCACCGTCGCGACAGCTTCCGCGCGGAGAAAATTCTCATCAAACGTTTGATGGATAAAGTTGAAAACGGCAACATCGTGCTTCACACCCACCGCACGCTGGAAGAAGTGACCGGCGATCAAATGGGCGTAACCGGACTGCGTCTGCGCGATACGCAAAACACTGACAACGTGGAATCACTTGACGTTGCCGGGTTATTTGTCGCTATCGGTCACAGCCCTAATACCGCTATTTTCGACGGTCAGCTTGAACTGGAAAACGGCTACATCAAAGTTCAGTCCGGTATTCACGGCAATGCCACTCAAACCAGCATTCCGGGTGTCTTCGCAGCCGGTGACGTGATGGACCATATTTATCGCCAGGCGATTACGTCTGCGGGCACGGGCTGTATGGCCGCGCTTGATGCAGAACGTTATCTCGACGGTCTGGCGGACGCTTGCAAATAAGTTTTACAAATCAGTAACAAAAGTAAAAAAGGCGACTATAAGTCGCCTTTATTTTTGCCTCGTTGTAACATTGCCCTGCCCAAAAATTCCAATAACTCACCTGCTAAGCGTGCAATGAATAAAACCCGTCAAAAAGAGCTGACCCGCTGGTTAAAACAGCAAAGTGTAATTTCCCAACGATGGCTGAACATTTCGCGCCTGTTGGGGTTCGTGAGCGGCCTGTTAATTGTCGCTCAGGCCTGGCTCATGGCCCGAATTCTGGACCATATGATCATGGCCAATATTCCCCGAGAGGCGCTTCTGCTTCCTTTCATCGTGCTGGTATTGATTTTCATCCTGCGGGCATGGGTCGTCTGGTTACGCGAACGGGTCGGGTTTCACGCAGGGCAGCATATTCGCTTTGAAATTCGCCGCCAGGTGCTTGACCGTCTGCAACAGGCAGGTCCGGCCTGGATACAAGGCAAACCGGCCGGGAGTTGGGCCACGTTGATCCTGGAGCAGATTGACGATATGCATGATTACTATGCACGTTATCTGCCGCAAATGGCGTTGGCCGTATGCGTCCCCTTATTGATCGTGGCGGCGGTATTCCCGTCAAACTGGGTGGCCGCCCTGATTCTGCTTGGAACTGCCCCGCTGATCCCGTTGTTTATGGCGATGGTTGGTATGGGTGCTGCCGACGCTAACCGCCGCAATTTTCAGGCTCTTGCTCGCCTCAGCGGCCATTTCCTCGACCGCCTGCGTGGCATGGAGACGCTAAGAATCTTTGGTCGCGGTGAAGCCGAAACGGAAAGCATCCGCGCTGCGTCACAGGATTTCCGCCAGCGCACTATGGAAGTCCTGCGCCTGGCTTTCCTGTCATCCGGTGTCCTTGAGTTCTTTACCTCCCTGTCCATCGCACTGGTCGCGGTTTACTTCGGCTTTTCCTACCTTGGCGAACTCGATTTTGGACACTACGGCACAGGTGTCACATTGGCTGCCGGCTTCCTCGCGCTCATTCTGGCGCCGGAATTTTTCCAGCCCCTGCGCGATCTGGGCACTTTTTATCACGCCAAAGCACAAGCCGTTGGTGCAGCAGACAGTCTGAAAACCTTCATGGAAACCCCGCTTGCACATCCTGAGCGTGGCGACATTGAGCTGACAACAAAAGACGCTGTTTCAATTGAAGCACGAGATCTGGTCATCACCTCGCCGGAAGGTAAAGTGCTTGCAGGCCCGCTCAACTTTACCCTGCCAGCGGGCCAACGCGCGGTGCTGGTTGGCCGCAGCGGCTCCGGAAAAAGTTCGTTGCTCAATGTCCTGTCCGGATTTCTCTCTTATCAGGGATCGCTGCGAATTAACGGCTTTGAACTACGTGACCTGTCGCCTGATTGCTGGCGCAAACAGCTGTCCTGGGTTGGACAAAATCCGCAACTCCCTGCCGCCACGTTACGCGATAACGTGCTGCTCGCTCGCCCCGATGCCAGCGAAGAACAACTGCAGGCCGCACTCGACAGCGCCTGGGTCAGTGAGTTTTTACCGCTACTGCCGCAGGGTGTAGATACACCAGTAGGCGATCAGGCGGCTCGACTTTCTGTCGGACAAGCGCAGCGCGTTGCCGTGGCTCGCGCCTTACTCAACCCGTGTCAGTTGCTGCTGCTTGATGAACCCGCCGCCAGCCTGGATGCACACAGCGAACAACGCGTGATGCAAGCGTTGAACGCAGCGTCACGCCGCCAGACTACGCTGATGGTGACACACCAACTTGAAGACCTTGCCGACTGGGATGCTATCTGGGTGATGCAGGACGGACAGATCGTTGAACAAGGCACTTATGCCGAACTTAGCGCAGCCAACGGGGCGTTTGCGACATTACTGGCTCATCGTCAGGAGGACATCTAAATGCGCGCTTTGCTACCTTATCTGACGCTGTATAAACGTCACAAATGGATGTTAACCCTGGGGATCGTTCTGGCGATCGTCACACTGTTGGCAAGTATTGGTTTGCTGACGCTTTCCGGTTGGTTCCTGTCGGCTTCTGCTGTGGTGGGTGTCACCGGGATTTACAGTTTTAACTATATGCTCCCTGCCGCCGGGGTACGCGGTGCGGCAATCACCCGCACCGCGGGCCGCTATTTCGAGCGACTGGTCAGCCACGACGCGACGTTCCGCGTGCTGCAACATTTGCGTATATATACCTTCAGCAAACTGCTGCCGCTCTCTCCTGCTGGCCTGTCCCGTTATGGACAAGGTGAATTGCTTAATCGCGTGGTGGCGGATGTCGACACGCTCGATCATCTCTATTTACGCGTGCTCTCCCCGCTTGTAGGCGCTTTTGTCGTCATCATGGTGGTCACGCTGGGGCTAAGCGTTCTCGATTTCACGCTAGCTATTACTCTCGGCGGTATTATGCTGCTGACCTTATTTATCTTGCCCCCACTCTTTTATCAGGCAGGTAAAAGCACCGGGCAAAGCTTGACGCATTTACGTGGGCAGTATCGTCAGCAGTTAACATCCTGGCTGCAGGGCCAAGCTGAACTGACCATCTTTGGTGCCAGTGAACGTTACCGCGCCCAAATGGAAGCCACCGAGTTGCAGTGGCATGAAGCTCAACGACGTCAGTCTGAATTAACGGCGCTATCACAGGCGGTCATGCTGTTAGTCGGCGCACTGGCAGTGGTTGTGATGTTATGGATGGCCTCAGGTGGCGTAGGTGGCAATACCCAGCCGGGTGCGCTGATCGCGCTGTTTGTCTTCTGTGCGCTGGCCGCATTTGAAGCATTAGCACCCGTCACCGGCGCGTTTCAGCATCTCGGACAGGTTATTGCCTCTGCGCTGCGCATCACCGAACTGACTGAACAGCAGCCAGAAGTCACCTTCCCGGATGCCGGTTCCCCGGTTTCTGAGCAGGTCACTCTCACACTACGCGATGTATCATTCAGTTATCCGGGACAAGCACAAAAAGCGCTCGACACCCTTTCCCTGCAGGCTCAGCCCGGTGAGCATATTGCGATTCTCGGTCGCACCGGATGTGGTAAGTCAACGTTACTGCAATTGCTCACCCGCGCATGGGATCCGCAGCACGGCGAAATTCTGATTAATGAGCAGCCGATTTCAGCCCTCAGTGAAACCACGCTGCGCCAGAGCATCAGCGTCGTGCCACAGCGCGTGCACCTGTTCAGCGCGACGCTTCGCGACAATCTTCTACTGGCGGCACCGCACGCCAGTGATGACACATTATCCGCGATGCTGCGCCGCGTCGGTCTGGATAAACTGCTTGAGGGTGATGGACTCAACGCCTGGTTAGGCGAAGGGGGTCGACAGCTTTCTGGTGGCGAACTTCGTCGTCTGGCTATCGCTCGTGCCTTATTGCACGATGCCCCACTGATGCTGCTGGACGAACCGACCGAAGGGCTTGATGCAACAACAGAAAGCCAAATGCTTGAATTAATTGGCGATGCCATGCGTGATAAAACCGTATTGATGGTGACACATCGTCTGCGCGGCTTGTCACGTTTTGATCAAATAATAGTGATGGACAACGGACACATTATTGAGCAAGGTAATCACGCAGATTTGTTAGCCCGGCAGGGGCGTTATTACCAGTTTAAGCAACGTCTGTAAGCTATTATTGAACGATCAAACTCGCGTAGTGGAGTTTCGCAGTCATGCGCCTGGTGCAATTGTCCCGCCATTCTATAGCCTTCCCTTCACCGGAAGGCGCTTTACGCGAGCCTAACGGTTTGTTGGCGCTTGGCGGCGATCTCAGCCCAGCCCGACTGTTAATGGCCTATCAGCGCGGAATTTTCCCGTGGTTTTCGCCTGGAGACCCCATCCTTTGGTGGTCGCCCGATCCACGCGCCATTCTTTGGCCCGAGAAATTTCATCTCAGCCGCAGCATGAAACGCTTTCATAAAAACTCGCCTTATCGCGTGACGCTCAATTACGCGTTCGGTCAGGTGATTGAAGGCTGCGCGAACGACCGGGAAGAAGGCACCTGGATAACGCATGATGTAGTGGACGCCTACCATCGCCTGCACGAACTGGGCCATGCGCACTCCATTGAAGTGTGGCGAAAAAATGAATTAGTGGGCGGTATGTATGGCGTGGCGCAAGGTACACTATTTTGTGGCGAATCAATGTTCAGCCGTCAGGAAAATGCGTCCAAAACCGCACTGCTTGTTTTTTGCGCTGAATTTATCCGTCAGGGCGGGAAATTAATCGACTGCCAGGTATTAAATAGCCACACAGCTTCGCTGGGCGCCGTCGAAACCCCTCGTCGGGAGTACCTTGAACACCTGAGCAGACTGCGCCAGCAGCGGCTACCGAGCCATTTCTGGGTTCCCAGGACGTTATTTTCGCCTCAGGGGTGAATGTTTTCGGCACATTTTTTGTCGGGGTGTTATAATTGTCGCGCAGAGTTGGTTTAGCCCATTACCCCGCCGCCGTTAAGGAACAGTTCGCGTCAGGCAACGCCTATCGTTTATCTCCTCGTTCCCTTACACGTTGCGCTTTAAGTGCGGCTTTGCCGTGTGTGGTTAGAGTAATGCGCCAAACCCGATTTGCTGTGTTTTAAACGCACAAATCTTTACTTATTAAAAGAACTTCGGCATTATCTTGCCGGTTCAAATTACGGTAGTGATACCCCAGAGGATTAGATGGCCAAAGAAGACAATATTGAAATGCAGGGTACCGTTCTCGATACGTTACCTAATACCATGTTCCGCGTAGAGTTAGAAAACGGTCACGTGGTTACTGCACACATCTCCGGTAAAATGCGCAAAAACTATATCCGCATCCTGACGGGCGACAAAGTGACTGTTGAGCTGACCCCGTACGACCTGAGCAAAGGCCGCATTGTCTTCCGTAGTCGCTGATTGTTTTTAACGCCCGAATGGCGTCCAGATAATAAAAGGTCGGTTTAACCGGCCTTTTTTGTGGGCTGAGGATATGTATTTAATCCTCAATCATCCGCGCATATTCTTCCGTTAAGAAATCTACTAAAGCGCGCACTGACGGCAATAATCCCCTGCGTGATGGAAAGACTGCGTGAATAATTTCTCGTTTCGGTTCCCAACCGTCGAGCAACGCCACAAGTTCACCCGCGGCTAATTGATCTTTTACCATCAGTTGCGGAAGTTGCACTACCCCCACGCCGGCAACTGCGGCTTCACGTAGCGCCAGCATATCGGTGGTAATCATTCGCGGCGTGAAATGCACCTCTGCCCGCGCGCCCTGCGGGCCAAATAACTCCCAACGATGTACATGTTTGCCCGAGGCGAGACTCAAACCAGGCCAGCGTGTCAGCTCTGCCGGAGAGTGTAGCGCCCCCATTTGCTCGATTAACTGCGGGCTGGCATACAAACGATGCCCCCTGTCCGCCAGCACGCGCATCACCAGGTCGCTATCCTCAAATGGCCGAGGCCTGACACGAATCGCCACGTCCAGGCCTTCTCCAACAACGTCAACACGACGATTTGTCGCCTCCAGTTGTACTGATACGTCAGGATAACGCGCCATAAAACGAGCAAGCATTGGCCCGATATGCACATGCAGCAACGTGACCGGGCACGTCAACTTCACCACGCCACGCGGTTCAACCTGTAACGCGGCAATGGCATCCTGCGCCGCCTGCGCTTCAACCAGCATCGCCTTACAGTGTTCGTAAAAGGTTTGCCCCACTTCCGTCACGTTAAACTGGCGGGTGGTTCGCTGAATCAGTCGAACTCCCAGCCTCTCTTCCAGTTGCGCTATCCGTCGGCTTAGTTTTGATTTCGGTTCATCAAGCGCCCGACCCGCCGCCGCGAATCCTCCTTCCTCTACAACATGCACAAACCATGCAAAATCATTGAGATCTGGCTTCGTCATCTAATTGTCCTATTTATGAGACAGTGAGAACTATTTTAGCTACTACTCAGCTCGCTGTCATGAATATAAGCTTATTCACATCAAGATAACGCCACTGAGGAGACACAAATGAAACACGTAACAGGCGTCTACACCGCACCTCGCCCGCACTGGGTTGGCGATGGATTTCCGGTTCGCTCGATGTTTTCTTACCAGTCTCATGCTGAGCAACTAAGTCCGTTCCTGCTGCTGGATTACGCCGGTCCACATACGTTTACGCCGGGTAACGAAAAACGCGGCGTAGGCGAGCACCCTCACCGTGGTTTTGAGACGGTGACCATCGTTTACAGCGGCGAAGTTGAACACCGTGATTCAACCGGTCGCGGCGGCATTATCGGCCCCGGCGACGTGCAGTGGATGACCGCGGGTGCAGGAATATTACATGAAGAGTTCCATTCACCAGAATTTACCCGTCAGGGCGGCGAACTGGAAATGGTACAGCTGTGGGTCAATCTGCCAGCAAAGGACAAAATGGCCGTTCCGGGTTACCAGGGCATCAACAGCGATGTGATCCCCTCTGTCGCCCTGCCTGATGAAGCAGGAAGCGTTCGGGTGATTGCGGGCAGCTATCAGGATACAAAAGGCCCGGCACATACCTTCTCGCCGCTGAACGTTTGGGATATGCGTTTACAACGTAATCATCAGCTCACGTTGTCCCAGCCGGAAGGATGGAGCACTGCGCTGGTGGTATTGAAAGGGAATATCACCGTAAACGGCACTACGTCTGCCAGCGAAGCGCAACTGGTGGTGCTGAGCCAGCAAGGGAAAACGCTGCATATTGAAGCCTCCAGCGACGCCAGCGTGCTACTGCTTTCTGGAGAACCGTTGAACGAGCCGATTGTAGGTTACGGTCCGTTTGTAATGAACACGAAACAAGAAATCGCTGAAGCCGTACGCGATTTTAACTCCGGCCGCTTTGGCCAAATCTGAATCGAAGGAGAAGAATATGTCCAGTCCTGCAAACTTTAATGGTTCACGTCCGGTCATCGATGTAAATGATTCCGTCATGCTGCTTATCGATCATCAGAGCGGGTTGTTCCAGACCGTCGGCGACATGCCAATGCCAGAACTGCGTGCGCGTGCCGCCGCGCTGGCTAAAATGGCGACCCTGGCGAAGATACCTGTGATTACCACGGCATCCGTACCGCAGGGACCTAACGGCCCGCTGATCCCTGAGATCCACGCTAATGCGCCACATGCCCAATACGTGGCGCGTAAAGGCGAAATCAACGCCTGGGATAACGAAGACTTCGTGAAAGCGGTCAAAGCAACAGGTCGTAAGACGCTGATTATCGCCGGTACGATTACCAGCGTGTGCATGGCTTTCCCGGCTATCAGCGCGGTTGCAGAAGGCTATAAGGTCTTCGCAGTGATCGACGCTTCCGGTACTTACAGCAAAATGGCGCAGGAAATCACCCTGGCTCGCGTTGTTCAGGCTGGCGTCGTGCCGATGGATACCGCCGCCGTCGCGTCTGAAATTCAGGGCACATGGAACCGTGAAGACGCCGCCGAATGGGCAGAAGTGTATACCAAAGTCTTCCCGGCTTATCAGTTGCTGATCGAGAGCTACAGTAAAGCCCAGGAAGTCGTGACCAACGGCGAAAAACTGGACTCTCAGCGCTAATCTTATCCTCCGCGCCTGCCTGGGCGGAGGAATATGTATATTGCGTAACCAAACGAGAGTTAACACGTAAATTCTGCTTGACCGTTTTAGCGCAACTCCCTATAGTAGCGCCCCGTTGCCCCCCAAGCGGTAAGGCAGCAATACAATATGGTGAGGTGTCCGAGTGGCTGAAGGAGCACGCCTGGAAAGTGTGTATACGGCAACGTATCCGGGGTTCGAATC
>NZ_JAOWEY010000025.1:0-672150 GCF_030333935.1 Citrobacter sp. Cf125 | reverse complement strand
CGAGTGGCTGAAGGAGCACGCCTGGAAAGTGTGTATACGGCAACGTATCCGGGGTTCGAATCCCCGCCTCACCGCCATATTTTAAGAAGAGCTCGTACGCAAGTACGGGCTTTTTTTTTTCGCATGTTGCACAGCCTGGCGGGGATGAGAAGCCCGGACCGGGGTTCGACTACTGGCGCAGCCAGTTGGACAGACTGAGAGCGCAGCGAACAGACTGCCCGCAGGGCGAGCGAAGCGAGTCAATCCCCGCCTCACCGCCATATTTAAAGAAGAGCTCGTACGCAAGTACGGGCTTTTTTTTCGCATATTGCATAGCCTGGCGGGGATGAGAAGCCCGGACCGGGGTTCGACTACTGGCGCAGCCAGTTGGACAGACTGAGAGCGCAGCGAACAGGCTGCCCGCAGGGCGAGCGAAGCGAGTCAATCCCCGCCTCACCGCCATATTTTAAGAAGAGCTCGTACGCAAGTACGGGCTTTTTTTTCGCATATTGATTTGCCGGATGCGGTGCAAGCACCTTATCCGGCCTACGAATGACGAACAACCTGTAGGCCTGATAAGCGAAGCGCCATCAGGCATAGCAATTATTGTCGGCTGAGTAGCGTTAACACTTCATAATGCGAGGTGTGCGGGAACATATCGAAAAGCTGAACGCGTTCAATTCGATACCCAGGCAACTCACGAATATCCTTCGCCATGGTTTGCGCATTACAGCTGGAATAAACAATAAAACGCGGTGCCATGCGGGAAAGAAAATCGCACAGCGGTTTCCCAATCCCGCGACGCGGTGGATTCACCAGCACCAGATCCGGAACTTCGCCCTGAGCGGTAGCAAACTGAGTTGAATCCAACGCCTGAAAATGCAGATTCTGCAACCCAAGTTCCTGCGCCGACTGCTTCGCGCAGGTAATCGCCTCTGGCGCGATTTCAATCCCCGTCAGTTTCATTTGCGGCGTAGCGCAGTGCAGGCCAAAACCCCCAACGCCGCAAAACAGATCCCACATGTGATTAACCGGAAGCTGACGCACCCAGTCGCGCGCCGTGGCATACAACTGCCCCGCCACCACCGGGTTAGTCTGGAAGAAGCTCTGTGGGCGGATCCACAACGGTACATCGTTAAAGCGTTCCGCCAGCGCCTGTTGTTCCGTCAGGAAGATTTCTGTCTCCCCTTCCATAATCGCCATATGCACCGGCTGAATATTGGCAGTGATCACTTTTAACTGTGGGAGTTGTGCCTGCAGCCAGGGCAGCGCCGCGCGCAGCTGTGCCAGTTTTGCTTCAGAACGCAGGACAAAACGCAGCATCATGCCACCATCGAACCGGCTTTCCGTTAACAACAAATATTTCAGTTCCCCGCGTTTACGCGCAACGTTATAGGGCGTTAACCCTGCTCGGGCGATAAACGGCTTAAGCGCGGAAAATACGGACGCAAAAGACTCAGGGTAGAGCGGACAGTCGCACAAATCTTCCGGCGTACCGTCACGATGCAACATCCCCAGCAACGGTTTTTCCACGCTGCCGCTGACCACCATTTTGGCTTTATTGCGAAACGCGCTTTCCGGACCACTGACCGGCGCGCACCATTCTCCGACCGGATAATCGGCCAGCAGATTCTGCAGATCGGCTGTTTTAGCGAAGAGTTGATCGGCGACAGGCTGTGTTATCCACTGACAGGAGCGACAGCGTTCGGCGTCATAAAGTGCGCACTGCATACAAAGACCTACAAATTAACCGGGGGCCAAGATTATACACGTTATTGCAAACGGAAGAACCGCCTGCTGGACGCAGGAACAAACAGTAGCAGCAATACCAGCATATCCGGTAGTTTTTGCATCACCAGCGTATGCAGGATTTCGCGTCTGGACTCCCCCGCAATACTGAACAGTTCGGGATATCCGTAGCCCAGCGAAGCAGCCCACAGATAGACGCTGGCGATAATCTGGGTCAACAGATAGATCCAGCGTGCCCAGTTCCGTCCTTTTACCAGCGAAAATGCACAGTAAATTTCGATAAATAGCAGCACCAGACTGCCCAGAAACACCAGCGTCAAATTCCAGGTCTGCACACTGCGATGAATAAACTCACTGGTTCCACGAAACCCAAGCGTATTAAAAATCATCAACAGATCGAGACAGCGGATCATAATAATAGCCAGCGCCGCCACCTGCACCAAAGCAGGGACGTTTAAGCGAGCATGTGATGTGGATGATTTCTTAAAAAATCCCAACGCGTCGTCTTCCATGAAAACGGCGCAACCACCACAGCTGCGCCGTATAGACAGGTTGGCAGATTTTAGTTTTTTCAGCCGCGTCTTGCACGTTGGATATCGCGGATCCGTTGTTTTTCTGTTCGCGCCATCAGATACCACGCGATAAATCCGATAATTCCTACCACACCAAGAATCAGCGTTGCCAGCGCGTTGATCTCCGGGTTCACCCCCATACGTACGCTGGAGAACACCAGCATCGGTAACGTTGTGGCGCCAGGACCAGAGACAAAGCTGGCAATAACCAGATCATCGAGTGACAGCGTGAAGGCTAATAGCCAACCGGAAATCACCGCCGGCATAATCATCGGCAGCGTGATGACGAAAAAGACCTTCAGCGGCGTGGCGCCAAGATCCATCGCAGCTTCCTCAATGGAATGATCCAGTTCGCGCAAACGTGAAGAAATCACCACCGCTACGTACGCTGTACAGAAGGTGACGTGCGCCAGCCAGATGGTCAGCATTCCGCGATCAGCCGGCCAGCCGATGGCGTGAGCCAACGCTACAAACAGCAGCAGCAGCGACAAACCGGTAATGACATCTGGCATAACCAGCGGCGCGGTGATCATAAAGGCGAAACCATTCGAACCACGAAAACGACCAAAGCGCACCATTACCACGGCGGCGATGGTACCAAGGATTGCCGCCATCGTCGCAGCGCCTGCGGCAATCGTTAGGCTCATGCCTACGGCGCTTATCATCGCGGTATCGTGAAAAAGCTCGCCATACCAACGCGTTGACCACCCCGCCCAAACCGTCACCAGCTTCGAGCTGTTAAACGAATAGATAACCAACATCAGCATCGGCGCGTACAGGAAGGTAAAGCCAACTACCAGGATAAAAATACGCCACGGTGAGCGAACGACCGGTAAGTTATTCATCCGTGTTCCCCCACGCTTTTTTGCTGATATTTGTGGAACCACATGATCGGCACAATCAGTAACAGCAGCATAATAATGGCGACAGCAGAAGCCACCGGCCAGTCGCGGTTATTGAAAAACTCCTGCCAAAGCACACGGCCAATCATGATGCTGTCCGGGCCGCCCAGCAGCTCAGGGATCACAAACTCGCCAACAGCCGGAATAAACACCAGCATTGACCCGGCAATAATCCCGCCCTTGGTCAACGGCACAATCACGCTAAAGAAAGTCTTCAGCGGTCGGGCACCTAAATCCAGCGCCGCTTCCACCAGCGAGTAATCAATACGGGTCAGCGCGGTATAAATCGGCAGCACCATAAAGGGCAAATAGGCGTAAACAATGCCGATATAGACCGCCAGATTGGTGTGCAAAATAGTCAACGGTTGGTCGATGACACCCAGCCACATCAGAAAGTTGTTCAGGACGCCGTTGTTTTTCAGGATCCCCATCCAGGCATACACGCGAATTAAAAACGAGGTCCAGGACGGTAGGATCACCAGCAACAGCAGAATATTACGCGTTGAGGGTTTACTGTGCGCGACTGCCCATGCCAGCGGGTATCCCAGCAGCAGACAACAGATTGTCGAAATTCCCGCCACCTGTAACGATTGCAGGTAGGCATCGAAATAGAGCGGATCGTCCGTCAGTTGCAGGAAGTTGGCTAAGTTGAGCGTGATGGATAACTGATCGTCAGCCCATGAAACGAGGTCGGTATACGGTGGAATAGCGCGCGCCATTTCAGCCAAACTGATTTTGAAGACGATCAGAAACGGCAGCAGAAACAGAAGCAGCAGCCACACATACGGCAGCGCGATCACCAGCTTGCGTCCGTGCTTCATTTGCAGTCGCGACATAAACAGCGTGAATCGCCCTGCTTTATCCACACGCGCCGGAGGTTCAAGTGTACTCATCTTCGCTCCTTAAACCGTCAACACCACACAGCTGTCCGCATCCCAACATAAACGGACTTCGTCACCCCAGGTTGGTAACCCTTTACGATAACGATGCTCATTTTGTAGCTGGGCGCTCAACATCTGACCGCTTTTCAAACGTACGTGATACACCGACAAATCACCCAGATAGGCAATGTGCACCACTTCGCCCACCGCGAAGTTATAACCGTCTGGGGGAGGAGCCTCACAGAGCATGATTTTTTCCGGGCGCAGCGCAACATACACCGGGACGTTATCGACAACAGAAGCATCGGCGTCCACTTTCAGCGGATGCACCAGTCCTGGAGACTCAATAATCAGACCATCTTCCTGGCGTTCTTTCAGCAGTCCCTCAAAAACGTTTACCGAACCGATAAACTCGGCGCTGTAGCGCGTAGTAGGATGCTCGTAGATCTCTTCCGGTTCGCCGATCTGGACAAATTTTCCACGATTCATGATCGCAATACGACCCGCCATCGTCATGGCTTCTTCCTGATCGTGCGTCACCATCACGCAGGTCACACCGACGCGTTCCAGGATATCCACTACCTCCAGTTGCATGCGGTCTCGGAGTTTTTTATCCAGCGCCCCCATTGGTTCATCCAGCAGCAGCAGTTTTGGACGTTTTGCCAGGCTGCGCGCCAATGCCACGCGCTGACGCTGGCCGCCAGAAAGCTGATGTGGTTTGCGTTTAGCGAACTCCTGCATATGCACGAGTCCCAGCATCTCATTCACCCGACTGGCGATTTCAGCCTTCGGCAGTTTGTCCTGCTTGAGACCAAAGGCAATGTTCTGCTCGACAGTCATATGCGGAAACAAGGCGTAGGACTGAAACATCATATTAATTGGACGCAGATAAGGCGGGACATGCGCTAAATCGACGCCATCAAGCATGATTTGCCCGGTAGTCGGCAGTTCAAATCCCGCCAGCATCCGCAGCAGTGTCGATTTGCCACAGCCGGACGCGCCGAGCAGAGCAAATATTTCACCTTTGTAGATAGTAAGATTGACGTCATCAACGGCGTGCTGACCGTCAAATGACTTGGTCAGATTGCGAATTTCAAGCAGCGGGGTCAGCGCCTTGCGGATTTTCGCTTGTGGGCGTGGGGTTGCATCATTCACTCAGGTGCTCTCCGGCATAAAACAAAGAAACGGTGCAAATAACGCACCATAACGGTGCGTATTGCCGGGTTATATGTGTCCGGGCTCAACGCTGCCCGGCAGGCACAAATCCTGCCGGGTCATGTCCCAAACATCGGTTTATTTCCCGCTTTTTACCTTCGTCCATGCGCGGGTACGTACACGATCGATCTTCGGATCCTGTACTTTCAGTGTGAACAACTTAGCTCGCACATCCGCAGGCGGGTAAATACCCGGATTGTCACGAACTTCAGGGCTGACCAGAGCCGTCGCTTCTTTGTTGGCATTGGCATAAAAAACGTGGTCGGAGATATGCGCAATCACATCAGGGCGCAGCAGGTAGTTGAGGAACTGATAGGCTTCGTCTTTGTTTTTCGCATCGGCAGGCATCGCGAATACGTCAAAGAACGCCATTGCACCTTCTTTAGGAATTGAGAAGGAAATATTGACGCCATTTTTCGCTTCTTTCGCACGGTTTGCTGCCTGCCATACGTCCCCAGCCCAGCCGATTGCAACGCAGGTATCACCGTTTGCCAGGTCGTTGATGTACTGCGAAGAGTGGAAATAGCGAATATTCGGTCGCAGTTTCAACAACAGATCCGTTGCCGGTCCGGTGTAATCATCCGCTTTGGTACTGTTTGGATCTTTACCCAAATAGTTCAGCACCGTGGCGAACACCTCTTCGGGGGCATCAAGGAAAGAGACGCCGCAGCTTTTGAGTTTTTCCAGATTTTTTGGCTTGAGGATCAAATCCCAGCTGTCAACCGGCGCATCCGGCCCCAGCACAGCTTTAACTTTATCCACGTTGTAACCAATACCGGTCGTAGCCCACATATACGGCATCGCAAACTTGTTGTCCGGATCGTGTTTGCCCACCAGCTTCAGCAGTTCAGGATCAAGGTTTTTCCAGCCCGGCAATTTGCTCTTATCCAGCGGTTGGAATACGCCCGCGGTCAGTTGACGCTCAAGGAAGCTGGCGGATGGAACGACAAGGTCAAAGCCGGTACTGCCAGCCATGAGCTTACCTTCCAGCACTTCATTGGAATCAAATACGTCATAGATGACTTTAATTCCGGTCTCTTTTTCAAAATTAGCCACCGTGTCCGGGGCAATATAATCAGACCAGTTATATATATGCAGCGTTTTTTGTTCAGCAGCGAGCGTGCCGGCAGAGACGGCCATCAGAGCACCCGCAACCAGGCCTGATAACCATTTTTTATTTAAGGCGGTCATAATCTCTTTCCTTCTGAAAGTTCGTTAACAAACGAACAAAAATGTCACACTCTAATGATATGCAAGAAACGTGCATATTCTTTCATGCGGCACCGATGTAAAGAGAGACCTCTCCTCACGCCGCTATTGCTCGCTGTCATCCGTCCAGGCATTCAACATACATTGTGGCCGTAGAACAGGTCACAAGGGGCTGTTTAAATGATGACGTTGGTAAGCTTCGCAAGAATAACTTTAGCCAGGAATTGTGGATATAGCCCAGATTAAAAAACGTCTTTTATCAATTTTTTATGCAGGAATTGTCTATGACGTAAAGCGGAAGGCGCTGAATAGAGGTGAATAATTCTTTAATGAAAGGTTAAATACAGAATAAAAACGGGCAATACGCAACCGCTCTGGCAGCGGCTGCGCAATATATGTCCAGATTCAGGAAGAATTAATGGAGGAAATGAATTTCAGCGGTGCTATTCTGCGCATCTTCTTCAGCATTAAATAACAGCTGATGCGCACCGGCTTCAAGGATCACCATCGATATCTGCTCTTCGCTCTGGCGAACAAAACATTCAAACTGCTCAAACGTCACACCCGGCATAACGGATAAAGACTGGCAAACCACCAGTTTTGGCAGATTATCATCCTGCATATCCAGAAAAGCTTTCACCGTCAGTGAGCTGGCATTGATCGCGGACAGATCGGCGGCCAGCGGCAGCAGTGCAGAAGGTCTGACTTCTGCCATCGCGGAAAACAGAATGACGTTATCGACCAAATCAACTTTTGCATCAAAGATGCCGTCAAAATTCTGCATGTGCGGTAAATGCAGCGCCTGACAGGTATCGCATTCAAAAAAACTCATGCCCAGGTCGTCGAGCCATTGACGCAACGTATCCAGAGTGGGAACGACCAGTGATGTCATAATAATGTGCGACCTCTATTGATGAAAAAAATACCGGCACAGCTTACGCAAAAAGAGCGTGTCATACCACGATCGCAATCGATATTGCGCTTAGCCGCCGATTTTAAGGCAAAATTCAGGCGTAGCGTGACGTTCGATCCACTGGATCATCTTGCCAGCTATGTCTATCCCGGTGGTTTTCTCCACTCCTTCCAGCCCCGGAGACGCGTTGACCTCCATGACCAGTGGCCCTCGATCAGCGCGCAGAATATCAACGCCTGCAACGTCCAGGCCCATAGTCCGGGCGGCTTTGAGCGCAATTTCTCTTTCGCGCGGCGTGATACTCGCAATAGTCGCCACACCACCGCGATGGAGATTAGAACGAAAATCGCCCTCTTTAGCCCGTCGTTCAATGGCGGCCACTACTTCGTCGCCCACCACGAAACAGCGGATATCGCGCCCCTTCGCTTCTTTGATATATTCCTGAACCAGGATATGGGCATTCAGCCCACGAAAGGCATCTACCACGCTTTCTGCAGCCTGCCGCGTTTCCGCCAACACCACGCCAATACCCTGGGTGCCTTCAACCAGCTTCACCACCAACGGCGCACCGCCAACCATGTCAATCATGTCGCTGGTATCGTCGGGAGAGTGGGCTATCCCGGTGATGGGTAAATCAATTCCCTGACGCGCCAGCAGCTGTAGCGAACGCAGCTTATCGCGCGCCCGTGTAATCGCTACCGATTCATTCAACGGATAGCTACCCAGCATCTCAAACTGGCGCAGCGCCGCCGTCCCATAAAAGGTAATCGCGGAACCAATCCGCGGGATCACCGCGTCGAAATGGGGAAGCTGGCGGCCCTTGTAATGAATAGAAGATGCCGCCGGACTGATGTTCATATAGCAAGAAAGGGGATCGATAACTTCAACCAGGTGACCGCGCTGCATCGCCGCTTCACGCAGGCGTTTACAAGAATAGAGCGTTCCGTCCCGGGACAAAATGGCAATTTTCACCCTGCACCTCTCTGAATGACCTGGTAAAAGCTGGCGTATCATACACTGGGTTAAAATCTTTAGCGCGTGGCCCATCCCTGTTTATGCAAATATTCCAGGATAAAGGGGCGACTTTCTTTAATGATGGTACGGCGAATGTGATCGCTCCAGGTGTCACGACGCGTATTGCTGCCGCGGGTCAGATAGTACTGCGCAAGCTGTTCGTCATACTGCGACAAAACGTCTGTATCGAGCGGCTGATACTGGTTTTCGTGCACAACAAGCGACGCAGGCAGGCGCGGCTTGATATCCGGGTTATCCGCAGGCCAGCCAAGGCACAAACCAAACAGCGGCAGAACGTGCTGCGGCAGCTTCAGCAGTTCGGTGACCGGCTCAATATTGTTACGCAGACCGCCAATGAATACGCCGCCAAGTCCCAGCGACTCTGCCGCCGTCAACGCATTTTGCGCCATCATTGCAGTATCAACCACGCCCAGCAGCAGCTGTTCCGCCAGCCCAAGTTGCGCATCAGGGCAAATCTGCAAATGACGATTAAAATCAGCGCAAAACACCCAGAACTCAGCGGCCTGGGCCACATGCTTTTGGCCGCCAGATAAGGTAGCCAGCGATTCACGCAGAGATTTATCCGTTATACGAACGATCGTCGTGCACTGTAGAAAACTGGAGCTTGACGTTCCCTGAGCGGCGGCAATAATCGCCTCACGCTGTGCATCCGAAATATCATCATCGGTAAAATGGCGAATGGAACGGTGGCTGCGGAGTAAATCAATGGTTGGTGTCATCTCTTTTGTCTCTGTCTAAATCAGTTGAATCACCGGGTGCGCGTGACATCAGTTGCGGTGCCAGCAGTTGAGCAATACGCCACATCAACGCCACCGCAGCAGGGAGCATCAGCAGTACGCCCAGAAATATCATCACCACGCAGGCTAACGGGCTGTTAAGCGGTGCGGGCAAGGTGAGGTAATCGTTAAGCGATAGCAGCGCCAGCGATAACAAAACCATCCCAATTATTTCCAGCATCAATACGCTTTTGGGTAATACACCAATTGTGCGCATACGCGGCCTCCCGGCGAAATGGCTTTCATTATAAAACGTTCCGGCTTGCCGTGTTTAACAGATATAGCTTGAGGATATCAAAGCAACAGGCTGAACCTGCTTTCCATCCGTCACAAATCGCGGCATCATAACAAGTATTGCCATCCGGCCTGATAAGTTCGAGGAGAAAGAGATGTTTGCCGTTATTTTTGGTCGCCCAGGGTGCCCGTATTGCGTGCGCGCAAAAGAATTAGCAGAAAAATTAAGCAGTGAGCATGACGATTTTAACTTCCGCTACATTGATATCCATGCTGAAGGAATTACCAAAGCAGATCTGGAAAAAACAGTAGGTAAGCCAGTTGAAACCGTTCCGCAGATTTTCGTCGATCAAAAACACATCGGCGGCTGCACAGATTTTGAAGCATGGGCAAAAGAGAATATGAATCTGTTCGCCTGATAGCTGTTTCTACGCCCTCAGCTTGAGGGCGTCATCAGTTCTTTTTCCGCCGTTGATGCTGATTGAATAAGCTACTGATAAATAAAAAACATAATGCGCCAAGCGCGCACCAAAACACCGCACTAAACAACCACGCCAGCTCTTGCCACAATGAACGCGTCGGCATAAAAACGAAACGCATCAGTAACAGGCAGCACGGCGCCGCCAACATTGCACCAAGAAGGGGTTTGAGTACTTCCCGACGATGGGAAAAAAAGCTTGCTGCAGCACCAGGTAAGATAAAAAACAACAATCCGACCTCAGGATGCCCTGCTGCTCTGAATGCCCCTTTCACGTTCAGCGTTAATGAAAGACACACCACAATAAAGAGCACAAAGCAGCAGACCGCACTCGCCCAACTTTGCTTATGTTTCAATCGTTCCTCCTGACACATTCTCTATCGAACACTCTTTTCGCCCGCAGGCGTCCAGTCAGATAAAGTAACTCGGCATTCCATGCCAAAAACACACCCACACGATTCTTATAGCCGTTGATACGTAATGAGATTAAACTAGCCGCATATATTGTTATGCTGCATTATTCGGGGCTGTGTACGATGCTATCGCCCCTTAATTTCTGGCAAAAACATTAGCGTAAATTGCCATTTCTTTCAATAGCTTACTAGTAAACAAGAAGTTAGTCTCCGTGAATATAAACGTCGCAGATTTGTTAAATGGGAATTACATCCTGTTATTATTTGTGGTCCTGGCTCTGGGCCTGTGTCTGGGCAAATTGCGTCTGGGTTCAGTCCAACTCGGTAATTCCATTGGCGTTTTAGTGGTCTCCCTATTATTAGGTCAGCAGCACTTTAGTATTAACACCGATGCATTAAATCTCGGCTTTATGCTGTTTATTTTTTGCGTCGGCGTCGAAGCCGGCCCCAACTTTTTTTCGATTTTTTTTCGCGATGGGAAAAATTATCTAATGCTTGCTCTGGTGATGGTCGGTAGCGCAATGCTGATCGCCCTGGGGCTGGGTAAGCTATTTGGCTGGGACATCGGCCTGACGGCGGGTATGCTGGCTGGCTCGATGACCTCAACGCCGGTGCTGGTCGGCGCAGGTGACACCTTGCGCCATTCAGGAATGTCAGGAACACAACTTTCAAGCGCTCTCGATAACCTGAGCTTGGGTTACGCCCTCACCTATTTGATTGGTCTGGTCAGTCTGATTGTTGGTGCGCGCTATTTGCCGAAACTTCAGCATCAGGATCTGCAAACCAGCGCCCAACAAATCGCGCGTGAACGGGGCCTGGATACTGATGCCAATCGTAAAGTTTACCTCCCGGTGATTCGCGCCTATCGCGTTGGCCCGGAGCTGGTGGCATGGGCCGATGGTAAAAATCTGCGCGAACTGGGTATTTATCGTCAGACCGGTTGTTACATTGAACGTATCCGTCGCAACGGCATTCTTGCCAACCCGGATGGTGACGCGGTGCTGCAAATGGGCGATGAGATAGCCCTGGTGGGTTATCCAGACGCCCATGCCCGCCTCGATCCCAGCTTCCGTAACGGTAAAGAGGTGTTCGATCGCGATCTGCTCGATATGCGCATCGTCACTGAAGAGATTGTAGTGAAAAACCACAATGCCGTTGGTCGTCGCCTGGCTCAGTTGAAACTGACCGACCACGGTTGTTTCCTGAACCGCGTGATCCGCAGCCAGATTGAAATGCCTATTGATGACAACGTCGTGCTCAACAAAGGTGACGTATTGCAGGTCAGCGGTGATGCTCGCCGCGTGAAAACCATTGCCGATCGTATCGGCTTCATTTCGATTCACAGTCAGGTGACCGATCTGCTGGCCTTCTGCGCCTTCTTTATCATCGGTCTGATGATCGGGATGATCACCTTCCAGTTCAGTAATTTCAGCTTCGGCATCGGGAATGCGGCTGGACTGCTGTTCGCCGGTATCATGCTGGGCTTCCTGCGAGCCAACCATCCAACGTTTGGCTACATCCCACAGGGTGCGCTGAACATGGTGAAAGAATTTGGCCTGATGGTATTCATGGCTGGCGTCGGTTTAAGCGCAGGCAGTGGCATTGGTAATGGGCTGGGGGCCGTCGGTGGTCAAATGTTGATTGCCGGTCTGGTAGTCAGCCTGGTTCCGGTTGTTATCTGTTTCTTGTTTGGTGCTTACGTATTGCGCATGAACCGCGCCCTGCTGTTTGGCGCCATGATGGGCGCACGTACCTGTGCTCCGGCAATGGAAATCATCAGCGACACCGCACGCAGCAACATCCCTGCGTTAGGCTATGCCGGGACCTACGCGATAGCCAACGTTCTGCTGACATTAGCGGGGACACTCATCGTCATTGTCTGGCCTGGCCTTGGTTAGCGCTGAAATTTACCCTTAAACGAAAATTTTTTGCAGGTAAGCAGAACTTTTCTTCAAGGTGTCAGTCATAACTATTGCCACTGCTTTTCTTTGATGTCCCCAATTTGTGGAGCCCATCAACCCCGCCGTTTTGGTTCAAGGTTGATGGGTTTTTTGTTGCCTGAAATTTACTACTGAAAAAATCAATCACGTACACCAACACGTACACCAACACCAACACCAACACCAACACCAACACCAACACCAACACCAACACCAACACCAGCAGTATGCCCGTATTCGAAGTCAGTGTACTTATGGTTCCTCGTGCTGCCTGGCAATCAAACACAATTAAATTTAACTGGAACCCTACCATCGAAAATTATGGCTATATACCTGTGACTCATATCTCAATTTTTTGAGTCAAAAGTTTGACAGTTCATTTCAACTCTGTTTTATTGCCTACACGATAATTATCCACAACATCTCTATTTAAATAGTGAACTTTTTCATGCTTTTAATTTACTCATGGTGATAAGTAATGAAGCTGCAAACTGTTATTCATAGAAAGAACATAATTTACTTTACTGTCGGCCTGGCCATGTTGACGATAATGGGAATTCTGGGAGTGGACACTTATTTACCTTCAATTCCCGACATCGCAAAAGAATTTGAAAAAAATGTCTCAACCACGCAGTTGTCGATTATGGTTTATACCCTATGCATTGGTTTTGGACAGCTAATTTTTGGTCCATTATCTGATGCTATTGGCCGGCGAAAAATTATGCTTACAGGTGCGGTTATTTATGGCGTGACAACATATTGTCTCACGCTCTCAACCGGTCTGGTTATGTTTCTGGCGATCCGTGTCATACAAGGTCTTTCTATATCAATAACGCTGGTTACAGCAATCAGCGCAGTTCGAGATGTAACTCGTGGTTCAGTGGCCGCGACGCTGTATGCCATCATCATCACTATCGAAGGTGTCGTTCCCATTGCTTCGCCGCTGCTGGGAGGGGTAATTAATGACTTATGGGGATGGCGCGCAATTTTTTTAATGATATGTGGCTATGCTATTATAACGTTAACATACGTTTATTTTAACTTCCCTGAAACACTCAGCCATGAGAGAAGGGTTGCCTATTCATTGAAATCATCATTTAATACGTATAAAGAGATCAGCAAACAACCTCGATTTTATCTACCTTGTCTGTCTCTTGGTCTGTCATTCTCGCTGATTTATTGCTATGTCACAGCCTCCCCATTTATTTTTATGGTTACGTTTGGATACTCATCAACGCAATTTGGTGTGCTTTCATCAATTATTGGAGGCTTCCTACTGCTGGGGGCTGCATTATCAGGTAAACTTCTTAAGAAAAGGTCTGCGCCGCAAATTTTGAATTCGTGGCTGAAAATCATCGCCTCATTTATTGTACTGTGTATTCCATTAATAATACTTAGTTATCACGTCAATATTTTTATATTCTTCTTTATTATCCTGATGTTTGCTGGAGGGATGTTCGAATCACTCTATACCTACCTGACCATGTCCAGCCAGCGCACCAACCTGGGAGCGACCTCTGCGTTGATGGGAGCCGCCTCGCTGGTTATTCCGTCAGTCATCGGAGGTGTCGGTAGTTTTTTAATTGAGCTAAATACCAGCATCTGGATGATGTACTTGCTTTTGATAATTTTGATAATGATATACATGTTAAAGAAATATCAAACACTTACAGTAACTGATCGGCGTTAAAATGAGCTGATAGACATTGCTGCTATAAGATCCATAGCAGCAATGTCCCCGACATAACCTGATTTTTCATCGCTGAGTGAGGTTCCCCGGAAACGCTTTCTCAAATTTGCAGCATGCCCGTTATGGCACATACTTTACTCGGTGCTAAATGGTGATGGGGTTGCTATGTTACTCTCAGGCAAAGTCGCAATGATCTTCGGTGGCAGCGGCGCTATTGGTAGTGCGGTTGCGCATACTATGGCGCGCGAAGGAGCCCATGTGTATCTGGGCGCCCGCCGTCAGGAAAAGCTGGATTGGACCGCCAGTGGCATCCGAACGGCGGGAGGTACAGTCGAAACCTTTATCACCGATGTACTCGACGAGCACAACGCATCGAAGGAAGTTACCCGCCTTGTACAGCAAACCGGTGGAATAGATGTGGTGGTTAACGCAACGGGATTTATGCACGAACAGGGCAAGCGCATCGATGCATTATCCCTCTCTGAGTTTATGAGCGGTATCACCCCTTTTCTTGCGGCGCAGTTCAATATCGCAAAAGCCGTAACGCCGCACATGGGCGGCAATCGAGCGGGCGTTATTCTCACCATCGTTGCGCCCGCAGCCCCGATGGCGATGCCCGGGCATCTCGGCCATATCGTCGGCTGTGCAGGAACAGAGGCTTTTATTAAGGCGCTCGCCAGCGAGACGGGACCAATAAACATTCGTGTCGTCGGCGTGCGGTCGCATGCGATTGTGGATGCTGTAGCGGCTGGCTCCTATACCGGAGAAATTTTCACCGCTAAAGCACAGTCAATGGGTTTAACCGTCGATCAATGGTTAGAGGGGGCGGCGCAAAGTACCATGCTCGCGCGCCTGCCTACGCTTGCACAAATCGCTGAGGTTACAACCTTTCTCGCTTCAGACCATGCCAGCGCTATGACCGCCACAGTGGTAAATATTACCGGGGGTGCCACCGTAAGCTAATTTACCCGCTTTTCACGCCATGTGCTGCTGCGAGCCTTTTTTTGCACTCGGACGGGAACACAATGCTATACCGCACATAATAACCAACGCGCTCACCAGATGATATGAATGCAGAGTGACGTGCAAAAACATCACGCTAAATAATCCGCCACTCAATGGGATCAAGTGTGAATAGATCTCTCCACGCGTTGCGCCAATGGCGCTAATCCCTTTGTTCCATAATAGATATGACAGCCAGGAAGGAAAAATAACAAGGTATGCCAGCCCAGTTACAACGCCTGTATTGGCATAGCTATTCCATCCCGGCATACCATTGCGTATCAACTCCAGAGCCAGTACCGGAATAAGTACAATCGCACCTAACAGCGCGCTCACTGCGACAAAGGCGTTTCCCTTTACCTCACGCGGTTTAATGCGTAAAAAGGCACAATAGACGGCCCAACTTAACGCTGACCCCATGGTCCAGAAATCGCCCTGATTCAGATGTGCAAATACCCGCGCATTTATCACATCACCCTGCGACACCAGCCATATAACACCAACAGTACTCAGGATCACACCAGCTATATTTCGCGCAGAAATCCGCTCTTTAAAAAAGAACTTATTGATTAACAGTACGAGCGCCGGTGTGGTGGACATATAAATCGCGGCATTAAGCGAGGTTGTATATTGCAAGCCGATATACAACGTTAAGGGGAAAAGAACCTGACCACAAAGCGCAAGGAAGACGATAGTACCAAAGGATTTTTTCATCACCGGCCATTGCTCTGTGACCTGACGAAAATAGAGCGTCATCAATAATAACGCGGTAAATACCCAGCGTGCCGCTGATAAAACGATGGGATTAACTTCAGCGACCAAGAGATGACCAATCACATAATTTCCACCCCAAAAACAGGCAGCCAGACTGAGTAAAAGATAGGGCATATTTGCGCCTTATTGTCAGTTGTACGGTATGACCACAAGGCTACGGCGGCGTGAGAATGAATGCTAATATAACGTTTTTATCCATCTGCATAGATTAAAACTATGAAATTTACGCTAAGGCAACTTGAGTTTTACATCGCGCTTGCAGAAACATTACAAATTTCCAAAGCTGCTGCACGCTGTCATATTTCTCAGTCATCAATGACCATTGCCATGCGGAACCTGGAAGAAGCATTAGACGTGCAGCTATTTGTACGTTATCCCAAAGGTGTGAAGCTCACCGCTGAGGGCGAGCGCTTTCTGGCACATGCCTGCAACATCATCAACAGTAGCCACTCGGCTATTGACGCCCTGCATGACAGGAGCGAAATTCTCACCGGCACGGTGCGCATAGGCATTGCTGAAACGCTCTCTGCCTATCTTATCCCGGATATACTCAACGATATTGAACGACGTTTCCCTTTGCTGGAGATCGTGTTTTATGAAGCTACTGCACCGGAACTGGTACAGGCGCTACGGGAACAAAAGGTCGATTTTTGCCTGCTTCTGACCTCAAATATCAACCATGATAACGACCTGGAGATCGAAACATTTATTCGTTCACAGCGCCGCCTGTGGACGTCTATTGGGCATCCGCTACAGAGCCAGGCATCGATCCGTTTAATAGACGTCGAGAAACTACCATTTTTACTACTGGAAACCGATAAGTACCCTGACGTAATCATCGATTACTGGCAGCAGCGTGGCTATACGCCCAATATCAGTTTTCGCAGCAACTCTTTTGAAGCAATAAGAAGTCTGGTTGCAAAAGGTAGAGGGATAACCATTTTATCCGACCTGGTGTATCGCCCGTGGTCACTGGATGGTCTGCGCGTCATGCACAGAACGATTGATGATTTTATTACTTATATGGATGTCGGGACGGTAAAAATAGCCGCCCGACCGTTGACGCCAGAGGCGGTAAAAGTCATTGATTTTTTACGTCAGGCCGTTACCCGCCTCGACAAACCATTTTGAGGATTTTATCTCTGCGGCCATTCGGCAATACGCTCCACCATCATCAGAATATCTTCTCGCTGCAGCGGTTTTTTATCCGTGACAAAATGCAGCGTCATTCCTTCAATAAACGCATCCAGCGCCCGCGCCGTAACCGGATCAAACCACTGCTCTAACGTTTGTTGGCTGCGTAGCATCCAGTTCTGCATCACCGTTTTCAACGCTGGTTTACGGCTGGCGAAAGCATACAGCTGATACATAAGCTCCATATTATCAGGCGTTGTGACCTGGGAGCCGTAAATCATATCGGTAATCGCATGGCAGGCCGCCTGCGCATCAGCAACGTCGGCAAAAAAATCCTGGTACTGCTGAGACATAGTATGCGTAAAACAGCTGAATGCCTCCAACAGCAGATCATCTATTCCTGCAAAATAATAGGTCATTGAGCCCAGTGGCACCTCGGCAATCATAGCGATTTTACGGTGTGTAACCCCATGAATACCATGGATTACTATCGCCTTAAGGGTGGCCTGAACTATTTTTTCCCGCCGCTGCGGATCGTTTGCACGTCGCACTGCATTTCCTCTTCTTGCATTTGTGTACAAATGTACACAACCTTGCTAATGTTGTCTTCTTTCCTCTTTTCTTTGGCTCGAATTCATGACTGGCATCTCATCACGCAAAGCCTTAAGACGTCGCACCTGGGCGCTGTTCACGTTCTTCTTTTTACCAGGATTATTAATGGCCTCCTGGGCAACGCGTACCCCTGCCATCAGAGATATCCTCTCAATCTCTACCGCCGAAATGGGCGCGGTGCTGTTTGGACTCTCTATTGGTTCGATGAGTGGCATTCTTTGTTCGGCCTGGCTGGTGAAACGATTTGGCACGCGCAAAGTGATCCGCACTACCATGTCATGTGCGGTCATTGGGATGGCTATCCTCAGCATGGCGCTCTGGCTGCATTCCGCCTGGCTTTTCGCATTTGGTCTGGCCGTGTTTGGCGCCAGTTTTGGCGCAGCAGAAGTGGCCATCAACGTCGAAGGTGCGGCGGTTGAACGCGAAATGAATAAAACCGTGCTGCCGATGATGCATGGTTTTTACAGCCTGGGTACGCTGGCGGGCGCAGGAGTCGGGATGATGCTTACCGCCTTCAGCGTCCCGGCAAACGCGCATATTCTGCTGGCGGCGCTGGTAGCTATCACTCCTATCTTTATCGCCATCAAAGCAATTCCTGACGGCACGGGTAAAAATGCCGCTGATGGTTCTCCCTCCGGTGAAAAAGGACTGCCTTTTTATCGCGATATCCAGTTATTGCTGATTGGCGTCGTGGTGCTCGCAATGGCATTTGCTGAAGGTTCCGCCAACGACTGGCTTCCGCTGCTGATGGTGGACGGTCATGGGTTTAGCCCAACATCAGGCTCTCTGATTTATGCCGGATTTACGCTGGGCATGACCGTTGGCCGCTTTACTGGCGGCTGGTTCATCGACCGCTACAGCCGCGTCACGGTGGTGCGCGCCAGTGCGCTGATGGGCGCTCTCGGGATTAGCCTGATTATTTTTGTCGACAGCTCTTGGGTGGCGGGTGTTTCCGTTATTTTGTGGGGACTCGGTGCATCACTCGGCTTCCCGCTGACCATTTCAGCCGCCAGCGACACCGGCCCCGATGCACCAACCCGCGTCAGCGTTGTCGCAACAACCGGCTATCTGGCGTTCCTGGTTGGACCGCCGCTGCTGGGCTACCTGGGTGAACACTACGGCCTGCGCAGCGCTATGCTGGTGGTGCTGGCGCTGGTGCTTGTCGCCGCCATCGTCGCGAAAGCGGTGGCGAAACCGGATCTCAAAAATACCACGGTGATGGAGAACAGCTAATGAGCATCAAATTAATTGCGGTCGACATGGATGGCACATTTTTAAGTGACCAAAAAACCTATAACCGTGAGCGCTTTATGGCGCAATACCGCCAGATGAAAGAACAAGGGATCCGCTTTGTGGTCGCCAGCGGCAATCAATATTATCAGTTGATTTCCTTTTTCCCCGAACTGGCCAGTGAGATCTCATTTGTTGCCGAAAACGGCGGTTGGGTAGTCAGTGAAGGTGAAGATGTTTTTAACGGCGAACTGGCAAAGGATGATTTCCAGGCCATCGTTGAACATCTGCTGACCCGTACAGACATTGATATCATTGCCTGTGGTAAAAGCAGCGCCTACACGCTGAAGCAGTACAGCGATGAACATAAAGCTGTTTCCGCCATGTATTATCATCGTCTCGAATTTGTAGATAATTTTGACAATCTTAACGACGTTTTCTTCAAGTTCGGGCTGAATATTTCCGACGACAGAATCCCACAGGTGCAGGCCGATCTCCACGAGGCGATTGGCGACATTATGGTGCCGGTGCATACCGGCTACGGCAGCATCGATTTAATTATTCCTGGCGTGCATAAGGCAAATGGACTGCGGCTGCTGCAACAACGCTGGAATATTAACGACGATGAGGTTGTTGTGTTTGGCGATGGTGGAAATGATATTGAAATGCTGCGCCAGGCGGGATTTAGTTTTGCAATGGCCAACGCCCATGAGCCGGTTATCAAGGCGGCGAAATATCGCGCGGGATCGAACAACGAAGAGGGCGTCCTGGATATTATCGAGCGCGTGTTAAAGAATGAAGCACCGTTTACGCATTAACGCCTCAGCACAGACGGCAACAAAATGATGGCATGATCTATTCATAATCCGCCTCAAATTAACCCACTGGATTATTACTTCCAGTGAATATTTCAGGTGAGCGGATTATGAAGAAAAGTGTACTGATGGCGACATTGTTGCTGGGTTTTGCAGGGTCAGTATTTGCACAAAGCGTTACCGTTGATGTACCAAGCGGTTATAAAGTGGTGATCGTGCCCTCTTCCGTCAGCGTGCCTCAGGCGGTCAACGTGACTACCGCGCCACAAACGGTGTATGTTGCCCCGGCTCCTGCCCCGGCTCCTGTTTATCGCGCACATCCTTATGCGCGACATGTTGCCAGCGTCGGTGAAGGCATGATCATCGAACATCAGATTGACGATCACCACTAAGTTTCTGCCAGGCCCGGGCTACCGGGCTTTAGCCTTCCCGGGAATCCCCTACCCGTTTATCTTTCAGGAAGATCACCATAAGAATCAGCCACAGCACCCCGCTGGCCAGATTGAACAAGCTGAACAAGCCGTTGCCTCCCAGCAGATAAGCGTGTTTACTCAGCTCGATACCAACGGTAAAAATCAGCATCTGCAACATACCCATTGCGGCAGAAACCGTACCTTTACTCATTTCACTGGCAAACAGCGTCAGGCGCACCAGCCCCGCATTCGCCACGCCAATGCCAAACGCATAGATACTCAAACCCGCCGTCATCCATAGATATGCATGAGATGACACCACCGTTGCCGCAGCGGCAATAATCAGGCCAACGGCAATTGGCCAGCCGCCCATGATAATCAGCGAACGCACGGTTTTTCGCGAAGTCAGACGCGCCAGCACCAGGTTACCGGCAATCAGCGCACCAAAAATCGGCACCTGCAACAGGCCATATTCGTAACTACTGAGATGTTCTCCGCTGATGATAATAATCGGAGATTGCGCAATCCACGCCAGTAACGGCAGGCTGACAAAACCCAACGCCAGTGCGCCTGCAACGAAACGCACGTTCCTTAGCACCAACTTATAATCCTTGCCCAGCTCTTTAATGGACAGCTTTTCGCCCAGCCGGGTTGCCGTTTCCGGCATCGCGCGTTGCAGACCAAAAAAGGAGATACCCGCAAGGGCAGCAAACAGAATAAACATGCCCTCCCACGGCAGAACGTGCACCCAGGCTGCGCCGACCAACGGTCCCAGCAGCGGCGCAATCAGCGCCACGTTTGCCATCAGCGCGGTAATTTTTATGCAGACCGCTTCTTCAAAGGATTCCTGAATGGCGGCGTAACCCACCGCACCAATAAAGCACAGGCTTATCCCCTGCAAAAAACGCAGGAAAGTAAATTGCTCAATATTCTGTGCAAGCAGGGTCGCAAGGCAGGTCACGATGAACCAGAGCACGCCGGTTAACATTACCGGACGACGCCCAACACGATCCGATAGCGGTCCTAACAACCACTGTAAAAACATGCCGCCAGCCAGATAGGCAGTCATGGATGTGGGTACCCAATCTAATCCGGCATTGTATTGCTCCACCACCGCCAACATTCCAGGCTGGATCATATCGTTGCCGATATAAGTAGAGAATTCGTAAAGCACCAGACAGAGAGGGAAAAGTAATGCCTGACGCCCCAAACGGGCGCCTGAAGATAAACGGTTCTGCATGCAGTCTCTTAGCTATAGAAAAATCGCGCAAAGTGTAATAAATGCGCCGTACTGGTGATAGTGAATTATGTGATTTGAAAGCAAAATGCGCACATTTTTACATTCATTTGCTCAAGAAGATTTTGCTTTAAGGTTAATTTAAGTTGAGACCGCTATCATGCTCAATAAGTCTCATTAATTGTCTTAAAAATAGTCATTTAGCAGACAAATAAGACAAGACCGCTTTTTATCCCGTAAAAGCAATTTTATGCTCTCGCTCCCATGGGCCTTTTTAACGATTACACTGAGTCTGGACGTTATGTTGGAAAATCTGAACAACTCACTTTTTTACCTGATCAATGCAACACCCGACTCTGCGCAATGGGCAATTTCGCTCGCCATTTTCATTGCCAAAGATCTGATCAGCATTGTGCCGCTGTTAGCCGTTGTGCTCTGGCTTTGGGGACCGCGTGGTCAGGTTACGCTCCAGCGCCAGTTGGTCATCAAAATGGCCATTGCGTTGATAGTTGGTCTGACGATTTCCTGGCTGATGGGACATCTGTTCCCTCACGATCGCCCGTTTGTAAACCACATTGGTTACAACTTCCTGCATCATGCGGCAGATGATTCTTTCCCGAGTGACCACGGTACGGTTATCTTTACCTTTGCACTGGCCTTCCTGTTCTGGCATCGCCTGTGGACGGGCGCTCTGCTGATGGTCGTTGCCGTGGCGATTGCCTGGTCGCGGGTTTACCTTGGCGTACACTGGCCGCTGGATATGCTGGGCGGATTACTGGCTGGGTTGATCGGCTGTCTGAGCGCCCAGATGATCTGGCAGCGCTTTGGCGAGACCCTGTACCTCGGCTTGCAAACTTGCTATCGCGCCTGCTTCGCCCTCCCCATCCGTAAAGGTTGGGTACGTGACTAACCCACGGTAAAAAGAGTAGTATTAAGCGCGAAACTAAGCACTTATTCTATTCTCCAGGGGAACTATGGAAACTCGACGCGACGAGCGTATTGGTCAATTACTGCAGGCGCTGAAACGCAGCGATAAATTACACCTCAAAGAAGCCGCAACGTTGCTGGGCGTGTCTGAGATGACCATTCGTCGCGACCTGAATAATCATGATGCTCCCGTCGTGCTGCTCGGGGGCTATATTGTTCTGGAACCCCGCAGCGCTAACCATTATTTAATCAGCGATCAAAAATCCCGTCTGGTTGATGAAAAACGTCGCGCCGCCCAGCTGGCGGCGAGTCTCGTGCAGGCGCATCAGACCATCTTTTTCGATTGCGGTACTACCACGCCGTGGATCATTGAAGCGATCGACAATGAACTGCCCTTCACCGCAATCTGCTACTCGTTGAATACGTTTCTGGTGCTGCAGGAAAAACCGCAGTGCCGCGTCATTCTGTGTGGTGGCGAATTCCATGCCAGTAACGCGATTTTTAAACCGCTCGACTTCCAGGAAACGCTGAACAATCTGTGTCCGGATATCGCCTTTTATTCTGCGGCAGGCGTTCATATCGAGAAAGGCGCGACCTGTTTTAATCTGGAAGAACTGCCGGTGAAGCACTGGGCAATGTCGATGGCGCAGCATCACGTTTTGGTGGTCGATCACAGCAAGTTTGGCAAGGTGCGGCCTGCGAGGATGGGGGAATTAAAACGCTTTGATACCATCATCAGTGATAACCGCCCTGACGATGAGTTTGTTGAGTACGCTAAAGCGCAACGTATCTCGCTGAAGTATTAAGAGATACTGCCGGACGGCGATTGCGCCATCCGGCAATAAGTAAGGTTAAGAGAACCAACCACCAAACCACTGGTGGAATTTCATCATCACAAAGTCCCACATGCGGCTAAAGAAACCACCCTCTTGCACATCCTCCATCACCATCAACGGACGTTGCTCAATAGATTTTCCGTTCAACTGAAAGTCGATAGTGCCCACAACCTGACCTTTCTTCAGCGGTGCAGTTAGCTGTGGTTCAGTCAGGGTAAAGCTGGCCTTCAGGTTTTTGAGCTGGCCACGCGGGATGGTCACAGAACCGCCTTCTCCGGCCCCCAAATTCACTTCACTCTTATCGCCAAACCATACGCGCTGAGTAACGAAAGTCGCATCCGGCTTGATCGGCGTAACAGTTTCAAAGAAGCGGAAGCCCCAGGTCAGCAGCTTTTCTGACTCATTAAAACGAATGCGATCGGTTTTCGCCCCCAGCACCACGGAGATCAGGCGCATATCGCCCTGGGTTGCGGAAGCCACCAGGTTGTATCCCGCCCCGGCAGTGGTCCCGGTTTTCATACCGTCCACGTTCAGGTTGGTGCTCCACAAAAGACGGTTGCGGTTCGGTTGACGAATTTTATTGAAGGTAAATTCTTTCTCTTTGTGAATAGCATACTCTTCTGGCACATCGTGAATTAACGCCTTCCCGAGCAGCGCCATATCACGTGCGGTACTGAACTGTCCTGCCGCATCCAGGCCGTGCACCGTCTGGAAAGTAGTGTTGGTCAGCCCCAGTTTTTTCGCATAGCCGTTCATCAGACCAATAAAGGATTCCTGGCTGCCGGCAACGTAATCAGCGAGTGCAATACAGGCATCGTTACCTGACTGAATGATAACGCCTTTATTCAGATCTGACACCGCAACCTGATCGCCGGGCTTGAGGAACATGACCGACGAACCGCGCAGGGCTGGATTACCGGTCGCCCAGGCGTCTTTGCCCACGGTGACCATGTCGTTGAGGTTAATTTTTCCGGCCTTCAGCGCCTGCCCAACCACATAGCTGGTCATGATTTTGGTCAGACTGGCAGGATCCAGTTTCTCATCAGCATTACCTTCCGCCAGCACCTTGCCACTGGCGTAATCCATCAGAATCCACGCGCGCGCGTCCACGCTCGGCGGGGCCGTCGGTTGCTCCGCCGCCTGTACGGTCGGCGCCAAAAGGATTAAGAGTGCAGAACCTGCAGCAAAGCTGCGAAGTGAAGAGAAGTATTGCGTCATAAATGCCACCCGAGTATCCATTCCAAAAAACCACGTCATACCACACCGTGTTTACACAAAACCGGCCAAGCGACCTCGACCAACCCATGCAGAAAAAGTCTGATGGATGACGTGTAAAATAAGTGCGGTGAGTAATAACGCACTAACGAGCTTAAAGAAACCGTAAGTTGGTAAAGTTTTTAAAGTTTATGCAATAACGCCGCGCTGCGCTGCTCCTGGCACGATTTTTTTAGACTTTGTTGCGTAAATATTAGGTTTACCCCACCATGTGAGCTAGTCAGATGGCATCTGCAGCCATAAAGCTGCTCAATTAATTTGCGGGGTTACTATGATTACACTGTGGGGTCGCAATAACTCGACCAACGTAAAAAAAGTATTGTGGACGCTCGAGGAACTGGAACTGCCGTATAACCAAATTCTGGCGGGCGGACAGCATGGCGGTAACCGCGATGCCGACTATCTGGCACTAAACCCGAACGGACTGGTCCCGTTGCTACGCGATGATGAAACGGACGTTGTTCTGTGGGAATCCAATACCATTGTCCGCTATCTGGCCGCTCAGTACGGACAAAAACGTTTGTGGATTGACGCACCGGCCGAGCGCGCCGTCGGCGAAAAATGGATGGACTGGGCAAATCAGACGCTAAGCCCTGCGCATCGGGTTATCTTATTTGGCCTGGTCAGAACACCTGCCGATCAGCGCGATCTAGCGGCCATTGAGGCCAGTAAGCAAGTTTGCGATAACCTGTTTGCCATTCTGGATAACGCGTTGGCAGACCAGTCATGGTTCTCCGGGGCTGAATTTGGCACGGCGGATATCGCTGTGGCACCGTTTATCTATAACCTGTTCAACGTTGGCCTGAGCTGGACCCCGCGCCCGCATCTGGAACGCTGGTATCAGCAACTGACCGAGCGCCCGGCGTTTCAAAAAATCGTGATGATCCCGGTCAGCTAAACAAATCAGGGACTCACTTTTAGTAATTCCCCGTCGGACTCGTCGGTTAACACGTACATATAACCGTCTGGTCCGACGCGCACATCACGGATCCGTTGCCCCCTTTCCTGCAACAGTCGACCATCCTCAGTGACCGTATTCCCTTTAACGCTCAGTACGATCACTTCTTTATCTTTCAACGCGCCGATGAACAACTTCTGCCGCCACTGTGGAAAGGTATCGCTATTATAAAAAGCCATTCCGCTGACCGCTGGCGACTTTTCCCAGTAAAAGATGGGTTGTTCCGTGCCAGCAACAATTTGACCTTTTGCTTCGGGAATTTTCAAACCACTGTAGTTAACACCCCAGGTCGCGATAGGCCAACCGTAGTTTTTCCCTTTCTCGGGGATATTAATTTCATCGCCTCCGCGTGGGCCATGCTCATTGAGCCACAACACATCACTCCACGGATTCATCGCCATACCCTGCGGGTTGCGGATGCCATACGACCAAATCTCTGCCCGCGCTCCCTCCATGTTCACAAACGGATTATCCGGTGGAATTTTGCCCTCATCGGTCAGCCGTACGACCTTGCCCTGCAGCTTATCCAGATCCTGGGCGGTAGCGCGTTGATTATTCTCCCCCAGGCCAATAAACAGATAGCCGTTGCCATCAAATACCAGACGTCCACCAAAATGGTTTCCGGTAGAGAGCTTTGGCTGTTGGCGAAAAACGGTCTGAAATTCTTGCAGGTGTTTGAGATCGTCACTCAATCGCCCGTAGCCTACCGCGGTGCCCGCTTTGCCTTCGCGGTCGGCTTCAGCGAAGCTTAGCCACACCCGGCGGGATCGTTCAAAGTCCGGAGCTAACACCACATCAAGCAATCCGCCCTGACCATTCGCCCAGACTTTTGGTACGCCGGTCAGCGGGTCGGAAAGCCCTTTATCAGGCTGCCAGAGTCGAAGCTGTCCACCTTTGAGCGTAATGAGCATACCGCGGTTATCGGGTAAAAAAGCCAGTGACCATGGATGATCGAGTTTGGTTTGCAGCACTTCCACTTTTACCGCGACGGCATAAGAGGAAAATAGCGCAAGTGGGATAGCACAGAGAAAGAGTCGACGCATAACACCTCCTTAATGGCTCTGCATAAAGCGTAGCCAGCAAGGGGAATCACCCCGTCATATTTACATAATCTTAACGAAAAGGGGGAGCGCCCTCCCCCTGATTCAGACGTGTTCCAGCGTTGGGTAAGATTGCAAACTCTGGATACTCAGCGTCAGCGTTGTCAGGCAGTTTTCCAGTTTCTCTGCGTTAACGGCGATAAACGTTGGACAATCATGGTGTCCACTCATAAGACAAACAGCGGCGGCGGCTAACGCCCCTTCAGCACGATGAAGGGCATTCCACTCTTCCTGATCAAGATGCATACCGTGAAGCTGTGATTGTTCGTGCAATTCGCGATTCAGTGCAAAAAAATTATCACGCAGACGATCGCTCTCGCTGACTGACATGTAGCCTTTCGCTTTTCTCAACAGCAGATAAGCGGCAAGTTCGATACGGGCGTTTATCAATTTGTTGAGAAGATCGGTTCTCAGTCTGTCAACAACCATACTTTGTTCCTCCTCTTTCCAACTATGGTGCAATTTAATAGTATGGTTGTTTTTTGAACAAAGTCGTGTCCAGGATCAATCCATCACTTAAAATTAACATAATTTACAAATAATCTTTAATTCGGCGCCCGGCAGGCCGCTGATGGTATGAGATTGCGATACAATTTTTGTTCAGAACTCTGTAGAATCCCTGCCCTGAATATTCCAATAACTGAACACTTTTTACGCTATGAGCAATGTAACCCACCAGCCGAAAATCGGCTTTGTCTCCCTCGGCTGCCCGAAAAACCTCGTCGATTCTGAGCGCATCCTGACCGAACTTCGTACCGAAGGCTATGATGTCGTGCCAAGCTACGACGACGCGGATATGGTTATCGTTAATACCTGCGGCTTTATCGACAGTGCGGTTCAGGAATCCCTGGAAGCAATCGGCGAAGCGCTTAACGAAAACGGCAAGGTGATCGTCACCGGTTGTCTGGGCGCAAAAGTCGATCAGATCCGTGAAGTCCACCCGAAGGTGCTGGAAATCACCGGGCCACATAGCTACGAACAGGTTCTGGAGCACGTTCACCATTACGTACCCAAACCAAAGCATAATCCGTTCCTGAGCCTGGTTCCTGAGCAGGGAGTCAAGCTGACTCCGCGCCATTACGCCTATCTGAAGATTTCTGAAGGCTGTAATCACCGCTGTACGTTCTGCATTATTCCATCCATGCGCGGCGATCTGGTGAGCCGTCCGATTGGCGACGTCCTCAGCGAAGCCAAGCGTTTGGTCGATGCGGGCGTGAAAGAGATTCTGGTAATCTCTCAGGATACCTCCGCTTACGGTGTGGATGTGAAGCATCGTACCGGTTTCCATAACGGCGAGCCGGTCAAAACCAGCATGGTTGATCTGTGCGAACAGTTATCAAAACTGGGGATCTGGACGCGCCTGCATTACGTGTACCCTTACCCGCACGTTGATGACGTGATCCCGCTGATGGCAGAAGGGAAAATCCTGCCGTATCTGGACATCCCGTTACAGCATGCCAGCCCGCGTATTCTTAAATTGATGAAACGCCCAGGCTCCGTAGACAGACAACTGGCGCGCATCAAGCAGTGGCGTGAAATCTGCCCTGAACTGACGCTGCGCTCCACCTTTATTGTTGGTTTCCCGGGTGAAACGGAAGAAGACTTCCAGATGTTGCTCGACTTCCTGAAAGAAGCTCGTCTGGATCGCGTGGGCTGCTTTAAATACAGCCCTGTAGAAGGCGCTGGCGCTAATGACCTGCCGGATCAAATCCCGGAAGAGGTGAAAGAAGAACGCTGGAACCGCTTTATGCAATTGCAACAGCAGATCTCTGCTGAACGTTTGCAAGAGAAAGTGGGCCGCGAGATTCTGGTTATCGTTGATGAAGTTGACGAAGAAGGCGCAATTGGTCGTAGCATGGCTGATGCTCCGGAAATCGACGGCGCGGTATACCTGAATGGTGAAACCAAGGTGAAACCTGGTGATATCATCCGCGTGAAGGTCGAAAACGCAGATGAATACGATCTGTGGGGTTCACGCGTTTAATAAGCGTAACTCAACCGTAGGCCGGATAAGCGTTACGTCTTATCCGGCCTGTAATTTATCCTTTTATCTTCGGGTCCAGCGCGTCGCGCAGACCATCTCCCAGTAAGTTAAACGCCAGCACCGTCAGGAATATCGCTACCGCCGGGAAAATCGCCACGTGCGGCGCGATCACCATGTCAGCACGCGCTTCATTAAGCATTGCCCCCCACTCCGGCGTCGGCGGCTGTGCGCCTAATCCCAGAAATGACAGGCTCGCGGCAGAGATGATCGACGTGCCAATTCGCATGGTAAAAAAGACCACGATCGATGAAACCGTACCCGGCAGGATATGGTTAAAAATGATAGTCGTATCGCTGGCACCAATACTGCGCGCAGACTCAATAAACGTCTGTTGCTTCAGCACCAGTGTATTTCCGCGCACCAGGCGCGCGAAAGCAGGAATGGAGAAAATGGCCACGGCGATAATCACGTTCGCAATGCCGCTGCCCAGCACGGCGACCACGGCTATCGCCAGCAGAATGCCGGGAAAGGCGAACAGCACATCGCAGATACGCATAATCAGCCGATCCCACCAACCTTCGTAGTATCCCGCCAGCAGACCCAGCACTGTGCCAATCGCCGCGCCAATAAACACGGCAAAGACTCCTGCCGCCAGCGAGATTTGGGCGCCAACCAGCACGCGGCTAAAGATATCTCGTCCCAGAGAATCGACACCAAACCAGTGCAGCATCGACGGCCCATCATTCAAACGGTCATAATCGAAGTAATTTTCGGCATCAAATGGCGTCAACCAGCGAGCAAAAATCGCCACCATGATCAGGAGCAATACAAACAGCCCAGCGAACATCGCCATGTGCTGTCGACGAAAACGACGCCAGAACTCATGCCACGGTGTGCGTATCTGCTCTGGCTTAACAAGGGGCATTGCATTCAAAATCGCCTGTCGGCGCCAGTTAAAAAATCGCATCCTTACTTGTACCTGATAGCCGGATTAATGGCGGCGTAAAGCACATCCACCACTAAGTTGATAAGAATAAACTCCAGAGAAAACAACAGCACCTCGGCCTGAATCACCGGGTAGTCGCGCATTTCGACGGAGTCCACCAGCAGTCGCCCAAGCCCAGGCCAGTTGAACACCTTCTCAACCACGATTGATCCACCAAGCAAAAAGCCAAACTGTAGTCCCATCATGGTGACCACCGGGATCATCGCGTTACGCAGACCATGTTTTAACACCACCCAGGTCTCACTCACCCCTTTAGCCCGCGCGGTGCGCATATAGTATTCGCTGAGCACATCGACGAACGAGGCGCGGGTAAACCGGGCCAGCACCGCAGCCACCGCCGCGCCCAGCGTAATAGACGGGAGGATATAGTGCAGCCAGGTGTCAGCGCCAACGGTGGGTAACCAACCGAGCTCAACGGAGAATATCTGCATGAGCAGCATGCCAAGCGCAAACGCCGGGAACGAGATCCCGGTGACCGCCAGCGTCATACTCAACCTGTCCGGCCAGCGATTGCGCCATACGGCTGCAATGATCCCCGCCGTCATACCAAATAACACAGCCCATGCCATACTCGCAATTGTCAGCCATAACGACGGCATAAAACGGCTGGCTATCTCTTCGGAAACCGGGCGACGAGAAACCATCGACGTGCCAAAATCGCCTTGCAACACGTTGGTCATGTAATGCCAGAACTGAATATGCAGCGGTTGGTCCAGACCCAGCTGCTTGCGTACCAGTTCAATCACCTCGGCGTCAGCTTCCGGTCCGGCAATCAGCCGGGCCGGATCGCCGGGTAGCAGGTGAACAAATAAAAACACCAGCACCGCAACAATCAATAGCGTTGGGATCAACCCCAGCAGGCGCTTGAAAACATAGTTAAGCATCACGCTCCCTTCGCCGGCCCCTGGTTAGCGGGGCCGAATGAATAGCTTATTTTAAATCCGCATCATCAAAGCTAAATCCGGTATCCGGCATAATCCAGAACCCGGTCAATCTGGTGCTGTGCGCCGAAATCAGTTTTTCCACTACCAGTGGGATCCACGGCGACTCTTTCCAGATAATATCCTGCGCATCCTTGTACAGCTTCGCTTTCTGCGCCGGATCGTTGGTTTGCAACGCTGCCGCTAAATCACTGTCCACCTGCTTATTGCTATAGAACGCCGTATTAAACAGTGTTGGCGGCCAGTTTTGTGATGCAAACAGCGGTGACAGCGCCCAGTCAGCTTCCCCCGTAGAGGCAGACCAGCCGGTGTAGAACATCCGCACCCCGCTCTCTTTCTGCGCTTTACCCTCGACTTCCGCCGCGCGCTGGCCGGCATCCATCGCTGTTACCTGAGCCTTAACTCCCACCTGCGCCAGCTGCTGCTGGGTAAATTGCAGCACTTTCTGCGCGGTACTGTGATTATGCGAAGACCATAGCGTGGTGGTAAAACCGTTCGGATAACCTGCTTCTTTCAGCAGTTCGCGCGCTTTCGCCGGGTCGTATGGCCATGGCGTATAGTTTTGCGCATAGGCTATCGACGGAGGAAGAACGCCCGTTGCTGGCGTGGCATAACCCGCAAACGCCACTTTCACCAGCGCCTGGCGGTTGATGGCATAATTCAGCGCTTCACGCACCTTCGGGTTGTCGAATGGTTTTTGCGTGACGTTCATGCTGATATAACGTTGCATAATAGACGGACTGGCCACCAGTTCCAGGTTTTTGTTCTTCGCCAGTAACGCCGCCTGCTCGTAAGGGATCGGGAAGGCAAACTGCGCTTCCCCGGTCTGCAGCATGGCCGCACGCGTGTTGTTGTCGGTCACCGGACGCCAGGTAATCGTATCCAGCTTTGGCAGCCCTTGCTGCCAGTAACCCGCGAACTTCTTAACCTTCACAAAATCTGTCTGATTCCAGGTATCAAGCTGGTACGGCCCGGTCCCCACAGGGTGGAAACCGATCTCCTTACCGTATTTCTCCAGCGCGGCGGGAGAAATCATTGCCGTTGCGGGATGCGCCAGAATATTGATAAAGGCAGAGAACGGCTGTTTCAGCGTAATCTTCACCGTCGACGGATCGACGACTTCGGTTTTATCGATATTCTTATACAGGTTGTAGCGTTTCAGACGGTTTTCCGGATTGCTGGCGCGGTCGAGGTTGGCTTTAACCGCATCGGCGTTGAAGTCGGTGCCATCCTGAAATTTCACGCCCTGACGCAGCTTAAGAGTGTAAGTCAGGCCGTCATCAGAAACCGTATAGCTCTCTGCCAGCACATTTTTCAGCTTCATCTCTTTATCAAGGCCAAACAGTCCCTGATAAAACGACTTCGCTACCGCCTGCGACAACGTGTCATTCGCGTCATAGGGGTCAAGTGTGGTGAAATTGGATCCTACCGCCACCACCACGTCTTTGGCGGCCCAGCCAGGCGATGCGGCCAGCGCAGAGGCCACTCCCACAGCAACCAGCCATTTCCGAGCAACAATTTTTGTCATGTTATTCTCCTTAAACCCTGCCTGCCTGTTATAAACGCGAAAGCGCATTTTCTGGTTGCCCACGCGCAACATAATGCCCCGGGCCAACTAACTGTAACGACACGGGGGAAATCTCTTCGCCGCGCTTGCGGATATTGCTGGGGATATCATCCGACAACAGCACACGCTGTGGTCGGTGATGCGATGGATCGGCAACTGGTACTGCCGCCATCAGTTTGCGCGTATACGGATGTTGCGGATTTTCAAACACCGCGCGTCGGGGGCCAATCTCAACGATTTGCCCGAGATACATCACCGCCACACGGTGACTGATCCGTTCCACCACCGCCATATCGTGGGAAATAAACAGGTATGCAATTCCCATTTCCCGCTGCAGGTCGAGCAACAGGTTGATAATTTGCCCACGAATTGAAACATCCAGCGCCGAGACAGATTCATCGGCAATAATCACTTTGGGATTGAGTGCCAATGCCCGTGCAATACAGATACGCTGACGCTGACCGCCGGAAAACTCGTGCGGATAGCGCCAGGCATGCTCAGGCAGCAATCCTACGCGTTCCAGCAGCCATGCAACTCGTTTTGACCCCGCATCCCCCTGCAATAACCCATGCACCCGTAGCGGCTCCAGAATGGAATATCCCACCGTCTGACGTGGATCGAGCGAGGCATACGGATCCTGGAAGATAAACTGAATATCCCGACGCAGCGGCTGCAACTTGCTGGCAGCAAGGGTATCAATACGCTGTCCGTTGAAAATGATTTCCCCACGCTGAGACTCAACCAAGCGCAACAGCGCCCGCCCGGTGGTGGATTTCCCACAGCCCGACTCACCCACCAGCGAGAGCGTTTCTCCCGGCCACAGGTCAAAGCTGACGTTTTCCACTGCATGCACCTCGCGAGTTACGCGATTTAGAATGCCGCTACGCAGAGGAAAACGCGTCACCAGGTTACGTACCTGCAAAATTGGCTCGCCTTCAACCACGGTATCCTGTTCGGTCTGTGGCTCTACATGGCTGGGATCGTGTAATGAAATAAGCGGGAAACGGCGCGGAAGTTCATGCCCGTTCATTGCCCCAAGCTGCGGCACGGCTGCCAGCAGCGCTTTGGTATAAGGATGCTGGGGAGCGTGAAAAATCTGCTCAACGCTGCCGGTTTCTACCGCCTCGCCCTGATACATCACCAGCACGCGGTCGGCAATATCCGCCACAACGCCCATATCGTGGGTAATAAAGATCACTCCCATCGACATATCCTGCTGCAACACTTTTATCAGTTGCAGGATCTGCGCCTGAATGGTGACATCCAGCGCGGTTGTCGGCTCATCAGCAATTAAAACCGCAGGGCGACACGACAGTGCCATGGCGATCATCACCCGCTGGCGCATACCGCCGGAAAGCTGGTGTGGATAACGCGATAAAATCGCCTTCGCCTCGGGGATACGCACCTGATCGAGCATTCGCTTCGCTTCTACCATCGCCTCTTCGTGACTGGCACCCTGGTGCAAGCGGATAGACTCGGCAATTTGCTCGCCCACGGTAAACACCGGATTAAGCGATGTCATAGGCTCCTGGAAGATCATCGCGATATCCGCACCGCGCACGTGACGCATTTGTGATGCGCTCTGTTCACCCAGCTCAATAACCTGTCGATTACGGCGTCGGAGGAGCATTTCATCGCAGCTCACCTCGCCGCCGGACTGTTCAATCAGACGCATCAGCGACAAGGCGGTCACCGACTTACCAGAACCAGACTCGCCGACTATCGCCAGCGTTTCGCCACGCTTCAGGCGAAATGACAGATTGCGCACTGCGCTGACACGCTGCTGCTCCTGTTCAAAGGCAATATTCAGATTGCTGACTGCCAGCACATCGCTGGCATCAAGCTCATCACTGTGTGGCAACGCTATCTCCTTTTTCCCGATAAATACCGGTGGTTGGCGTATCACCTGCACATCCCCAGGCGCGGTACATGCCTTCGCTGTTAAACGGCAAAGCGACATTGCCCTCATGATCGATAGCAATTAAACCGCCGCTGCCGCCAAGCGCCGGTAATTTTTCCATCACTACGCGTTCACACGCTTCGGATAAACTCAGACCGCCGTAGTCCATCAACGCCGCAATGTCATAGGCCGCCAAAGCACGAATAAAGACTTCTCCGGTTCCGGTGCAGGAGACTGCCACACTTGCATTATTGGCATAACAGCCTGCGCCAACCAACGGACTGTCACCCACCCGCCCCGGTAATTTATTGGTCATCCCGCCGGTCGATGTTGCTGCCGCCAGATTGCCAAACATATCTAACGCGACCGCACCCACGGTACCCATTTTGTTGTTTTCATCCAGCGGGCTCGCGCTATGGTCCAGCACCGTTTCACCCGCTGTTCGCGCCGCCAGAAGTTGAGCGTAGCGTTCTGGCGTCGAGAAAATATCCGCTGATACGCGCTCCATACCCTGCGCAATGGCAAAGTTTTCAGCCCCTTCACCTATCATCATGACGTGTGGGCTGTGTTCCATTACCAGGCGTGCCGCGAGAATCGGGTTTCGCAGATGGCTTACCCCGGCGACGGCGCCTGCGTTCAGCGTATTACCGTCCATCACACAGGCGTCCAGCTCATGGGTTTCATCACGGGTATACACCGCGCCAATTCCGGCATTAAACAATGGACACTCTTCCAGCAGGCGCACGGCCTCGGTAACGACATCCAGTGCGCTACGACCGTCTTCAAGCATCCGCTGGCCGGTTTCAACGATATCCGACAGCGCCTGTATATAACGCAACTCTTGCTCCTGGCTCAGCTGCGAACGGGTAATAGCCCCTGCGCCGCCGTGAATTGCAATGACTGCTTTACCCATTTTTTTCGTCCATTAGGTGGCAGGTACCGGGGTTATAAATATCAGAATTTCTGTGACTTATTGATTCGATTTTTGAATATAGAAAGATGCAGACGTCATGTAAAGGTTAAGGCCCGTACCTCACCCCCCATCCCATCAGGTTATTTAGATGAGTTAATCAGAAAGGGGATCTTCCAACATCGTTGAATATATTATTCAAGCCGATCGGCAATCTGTTTTTTTGCATAAAACACAAAGCGTTCAACAGACGGCATAGACGCAGCCCAGTTCTTTTTGGTTAACCCCAGGTATTCCGCACGCGCGGCTTGCAGCGTGTCAGCATACTCAACGGGTAATTGCGGTATAAGCCAGGAGGCGGCTTCATCTTTAGCGACAATATTGCCCGTAACCACGCTGTACCAAATACGCGCCAGAGTAAGGATGATATTTCGCTCGTCACCCTCTAAATCGCCCGTTTTCTGCCACATATCAAGAATATGCCGAAATGTTTGCACAACATCGCTAAAAGGAATGACGTTGAATAACGTCTCAGCGGCTTCACCGAACAACGCTACGCTGGCGCGCCTGGCCTGGGTCAGCAGGATGGAAAGATCAGGATCCACCTGTGTCGGTTCAACAATTCCCGCGCGAATATCGTCACGCAACCATTCGCCAAATTGCATTTCTCTTGACGGTGGGAATTGCCAGGGTACAAGTTGTGAATAGATCACGATGGTCACTTCCAGCGCCCGATATCTATCAACGCTACCAGGCGGGGCTGATATTTCCAGAAAACCCTGCATCAGATCTTTTCTTTGCCGGGTATTAAGTGGCTGCCTAATGGTAACCAGTAAATCGATATCGCTTTGGGGCTTTAAGCCACCTTCAACAGCAGAGCCATACAAATGAACAGCAACCAGGTCGCCCTCGATAATCCGCGCAATCAGTGCACTGGCGGCATTCACCTGCCGTCGAATTGAATCCGGGATAGTCGCAGACATTTAGCCTCCTGGAGAAAAAGCAGAAATCATGAGTCTATACTGCATTTTTCCTGTAGCGCTAATCTCTGGCAGAAAACCTGTATCAGATCTGATCCTAAGCCTGAGGTAGCATACTGTCCGCGTCCATTTTCTGACATAATGAGCGGATTCGATTTTGCCCCGCAGGAGTCTTCTCATGGAATTTACCGCCGGACTGATGCCGCTTGAAACGGCTCTTTCTCAGATGCTTTCGCGTATTACCCCACTCACCGCCGTCGAAACGCTGCCGCTGGTTCAATGCTTTGGCCGCATTCTGGCCACCGACGTCGTCTCCCCGATTGATGTGCCGGGATTCGATAACTCGGCAATGGATGGCTATGCGGTGCGATTAGCCGATTTACAATCAGACCAGCCTCTTGCGGTGGCTGGCAAAGCCTTTGCTGGACAGCCATTTCACGGCGAGTGGCCTGCGGGAACCTGCATCCGTATTATGACCGGAGCCCCGGTGCCTGCCGGTTGTGAAGCCGTGGTAATGCAGGAGCAAACGGAACAAACTGACGACGGTGTGCGTTTTACCGCCGACGTCCGCAGCGGACAAAATATTCGTCTGCGCGGTGAAGATATTGCAAACGGCGCGGTGGTATTCCCCACAGGAACTCGTCTGACAACCGCCGAGCTTCCCGTGCTGGCTTCGCTCGGTATTGCCGAGGTCCCCGTTGTGCGTAAAGTCCGCGTGGCATTGTTCTCCACCGGTGATGAGCTGCAATTGCCGGGTCAGCCGCTGGGCGACGGGCAGATTTATGACACAAACCGTCTGACCGTTCACCTGATGCTGCAGCAGTTGGGCTGCGAGGTGATCAACTTAGGGATTATTCGCGACAATCCCAACGCGCTGCGGGCCGCATTTATCGAAGCCGACAGCCAGGCCGACGTCGTCATCAGCTCTGGTGGCGTTTCGGTAGGCGAAGCGGATTACACCAAAACCATTCTGGAAGAGCTGGGAGAAATTGCCTTCTGGAAGCTGGCTATCAAACCCGGTAAACCGTTCGCCTTTGGCAAACTGAGCAACAGCTGGTTTTGCGGCCTGCCGGGTAACCCGGTGTCTGCTGCCCTCACCTTTTATCAACTGGTACAACCGCTGCTGGCGAAACTCAGCGGCAACACCGCCTGTGGGTTGCCTCCGCGCCAGCGCGTGCGCACCGCTTCACGCCTGAAGAAAACGCCAGGGCGTCTGGATTTTCAGCGTGGTGTATTGCAGCGTACCGCGGAAGGCGAACTGGAAGTCACTACCACCGGGCACCAGGGCTCGCATATTTTTAGCTCCTTTAGCCAGGGCAATTGCTTTATTGTGCTGGAGCGCGATCGCGGTAACGTTGAGGTCGGAGAATGGGTTGAAGTTGAGCCATTTAACGCACTGTTTGGAGGTCTGTAATGGCAGAACTCAGCGACCAGGAGATGATGCGCTATAACCGGCAAATCATTCTGCGCGGCTTCGATTTCGAAGGTCAGGAAGCGCTCAAAGATGCGCGGGTACTGGTCGTTGGTCTGGGGGGACTGGGATGTGCTGCAACCCAGTACCTTGCTGGTGCTGGCGTCGGGCATTTAACCCTGCTCGACTTTGACACGGTCTCCGTGTCGAACCTCCAACGCCAGACGCTGCACAGCGATGCAACCGTAGGGCAACCAAAAGTGATATCCGCTCGTGACGCGCTAACGCGGATTAACCCTTATATCGCCATTACGCCGGTGAATGCGCTGCTGGACGATAGCGAGATTCACGCGCTTATTGCCGAACACGATTTGGTGCTGGACTGTACGGATAACGTCAGCATCCGCAATCAGCTGAATGCCGGATGCTTTGCCGCCAGAGTTCCGCTGGTTTCCGGTGCAGCAATTCGCATGGAAGGGCAAATTACCGTCTTTACGTATCAGGAAGGCGAGCCCTGCTACCGTTGCCTGAGCCGTTTGTTCGGTGAAAACGCCCTGACCTGCGTAGAAGCCGGAGTGATGGCCCCGCTGATCGGCGTGATCGGCTCGTTACAGGCGATGGAAGCCATTAAGCTGCTGGCAAACTACGGTAAACCGGCATCCGGAAAAATCGTCATGTACGATGCCATGACCTGCCAGTTTCGCGAAATGAAGCTGATGCGTAATCCGGGGTGCGAGGTTTGTAGTCGGTAAAAAAGTCGGGTGGCGGCTTCGCCTTACCCGACCTACAACGGCTCGAACGTAGGCCGGGCAAGCGTTAGCGCCACCCGGCAACAGCATCAGATCGACGTGCGACCGAATGCGCTCTGCCAGTCGTGCTCAAACTTCGCGACGGCAGCATCAACTGCCGGAGAGCTAATCATCTGCTGAGCAACGTCCAGCGGTAGCGTGATGGACTCGCAGCCTGCCAGCAGGCAATCCAGCGCCTGACGCGGCGTTTTAAAACTGGCTGCCAGTACTTTGGCGTGCGGGGCATGCATTTTCAGTAACGTCTGCAGGTCGGTCACCGTCTGAATGCCATCCCCTCCTTGCGCATCCACGCGGTTAACGTATGGCGCAACATATTCCGCACCTGCCAGTGCAGCCAATAACCCTTGAGCTGCACCGTATACCGCAGTACCCAACGTCGGGATCCCTTCTTCTTTCAGCAATTTTATAGCCGCCAGACCTTCTGCTGTTACCGGCACTTTGACCACGATATCAGCAATGATTGCCCGCAGCTTACGCGCATCGCTAACCATCCCTTCGGCGGTGGTCGCCATCACCTGAGCAAACAGACGGCCTTGTCCTCCCATCGCTTCCTGCAGTTGCGGCAGTAGTACTTCCAGCGTCTGGTTCCCCGCCGCCACAATGCTCGGGTTAGTGGTCACCCCTGCCAGCGGGAAAATGCGCGCCAGAGCTTTTACCGCATCAACATCAGACGTATCTAAATAGAGTTCCATAACCTTTCCTCAAACGAATTATTGGCATGAATAAAAGGTAGCACGGCGAAACCTCACGGTTAGTTGACGCACGTCAATATAACTTTCATTCGAAAGTAATTTAATCTTTATATGAAAGAAAAGAGGTCGCTTATGATTTTCAATATCCAGCGCTATTCCACGCATGATGGTCCCGGGATCCGTACTGTGGTGTTCCTTAAGGGATGCTCCCTGGGCTGTCGGTGGTGCCAGAATCCGGAAAGTCGCGCCCGTACGCAGGATCTGCTCTATGACGCACGCCTGTGCCTTGATGGTTGCGATCTTTGTGCTCAGGCAGCACCCGCAGTAATTGAGCGGGCACTAAGCGGGTTGCTGATTCATCGCGAAAAACTGACCGATGACGATCTGACGGCGCTGACCCACTGCTGTCCAACGCAGGCGCTAACCGTCTGTGGAGAGATAAAAAGCGTGGACGAAATCATGGCGACCGTATTGCGTGATAAACCGTTTTACGATCGCAGCGGAGGGGGCCTCACCCTGTCCGGTGGTGAACCGTTTATGCAGCCAGAGCTGGCGGCTTCTTTGCTCAAAGCCAGCCACGACGCCGGCATTCATACCGCAGTGGAAACCTGCCTGCATGTCCCGTGGAAGTATATTGAACCATCATTATCTGACGTCGATCTGTTTCTGGCCGATCTAAAACACGTGGCGGATGCGCCGTTTAAACAGTGGACCGATGGCAGCGCCTCTCGTGTGCTGGAAAATCTAAAAAAACTGGCCGCAGCTGGTAAAAAAATGATTATCCGCGTACCGCTGATTCAGGGATTCAACGCTGACGAAGCCGCCATCCAGGCTATTACCGATTTTGCTGCCGACGAGCTTCACGTCGGGGAGATTCATTTTTTGCCCTACCACACCCTTGGTATCAACAAATACCACTTACTCAGTCAACCCTACAACGCACCGGATAAACCGCTTGATGCGCCTGCACTGCTCGAATTTGCCCAGCAGTATGCCAGCCTTAAAGGTTTAACCGCGACCCTACGAGGATAATCGCCATGACCACTCTGAAACTGGACACACTCAGCGATCGTATCAAAGCGCATAAAACAGCCCTGATCCACATCGTGAAACCGCCGGTTTGTACCGAGCGCGCCCAGCACTATACCGAGATGTATCAGCAACACCTGGATAAGCCGATCCCGGTACGCCGTGCGCTGGCGCTGGCCCATCATCTGGCGGAACGCACCATCTGGATCAAGCATGACGAACTGATTATCGGTAACCAGGCAAGCGAAGTGCGCGCCGCGCCGATCTTCCCGGAATACACCGTCTCCTGGATTGAAAAAGAGATCGACGACCTCGCCGACAGACCGGGTGCCGGCTTTGCGGTAAGCGAAGAGAATAAACGCGTATTACATGAGGTGTGTCCGTGGTGGCGTGGTCAGACCGTGCAGGATCGCTGCTACGGGATGTTCACTGACGAGCAGAAAGGGCTGCTGGAAACCGGCATTATCAAAGCCGAAGGTAATATGACCTCCGGCGACGCACACCTGGCGGTGAACTTCCCGCTACTACTGGAAAAAGGTCTCGACGGCCTGCGCCACAAGGTCGATGAACGTCGCTCCCGCATCAATCTGACGTGTCTGAACGATCTCCACGGCGATCAGTTCCTGAAAGCGATTGATATCGTGCTGGAGGCCGTCAGCCTGCACATTGAGCGCTTTGCCGCGCTGGCGCGTAAAATGGCGTCCACAGAAACGCGCACCAGCCGTCGCGATGAACTGCTGACCATGGCGGAAAACTGTGATGTGATTGCCCATGAGCCACCAAAAACATTCTGGCAGGCGTTGCAGTTGTGCTATTTCATCCAGTTGATTCTGCAAATTGAATCTAACGGTCACTCAGTGTCGTTTGGCCGTATGGATCAGTACCTCTACCCGTTCTACCGTCGCGACGTAGAACTGAATCAGAGCCTCGATCGTGAGCACGCCATTGAGCTGTTGCACAGCTGCTGGCTGAAACTGCTGGAAGTGAACAAAATCCGTTCCGGCTCCCATTCGAAAGCCTCAGCGGGCAGCCCGCTCTATCAGAACGTAACCATAGGTGGCCAGAACCTGGTCAGCGGTCAGGCGATGGATGCCGTCAACCCGCTCTCCTACGCCATTCTGGAGTCCTGTGGCCGCCTGCGTTCTACTCAGCCGAACCTGAGCGTGCGTTATCACGCGGGGATGAGTAATGACTTCCTTGATGCCTGCGTGCAGGTGATCCGCTGCGGCTTCGGGATGCCAGCCTTTAACAACGATGAAATCGTCATTCCGGAATTCATTAAGCTGGGCATTGAACCGCAAGACGCCTATGACTATGCAGCGATTGGTTGCATCGAAACCGCCGTTGGCGGCAAATGGGGCTACCGCTGCACCGGCATGAGCTTTATTAACTTTGCCCGCGTGATGCTGGCGGCGCTGGAAGGCGGACGCGATGCCACCAGCGGCAAAGTCTTCCTGCCGCAGGAAAAAGCGCTCTCAGCTGGCAACTTCAACAATTTCGATGAAGTGATGGATGCCTGGGATACGCAGATCCGCTACTACACGCGCAAATCCATCGAAATAGAGTACGTCGTCGACACCATGCTGGAAGAAAACGTACACGATATTCTGTGCTCCGCGCTGGTAGATGACTGTATTGAACGTGCGAAGAGCATTAAGCAAGGCGGCGCGAAGTATGACTGGGTATCAGGTTTGCAGGTGGGTATCGCCAACCTCGGCAACAGCCTGGCAGCAGTGAAGAAACTGGTCTTTGAACAGGGCGCTATCGGTCAACAACAACTGGCCGCCGCGCTGGCCGATGATTTTGACGGTCTGACCCATGAGCAGTTACGCCAACGACTAATCAACGGCGCACCGAAATATGGCAACGATGACGATAGCGTTGATACGCTGCTGGCCCGCGCTTATCAGACTTATATCGATGAACTGAAACAGTATCATAATCCGCGTTACGGGCGTGGTCCGGTTGGCGGCAATTACTACGCCGGGACCTCGTCTATTTCTGCAAACGTGCCGTTTGGCGCAGCAACAATGGCAACGCCGGATGGCCGTAAAGCACACACTCCACTGGCAGAAGGCGCAAGCCCGGCTTCCGGTACGGACCATCTCGGCCCAACTGCGGTAATTGGCTCGGTGGGTAAACTGCCGACCAGTTCGATTCTCGGTGGCGTGCTGTTAAATCAGAAGCTGAACCCGGCCACGCTGGAAAATGAGTCTGACAAACAAAAGCTGATGATTCTGCTGCGTACCTTCTTTGAAGAGCACAAAGGTTGGCATATTCAGTACAACATCGTTTCTCGTGAAACGCTGCTGGAAGCCAAAAAACACCCGGATCAGTACCGTGATCTGGTGGTGCGTGTAGCGGGTTATTCCGCCTTCTTCACCGCGCTGTCTCCGGATGCACAGGACGATATCATCGCGCGCACTGAACATATGCTGTAACCCTCCCGCCCGGTGGCGCTACGCTTACCGGGCTTACATACTCCCCTTTAGCCAGGTAAGGCGAAGTTGCCACCTGGCGTTTTACTTTCATTCGAAATTAAATTTGTGCTTTAGCTCACATTGTTATTAAAATGTTTCTGGTCGCAGTTATGAGCCAGGAGCATATATGACCATCAAAGTTATCGTCACCGATATGGACGGAACTTTTCTCGACGACGCCAAGCAATACGATCGTGCACGCTTTTTGGCGCAGTATCAGGAACTGAAGAAACGAGATATTGAATTTGTCGTGGCAAGCGGCAACCAGTATTACCAGTTGATCTCCTTTTTCCCGCAGCTCAAAGATGAGATCTCTTTTGTCGCCGAGAACGGGGCGCTGGTGTTTGAACATGGCAAACAGCTGTTTCACGGCGAACTTACGCGCCACGAATCACGCATTGTCATTGGCGAACTGCTCAAAGATAAGCAGCTCAACTTTGTGGCCTGTGGACTGCAAAGCGCCTACGTGAGCGAAAATGCCCCAGAGTCCTTTGTCGGTTTGATGTCAAAACACTACCACCGCCTGAAACCCGTAAAGGATTATCAGGATATCGACGATGTGCTGTTCAAGTTCTCGCTGAATTTACCTGACCAACAGATCCCGCTGGTTATCGATCACCTTCATTCTGCTCTAGACGGCATTATGAAGCCCGTCACCAGCGGCTTTGGGTTTATCGACCTGATCATTCCGGGCTTACATAAAGCCAACGGAATCAGCCGTCTGCTAAAACGCTGGAACCTGTCACCGCAAAACGTGGTCGCCATTGGCGACAGTGGCAATGACGCGGAAATGCTGAAGATGGCGCACTACTCTTTCGCCATGGCCAATGCGGCAGAGAGCATCAAAGCGATTGCCCGCTATCAGACCGATGACAATAACCATCAAGGCGCGCTGAACGTAATTCAGGCAGTGCTGGATAACACTTCACCTTTTAACGTCTGATCCTGCCAACCGGGGTATCCCTCATCCCGGTTTTCACTCTTTTTCTATTTTGCTCACACCAGCAGGTTTTTAAACTTGCATTAACCAATTTTTAACTTATATTGTCACTTGCAATCAAATTTAGTTTCGAATGAAAGTTAATGCGAGGTGGTTATGGCTTTTACTTTTACCAGCGACACGTTGCCCGCCGATCACAAAGCGGCAATCCGTCAGATGAAACAGCAACTGCGGGCACAGCTTGGGGATGTTCAGTTGATCTTCAATCAGCTGAGCGATGCCATTGCCACCCGCGTGGCGGAAATCAACGCTCTCAAAGCGCAAGGTTCCCCGGTATGGCCTGTGTTGTCCTATGCGGATATCAAAGCGGGTCGCGTGAGTGCAGAGCAGCGTGAAGAAATTAAGCGTCGCGGATGCGCAGTCATTAAAGGGCATTTCCCCCGCGAACAGGCGCTGGCATGGGATCAGTCGATGCTTGATTACCTGGATCGCAACCATTTTGATGACGTCTACAAAGGGCCAGGCGATAACTTCTTCGGCACCCTGAGCGCATCGCGACCTGAAATCTACCCCATTTACTGGTCCCAGGCGCAGATGCAGGCCCGCCAAAGTGAAGAAATGGCCAATGCGCAGTCGTTCCTCAATCGTCTTTGGACATTTTCAAGCGAAGGTAAACAATGGTTTAACCCGGATGTCAGCGTTATCTACCCTGACCGTATACGCCGCCGTCCGCCGGGAACCACCTCCAAAGGGCTGGGCGCGCATACGGATTCCGGCGCGCTGGAACGCTGGCTGCTGCCTGCGTATCAGCAGGTATTTGCTCATGTTTTCAATGGCAAGCTGGCAGATTACGATCCGTGGCAGGCTGCGCATCGCACCGAAGTAGAAGAATACACGGTGGATAACACCACCAAATGTTCAGTGTTCCGTACCTTCCAGGGCTGGACTGCGTTGTCCGATATGCTGCCAGGTCAGGGATTGTTGCACGTGGTTCCGATTCCTGAAGCGATGGCGTATGTGCTGTTACGCCCATTGCTTGACGATGTGCCGGAAGATGAGCTTTGCGGCGTAGCGCCCGGCAGAGTCCTGCCGATTTCTGCGCAATGGCATCCGTTGCTGATTGAAGCGTTAACCAGCATTCCACAACTGGACGCCGGAGACTCCGTGTGGTGGCATTGCGATGTGATTCACTCCGTCGCGCCTGTCGAAAATCAGCAGGGCTGGGGTAACGTAATGTATATCCCTGCCGCCCCGATGTGCGAAAAAAATCTGGCCTACGCCCACAAAGTGAAAGCTGCGCTGGAAAAAGGCGCATCGCCGGGTGATTTCCCGCGAGAGGATTATGAAACTAACTGGGAAGGACGCTTCACGCTGGAGGATTTGAATATCCACGGTAAACGCGCGCTGGGGATTATTTAATATGTAGCTTACACAATTTTCCCTAGGTATTTCGCGTTACAGGAAGGCGACCAGCCTGTAAATCCCCGGGAGCTTACATAAGTAAGTGACCGGGGTGAACAGGTGCAGCCAACACACCTGTAACACGAAAGACGACGGGTGAATTAACCGTCAATACCTTTACTACGCAGGTAATCTTCGTAGTTGCCGGTGAAGTCGATCACGCGTTCCGGCGTAATCTCAATCACGCGGGTCGCCAGGGAACTGACGAACTCACGGTCGTGAGAAACAAAGATCAACGTGCCCTGATACATTTCCAGCGCCATGTTCAGCGACTCGATAGATTCCATATCCAGGTGGTTGGTCGGTTCATCCATGACCAGGATATTCGGTTTCTGCATCATCAGCTTACCGAACAGCATGCGTCCTTTTTCACCACCGGAGAGCACTTTGGCAGGTTTCTTGATATCGTCCTGGCTGAACAGCAGACGGCCAAGGAAGCTGCGCACAACCTGCTCATCATCGCCTTCTTGTTTCCACTGGCTCATCCATTCGAAGACGGTCAGATCGTTTTCAAACTCGTATTCATGATCCTGCGCGTAGTAACCCACCTGGGCGTTTTCAGACCACTTAACGGTACCGTTGTCCGGCTGCAAATCGCCAACCAACGTTTTCAGCATGGTGGATTTACCCACGCCGTTGGCACCAATGATGGCAACCTTCTCCCCTACTTCCAGCAGCAGGTTGAAGTTTTTAAACAGCGGACCTTCATCAAAACCTTTCGCCAGCGCTTCCACTTCCAGCGCGTTACGGAACAGTTTCTTATCCTGTTCGAAGCGGATGAACGGGTTCTGACGGCTGGACGCTTTCACTTCGTCGAGCTTGATCTTATCAATCTGACGCGCACGAGAGGTCGCCTGTCGAGATTTAGACGCGTTGGCGCTAAAGCGGCTGACGAAGGATTGCAGATCGGCAATCTGTGCTTTCTTCTTGGCGTTATCGGCCAGCAGACGTTCACGCGCCTGGGTTGCCGCCGTCATGTATTCGTCGTAGTTACCCGGATAAACACGCAGTTCGCCATAGTCCAGATCCGCCATGTGTGTACAGACCATGTTCAGGAAGTGACGGTCGTGCGAAATGATGATCATGGTGCTGTCACGCTCGTTCAGCGTCTGCTCCAGCCAGCGAATGGTGTCGATATCCAGGTTGTTCGTTGGTTCGTCGAGCAGCAGAATGTCCGGGTTAGAGAACAGCGCCTGCGCCAGAAGCACACGCAGCTTCCAGCCGGGCGCGACTTCGCTCATCGGGCCGTAATGCTGTTCTACCGGAATGCCTACGCCCAGCAGCAGTTCACCCGCACGCGCTTCCGCAGAGTAGCCGTCCATTTCGCCATACTGAACTTCGAGATCAGCAACTTTATAGCCGTCTTCTTCGCTCATCTCAGCCAGGGCGTAAATGCGATCGCGCTCCTGCTTCACTTCCCACAGTTCAGCGTGACCCATGATCACGGTGTCAAGCACGGTGAATTCTTCAAAGGCGAATTGATCCTGGCGCAGCTTACCGATACGCTCGTTAGGATCGAGGGAAACGTTACCCAGCGTCGGTTCGAGGTCGCCGCCGAGAATTTTCATAAAAGTGGATTTACCGCTACCGTTCGCGCCAATCAGGCCGTAACGGTTGCCGCCGCCGAATTTGACGGAAATATTTTCAAACAGCGGCTTACTGCCGAACTGCATGGTGACGTTGCTGGAAACTAACACTGGCGTATCCTGAAAGAGAAAGAAATATGTGACAAACCGCTTATTATGCCATAAGTCTGCAAGAAGATCGCGTCTTCATGCGGAAGGGATAAAGTGAAACCAAAAGGAAAAAAATGTGATTTAGTACACATCCGAATTCCTTGTTGCTCAGATTGCACATATAATGCGTGCCCAACACTACATAAATCTCAACCCACTAGCCTGCCTGGCACTGAATCTCGCATACATGAATATGAATATGAAATTAACAACGCTTTTCGCGGCGGCACTCGCAATAGTTGGTTTTTGTAATACCGCTTCAGCCGTCACGTACCCGCTGCCGACCGATGGTAGCCGTTTGATTGGCCAAAACCAGGTCATTACTATTCCTGAAGGCAACACCCAACCGCTGGAGTATTTTGCGGCAGAGTATCAGATGGGTCTGTCTAACATGCTGGAAGCCAACCCGGGCGTGGATACCTTCCTGCCGAAAGGCGGCACCGTGCTGAACATTCCTCAGCAGTTGATCCTGCCGGATACCGTGCATGAAGGTATTGTTATCAACAGCGCTGAAATGCGTCTGTACTACTACCCGAAAGGCACCAACACCGTCATTGTTCTGCCGATCGGTATCGGCCAGTTGGGCAAAGACACGCCAATCAACTGGACCACCAAAGTAGAACGTAAAAAAGCAGGCCCAACCTGGACGCCAACGGCGAAAATGCATGCGGAATACCGCGCTGCAGGCGAGCCGCTGCCAGCCGTTGTTCCGGCTGGTCCGGATAACCCGATGGGACTGTACGCGCTGTATATCGGTCGCCTGTATGCTATCCACGGTACCAATGCTAACTTCGGCGTCGGCTTACGTGTCAGCCACGGTTGCGTACGTCTGCGTAACGACGACATCAAATTCTTGTTTGAAAATGTGCCGGTCGGCACCCGTGTACAGTTTATTGATGAGCCGGTAAAAGCCACTACCGAACCAGACGGTAGCCGTTACATCGAAGTACATAACCCGCTGTCTACGACTGAAGCACAGTTCGAAGGCGGGGAAATTGTACCGATTACCCTGACCAAGAGCATTACCAGCATCACCGGTCAGCCTGACGTCGATCAGGCAGTCGTTGAGCAGGCGGTACAGAACCGTTCAGGTATGCCGGTTCGTCTGAACTAAGCACATACCTAAAACGAAAAAGGCGGATGATTCATCCGCCTTTTTTATTGCCTCAATGCCGCTATTACATTAATAACAACAAACCATAACCCACCAGCGCCGCCCATATCAGCATCGGTACCGAATACCAATGAAAACGCCACCAGATCCGGCGGTCGTTTGCCATCCGTAACGCAATGAGATTCGCCAGCGATCCTGGCAACAGCCCAAAGCCGCCCACATTGACCGCCCAGGCCAGAAGCAGCGTTGGCGGGACGTAGTTCAGCAGCAAAATCGTACTGGGCACATTACTGATAAACTGCGACAGGCCAATGGCGGTCAGCCAAAGTCCCGGCGCTGAAAGCGCGCCAATCTGGTGGGTTATCCCCTGCAGGGCCGGAAGCTGCGTCAGCAAGTGCACATCAATGAACATCGCCATAAACACCAACAGCAGCGTCCAGTCTACGCTGAGGATCACGCGGCGAGCCAGCACCATGAACCCTGCCGCCACAATCGCCAGACCCCACAGCTCTTGTTTTAACTCCAGTGCTGCAAGGAAGATGATATACAACATCAGACAGCCCCACACCAGACGCGGTTGCCAGTCAGGTGCGCGCGTACCGGTATGATAGTGCAACGCTTTATTCGGGAAACTGAACCAGCACAGCACCACCAGCGTCAGCATCATGGCCCCCGCAAGCGGCGCCATTTGCCAGGTAAACGCGGTAAACGATAAGCCTGAGCGTCCCCACATCAGAATGTTTTGTGGATTACCTATTGGCGTGAGCAACGATCCGGCGTTAACCGCCAGCGCCTCAAAGATAATCAGGCGATTCACCGGAATAGCGCACAATTTTTTCAGGGTGATGGTCAGCGGAACAACAATAAACAGCGCAACATCGTTGGTCAGAAACGTCGACAACAACGCCGCCGCCAGCACCATAAATATCGCCAGCTGGCGCTCTGTTTTGAAACGGCGGGTCATCTTGCGCCCTAACACATCGAAGTAACCGCTTAGCTCCACGCCTTTGGTCAGTAACATCAGGCCACTAAGCGTGATAATTGTGTGCCAGTCAATTGCTCCCGGCCACGACCGGGGTGTAAATGGCGTGAACAGGCTCAGTACAACCCCAACGATGATTAACAGCTGGAAAAAACGATCGCGCTGTAAGGCGCGTAATAAAGGAAAACTCATTCAGAGCCTGTTCCTTGCTGTTGCGTAAACCGGCTAAAAGCCTCCAGCGTTTCCTTACTGACGTGATGCTCCATCCCCTCCGCGTCGCGACGGGCAATTTCCGGACTGATACCTAACATCAACAGGAAATTCTCCACAATCTGATGACGCTCCCGACTTTCCTGAGCCAGTCGTTCACCTTCTGCGGTTAAAAACACGCCTCGCCAGGGGATCATTTCAATCAATCCGACTGAAGCAAGACGCTTAAGCATTTTAGCAACCGTCGGCTGGGAAACCCCAAGCCGTGCGGCCATATCCACCTGGCGCGCTTCACCTACCTCAATAATGAGATCGGAAATCAGCTCTACGTAGTCATCAATCAGCTCACGGCGATGCGCCTCCCGAACCTGACGAAACCCTTCAACGTGTTCTTCGACATTCACCAATTGCGTCACTTTTTTTGTTGTTGGCGTACCTGCGCGACGACTCATTCTGCTTCCTCGTTACTGTGACGCGTTAACGGCATCTGATTAGAGAGCACTCATTGTAAACCAGAGTTGCGCGGGCACAAAAAATTAACGTTTTAGCAATAGCTATATAATATAGCCTGTGCTATATCTGTATATAATAAAGACATCCCTCAAGGACTGATGGGATCGTGAAGTCAGGAGGTTTACATGAATGAATTTAAGAGGTGTATACGCGTGTTTAGCCACTCTCCCTTTAAAGTACGGTTGATGCTGATCTCTATGCTGTGTGACATGATTAACAGCAAACCAGAGAAGGATAAACCTTCAGAAAAATAATGCGGCGTCGCGGTACGCCGCTTCATTTTCCTGCCGTCATCCGGGTACGGTGGTGGTTTTCGTCTCAATAACCCTTCTTTTTGTCAGTTTTGCCACGTTCCTCGCAAAACAATTTCTTTGTAGTAGTTGACCTTCTCTTGCGCACACTCTATCTTTTCGCAGCCCTGCATATATTGCGGCTCGCGGATGCGAACCCTATCCCTCTTCTCGCTCTCTCAGGCAGGCAATGACCCTTAGCGCCAGGGTAAGCACATGGCGTTTTTGTAACAGTGGCATATGAATTTAACCCTCAAAGATTCAATCATTGCTCGCAGCCGGGCGATTAGTCCGTGGACTGGCCTCTATTTCTTACAGTCTCTGCTGATCAATCTTGCGCTGGGCTATCCGCTTAGCCTGCTCTATAGCGTTGCTTTCACCTGTATATTAATGCTGATGTGGCGCAGCGCGCCACGCGCGCAGAAAGTGCTGATTGGCATTTGCTCGCTGATTGCGGCAATGTATTTTCCGTTCGGCCAGGCTTACGGCTCACCGAACTTCAATACCTTGCTGGCGCTGCACTCAACCAATATGGAAGAGTCCACCGAAATCCTGACCATCTTCCCCTGGTACAGTTATCTGGTTGGGGTGTTTATTTTCGCCCTCGGCGTTATCGCCGTACGTCGTAAAAAAGATGAACAAAAGCGTGGCTGGAACAAGTTCGACAGCGTTTGTTTGCTGTTCAGCATTGTCGCATTCTTTGTTACCCCGGTACAAAACCTGGCCTGGGGCGGCGTGTTCAAGCTGAAAGACACTGGCTATCCGGTTTTCCGGTTTGCCAAGGACGTGATCGTCAATAACAACGAAGTGCTCGACGAACAAGAGCGTATGGCGAAGCTGTCGAGCGTGAAAGACAGTTGGACCGTAACCGCCGTGAAGCCGAAGTATCACACCTACGTCGTGGTGATCGGCGAAAGCGCCCGCCGCGATGCGTTAGGCGCGTTTGGCGGTCACTGGGATAACACCCCGTTTGCCAGCTCTGTTAACGGCTACATCTTTGCGGATTACATTGCTGCCAGCGGTTCAACGCAAAAGTCACTCGGCCTGACGCTGAATCGGGTGGTCGACAATAAGCCCCAGTTCCAGGATAACTTTGTCACTCTGGCCAACCGCGCGGGTTTCCAGACATGGTGGTTTTCCAATCAGGGACAAATTGGTGAATACGACACGGCCATCGCCAGCATTGCAAAACGCGCTGATGAAGTTCAGTTCCTCAAGAACGGTGACTTCGAAGCGGATAAAAACACCCGTGACGAAGCGCTGTTAAAGATGACCGCTCAGGTGCTGGCAACCGAGCGCACTCAGCCGCAGCTCATTGTATTGCATTTAATGGGCTCACATCCGCAGGCCTGCGACCGTACGCAGGGTAAGTACGAGACTTTCGTCCAGTCAAAAGAGACGTCTTGCTACCTGTACACCATGACGCAAACGGATGACCTACTGCGCCAGCTATACGATCAGCTACGTAATAGCGGTACCAGCTTCTCAATGGTCTATTTCTCCGATCATGGCCTCGCGTTTAAAGAGCGTGGAAAAGAGGTGCAATACCTGGCGCATGACGATCAGTTCCAGCAAAATTTCCAGGTACCTTTCATGGTGCTGTCGAGCGATGATAAAGCGCATCGGGTGATTAAGGCCCGTCGATCCGCCAATGATTTCCTCAGTTTTTTCTCGCAGTGGACAGGGATCAGCGCAAAAGAAATCACCAACAGCTACCGCTTTATCTCAGAGAAAAAAGCCGGGCCGGTGTACATCACCAACTTTAAGCTGCAGAAGGTGGACTACAACCACCTTGGTACCGACATCTTCGAGACCAAATCTCGTTAACAGCTCATATTGCAGGCAAAAAAAATCCGCCCCGAGAGGCGGATTTTTCATATCACCGAAGTGATTAGAAGCGGTAACCCACGCCAGCGATCCAGGTGCCAACGTCAACGCTACGAATACGGCTCTGCTCGTAGGAGAAGTCCAGAGCAACGTTTTCGATCGGGTTGAACTGCAGACCAGCACCGTAAGAGAAACCGTAGTCGCTGGTGGTGTGGTTGTCAGCCGGGGATGCTGCGTTCTGGAATTTACCGTAACCAACACCCACTACACCGTAGATGCTTGCCCAGTCGTTCAGACGGTAAGCCGGACCAGCAGTGATGCCGTAGTACTGGGTTTTGTTGTAGTCGCCAGAAGCATCGGTACGATCTTTTTCAGTGTAAGTGAAGGAACCGATAACACCCAGCGGGTTGTTGTCCTGCTCGTAGCGATACTTCAGGTTGAAACCGTTCATTTTGTTCGCTGCGCCCTGAGCATCGCTCTGAGCGTAACCACCGGTAACGGTAGAAGTAGCAGCTACAGCAGTACCTGCGGAGAAAGCCAGAACAGCGGCCAGTGCTGAAAGACATGCAATTTTTTTCATAACCACCTCAAATGTGCTTCAAGTAAATCTTAAGTTTTAAATATACCAAAAATTGATGGGAAACTCTTTGCGATTAGCGATGTCTAACGGGGTCTTTCATGTAACAGAACATTTCAGAAATCCGCTATCTCTTTCAATTAACATCACTTTTCTAAAGTAAAATGCCATTATTGCGCGCACAATATGGCACATTCATCCAGATTATTCCTAATCATGCAGATTATTAATCCATCAGTTTCATGCCATTGTACGGAACTGAGCAATTTTTTTTTCAACGAATACTCAACCGCATGTGTGTATTTCCATTACACTCGCTGTTTTACTTCTATTGACATAATTTGACAGGAGAAAGGATGCCGGGGTCGTCACGTAAAGCGCCAGTCTGGTTGCCTATTTTGGTTTTGCTAATTGCTATGTCCTCCATTCAAAGCGGAGCATCTCTGGCGAAATCGCTGTTCCCGCTCGTCGGCGCGCCGGGCGTTACCGCGTTGCGCCTTGCGTTGGGCACCCTCATCCTTATCGCCTTCTTTAAACCCTGGCGTTTGCGATTCGCCAAAGAACAGCGCCTGCCCCTTCTGTTTTATGGCCTGTCTCTGGGCGGGATGAACTATCTCTTCTATCTGTCAATCCAGACCGTGCCACTGGGAATTGCCGTGGCGCTGGAATTTACCGGCCCGCTGGCGGTAGCGCTGTTTTCATCCCGGCGCCCGGTGGATTTCATTTGGGTTGCACTGGCTGTACTCGGACTGTGGTTCCTGCTGCCATTAGGTCAGGACGTTTCTCACGTCGATTTAACCGGTGCTGCGCTAGCGCTGGGGGCTGGTGCCTGCTGGGCCATCTATATTCTTACCGGGCAGCGAGCCGGGGCGGAACACGGTCCGGCAACCGTCGCAGTAGGGTCATTAATTGCAGCACTGGTATTTGTGCCAATCGGCGCGATCCAGGCTGGTGATGCCCTGTGGCATTGGTCCATTCTGCCGTTAGGCCTGGCCATTGCAGTCCTCTCTACTGCACTTCCCTATTCACTGGAGATGATTGCATTGACGCGCCTGCCGACGCGTACTTTCGGTACATTGATGAGTATGGAACCTGCCCTGGCAGCGGTTTCCGGAATGATCTTCCTCGGTGAAACGCTGACGCTTATCCAGACACTCGCTCTGGGTGCCATTATCGTCGCATCAATGGGCTCTACGCTCACTATTCGTAAAGAGCCACAAATAAAACAAGTCGACGTGAATTAACCACGTAATATTCTGCATGGTTTGCATAATCATGCAGAATATCCAATTGTAAATCTGCGTGATAATAATTCTAAAAAATATAATTTTCTCATCCGCATATTTCATTTAATCTCAAAATTAACATAAAAATAACACCACGCAAGAAACACAACAATCAATGCATTGATTTTACTAGGTATTTTATATTTATCCTTTCTTCGCTATTAAAGTAATAGGCAACACCGGAAAAAAAAATCCAAATTTAGCGCTATACTTAATTCCGTTGAAGAGTTGGGACATAACTATCAAGAGGATATGAAAATATGAGTACCGCGAAACTGGTAAAAACAAAAGCATCCGCCCTCCTTTATACCCGCAACGATGTGTCTGATAGCGAAAAGAAAGCGACCGTTGAACTGCTGAATCAGCAAGTAATCCAGTTCATTGACCTGTCATTGATCACCAAACAGGCTCACTGGAACATGCGCGGCGCAAACTTCATTGCGGTACATGAAATGCTGGATGGCTTCCGTACAGCCCTGACCGATCACCTCGACACAATGGCTGAACGCGCCGTACAGTTGGGCGGTGTGGCACTGGGCACAACTCAGGTTATTAATAGCAAAACGCCTCTGAAAAGTTACCCGCTGGATATCCATAGCGTACAGGACCACTTAAAAGAACTGGCTGAACGTTATGCCGTAGTTGCAAACAGCGTACGTAAGGCTATTAGCGAAGCAAAAGACGAAGATACCGCAGATATCTTTACCGCAGCTTCTCGCGACCTCGATAAATTCCTGTGGTTTATCGAAGCCAACATTGAGTAACAGCAGACATAAGAATTACCTATATAACCCTCGCTCCGGCGGGGGTTTTGCACATCTATGGTGCATAACATTGATCGTTCGTCACTCCAAAGTAAATTATTTGTAATAATCACCTCACACAATCGTTAACGAAAGATTGTTTTATCAACAATTTTTACGCTAAATAGTCATACCGTTTGCACCGTGGCTGGTTCGCACCAAATGAGTGCCCCAAAACAGTGCAAATTACTCGCTTTGCCCTACTTATTGTGCAGAGAAACGAGATACCCTCTTGTTAAAACAATGAGTTGCAAAATTGGCACGATTCTTTCATTAAGCCATATGTTCTCGCAGGGGATCGCCCCGTGGATATAAAAGGAAATCCTATGAAGTCTGTATTAAAAGTTTCACTGGCTGCACTTACCCTGGCTTTTGCGGTGTCCTCCCATGCCGCAGACAAGAAACTGGTTGTCGCAACCGACACCGCGTTTGTACCGTTTGAATTCAAACAGGGTGACAAATACGTTGGTTTTGATGTGGATCTGTGGGCTGCCGTTGCCAAAGAATTGAAACTGGATTATGAACTGAAACCAATGGATTTCAGCGGCATCATCCCGGCTCTGCAAACCAAAAACGTCGACCTGGCGCTGGCGGGTATCACCATCACCAATGAGCGTAAAAAAGCGATCGACTTCTCCGATGGCTACTACAAAAGCGGTCTATTAGTGATGGTGAAAGCAAATAACAACGACGTCAAAAGCGTAAAAGATCTGGATGGTAAAGTCGTTGCAGTTAAGAGCGGTACCGGTTCCGTTGATTACGCGAAAGCGAATATCAAAACCAAGGACCTGCGTCAGTTCCCGAACATCGATAACGCCTATATGGAACTGGGCACCAACCGCGCAGACGCCGTGCTGCACGACACACCAAACATTCTTTACTTCATCAAAACAGCTGGCAATGGCCAGTTCAAAGCTGTAGGCGAATCACTGGAAGCCCAGCAGTACGGCATCGCCTTCCCGAAAGGCAGCGACGACCTGCGTGAGAAAGTGAACGGCGCGCTGAAAACGCTGAAAGAGAACGGTACTTACAACGAAATCTACAAAAAATGGTTCGGTACTGAACCTAAATAATAACCGGTAGCGTTGCCCGGTGGCGTGATGGTTACCGGGCCTACGCCTGGATTTTTGAGACCTGTAAGCCGGATAAGCCCAGCACATCCGGCAAAACGGGCATTTGAATATTTACACCACGGTAACAGGAACGACATATGCAGTTTGACTGGAGTGCCATCTGGCCCGCCATCCCGCTTTTGATTGAAGGCGCCAAAATGACCCTGTGGATCTCGGTCCTCGGTCTGGCTGGCGGTCTGATAATCGGACTTGCAGCAGGGTTTGCGCGCACTTTCGGCGGTTGGATCGCCAACCACGTAGCGCTGGTGTTTATCGAAGTCATTCGCGGTACGCCAATCGTTGTGCAAGTAATGTTTATTTACTTCGCTCTACCAATGGCATTTAACGATTTACGCATTGACCCTTTTAGCGCCGCCGTTGTCACCATCATGATCAACTCCGGTGCCTATATTGCGGAAATCACCCGCGGTGCGGTGCTCTCAATCCATAAAGGATTCAGCGAAGCCGGACTGGCCCTTGGACTTTCACGCACAGAGACTATTCGCCACGTTATTTTGCCTCTCGCGCTGCGTCGTATGCTGCCGCCGCTGGGCAACCAGTGGATCATCAGCATTAAAGATACCTCGCTGTTTATTGTCATTGGCGTCGCTGAACTGACCCGTCAGGGCCAGGAAATCATTGCCGGTAACTTCCGCGCACTGGAAATCTGGAGCGCCGTTGCGGTGTTCTATCTGATCATAACGCTGGTGCTGAGCTTCATTCTGCGTCGTCTGGAAAGAAGGATGAAAATCCTGTGATTGAATTTAAAAACGTTTCTAAGCACTTTGGTCCAACCCAGGTGCTGCACAATATTGACCTGAACATTCAACAGGGCGAAGTAGTGGTGATTATCGGGCCGTCAGGATCCGGTAAATCTACCCTGCTACGCTGCATTAACAAACTGGAAGAGATAACCTCTGGCGATCTGATCGTCGACGGTCTGAAAGTGAACGATCCGAAGGTAGACGAGCGGTTAATCCGCCAGGAAGCCGGGATGGTATTTCAGCAGTTCTATCTGTTCCCGCATCTGACGGCGCTGGAAAACGTCATGTTCGGGCCGCAGCGCGTACGCGGGGCGAATAAAGAACAGGCCGAGAAACTGGCGAAAGAACTGCTGGCGAAAGTAGGTCTGGCCGAACGTGCGCATCACTACCCTTCTGAGCTGTCCGGTGGTCAACAACAGCGTGTGGCTATCGCCCGAGCGCTGGCGGTGAAGCCGAAAATGATGCTGTTTGATGAGCCAACCTCTGCGCTTGACCCGGAACTGCGTCATGAGGTTTTGAAAGTTATGCAGGATCTGGCGGAAGAAGGGATGACCATGGTGATTGTGACCCACGAAATCGGTTTTGCCGAGAAAGTGGCTTCACGCCTGATTTTCATTGATAAGGGAAGAATTGCCGAAGACGGTAATCCGCAGGCCCTGATTGAAAATCCGCCCAGCCAACGCTTACAGGAATTCTTGCAGCACGTATCCTGATAGCTCTGCCTCCCTTCGCCCGAAGGGAGGTTTTTCACCAGAATCCTCTCATTTCAATTCTCTCCCGCCCTGACATCTATACTTATCCTTTTGAATTTATTTTCTCATGGGAGGAGTCATGCGCGGGATCCTGTTCATTTTTGTTTGTCTGTTGAGTTTCCCGACTCAGGCGGTGACGATACCTGGCGTCACCACGCCAACATCAACCAACGCGCAAACCACAGCGGCGAAAGAGCCGGATATTGAACAGAAAAAAGCGGCTTACGGCGCACTGGCCGATGTGTTGGAAAATGACGCCTCGCGTCAGGAGCTGATCGGTCAGTTACGCAAAGTGGCCACTGCCCCTCCTGCCGAGCCGGTGCCGACCATTGTCCCGCCCACGTTAACGGAAGAAAAAACGGTACTGGAAAACGTCACGGACGTCACCCGCCACTACGGTGAGGCGCTCTCCAGCCGCTTTGCCCAGCTTTATCGCAATATTACCGATGCCCCGCATAAGACCTTTAATCCGCAAACGTTCACCAATGCTCTGACGCATTTTTTAATGCTGGCGGTGTCAGTGTTCGGTTTTTTCTGGCTGGTTCGCCTGTGCGCGCTACCGTTGTATCGCAAAATGGGACAATGGGCGCGGCGGAAAAACCGCGAACGCAGCAACTGGCTTCAGCTTCCGGCGATGATCGTTGGCGCATTCATTATTGATTTGCTTCTGCTGGCGCTGACATTATTTGTCGGGCAGATACTGAGCGACAAAATGAACGCTGGCAGTCGCACGATCGCCTTTCAGCAAAGCCTGTTTCTCAATGCCTTCGCCCTGATTGAATTCTTCAAGGCCATTTTGCGCCTGATATTTTGCCCAACGGTGGCCGAGCTGCGCCCGTTTAACATTCAGGATGCTGGCGCACGCTACTGGAATCGCCGTTTGAGTTCATTGAGCAGCCTGATTGGCTACGGGCTTATCGTTGCCGTACCCATTATCTCGAATCAGGTCAATGTGCAGGTCGGCGCGATGGCCAACGTCATCATCATGTTATGTATCACGCTATGGGCGCTGTACCTGATTTTCAGAAACAAGAAAGAGATAACGCAGCATTTGCTGAATCTGGCGGAAAGATCCCTCGCTTTTTTCAGTCTGTTTATTCGTGCTTTTGCGTTGGTATGGCATTGGCTGGCCAGCGCCTATTTCATTGTGCTGTTTTTCTTTTCGCTGTTTGATCCGGGCAACAGCCTGAAATTCATGATGGGCGCTACGCTGCGCAGCCTGGTAATCATTGGAATTGCCGCCTTTGTTTCCGGCATGTTTTCCCGCTGGATAGCCAAAACTATTACCCTTTCGCCACACACCCAGCGCAGCTATCCGGAACTACAAAAGCGGCTGAATGGCTGGCTGTCGACAGCGTTAAGCGTAGCCAGGATCCTGACGGTGTGCGTTGCGGTGATGCTGCTACTGAATGCCTGGGGGCTGTTCGACTTCTGGAACTGGCTGCATTACGGCGCAGGAGAAAAAACAGTGGATATCCTGATCCGTATCGCGCTGATTTTATTCTTCTCCGCCATCGGCTGGACAATCCTTGCCAGCCTGATTGAAAATCGTCTGGCTTCCGATATTCATGGTCGCCCGTTACCCAGCGCGCGTACCCGCACCCTGCTGACACTGTTTCGTAACGCACTGGCGGTGATTATCAGCACGATCACCATCATGATTGTGTTGTCGGAAATTGGCGTCAATATCGCCCCCCTACTGGCCGGGGCCGGGGCGCTGGGGCTGGCTATCTCTTTCGGCTCGCAAACGCTGGTAAAAGATATTATTACCGGGATTTTTATTCAGTTTGAAAATGGCATGAACACCGGCGACCTGGTGACCATTGGCCCACTCACCGGTACGGTTGAACGGATGTCCATCCGTTCTGTGGGCGTGCGTCAGGACACCGGGGCGTACCATATCATTCCCTGGTCATCGATAACGACCTTCGCCAACTTTGTGCGGGGAATTGGATCGGTCGTCGCCAATTACGACGTAGACCGCCATGAGGATGCGGATAAAGCGAATCAGGCGTTGAAAGATGCGGTTGCTGCGGTGATGGAAAAAGATGATATTCGCGGGCTGATTATTGGCGAGCCGTCGTTTGCCGGGATTGTAGGATTAACCAATACGGCATTCACACTACGGGTCTCGTTTACCACCTTGCCGCTGAAGCAGTGGACGGTACGTTTTGCGCTCGACAGCCAGGTGAAGAAATATTTCGATCTGGCCAACATACGCGCCCCGGTACAGACCTATCAAGTGTTGCCTGCACCAGGGAATGGCCCAACATCTGCGGCAAGCGAACCGCTGCCGCCAACCGAGCCAACGCTTTAGCGTTTACGCGCCATAAAACGACGACGCTGATCGTTATCCATAAAGGTCCAGGCAATAAAGCGACTCTGCTTTTGCCCCTGGGCCATCTCTTTCTTGACCACTTTCACCGCGCCCGCATCCGTTAATGCGTGGTACAGCGGAGGCAAGTTCTCGCCGCGCGAAACCAGCGTGGTAAACCACATAACCTGACGGCCAAAAGCCTGGCTTTCGACGATCATTTTTTTGATGAACGCTACTTCGCCGCCTTCACACCACAGCTCCTGCTGTTGTCCGCCAAAGTTCAGCGCATCATCTTTATCTTGCCCCAGATTACGACGTTTACGCTCGCTTCCTGCGCGGGCTGAGGCCGCAGAATCATGGAATGGCGGGTTACACAATGTGGCTTCATACTGCTCATTTTTGTGAATGATACCGTTGAAGATTGCCGAAGCATCTTTCTGACGACGCAGACGAATAGCACGGGTTAACCCCGGATTGCCGTTTATGATCGCCTGAGCGCTGTTAAACGCTTCGCTACTGCTCTCACTGCCCGTGAATCGCCAGCCGTATTCATGCACGCCGATCAGCGGATAAATACAGTTTGCCCCTACGCCTATGTCCAGGATGCTCGCATTTGCCGGAATGGTTCCGCTGGTTTCCCCCAACAGGTCGGCCAGGTGGTGAATGTAGTCAGCACGACCAGGCACCGGCGGGCACAGAAAACCGTCCGGAATATCCCAGTTTTTCACCGCATAAAAATGCGCCAGCAGTGCTTTATTGAGCGCCTTTACTGCCTGCGGATTGGCGAAATCAACACTCTGCTCCCCGCCGGGCGTGAGGGTGAGAAATTGCGTCAGCTCTGGGGTAATCTGGCATAAAGTCGCAAGATCATAACGGCCATTGTGGCGGTTGCGTGGGTGTAATCCCGGTTTCTGGGCGGACATAGCATTCTCCTTTTAACAGCGGCGTAAGATACCCGCATAACGCCACGCGGTAAACACACACAACAAGGAAATTTGATTTTTTACGCCTGTTTGACGCTTTGCTGATTGTTCGAAAAACAGACAGTTCATCACCAGTTTTTTGCGGTAAATGCCATCCGCTGACGACCTAAACTTATCAGGCACACCTGTTGTTTTTCAGAGGATATCACCATGAAGAAATGCCTCACATTACTTGCCGCTACCGTACTTACCGGCATGACATTTGCCTCCTTTGCTGCACAGCCATACACCAGCCCAGCTACCGGTCAGCTACAAGCTTCCGGCACAGTATCCGCTACCGGCGCCTCTAACCTGAGCGACCTTGAAGACAAGCTGGCAGAGAAAGCGAAAGAGCAAGGAGCAAAAGGCTTTGTCGTTAATTCTGCTGGCGGTAAAAATCAGATGTACGGCACCGCAACTATCTATAAATAACTCCCCTTCCTTAGCCTAACTGCATTCATCCCGAATGCAGTTATGTGCGCGCTGTTCACTTCATTGCAGCTCAATTTGTAATCAATGTGTTGGCATTTTGAATCCAATGTAAATAAATGTATTTATTTTTGAATTAATGAATGTTAAAACGTCGAACTGATTAGAAATGATTATTAAAATCATTATCAATTACACATTCATTTTCGCGAGACCTGCAGGGTACAACATCCACAGAGATGTCCCTTCGCGTGAGTGAAACCGTCTACTCAAAAAATAATAAGTCATTAATTAAAATGGATAAAAATCGCAACTTGCCGTCCAGTAGTTTTCATTCACTGACTTTTTTTGCCGGTCTGTGCATTGGCCTGTCTCCGGTAGCCCAGGCTGTCGCAGCAGGCGATCAGGATAAAAAACAAGAAGATACGTTGGTCGTTGAAGCGGCCAAACCTTCGCTGTACGCCCCAACACAGTCTGCCGACCCTAAATTCTCCCGCCCGGTGGCGGATACCACCCGCACCATGACAGTGATTCCTGAGCAGGTGATTAAGGATCAAGGCGCAACAAATTTGACCGATGCGCTGAAAAACGTACCGGGCGTTGGCGCGTTTTTCGCTGGTGAAAACGGCAACTCCACTACCGGTGATGCGGTTTATATGCGTGGCGCGGATACTTCGAACAGTATTTATATCGACGGTGTTCGTGATATCGGCAGCGTCACGCGCGATACCTTCAATACCGAACAGGTCGAAGTGATTAAAGGTCCTTCCGGTACCGACTATGGACGTAGCGCACCGACTGGCTCTATCAATATGATCAGCAAACAGCCGCGTACCGACTCAGGAATCGATGCGTCGGCCAGCGTCGGTAGCGCCTGGTTCCGCCGTGGTACACTGGACATTAACCAGGTTATCGGCGAGACCACCGCCGCACGTTTAAACCTGATGGGTGAAAAAACACATGATGCCGGTCGCGATAATGTTAAGAATGAACGTTACGGCGTGGCCCCCTCACTTGCTTTTGGCTTAGGCACCGAGAACCGACTGTATCTGAACTATCTGCACGTTACTCAACACAACACACCGGATGGAGGCATTCCCACCATCGGCCTGCCGGGTTACTCCGCGCCTTCCGCAGGGACGTCTGCACTGAATCATTCAGGAAAAGTTGATACGCATAACTTCTACGGCACCAACTCGGATTACGACGATTCGACGACCGATACCGCGACGATGCGTTTTGAACATGACCTGAGCGACAGCACAACGATTCGCAACACCACCCGCTGGTCGCGCATTAAACAGGATTATCTGATGACGGCGGTGATGGGCGGTGCGTCTAATATTACGCAACCCACCAGCAGCGTCGACACCTGGACATGGTCACGCCTGGCAAATACCAAAGATGTCAGTAACAAAATCCTGACCAACCAGACCAACCTGACCTCAAAGTTTTACACGGGATCCATCGGTCACGACATCAGCACCGGCGTGGAGTTGACGCGCGAAACACAAACCAACTATGGCGTCACCCCGATTACCCCGCCGCCGGTTAATATTTATCATCCCAACAGCGACGTGAATATCGGCGGATTATCGCGTAACGGCGCCAACGCTAACGGGCAAACCGATACCTTTGGCGTATACGCTTTTGATACGCTACAAATTACCCGTGAGTTTGAGCTGAACGGTGGTATTCGCCTCGACAATTACCGCACTGAATATGACAGCGCCACCGCTTGCGGCGCTTCTGGCCGTGGTGCAGTGGCATGTCCGACAGGCGTCGCCAAAGGTTCCCCGGTCACCACTGTGGATACTGCCAAATCAGGCAATCTGGTGAACTGGAAAGCGGGCGCGCTGTATCACCTGACCGATAACGGCAATGTCTACATTAACTATGCCGTTTCTCAGCAACCGCCGGGCGGCAGCAACTTTGCCCTTGCTCAGGGCGGAAGCGGTAACAGCGCAAACCGTACCGACTTCAAACCGCAGAAAGCGAAAACTAGCGAGATTGGCACCAAATGGGAGGTGCTGGATAAGCGCCTGCTGCTAACCGCCGCAATTTTCCGCACGGATATTGAGAATGAAGTTGAGCAGAACGACGACGGTACCTATTCCCAGTACGGGGAGAAACGCGTTGAAGGCTACGAGCTCTCGGTAGCAGGCAACATCACCCCCGCATGGCAGATTATTGGGGGTTACACCCAGCAACGCGCCACCATCCACAGCGGCAAAAACGTTGCTCAGGATGGTTCTTCTTCCCTGCCCTATACGCCGGAACATGCGTTCACGCTGTGGAGCCAGTATCAAGCAACCGACGATGTTTCCGTTGGCGCAGGCGCTCGCTACGTGGGCAGTATGCATCGCGGTTCGGACGGCGCCGTGGGTACGCCATCCTACACTGAAGGTTACTGGGTCGCAGACGCCAAACTGGGCTATCGCGTGAATCGCAATCTCGATTTCCAGCTAAACGTCTATAACCTGTTCGACACCGATTATGTATCCTCCATAAACAAGAGTGGATACCGTTATCATCCAGGCGAGCCAAGAACCTTCCTGCTCACCGCCAATATGCATTTCTGATCCATCGCGTGGGGCGAAAGCCCCACTTTCAGGAGAAACACTGATGATGTACCACATTCCCGGCGTTCTGTCGGCGCAGGATGTAGCCTGGTTTCGCGAACAACTGGACGCAGCCGACTGGGTTGATGGCCGCGCAACCACCGGCGCTCAGGGGGCGCAGGTTAAAAACAACCAGCAGGTGAATACGCAAAGTGAACGCTACGACGTTTTACAACAGGCGGTACAGACTGCGGTAAATAACAGCGCGCTTTTCTTCGCCGCGGCACTACCGAAAACGCTCTCCACGCCGCTGTTTAATCGCTACCAGGACAACGAGACCTACGGTTTTCACGTTGACGGCGCGGTGCGTAGCCATCCGGAGAACGGCTGGATGCGCACAGACCTTTCCGCAACCTTATTCCTGAGTAATCCGGATGATTATGAAGGCGGAGAGCTGCTGGTTAATGACACCTACGGCCAGCATGCGGTGAAGCTTCCGGCAGGCGATCTGGTGCTTTACCCTTCCAGCAGCCTACACTGCGTAACGCCAGTGACCCATGGCGTTCGTGTGGCATCCTTTATGTGGATCCAGTCGATGATCCGTGACGACAAAAATCGCGCCATGCTTTTTGAACTGGATAAAAACATTCAATCCCTGAAGGCTCGTCATGGAGAGAGCAACGAGATCCTGTCATTACTCAATCTCTACCATAACCTGTTGCGCGAATGGTCTGAAATCTGATACTGCTGGCGCATGGTCGTTTTTCAGCCATCATCTTCGCTATACTTAGTCTGTAGACACCTGCAGGAGGTACACATGGCATCCGGATGGGCAAATGACGACGCTGTAAACGAACAGATCAACAATACTATTGAAGATGCTGTTGCCCGTGCCCGCGGTGAGTTACCGACGGGGGAAAGTCTGTATGAATGCGAAGAATGTGGCAATCCTATCCCTCAGGCCAGACGTGAGGCCGTACCTGGGGTACGTTTGTGCATCACTTGCCAACAGGATAAAGATTCACATAGTGCGGCATTTTCAGGATATAATCGCAGAGGTTCGAAAGACAGCCAGCTACGTTGACTCATCTTTACCAAAAGTTTCAGCGCATACGATTTCCTTTACGAGCACGCTTTTTCGCACTCTGTGTGGCAAAATGTGCCGTTGTTGGTTTCTCTGTAAAGCGCAATGACAAGAACTGTAAATCCCTCGTCTGAATTTATTAATATTCAATAAGTTATTTGTCATTCAATTTTTTTGATTGATGTCGTCAATTCTATTCGATTTTCTCTCACCAAAAAAAACGTGATACTTATCACATCGACGGAACAACGTCTTCTTAAAGAACACTGACTACTAACAGAACAACCCTGCGAGAGATTAATCATGAAAAATATCAAATTTGCTGTTGCTGCCATCGCCCTGTCTACCCTGTCATTTGGCGTTTTCGCTGCCGAGCCGGTTTCCTCCACTCAGGCACAAAGCATGAATAAAATTGGTGTAGTTTCTGCTGATGGCGCCACCACACTGGATGGCCTGGAAGCCAAACTGGCTGAGAAAGCGGCTGCTGCTGGCGCAACTGGTTACAGCATCACTTCCGCTGTCGGTAAAGACAAAATGAGCGGCACCGCGGTTATCTATAAATAACCGAAAGATTACCTGTACGACCCAATGCTCCAACCCTCATTGACCCTGTTTGTTACCCTTTGTTTGCCCGTCCGCCACTGGACGGGCTTTTTTTTTGCTTAGTGTTCAAGTCGTTGACGGAATTCCTGCAATACGGCGTCCGGCATGCCTATTTGCAGCGCCGCCTCGCAAATCGCCTGCCAGCTTCCTGCATCCAGCGGAATACCGTGTTCCAGCCGTTCCTCGCGAGTATTCACTTCCCACTCACCTGGCAACAGGATCGGGGCATCTTCAGCATGCGGGGACGCTTTCACCCACTCAGCAAATGCTGCGACCTGGTTGTCGCAGTCCGGCGCGCCGAACAGTTCCGGATTCATAATAATAGTGGTCATACAGTTGATGATGGCGTCCGGGCTGGTCTGCAGGCTCTCTTCATGTGTGGTTTTACCCCCTGAAAGCGCACCACCCATAATTTCGCACATCGCCGCCAGCGCATACCCCTTGTGCTCGGCAAAGGTTAGCAACGATCCCAGCGGAGAAACCTGCATTACCGCAGGATCGGTTGTAGGCATCCCCTCCACATCAATCAGACATCCAGGAGCTACCGGCTCGCCCTTATGCCATGCCACACGGGTTTTGCCAAAAGCGATGGCACTGGTTGCATAGTCGAGCAATAGCGGGAAGGTATTTTTACGCGGAAAAACAACGCAGAAGGGGTTAGTGCCAAAACGACTATCGCGGCCATGAAACGGTGTAACCATCGGGATCCCGACCACACTCACAAAATGCACTGAGACAAAACCTGCAGCCGCGCATTGCTCCGCCCAGTAACCAATACGTCCGATATGATGCGAATTATGTAATGCCACGGCGGCGATACCGTGCTGACGAGCTTTTTCAATCCCCAGCGTGATGGCTTCGTGAGCCGCCACCTGACCAAAGGCACAATCGCCATCAAGCGTAATCACCGCCCCCGCATCTTTTACCACTTTGGCATGACGGTTGATTTGCAGATGCCCCAGCGAGAATGAACGAATATAGCTTGGGATCATACCGATGCCGTGGGAGTCGTGACCGGCGAGGTTAGAAGCTATCAGATGATCGGCCACCAGCCGCGCCTCCTGATCATTGCTTCCCATCTGGTGAAAAACGGCCTGGATAAAGGCGTGCAGCGTTGGCACATGGAAGCGATGTCCACTGTTCATTGTTATCTCCTGTTGTGTCGCGTGTTTGTTGTGTTTCTTATTTTTCAACAAACTATGCTGCGCCACGGCGCTCAGGAGGTCAATAAACGTGCAGAAATTTCACGTTGCCGAAAAGAGAAAACCGACAGACCAGGTAAAAGGCCCGTCGGGATAACAAATAAATCAGAAACTTTGCTCGACGCGGGCAAGTCCTTCGGCCAGCGAGGCGGATTCACCGGTTGCCACCAGGCAGCAGGCCATCTGAATTTTCAACGATGCCGGGACCGGCTCACTGCCAGCCAGACAACGCTCAATCCAGCGCGCGGTGGTTTCCGGATCTTTTGCCACCGGCAGCGGTACCGGCTCGTCAGGCATCTCGCTTTGTCGGTCCTGTAACACTCGCACACCGGATGAATCTATCAGGCTTATCTGCGGGCAGCGCTGCGGGTTGGCATACACTTCGCCCTCGGTACCATGCATCAACAGGCCGCGCCCACCGATATCGCCGAAGAACTTCGCCACACGCGAGACGTATTCCGGGTGGGAAACGCTGGAAAGACGCAGCGCCGCATCTTCAGCAAACGGCGTGGCTAATTTAGCCAGCGTGTGCGCACTGTTACGCACGCCCATGCGCCAGCGCATCGCCAGCTGTTTCTCCAGCGGAGGGCACAGCGCGCTCACCGGGATAAATACCGGCTGATGACCATCCAGCTTTGCCTGCGCCTGCCCGGCATGCAGCGTTGGCGTAATCCCCATCAGTTCAAAAATGGTTTCTGTCAGCACGCGGGTTGGATCCTCGCTGACGCCGTGCACTACTACCGGGAAACCGAGCTTATGCAGTAAAATCGCCAGCAGCGGCGTCAAATTCGCCTGCTTGCGTGCACCATTGTAGCTGGGAATGACAATCGGCATGGGTTTGGCTACTGGCGGAGTCAGGCGAATGGTGTGGTTTTGCATCGCTTCGTAAAAGCCCAGCATCTCCGCTTCGCCTTCGCCTTTAATACGTAGCGCAATCAGCACCCCGCCCATCTCAAGGTCAGGTACGTCGCCGTTCATCATATGGGTATACAGTCCGCGAGCAGTATCCTTGTCCAGGTCACGCGCGTGATTTTTTCCTCGCCCAATCTCTTTAATGATTTTGCGGTAATCCATCGATAACTCCTTGCCTGTTGCTCGCATCGTTAACGCCGACGGCGGCGCGTGGGTTTCGCTTTTTCTTTTGGTTTTACTATAACGTCTGGCACAGCAGGTTGCTCTATCGGAAATATGGGTAACGCGTTCAGTAAACGCTTGCCATAGTTTTTGGTCAATAAACGTTTGTCATAAATAACCACTTCTCCCCAGCAGCCATGGCTACGGATGAGTCGCCCAACCTGCTGGATCAAATTGAACGACGCCGCGGGCAGGCTCTGCACCTCGAAGGGGTAGCGGTTCAGGCTTTTCAACCACTCGCCCTCGGTGATCACCACCGGGCTGTCGATCGGTGGAAAAGCAATTTTGTGAATATGCACCTGGGTCAGCAGGTCGCCTTTCAAGTCCAGACCTTCAGCGAAAGATTGCAGCCCAACCAGTACGCTGCGCTCGCCGTTGGTCACCCGTTTGCGGTGCAACTCTACCAGACGATAGCGCGGCTGATCGCCCTGCACCAACAACAGCAGGCGCAGATCGGTAACATGCTCAAGAAAACGCTGCATCGCCCGACCGCTGGCAAAGAGTACCAGCATCCCCTGATGCTTTTTGCTTTCCAGTTGTTCGCGAAAATAGGCGGCCATTTCCGCGATATGCTGCTCTTCGTTATCAATTAACGGTTCGTAGCGCATCTGCGGAATGACGATTTTGCCCTGTTCAACGTGATTAAACGGTGAATCCAGCGCGACAAACCGATCCCCTGCTTTTTCCTTCAGACCACTCATCTCCTGCAAACGCGAGAAGCTGTTGAGCGAGCGCAGCGTTGCGGAAGTGACAATAATATGCGGGACGCTACGCCACAGCAGTCGTTCGAGCTGATCGCTCACACGGATCCCCACGCAGTGGAACCAGACGTGGATCTGCCCGTCACGCACCTCGCGCGTCGCCCATTTACTCACCGGCGCACCTGACGACTGCGCGAGCGATGCCAGCCGCCACAGTTTGCTTTGCGCCTCAAACATGCCCAGCGCCCGGTTCATCTGCAAAATAACCCGATGCAGACGCACAATATCGTGAGTGCCGGTTTTTTCGCTGAGATCGTTGAGGAACAGTTCCGCCAGCCCGCGTAGCATTTCCGTAAGCTTTGCCAGACGCTGACAAATCTCCATCACTTCTGCAGGCAGTTCGCCCATCGCAAAGCGGTGTTCCGCCTCCTGAGTAGCAGGCATATACAGATTAAGAATGTTATTGAGCGATGAAATCAGTTCATACAGCTCTTCACAGTGACCGTTCAGACGCTCGGCATTCGCCAGCGGCGGCGTGGTTTTCGGGTGAAACTGTTCAAGACAGGTCGCCACTAATTTGCAAAACAGATCCAGCTGGAGCCGGTACCAGGGGGTGCTGATTTCCGCGCTCATCTCCAGCGCATCGCGCGCGACATCCGGCAAATGGTGGCCTTCATCAAGTACCAGCAACAGGTTTTTCGGCTCCGGCAAAACGGCTTCGCTTTCCATCGCCGCCATCACCAGCGCATGATTAGCCACCACCACTTCAGCTTCCTGAATCTCCCGGCGGGCGACAAAAAAAGGGCATTCACGATAGTAGTGACAGTTGCGATTCAGACAGCTAGCTTTATCGGTGCTCAGACGCTGCCAGAGTCCGTCGTCAATGGCGATATCGGTGTGATCGCGCAGCCCGTCCCACTTGTAGCTGTCGAGATCGCCTTTTAACCTGGCGCAGCGCTTTTGTTCTTCCTGGTTGTTGGGCGTCAGGTCATCGTCGAGAAAAGCCAGCAGATCCTGCTGATTGGGTTCAGTACTGGCCAGCGCCGCTAAGTTACGCGGGCAGACATAGCGTCCGCGACCAAACGCGGCGGTAAAACGCAGGTCAGGGATAATTTTGCGCAGCAGCGGTAAATCTTTGCTGTAGATCTGATCCTGCAAAGCGACGTTGGCGGTGCTGACCACCAGCGTTTTTTGCTCTTCACGCGCAATGGCAATACCGGGAATCAGATACGACAGAGTTTTCCCCACCCCGGTCGGCGCTTCAATCGCCAGATGCCGGCCTTCTTCACCTGCCAGCGTTTTCGCGACGTCAGCAATCATCTGCCGCTGCGGCGCACGGGGGATAAAGTCGGGGATCTGTTCCTGAAGCGCCTTATACCAGGCGGCGATTTGCGCTTTTAACGCAGCCGTAAGTGCCATGAGAAAACCTGAAATACTGTATAAACAGCCACTATTGTGGCACATTTCAGGCCCTGGATGTACCTTTTTCCCCCATTCTGGAAAGCGTTTCGCAATTCATTTTTCCTGGCCGGACGGCTGTTCGAGTCCTGTCCGGCCAATAATTCACTGACGTTTAATAGTATCCCAACAGCTTCCACCACAGCATGCCCACGGCAAAAATGATGATCACATTTGCCGTCACCACACAGAGGTTAATTTTGTAAAAGCGCGGTCGTTCAAAATAGCCCTGGGCAAAATAAATGGGGCCAGGTCCACCACCATACTCGGTATTCCCCCACATCAGGTTACTAAAGATACCGAAGCAAATAGCCACCATCATCGGCGGTGCTCCCGCAGCGATCGCCGTGGCCGCGAAAGGGGCATACAGCGCAGCCACATGCCCGGTCGCCGTAGCGAAGAGATAATGGACGTAAATGTAAAGGATCCCCAACACAATAAAGGACTCGATCGCGCCAAAACCCTGAATACCGCTGCCTAACTTTATGGTCATCCATTTAATAAAACCCAGATCGGCAAGCCCTGTCGCCAGACTAATAATGACGCTAAACCAGATCACCGTATCCCAGGCGGCGTGGTCATTAAGCAAACTTTTCCAGCTAACAGCGCCCGAGGCAAACAGATACGCAGCCAATCCCAGCCCGACAGATGTGGCAGACAATCCCGTAATCAAGCTGGTCCCCCAACCAACCAATGCCAGCACAAAACCAAACGCGACCTTTTTCTCATTGCTGCTCATCGAACCGAGCTCACCGAGGGCCTGTTTGCCCATCGCTTTCGCCTCCGGCGTACGCTTAAGCTCGGGATCCAATAATTTATAAACCAATAGCGGCATCAGGCAGAAACAGACCATCGCAGGAACCACTGCGGAAATAAACCATCCGCCCCAGGTTATCTCTATTCCTAATGACGATTTCGCCAGACTCGCTACCAGCGGATTCGCCGCCATCCCGGTGAGAAATATTGCCCCGGTAATCGGCGTAAACTGGAAGCACACCATGGTTAAGAAATCGCCGATACGCTTGCCCGTTGCCCCCGGCGCTGAGCCCAATACATCATTGATGGAACGAGTGATAGGGAAAATAATCCCCCCGGAACGCGCGGTTACTGATGGCATTGCCGGGGCCATAATCAGATCGGAAACCCCCAGTGAGTAAGCGATACCCAGGCTGCTGCCACCAAAGAGCGATAACATTTTATACGCAATACGTTTCCCCAATCCCGAGGTTACAAAACCCAGAGACAAGACGTAGGCACAGAAAATGAGCCATACTGTACCGGATGCAAAACCTGACAATGCTTTTGCCTCTGGCAACGTTTTGGTGAAAATTACCACGCAAAGTGCAATCAACATCACCGCCCCCGAAGGGAGCGGCTGGGTAAGAATCGCGGCTATGGTCGCGGCAAATATCGCGAACATATGCCAGGCCTGAGGCGTCAGACCAGCAGGTACGGGATAAAACCAAATGATCGCGCCTATCGCCAGCGGTATCAGGAACGAGAGAATGGATTTTCCCGTGGCAGAATTTTTTGACATAAAAATATCCTTATTCCGTTAGCCCAAGAGCGTTCATTTCCGCGACATATATCTCGCTAATACCTGATCCACCATTGCTGGCGCCATTCCAAGGTAATTTGCCGGGTCGGTCAGTTCTTCAATCAACTGCGGGTCAAGTCGTTCCGAGACAGATGGCATCGCATTCAGCACGTCCGCTAATCGCCCGCCTTGTTCGTTGACGATGCGGCAAGCGTCGTACACCACATCATGCGCATCCTGACGACCAATGTACGGAGCCAACCCCATCATGACCGCTTCAGCCACAATCAATCCGTTGGTCATACCGAGGTTACGTTTCATCGCCGCTTCATCGACCACCAGCCCCGCCAGCATAAAGTTAGCCTGATGCAATGCCCCCGCGCTGAGAACGAAACTCTCCGGGATAGCAATCCATTCGGCATGCCACGGCCCGGTTGCACGCTCCAGATCTTGCACCATTGCATCAAGCATCAGCCCTGCCTGTTGGCGAACGCCTTTGGCACAGGCCAGCATTAACTCGCTGGAAATAGGGTTGCGTTTCTGCGGCATAGTACTGCTGGCACCGCGTCCTTTAACAAACGGCTCATACAGCTCACCAAACTCGTTTGCTGCCAGCAGCATTACGTCGTAGGCAATCTTGCCCAGCGACCCGGTAATCACCGCTAACAGATTCACCGCCTCGGCGAAACCATCACGCGCAACATGCCATGTGGACGTTGGGATATTCAGCCCAAGCTCTTCCATCATCGCTTTTTGTACCGCCAGCCCTTTATCCCCCAGCGATGCCAGCGTACCGGCGGCACCCGCAAACTCGCCGACCAATACACGAGGACGCGCCTGAGTCAGACGTTCCGCGTGACGTTCAAACATATCCAGCCAGATGGCTGTTTTATAACCGAAGGTCACTGGCAGAGCCTGCTGCAAATGGGTTCTCCCGGCCATCGGCGTATCACGATAACGGCGTGAGAGATCGGCCAGCGTTGCACGAAGTTTGTCCATATCGGACTCAATGAGCGCAAAAGCATCACGAATTTGCAGGACTACAGCAGTGTCCATAATGTCCTGAGTGGTTGCCCCCCAGTGCACATAGCCGCCGGACTCGCCAGCCTGTTTAGAAATCTGGTGCACCAGCGGTAGGATCGGATAACCCACGATTTCGGTTTCATGGCGTAATAAATCAAAATCGAGCGTATCGGCATTACATTTTTCAGCAATTTCCTGCGCCGCAGCCTCAGGTATCACACCGCAGCGTGCCTGGGCTTTAGCTAATGCCACTTCCACTTCCACGTATTTGCGTACCAGCTCGCGATCGTCAAACACCGCGCGCATCGCCGGTGTGCCGAAAGAATCCCTGAACAGAACAGAATCAAGTACATTCGAAGCCATAAATCCCCCTGGAAAATCTGATAGTGATAAGATGCGTGTTTACGGTCGATTTTTAGATATTCAAACACCGACACAATGTCCAGACATAATTAAATGTCCGTACATTTGAATGTACGGACATTTATAGTATTCATAAGAAATGTAGGGAATAGTCCGTACAAATTTTCGTGATAAAGATCACTAATATTTTGATGAAACCGCGATGAAAGAATCTCTGTACAAGCGAATAGCACGTGAACTGGCGCAGCAAATTTCGGTGGGGACCTTTGCCCCCGGATCGCTGTTTCCAACGGAAATGGAACTGTGCGAAACATGGCAGGTCAGCCGCCACACCATGCGTGAGGCGTTGAGGGAATTAACAGAGCAAGGTCTGATTTCACGGCGTAAAGGCGCGGGAACTCGCGTTTGCGAACCTAAGGCTAACGGTGTCAATCACCCGCTATCGCATCTTGAGGATCTGTTGCTGCTGGCCAAAAACAATCTGCGCGTCATCAAGAAAATCGATGAGATTGTGGCGGACATCGAGCTGTCCCAGATGATTGGCTGCCCGCCAGGTTCTCGATGGCTGCACATTGCCAGCACTCGCGAAGATGCGCACAACCCCGACGCACCGATCTGCTGGACGGACAGCTATGCCAGCACGGATTACGCTAAACTGCGCACCTACATCCGTGACGATCCACACTCATTAATCAGCGACTTGATCGAAACGCATTACGGCATCAAAAGCCATGAGGTGCATCAGACTATTACGGCTGTCGGTGTGCCCAAAAAGGTGGCAAAGATTCTCAATGTAGCGCCTGATTCGCCAGCGATGAGAATTGTGCGTCGTTATCTGGACAGGGACGGGAAAGTATTTGAGACGACGATTTCGATTCACCCGGCAGGACGATATACCTGCTCGATCGTGCTGAAATCGCAAAGTTCGGGGGAGTGATTGACCTATCCGGCCTACACAGTGTGTAGACCGGATAGCGTGTTTATACAGCCATACAGTAAGGGAATTACTGCGCTGTAGACGGTTTGCGCGGACGGCGCGGCGGACGAGGCTTATCGCCTGCCGGTTTGCCTTCGCCATTACGCGGCTTCGCTTTTGGCGCACCGCCATCCTGACGACGCGGCTGCTGGCCACGCCCTGCTCCGCCCTGCCCGCGACCACCACCGCCGCCACGCTGCTGGCGACCATTCTGGATCGGCTCAGCTTTAATGGAGGGATCTGGCTCATAGCCTGGCGTTGCAATACGCGGGATCTCTTTTTTCAGCAGCTTCTCGATGTCACGCAACAACTTGTGTTCATCGACGCACACCAGAGACAACGCTTCGCCGGTGGCAGCGGCACGCCCGGTACGACCAATACGGTGCACATAATCTTCTGGGACGTTTGGCAGCTCGTAGTTCACCACGTGCGGTAACTCTTCAATGTCCAGACCACGCGCGGCAATATCGGTCGCTACCAGCACGCGTATATCACCGGATTTAAAATCAGCCAGCGCACGTGTACGTGCCCCCTGAGATTTATTACCGTGGATTGCCGCACTGCGGATGCCGTCTTTATTCAGCTGTTCTGCCAGATGGTTCGCGCCATGTTTGGTACGGGTAAACACCAGCACCTGCTGCCAGTTGCCCTGACCAATCATCTGTGACAACAGTTCACGTTTACGTTTTTTATCGACGAAATGAACATGCTGAGTTACCTGCTCGGACGCGGTATTACGACGTGCCACTTCGATTTCCAGCGGGTTATGCAGCAGTTTTTCGGCCAGCGACTTAATGTCATCAGAGAACGTTGCCGAGAACAGCAGGTTCTGACGTTTTGCCGGCAGTTTTGCCAGAACGCGACGAATATCGTGAATAAAGCCCATATCCAGCATGCGGTCAGCTTCATCCAGTACCAGGATCTCCACCTGATCCAGTTTTACCGCATTCTGATGCTCCAGATCGAGCAAACGACCCGGGGTGGCAATCAGTACATCCACACCGCCACGCAGTTTCATCATCTGCGGGTTAATGCTGACGCCGCCGAAGACCACCAGCGAGCGAATATTCAGATACTTACTGTAATCACGGACGTTTTCGCCAATCTGGGCCGCCAGTTCACGGGTTGGCGTGAGGATCAGCGCACGAACCGGACGACGGCTTTTACCATGCGGCTGATTGGTAATCAGGTGCTGCAACAGCGGCAGGGTAAAACCTGCCGTTTTCCCCGTACCGGTCTGGGCGCTGGCCATCAGATCGCGGCCTTCCAGCACGGCAGGAATAGCCTGCTGCTGAATAGGGGTAGGTTCACGGTAACCCTGCTCGGCAACGGCACGTAAAATTTCAGGGTTTAAACCAAGGGAATCAAAAGACATAACAACTCCGAACCGCCCTGACCGTTACCGGTGTCGTTTTCAGGGAGATACATACAATAGAGATGACAAAAACCACAATGTCATGAAGGGGCGGAGTGTAGCAGTTTTTGTGATGTGCCGCATAAATTATCCCTTCACTGGAAAATAACCGTCCGGACTGGACAAGGCTGCACATCAGTCATAATCTTAATCAATCGATTGATTAAGATTAGAGTCGTGCCATGAATACACCCACCATGACAACCAAAGGTGAACAGGCGAAGAACCAGCTCATTGCCGCCGCATTGGCACAATTCGGCGAGTATGGTCTGCACGCCACGACGCGCGATATCGCTGCACAGGCCGGGCAAAACATTGCGGCTATCACCTACTATTTTGGCTCAAAAGAGGATTTATATCTCGCCTGCGCCCAGTGGATTGCAGATTTTATCGGCTCACAGTTTCGTCCGCACGCTGAAGAGGCCGAGCGTTTATTCGCTCAGCCAGAACCGGATCGTGGCGCGATGCGTGAACTGATCCTGCGCGCCTGCAAAAATATGATCATGCTGTTAACCCAGGACGACACTGTTAACCTGAGCAAATTTATCTCGCGTGAACAGCTTTCCCCCACTGCGGCTTATCAACTGGTGCACGACCAGGTTATCAATCCGCTGCATACACACCTGACGCGCCTAATTGCCGCCTATACCGGCGGCGATGCCAACGATACCCAAATGATTCTGCATACCCACGCCATACTCGGCGAGGTACTGGCTTTTCGTCTGGGGAAAGAAACCATTCTGTTGCGTACGGGCTGGTCACAATTTGATGAGGATAAAACCGCGCTGATTGACCAAACGATCACCTGTCACATCGATCTTATTCTGCAAGGTTTAACGCAAAGGAGTCTGGAGTCATGAAAAAACCTGTCGTTCTCGGGCTGGTTATCGCGGCCCTCGTTGCCGTGATTGCCGGTGGAACGTGGTGGTATCAGAGTCGGCAAGATAACAGCCTGACGCTATACGGCAATGTCGATATCCGTAGCGTCAACCTGAGTTTTCGCGTCGGCGGCAGACTGGCCTCACTGGCGGTTGATGAAGGCGATGCGATTACCGCCGGTCAGGTACTGGGTAAACTGGACCGCGCACCGTATGAAAACGCATTGATGCAGGCAAAAGCCAACGTTGCCGCCGCGCAGGCGCAATACGATCTGATGCTGGCAGGGTATCGCGAAGAAGAGATCGCGCAAACCGCGGCGGCAGTCAAACAGGCGCAGGCCGCCTATGATTACGCGCAGAATTTTTACAATCGGCAGGTAGGATTGTGGAAAAGCCGTACCATTTCTGCCAACGATCTGGAAAATGCGCGTTCATCTCGCGATCAGGCGTTAGCTTCATTGAAATCCGCACAGGATAAACTCACGCAATATCGCAGCGGTAATCGTGTGCAGGACATCGAACAGGCAAAAGCCACGCTCGAACAAGCTCAGGCAGAGCTGGCACAGGTAGAGCTTAATTTGCATGATACCACGCTGACCTCGCCATCTGACGGCACGCTTCTCACCCGCGCGGTTGAACCCGGCAGCATGCTGAACGAAGGGAGCACGGTACTGACGCTGTCGCTCACGCGTCCGGTATGGGTCCGCGCCTACGTTGACGAACGCAATCTGAGCCAGGCGCAGCCAGGACGTGAGATCCTGCTCTATACCGACGGTCGCCCGGACAAACCGCATCACGGCAAAATCGGCTTTGTGTCACCAACCGCCGAATTTACGCCGAAAACGGTCGAGACTCCTGATCTGCGCACCGATCTGGTGTATCGCCTACGAATTGTCGTAACCGACGCGGACGATGCGCTACGTCAGGGAATGCCGGTAACGATAAAATTTGGCGATGAGGCACGGCATGAATGACGCCGTCATTACGCTTAAAGGGCTGACGAAAAACTTTGCTGGAATGGAAAAACCGGCCGTCGCCCCGCTCGACTGTATCGTGCATGCGGGCTACGTGACCGGGCTTGTCGGGCCGGACGGTGCGGGCAAAACCACGTTGATGCGCATGCTGGCGGGATTATTAAAACCTGATGCCGGAAGTGCTGCGGTAATTGGTTTTGACCCCATCAAAGACGACAGCGCGCTGCACGCGGTGCTGGGCTATATGCCGCAGAAATTTGGTCTGTATGAAGATTTGACCGTCATGGAGAACCTCAATCTCTATGCCGATTTGCGCAGCGTCACCGGTGAGGCGCGAGAAAAAACCTTTGCCCGACTACTGGAGTTTACCTCGCTGGGGCCATTTACCGGACGACTGGCCGGCAAACTTTCCGGCGGCATGAAGCAGAAGCTCGGGCTAGCCTGTACGCTGGTCGGCGAACCCAAAGTGTTGCTGCTGGATGAGCCAGGTGTGGGTGTCGACCCAATTTCCCGTCGCGAACTGTGGCAAATGGTCCACGAACTGGCCGGAGACGGCATGCTGATCCTCTGGAGTACGTCGTATCTGGATGAAGCAGAGCAATGCCGTGATGTGCTGCTGATGAACGAAGGCGAATTGTTATACCAGGGCGATCCTACTCAGCTTACGCAAACCATGGCTGGTCGCAGCTTCCTGATGAGCAGTCCGCAGGAAAATAACCGCCGACTGCTACAACGCGCGTTAAAACTACCGCTGGTCAGCGACGGAATGATTCAGGGGAAATCCGTCCGTTTAATCCTGAAAAAAGAGGCGACAGCTCAGCAGATCCAAAACGCTGACGGCATGCCGCAGATAACCATCAATGAAACTGCACCCCGCTTCGAAGATGCCTTTATCGATTTACTCGGCGGAGCCGGAACATCGGAATCCCCGCTGGGCGCTATCCTGCATACCGTAGAAGGCACGCCTGGCGAAACGGTGATCGAAGCCAAAGCGCTGACCAAGAAGTTTGGCGATTTTGCCGCGACCGACCACGTAGACTTTTCCGTACAGCGCGGCGAGATTTTTGGTCTGTTAGGACCCAACGGTGCCGGCAAATCCACCACCTTTAAAATGATGTGCGGCCTGCTGGTCCCCACTTCCGGCAAAGCGCTGGTGCTGGATATGGACCTGAAAGTCAGCTCCGGCAAAGCGCGTCAGCATCTGGGTTATATGGCGCAGAAATTCTCCCTGTACGGTAACCTGACGGTTGAACAAAATCTGCGCTTTTTCTCCGGCGTCTACGGCCTGCGTGGTCGGGCGCAGAAGGAGAAAATCGATCGAATGAGCGAGGCATTTGGCCTGAAGAGTATCGCTTCCCACGCCACCGACGAACTGCTGCTGGGGTTTAAGCAGCGTCTGGCGCTGGCCTGCTCGCTGATGCATGAACCCGACATTCTGTTCCTTGATGAACCCACTTCCGGGGTCGATCCCCTCACCCGTCGTGAGTTCTGGTTGCATATCAACAGCATGGTGGAAAAAGGCGTCACGGTGATGGTGACCACCCACTTTATGGACGAGGCGGAATACTGCGATCGCATCGGGTTGGTGTATCGCGGCAAACTGATTGCCAGCGGAACACCGGACGACCTGAAAGCTCAGGCTGCCGACAGCGACACTCCGGACCCGACCATGGAGCAGGCATTCATTACGCTAATCAATGACTGGGATAAGGAGCATACGCATGAGTAACTCCGCTCTCTCCTGGCGTCGCGTACGTGCGCTGTGCGTGAAAGAGACGCGCCAGATCGTTCGCGATCCCAGCAGTTGGCTGATTGCGGTGGTGATCCCGCTGCTGCTGCTGTTTATCTTCGGCTACGGGATAAACCTCGACTCCAGCAAGCTGCGGGTCGGGATTTTGCTCGAACAGCAAAGCGAAGAGGCGTTGGATTTTACCCATACCATGACCGGCTCGCCGTATATTGACGCCACCATCAGCGATAACCGGCAGGAATTGATTGAAAAAATGCAGGCCGGGCGCATTCGTGGGCTGGTGGTGATCCCTGTGGATTTTGCCCAGCAGATGGCGCGACCTAATGACGTGGCACCGATCCAGGTGATCACCGATGGCAGCGAACCCAATACCGCCAACTTTGTGCAGGGTTATGTCGAAGGCATCTGGCAGATTTGGCAGCAACAGCGGGCGGAAGATCGTGGGGAATCGTTCGAGCCTTTGATCGACGTGCAAACACGCTACTGGTTTAACCCGGCGGCCATCAGCCAGCACTTTATTATTCCCGGGGCGGTAACCATCATCATGACGGTGATTGGCGCGATCCTCACCTCATTAGTGGTGGCGCGCGAATGGGAACGCGGAACCATGGAGGCACTGCTTTCTACCGAAGCCACCCGCGTCGAATTACTGCTGTGTAAACTGATCCCCTATTATTTCCTCGGCATGCTGGCGATGCTGCTGTGTATGCTGGTGTCGGTATTTATTCTTGGCGTGCCCTATCGCGGCTCGTTGCTGATCCTGTTTTTCATTACCAGCCTGTTTCTGCTCAGTACGCTTGGCATGGGGTTGCTTATTTCCACCATCACCCGCAACCAGTTTAACGCCGCGCAGGTCGCGCTGAACGCCGCTTTCCTGCCCTCGATTATGCTGTCAGGTTTTATCTTCCAGATAGACAGCATGCCCGCGATTATCCGGGCGGTAACCTACATTATTCCGGCGCGTTATTTCGTCAGTACCCTGCAAAGCCTGTTTCTGGCGGGAAATATTCCGGTGGTGCTGATTATTAACGTGCTGTTTTTAATCGCTTCGGCGGTGATGTTTATTGGCCTGACGTGGCTTAAAACCAAACGTCGGCTGGATTAAGGGGACGGGCATGTTTCATCGCTTATGGACATTAATTCGCAAAGAGCTGCAATCGCTATTACGCGAACCGCAGACGCGAGCCATTCTGATTTTACCGGTGCTGATTCAGGTGATCCTGTTCCCGTTCGCGGCAACGCTGGAAGTCACCAACGCCACGATCGCTATCTATAACGAAGACAACGGTAAACATTCGGTTGAGCTTACCCAGCGCTTCGCCCGCGCCAGCGCTTTTACGCATGTTCTGCTGCTGAAAAGCCCGCAGGAGATTAAGCCTACCATCGATACGCAAAAAGCCCTGCTGCTGGTGCGCTTCCCGGCCAATTTTTCGCGCAACCTGGACACCTTCCAGCAAGCTCCTATGCAGATTATCCTCGACGGGCGTAACTCCAACAGCGCGCAAATTGCCGCCAATTACCTGCAGCAAATCGTTAAGACGTATCAGCAGGAGCTGATGGACGGCAAGCTGAAACCAAACAACAGCGAGCTGGTCGTGCGTAACTGGTACAACCCGAATCTGGATTATAAATGGTTCGTGGTGCCGTCGCTGATCGCCATGATCACCACTATCGGCGTAATGATCGTCACCTCGCTTTCGGTTGCTCGCGAGCGCGAGCAAGGTACGCTGGATCAGCTGCTGGTCTCCCCACTTACCACCTGGCAGATTTTCATCGGTAAAGCTGTGCCCGCGCTGATTGTGGCTACTTTTCAGGCCACCATTGTGCTGGCAATTGGTATCTGGGCTTATGACATTCCATTTGCCGGTTCACTGGGGTTGTTCTATTTCACAATGGTAATTTACGGGCTGTCGCTGGTCGGCTTTGGTCTGCTGATTTCATCGCTGTGCGCCACCCAGCAGCAAGCGTTTATCGGCGTGTTTGTGTTTATGATGCCGGCGATTTTACTCTCGGGCTACGTGTCACCGGTCGAAAACATGCCGGTCTGGTTGCAGAATCTGACGTGGATAAACCCGATCCGCCATTTTACGGACATCACGAAACAGATTTACCTGAAGGATGCGAGTCTGCAGATTGTCTGGGGAAGTTTGTGGCCGCTGTTGGTGATAGCGGCCACAACCGGCTCAGCGGCGTATGCGATGTTTCGACGTAAGGTGATGTAGCTTTTTGTCTTTCGCCAGCAGCGAGACCACGGCGGGTCCGGCCAGGATCACCAGACCCGCCAGTGCCAGCAAGACGTTGTTTTGCAGCACGCGCGACAGCAACCACAGCACGATCATTGCGGCACCGAAATACCACGTGGTAGTCAGCTCTTCCAGCACATCAGCGACGTCACGCCAGCGTTGTTCATGGTGACGTTGCAAGGCCAGCATTAATAAAACCGTTACGCCGTAAACGACGCATAATCCCAGGCCGACGCGCACCAGCGTGCCGCTCATCCAGCCCATTACCAGCAACGCCACTACCAGTAAATGCAACACAATCTGCCAGCAACTTAGACCCGTTGCGACACGAACACGTTGTTGCCACCTCATGGCTTTTCTCCTGAAGGATTTTCAACTAATTGTTCAGAGTACCGGACTTTACGGAAAATTCCGCAACACTGCATCTTTTTGTGACGATGACTACACTATTTTATTTAGGAAGTGACGCCAACGGGAGGCTCATGAGCGGATCGGGAGTTCAATTTTCATTCAATGTGCTCACCATTAATACTCACAAAGGGTTCACCGCCTTCAACCGGCGTTTTATTTTACCTGAGCTAAGGGAGGCCGTCAGAACGGTCGGTGCAGACATTGTATGCCTGCAGGAAGTGATGGGTGAGCACGAAGCTCATTCGCTGCACATTGAGAACTGGCCGGATACCAGCCACTACGAATTTCTGGCGGACACGATGTGGAGCGACTTCGCCTACGGGCGTAACGCCGTGTACCCGCAGGGACATCACGGTAATGCTGTGCTGTCGCGGTATCCCATTGAGCATTATGAAAATCGTGATGTTTCGGTCGGCGCGAGTGAAAAGCGCGGAGTCCTTTACTGCCGAATCGTACCGCCAATGCTCTCCCACCCCATCCATGTGATGTGTGTGCACCTCGGCCTGCGTGAAGCTCACCGCCAGGCCCAGCTCGCGATGCTGGCAGACTGGGTTAACGCCCTGCCCGACGCGGAGCCGGTGGTGATTGCCGGGGATTTTAACGACTGGCGGCAAACGGCCAATCGCCCGTTGAAAGCCAAAGCTGGCCTTGACGAGATTTTTACCCGCGCCCACGGCCGCCCAGCGCGAACATTTCCGGTGCAGTTTCCCCTGCTGCGTCTGGACAGGATCTATGTGAAAAACGCGAATGCCAGTACCCCAACGACGCTGGCGCTGCGTCACTGGCGACATTTGTCCGATCATGCCCCTCTGAGTGCGGAGATTCATTTATGAAATATGGCTGGCGTGAAGGCAATCAAATTCAACTGCTGGAAAACGGCGATCAATTCTACCCCGCCGTCTTTGACGCCATTGAACAGGCACAGCAAAAAATAATCCTCGAGACCTTTATCTGGTTTGAAGATGCGGTAGGAAAACAGCTGCATGCCGCGTTGCTCGAAGCCGCCCGGCGAGGAATCAAAGCAGAGGTGCTGCTGGATGGCTACGGCTCGCCGGATCTTAGCGACAGTTTTGTCGAAGAGCTCACCGTAGCCGGCGTTGTTTTCCGCTACTACGATCCGCGTCCGCGTCTGTTCGGGATGCGCACTAATCTCTTTCGCCGTATGCATCGCAAAATTGTGGTCATTGATGATCGTGTTGCCTTTGTTGGCGGCATCAATTACTCCGCTGAACACATGTCTGATTACGGTCCGGAGGCCAAGCAGGATTACGCCGTGCGCGTTGAAGGTCCAGTCGTTGCTGACATTCTGAAATTCGTGCTGGAAAACTTGCCCGGACAGAGTGCTGTACGACGCTGGTGGCGACGTCATCACCGGGCAATCGACAATCATCGCCCCGGCGAAGCGCAGGCGCTGTTTGTCTGGCGCGATAACGAAGAACATCGTGATGATATTGAACGCCACTATCTGAAAATGCTGACCCAGGCACGGCGGGAAGTGATCATCGCCAATGCCTACTTCTTTCCCGGCTATCGCTTTCTGCATGCCATGCGTAAAGCGGCCCGACGGGGCGTGCGGGTAAAACTCATCGTGCAAGGTGAACCGGATATGCCGATTGTGAAAGTGGGTGCCCGCCTGCTGTACAACTATCTGGTAAAAGGCGGCGTCCATGTCTATGAATACCGCCGTAAACCTCTGCATGGCAAAGTGGCGCTGATGGACGATCACTGGGCGACGGTGGGTTCCAGCAATCTTGATCCACTGAGCCTGTCACTGAATCTGGAGGCAAATCTGATTATTCATGACCGCACGTTTAATCAGACCCTGCGTGACAACCTGAATCCTATTATTGCGCAGGACTGCAAGCGGGTTGATGAATCCATGCTGCCAAAACGCACCTGGTGGAACCTGACCAAGAGCGTACTGGCCTTCCACTTTTTACGCCACTTCCCGGCGCTGGTCGGCTGGCTGCCGGCGCATACCCCGCATCTGGCCGAGGTAGAGCCGCCCGCGCAGCCTGCTCTGGAAACTCAAGACCGTATACAAACTGAGGATGCAGGAGGGAAAACCTGATGGCAAAAAGCCACCGACGCTGGCGGTTAGCGAAAAAGATCCTCACATGGCTGTTTTTTATTGCGGTGATCGTGCTGCTGGTTGTTTATGCCAGCAAGGTCAACTGGCAGGAAGTGTGGACGGTAATTCGCGATTACAATCGGATCGCCCTGCTCAGCGCCGTGGGGTTGGTGATCGTCAGTTATTTACTTTACGGCTGTTATGATCTGCTCGGGCGCTACTACTGCGGCCACAAACTGGCAAAACGCCAGGTCATGCTGGTGTCATTTATCTGTTACGCCTTCAACCTGACGTTGAGCACCTGGGTGGGTGGTATAGGGATGCGTTATCGCCTTTACTCGCGCCTCGGATTGCCGGGGGGCACAATAACGCGGATTTTTTCGCTGAGTATTACCACTAACTGGCTGGGCTATATTCTGCTGGGCGGTTTTATATTTACCTTCGGCGTCGTCGAACTGCCCGCACACTGGTATATCGATGAAGGCACATTGCGCATCTTAGGCATTGCGCTGCTGCTGATTATTGTTGTTTATCTGTGGTTTTGCGCCTTCGCTAAACATCGTCACATCACCATCAAGGGCCAAAGACTGGTGCTGCCCTCCTGGAAATTTGCCCTCGCGCAAATGACGATATCCAGTGCGAACTGGATGGTAATGGGGGCGATTATCTGGTTGTTGCTCGGTCAGAATATCGATTATTTCTTCGTGCTGGGCGTGCTGCTGGTGAGCAGTATTGCCGGCGTAATCGTGCATATTCCGGCGGGGATCGGCGTGCTGGAAGCGGTGTTTATGGCGCTGCTGGCAGGAGAGGACTCGTCTCAGGGAACGATCATTGCTGCCCTGCTCGCGTATCGCGTGTTGTACTATTTTATTCCGCTGCTTCTGGCACTGGTGTGTTATTTGCTGCTGGAGAGTCGGGCAAAAAAGTTGCGGGTAAAAAACGAGAAGGCGATGGCGAAATAATTCACCGGATGGCGGCTTACGCTATCCGGTGACGGAAAATTAACGACGATTGCCGAAGATACGCAGCAGCATCAGGAACAGGTTAATGAAGTCCAGATACAGCGTTAACGCCCCAAGAATAGCGTATTTACGCAAGTTGGAACTGTCGCGCAGATCGATCTGCTCACCGATATTTTTCAGCTTCTGCGTGTCATAGGCGGTCAGGCCGACAAACACAATCACCCCTATGTACGTCACCGCCCACATCAACGCTTCACTCTTCAGCCAGAAGTTAACCAGCGAGGCCAGCACAATACCAATCAGCGCCATAAACAGCATATTGCCGAAGCCGCTCAGATCACGTTTGGTGGTGTAGCCATACAAGCTCATGATCCCGAACATCCCTCCGGTAACCACAAAGGTGCTGGCGATAGACGAGTAGGTATAGACGATAAAAATGCTTGATAGCGTCAGCCCGGTTAATGCCGAATAGAGCATAAACAGCGTGGTCGCCATACCCGCGCTCAGCCTTTGCACCATGCCGGACAGGACGAACACCAGCGCCAGTTGAGCGATGATCAGGCCAAAGAAGGTGATTTTGCTGGAGAAGACAAACATCATCACTGCGGGCGTATTTGCCGCATACCAGGCGATAAACGCCGTCAGCAACAGTCCGCAGGTCATCCAGCCGTATACCTGCGCCATATACGTTTGCAGGCCGGAACGGGCCTGTACAATAGAATCGGATCGTGGGAATCGGTCCATGACAATCTCCTGAATCAGTATGAGCCTACAACAATTGTACTCTACCAGCGTTTTGCTGCTAGCTTATCGCTGTCTCGGGCATCAACCCAGCGCTCACCTTCCGGCGTGGCCTCGCGCTTCCAGAACGGCGCGCGGGTTTTCAGGTAATCCATAATGAACTGCCCGGCATCAAACGCGCTGCTGCGATGCGCACTGGTCACGCCAACAAACACGATTTCGTCACCCGGCCACAGTTCGCCAATGCGATGAATCACCGTCACCCGACCCAGCGGCCAGCGCAAACGCGCTTCGTCGACAATCTCCGCCAGCGCTTTTTCGGTCATTCCCGGATAGTGTTCCAGCGTTAACGCCTTAACGCTGTCACCGAGATTGTGATTGCGCACTTTACCGGTGAAAGTGACTACCGCGCCATCTTCATCGCGCTCTGCCAGCCAGGGATACTCATCCCCGACGCGAAACGGCGCAGGGCCAACAACAATTCGCGTTTCAGTCATTTTAGCCTCCGGTTACGGGCGGGAAGAAAGCGACTTCATCACCCGCGTTAAGAGGATGATCAAAACTGACCAACGTCTGATTTACCGCCGCCAGCAGCTTGCCGTCTTCCAGCGCCAACGCCCAGCGATCGCTTTTTGCCGCAAGATGCTTGCGCAGCGCTTCTACCGTTGCAAACTCGGCGGCAACCTCTAACGCATCGGTGTTTACCAGTTCGCGTACCTGAGCAAAGAAGAGAACCTTAATCATGCGCATCTACCTTAAAATCTCCGGACTTGCCGCCGCTTTTTGCCAGCAGACGCACCGGACCAATCACCATATCCTTTTGCACCGCTTTGCACATATCGTAGATGGTCAACGCCGCCACGGAGGCCGCCGTTAACGCTTCCATTTCAACGCCGGTTTTACCGGTCAGGCGACACAGCGTTTCAATCCGTACGCGGTTGTGCTCCGGTTCAGCGTGAAGATTGACTTCCACCTTACTCAGCATCAGCGGATGGCACAGCGGGATAAGATCCCAGGTACGTTTGGCGGCCTGAATACCCGCAATACGCGCCGTGGCGAATACATCACCTTTATGGTGGCTGCCATCGATAATCATCGCCAGAGTTTCGCTACGCATAGTCACGAATGCTTCAGCACGCGCCTCGCGTACAGTTTCCGCTTTGGCGGAGACATCCACCATATGCGCTTCGCCAGCGGCGTTAATATGAGTCAGTTGCGACATACTTATTTCTTCAAATGTGGGTGGAAATTACACGGACGCGTACGGGCATCAAGCTGCGGCGCAATGATATTTTCCCAGGCGGTACGACACGCTTTGGTCGAACCCGGCATGGCGAAAATCAGCGTTTTATTGGCCACTCCGGCAATCGCGCGGGATTGCAGCGTCGCGGTGCCAATCTCTTCAAACGACAGCATACGGAAGACTTCGCCAAACCCTTCAACTTCTCTGTCAAACAGCGGTTGCAGCGCTTCCGGCGCCTGGTCCCCTTCGGTTAACCCGGTACCGCCGGTAATGAGCACTACCTGTACATCATCACTGGCAATCCAGGCAGAAACCTGGGCGCGGATGGCGTAACGGTTTTCTTTGACAATCGCCTTATCGACAATCTGATGACCCGCTTCTTGCGCCGAGTCACGCAGATAATGGCCGGAGGTGTCATCTTCTTCGCCGCGACGGTTGGAAACAGTAAGAATAGCAATGCGTGTCGGGATAAATTCAGCGCTTACCTGACTCATGAAAAACTCCTTTTAGCGATCAGCCGCCAATGTAAGATAAGTTTTGCGTAATACCGGTATTGTTCTGATGCAGGAAATGGGTCTGCTTTTTCTCCAGCAGCGCGGCTGAAATACGTTCTTCCAGCGCCGGCTGCTGAGCGTCATCTTCCAGCAAATCACGCAGGCTTACGCCGCCTTCACCAAATAAACACAGATGAAGCTTGCCAACAGAGGAAACGCGCAGACGATTACAGGTGGCGCAGAAGTCTTTCTCATAAGGCATGATCAGACCAATTTCACCAACATAATCAGGATGACAGAAAACCTGAGCCGGGCCGTCGCTGCGCTGTCGGATCTGGTGGATCCAGCCGCGACGCAGCAGCTCATCGCGAAGTACCTGTCCGGAGATATGGTGTTTACGGAAGAGAGAGCTGCCCTCGCCCGTTTCCATCAGTTCAATAAAACGCAGTTGGATTGGCCGAGGTTGGATCCACGCAAGGAAGGTGTCCAGTTGATGATGGTTTACGTCGCGCATCAGCACGGTGTTGACTTTCACTTTTTCAAAACCCGCATCAAAGGCGGCGTCAATGCCTGCCATCACCTGTTGAAACTTGTCCTGCCCGGTAATGGCATGAAACTGACGGGCATCCAGGCTGTCGACGCTGACGTTGAGCGCGGTCAGTCCGGCATCGCGCCAGGCAGCAGCATCTCGCGCCAGACGATAACCATTGGTGGTTACCGCAATCTGACGGATGGCGTCGTTTTCGCGCACGGCGGCGATAATGTCCGTAAAGTCGCGACGCAGTGAAGGTTCGCCCCCTGTCAGACGCACTTTTTCCGTTCCCAGACTGGCGAACGCGCGCGTGACACGGCGAATTTCATCAACGGTCAGAAAGCCGTTATTGGTGACCCCACCGGGCTTATAGCCATCCGGCAGGCAGTAGGTGCAACGAAAGTTACACACATCGGTAATCGACAAACGTAAGTAGTAAAACTTACGTGCGAAAGCATCGGTAAGTTGAGAGCCCATGTACACCTTTCCAAATACGGGAGACGTAGTCATTTCTTCCTGCGCCCTGGTGACAAACTTTTTCAAGTCTTGTCACGGCCAAAGCACCGTATCATTTGACCCAGGTGCAGAGGCTAGAGTGTTTATACTCGTCATACTTCGTGTTGCAGATGCGTTGGCTTCCGGCAACTCAAATTATTAAGAGTACTTAGTGGTTATGCCGATACTAGCGTGTAAATGACGCTTTTGCCATGTACACTTTCGCTATATAAATACATACATAACGACATGATCGTGCAATTTCGCTACAGAATAAGCAAAAATCACAGTTTTGCATTGATATACATCATCTTGCCATCAGGTGGATCTCGCCAGAAAGGAGTAGACCGCAGAAAAAAATTACGGCAGATGCCGACTGGATAATTGCTGAAAACACGCTATTTACGTTACTGTAACGCCGATCAATTGATATCAGGAAAATATATGCGCACTCGCACGCTGGCAGATCTGGACCGCGTTGTCGCTCTCGGCGGAGGGCATGGATTAGGACGCGTTCTCTCCTCTCTTTCCCCATTAGGTTCCCGCCTGACGGGTATCGTCACCACCACGGATAACGGCGGGTCGACAGGTCGTATTCGTCGCTCTGAAGGAGGGATAGCCTGGGGAGACATGCGTAACTGTCTGAACCAGTTAATTACCCAACCCAGCGTTGCATCCGCCATGTTTGAGTATCGTTTTGGGGGTAATGGCGAACTTTCCGGGCATAACCTCGGAAATCTGATGTTAAAAGCGCTCGATCACCTCAGCGTGCGGCCTCTGGAAGCCATCAATTTAATTCGAAGCCTGTTGAAGGTCGATGCGCATTTAATTCCGATGTCGGAGCTGCCGGTGGATTTGATGGCTATAGACGATCAGGGACATGAAGTTTATGGCGAAGTCAATATCGATCAGCTCACCGTCCCGCCTCAGGAACTGATGCTGTCGCCAAAAGTCCCCACCACGCGGGAGGCGGTTGAGGCTATCGCCGAAGCGGATTTGATTCTGATAGGACCTGGCAGTTTTTACACCAGCCTGATGCCGATTCTGTTACTCAATGAAATGTCACAGGCATTACGTCGCACACCGGCTCCGATGGTCTATATAGGCAATCTTGGGCGCGAATTAAGCCTGCCAGCAGCCAGCCTGACGCTTAGCGATAAGCTGGCCATTATTGAACAGTACGTCGGGAAGAAAGTGATTGATGCGGTGGTTGTGGGGCCGAAAGTGGATGCATCCGCCGTTACCGACCGCGTTGTCATTCAGGAAGTGCTGGAAGCCAGCGATATTCCATACCGCCATGACCGCCAGCTATTGCATAGTGCGCTGGAGAAAGCGGTGCAGGCGCTAGGCTAAACGGATTTGCCTGATGCGCGGCGCTTATCAGGCCTACAAAACGCTCTGCTCCGGCATCCGACCTACGAACGCGATCTTTGCCGTAGGCCGGATAAGGGGTTTACCCCGCATCCGGCACACTCTTACGATGCTGCGATAAACAACTCGCGCAGTTGATGCAACTGGTCGCGGATCGTCGCTGCCTCTTCAAATTCAAGATTCTGCGCATGCTGCATCATCTGCCCTTCCAGCTCGTGAATCTTCTGCTGCAGCGCTTTTGGCGTCATATCCAGTTCCACAACTTCAGACTTCGCGCCTGCGCGTGACTTCCCTTTGCCTTTCGCCTTGGTCTTCGCAATATTCTGACCCAGCGCCAGAATATCGACTACTTTCTTATTCAGGCCCTGCGGCGTAATACCGTGCTCTTCGTTGTAGAGTTGCTGCTTCTCACGACGACGTTCGGTTTCACCAATCGCTTTAGCCATTGAGGCGGTAATTTTATCGCCGTAGAGAATAGCCTTACCGTTGATGTTTCGCGCCGCACGACCGATGGTCTGGATAAGCGAACGTTCAGAACGCAGGAACCCTTCTTTGTCTGCGTCCAGAATCGCCACCAGGGAGACCTCAGGCATGTCCAGACCTTCACGTAACAGGTTGATACCCACCAGCACGTCAAACTCGCCCAGACGCAGGTCACGAATGATTTCCATGCGTTCCACAGTATCGATGTCAGAGTGCAGATAACGCACCCGCTCGCCATGTTCTTCGAGGTATTCTGTGAGGTCTTCTGCCATCCGTTTGGTCAGCGTGGTGACCAGCACACGTTCGTTAATCGCCGCACGGGTGCGGATCTCCGACAGCAGATCGTCAACCTGCGTCGCCACCGGACGCACCTCAATGACCGGATCCAGCAGGCCGGTCGGTCGTACCACCTGATCGACCACTTCATCACCGGATTTCTCCAGCTCATAGTTGCCCGGCGTCGCCGAAACGTAGATAGTTTGCGGAGCCAGCGCCTCGAACTCTTCAAATTTGAGCGGACGGTTATCCAGCGCCGACGGCAGACGGAATCCGTATTCGACCAGGGTTTCTTTACGCGCCCGATCACCGCGATACATGCCGCCAATTTGCGGGATAGTCACGTGGGATTCATCCACCACCAGCAGGCCATCGGCAGGCAGGTAATCAAACAGCGTCGGCGGCGGCTCGCCAGGGCCGCGCCCGGACAGATAGCGGGAGTAGTTTTCAATCCCCGAGCAGTAACCCAGCTCATTCATCATTTCCAAATCGAACTGGGTACGCTGACTTAAGCGCTGTTCTTCCAGCAGTTTGTTATTTGCCAACAGGACTTTACGCCGCTCTGCCAGCTCAACTTTGATTTCTTCCATCGCCTGCACGATACGTTCTCGCGGCGTCACGTAGTGCGTTTTAGGATAGATGGTGTAGCGCGAAATTGTGGATTCGACCTGTCCGGTCAGCGGGTCAAACAGCGATAAACGTTCGACCTCTTCATCAAACAGTTCCACGCGCAGCGCGATGTCATCGGATTCTGCCGGGAAAATGTCGATCACTTCACCGCGCACGCGGAAGGTCCCGCGCTGGAATGCCTGATCGTTGCGGGTATATTGCAGCTCCGCCAGACGACGCAGGATCGCACGCTGGTCGATAATCATCCCCACCGTCAGGTGCAGCATCATTTTCAGGTACAGATCCGGGTCACCCAGACCATAAATCGCGGAAACCGACGCCACGACAACGACATCGCGACGTTCCAGCAGCGCTTTGGTTGCCGACAGGCGCATCTGCTCAATATGTTCGTTGACCGAAGCATCTTTCTCGATGAAGGTGTCAGAACTGGGTACGTAGGCTTCCGGCTGATAATAGTCGTAGTAAGAGACAAAATACTCCACCGCGTTATCCGGGAAGAACTCTTTCATCTCACCGTACAGCTGAGCAGCAAGTGTCTTATTGGGGGCCAGCACCATGGTAGGACGCTGCAAGTCCGCAATCACGTTAGCGATGGTGAATGTTTTCCCCGACCCTGTCACCCCCAGTAGCGTCTGATGCGCCAGACCATCCTCCAGACCTTCTTCCAGGCGACGAATCGCCTCAGGCTGATCGCCAGAGGGTTTAAAAGCGGAATTTAGTTTGAACGGTTTACTCATGAGCAGCTACCTGAAGCAATGGGCGGGCAGGTGTGTAATTTTACTCGCAGCAGTATATTTTGCCAGTAAAATATACTGGATGAAAAAACAGTAACGCGCCAGAATATTTCTGTTACCCCAGCAAAATGGCCGTGGCTACAGGCTAAAATTTGTCCGCAGGCAAGATAAAACACCAGCAAAAATGTGTTATCCCCAAACCAATGACTTTTTTAACATTTGTCAAGCTACTCGATGAAAGTTTTGTGGCAACGCATGACACTTCTGCGACAGCCATTGCATTTATCTAACATCCTGTAATCTAATGATTATTATCTCGAGCCGTCTTTCGCATCAATTTAGTCGCAGGCCGCGTCTTCTCTCGCTTACATTGTGTTTTCTAACCCTAATACACAAGGTTATCCACAGGAATAGTGGATAACTGCCTCCAGCCCGTATGGACTGTAGCCTGGCAAAAACGTCCTGATGGTCTTTTCTGGTGGGATAAAAAAAAATTATCGCTATTTTTTGATATTTATCAGCTAACGAAGCGACCTCGGATGGCCGAGATCTTGCTCGCATTTTCATCATTTTCCTGCCTGCACCATCACGACACCACCAGGCACTGCCAATGTGCACAAAACAATGTCAGGAATGCGGTCAGTAAGAATTTACCGCCAGCGCTGCACGCCATCCTGCTGTATTTTTCCCCAATTCCGCTTCTGGCAAGAGATTTGCAGTTTTCTCCCGACCACCAGTCCGCGAGGCGGATATCATCATGAGGGAGAAATCTATGTTGAGTCTTCGTGCAGTGAATCACTATTACGGTAATCAACACTCGCTTTGGGATGTCGATCTCGACCTGTTGCCCGGTAAATGTACCGCCGTGCTGGGTCTTCCAGGGATGGGAAAGACTACGCTTGCCAATTGCATCATCGGCAATTTACCGATTGAGAGCGGAACCATGTTCTGGCATCAGGCTGGCGCACCACCTTGCGATCTGCTTCAGATTCCGGCGGCAAAGCGCATTGCACTAGGTATTAACTGTGTATCACAGGAGCGGCGAATTTTTTCGCAGTTGACGGTAGAGGAAAATCTGCACATTGCGCGCCAGGCGGTTGAGGAAAGCGAAGCAATGAACAGCAGCGATATTTACCGCCTGTTTCCACAGCTGTTTGTACTGCGTCAGGCCAAAGGGGTGGCATTGTCGGAGGAAAATCAGCACCAGCTTGCACTCGCCAGCGCGTTGGTCACTCGCCCGCGTCTGCTGATCCTCGATGAGCCCACACGAGGAACAGGCCAGGCGTATATCCACAAACTGGGGAATCTGATTGTGAGGCTAAGCCAGGAGCTTGGCATCACCATTATGCTCGCGGAGCAGAGCCTGCCGTTCATTCGTCGGGTCGCCGACTGCTATTGCTTGTTACATCGTGGCCGCAACGTGGCTCAAGGGCAAATAACACAATTCAGCGACCCGCTAATCAACGACTGGTGGATGCCAGAGACAAAACGCTAAGATCGATATAACGACCTGTCGATGCTTGCTCCGGCTCTTCTGCCAGCCAGGGAATTTCCCCCAGCAGCGGAGCCGCAAGCGCACGCTTTAGCGTCGCCATATATTCAGCATGACGCTTGCCGGGGGGCGTCACATCATTGGCAACCCATCCGGCGAGCGTCAGCCCAGCCTGCTGCACCGCCTGGGCGGTCAAAATGGCATGATTGATACAACCGAGCTTAACGCCAACCACCAGAATCACCGGCAGTTGTTCCTCTTTTACCCAGTCAGAAAAACTCAGCGTTGGCGAAAGCGGCGTAAACCATCCGCCTGCACCTTCCACCAATACCCAGTCAGCCTGTTCTTCAAGCAAGCGTAAGCCCGCAGACATCACGGAGGCCTCAATGGGGCGCCCTTCGTCAGCACTGATGATATGCGGTGAGGTAGGTTCCGCGAAGGTATACGGATTGATGGCTGCATAATCCACGGCTACAACGCTGTTGCGCTGTAGAGCCAGCGCATCGCTGTTTCGCAGACCTTCATCCGTCATTTCACTGCCTGACGCCACCGGCTTATAGCCGACGGTTCGCAATCCCAACTGTCCCGCCGCCTGAAGCAACGCACAGCTGGCGATAGTTTTACCTACTTCGGTGTCCGTCCCGGTGACAAAATACGTGTTAGTCACGTTGAATCACTCCCAAAAAAAGATGATAGGTCAGCGGATATTTCCCCTGCTGACAGGGCCAGGCGAGCTGTAGCTGACGCAGTTGCGAGCGGGTCAGCACACGCTGCTCGCGTCCATCATGCAAATGCGTCGCGCCAATACCCTTCAACGAGCGCATGGCGCTCAGCGCATCGTAAAACCACAGCGTGACGGCATGAGACTGGTATTCAACGTCCCAGCCGCACAGCGCGTTTTCCAGTTGCTCCACGGGCAAAAAACGGTTGGCATGCTCCCGGTCATCAACTGTTCGCCACGCCTGACGAAGTTCCGGCATCGAACCTTGCGCCAGGGTACTAAACGCCACAGTTCCGCCAGGACGCACCACCCGGTATAGCTCGCTTAACGCACCGCGTAGGTCGCTGCACCACTGCACGGCCAGATTGCTCCAGGCCAGGTCGAAAGTGGCAGCGGCCTGCGGAATGGCTTCGATATCCGCCAGCAGATAGTGATGGGCAACATCGTGACGCTGCGCTTCAGCCAGCATTTGCGCCGACAGATCCAGCGCGCAGACCTCGCTCCCCTGCTCCCGCCAGTAGCGACTCATACGCCCAGGCCCACAGCCCGCGTCCAAAACCCTTGAGAACGCCCGGCCATCGAGTTGTGCCAGTAACGCATCGGCACTCTGACGTTGCAGCTCTGCGTGTTGCTCATAGTAGGTGGCAGCGCGGCCAAACGCGGCGGCAATCGCCTGTTTATTGACCTGCACCATGCAACACCTCCAGTAGACGATCGATATCCTGCACCTCATGCGCCTGGGTCAAAGTCAGCCGTAATCTGGCCGTACCGGTGGGCACCGTTGGTGGGCGAATTGCCGTCACCCAGCATCCCTGTTGCCGTAACGTCTGTGCCAGTTGCAGGGCTTTATGATTGTCGCCAACGATCAGCGGTTGAATAGCGCTATCTGAATGCGCCAGCGTCAAATCCGTAGTATTCACTCCAGCGCGAAAACGCTGGATCAGCATCGCTAACTTTTCCCTGCGTTCATCGCCTTCACGGCTGCGGATCACCGCCAGCGCGGCGCGTAAGGCCTGCGCCTGCGCCGGAGGCATACTGGTGCTGTAGATCAGATGGCGGGCAAACTGCAACAGATAGTCGGCCACGCTATCAGAACACAGGATCGCCGCACCGCTGACACCAAACCCTTTGCCAAACGTCACCACGAGCAGCTCAGGTTTCACCTGTTGTCGAGAGCACGAGCCGCGCCCTTTCTCACCGCTTACGCCAATCCCATGCGCATCATCCACCAGCAGCCACGCGCCCTGCCGTTTCGCCACCGCGTGGATTTCTGCCAGTGGCGCACTATCGCCATCCATGCTGAATACGCCTTCAGTGACCACCAGTTGCTGCCCCGGACAGGGGGAAGTCAGCAGACGCTCCAGATGTTGCGGATCGTTATGGGTAAAGCGACGTAAAACAGCAGGGCTAAGGCTGGCGGCCTCCAACAGCGAGGCATGGCTAAGCCTGTCGGCGACAATGCGATCGTCTTTTTCCATCAATGCGGCTATCACTGCCTGATTAGCGGCAAAACCGGAGATGAACAACAGCGCCCGGGAATAGCCGAGCCACTGCGCCAGCTCTTCTTCCAGCGCCTGATGAGCAACGGAATAACCGCTGACATGGCCCGAGCCGCCACTGCCGACGCCAAAACGCTCTGCACCCTGCTGCCACGCGCAGATAATCTGCGGATGGTGGCTTAAGCCGAGATAGTCGTTGCTGGAGAAATTCAGATACTGACGACCGCCAGCCTGTAACCAGCGACCAGCACCCTGTGTCACTGCATAGCGCCGACGCCACGCATCAGCACGACGACGCGCCGTTAGCGCATCGTCGATTTTTTGCTGCCAGGTCATACGGTTGCCGCGTTGTAGTAATCGTCGGTATCCGGGGTACGCAGCGCCTGCTCCAGACGTTGTTGCTGTTCGTTATCACCCGCCAGTACCGCCGTTTGCTGCGGGTTAAGACCCAGCTTACGGAACAACAATAAATCTTTATCTTCGTTCGGGTTCGGCGTGGTCAGCAGTTTGCAGCCGTAGAAAATCGAGTTGGCCCCGGCCATAAAGCACATTGCCTGGGTTTGTTCGTTCATCTGCTCGCGCCCGGCAGAAAGACGTACGTATGAGGTCGGCATCATGATGCGCGCGACGGCGATAGTACGAATAAAATCAAAAGCATCTACGTCGTCGTTATCGGCAAGCGGCGTGCCCTTCACTTTCACCAGCATGTTGATCGGCACGCTTTCCGGCGGCGTCGGCAGATTCGCTAATTGCAGCAGCAGACCCGCGCGGTCGGTCACCGTTTCACCCAGCCCCACAATCCCGCCGGAGCAAACTTTAATGCCCGCCTCACGCACTTTATCCAGCGTATCCAGGCGCTCCTGATACGAACGGGTGGTAATGATATTGCCGTAAAATTCCGGCGAGGTGTCGAGGTTGTGGTTGTAGTAGTCCAGACCCGCATTGGCCAGGCGCTGGGCCTGAGATTCGTCCAGCGTGCCCAGCGTCATACAGGCTTCCAGCCCCAGTTCTTTCACGCCCTGAACCATTTGTTCCAGGTACGGCATATCGCGTTCGTGAGGGTTCTTCCACGCCGCGCCCATGCAAAACCGCGTTGAACCGGCTTGTTTCGCCTTACGGGCAGAGTCCAGAACCTGTTCAACTTCCATCAAACGTTCCGTTTCCAGTCCGGTTTTATAGCGGGAACTTTGCGGGCAGTATTTGCAGTCTTCCGGGCAAGCACCGGTCTTAATCGACAACAGCGTACTAACTTGTACCTGCCGCGGATCGAAATGCTGACGATGAACCTGCTGCGCTTCAAACAACAGATCCAGCAGCGGTTTTTCAAATAATTCGGTGACTTGCGACATTGTCCAGCGAGAAGAATGAGCCATATTGGTATACGTTTCGTTGTTAGTTTGGTGTAGACTCGTAAACCTAAATCTTTTTAATTTGGTTTACAAGTCGATTATGACAACGGACGATCTTGCGTTTGACCAACGCCATATCTGGCACCCTTACACCTCCATGACCTCCCCGCTGCCGGTTTATCCGGTGACGCGTGCCGAAGGTTGTGAACTGATATTAGCCAGCGGTGAGAAGCTGATTGACGGCATGTCATCCTGGTGGGCGGCAATCCACGGTTACAATCACCCGCAGCTGAATGCCGCGATGAAAACGCAGATTGATGCCATGTCGCACGTGATGTTTGGCGGCATTACCCATGCCCCGGCTATTGCGCTGTGTCGCCAGTTGGTGGCGATGACGCCCGAGGCGCTGGAGTGCGTTTTTCTCGCGGATTCTGGTTCGGTCGCCGTGGAAGTCGCGATGAAAATGGCGCTGCAATACTGGCAGGCCAAAGGTGAATCCCGTCAGCGTTTCCTGACATTTCGTAACGGTTATCACGGCGATACTTTCGGCGCGATGTCGGTCTGCGATCCTGACAACTCGATGCACAGTCTGTGGAAGGGTTATCTGCCTGATAACCTGTTTGCACCCGCTCCGCAAAGTCGGATGGGCGGCGAATGGGACGAACTGGATATGGTGCCTTTTGCCCGTCTGATGGCCGCACATCGCCACGAAATTGCGGCAGTGATCCTTGAACCGATTGTGCAGGGCGCTGGCGGCATGCGCATGTACCATCCTGAGTGGTTAAAGCGCATCCGTAAGATGTGTGACCGGGAAGGCATTTTGCTGATTGCCGATGAAATCGCCACCGGATTTGGTCGCACGGGCAAGCTGTTTGCCTGTGAGCACGCTGATATCACTCCGGACATTTTGTGCCTTGGCAAAGCGTTAACCGGCGGAACGATGACCCTTTCCGCCACCCTGACCACGCGCCTGGTTGCGGAAACCATCAGCAACGGTGAAGCCGGATGTTTTATGCACGGCCCGACTTTCATGGGTAATCCACTGGCCTGCGCCGTCGCCTCTGCCAGCCTGTCGCTGCTCGAAACCGGCGAATGGCGCTCGCAGGTCGCGGCCATTGAAGCGCAGTTGCGTGAAGAACTCGCCCCGGCGGCAGATTCCCGTTGGGTCGCCGACGTGCGCGTGCTTGGTGCCATCGGCGTGATAGAAACCACGCATCCGGTGAATATGGCCGCGTTACAGAAGTTCTTTGTCGAACAGGGCGTGTGGGTAAGACCGTTTGGTAAGCTCATTTATCTGATGCCGCCGTACATCATCAAGCCCGAACAACTGCGCAGCCTGACGCAGGCCGTCAACGAGGCTGTACGCAATGCAACATTTTTTAGCGATTAATCAGCGGTAAGCTCTACGGTTTCTGGCTACACTTTTTGGCTAACGAGAGGAGTCAGCATGAAACTAATCAGTAACGATCTGCGCGATGGCGAAAAGCTTCCTCATCGCCACGTCTTTAACGGCATGGGATATGACGGGGATAATATTTCCCCGCACCTGGCATGGGATGACGTGCCCGCCGGGACTAAAAGCTTTGTCGTGACCTGTTACGATCCTGATGCGCCAACCGGCTCCGGCTGGTGGCACTGGGTGGTGGTTAACCTGCCTGCAGATACCCGAGTTTTACCACAAGGTTACGGCTCGGGGCTGGTTGCGTTGCCGGAAGGCGTGCTGCAAACACGCACGGATTTTGGTAAAGCCGGTTATGGTGGCGCTGCGCCGCCGAAGGGGGAAAACCACCGCTATATCTTTACGGTTCACGCACTGGATGTGGAGCGTATTGATGTCGATGAGGACGCCAGCGGCGCGATGGTTGGATTTAACGTCCATTTCCACTCGCTCGCCAGCGCTTCTGTTACCGCAATATTTAGCTAAGTTCTGTTATGCCGGATGTCGACTTAGCCTCATCCGGCCTACAAAGCCGACCGTAAGTCTGATAAGACGCGTCAGCGTCGCCATCAGGCAATTCTCTAGAGAAATTCAGGCAGCAATTTCAGCAATGTTCCTTGCGCTAACAGTTCGGTCGCGCACTCGATATCCGGGGCGAAAAAGCGATCCTGCGTGTAATGAGCAACCTGCTCGCGTAAAGCCTGGCGCGCCTGCTCCAGCAGCGGGCTTGAGGTTAACCCTTCGCGCAGGTCAATCCCCTGACACGCCGCCAGCCACTCTACGGCAATCACGCCGCGCGTATTTGCTGCCATCTCCCACAGTCTGCGCCCCGCCGCCGGAGCCATAGATACGTGATCTTCCTGGTTGGCGGACGTCGGTAAACTGTCTACGCTATGCGGATGCGCCAGCGCTTTGTTCTCACTCGCCAGCGCGGCAGCCGTGACTTGAGCAATCATAAAGCCGGAGTTCACCCCACCGTTTTTCACCAAAAACGGCGGCAGTTGCGACATGTGTTTATCCATCATTAACGCAATGCGTCGCTCCGATAACGAGCCGATTTCCGCAATCGCCAGCGCCAGATTATCTGCTGCCATCGCCACCGGTTCAGCATGGAAGTTGCCGCCAGAAATGACATCCCCCTCTTCGGCAAATACCAGCGGGTTGTCGGAAACCGCATTGGCCTCCACCAGCAGAACATCCATCACCTGGCGCATTTGCGTCAGACATGCCCCCATCACCTGTGGCTGACAGCGCAGAGAATACGGATCCTGCACTTTCTCACAGTTATGATGCGACTGCGAAAGCGCGCTGGTGTCGGTCAATACGTGGCGATACAGCGTTGCGGCATCAATCTGCCCACGCTGCCCTCGCGCGGCGTGAATACGGGCATCAAACGGACGACGGGAACCCAGCACGGCTTCGGTGGTCAGCGCCCCGCACACCGTTGCAGACGCAAACAGTTCCTGAGCTTCAATTAGCCCACGCAGCGCAAAGGCCGTCGAAGCCTGGGTGCCGTTGAGCAACGCCAGCCCTTCTTTTGCCTCCAGCGTTATCGGCTCCAGCCCGGCCTTTTTCAGCGCTTCGGTCGCCGGGAGCCATTCACCCTGCCAGCGCGCCTTCCCTTCTCCCAACAGCGTCAAAGACATATGCGCCAGTGGCGCCAGGTCACCCGATGCCCCCACGGAGCCTTTCGCCGGGATCAGCGGATACACCTCGGCATTCACCAGCGCAATCAGCGCTTCAATCACGCTCAGGCGAATACCGGAAAAACCGCGCGCCAGGCTGTTGATTTTCAGCACCATAATCAGACGCACCATCGCGTCGTCCAGCGCCTCGCCGACACCTGCCGCATGGGAAAGCACCAGCGAACGCTGCAAATTCTGCAAATCTTCCGTGGCGATACGGGTCTGGGCCAGCAGGCCAAAGCCGGTATTAATGCCATACGCCGTACGGCCTTCATCGACAATATTATTGACGCAGGCGACGCTGGCGTTAATAGCATCGATCGCCCCGGCATCCAGACTCAGTTTGACCGGCTGCTGCCAGATTTCACGTAGCTGGATAAAACTCAGATGGCCCGGCGTGAGTGTCATGGTGTTCATATCAGCGTTTCTCCTGCGTCGCGGCAACCATCGGCAAATTCAGCCCTTCTTCGACGGCGCATTCCACCGCAATGTCATATCCGGCGTCGGCGTGACGCATCACCCCGGTCGCCGGATCGTTATGTAAGACCCGGGCGATACGCGCCGCGGCTTCATCGGTGCCATCGCAAACAATCACCATCCCGGCATGCTGAGAGAAGCCCATACCGACCCCGCCACCGTGATGCAGCGACACCCAGGTCGCGCCGCTGGCGGTGTTAAGCAGCGCGTTCAGCAGCGGCCAGTCGGATACGGCGTCTGAACCGTCGCGCATAGCTTCAGTTTCGCGGTTCGGGCTGGCAACAGAACCTGAGTCCAGATGGTCACGGCCAATAACAATCGGCGCGGATACTTCACCGCTGCGCACCATTTCATTAAACGCCAGCCCTAGTTTCTGACGCCACTCCAGGCCGACCCAGCAGATACGCGCCGGTAAACCCTGGAAATTAATCCGCTCACGCGCCATATCCAGCCAGTGATGAAGGTGCTTATCATCTGCCACGATCTCTTTCACTTTGGCATCTGTTTTATAAATATCCTGCGGATCGCCGGACAGCGCCACCCAACGGAACGGGCCAATGCCGCGACAGAACAACGGTCGAATATAAGCAGGTACGAAGCCGGGGAAATCAAAGGCATTTTCCACGCCCATCTCTTTGGCCATCTGGCGAATGTTGTTGCCGTAATCAAACGTTGGCACGCCCATTTTGCTAAACGCCAGCATCGCCTCAACGTGCGTTGCCATTGAACGTTTCGCCGCCTGCACCGTGCCCTGCGGATCGGACACCGCTTTTGCCTGATACTCTTCCCAGCTCCAGCCAGACGGCAGATAACCATGCAGCGGATCGTGGGCGCTGGTCTGGTCGGTGACCATATCCGGGCGCACACCGCGCTTCACCAGTTCCGGCACAACGTCGGCGGCGTTCGCACACAGCGCAATGGAGACCGCTTTACCCTCGCGAGTGTATTTGTCGATACGCGCCAGCGCATCGTCAAGCGATGTCGCCTGCTCGTCCACGTAACGGGTACGCAGACGGAAATCGATTCGGCTTTGCTGGCATTCAATGTTCAGCGAACACGCCCCCGCAAGCGTAGCGGCTAACGGCTGCGCCCCGCCCATACCGCCCAGTCCGGCGGTCAATACCCAGCGCCCGCTCAGGTTACCCTGATAATGCTGACGCCCGGCCTCAACGAAGGTTTCATAAGTCCCCTGCACGATCCCCTGGCTGCCGATGTAGATCCAGCTCCCGGCGGTCATCTGGCCGTACATCGCCAGCCCTTTGGCGTCCAGTTCGTTGAAGTGTTCCCAGGTAGCCCAATGTGGCACCAGGTTGGAGTTGGCAATCAGCACGCGCGGTGCGTTGTCGTGAGTTTTGAATACGCCTACCGGTTTTCCGGACTGGACCAGCAGCGTCTCATCGGTCTCCAGTTTGGTCAGCGCGTTGACGATGGCGTCATAGCATTCCCAGTCCCGTGCGGCGCGGCCAATCCCGCCGTAAACCACCAGCTCATGCGGATTTTCCGCCACATCGGGATCCAGATTATTCATTAACATGCGCAGCGGCGCTTCGGTCAGCCAGCTTTTGGCCGTTAAGGTGGTGCCGCGTGGGGCACGAATATCCTGCTGACGATATTTGCTATGGGACATGACAGAAAACTCCTCGCGAACGTCGGATAGATAAGTAACATATACTTGTCTATACAAGTCACTGCAAGGATGATTTTAACAATTAAGATACATTTTTATTATATTGCGTCAGCAATCACGGTTTTCATCTCCTGTATCAGGACATAAACCGCCCTTGCAGTCGATAGCGGGAACCAGGGAACAGTAAACGGGCATGAGAGACAATGGATGACGCGGACCAGGTCTTGCGGCGGATCAGCAGGCAGGGATCGTGTTCTTTGATGTTCAGCAACGCGCACTCTTCGGCGCTGGCGCGAACGGCCTCAACAATATGCTCACCTTCGGTCAAGGGGGCTATCAGCGACAGGTAAGCGTGCGGCGTAGTCTGGCTGTAATCCTGCGCCAGATACTCGGGCACAATTTCGGCATTCACGCAGCGATCTTCAATCTGTACCGGCAGATCGTTCTCGTAGTGCACCATGACAGAGTGAAAAATAGAGGTGCCTTCTTTGACGTTTAATACCAAAGCCTGCTGCGCGTTTGCCCGGGTTCTTTCCAGCGTCAGCACTTCGCACCGGTGCTGATGCTGACGGGCGTTGATTTCATCCGCGATGCTGCGAATTTCAAATAGCGCGGACTGACCTTTTGGCTCGGCGACAAACGTCCCCACACCCTGCAAACGCACCAGTAAACCTTCATCCGTTAACTCACGCAGCGCCCGGTTGATGGTCATGCGGCTGAAACCATACTGCGCCACCAGCTCTGCCTCAGACGGAATGCGATCGTGAGGCTGCCAGATACCGCTGGCAATTTTTTCGCTGATCTCCTGTTTGACCTTTTCGTAAAAAGGAGCCGGAGCAGAACGGGATGGGAGCATGCGTGAGCCTTCCTTAAGCTGAAAATGTGAGTGGGTACAGTTTACAGGCATTACCCGAACCTGATAAGCGCAACGCCATCAGGTATGTCAGTGCCACCAGTGGGCGATTTGCCAGCCTAATCGCGCCGCAACCCGCGCCGCCCTGCCATCATCGTCAAAGCGTGGATTAAATTCAACCATATCCACCGCCTGTAGTTTACCGCTACGACACAGAGGCTCAATCAGTCTCAGCAGCGTCGCCAACGGTACGCCAAGCGCGGCGGGGGCCGACACACCGGGCATTTCCCACACCGGCAGCACGTCGAGGTCGATTGTCAGATAGATGACATCCAGATTGGCAATGAACTGCGCTAACTGCGCCTGCGCCGTATCACAATGCAGATCCTCCACTATGGTCACACCGAGCCGCTGGGCCTCATCCCAAAGCGCTTGGGTGTTTGCCGCCCGGCTGACGCCGATACAGGCATAGTGAAATTCACGCTGTTGTTCATCGCAAAGCTGCGCCAGCTGGCGAAACGGCGTACCGGATGTAGCCTGCCCGGCATGGCGCAAATCGAGATGCGCATCGAAGTTGACTATCCCCACTTTCGCCTGCGGGAACGCGTCCAGCACACCTGCGCCATGGGCATATGCGGTTTCGTGTCCGCCCCCCAGAACAAAGGTGCGCATATTTTCCTGCTGGCAACGCTGTACCGCATTGTGTAGCGCCTGCTGCGCGCCCTCAAGATCGGGGGCCTGCGCCACAATATTTCCCAGATCCACCAGTCGATGATGCCCATCGTGGCTGGCTAAATTCGCCAGCGCCTTGCGCAGCACATCGGGCGCTCCGGCAGCTCCCGTGCGCCCCTGATTACGTTTAACACCTTCGTCGCAGGCAAACCCGAGCAACGCTATCTGCTCGCGATACATTTCTGGGCTAAACGTCGGGCTCTGGGTGATAGTCTGAAACAGGCGCAGCGCATTCGGCGATTCGGCCCGGTCATCACGTCCCTGCCATAGCGCAGGTGAAGCAGGTTGCCAGTGAGTCATGCTATTTGTCCTTTGAATACGCGTTGGTAGAGCGGGTTGCGTCCTGGTTCATACAGGATCTCAACAGGAAGTGTGGCATCCCACACCACAAAATCGGCCACAAACCCGGCCTTCAATTGACCGTGGGTGTCGTGACGCCCCAGCGCCCGGGCCGCATGACGGGTTACGCCCGCCCATGCTTCTTCCGGCGTTAAGCCAAACTGAACGCAGGCCATATTCATCGCCCAGTGCAGGCTGATAAACGGGCTGGTACCGGGGTTAAAATCTGTCGCTACCGCCATCGGTACCTGATATTGACGCAGCAACGCTACCGGTGGGCGCTGCTGCTCTTTGAGGAAATAGAATGCGCCGGGCAGCAGCACGCCGACCGTACCGCTTTGGCTCATTGCCGCCACGCCTGCTTCATCGAGGTATTCAATATGATCGGCGGATAGCCCGTGGTAGCGGCTTACCAACTGTGCGCCGCCAAGCAATGACAGTTGTTCGACATGGCCTTTAATCGGGATGCCCAGCGCCTGCGCAGCCTGAAACACCCGCTCACTCTGCGCCAACGAAAAACCAACGCTTTCACAGAACAGATCAACGGTCTCAAACAGCCCTTGTTCCCACAGCTGCGGCAAAATGGTCTCGCACACCAGCGTAATATAGCCGTCAGGATCATCCCTGAATTCCGTTGGCGTCGCATGCGCAGCCAACAGCGTCGGGCTGATTTCAACGATATTCTCTGCCGCCAGCGCTGCCACCACGCGCAATATTTTCTCTTCTGTCGGCAAATCCAGGCCGTAGCCGGATTTTATTTCCAACAGCGTAACACCTTCTTTGATCAGCTGTTCCATCCGCTGATGGGCTACGTGTAAGAGTTGTTCATCCGTGGCGCTGCGGGTCGCCGATACGGTGGCATTGATCCCCCCACCCTGAGCGCTTATCTGCTGGTAGGAGACACCATTTAACCGCTGCTCCCATTCACCTGCGCGGTTTCCGCCAAAGACGAGATGCGTATGGCAATCAATCAGGCCAGGCGTAATCAGCCGGCCCTGCATATCAAAAGTATTGTCATGTGTGAGATATAACGATGATTCCGGGACGATATCGCGAATCTTGCCCTGGCGGACGATCAGCGCATGACCATCCACCAGCCCATATGGGGTACCACGTTCAGGATCCATAGTCGCCAGACGAACATTGCGCCAGATAACATCATCAGGGAAGAATTGCTGCATTCGACTCACCACTTGTCATAGGTTGTATAGACATTTATTTTTTATTATAGGGATGTTGTCAACCTGAAGAGCCATAATTGTTATCTATTTGTGATATAAAGACTCTCCGCGCCAGACATTGCTGCGATAAAAAACAACTTTTTACCTTTTCGCCTTCCCGTTTCGCTCAACTTAGTATAAAAAAGCAGGCTTTAATGGATAACTTTCAAAGCCCGGAGCAACCTGTGAATATATCATCAGTTTCCCGTCTGGCGCTGGCAATGGCTTTTGGCGTGACGCTGACCGCCTGTAGCTCTACGCCGCCCGATCAAATTCCTTCCGATCAGACCGCGCCAGGTACCTCTTCGCGCCCGATCTTGTCGGCCAATGAAGCGAAAAACTTCGTTGCTGCGCACTATTTTTCCGCGCTGACGCCAAACACCGCGCCATGGAGCCCTTCTTCAATTTCTCTGCCTGCACAACCTGACTTCGTCGTTGGCCCGGCAGGCACTCAGGGCGTAACCCATACCAGCATTCAGGCTGCGGTGGATGCGGCAATTATCAAACGTACGAACAAACGTCAGTACATCGCGATTATGCCGGGCGAGTATCAGGGCACGGTATACATCCCGGCAGCAACGGGTAGCCTGACGCTGTACGGTATGGGCGAAAAACCGCTGGATGTAAAAATTGGCCAGGCCATTGACGGTGACATGAGCACCGCAGACTGGCGTCGTACGGTGAACCCAGGCGGTAAATATATGCCGGGTAAACCTGCGTGGTATATGTTTGATAATTGCCAGAACAAACGTGGCACAAATATTGGTGTGATGTGTTCTGCCGTCGTCTGGTCGCAAAACAACGGTCTGCAATTGCAGAACCTGACCATCGAAAACAACCTGGGTGATAGCGTTGATGCAGGCAACCACCCGGCCGTTGCGCTGCGTACCGATGGTGATAAAGTGCAGATCAACAAGGTCAATATTCTGGGTCGTCAGAATACGTTCTTTGTAACCAACAGCGGCGTACAAAACCGTCTGGAAAACGATCGTCAGCCTCGCACGCTGGTAACCAACAGTTACATTGAAGGTGATGTGGATATCGTTTCTGGTCGTGGCGCCGTGGTGTTCGAGAACACCGATTTCCGTGTTGTGAATTCCCGTACGCAGCAGGAAGGTTACGTGTTCGCACCGGCTACTCTGTCAAACATCTACTACGGTTTCCTGGCGATTAATAGCCGCTTCACGGCAAGCGGCGATGGCGTGGCGCAGTTAGGCCGATCGCTGGATGTCGATTCCAACACTAACGGTCAGGTCGTTATCCGTGACAGCGTGATTAACGAAGGCTTTAACATGGCAAAACCATGGGCTGACAGCGTTATCGCAAAACGCCCGTTTGCCGGTAATACCGGTGCGGAAGATGACAAAGGTGAAATCCAGCGCAACCTGAACGACACCAACTTCAACCGCATGTGGGAATACAACAACCGCGGTATCGGTAGCAAAGTGGTTGCCGAGCCGAAGCAGTAACAGCGAAAAGGGATGGCTTACCGCCATCCCTGAATATGTCACTCTTTTTATTGCGCCAGCACTGGCCGGTTGCTGTAAAGGCGGTTGAGTTCTTTTCTGCTGAGTCCGCGTTCTGGAGTCTTGCTTTGAAGTAAATCATCTGCAGGCTGTACAGCGGCAGTTTCATTTTCATTACTCAATGATGGCTCCAAAACATGTGGATCGTTATCATCAAGTTGTGTATCAATCCTATCATGCTCTTGCTTCTTTGCCAGCTCTAACATATCTGACATCAATTTATCCATTGATAACTCCTTTATAAAGGCAGGGTCAGTCATAGGTGTAACTTTAGCATCTAAGAATGTACTTAAAACAGTAGCATCGTGGGTTTCAATAGTCATATTAGTAGTCACTAGATTTGGGATAAACAGTTCCTTGGGCTTTGTCCCTTCAGAAAGACTGTAACTGGTTGACGTAATAGCATTGTCTTTTATTCTTACTACCTGAAGACATCCATTATATATACGATATGCAAGCCCCTCATCAGGTATTAACCCCCCTGGTCCTACTAGCATACGACGATACATAGACAAAAAATCTTCATAACTCGCCTTAATGTTCACCAGACTATTTTTTTTATCGCTCGGCACTTCCATGTCATGGATTACATTAGCAAACTCATTACTGTGCAATAAATATTCAGCCTTTGATTTCAGAATATTAGCCATAGCATCAATTTTTTCTTTCCTATTAAAATTGGGGGCAATAGCCTTAATAGACTTGCTTGGTGTCAATTTATAGCTAGCAACTTTAAAAATATCAGTTTTATTTTTATGTTTATTTATATATTTACTTGCACTTTCATTTATATTTATTTTCACATAGCGAATAAGAGCTTGAGTAAGTATTTCATCTTTTAAATCTGAATTGAGAACTTTATCAACAAATTGGTCATGATAAAGCTCCATAAAAGCAACGCTATCGACCTTATTTTGTAGAGAAGACACTCGCCAAGACTGGAGGCCGTCTATTGACTGAACAGATCCCTTTGGAATATCTGGCGAAAATGAATATTTACCATTATCACCAATTAATAATTTGAGGTTTGTACCAATCGATAGCGATTTTTCAGGCGTCAAATCGGAACTTGGTGCATTTACTGTCTCTTTGACTTTTTGAGACTGGTGCACACCATCTGTTGATATCACGGATTCATCATGACGTTTAATTTTGTCGGTATTCTGGCTATTTTCTACTACTTTTTCATTTTTTTGAATATAAATTTCATTGCTGTTGTTGACACGCGAACGGGAGGACTCCTGTAGACGGCGGATTTCCCGGCCACTCATCGTTTTGCCAATTACATTATTTTCTTGCAATGATTGAGACGGCGCCAAGGTTCGCAGCGGCAACTCCTGCGAAATATTCTCGCTTACCGGTGACAACATGGATTCCACAGAAACAGCTGCTGTGGGTTTATCCGTACCCGTTTTAGGTAGTGAAACATTGTCATCTTGTACAAGAGCATCAATCATATCATCAAGATAATCTCTAGGTCTCGCCACATCCGACAGATCGTCACTTATCTCATTATCACCAAATGCAGAAATGCTACCCAGTGATGGGTCTGAGTACTTTTCTCCAAAAAATTGATTAAATTTCTTCTTGAAATCCGAGTTAGTTTCAATCATTTTAAAATCAAAGTAGGAGTTGCCGTCAGAATTATCACAATTATATTTTTCATCTTGATAAACCTCCAACAAACCGCTGTTCTTTAATCTAAAATTATTAATCACCTCAACAAATTGAGTTTTATCTACCCCCATTTTTTCAAGTATTGAAAGATCATATTTATAAAGTTGAGATTCAATATTCACCTCACTGATATCATCATTTTTAATAACTTCCTGCGCAATACGACCAGTGGGAACAACAACATCAAGTAATACTCTTGAATTGTTAACACTGGTTTTTACTTCCTCTTGCCACATAAATTTATCTTTAAAACTTGTCGTTTCATTAATAATGGGGTAATTAAATTTATTTTTCACATCGATAGTAACATCTGCCCCACTATATCTTTTTTTAACAAATAATTCATTTAGTGGCAAATCAACTCCATTTTTAAACTTTATAGATGTTAGTCCATTTGAACGGAAACCTTCAACGTCGGGAGATAATAGCGATTTTATTTGTACGGTTGATTCATCCTTCAATAGATAAGGAGCACCTGAGTCTACCCTGGATGCAACAAATAAAAGATCTGCCATAAAACGAAGAAAAATTCCGCCTTCACTCTTCAACTCAATATAATTTTCTGCAAGAATATTTCTAACTTCACTCTCATTACTTTTGCAAAACTCAGAAATAACTTTGCTTGAAAAGTTATTGCCATTATTTTTATATTCTTCAAAAACACCCGGAAACTTATTGACAATGGTCATTAATCTCGGATCAAGACCTTTAGTCTCACTATTGATAATGGGAATTCTATTACCAGAATTAATACTGATAATGTTCTCCTGACCAGGATTATTTTCATTTTCCGCTATTTGCGGCTTAAAATAGCTTTCGATCTTGCTAGTAGTACTATCTATCAGCTTTTGCTGAGATATACCTCCAACTTGCTCGCGAAAATCATCCAATTCCGATGGTGTCATGCTTCTTATATAATCAAATCTGTTTTCATTTATTAATGAATCAATATATTCGATAAAACCTTCATGTGAAGAACGGGTTGTTTTTGCCTCCTCTACTTGCTTAAAATACTCATAGAAATGAGAAGCAGCCAACCCTCTCTCATATTTCTTATAAATACAACCAGGAATAGTATAAATCTTACCATTCACCCCCGGTATTTTAAGATCCCCATTGCCAGATATTGGTTTATATTCTGTTGCAAGTTCATCGAGCTTACCATTGGAGTCATAAAAATATTTAACCTCGACCTTAAGAAATTTTTTATGTTCTGCATCTCCTTGCTTTTCCAACTTAGTGACACACATACCTTTTTCAGTAAACTCAACACCATCATAGGGGATACTAATTTTTTTAAAAATTGACTTTTGCCGTTCAATTTCTTTAAGCATCTCTTTTTTTTCTGCTCTATCAGAGGTTTTCCTTGCCATTTCCTCAAGAGCATTTACATTTTTTAACGTATATACTTCATTATTAAATGTTATTTTAAACTCAGGAGTATTCGGCTCCACAGGAACAGTTGAACCAGTCGATACTGTAGATGTATTTGATACAATGGTTTCTTTACCAGAATTTAACCCTACAATCAGTGTATCCTCTACAGATTCACTGGCTCGCCCCATTTCTTCTTCGTTTGACAACATATCGATAAACAGGTCTGGCTCACTGGCTTGATTCACTACAGCTTCAGTTGTCTGTGTATCAACAATATGCTCACTCGCTTCAGGCTGACTGGGTTGCCCTACTGTAGCGTTAGTTTTTGCATTTTGCGGTAAATCACTAGCCCATTTTAGAAACTCATTAACTCTTTTTGCCTGTTTCTCAGTTGCGCGACATTGTTCTTTAGATTCTTTATTCTGATGATGGCTTAGCGCCATTCCGTTTACAGAAGTTAATTTATCGTCATTAAGCGTGCTGATCTCTCTAAGCGCATGAGATGAAAATGTAAAAGCGGCACCTTTTATATCGACCATTTTTTCTATTGACGAAAGCAAATACTTCAACTGACTTTCTCTGGTAATTGCCAGATGATGATATTTTCTGGCTAACTCCCTGTTGCCCGATGTATGTTCTTTACTTGAATACGAGGCATACTTATCCCATGCCATAGCAGATTCTTGTTGTAAAAAAAGAACTTTATCTTTCGGCGATAAGTCATGGTAGTATGACCTCACGACAGAGAAGTCTTTTATAGCATCTTTAACTGCAAAAGACTCAATGTGGTTATCCAGCCAGGCAATTTGCTGTCTTGAACTTTCTCGCTCATATTTGTTTTTAAGTTCGTGAAGCCCAGATATCTTGCTATCTCTCAATTCCCTGAGTGTATCAATACCTTTCTGAGAAAACTCATACTCTACATTATTTTTTTTAAGGCACTCTGCAACCATACTCGCCATACTACCGGGTTCTGCTCCGGTGATATTTTTCAACTCTATTTTAAGTGAGATAATTTCTTTACGATATGCTTTATTTTTTAACAGATTCAACTGTCTGGCTAGTTTACCAATCTCTTGTCCATATTCTAAAGTTTTGGCATCATCATCCGTGATGCCATTATGCTCCAGATGATTGAGTAACTCCTTTTCCTTTCGTTTCAGTTCACTCTTAATTTTTTTAGGGTTTAGCGATGCCAGTTCCTCCAGACTGGAAATAGCACTCTTGATATTATCCGCTCTCGAAGATACCAGCTTAATATCTTGTATTCCGCTAAAATTATTACTGTTCACCATGTTACTCAGAGCGGTTTGATAGTCAGAGCCAGCGTAAACAGTATTAATATACAGCTTGAATTTTTCACCATTATAAATCGTAGGAAGATATTTCTCCCCATCAGCTTTAGATATAAATTTAAGATAACCCTCTTTAACAAGATTCTCAATAACTGCACAACGAAGTTTATCTTTATCTGTCCAGCCTTCCATGGATTTTGCAGACCAGTCCGCACACAGTGCATCAATCCCTTTCGCGTAATGTTTTTTAGCCGTAGACCGCGTCAGAGCCTGAGAATCTGCATGGCGTTTACTTTGTTGTAGCGCTTCCCAATTTTTACCATTAGAGTTACGGAACATTGAATTGATATTATTCTGCAAATGATACAGCTTATCCTTTCCAAAAAACTCCTTAACATCAGCATCTATTCCTATACCTATAACCCTGGCAGGAACACCACTGCCAAATTCATGAACAAGAGATTTTACATATTCACTGACTTTATTCTCTTGAGAATATTTTGATGTATCCAAAAGTGTGGGGAAGTGTGTCTCTAAAGATTCTTTTCCATATAACACGCCGAGAGGAAGTGCATTATTTTCGTTAAGAATGATATTCTGGCTTTTCTCACGGATAAATAACTTTAAATTCGCAATATTATTTGGCTTGTCAAAAGTACTATATTTTACCTCAGGCTCCTGCCAGGCAATTATATTATCCCATGAAATGGTCTTGCCGTTATATTGAATTCCTTTAGTACTAATTAATTTATTTCCTTTACTATCGGTGGCACTTTCAGCAATGAGTGTCATTCTCTCTTTTCTGTCTAACGTTCTGGCAAATGTAGTCCCATCATCCTTCTCGACCAAGGAATAGTGGACCAGAGCATTACCAACATGTTTAGCTGGTACATGTAAATTAAGGGTACCCTTGCCATCACCGCTGCCAGAATCAAGGGTCAAGGTTCCCATGACACTAACCTGCGATTTTAGAGGCACATTAATAGTCGCCGTAGCTTCACTTTTCGGTCGACAATCAGAAAGACGTCGAATGGTGTGACATGTTTCGGCTCTGGAAAGTTTTTGGCCTGATAGATTAGATACAGATTGAATGTTATCCCTAAAGTTGTCTACCGTTTTGTTTCTGTGTAATTGTTTCGGAATTGAATTTTGTACTTCAGGTACAGCGCGACATTGGCTTCCAGCATTCAATAAATAAATTTCGCTCATATTATCCCCCAGAAAATAATCCATTTAACTATCAATGTTTTGAATAAATCACAGCAAGCATATATGCAGAATCTATTCTTTTCACCGTATAGAATCTCATATGCTTTGAATGGAAAATTTCAAAAAACGCTCCATTTTCCGAAAAATTTTTACGCAAAAATTCAGTGATATTTAATGCAGAAAAAAGGAAGAAACTAAATCGTCAGCAGAAACGCAAGTCCAGCCTACTGTAGAAGGGAATTAAACAAGCAGAAACAGCAAAAGTATTTGCAATCAATCTTAAAGATAGCGACGCCCGCTAACGGGCGTCGCTATTGTTAGTACGCGTTAACCACCACCCACATCGGGCCTTGTCCAACCGCGTAACGACCGTTCTCTGTCAACAGTCCTTGTTCGCCTGCAATCTTATACACCGCGATATGGTGCGATTTTTGCCCGGCGGCAATCAGGTATTTTCCGCTGTGATCGATATTAAAACCACGTGGCTGAGTTTCGGTAGGCTGGAAACCCTCTTTAGTCAGCACGCTACCGTCTTCAGACACGCTAAAGACTGTAATCAGGCTGGCGGTGCGATCACAGGCATACAGATGACGCCCATCAGGTGTGATATGAATATCTGCTGCCCAACGGGTATCAGCGAAATCTGCAGGCATCATATCCAGCGTCTGCACACACTCAATTTTGCCGTACGGATCTTTCAGCTCCCAGACATCAACAGAGCTGTTCAGCTCGTTCACACAGTAGGCATATTGCTTATTCGGATGGAACGCCATATGACGCGGGCCCGCGCCTTCCACGGTAGTCACTTCAGCCGGTTCCTGCGCGACCAGATGGCCATCATCGCTTACGTCAAACAGGCAGATACGATCCTGTTTCAACGCCGGAACCCACAGGGTACGGTTATCCGGAGAGATGTTGGCTGAGTGGCAACCATCCAGACCCTCAACCACGTCAACCAGTTCCACCGGCAGACCATCTTCCAGACGCGTGACGCTCACGCTGCCAGCGTTATAAGAACCCACGAACACGAAACGTCCCTGATGATCGGTAGAAATATGCGTCGGGCTACCCGGCAGCGCAGACTCTGCCGCGAAGGTCAGCGCACCGTCATCAGGCGCAATACGATAAGCCAACACGCGAAACTCCGGGCGCACGCCAACATAGAGGTAACGCTTATCCGGGCTGACGACCATCGGCTGTACCTGACCCGGCACATCAACCACCTGTGTCAGCGTCAGAGAACCATCGTGATTCAGGCTCCAGACGTGGATTTGCTGACTTTCAGGGCTGGCGGTATAAACGGTTTGCTTCATGAATACTCCTTTGCTTTTTGGCAGGTGGCTGCAATTGCCTGACACACGCCTAAGGTAGACGCTTTTAACGGTGAATGCTTAATTAAGGCTCAGAATTTTGTCCGGCTCCCGTCTCGGTGTACCATTCCAACAGACATAATTCTCAACATTAATCTGGATAAACCTATGACCGCACGCGTGATTGCCCTGGATTTAGACGGTACCCTCTTGACCCCGAAAAAAACCTTGCTGCCATCCTCTCTCGAAGCGCTCTCGCGCGCCAGAGAAGCAGGCTACCAACTTATCATTGTCACAGGTCGCCATCACGTTGCTATTCATCCTTTTTATCAGGCACTGGCGCTGGATACACCTGCAATTTGCTGTAACGGTACCTATTTGTATGATTATCAAGCAAAAAAGGTGCTGGAATCCGATCCCCTTCCGGTAGACCAGGCATTACAGCTGATCGAAATGCTGGATGAACATCAGATCCACGGGCTGATGTATGTGGATGAGGCCATGCTGTATGAGCGCCCTACCGGGCATGTAGTGCGTACTGCTAACTGGGCACAAACGCTGCCGCCGGAACAGCGCCCGACCTTCACCCAGGTTCCTTCGCTGGCGCAGGCGGCGCATGACGTTAACGCCGTCTGGAAATTTGCTCTGACCGACGAAGATATTCCGAAACTGCAGCAGTTTGGCCGGTATGTCGAGCAACATCTGGGGCTGGAGTGTGAATGGTCCTGGCACGATCAGGTCGACATTGCCCGTAAAGGCAACAGTAAAGGACGACGCTTGACCCAGTGGATAGAAGCACAGGGCGGGTCAATGGAAAACGTGATTGCCTTTGGCGATAACTTTAACGATATCAGCATGCTGGAAGCCGCAGGCACCGGCGTAGCCATGGGCAACGCGGATGACGCGGTCAAAGCACGCGCCAACATCGTGATTGGTGATAACACCACCGACAGCATCGCGAAATTTATCTACTCTCACCTGCTGTAATCAGGCGGTAATCGATACGCTCTTAATTTGCGCGTACAGCCACAGGCCAGGTTTGATACCCAGTTCATCCCTGGCCCATGGGCTGATCTTCGCCCACAGCGTCTTACCGCCCACCTCAAGCTGAACTTCCACCTGACCGTTGTCGTCATAGCATTGCGCGACTTTTGCCCGGAGAACATTACGAATACTGGTCTGTTGCGGCGGTTGCAGTACCAATGAAACATCAGAGGCCTGAATACGAATACGCAGCGCGGTTTGCAGCGGTTGCTCCAGCTTGTTGACCCACAGATGCTGATCGCCAAGCGCCAGCGCGGTCATCGCGTAGTGTGGATGATGTTCCAGCACGCTGACTTTCAGAATACTGCTTTGCTGTTCCTTAGGCAGCCAGGGGTGCATCACGCTGCTGCCCCAGATATCTTCCAACGAACCAAACGCTTTGACCTGCCCGTTTTCCAGCACCATCACTTTATCTGCCAGGTGCAAAATCTCATCAAGCGAGTGGCTGACGTACAGCATCGGAATATTAATTTCCCGCGCCAGGCGTTGCAGATAAGGCAGCAGTTCGCGTTTACGCGGTATATCCAGAGAGGCTAACGGCTCATCAAGCAGCAATAACTCAGGCGCGGTCAGCAGCGCCCGACCGATGGCGACACGCTGCTTTTCACCGCCAGAAAGACCGCCTGGCAGACGGTCAAGCAGCGGTTCAATGCCCAACAACGCCACCAGCTTATCAAACTGTCCGGCCATGCTTTTCGCCATACCGTAACGCAGGTTGCCGCGCACTTTATAGTGCGGGAACAGGCGCGCGTCCTGGAAAACATAGCCCACCCGGCGTTTTTCCGGCGTTAAACAGATACCGTTCTCGACGTCGTTTAACACCCGACCGTTGAGCACGATGCGCCCGGACTGCGGCTGCGTCAGACCACTGATGGCGTTAATCAGTGAGGTTTTGCCCGCACCGGAAACGCCAAAAATAGCGGTGATGCCGCTGGCTGGCAGCGTTTCGTTGAGCGTCAGACAATGCGTCCCCAGCGTCTGGGAGAAATTAAGTTCAAGCATGATTATCGCCCCGTCCGCTCACGGCTAATACGCGCCAGCCATTCAGAAATCAGCAGCGAAATCAGCGCCAACACAATGGAAATGATACATAACCTCGCCGCCGCGCTTTCGCCGCCGGGGGTTTGGATCAGGGTATACATCGCCGAAGGAATGGTGCGGGTTTCACCAGGAATGTTGGAAACAAAGGTAATGGTTGCGCCGAATTCCCCAAGGGAACGCGCAAACGCCAGCACCGTACCAACAATAATGCCGGGCAGCATCAGCGGTAACGTAATGGTCATAAAGACGCGCCAGCGTCCGGCTCCCAGTGTGCGGGCCGCCTGCTCCAGCTTGACGTCGACACCTTCCAGCGCCAAACGAATAGCCCGCACCATGAGCGGGAAGGACATCACCGCAGCGGCCAGCACCGCCCCACGCCAGCTAAAGGCAAAAGTGATGCCAAACCAGTCGTACAGCCATTCGCCAATGAATCCGCGCCGTCCCATAGAGACCAACAGCAGATACCCCACCACCACAGGCGGCAGAACCAGCGGCAAATGCAGTACGCTGTCGAGCAGCGCTTTGCCTGGGAACTTGCATCGCACCAGTAGCCAGGCAAAGAAGATCCCAAATGGCAGACTAAACAACACGGCCAGGGAAGAAACTTTCAGGCTCAGTATAACGGCCTGCCATTCAGGATCGGTCAGTATCATTACTTGGTCGTAAATCCATAACGTTTAAAGATTTCAGCAGCCTGCGGTCCTTTCAGGTAATCATAGAACGCGCTAACCGTTGCGTTTTTGTGCCCATCAACAATCGCGATAGGGTATTCCACTTTTTTGTGCGAATCTTCCGGGAAGGTCGCCACAACTTTTACGCCCTTGCTGGCGACGGCGTCAGAACCATAGACGATCCCCAGCGGCGCTTCGTTACGCTCTACCAGCGCCAGCGCACCGCGCACGTCTTCAGCAGGAGCCAGTTTCGGGGCCAGGGTATCCCATGCACCCAGTTTTTGCAGCGCTTCTTTGGCATAAATGCCTGCCGGAACATGTTCCGGATCGCCAACAGCCAGGCGTCCACCGTTCAACAGACTGGTCCAGTTGGTTTTGCTGTCGATGGTGAAGTCTTTCTGTGCGCTGGCTTTCGGCGCAACCACCACCAGGCTGTTACCCAACAGCGTTTCACGCGTTGCGGTATCAATCGACTTCTTGTCTACCGCGTAGTCCATCCATTTCTGATCGGCAGAAATAAACAGATCGGCCGGTGCGCCTGCTTCAATCTGACGCGCCAGTGTGGAAGAAGAAGCAAAAGAGGAGACAACATCAACGTTCTTCTCTTTTTTATATTGCGTTGCAATGTCCTGCATCGCGTTGGTCAGCGAAGCCGCTGCGAAAACGGTAATCTTTCCTTCATCCGCCAGCGCATGTCCGGCAACAGTAAGAGAAAGAGTTGCCCCTGCAAACAAGCGTAACCATGTACGTGCCATCTGTAACTCCTTTGCGTTTCGTTATGTAGGCGCAAATATAACGATTAAACCAGGATTTTCCCAGTGGTTATTGATACCAATTAGAGGTTACACAAAGAAAATATCGGCAGGGAAAGCAGGATCTTGAGAAACTGTAGCGAGAGAAAACGAGTAGGAAGGCAAAAAATATAAACGCCCGACTGAGCGGGCGTTTGGGGAATCAATGATTCTGTCTGGACTGGTCTTTCTGGCCGATACCGGAGAAAATGTTGAACACTTCACCCAGTCCGTAAATCAGACCCAGAATGATGGCCATTACCACAGGTACCATGATTACGGCGAATACCAGACTTTTCAATAACTCTAACATGGTCAACTCCAGATATAGTCCTTAGTTGTATTCTAACCACATAACGCAGAAAAGCACTCCCCTTTTGTGCGGTCGGCTTTGCTCAGGCACGGTTTTCCGTCACAATACCCTTTTTTGCCAGGAGCTTGTGATGCAGGCCGAAATCCTTCTTACGCTGAAACTTCAGCAAAAACTGTTTGCTGATCCCCGTCGCATTTCTCTGCTTAAGCACATTGCGCTTTCCGGTTCCATCAGTCAGGGCGCGAAGGATGCAGGTATCAGCTACAAAAGCGCCTGGGATGCGATTAACGAAATGAACCAGCTCAGCGAGCAGACGCTGGTTGAACGTGCCACAGGCGGTAAAGGCGGCGGTGGCGCGGTGTTAACGCGCTATGGCCAACGTTTAATCCAGTTATATGATTTACTGGCGCAAATCCAACAAAAAGCTTTTGATGTTTTGAGCGATGACGATGCGCTACCGCTCAACAGCCTGCTGGCAGCTATCTCGCGTTTTTCACTGCAAACCAGCGCCCGTAACCAGTGGTTTGGCACCATTACCGCTCGCGACCACGATCAGGTCCAGCAGCATGTTGACGTCCTGCTGGCCGATGGCGAAACGCGCCTGAAAGTGGCAATCACTGCGCAAAGCGGCGAGCGTCTGGGTCTTGAGGAAGGCAAAGAAGTACTGATTTTGCTGAAAGCGCCGTGGGTGGGAATCACTCAGGACGACGCCATCGCTCAGGCTGCCGATAACCAGTTGCAGGGCACGATTAGCCATATTGAACGCGGTGCGGAACAGTGTGAAGTGCTGATGACGTTGCCAGATGGCCAGACGCTCTGCGCGACGTTGCCGATAGATCAGACCCACACATTAACTGAAGGCGCTAACGTCACAGCATATTTTAATGCTGATAGAGTGATTATCGCCACGCTGTGCTGAGTTGATTGACATCAGCCCGAAGAACACGTATCCCTGTTATTCATCGCTGCAAATAATGGGATACAAAATGTCATCGTTGCAAATTTCGCAAGGCATGTTTCGTCTTAGCGACACAAAAACGCTCCAGTTAGATGCGTTGACGTTAAACGCGGGTGATAGCTGGGCGTTTGTTGGATCTAATGGTAGCGGGAAATCTGCGCTGGCCCGCGCGCTGGCGGGCGAGTTGCCGCTCCTGAAAGGCGAACGCCGCTGCCAGTTCACACGTATTACCCGACTCTCCTTTGAGCAGCTCCAAAAGCTGGTCAGCAACGAGTGGCAGCGGAACAACACCGACCTTCTTAGTCCCGGTGAAGACGACACAGGGCGCACCACCGCAGAAATCATTCAGGATGAGGTCAACGATCCCGCCCGCTGCGCTGCGCTGGCGCAGCAGTTTGGCATTTCAGCCCTACTCAACAGGCGTTTCAAATACCTTTCCACCGGTGAAACACGCAAAACTCTGCTCTGCCAGGCATTAATGTCCACGCCAGATTTGCTGATCCTTGATGAACCCTTTGACGGGCTGGACGTCGCGTCCCGCCGCCAGTTAGCACAACTGCTCGATGAGCTGCACCAGGCCGGTTTAACGCTGGTACTGGTGCTTAATCGCTTTGATGAAATTCCCGAATTCGTGCAGTTTGCCGGCGTGCTTGCCGATTGCACACTGACGGAAACCGGCGCAAAAATCGACCTTCTGCAACAGGCATTAATCGCTCAGCTTGCCCATAGCGAGCGGCTGGAAGGCATCCAGTTACCCGAGCCGGATGAGCCTTCAGTACGCCACACATTGTCAGATAACGAGCCGCGCATTGTGCTTAACGATGGCACCGTCTCGTATAACGATCGCCCTATCCTGCATCATCTGAGCTGGCGGGTAAATCCGGGGGAACACTGGCAAATCGTCGGCCCCAACGGTGCGGGGAAATCAACCCTGCTCAGTTTAATCACCGGCGATCATCCCCAGGGATATAGCAACGACCTGACCCTGTTTGGCCGACGCCGGGGCAGCGGTGAAACTATCTGGGATATCAAAAAACACATTGGCTATGTCAGCAGCAGCCTGCATTTGGATTACCGGGTAAGTACAACAGTTCGCAACGTTATTCTCTCCGGTTATTTCGATTCAATCGGCATTTATCAGGCCGTCTCCGACAGGCAGCACAAGCTGGTACAAAAGTGGCTGGATATTCTTGGCATCGATAAACGTACCGCGGATGCTCCATTTCATAGTCTTTCCTGGGGACAGCAGCGGCTGGCATTGATTGTTCGTGCTCTGGTGAAACATCCTACATTGCTGATCCTCGATGAACCCTTGCAAGGATTAGATCCGCTCAACCGCCAACTGATCCGTCGGTTTGTGGATGTCCTGATCGGTGAAGGCGAAACTCAGCTTTTGTTCGTCTCTCATCACGCCGAAGATGCCCCGGCCTGCATTACCCATCGGCTAGAGTTTGTACCCGAGGGAGATATCTACGCTTATCGACAAACCTCTCTGCGTTAATTTTCATGCCAGGGCGTTTATCACTCCCTTTTTTCTGCTTTTTTTTCAGACAATCGCTGAAATAACGACCTAACATAATGATTTATAATAAATTAACCAGCAGCATCGAGTGAAAATCTTGGAGTGTAAACGATTCCACTAATTTATTCCGTGTCACACTTTTCGCATCTTTGTTATGCTATGGTTATTGCATACCATAGGCTTAACGGAGCGAATTATGAGAGTATTGGTTACAGGTGGTAGCGGTTACATTGGAAGCCACACTTGCGTGCAGTTGCTGAAAAACGGTCACGAGGTGGTGATCCTGGATAATCTCTGCAACAGCAAGCGCAGCGTACTGCCCGTCATTGAGCGTTTAGGCGGCAAGCATCCGACCTTCGTGGAAGGAGACATCCGTAACGAAGCGCTGATAACCGAAATTCTGCACGATCATGCCATTGATACGGTCATCCATTTTGCCGGTTTAAAAGCCGTTGGAGAATCCGTTGCCAAGCCGCTGGAGTACTATGACAACAACGTCAACGGCACTCTGCGTCTGGTGAATGCAATGCGCGCAGCCAACGTGAAAAACTTCATTTTCAGCTCCTCCGCGACCGTCTATGGCGATCAGCCGCAAATTCCTTACGTTGAAAGCTTCCCCACCGGCACGCCACAAAGTCCGTACGGCAAAAGCAAGCTGATGGTGGAACAGATCCTGACCGATCTGCAAAAAGCTCAGCCCGACTGGAGCATTGCCCTGCTGCGCTACTTTAACCCTGTTGGCGCTCATCCGTCAGGAGATATGGGGGAAGATCCGCAAGGTATTCCAAACAACCTGATGCCTTACATCGCGCAGGTTGCCGTTGGCCGCCGCGAGTCTCTTGCCATATTTGGCAATGACTACCCTACTGAAGATGGCACCGGCGTACGCGACTACATCCATGTGATGGATCTCGCCGACGGCCACGTTGCCGCCATGGAAAAACTGGCAGGCATTCAGGGTGTGCATATTTATAACCTCGGTGCAGGCATCGGCAGCAGCGTGCTGGACGTGGTCCACGCCTTCAGCAAAGCCTGTGGTAAACCGGTGAATTACCACTTCGCCCCGCGCCGTGAAGGCGATCTTCCGGCCTACTGGGCTGATGCCAGCAAAGCCGATCGCGAGCTCAACTGGCGCGTGACCCGCACATTGGATGAAATGGCACAAGATACCTGGCACTGGCAGTCACGCCACCCACAGGGATATTCGGATTAAGGACCAATCATGACGCAATTCAATCCTGTCGATCATCCACACCGCCGTTTTAACCCGCTCACCGGGCAGTGGATCCTCGTATCACCGCATCGCGCCAAACGCCCGTGGCAAGGGGCGCAGGAAACTCCGTCTAAGCAGGTACTACCTGCACATGACCCGGACTGCTTCCTGTGCGCTGGCAATACGCGCGTTACCGGCGACAAAAACCCGGATTACACCGGGACCTATGTCTTTACCAATGACTTTGCGGCGCTGATGTCCGATACCCCCGACGCGCCGGACAGTCACGATCCGTTGATGCGCTGCCAGAGCGCGCGCGGTACCAGCCGCGTGATTTGCTTCTCACCCGATCACAGCAAAACGTTGCCGGAACTCAGCGTCCCTGCACTGACAGAAATCGTAAAAACGTGGCAGGAGCAGACCGAAGACTTAGGGAAAACCTATCCCTGGGTGCAGGTATTTGAGAATAAAGGCGCAGCGATGGGGTGCTCGAACCCGCACCCACACGGACAAATTTGGGCCAACAGCTTTTTGCCTAACGAAGCCGAACGTGAAGATCGCCTGCAGAAAGCGTACTTCGCCGAACAAGGCGCGCCAATGCTCGTTGATTACGTCCAGCGCGAACTGGCGGACGGCAGTCGTACGGTCGTAGAAACCGAGCACTGGCTGGCGGTTGTGCCTTACTGGGCCGCGTGGCCGTTCGAAACGCTGCTGCTGCCGAAAGCGCATGTGCTGCGTATTACCGATTTGAGCGACGAACAGCGTGCTGACCTGGCGCTGGCGTTGAAAAAACTGACCAGTCGTTACGACAATCTGTTCCAGTGTTCATTCCCCTACTCCATGGGCTGGCACGGAGCACCGTTTAACGGTGAAGAAAACCAACACTGGCAGTTGCATGCACACTTTTATCCGCCGCTGCTGCGTTCCGCGACTGTGCGTAAATTTATGGTCGGATATGAAATGCTGGCAGAAACCCAGCGCGACCTGACGGCAGAACAAGCGGCTGAACGACTGCGTGCGGTCAGCGACATCCATTTTCGCGAATCCGGAGTTTAAATAATGAGTCTGAAAGAAAAAACACAATCTCTGTTTGCAGAAACATTTGGCTACCCTGCCACCCATACTATTCAGGCACCGGGTCGTGTAAACCTGATCGGCGAGCATACCGATTATAACGACGGCTTCGTTCTGCCTTGCGCCATCAACTATCAAACCGTTATCAGTTGTGCGGCACGCGACGATCGAAAAGTCCGCGTGATCGCCGCTGATTACGACAATCAGATTGATGAGTTCTCGCTTGATGCGCCGATTATCGCCCACGACAGCCAGCAGTGGTCAAACTACGTGCGTGGCGTAGTGAAACATCTGCAAAAGCGCAATAACACCTTTGGCGGCGCTGATCTGGTGATCAGCGGTAACGTCCCACAGGGCGCGGGGTTAAGTTCTTCTGCCTCGCTGGAAGTTGCTGTGGGTACGGTATTCCAGCAGCTCTATCATCTGCCGCTCGACGGCGCGCAGATTGCCCTGAACGGTCAGGAAGCTGAAAACCAGTTTGTCGGCTGTAACTGCGGCATTATGGATCAGTTGATCTCGGCACTTGGTAAGAAAGATCATGCGCTACTGATCGACTGCCGAACGCTTGGCACCAAAGCAGTTTCTATGCCTGAGGGCGTAGCGGTGGTGATCATCAACAGTAACTTTAAACGTACGCTGGTCGGTAGCGAATACAACACCCGTCGCGAACAGTGTGAAACCGGCGCTCGTTTCTTCCAGCAGCCAGCGCTGCGTGATGTTAACCTTGAAGCGTTTAACGCCGTCGCCCACGAATTGGATCCGATCGTCGCCAAACGCGTTCGCCACGTGATCACGGAAAATGCGCGTACCGTTGAAGCAGCACAGGCGCTGGAAAAAGGCGACCTGCTGCGTATGGGCCAACTGATGGCGGAATCTCACGCCTCAATGCGCGATGACTTTGAAATTACCGTGCCGCAAATTGATACGCTGGTTGAGATTGTCAAAGCGACCATTGGCGATAAAGGCGGTGTACGCATGACCGGCGGCGGCTTCGGCGGCTGTATAGTGGCGCTGATCCCGCAAGATTTGGTGCCAGCCGTACAGCAAGCTGTCGCTGAGCAGTACGAAGCAAAAACTGGAATTAAAGAAACATTCTACGTCTGCAAACCTTCTCAAGGAGCCGGACAATGTTAAACGAAATCCCCGTGCAGGCTCCGGACGGTCAGCCGTTTCGCCTGCTCACCCTGCGCAATGACGCAGGGATGGTGGTCACGCTGATGGATTGGGGCGCGACCCTACTCTCTGCGCGTATTCCGCTCAGCGATGGTAGCGTGCGCGAAGCATTACTCGGTTGCGCCAGCCCGGAACAATACCCGGAACAGGTTGCATTTCTGGGGGCTTCGATTGGTCGCTACGCTAATCGTATCGCCAACAGCCGTTATACCTTTGCTGGCGAAACCGTTGAATTAATACCAAGTCAGAGCGACAACCAGCTGCACGGCGGGCCGGACGGTTTCGACAAACGTCGCTGGCAGATAGTCAATCAAAATGACCGCCAGGTGCTGTTCGCCTTAACGTCCGACGATGGCGATCAGGGCTTCCCTGGCCATCTTTGCGCTACCGTGCAGTATCGCCTGACTGACGATAATCGTATTTCGATAACCTACCGCGCCACGGTCGATAAGCCCTGCCCGGTGAATCTGACGAATCACGTTTATTTCAACCTCGACGGTGACAAAACGGATGTGCGCCAACACAAGCTGCAAATCCTCGCCGACGAGTACTTGCCGGTTGATGAAATGGGCATCCCGCACGACGGACTGAAATCCGTCGCTGGTAGCACTTTCGATTTCCGTACGCCTAAGATCATCAGCAGTGAATTTCTTGCCGATGACGATCAGCGCAAGGTAAAAGGTTACGATCACGCCTTCCTGCTCCAGGCACAGGGCAATACGCATACGCCGGTCGCTCGACTGTGGTCCCAGGATGAAAAACTGCAGATGGAGGTCTACACCTCCGCCCCGGCATTACAGTTTTATTCCGGGAATTTCCTCGGCGGTACGCCATCCCGTGGTCCTGATGCCTACGCCGACTGGCAAGGTCTGGCGCTGGAAAGCGAGTTCCTGCCGGACAGCCCGAACCATCCGGAATGGCCGCAGCCAGACTGCTTCCTGCGTCCTGGCGAAGAGTACGCCAGCGTGACGGAATACCGGTTTATTCCAGCTTAATCGTTCCCCCCCTCCCAGGCCCGATGACGTAACGTATCGGGCCTGTTGCTTGTTTATCACAGTAGAACCGCTCAAATCCCCACCGTTCAAAGACAAAATCGCAACCTTGAGTTCACAAGAACCTTACACTGTGGCGCTATTTTCGCTATGGTTATGCGTAAGGATTGCCGCTGACGCATTACGGCAATATAATGAGAATTATTATCATTAAATATGATTTATAGGAGTGAGTGTATGGCTGTAACTAAGCTGGTTCTGGTACGTCACGGTGAAAGTCAGTGGAACAACGAGAACCGTTTTACCGGTTGGTATGACGTTGATCTGTCCGAGAAAGGTGTGGGCGAAGCAAAAGCGGCAGGTAAACTGCTGAAAGAGGAAGGCTACAGCTTCGATTTTGCTTATACCTCTGTGCTGAAACGTGCCATTCACACCCTGTGGAACGTACTGGACGAACTGGATCAGGCCTGGCTGCCGGTTGAGAAATCCTGGAAACTGAACGAACGTCATTACGGCGCGCTGCAGGGTCTGAACAAAGCTGAAACCGCTGAAAAATACGGTGACGAGCAGGTTAAACAATGGCGTCGCGGCTTTGCGGTAACGCCACCGGAACTGACCAAAGATGACGAGCGTTATCCGGGTCACGATCCGCGTTATGCGAAGCTGACCGACAAAGAGTTACCGGTTACCGAAAGCCTGGCGCTGACCATCGATCGCGTTATCCCCTACTGGAACGAAACTATTCTGCCGCGCATGAAAAGCGGTGAGCGTGTGATTATCGCCGCTCACGGTAACTCTCTGCGTGCGCTGGTTAAATACCTGGATAACATGGGCGAAGATGAGATCCTTGAACTGAACATTCCGACCGGCGTACCGCTGGTATATGAGTTCGACGAAAACTTCAAACCGATCAAACACTACTATCTGGGTAACGCTGACGAGATCGCAGCAAAAGCGGCAGCCGTTGCGAACCAGGGTAAAGCGAAGTAATTTTCATCCCGGGTCAAACGAAAAAAGCGTGGAATGCTCCACGCTTTTTTATTGCCAGATAGTGGCGTTGCCTTATCCGGCCTACCGAGCGTAGCCCGGATGCGTTTTTACCCGCGGCGTGCTTTTACCGCTTCTGCCAGTTGGCGTAAGACCGCATCGGTGTCTTCCCAGCCAATGCAGGCGTCAGTGATGCTCTTACCGTAGGTCAGCGGCTCGCCGCTATCCGGGTTCTGATTACCCTCGACCAGATGGCTTTCGATCATCACGCCAATAATCGCTTTTTCTCCACCAGCGACTTGCCCGCAAACGTCTTTCGCAACATCCATCTGCTTTTTGAACTGCTTGCAGGAGTTGGCATGGCTAAAGTCGATCATCACTTGTGCAGAGAGCCCTGCTTTGATCAGACCTTCTTTCACATCGGCAACGTGCTGAGCGCTGTAGTTAGGTTCTTTGCCCCCGCGCAAAATAATATGGCAATCGCCGTTACCGCTGGTATTTACGATCGCCGAATGACCCCATTTGGTTACAGACAGGAAGCAGTGTGGCGCCCCTGCTGCGTTGATTGCATCAATCGCAACTTTGATCGTGCCATCGGTACCGTTTTTAAAACCAACCGGGCAAGACAGACCTGATGCCAGCTCGCGGTGTACCTGAGATTCAGTGGTACGAGCCCCAATCGCGCCCCAGCTCATCAGATCGGCAAGGTATTGCGGCGTGATCATATCGAGGAACTCACCCGCAGCCGGCAATCCGCTATCATTGATATCCAGCAGCAATTTACGTGCAATGCGCAGCCCATCGTTGATTTGGAAGCTGTTGTCCATATGCGGATCGTTGATAAGCCCTTTCCAGCCGACGGTGGTTCGCGGTTTTTCAAAATAGACGCGCATGACAATTTCAAGCTCGCCTTTTAACTCTTCGCGCAGCGCCAGCAGGCGGGCGGCGTACTCTTTAGCGGCTGCCGGATCATGAATAGAGCACGGCCCAATTACCACTAACAGGCGATCATCGCTTCCTTTCAGAATTTTATGAATCGCTTTACGGGCATGAGCCACCGTGTTTGCGGCATTTTCAGTAGCGGGGAATTTTTCCAGCAATGCGACTGGCGGTAATAACTCGTTGATCTCTTTAATGCGTAAATCGTCGTTCTGATAATTCATGATTATTCCAGCGTTGCCATACTTATATAAATGAATGCAATCCCTCCAATCTATATCTTCAGTCATAAAGTGTAAACGGGGTTTTACACTTTGGACGGATTAATCCTGGAATTGGCCAAAAAAACACAATAAAGTAGCGAAAAACGAGATCCAACCTACAATTTATAACTGTAACAGCTTTAATTTTCATAAATTTCAAGATTCTATGCTGGGTTTAATTTCTCAGGCAAAACTATTAACCACATATTGATGATGTAACTGGCACATGCACTGTTGGAAGACGTTATCCGACATATCGACCATAACAGGAGCATATTATGCATATGACAAAGCTGGCTTCACTCTTTCTTACCGCTACACTCAGCCTCGCCAGCGGCGCGGCGCTGGCTGCTGAAACCAATACGCAGTCCAATAACGGCCAGGCAAATTCCTCGGCGGATGCCGGCCAGGTCGCCCCAGACGCACGCGAAAACGTGGCACCAAATAACATCGACAACAGTAACGTGAATTCGGGTGGCACAATGCTGCACCCGAACGGTTCATCAATGAACCATGAAGGGATGACCAAAGACGAGATGCACAAAAACACCATGTGTAAGGACGGTCGCTGCCCTGATGTGAATAAGAAGGTTGAGACCGGAAACGGCATTAATAATGATGCCGAGACAAAAACTGATGGCACTACGCAGTAACGCTGAAAATAAAGCTAATAACGGGAGAGCAATAGCTCTCCTTTTTAATTTTATCATCCCAAAAACGGTATGATGGCATACAGTAAAGATGAGAATAACAAAGGGATGGCATAATGGCGCACTCGCATACTCATAATTCCTCTGAGCAACCCAAGGACAATAATGCCCGCCGCTTGATGTTTGCATTCTGCATTACAGCCGGATTTATGTTGGTTGAAGTGGTAGGTGGAATACTTTCAGGTTCACTGGCCTTGTTGGCTGATGCCGGGCATATGCTCACTGATGCCGCAGCGCTCCTTTTCGCGCTGCTGGCCGTCCGGTTTTCCCATCGACCGCCCACAATACGACACACCTTCGGCTGGCTGAGGCTCACGACACTGGCCGCGTTTGTTAATGCCATCGCATTGGTCGTGATCACTATTTTAATCGTCTGGGAAGCCATTGAGCGCTTTCATACGCCCCGCCCCGTGGCAGGCGGTATGATGATGGTTATAGCCGTCGCAGGTTTACTCGCCAACGTGCTGGCTTTTTGGGTTCTACACCGCGGCAGTGAGGAGAAAAACCTGAACGTCCGCGCCGCGGCACTACATGTGATGGGCGATTTACTCGGCTCGGTCGGGGCGATCATCGCTGCGCTTATTATTATCTGGACGGGCTGGACGCCTGCGGACCCGATTCTCTCGATTCTGGTTTCCGTGCTGGTACTGCGCAGCGCCTGGCGACTGTTAAAGGATAGCGTTAATGAATTACTGGAAGGTGCCCCGCTGACGCTGGATATTGCCGCACTGCAGCGCCATCTCAGCCGGGATATCCCCGAAGTCCGCAATGTACACCATGTCCATGTCTGGATGGTGGGTGAAAAACCGGTAATGACGCTGCATGTGCAGGTGATCCCGCCGCACGATCATGATGCCCTGCTGGAACGTATTCAGCATTTCCTTATCCACCACTACCAGATTGAACACGCGACGATCCAGATGGAGTATCAGCCGTGCAATGGGCCGGACTGCCACCTGTACCAAGGCGTGTCCGGCCATTCACATCATCACCATTAATGGGACAGCGCGCGGGAACCCCGCTCACGCGCGCTGTTAATCCACATCCTGCTACCATTCAGGGCGATAACCGTCAGGATCATATACTCCAGCGACATGGCATATACGCCTTGTAGGGCGAAAATCACTACGCTTATTACGTTAATGATCACCCACAGCAGCCAGTTTTCGACGTATTTGCGCGTCATCAGGATCATCGCCGCAATCGACAACACCATCATGCAGGAGTCCCAGAACGGGAATGCATCGGGTTGCAACTCAGGCACAACAACCTGTAATCCTAATGCCTGCATAATGTTCACCGCAATGCGGGTCAGGAATGCAAAGACCGGATCGATATAGACCGACATCAGACCGATCGCTACCACGCAAGCCGCCAGCCAGCCGATCGCTTTTGGTAACGGCAGCCAGCGAATTTTCAGTTCCGCTTCATGCTGGTTAGTTTGCCTGGACCAGGCATACCAGCCGTAGATGTTGGCGGCAAAGAAGAAAACTTGCAGCAACAGGCTTGCATAGAGCTGGATCTGAAAGAAGATAATCGCAAACAGCGTGACGTTTATCAGGCCGAAGAAGTAATTGCTTATTTTCTCAAGACTCGCCAGACCAATACACAGCAACCCGGCGATCGTCCCCACAGCTTCGATCCACGACAGATCGTAACCGCCAGCGCCGATCGGAATATGTACCAGAATGTTCTGCGTGCTAAAAAAGTCCATCTTTTCCCCCAGAGCAAAAAAATTAATTAAGCTCGAAGTGTAGCCGCAAATTCCAACATGCGGTTTAACGGCAACAACGCCCCTTCTCGCAGCGCAGCATCAACATGTATCTCATGAGCCGCTCCGCCTTGTTCCAGGCCCTCAGCAATCGCCTTGAGGCCGTTCATCGCCATCCACGGACAATGCGCACAGCTGCGACAGGTTGCCCCCTCGCCAGCCGTCGGCGCTTCAAGCAATTCTTTATCCGGAACGGCCTGCTGCATTTTGTAAAAAATGCCCCGGTCAGTCGCCACAATCAGTTGTTGATGCGGTAACGATTTAGCTGCGTTGATTAACTGGCTGGTTGAGCCAACCGCATCGGCCATATCAACTATAGACTGAGGGGACTCCGGGTGCACCAACACCGCAGCATCAGGGTAAAGCCCCTTCATGCGTGTTAAAGCCTGAGTTTTAAATTCGTCGTGGACGATACAGGCCCCCTGCCAACAAAGAACGTCTGCACCGGTCTGTTTTTGCACGTAGTTGCCCAGATGTCTGTCCGGAGCCCAGATGATTTTTTCACCTAAACTATCAAGATGCTCAATAAGTTCTACCGCGATACTGGACGTGACAACCCAGTCCGCACGTGCTTTAACGGCAGCGGAGGTATTGGCGTAAACCACCACAGTACGATCAGGATGCGCATCGCAAAACGCGCTGAAAGCATCAATCGGGCAACCCAGATCTAATGAACATTCCGCCTGTAAGGTCGGCATCAGGATGGTCTTTTCCGGGCTGAGGATTTTGGCGGTTTCCCCCATAAACCTCACTCCTGCAACCAACAGCGTAGAGGCAGAATGTTTTGAGCCGAACCGCGCCATCTCCAGAGAATCAGAAATACAGCCACCGGTCTCTTCGGCCAATTGCTGAATTTCAGGATCGGTGTAATAGTGCGCGACCATAACGGCATCACGCTCTTTCAACAGGCGCTTGATTTTTTCACGATAAAATTGCTTTTCATCCACACTCAGCGGGGCTGGCTTCGGCGGAAACGGATAAATTGCTGCTTCTGGATCAAACATCACGCTCATCTTGCTTTCTCGTTTTACTAGCTTAACGAAATAACCGATTAAAAGCGTGACGCACGCCGTATTCGGTTAGATTTGTTTTATATGCTAAACAAGATAGCGGATTGGCGTAAGAAAGTCACAATAATTGCGTGTGATGAATGCCGGATGGCGACTGACGTCTTATCCGGCCTACGTGAATAGTGTCGTCTGTAGGACTGATAAGCGAAGCGCATCAGGCAAGCAGGTTCGAATCGTTGATTCTGCGCATAGCAAAAAAGCGCCTTTAGGGCGCTTTTTTACACTGGTGGGGCGTGCAGGATGACTCGCTACGCTCGCCCTTCGGGTCATCGCCGTAAACGGCTCCGTTGTCTCACTTCGTTCGACCCGAACCTGCTGCAGGTTCGAATCATGAAATCCTGCGCATAGCAAAAAAGCGCCTTTAGGGCGCTTTTTTACACTGGTGGGGCGTGCAGGATTCGAACCTGCGACCAATTGATTAAAAGTCAACTGCTCTACCAACTGAGCTAACGCCCCCTTATGGGGTTTACTTCTTTATACTTTCAGGATGGTGGGTCGTGCAGGATGACTCGGCTTTGCCTCGCCCTACGGGCCGTTGCTTACGCAACGTTATCCTTCACGTTTTACAATCGCGTTCCACCTTAGCGATTGGTGGGTCGTGCAGGATTCGAACCTGCGACCAATTGATTAAAAGTCAACTGCTCTACCAACTGAGCTAACGACCCGCTCGGGTATAACCTGAAAATTTTTACTCGGTACCACCAATAAATTGGTGGGGCGTGCAGGATTCGAACCTGCGACCAATTGATTAAAAGTCAACTGCTCTACCAACTGAGCTAACGCCCCGAGTGGTGGGTGATGACGGGATCGAACCGCCGACCCCCTCCTTGTAAGGGAGGTGCTCTCCCAGCTGAGCTAATCACCCGATACTACGCTGGATACTACTTACTAACTGAGTTAGTGGTGGGTCGTGCAGGATGACTCGACTTCGTCTCGCCCTACGGGCCGTTGCTTACGCAACGTTATCCTTCACGTTTTACAATCGCGTTCCACCTTAGCGATTGGTGGGTCGTGCAGGATTCGAACCTGCGACCAATTGATTAAAAGTCAACTGCTCTACCAACTGAGCTAACGACCCACTTTTTTTGCCGCTTTCGGGCTGTTTGATATCCCTTGGCAACGGCGGCATATATTACTGATTTCAGATTTTAGCGCAACAAAAATTTCGATGTAAATAACTCAACTGCTTAGGAATCACACGACGCGACCAGAATTAACACGATTTCTGGTCGCATGGTGTTCATTACATCGCGCCAAGGCGTTTTTGCGCTTGTTTCGCGCCATCAGTGCCAGGGTATTTAGTGATAACCTGCTGATAAACGGCTTTAGCTTTTGCTGTGTCACCTTTGTCCTGCATGATGACGCCGACTTTATACATCGCGTCTGCAGCCTTTGGTGATTTCGGGAAGTTTTTAACTACTGAAGCAAAATAGAACGCTGCATCATCTTTTTTCCCCTTGTTGTAATTCAACTGACCCAGCCAGTAATTCGCATTTGGCAGGTAAGTCGAGTCTGGGTACTTTTTGATGAAGTTCTGAAATGCTTCAATCGCATCATCCTGGCGGGATTTATCCTGCACCAGAGCAATGGCCGCATTGTAATCAGTGTTCGCATCGCCAGTCTGCGCCGGGGCTCCTGACGCTGCCGCTGCGCCCGCGTCAGGCGTAGGGGTTGCTGCTGCCCCACTCTGATCACTACCTGCAGACTGCGCCGCAGGCGCACTACCGCTGCCAAGATTATTAATCTGCAACAATATTTGCTTCTGGCGTTCAACAACCTGGTTCAACTGATACTGATTTTCCTGAATTTGACCACGCAGGGAATCAATATCGGACTGATTATCGGAGAGTTGTTGCTGGAGTTGGGTTAAAAGCTGACTGTGAGCGTTAGAAATACGCTCGAGTTGAGTGACACGGTCTTCGACCGAGCCTGAGCCGACACTACTGATTGGCGCCTGAGCAAAAGCGGCCCAAGGGGCCGCTATGCCAACCAGTAACGACAGACTCAACAGATGATGTCTGAAGTTACTGCTCATGCAATTCTCTTAGTAAACCAGTACGGCGCGACGGTTTTTGGCGTAAGCCGCTTCGTCATGACCCAGTACTGCAGGTTTTTCTTTACCGTAAGAAACGATGGAGATCTGGTCAGCAGAAACGCCTTTACCCTGCAGGTACATCTTAACGGCGTTCGCACGACGCTCACCCAGGGAGATGTTGTACTCAGGAGTACCACGTTCGTCCGCATGACCTTCTACGGTGACTTTGTAAGACGGGTTGCTACGCAGGAAGTTAGCGTGAGCATCCAGCATTGCAGCGAAATCAGAACGGATATCGTACTTGTCCAGATCGAAGTAAACGATGTTGTTCTGCTGCAGCTGTTGCATCTGAAGACGCGCTTGCTCTTCAGAAGACATGTTGCCGCTGCCGTTTGCATCCATACCAGTGCCGGCACCCAGCATGCCTTCGCTGCCGTCATTGCTGGCGTTCTTGTTAGAAGAACACGCTGCAATAGCCATAACAGGCAGAGCAATCATCAGCCCTTTCAGCACTTTGTTCAGTTGCATTTCAATGATTCCTTTATTAATCAATTATTTATTATCACAGATACGGCGACCAGGCAGGGAATTTAACCTGTCCATCAGTTGCCGGAAGACGCGCTTTGAAACGCCCATCTGTAGAAACCAAATTCAGCACGGATCCCATCCCCTGAGAAGAGCTGTAGATTACCATAGTGCCGTTAGGTGCCAGACTTGGCGTTTCGTCCAGGAACGTTGACGACAGAACTTGTACGCCACCCGCTACCAGATCTTGTTTAGCAATGTGCTGCTGACCGTTGGCCGAACTTACCATTACCATAAATTTACCGTCGCTGCTCACATCCGCATCCTGGTTTTGCGAACCTTCCCAGGTAATGCGCTGCGGAGCACCGCCGTTGACGTTAACTTTATATACCTGCGGACGACCGGCCTGGTCAGATGTAAAGGCCAGGTTTTGGCTGTCCGGGAACCAGGTCGGTTCCGTGTTGTTGCTACGACCATCCGTCACCTGACGGATCTGACCGGAACCAATGTCCATGACATACAGGTTCAGGCTACCGGTTTTAGACAGGGCAAACGCCAGTTTGCTGCCATCCGGAGAAAACGCAGGCGCACCGTTGTGACGTGGGAACGACGCTACCTGACGAACCGCGCCATTAGACAACGTCTGAATAACCAGTGCAGAACGACCACTCTCGAAGGTTACGTACGCCAGTTTTGAACCGTCCGGAGACCACGCCGGAGACATCAGCGGCTGCGGAGAACGGTGTACCACGAACTGGTTGTAACCATCGTAGTCGGACACACGTAATTCGTACGGGAACTGACCACCGTTGGTCTGAACAACATAAGCGATACGGGTACGGAATGCACCTTTAATGCCGGTCAGTTTTTCAAACACTTCGTCACTTGCAGTATGCCCCGCGTAACGCAGCCACTGCTTGTTCACTTTATAAGTGTTCTGTGCCAGTACGGTACCCGGTGCGCCACCGGTGTCAACCAGCTGATAGGCAACGCTGTAAGAACCATCCGGGTTCGGCGTAACCTGGCCGACGACTACGGCATCAATGCCCAGCGCAGACCAAGCGGCAGGTTGAACTTCCTGCGCGGTACCAGGCTGCTGAGGCAGACGAGAACGGTCTAACGGGTTAAATTTACCGCTGTTACGCAGGTCAGCACCTACGATACCACCGATATCTTCAGGTGCAGCACCCGGTCCTGCCCACTGGAAGGGGACAACACCAATCGGGCGCGCCGAGTCCACCCCCTGGGTGATCTCGATACGTACTTCTGCGTGCAGCACCGCTGCCCACAGCATCAGAAAACCAAATGCTACTCGTAATGCCTGCTTCATCATATCTCCCTTATCTGGACGGAAAGCCCACGATAATTTAGCAGAATGTTAACAAACTCAAATACACAAAACTACCACAACTCAGTATCAACCTTAGACCGTTTCCCCTGATTTCTCAGGGGTCGTTATTACAGTTTGAAGTCCAGTTTGGCATCTTTTACTTTTTCATAAACTGCCTGGCTAGGCGGTTTAGGAATTCTGGCGGTTTTCGCAGCCGTCAGCGCAGCCTGACACAATGCTGGATCCCCACCCTCTTCGGTCACATCCAGTAACAGACCATCGGGTGCTAACTTGATATGTAATACGCAAGATTTACCTGCATACAAATCTGCACCATACAGACGGCTCTGGATCGCATTACGAATTTGAGATGCGTAAGCACTGATATCAGCACCAGATGCACCGCCATTGGCACCACTTGTACCACTATCTTTCGCCGGTTGGCCGTTTCCTTTCGCTCCACCGCCCGATTTCGGTGCATTCTTACCGGAGCTCAGGTCACCCAACAAGTCGTCAACGCCAGAGGCTGCAGCGGCTTTTTCGGCCGCAGCCTTTTTAGCAGCAGCTGCTTTATCTGCCGCAGCTTTCTTATCGGCAGCGGCTTTCTCGGCTGCAGCTTTTTTGTCTGCTGCTGCTTTTTCCGCTGCGGCTTTCTTATCAGCCGCCGCTTTTTCAGCAGCGGCCGCTTTCGCGGCGGCGGCTTTTTCTGCTTTCTCAGCGGCAGCTTTCTCGGCTGCTGCTTGCTTAGCGGCTTCAGCCTGTGCTTTCTTCGCAGCGTCCGCGGCAGCCTTAGCAGCTTGTGCTTCGGCAACTTTCTTCGCATCAGCAGCGGCTTTAGCAGCTTCCGCCTCAGCTTTTTTCTGTGCGTCAGCAGCGGCTTTCTTCGCGGCATCTGCCGCTTGTTTCGCCTGTGCATCAGCTTTAGCCTTCGCGTCTGCAGCAGCCTTCGCCGCAGCTTCTTCAGCCTGTTTCTGTTGCTCTTGCGCTTTCGCGGCGGCGGCTTCAGCTTGCTTCTGCTGTTCCGCCTGTTCGCGCACTTTTTCCTGCGCGGCTAAGCGTTCTTTTTCCAGCTGCTTCAGTCGCTCTTGCTCAGCTGCCTGTTTCTCGCGAAGTTCTTCAGCTTGCTGCTGCGCCTGCTTTTCACGCTGCTCTTCAGCACGTTTCGCGCTTGCCTGCTGTTGCTGCTGCCTGTCGTACTGTTGCACAACGGCGCCAGGATCGACCATAACGGCGTCGATGGACGAACCGCCACCGCCGCCGGCTGAAGCATCAATGTGCTCATCGAACGAACTCCAGATCAGCGCTGCAAATAAAATGACATGCAGCACCGCTGAAATAATTATCGCCCTTTTGAGCTTGTCGTTTTGTTCGGTTGCCTTTGACACTCTCGGTTCCCAAAAAACTGTTCGCCTGTTACGTGCTATCTTTCAAGCCAGCAAAACGCCGTCATCAGATTGGCTGCGTCATCAAGCCAACCGATTTTACGCCTGCACTGTGTAACAAGTTCAGCGCTTTAATTATTTCATCATAAGGCACGTCTTTCGCACCACCGATTAAAAAGACCGTTTTCGGATTGGTCTGCAGGCGACTTTTCGCTTCCGCGATAACCTGCTCCGGCGGCAGTTGATCCATACGATCTTTCTCAACCACCACGCTGTATTGCCCAATACCGGAAACTTCAATAATGACCGGGGGTTCGTCGTTACTGCTGACGGCTTGCGATTCGGTCGCATCCGGCAGGTCGACTTCCACACTCTGCGTAATGATCGGTGCGGTTGCCATAAAGATCAGCAACAGCACCAGCAGTACGTCGAGCAGCGGTACAATATTGATTTCGGACTTGAGTTCGCGACGACCTCGTCCACGCGTTCTGGCCATGGCTTACCCCTTGTTGCTCTCGCTAACGGTAAACGCCTGGCGGTGTAGAATCGCGGTGAACTCTTCCATAAAGTTGTCGTAATTCAGTTCCAGTTTGTTCACGCGCTGGTTCAGACGGTTGTAGGCCATAACCGCCGGGATTGCCGCAAACAGACCGATAGCCGTTGCAATCAACGCTTCCGCGATACCCGGTGCAACCATTTGCAGCGTCGCCTGTTTTACCGCGCCCAGCGCGATAAATGCGTGCATGATCCCCCAAACGGTACCGAACAGACCGATATACGGGCTGATGGAGCCAACGGTTCCGAGGAATGGAATATGCGTTTCCAGCGTTTCCAGCTCACGGTTCATCGAGATACGCATCGCACGGGAAGCCCCCTCAACGACCGCTTCCGGCGCGTGACTATTTGCCCGATGCAAACGAGCAAACTCTTTGAACCCGCTGTAGAAAATTTGTTCTGAGCCAGCCAAATTATCACGACGCCCCTGGCTTTCCTGGTACAGGCGCGACAATTCAATGCCGGACCAGAACTTGTCTTCAAATGCTTCGGCTTCACGTGAAGCAGCATTAAGAATACGGGTCCGCTGGATAATAATGGCCCAGGATGCGATTGAGAAACCAATCAAAATCAACATGATAAGTTTAACCAGAAGGCTTGCCTTCAGGAACAAATCAAGGATATTCATGTCAGTCACTGCTTAAACTCCGCGACAATAGACTTGGGAAGCGCACGAGGCTTCATTTTGAGTGGATCAACGCAAACAATCAGAACTTCGGCTTCATTCAGCACGGTGTTCTCTGCGTTGACAATGCGTTGCGTGAAAACCAAAGAGGTGCCACGCATTGACGTAATTTCGGTTTGAACTTCGAGCATATCGTCGAGCCGGGCAGGCGCAAAATACTCGAGGGTCATCTTGCGCACCACAAAGGCTACACGTTCAGCCAACAGGACCTGCTGACTGAAGTGATGATGACGCAGCATCTCTGTGCGCGCTCTTTCATAAAAAGCGACGTAGCTGGCGTGGTAAACCACCCCACCGGCATCGGTATCTTCATAGTAGACACGAACCGGCCATCGAAACAGCGTTGTATTCACTTTACATCCCGGTAATGCAACAAAAGGTTAGTGCTTTCAAACTTCGCTACTATACGCGCGGGAATGGTGCTTTGGAATGGGGGAAAGTAAACGGAGAGTAAAAAATTATGGGCTTATGCAAGCCCATAAATATTTAAGGATGTTTCTTATTCAAAAGAAGAAGAAAAACAGACCAACAACGAGGACGATATCCGCGATCAGCGGGCAGAAGATACCCTGCCAGTGTACGGCACGAGGACGAAAGCCAACGCCGTGAATGATGCCTGCGCAGACCGCCCACATCAGCAGAAAACCATGCCAGATTTCAAGCTCACTGGTTTTGGCCGCGAAACGTGACGGATCCCAGAATATGCAGCCGGCCAATACGATTGCCAGCACAAATGAAAGCGCCCGCAAGGGGCGCTTGTCCATCGCGTTGTATAACATCGCGATAATGTTGGTCATTAGCTATCTTCTTGTCCGGCTTTGCCTGATTCAACGTGCTCAAGCGCCAGCGCTGTGATTATCCCAAATGCACAGGCAAGAAGCGTTCCCAAAATCCATGCGAAATACCACATTTTAAGCTCCTTACTTAGTACAGAGAGTGGGTGTTGCTTTCAATATCTTCTTTAGTGATGCGACCAAACATCTTCCAGTAACACCAGCCGGTGTACAGCAGAATGATCGGTACAAACACACAAGCTACATACGTCATCAGATTCAGCGTCAGCTGGCTGGACGTTGCATCCCACATGGTCAAACTTGCGTTCATCATGGTGCTGGATGGCATCACAAACGGGAACATTGCGATACCGGCAGTCAAGATGATGCAGGCTAACGTCAGTGAAGAGAAGACGAATGCCCAGGCCCCTTTCTCCATACGAGAAGTCAGAATGGTCAACAGCGGCAGAACCACGCCCAGTGCAGGAACCAGCCACAGGATAGGTGCATTGTTAAAGTTCACCATCCATGCGCCAGCCACGCGAGCCACTTCTTTGGTCAGCGGGTTGGAGGCGGCATGATGATCCAGGGCTGAGGTCACAACATAACCGTCAATACCGTAAATCACCCATACACCGGCCAGCGCGAAGCAGACCAGAGTCACCAGCGCCGCAACCTGTGAAGTTGCACGAGCACGCAGATGCAGTTCACCTACCGTACGCATCTGCAGATAGGTCGCACCCTGGGTGATGATCATCCCAACGCTCACGACACCTGCCAGCAGACCAAACGGATTCAGCAACTGGAAGAAGTTACCGGTGTAGTACAAACGCATGTAGTCATCTACGTGGAACGGAACCCCTTGCAGCAGGTTGCCGAACGCCACGCCAATCACCAGCGGTGGCACGAAGCTACCAATGAAGATGCCCCAGTCCCACATGTTGCGCCAGCGCATGTCTTCAATCTTGGAGCGATAATCAAAACCGACCGGACGGAAGAACAAAGACGCCAGTACCAGGATCATCGCCACATAGAAACCGGAGAACGCAGCGGCATACACCATCGGCCAGGCAGCGAACAGTGCGCCACCCGCGGTGATAAGCCAAACCTGGTTACCGTCCCAGTGCGGGGCGATGGAGTTAATCATAATTCGACGCTCGGTATCATTACGACCGAGGAAACGGGTGAGCATGCCCACCCCCATGTCGAAGCCATCAGTGACCGCGAAACCAATCAGCAGAATGCCAACCAGCAGCCACCAGATAAAACGCAATACTTCATAATCGATCATTTGACGACTCCTGTCTTAGCGTGCCGGCTGAGAAGTCACAGTGGACTGCTCGTAGTGATAACGACCGGTTTTCAGGCTACTCGGCCCAAGGCGTGCGAACTTGAACATCAGATACAGTTCAGCCACCAGGAACAGGGTATACAGGCCGCAAATCAACAGCATCGAGAAGATGAGGTCGCCAGCAGTCAGCGAAGAGTTCGCTACGGCTGTTGGTAACACTTCACCAATCGCCCACGGTTGACGACCGTACTCTGCGACAAACCAACCGGATTCAATAGCAATCCACGGCAGAGGAATCGCGTACAGCGCAGTGCGCAGCAGCCATTTTTTCTCACCGATACGGTTACGAAGCACAGTCCAGAAGGACACCGCGATAATTGCCAGCATCAGAATGCCGCATGCCACCATGATACGGAAAGCGAAGTACAGCGGCGCAACGCGAGGGATAGAATCTTTCGTTGCCTGCTGAATTTGCGCTTCGGTCGCGTCGGTGACGTTATCCGTATAGCGTTTCAGCAGCAGACCATAACCTAGGTCTTTCTTCATGCTGTTGAACTGGTCGCGAACGGCCTGGTCGGTAGTACCAGCACGCAGTTCTTCCAGCAACTGATACGCTTTCATCCCGTTACGGATACGCTCTTCGTGCTGCACCATCAGGTCTTTCAGACCAATGACCGGTGTATCAACAGAGCGGGTGGCGATGATGCCCAGCGCATAAGGAATTTGAATCGCAAAATGGTTTTCCTGCGCATCCTGGTCCGGAATACCGAACAGCGTAAAGGAAGCCGGTGCAGGCTGAGTTTCCCATTCTGCTTCAATCGCTGCGAGTTTGGTTTTCTGCACGTCGCCCATTTCGTAACCGGATTCATCACCCAGAACGATAACAGACAGAATGGCAGCCATACCAAAGCTGGCAGCGATGGCAAAAGAACGTTTAGCAAACGCGAAGTCACGACCGCGCAGCATATAGTAGGAGCTGATACCCAGAACGAACATCGCGCCGCATACATAACCAGATGCCACAGTGTGAACAAATTTCACCTGTGCTACCGGGTTGAGCACCAGTTCAGAGAAGCTCAGCATCTCCATACGCATGGTTTCGAAGTTGAAATCCGCTGCGATTGGGTTCTGCATCCAGCCGTTCGCAACCAGAATCCACAGCGCGGACAGGTTAGAACCCAGGGCCACCAGCCAGGTGACACACATATGCTGGACTTTACCCAAACGGTCCCAGCCGAAGAAGAACAGACCTACAAAGGTGGATTCGAGGAAGAAGGCCATCAAACCTTCGATCGCCAGCGGCGCACCGAAAATATCCCCTACATAGTGGGAGTAGTAAGACCAGTTAGTCCCGAACTGGAACTCCATGGTCAGACCGGTAGCCACACCCAGAGCGAAGTTGATACCAAACAACTTGCCCCAGAACTTGGTCATATCTTTATAAATCTGTTTGCCGGAAAGGACGTAGACCGTTTCCATAATGGCCAGCAAGAACGCCATACCGAGCGTCAGTGGCACAAACAGGAAGTGGTACATCGCGGTCAAGGCAAACTGTAAGCGCGACAGTTCGACTATATCTAACATCATGACTCCTTGCTCATCGCATGAAGACTCCGAGAGTGAACCCCGTTAGAAAGGGTCACACGCATGCCCCAATACAAATTTATCTGCTTCCTTACGCCGCTACTCTTTCTTCTCTTGTGAAGAAAGGACAATGGAGAAAGGTTACAAACATGTTAATAAAACACTCAAATTGATCCCGCAATTATATTACGCCGTAAAATCCTTACAATAAACAGGTTTTTATCGAGACAAATTTGCATTTTTCGATAGTGATCAATTTATAGCTAATTTACCACTTTCAGACCAATTTGATCTGCAGCAATTTAACCTCTTTTGATGCTGTTTTCCAAGTTTTAAACATTGATTTAAATCAATTTTCAAATTTAATGTTAATAGTGTTTAACACTCGCATGACTAGTGAATGCGATGTTAACAACATGTTTTTCAATGAGTAATTGCCGTTACTACAAATGATAGGATATTTATTTAAATGTACACGATCTTTTAACCAGCCCGGCTGACAAAATTGATAGCAGATAAAGAATCACTAATGCTAGGTAGCTCACAGTTTTTTGTTTAGCAAGTCATGGACTTGTTATTTCATACAAATTATTCATTTAAATTTTACTTATAATTAACACCGAGATGTAACTATCTCAGCTGGAAGAGAAAACGTTCCACATTGACCGATGCATTGCGTTTGGTGTTCTGCGAGAAAACGCTGGCGTTTCGCTTAAATCATCACTGAAAGTTATCTTTAACGCCCACTCTGCACTTATGTGGCAAAGATTAAATATGCCACAAACATTTCATTATCATTTTTATCCTAAAATTAACAAAAATGAATTGTGACATATAAGATTAAAAAATAAAAAACCGTTACGTCGTTCACAAGTTAATTAGTAATTGTGGTTTTTGAAATTATTAAAAACACGACATAAATGGCGCGCATAACAAAATAAGATTTCGATCACAAACATGGCAAGTAATTTATTACCCATTTTTCTAATAAATTAAAACCGGCCAAGAAAATATGATACATCCTACTGATTACAAAGGGATTTTATAACAACCAAATATAACAATCATTTTTCTCAGGATATTTTGAAAATAGATCAATTGCTTCCTTTTTCGCTTCCACAGAAACTCCAACCCTATTAAGAGGTTGTCACAATCCATGTTCTAAATATTAGAAAATAATTTCACTTATTGACCATCAGCCCTACAGAGGATTACCCATGAAGAAATCTACACTTGTTATTGGCGTCATCGGTGCTGACTGCCATGCAGTAGGTAATAAAGTTCTGGATCGCGTTTTTACCGCTCATGATTTTCACGTAATCAACCTCGGGGTGATGGTGAGCCAGGATGAATATATTGATGCTGCGATTGAAACAGGCGCCGATGCCATCGTGGTGTCCTCTATCTACGGTCATGGCGACATTGATTGCCTCGGATTACGTGAGCGCTGCATCGAACGCGGCCTTGGCGACATTCTGCTGTACGTCGGCGGCAACCTGGTCGTCGGTAAACATGACTTCGCCGATGTGGAAGTGAAGTTTAAAGAGATGGGCTTTAACCGGGTCTTCGCCCCCAGTCACGATCTGGAAGATGTTTGCGCGCTTATCACTAATGATATTCACCAACACAATGGCCTCGAACAGCGTTGCCTGGAAGAGGCCATCTGATGCAAACAGTTTCTGTCGATATCGGCTCGACATGGACCAAGGCAGCCCTCTTCGCCCATGAAGGCGAGGATTTAACCCTGATAAACCATGTCCTGACCCCAACCACCACACATCATCTGGCAGACGGTTTTTTTGCCAGCCTGAATCAGGTGCTGAATGTTGCCGATGCTCGCCCGTTACTGAAAAGTGGTGAAGTGCAGTTGAAATACTCCTCCTCAGCGAAAGGTGGGCTTGCCGTTGCAGCAATGGGGCTGGTGCCTTCCATTACGCTGGAATCGGCAAAAGTTACCGCCCATTCGGCAGGAGCGAAAATCGCGCAATATTATTCGTACAAGCTGAACCGTCATGACATCCAGGAGCTGGAGTCATCCCCTCCAGATATTCTGCTGTTTACCGGCGGTACAGACGGTGGCGAAGAAAGTTACGGCCTGGCGAATGCGCATGCGCTGGCAGGCTCAAAGCTTGATTGCGCCATTATCTACGCCGGAAACCGGGACATTCAGGATGAAATACAAACGATTCTGGGACATAAGGATTTGACCACGGTAGACAACATTCTGCCTGACCTCGATCACCCGAATCCGTTTGCCGCACGCCAGGCGATTTGTGATGTGTTCTTGTCACGCATTGTCAAAGGCAAAGGTCTGGACGTCATTGTTGGCGAAACAGGCGAAGAGCCAATGCCGACGCCATGGACGGTCTATGAGTTAGTCAAAGCCATTAGCGATTACGACAGCGCATGGAAGGAATTCATGCTGATTGATATGGGCGGAGCCACCACGGATGTCTATTCGGCAAGCGCGAATACCCTCTCCCCCGATACCGTCCTGCATGGTGTTCCTGAACCGTTCGTCAAACGTACCGTAGAAGGCGACCTGGGCATGCGCGTTTCCGCCGTCGTGGTGGGAGAAAGCACGCAGGATATGGTGAAAGTCATCTTCGCCCAACAACCACAGCGCGAGGAAGCGTTTTACCGCTACCTGCGCCATCTGGTAGGGCAACCGGATTACCTGCCACTCAGTGAGGAAGAGAAATATTACGACACCCTGCTGGCAGGTTTATGCGTGGGCTATGCCGCTGAGCGCCACGCGGGCACTAAAAAGCAGGTTTGCACCTGCGTGGGTAACGTGGATTTACAGATGGGTCGCGATCTCACCACCGTACGCAAAGTCGTCGGTTCAGGGGGATGGCTCTCTCGCGCCAGCCAGTTTGATATCCATAACTGGCTCAAATACCGGGAGCTGGACGACCAGGGGAAAAGAATTCTGTTACCGAATCAGTTTGAGTATTACCGCGATTCAAATGGCCTGCTCCCGCTTCTGGCAAACGTCGCCAGGCTGTACCCGCAAGCCGCTGCTCGCACCAGCATTCAGTGTTTAACCCTATAAAACTTAAGGCAGCTACGAATGGAACTTCGAAATAAAAAATTGACCCATGACGAATTCATGACCGAAAGGCATCAGGTATTACAAACCTGGGAAACCGGCAAAGACGTTGAGAACTTCGAAGATGGCGTGAAGTACCAGCAATCAATTCCAGATAAAAAACGCTTCTCCCTTGCCCTGCTGAAAGCCGATCAGGAAGGTAAAACCCTGAGCCAGCCACGTGCAGGCGTAGCATTAATGGATGAGCATATTGCGCTGCTCAAAACATTGCAGGAAGAGTGCGACCTCCTGCCGAGTACTATCGATGCCTATACCCGTCTGAACCGCTATGAAGAAGCCGCTGTCGGGATCCAGAAATCCATCGAAGCAGGTACTTCCAAGCTGAATGGTTTACCAGTCGTCAATCACGGGGTTGCTGCCTGCCGCCGGATGACTGAATCGCTGGAAAAACCGATCCAGGTTCGCCACGGTACGCCGGATGCGCGCCTGCTGGCAGAAATCGCCATGGCCAGTGGCTTCACCAGCTACGAAGGCGGCGGTATCTCCTACAACATCCCTTACGCCAAACGCGTCACCCTGGAAAAATCCATTCGCGACTGGCAGTACTGCGACCGTCTGATGGGTCTGTACGAAGAGAACGGCATTCGCATCAACCGTGAGCCGTTTGGCCCGCTGACCGGTACCCTGATCCCGCCGTTTATGTCCCACTCGGTGGCGATTATTGAAGGTCTGCTGGCGCTGGAACAAGGCGTGAAATCCATTACCGTCGGCTACGGCCAGGTCGGTAGCCTGACGCAGGATATCGCCGCTATTCAGGCGCTGCGTGAACTGTCCCACGAATACTTCCATAACCATGGCTTCGACGATTACGAACTGAGCACCGTTTTCCACCAGTGGATGGGCGGATTCCCGGAAGATGAAGCGAAAGCCTTCTCCGTTATCGCCTGGGGTGCAGCGGTTGCTGGTATGTCGGGTGCCACAAAAGTGATCACCAAAAGCCCGCACGAAGCGTTCGGTATCCCAACCGCGGCAGCTAACGCCCAGGGTCTGAAAGCGTCACGCCAGATGCTCAACATGGTCAGCGACCAGAAATTCCCGCAGTGCGCTTCCGTGGAGCAGGAAGTTGACCTGATTAAGAGCGAAGTCCGCGCGGTGTTGAAGAAAGTCTTCGAACTGGGCAATGGCGACATTGCGCGCGGTACGGTGCTGGCCTTTGAAGCTGGCGTACTGGATGTACCTTTCGCTCCTGCCGCCTGTAACGCCGGTAAGATCCTGCCTGTTCGCGATAACACAGGCGCAATCCGTATTCTTGAAGCCGGTGCCGTGCCGCTGCCGAAAGATATTCTCGCCCTGCACCACGACTATGTCGCAGAGCGCGCACATTTTGAAGGCCGCAAGCCTTCTTTCCAGATGGTCATTGATGACATCAACGCCGTATCCCACAGTAAATTAATAGGAAGACCATAATGAAAATCAAAAAGGCCCTTTTCACCGCTGGCTACTCCTCATTTTATTTTGACGATCAGCAGGCCATCAAAAATGGCGCCGGTCATGACGGGTTTATCTACACCGGCGATCCGGTCACGCCTGGATTTACCTCTGTTCGTCAGGCGGGTGAATGTGTTTCCGTACAACTGATTCTGGAAAACGGCGCGGTAGCTGTGGGCGATTGCGCAGCGGTGCAATATTCAGGTGCAGGCGGTCGTGACCCGCTGTTCCTGGCTGAAAACTTCATTCCGTTCCTCAACGACCACATCAAGCCGCTGCTGGAAGGTCGTGACGTTGATTCGTTCCTGACCAACGCCCGTTTCTTTGATGAATTGCGTATTGACGGCCATCTGCTGCATACCGCCGTACGTTATGGTCTGTCTCAGGCACTGCTCGACGCGGCGGCACTGGCTACCGGTCGTCTGAAAGCCGAAGTGGTTTGTGATGAATGGCAACTGCCATGCGTTCCGGAAGCCATTCCGTTATTTGGTCAGAGCGGCGACGACCGTTATATCGCCGTCGACAAGATGATCCTCAAAGGTGTGGATGTCCTGCCGCATGCCCTGATCAATAACGTTGAAGAGAAGCTGGGCTTTAAAGGTGAAAAACTGCGTGAGTACGTCCGCTGGTTGTCTAACCGCATCCTGAGCCTGCGCACCAACGAAAGCTATCACCCGACACTGCATATTGATGTCTACGGCACCATTGGTCTGATCTTCGATATGGATCCAGTGCGTTGCGCCGAATACATCGCCAGCCTGGAAGCCGAAGCTCAAGGTCTACCGCTGTACATTGAAGGCCCGGTTGATGCCGGTAACAAGCCGGATCAGATCCGCATGTTAACCGAGATCACTCAGGAGCTGACTCGTCTGGGTTCCGGCGTGAAAATCGTTGCGGATGAATGGTGTAACACCTATCAGGACATCGTGGACTTCACCGACGCGGGCAGCTGCCACATGGTGCAGATTAAAACCCCGGATCTGGGCGGTATTCACAACATCGTTGATGCAGTGCTGTATTGCAACAAACACGGAATGGAAGCCTATCAGGGCGGTACCTGTAACGAAACGGAAATCAGTGCTCGTACCTGCGTACACGTCGCGCTGGCCGCGCGTCCAATGCGCATGCTGATCAAACCGGGTATGGGTTTCGATGAAGGTCTCAACATCGTGTTTAACGAAATGAACCGCACCATCGCGCTGTTGCAAACTAAGGATTAAGAGATGGCACGCACATTTAAGATCTTATCGCCTACGGCTATCCTGGGTTATGGCTTCCCGGAAGAAAGTTTTCGTAAAGCCATGGAAGAGTCACCGGATCTTATTGCTGTTGACGCAGGTTCCTCCGATCCTGGCCCCCACTACCTGGGGGCAGGTAAACCCTTTACCGACAGGGCCGGTGTGAAACGCGATCTGCGCTATATGATTATGGCAGGCGTTAAGAACAACATCCCGGTCGTGATCGGCACAGCCGGTGGTTCTGGCGCAGCTCCGCATCTGGAGTGGTGTCGCCAAATAATCCATGAGATCGCGCAGGAAGAAAAACTGTCTTTCTCAATGGCGCTAATTCCGTCTGATGTCGACAAAGAAATCGTTCATCAGGCACTGGATAACGGCAAAATCACCGCGCTCGATTTTGTGCCTGAACTGACTCACGAGGCCATTGAAGAGAGCACCTACATTGTCGCGCAGATGGGCGTCGAGCCTTTCCAGCGTGCGCTGAAAGCCGGTGCACAGGTGGTCCTGGGCGGACGTGCCTACGATCCGGCCTGCTTCGCCGCGCTGCCGATTATGCAGGGCTTTGATGAAGGTCTGGCGCTTCATTGCGGTAAGATCCTTGAGTGTGCTGCCATTGCCGCCACCCCTGGCTCCGGCTCCGATTGTGCGATGGGGATTATCGACGACAACGGCTTTACGCTGAAGGCGTTCAATCCCAAGCGTAAGTTTACTGAAACTTCTGCTGCGGCGCACACCCTGTACGAGAAGTCAGATCCTTACTTCCTGCCAGGGCCAGGCGGTGTGCTGAACCTGAAAGCGTGCACCTTTACCCAGGTTAACGAGGGTGAAGTGTATGTCAGCGGTTCACGCCATGAAGAAACACCGTATGCGTTGAAACTGGAAGGTGCACGCCAGGTTGGCTTCCGTTGCCTGACCATCGCCGGAACACGCGACCCGATTATGATTGCCGGGATTGACACGATTCTTGAAGAGGTACAGGCAAGCGTTGCACGTAACCTCTCCCTGAACGACGACAGTATCCGCATGACGTTCCACTTGTACGGTAAGAACGGTGTGATGGGCAACCATGAACCGATGAAAACTGCGGGCCATGAACTGGGAATTTTACTGGATGTCGTTGCGCCGACGCAGGACATCGCCAACAGCGTTTGCTCGCTGGTGCGCTCTACCCTGCTGCACTACGGCTATGAAAATCGCATTGCGACTGCGGGCAACCTCGCCTTCCCGTTCTCGCCATCTGATATTCAGAGTGGACCGGTGTATGAGTTCTCGATCTATCACCTGATTGAAGCGAGCGATGCGCTGCGTTTTGATTTCCACATTGAACAGGTGACGCCAGAAGGAGTTCAGGCATGAAACACTCAATTTGTTCACTGGCACAAGTTATTCGCTCGAAAAACGCCGGACCGTACGAACTGGTTTTAGATATTTTATTTAAAACCCGGGAAGATTATCAGCGCGTAAAACGCTCAGAGCAATTAACACCGCAGCTTATTGCCGGTTTATATAACGTTAAACCTGACTTTATTCACAATATTGTATGGTTCGATCCGGCGAATGCCGTAAAAATCGTCATGCCGCGCGATATTATTTCCGGTAACGTCGGTGACAATGATGTTTATGGTGCACAGCAACACGCACCATTATTAAGTATTGAGTTCGACTTGTAACAAAAAACACAATAACAACCATTGGGGCACAGAATTCAGCTGTATCACAGTGCTTCGAATTATTCATGCGGTTGGTCACAACAGGCGTGCGTCTGAGCTGCTGTCCAGGCTCAGGCGCACGCCACCCTACACAATTCCAATTACCAACCTTTATCCGATGGAGTACACATGAAGAAAATAAGTTTAACGAAGATGATCATATTAGGCCTGATACTCGGCATGATTGCCGGGGTGGCCATAAATAATATGGCCGCGGCTGAAACAGCAAAATCTTATGCAGCAGATATTTCCATTTTTACCACTATATTCTTACGTATGGTGAAAATGATTATCGCACCATTGGTTATTTCAACTCTGGTTGTGGGTATTGCCAAAATGGGTGATGCCAAAACGCTCGGACGTATATTTTCGAAAACCTTCTTCCTGTTTATTTGCGCGTCATTGCTGTCAATCGCGCTGGGTCTGGTTATCGTTAATATCTTCCAGCCAGGCGCAGGTATCAACTTTGTGCCACATGACGTCGGCGCTGTTGCCGCCGTTAAGTCAGAGCCATTCACGCTGAAAGTGTTCATCTCACACGCGGTACCGACCAGTATTGTCGATGCGATGGCGCGTAACGAAATTCTGCAGATCGTCGTGTTCTCAATCTTCCTTGGTTGCAGCCTCGCTGCGATTGGTGAAAAAGCCGACCCTATTGTGAAAGTGCTGGATTCACTGGTGCACGTGATGCTGAAGTTGACGGGTTACGTCATGCTGTTTGCGCCACTGACCGTTTTTGCCGCTATTTCAGGTCTGATTGCCGAACGTGGTCTGGGTGTGATGGTTAGCGCCGGGATCTTCATGGGTGAGTTCTACCTGACGCTGGGTATGCTGTGGGCGATCCTGATTGGCCTGTCTACTATGATCGTCGGGCCTTGCATCGCACGGTTAACTAAATCAATCCTCGAACCCGCTTTGCTGGCCTTTACCACTTCAAGCTCTGAAGCCGCCTTCCCGGGTACGCTGGACAAGCTGGAAAAATTCGGCGTTTCCTCAAAAATTGCCAGCTTCGTTCTGCCTATCGGTTACTCCTTTAACCTGGTCGGCTCCATGGCTTATTGCTCCTTTGCCACTGTCTTTATTGCTCAGGCGTGCAACATCGAACTGAGCATGGGCGAGCAAATTACCATGTTGTTAATTCTGATGCTGACCTCTAAAGGGATGGCGGGTGTACCGCGTGCCTCGATGGTCGTTATCGCCGCCACACTGAACCAATTCAACATTCCGGAAGCGGGTTTGATCCTGCTGATGGGCGTCGATCCGTTCCTCGATATGGGTCGTTCCGCTACCAACGTCATGAGTAACGCCATGGGCGCTGCCATTGTGGGCCGTTGGGAAGGCGAACACTTCGGCCAGGGTTGCCGTGGAACTGCGCCAGTGAAGTCACCGGAACAGGAACGCCCGGTTACCGAAACGGAAGTCGCTTTGTCCTGATACTACGTTATTGCCGGATGGCGCTTGCGCTTATCCGGCCTACATAACGTTTAACTATCCGTAGGCCGGATTAGGCGGTACGCCGCCATCCGGCATCAAGATGAGCACACCAACAGGAATGCATAATGAATAAAACAATTCTCGGCGTGAGTCTCTTTTCTTTCAGTGTCTTGTTTAGCGCAACCACATTCGCGCAAACCACGCCCGACTACGCCAAGCTGATAGAACAGGCTCATCAGAAGTACAAAAGTAATAACGATGGAAAAGTCGCCGACTACATCCCTGCTCTGGCGACCTATAGCCCGAAAAATTTTGCCATCACCATTGCGACGGTGGACGGCAAGATCTACCAGGTTGGCGATGTTAACAAACCTTTCCCAATGGAATCCCTGAGTAAAGTGTTCACCATGGCGCTCGCCATGGAGCAGCACGGTCCTCAGGTAGTGCTGGATAAACTTGGCGCCAATGCCACCGGCATGCCGTTCAACTCAGGTTTGGCCGTTGAACTGACCAAAGGCGCGCCTGAAAACCCACTGGTAAACGCCGGGGCCATGAGCACCGTTAGCCTGATTGAAGCCAAAGACAAAACCGATCGTTGGAACAAAATCCTCGACAACCTGAACGTCTGGGCCGATGCCACTCTCACCGTGAACGAACCGGTTTTCAAATCTGAAATGGAAACCAACCAGCACAATCAGGCGCTGGCCAAACTGATGGAATCCTATAACAGCTTCTATGGCAACACTGACGAAGCCGTTGAAATTTATACCCGCCAGTGCTCGGTGGATATCACCGTTGAGCAACTGGCCAAAATGGGTGCCGTACTGGCGAACAAAGGCAAATCTCCGTTCAACGGCAAACAGTTGCTGAATGAGAAATATGTTCCACAGGTACTGGCAGAAATGGCAATTGCCGGACTGTACGACGGCAGCGGTAAATGGCTGTACACCGTTGGCATTCCGGCGAAAAGCGGCGTCGGCGGCGGCATGGTTGCCGTTGTCCCAGGCGAATATGCGATTGCGGTCTATTCTCCGCCGCTTGATGAAGCCGGAAACAGCGTTCGTGCCCAGAAAACTATCGAATATGTCGCCGAAGCGACAAAAGCCAACGTCTTTTTAGCCAAATAACTTTACGCCGGATGGCACATTGCTTATCCGGCAAACAATACGAAGAGGTGAGAAGTAAACATGTCTAAACCATTTGTCTGGCAGGAACTCTTTGTTCAGAGTAAAGATAGTACCGAATATGAATTACTGAGTAACCAGCACGTTACGGTAACGGAGTTAGACGGAGAGGAAGTTATCAAGGTTGCACCGGAAGCGTTAACCTTGTTAGCACAGCAGGCGTTTTATGAGGCTTCATTTTTCCTGCGCGCCGGACATTTAAAACAGATTGCCAGCATTTTGCACGACCCACAGGCCAGCGGTAACGATAAGTACGTCGCATTGCAGCTGCTGCGCAATGCAGAGGTTTCAGCTAAAGGTGTACTGCCTAACTGCCAGGACACCGGGACGGCAACCATTGTGGCCTGCAAAGGACAACATGTCTGGACAGGCGGCGATGACGCCGAAGCCTTAAGCAAAGGCGTGTATACCACCTTCACCGAAAACAATCTGCGTTACTCGCAAAATGCCCCGCTGGACATGTATACCGAGGTCAATACTCAGACAAACCTGCCGGCGCAAATCGACATCAGCGCCACGCCGGGTAATGAATATAAATTCCTGTTCGTTAACAAAGGCGGCGGTTCTGCCAATAAGGCGGCGTTATTCCAGGAAACCAAATCCATTCTGCAGCCGGAAAAGCTCACCGCGTTCCTGATCGAAAAAATGAAATCACTGGGTACAGCCGCTTGCCCGCCGTATCACATCGCTTTTGTGGTTGGGGGCTTATCCGCCGACCAGACGCTGAAAGTTGCCAAACTGGCTTCAACCAAATATTACGATAATCTGCCCACCAGCGGGAATGAGCTGGGCCAGGCGTTCCGTGATACGGCGCTGGAAGCCGAGTTGCTCAATGCCAGCCGTGAGTTTGGCATCGGGGCGCAGTTTGGCGGCAAATACTTTGCCCACGATATTCGCGTAATTCGCTTACCGCGCCACGGCGGCTCCTGCCCAATCGCGATGGCCCTCTCCTGCTCTGCCGACCGCAATATTAAAGCCAAAATTAATAAACACGGTATCTGGCTGGAAAAACTCGAGCATAATCCGGGCAAATTTATCCCCGATTCTCACCGGGTAGAAAACGGCGCCCAGACCGTACAACTGGATCTGAATCGTCCGCTGCGTGAGATCCTGCATGATCTCTCCGCCTTGCCCATTGGTACACGTCTGTCGTTAAGCGGCCCGATTGTTGTGGCTCGCGATATCGCTCACGCGAACATCAAAGCGCGACTGGATAACGGTGAACCGATGCCGGAATACATGAAAAAGCATATCGTTTACTATGCTGGTCCAGCCAAAACCCCGGAAAATCAGGCCTGCGGCTCAATGGGACCCACCACCGGTGGGCGCATGGATGGGTATGTCGATGCTTTCCAGGCACAAGGCGGCAGCCTCATTATGCTCACCAAGGGTAACCGCAGCCAGCAGGTCACTGATGCCTGTCACAAACACGGTGGATTTAGCCTCGGCAGCATTGGCGGTGCCGCAGCCCTACTGGCGCAACAGTACGTGAAGAGTCTGCAGTGTCTTGAATATCCAGAACTGGGAATGGAAGCGGTGTGGATGATGGAAGTTAAAAATATGCCCGCCTTCGTATTAGTGGATGACAAAGGTAATAACTTCTTCAGCCAGTTCGAGCAGCAGCATCGCTGCGCAACCTGTCCGGCAGGGCATTAAGGAGTTTCCATGGAAGCGCGCGCCAATAACGACAGACACCGTCAGCGTCAGCAGAAGCTAAAAGAGCAGGTTGATACCCGCGTAGCGGCGGCAACGGAGAAGAAAGGGATCCTGATTGTCTTCACCGGCAACGGAAAAGGAAAATCCACCGCAGCCTTTGGCACGGCAACGCGCGCAGTGGGTCACGGAAAAACCGTTGGCATCGCGCAGTTTATTAAAGGTCAGTGGGATAATGGTGAGTACAACACACTGCAACCGCTCGGCGTCGAATTCCATATTATGGGTACCGGATTTACCTGGGAAACCCAAAATCGGCAAGCAGATATCGAAGCGGCAACGGTTGTCTGGCAGGAAAGTAAGCGCATGCTGGCTGATGCGCATTACGATCTAGTGGTGCTGGATGAACTCACCTACATGCTGGCTTACCACTATCTGGATACGCAAGAGGTTATCAACGCCATCGAAAATCGTCCTGCCGGTCAGAGCGTTATCGTCACAGGACGCGGATGCCATACGCTGTTACTGGAACTGGCCGATACGGTCAGTGAAATACGCCCGGTCAAACACGCGTTTGACCGCGGTATTCAGGCACAGATTGGGATCGACTGGTAGCCGTTCTTTTGCCGGATAACGATGCTAACGCGTCTTATCCGGCCTACCCATCGTTGTAGGCCTGATAAGGCATAAGCCACCCTCAGGCAGCCGATACTACGGACTTACTGAGCAACCAGTTGCGGAAAATCTGTAAATGCTCGGATTCCGATTTTTCTTCACGCCACGTCATAATAAATCGATTCCCGGTACGCATCGGAACATCGCAAGGAATGACCATATCGCCACTGTCCAGATCGTGCTGAATGGCAAAACGCGGGAGCAGCGCAACGCCCAGATTAGAGCGGACCGCCGCGATCAGCATCGATAACAAATCAAATCTCGGACCTTTATTCACCAACGGACTGCTGACATCTGACAGCGCAAACCATTCCTGCCACCCTTTGATGCGCGTGCTTTGGTGCAATAGCGGGAATTCGTTTAGTAATTCGTTTACCGCCAGTTTTCGTTCCGGTTCGGCCAGCAAACAGCGACTGCATACCGGCAGAATCTCCTCTTCAAACAGGTACTCAACCCCTGACCATGGCGAATAAAAGTCTTCGCGCATGATTGCCGCGTCATACTCTCGATTGAGAAAATCACCAATATTCGCGAGGGAATGAATGTTCACGATAATATCAGGATTAAGTTTGTTAAATTCACGCAGGTTTGGGATCAGCCAGTGCGTGCTGAACGTCGGATTCACCGCCAGCTCAATAACCTGTACCGTCGGCTGCCAGGTCATTATCGTCGTCGTATCTCGTTCAAGCTTATTTAACGTTTCTTTAACAATGCTTAAATAGTGTTTGCCGGCCGCATTTAAAAAAATGCGTTTTTTGGCGTGATTAAATAGCGCGGTATTGAGAAAATCCTCCAGTGCATTTACCTGGCGGAAAACAGCACTTTGTGTTAAAGCCAGCTCTTCAGCTGCCCGGGTATAACTTTCGTGACGCGCAACCACTTCAAAAGTTACCAGCAACTCCGTCTTGGGTATTTTTCCTCTCATAACCTCTTCCATTTGCAGCGTACAAAAATAGTTTAATTTATAAAAAATAATTCAAGACACCCAGATAAGCATCGAGAGTTATATTTTATTTTATCCATTGATGTCATTGATCCAATCCATGATTTACTCACACTGATGACGGGTAAATATTAACCAATAATACTTAAGGGAAACAATAAACACAATTTAAATAAGGTTAAACTTAAGCAAATAGTGCCAATAAGTTCTTAATAATTTTTCAAGTCATCTTGTTTATTGCAGAAAAAACTTTGCGAGATTAATCAATATTATCAATGCGATAATTTTGGATAATTTCACGTTATAACTTACGGGCAAACGACTGCTTTTTATCATTCCTTGATGTAGTTTCTGCCTTTTTTTGTTAGCCGTGATAAAGGACACAATGTGAAAACTTTCGGAAAGGTCTGGCTCGTTGGGGCAGGTCCCGGTGATATTTCATTACTTACCCTCAAAGCAATGATGTGCATTAAACAGGCTGACGTCATTATTTACGATCGGCTGGTCAATCCTAAAATTTTGGAATGGGCATTACCAGATTGCCTGCTTATCAATGTCGGCAAAAACCCAGGCTTCCATTGTGTACCCCAGGATGAAATCAATGCGCTGCTTGTCCAGTATGCCCAAACTCACAATAATATTGTACGCCTGAAAGGTGGCGATCCGTATGTTTTTGGACGCGGGGCTGAAGAAGTTGAGGATCTCGTCGAGACGGGCATCCCGTTTGAAGTGGTGCCGGGTATCAGCTCAACCATTGGTGGCCTGACCTATGCCGGGATTCCGGTAACACACCGCGATTTCGCCTCGGGATTTCACGTCGTGACCGGCCATACGCGGGAGGGCAACCAACAGCAGGACTGGCGTCAACTGGCAAAACTGAATGGTACGCTGGTTATCGTCATGGGTATCGCCAATCTGGCGTTTATCTGTGAGGAATTATTGATGGGTGGAAAATCAGCAGATACGCCTGCAGCGCTTATTATGTCTGCCACCCGCGATAATCAACGCCGACTGACCTGTACGCTCGGTTCACTACTGAGCAAGGCGCAGGAAGCTAACATCCTTCCCCCTGCACTGATAGTGATTGGTGATGTGGTAACCCTGAGCGATCGGCTCTCTTTTATCCCTGAAGCCTTCAAGCTGCCAGAAAACCTTTACTGTGACAGTCTGGCATGACGAAAAGACTGGGGCGACGTTTGATGCGCCGCCCGGAAAACGCGGCAAAAGTAGCTGGTTTGTGCGTATTGGAGTTTCCGGGCAATGCTGTCTATGGAATGAACGGGATCGTGCAATAACTCCCCCGCTTTTTGCATTTTTTTCTGATTCACCCAGGTTTTAAAGTTAACGCCCTGCCGTTTCTTAAAAAAACGGCTGAAATAGTTTGCGCTTAAGCAGACGTGAGCTGCTACGGATTCAAGGGATAATTCACCATACAAATTCTCATCGATATAACGCAACGCTGCCAGTAGCTTTTTCTCGTGTCGGGAAGGTTCTGTAAAATAATGACGCATGTAACTGGTCGCTGGGATAACAATCTCATCAGATTGTTGTTCTGTCTCAAAATTATCAATAATAAAATTCAATAAATTTGCTGATGCCACCAGCGTATTATTATCGACTACCGCCACCTTACTCCATTCAGTTTTTATTTTTGGTTCATCCATCCATGAGCATTCATTATCAATAATGATTGTTTTATATTCCTGATATTTTGCCCGCACCTGCCCACAGAGCATAAAACCGTACAGATTCCCCTCGCGAATTAATGGCATAGAAAACAGACTTAGCCCTGCATGACAGCTGAGTATTCTGGGTTTAAGGTGTTTTAATCCTTCAAAAGCACAATACTTGTCACACTTTTGGCAACTCACACAATAGCGTTCATCCGCCCGCATTAATGTGCAGAACGAATTAAAATTATGACAATCCGAGAGAATTTTTCCGGTAACATCAACCACGACGGTGGCTAATCCAGTCGCACTGGAAAATACCTTTGCTATTGAGAAAAAACGTTGTAGGTAATCATCCTGAATTTTCAACGACACGGTATCCTCCGGCATTAATCAAATTAAAGCCGGTAATATGCAGAATTTAATTAAGAGAAAGAATGATGTTCACCGCAAAAAATAATCTTATTTATGCAGATGATTATGAGTAATTTGCAAGATTCAGATAACTAAAAATAAAAAAAGGCCATCATCAGATGGCCAACCATGTCGAAACGGGACCAGCCCTTGACTACGCAGAGAGTCAGGGCTGTTTTTTATTTATTACTTAATAACGGTTTTCAGCGCTTCGCCGATATCGGCCAGGCTACGAACAGTTTTCACGCCTGCAGCTTCCAGCGCAGCGAATTTCTCATCCGCCGTACCTTTCCCACCTGCGATGATCGCACCCGCGTGACCCATACGCTTACCTTTCGGCGCAGTCACACCCGCGATGTAACCCACAACCGGCTTGGTTACATGATCTTTAATGTATGCCGCCGCTTCTTCTTCAGCGCTACCGCCGATCTCACCGATCATGACGATCGCTTCAGTCTGCGGATCTTCCTGGAACAGCTTCAGGATGTCGATGAAGTTAGAACCTGGGATCGGGTCGCCACCAATGCCCACACAGGTGGACTGGCCGAAACCGTAGTCGGTAGTCTGCTTAACCGCTTCATAGGTCAGGGTACCTGAACGGGAAACGATACCCACTTTACCCGGCTTGTGAATGTGGCCCGGCATGATGCCGATTTTGCACTCGCCCGGGGTGATAACACCTGGGCAGTTCGGGCCGATCATGCGCACGCCAGCTTCATCCAGCTTCACCTTCACGGTCAGCATATCCAGCGTCGGAATGCCTTCGGTGATGGTGATGATAAGCTTGATGCCTGCATCGATTGCTTCCAGAATGGAGTCTTTGCAGAACGGTGCCGGAACGTAGATAACGGTGGCGGTAGCGCCAGTCGCTTCTACAGCTTCACGCACGGTGTTGAACACCGGCAGGCCCAGGTGCGTGGTACCGCCTTTACCTGGCGTTACGCCGCCAACCATCTGCGTACCGTAAGCAATCGCTTGTTCGGAGTGGAATGTCCCCTGGCTACCGGTGAAGCCCTGGCAGATAACCTTGGTATCTTTATTAATTAAAACTGACATTATTTCCCCTCCACTGCGGCAACAACCTGCTGAGCTGCATCCGTCAGACTTTTCGCTGCAATAATATTCAGGCCGCTATCAGCCAGTTTTTTCGCGCCGAGTTCAGCGTTGTTACCTTCCAGACGTACCACGACCGGAACGTTTACACCTACTTCTGCTACCGCGCCGATGATACCGTCAGCGATCAGGTCGCAACGTACGATACCGCCGAAGATGTTAACCAGTACGGCTTTAACATTGTCATCAGAGAGGATAATTTTGAACGCTTCGGTTACACGCTCTTTGGTCGCACCGCCACCAACGTCGAGGAAGTTAGCCGGTTCGCCGCCGTGCAGCTTAACGATGTCCATGGTGCCCATTGCCAGGCCCGCACCGTTAACCATGCAACCGATGTTGCCGTCGAGCGCAACGTAGTTCAGTTCCCACTGCGCAGCCTGCGCTTCACGCGGATCTTCCTGAGACTGGTCGCGCATTTCGCGCAGGTCAGCCTGGCGGAACAGCGCGTTGCCGTCAGCACCCAGTTTGCCGTCGAGGCAGATCAGGTCACCCTGCTTGGTGACAACCAGCGGGTTGATTTCGATCAGCGCCAGGTCGCGCTCCAGGAAGATAGTCGCCAGACCCATGAAGATCTTGGTGAACTGCTGAACCTGTTTACCTTCCAGACCCAGTTTGAACGCCAGCTCGCGACCCTGGTAAGGCATCGGGCCTGCCAGCGGATCGAGCGCCACTTTGTGGATCAGGTGCGGGGTTTCTTCCGCTACTTTTTCGATTTCCACGCCGCCTTCGGTAGAGGCCATGAAGACCACGCGACGGGAGCTACGGTCAACAACTGCGCCGAGGTAAAGTTCTTTACCAATGTCGGTCGCGGCTTCAACCAGAATCTGATTTACCGGTTGGCCATGAGCGTCTGTCTGGTAAGTCACCAGACGTTTACCCAGCCAGTGTTCAGCAAAAGCGCGAATGTCTTCTTTGCTGTTCACAACCTTCACACCGCCCGCTTTACCGCGGCCACCAGCGTGAACCTGACATTTCACTACCCACGGGCCAGCGCCGATTTTTGAAGCGGCTTCTTCTGCTTCACGCGGAGTAGTACAGGCATAACCCACCGGTGCCGGTAAGCCATAGCGGGCAAAAAGTTGTTTTGCCTGATATTCATGTAAGTTCATGTGTTCTGTCCATCCTTCAGGTAATCGTTATCTTTTACCCGTAGGTCTGATAGGCATCCAGACCTACGGGGCAGGTGATACTCTTATTAACTACACGTCCAGCAGCAGGCGCGTTGGATCTTCCAGCAACTCTTTAATGGTTACCAGGAAGCCTACTGACTCACGACCATCGATCAGACGGTGGTCATAAGACAGCGCCAGATACATCATCGGCAGGATTTCAACCTTGCCATCTACCGCCATCGGACGATCTTTGATGGCATGCATACCCAGGATGGCGCTCTGCGGTGGGTTGATGATCGGCGTGGACATCAGGGAACCGAACACGCCACCGTTAGTGATGGTGAAGTTACCGCCCGTCAGATCTTCAACCGTCAACTTGCCGTCGCGACCTTTAACTGCCAGTTCTTTAATGTTCTTCTCGATGTCTGCCATACCCAGCAGATCCACATCACGCAGGACCGGCGTGACCAGGCCACGCGGCGTGGAGACCGCCATGCTGACATCAAAGTAGTTGTGATAAACCACGTCATCGCCGTCGATGGACGCGTTCACTTCCGGATAGCGTTTCAGCGCTTCAACTACCGCTTTCACGTAGAAAGACATAAAGCCCAGACGGATACCGTGGCGTTTCTCGAACGCATCACCGTATTGCTTACGCAGGTCCATGATTGGCTTCATGTTGACTTCGTTGAAGGTGGTCAGCATGGCGGTGGAATTTTTCGCTTCCAGCAGACGCTCGGCCACGCGTTTGCGCAGACGGGTCATCGGAACACGTTTTTCGCCACGCGCGCCCAGTTGAGCCTGTGGTGCTGGTGCTGCTGCCGGCGCTTTTGCTTCGGCTTTCGCAGCCGGGGCTTTCGCCAGATGTTTTTCAACATCTTCACGCGTGATACGACCGCCGACACCGGTGCCGTTGATAGCGCTGGCTTCGAGGTTATGCTCACCCAGCAGGCGACGGATCGCCGGGCTCAGGGCATCGTTGTTCTGCTCAGCAAGAGACGCCTGCTGGCGCTGTGCCGGAGTAGAATCTTTCTCTTCAGACTTAGCGCTGGTTTCTTTACCGGTGCTGTTGCCTTCACGCAGGCGACCAAGGATCTGGCGAGAAGTGACGGTTGTCCCTTCATCTTCCAGAACCGCATCAAGAATACCGTCCGCTGATGCCGGTACTTCCAGTACCACTTTGTCAGTTTCGATTTCTACCAGTACTTCATCACGACGTACTGCATCGCCCGGTTTTTTGTGCCAGGTTGCAACCGTTGCATCCGCTACGGATTCAGGCAGGTCGGGAACAAGAATATCTACGCTACTCATTATTTATCCTTTATTTAATCGACGTTCAGCGCGTCATTTACCAGATCTTGTTGCTGCTTCTGGTGAACGGACATATACCCTACTGCCGGAGAGGCAGAGGCCGGGCGACCTGCATAACGCAGAGCTGACCCAAATGGAATTACTTCACGGAAATGATGCTGGCTGCAGTACCATGCGCCCTGGTTGAGCGGCTCTTCCTGGCACCAGACAAAATCATGTACATGAGCAAACGGTTTCAGCGCTTCCTGCACCGCTTTATGCGGGAACGGATAGAGCTGTTCGATGCGCACAATGGCAACATCTTTTTGGTCGTTCTTGCGGCGTTGCTCCAGCAGGTCGTAATAAACCTTACCAGAACACATCACGACACGCTTCACGCCTTTCGGATCAAGTTCATCGACTTCGCCAATGGCTGGCAGGAAGGTGCCATTTGCCAGTTCGTCCAGCGTAGACACCGCCAACGGATGACGCAGCAGCGACTTCGGTGACATCACCACCAGCGGACGGCGCATACCGCGCAGCGCCTGACGACGCAGCATGTGGTAGACCTGTGCCGGGGTAGACGGGACGCAAACCTGCATGTTTTGCTCAGCGCAAAGTTGCAGATAACGTTCCAGACGCGCGGAGGAGTGCTCCGGACCCTGACCTTCGTAGCCGTGCGGCAGCAGCATCACCAGACCGCACATACGGCCCCATTTCTGCTCGCCGGAAGAGATGAACTGGTCGATAACCACCTGCGCACCGTTGGCGAAGTCGCCGAACTGCGCTTCCCAGATGGTCAGCGTGCGCGGTTCTGCCGTGGCATAACCATACTCGAACGCCAGTACCGCTTCTTCAGACAGCACGGAGTCCCATACGCGGAACGTGCCCTGGCCGTTATGCACATGCTGCAGCGGCGTGTAGGTTGAACCGTTCGCCTGATTATGAATGACCGCGTGACGGTGGAAGAAGGTTCCGCGACCGGAGTCTTCACCCGACAGACGAACCGGAATGCCTTCGTCCACCAGCGTGGCGTAAGCCAGATTCTCTGCCCCACCCCAGTCGAATAGCTTCTCGCCTGCGGCCATGGCCTGACGGTCGCCGTAAATTTTGGCAACACGCGACTGCATTTCAACGGCTTCAGGCACGGTGCTGATACGTTTTGCCAGCTCCTGCAGACGCTTCATCTCAACCTTGTTCGGGTAGCTTTCGTCCCACTCGTGGTTGAGGTACGGCGACCAGGTGAAGGAGTGCATGTTCATTGGACGCCACTCTTTCACCACGCATTCACCAGCATCCAGCGCATCACGGTACAGATTGACCATTTCGGTCGCATCTTCCAGCGTGGCGACTTTGTCCGCTTCCAGCTTGTCAGCGTAGATTTTACGCGGGGTCGGATGCTTTTTGATTTTCTGATACATCAGCGGCTGGGTTGCGCTCGGCTCGTCGGCTTCGTTGTGGCCGTGACGGCGGTAGCACACCAGATCGATGAACACATCGCGTTTGAAGGTGTTACGGAAATCCAGAGCCAGACGCGTCACGAAAGCGACCGCTTCCGGGTCATCCGCGTTAACGTGGAAGATTGGCGCCTGAACCATCTTACCGATGTCGGTGCAGTACGGAGTAGAACGCGCATCCAACGGGTTAGAGGTAGTAAAGCCCACCTGGTTGTTGATGACGATGCGAACGGTACCGCCCACTTCGTAACCACGCGCTTTCGACATGTTCAGGGTTTCCTGAACCACGCCCTGCCCGGTTACCGCCGCATCGCCGTGGATGGTGATTGGCAGTACTTTGTTGCTGCTCGGCTCGTCCAGACGATCCAGACGTGCACGTACGGAGCCGATAACCACCGGGCTAACGATTTCCAGGTGCGACGGGTTAAACGCCAGCGCCAGGTGTACCAGACCGCCTTCGGTTTCGATATCAGACGAGAAGCCCATGTGGTACTTCACGTCACCGGTGCCGAGGTGTTCTTTATGTTTGCCCGCAAATTCGTCGAACAGTTCCTGCGGGCGTTTACCCAGTACGTTAACCAGAACGTTCAGACGACCACGGTGCGCCATGCCCAGTACCACTTCACGGGTACCGCTGTTACCCGCGTGGCGGATCATCTCTTTGAGCATTGGGATTAACGCATCACCGCCTTCCAGCGAGAAGCGTTTCGCGCCCGGGAACTTCGCGCCCAGGTAGCGTTCCAGTCCTTCTGCTGCGGTCAGTTCGCTCAGGAAGCGTTTCTTCTCTTCGGTACTGAATGCGGCACGGCCAGACTCGATACGCTGTTGAAGCCAGCGTTTTTCTTCGGTGCTGGTGATGTGCATATACTCGGCGCCAATTGGGCCGCAGTAGGTTTGTTTCAGCGCAACAACCAGGTCGCTCAGCTTCATGGTGTCTTTGCCGCCGGCAAAAGAACCTACGTTAAAGCTTTCCTGGAAATCCGCATCGGTCAGATCGTGGAAAGACGGGTCCAGATCGGCCACATTTTCTTGCTGCCACAGTCCCAGCGGATCAAGATTCGCATGCTGATGACCGCGGAAACGGTAGGCGTTAATGAGCTGCAGGACTTTAACCTGCTTCACATTGGCATCAGGGTCGGAGATAGAAGAAGAGTAACGTGGAGTAATCAACGCCTGCCGACGGAAATAATCACGTGTTTTTGAGTGGAGTTGATCCGGTTTGACTCCGGTACCAGGTAACTGCTGGAACGTCGAACGCCAGTTAGCATCTACCGAGTCAGGGTCGGTTAAGAAGTCTTCATAGAGCTGTTCTATCCAGCTCTGGTTAGAACCAGAGAGGTAAGAAGAGTCCAACCAGGCTTTCAAAGCGCTGTTCTGCATCGTGATCCCTTAAGCATCTTTTCTGCTTATTTAATACTCTAAATAGATCGCGTTTCAGGAAGGTGGCAAGCTTGCGAATCCCAGGGAGCTTACATCCAGTAAGTGACCAGGGTGAGCAAGTGCAGCCAACGCACATGCAACGTGAACTATGACGAGTATTTCGCCGTGGATACTACCACGCACACCGATGTGCGTGCCGGGGTTCACTTGTTGCGGACTGTCGTGTCATCTGCGTCCGCTAAGGAACCTTTAAAAACTGTCTAATAATCTTCGCTGTTCAGGCTACGACTGCGTTGCGGCCTTGTCTCGCTCTGAACATCTCGATTATTACTACTCATATGGCAGTTTTTAGAGGTTTCCTGTACTACCGGGGAATCACTTCCCCGGCAACGACTACAAAAACTTACGCACTACGTTTGAGCAGCATCGACTTAATATGGCCGATGGCGCGCGTCGGGTTCAGTCCTTTAGGACATACGCTGACGCAGTTCATGATGCTATGACAGCGGAATACGCTGAAAGCGTCACTTAAACCTTCCAGGCGGCTGTCGGTCTCGGTATCGCGGCTATCAATTAAGAAGCGATACGCGGCCAGCAGGCCTGCCGGGCCAATAAACTTGTCCGGATTCCACCAGAATGATGGGCAGGACGTTGAGCAGCATGCACACAAAATACATTCATACAGCCCATCGAGCTTCTCACGCTGCTCAGGCATTTGTAAATGCTCACGAGCCGGCGGATTTTTCCCATTATTCAACAAGTAAGGCTTAATCTTCTCATACTGTGCGTAGAATTGCCCCATGTCTACCACCAAATCGCGCACAACCGGTAAACCCGGCAGCGGGCGAATGACAATTTTCTTGCCCGGCTGATTCAGCGCAGAAATAGGTGTGATACAGGCCAGTCCATTTTTGCCGTTCATATTCAGACCGTCGGAGCCGCAGACCCCTTCACGGCAGGAACGGCGGAACGACAGAGACGGATCTTTTTCTTTCAGCTGCATCAATGCATCCAGCAGCATCATGTCGCGCCCTTCTTCCGCCTCCAGGGTGTAATCCTGCATACGCGGAGCGTCGTCAACATCCGGGTTATAGCGATAAACTGAAAACTCGAGTTTCATTGTCCTGTCTCCGCATTAATAAGTACGAATCTTCGGCGGGAATGCCGGGCGCAGCTTCGGTTCCATATTGACTTGACGTCGCGTCATGGATTCCGACTCTGGCAGGTACAGGGAATGGCACAGCCAGTTTTCATCATCACGTTCCGGGAAGTCGAAGCGGCTATGCGCGCCACGGCTTTCGGTACGGAAGTTTGCAGATACTGCAGTGGCGTACGCGGTCTCCATCAGGTTATCCAACTCCAGACACTCAACGCGCTGGGTGTTGAACTCGCTGGAGGTATCGTCCAGACGGGCATTTTTCAGGCGTTCGCGAATCGCTTTCAGCTCTTCCAGACCTTTCGCCATCGCATCGCCTTCGCGGAAAACCGAGAAGTTATGCTGCATACATTCTTGCAGCGCTTTGCGAATCGCCACCGGGTCTTCACCGTTACGGTTACCGTTCCAGCGGTTCAGTCGTGCCAGAGAAGCATCGATTTCATCTTCGGTCGCATCCAGCAGGTCACCCTGCTCAGCGATAGATTCCTGCAGATGCAGACCCACCGCACGACCAAACACCACCAGGTCCAGCAGCGAGTTGCCGCCGAGACGGTTGGCACCGTGAACCGATACGCAGGCGATTTCGCCTACCGCAAACAGTCCCGGGATCACCACATCTTCGCCCTGCTCATTCACAGTCAGCGCCTGGCCAGTAACTTTGGTCGGAATACCACCCATCATATAGTGGCAGGTTGGGATAACCGGAATCGGCTCTTTAACCGGGTCAACGTGAGCAAAGGTACGGGACAGTTCGAGAATGCCCGGCAGACGGGATTCCAGCACTTCTTTACCCAGGTGGTCGAGTTTCAGCTTAGCGTGCGGACCCCACGGGCCGTCGCAGCCGCGACCTTCACGGATTTCGATCATGATGGAACGCGCCACCACGTCACGACCCGCCAGGTCTTTCGCATTCGGGGCATAACGCTCCATGAAGCGCTCACCGTGTTTGTTCAGCAGGTAGCCACCTTCACCACGGCAGCCTTCTGTGACCAGAACGCCCGCACCGGCGATACCGGTTGGGTGGAACTGCCACATTTCCATATCCTGCACCGGCACGCCAGCGCGGATAGCCATACCAACACCGTCACCAGTATTGATGTGGGCATTGGTGGTGGACTGATAAATACGGCCAGCACCACCGGTCGCCAGCACGGTCGCACGGGCTTTGAAGTAAACTACCTCACCGGTTTCAATACACAACGCGGTACAACCGACAATCGCGCCATCGGCATTTTTTACCAGATCCAGCGCATACCATTCTGAGAAGATGGTGGTATGGTTTTTCAAGTTCTGCTGATACAGCGTATGCAACAGCGCATGACCGGTACGGTCTGCCGCTGCCGCAGTACGTGCCGCTTGCTCACCGCCGAAGTTCTTCGACTGGCCGCCAAACGGACGTTGATAAATTGTGCCATTGTCGAGGCGAGAGAACGGCAGCCCCATGTGGTCCAGTTCCAGAATCGCTTCCGGACCGGTTTTACACATATATTCAATAGCGTCCTGGTCACCAATGTAGTCCGACCCTTTAACGGTGTCGTACATGTGCCATTCCCAGTTATCTTCATGGGTATTACCGAGCGCAACGGTGATGCCACCCTGCGCGGATACGGTATGGGAACGGGTTGGGAACACTTTAGAGAGCAGCGCACAAGTCTGCCCGCTCTGGGAAATTTGCAGCGCCGCGCGCATACCTGCGCCGCCGGCACCAATCACAACAGCATCAAATTCTCTGACTGGCAGTTTCATTACACACCCCACACCACAACAAATCCATAAATGACGTAAACCACCAGCGCAACAACGATAGCCAGTTGCAGAATCAGGCGCACAGCCAGAGGTTTAACGTAGTCGGTCAACACCTGCCACATGCCGATCCAGGCATGAATCAAGATGGAGAAAAGTGCCAGCAGGGTGAAGACTTTGGTGAATGCCGATGAGAAGAAACCGGTCCAGACTTCATACGTCAGCTCGCCGCTGGTGGCGAAGAAACCGACCATAAAGATGATGTATAACGTCAGAACGATAGCGGTAGCACGGACCAGAATGAAGTCATGTACGCCGTTGCGTCCTAATGCGGAGGCGTTGCTTACCATACGAGGACTCCTGCGAGAAGTGAAAGCACGACAATGATAACGAAACAAATTTTGGCGGAGCGTGTCCCTGCTTCGAGGGTTTCTTCGATATAGCCAAAATCCATCAACAGATGGCGAATGCCCATTACGGCGTGATATGCCAGCGCAATCAGGATCCCCCACAGAATTAACTCCACAAAGAAGTTATTCATAATGGATGACGCGGTGAGGAAACCTTCAGGGGAGGAAAGGCTGGTACCCAATAACCACAACAGAATCCCGACCGCCACGAAGGTGATCACTCCGGATACGCGATGGAGAATGGACGCTATCGCCGTGATTGGGAACCGGATCGTTTGCAGATCCAGATTGACAGGTCTTTGTTTTTTCACATTTCTTATCATGAATAACGCCCACATGCTGTTCTTATTATTCCCTTTAGACTTCGGGTACAGAAGATGAAGACACCTGTAGCCTGAAAGACGACGGGATTTCCTTCCTCCGGTCTGCGTGCGGGTCAGACAGCGTCCTTACTATAACTACGCGTCATATAAAACACTGCTTCCAGATGCTAAAACGACACGTTACAACGCTGGTTGGCTCGGGATTGCAGGGTATTCCGGAGACCTGGCGGCAGTATAGGACGTTCACAAAATCATTACAATTAACCTACATATAGTTTGTCGGGTTTTATCCCGAACAGTGACATAGGTCACGATAACAACATTATTTTAATTTTTAATCATCTGATTTGACAATCATTAAACAAAGTTGTTACAAACGACACCAGAAAAAGCATATAATGCGTAAAAGTTATGGGGTCACTCTTTCACCGGAGATTTAGTTATGTAACAGTGTGGAAGTATTGACCAATACCTTCAGGACAGTTATTAGTGATAGACAGGTTAAATAATTCGGATTGCTAAGTTCTTGATTTGCAGTTTATTCGCCATAAAAAGACCGTTTTACCTGCAAGCGCCCATAGCTCTGTACCCAGGTCATCCCCTCTTTCGCAGAGCGGCGAGCCAAATAACAAACTGGTAACGGTTTATTGATGCACGAAGGCAAATTTGAGTTCCGGCAGTCTTAAGCAATAAGGCGCTAAGGAGACCGTAAATGGCTGATACTAAAGCAAAACTCACTCTAAATGGTGACGCTGCTATTGAACTGGATGTGCTGAAAGGTACGCTCGGTCAGGACGTTATTGATATTCGTAGTCTTGGCTCAAAAGGGATGTTTACTTTTGACCCAGGTTTTACCTCTACCGCATCCTGCGAATCCAAAATTACTTTCATCGACGGTGACGAAGGTGTTTTGCTGCATCGCGGCTTCCCGATTGACCAGTTGGCGACCGAGTCCAACTATCTGGAAGTGTGTTATATCCTGCTGTACGGCGAAAAACCGACGCAGGAAGAGTACGACGAGTTCAAAACCACAGTCACTCGCCATACCATGATCCACGAGCAGATCACGCGTCTGTTCCACGGTTTCCGCCGCGACTCTCACCCGATGGCCGTTATGTGCGGTGTCACCGGAGCGCTGGCAGCGTTTTATCATGACTCGCTGGATGTAAACAACGCGCGTCACCGTGAAATCGCCGCCTTCCGCCTGCTGTCCAAAATGCCAACCATGGCAGCGATGTGCTACAAGTATTCCATCGGGCAGCCGTTCGTGTACCCGCGTAACGATCTCTCCTACGCCGGTAACTTCCTGAACATGATGTTCTCTACGCCGTGCGAAAAATACGAAGTGAATCCGATTCTGGAACGCGCCATGGACCGTATCTTAATCCTGCACGCTGACCACGAACAGAACGCCTCAACCTCTACTGTACGTACCGCGGGCTCTTCTGGCGCTAACCCGTTTGCCTGCATCGCGGCTGGTATCGCTTCCCTGTGGGGACCAGCACACGGCGGCGCAAACGAAGCTGCGCTGAAAATGCTGGAAGAAATCAGCTCTGTTAAACACATTCCGGAATTTGTTCGCCGCGCGAAAGACAAGAATGATTCCTTCCGCCTGATGGGCTTTGGTCACCGTGTTTATAAAAACTATGACCCGCGCGCTACCGTCATGCGTGAAACCTGCCACGAAGTGCTGAAAGAACTGGGCACCAAAGATGATCTGCTGGAAGTGGCGATGGAACTTGAGCACATTGCGCTCAACGACCCATACTTCATCGAGAAGAAACTCTACCCGAACGTAGACTTCTACTCCGGCATAATTCTGAAAGCGATGGGGATTCCGTCCTCCATGTTCACCGTTATCTTCGCCATGGCGCGTACCGTTGGCTGGATTGCACACTGGAACGAAATGCACACCGACGGCATGAAAATCGCCCGTCCGCGTCAGCTGTACACCGGCTACGACAAGCGCGATTTTAAATCTGATATTAAGCGTTAATTGTTCAGGCCACCGGGTAATTCCGGTGGCTTTTCTCAGACCCTACTCAAATTACCGCATTCATCTCATCAATATTATTCTCATCAGCTAATTCGTCCCAAAATACATTTCAGACATGCGCCCCTTTTATATAGCATTAATCGCCAACGCATAATTTGATTTTTAAATTTATTAGCTATTTAATTCGGTCTTATAAAATACATCTCTGGATTAAATGGCATGGGCGATCTTATTTACCTGAAGATAACAGGTGAACAACAAGGAAATATTTCTTCCGGCTGCGGCACTTACGCGTCAGTAGGGAATCGCTGGCAGGAAAACCATCCTGATGAGATTTTTGTTTTTTCACTTTCGAATGGATTAGCTAATACTGATTCTGGTATTAATACCCAGCTACTGAACTTCACAAAACTAATTGATAAAAGCACACCATTATTGATTAATGCCATCAATAATAATGAACGTCTGTTTATTGAAATTGATTTATGGAGAATAAACAGATTTGGTAGATGGGAACGCTACTATTATATTCAATTAAGAAATGCATCGGTAAAAAGCATACAAACCTATGTGGCCCTAAACGAGCTGGATACCGAAGAAATTGCAGTATCGTATGACTATATTCTTTGCAAACACCTGATTGCCAACACTGAGTTTGACTACCTGGCATTGCCTGCTGAGTACAACCGTTTGTTTATACCACCCCGCCCTCAGCCGGTCAGTACGATAAAACCCATAGTGAAACGCCCTTCTCCCCCTGCACCACACATTCCAGCAGTTACGCCGGTCTATGCCAAATCCTGTCTGAAAGAAAAAGGCTGTACAGACGCGGGGAGCCGTGAAGAATCGGCTGAAAACTTCGGACAGATGGCGGTTTTCGCACAATCTTCCGTCGATGATTGTTGCGGATATGCACAGCCCGCAGAAGCCTCGGCCGCGCTGCCGATCTTAGGTGGGCTGACGCAGGTGTGGGGCGAGTGGTCACTCAGTGGCATGCTCAGCGCCGCACGCGGCGTTCCTTATATCGGCGCGTTGGCTTCCGCGCTGTATATTCCGTCCGCGGGTACGGACAGTGCACGCGTTCCCGGACGCGATGAGTTCTGGTATGAAGAAGAACTACGGAAAAAGGCGCTGGTAGGTGGCACTGCCACCACCCGGGTTCGTTTTTTCTGGGGAACCGACATTCACGGTAAATCGCAAGTCTACGGCGTGCATACCGGCGAAGGTACTCCTTATGAAAACGTGCGCGTCGCGAATATGCTGTGGAACGATGAACATCATCGCTATGAATTTACGCCTGCCCACGACGCAGACGGGCCGTTAATCACATGGACGCCGGAAAATCCTGCGACGGGTGATGTACCTGAACATACTGGAAACGATGTTCCACCGCTGGATCAGCCAACCATTCTGGTAACACCCATCCCGGATGGCAAAAACGAATACACCACGCCACCGTTCCTTGTGCCGGATGTCGCCGATTTTAACGATTATATTCTGATTTTTCCGGCCGATTCAGGCATTCAGCCGATATATGTATACCTGAAAACAGCCCGGGACGACCCCGGTACAGCAACCGGCCACGGTGAAATTTTATCCGGAAATGGTCGTTGGCTTGAGGCCGCCAGTTCTGGGCTGGGAGCGCCGATACCTGCACAGGTGGCGGATAAGCTGCGAGGAAGAACATTTCGCAACTTTGACCATTTCAGAGAAGAATTCTGGCTTGCGGTGTCAGAATGCCCTGAGCTTATGAAGGATTTTAAACCATCTAACCAAACCCTGATAAGAATGGGGTTGGCACCATATCCTATTCCTTCAGAGCAGGTAGGCGGCAGAACGACTTTTGAACTTCATCACGTAGAAGAAATCCAGCATGGCGGAGAAGTTTTTAATATGGATAATATAAACATTACTACTCCTCGCTTACATATAGGAATACATAAAAATGCTAATAGATAATGAAAAAACCATAAGCGATTACACTGAGTCAGAGTTCATTGCTCTGCTATCTAACTTTTTTGAGAATAAACATGGGCTAAATGCCAAGGATTTTGGTAAATTTATCGATGATCTACAACTACATGTAGTCAAAGTCACCCAGCACCCACTTGGTAATGGACTGATTTTTAATACACCAGATGAGATTGAATGTTCACCCTTGGGAATATTCAAGGAAATAAAAAAATGGAGAGCATCTCATGGCTTAGAGTTATTTAAAGATTCTAAATAAGCTCTGCAAAGAAATTTATTAAAACAGTGAATATATGAATCATCTTAAGCAAAAACTCGAAGACTACACCGAAGCTGAATTCATATGAATTCTCCACAAATCCACGCTACCTGGGAGAAATAGACCGTGAATATTACATCGACTCATTAGTCGATCATTTCGATAAAATAGTGGATCATCCGGAAGGTAATGGTTTGATTTTTTATCCCCCAGATGACCGAGAAGACAGCCCGCAAGGCGTCATTGATGAAATCAAAAGATGGCGTAAGTCCAGGGACTCCCACTATTTAAGGATTCTGACAATGCCTCTGCCTGAACGAATGAGACCAGTTAAGGTCAGTAGTCGCAAGATCAAGGAACTGTCACAAAAAGCCACACAGATACTTGCAAGAATTGATAAAGGCGCAAAGGAAGAAGACTCTGCGCTAAGGAGCATGATTGATGAATGGAACAGCCAGGTCGTTTCTCCCCGAACATTTTCTGATTTCAGAGACTTTTCCTCCTGGACTAACGCCGTAGAGTTTACTCGTATAGCGTTTACCAGAGCACAATGGTATGCCGATTTTACATGGGACGAACTGATTCAAACCATTCGTACTGTGTGCGATCCCAAGTGCAAGGAATCCGAACAAGATCATGCCCTTTCATTACTCGAGAAAAATTTTGACGGTAATCCATCCGATCTTATTTTTTGGCCGAATGAATGGTTCCAGAATCCTGATATGTTACATGTTGAGTTAACTACTGAGGAAATCGCAGGGTATTTAGTGGCCCGATCCAGTAGATATTTAGATGATGCACCAAAAATGGAGCTAAAATACTCAATTCCTCTAGCCAATTCTTAAAAAAGGTGAATCTATCTTCATTTTATCCTGAACTCGTTATGCCAACCTCTAATGTTCTTAAGGTCTGCCGTTCGATCCTGTGGCAGACCGCCAATATACCTGACTCCGTCACTGGCTAATCCGTTTTTATTGATACTTGATATTTTTTTCAGCGGACTTTTTCTCTATGCTGTATCAACACGTTAAACGCAGCATATAACTCAGGAGCATGGGATGCCTGTTTTGCAGTGGAGCCTGTTGTTTGTGCTATCGCTCGTGCTTTCCCTGCTCTTTCTGTTTATCCATCTTCCAGGCCCCTTGCTGCTCGGTTCGATGATCGTTGGCATCATCTTCAGTCTGCGCGGCATCTCTCTGCATCCTCCCCGCTGCACATTTCTTGGCGCGCAGGCGATTCTCGGCTGCATGATTGCCCAAAATCTGACCGGTTCAATCTTCACAACCCTTGCAGCCCACTGGCCGATGGTGATTGTTATCCTGCTGGCAACCCTTATCAGCAGCGCGATAATCGGCTGGCTGCTGGTTCGCTACAGTACGCTACCGGGGAACACCGGCGCATGGGGCTCGTCACCAGGCGGCGCAGCGGCAATGGTTGCAATGGCCCAGGATTATGGTGCCGACATCCGACTGGTGGCGTTTATGCAGTATCTGCGTGTACTGTTGGTGGTCGGCGCGGCAGCGATGGTCACCCGGCTGGTGATGGGCGACCAGGCGCTGGCGGTCAGTGAACAAATCATCTGGTTTCCGCCGCTAAGCGGCAATCTTTTCAGCACTCTGATGCTGGCCGCCGTTGCCGGCACGGCTGGACGCTTACTGCGTATTCCCTCTGGCGTCATGCTATTGCCGATGCTGGTGGGTGCCTTGCTGAATGCAAGCGGAGTGATGGTGATTGAACTGCCGGAATGGCTACTGGCGATAGCCTATATGGCCATCGGCTGGCAAATCGGCCTTGGCTTTGACAAACAGATCTTTCTAATGGCATTACGACCACTGCCGCAGATCCTGTTGTCCATTTTTTCACTAATGGCGATCTGCGCAGCTATGGCCTGGGGACTGGCGCATTACATGCAGATTGATTTTCTCACTGCCTATCTGGCAACCAGCCCAGGTGGCGTGGATTCTGTCGCGGTGATTGCCGCAGGAAGCCACGCTGATATGGCGCTCATCATGGCGATGCAAACCCTGCGACTGTTCAGCATTTTGTTAACTGGCCCCGCAGTCGCGCGGTTTATTTCGGTGCACGCGCCAAAACGGCCCGCTTAGTGCTGACATCCCGGACACCAGTAAAAAGGTCGCGAAGAGAGCATCGTTTTCTCGATAGTCCCACCACAACGCTCACAGGCTTCGCCGTCCCGATGAAAGACCTTGAAGCGAAACAACGCACCGTGATGCTTATTCTCATCGGCCAGCCCGCGGGTATTATAAGACAGGCGCGGAATATCAAGCAGCGCATGTGCCAGTTGATCCAGTTGCTCATCACTAAGCTGCGACGCTTTATGCTGCCCGGTCAACCCAACCTGCCAAAGGATCTCTACCCGCAGGTAGTTACCTAATCCCGCCAGAAAAGCCTGGTCCAGTAGCAGACCAGAAAACTGGCGATTGCAAAAACGCGGAGATAACAGACGCGCTTTAACGTCATCGGGCGTTAAACGTAAATCCAGTACATCCGGCCCTACCCGTTGCAGGAACGGGTGGGTGGCGAGCTGTTCTGGCGTCAGCATTTCGATATCAGACGCGCTATACAGCAGGATAGTTTTGTCTTGCGTTTGCAATCTGACACGGAGTACCCGCGAGGTCTGCGGGATGTTGCCCGTATCCACCACTCGCCACACGCCATAGAGCTGATTGTGACTGTACAGCGTCAGGCCATTGGAAAAATGGGTCAGTAATGCTTTCCCTCGCGTTTCAAGCTGGGTAACACTCTGCCCAATTAGTTGAGATTCATACGGTTTTAACTGCTCAAAGGCAAACCAGACTTCCGTCAGGGGTTTGCCTTTGACTGCCGCCTCCAGGTTATCCGCCGCGCGGCGGATCTCCGGGCCTTCAGGCATAATACTGTCCTTTGTTAATGTGTTGCGCCGCCCGTCACAGCGATATCGCTTTCCACCTGCAAGGCGGTGGCAATTGCGACTTCCAGCGCCCGGCGTACTGTTTCAGCCGCCATACTTGGCGCCCCGGGATGCTGTGCGGCCTGTTGCGGCAAATAAGGGATGTGAATAAAGCCGCCCTTCACCGCCGGTGCGTCGCGTAGTTTATGCAGCAGGCCATACATCACGTGGTTACACACGAAAGTGCCAGCGGTCTGGGAAACCGAAGCCGGAATTCCCGCGTTGCGCATAGCCATAACCATCGCTTTGATCGGCAGCGTGCTAAACCATGCCGCTGGACCATCGGCTACAACCGGCACATCTACCGGCTGTTGCCCCTGATTATCCGCAATACGCGCATCGTCAACGTTAATCGCCACGCGTTCCACGGTGATATCCGTGCGACCACCCGCCTGCCCCACCGCCAGAACCAGCGATGGCGACAGCGCGTCAATCGCGCCATTGAGTACGGCAAGAGACTCGCCAAAGACGCACGGCAGTTGGCGGGCAACGACGCGGCATCCACCGATGATAGCATTATCGAGTCCCGAGACCACTTCCCAGGAAGGGTTAACTGACTCGCCGCCAAAGGGTTCAAATCCCGTGATGAGTACTGTTTTCATCCTGTCACCTTACAAGAACATCAGGAAATACATCAGGAACACGTTGACCAGCAGCAGCAGTATGCCGGTTGGCACCTGCGCCTTAATCACCGCGTTTTTGTCCGGTAGTTCCAGCAGCGCAGCAGGGACAATGTTAAAGTTCGCCGCCATCGGCGTCATCAGTGTCCCGCAATAACCGGAGAACATACCAATCGCCGCCATTACCGCCGGATTACCGCCGTGTTGCAGTACAAGAATCGGAATACCAATCCCAGCGGTCACGATCGGAAAAGCAGCAAACGCATTGCCCATCACCATAGTCAGCAATGCCATGCCGATGGTGTACACCGCCACTGCGATAAAGCGACTGTCTACCGCCAGATATTCCTGCGTCAGATATGAAATGCCGCTGCCTACGCCCGCTGCCGTAAACAACAGCCCGAGCGTAGCCAGAATCTGTGGCAGGATGAACGCCCAGCCGATGGAGTCCAGCAGACGGCGCGCCTCCTGGATCGGTTGATGCACCCGCTCATGGGTCATTTTTATTGCCATCGCCAGACCAATCAACGAACCTGCGGTCATGGAAAAAAGCGTCACCAGCGTGGCGTGATTACCCGGCCCAAACAGCGCATCCTGTAAGCCCGGAATATGGTTGAACATCAGCACGCCAATAACCGTTACTACCGGGATCGCCAGCGCCGGGAAAAAAAGGCGGTTGCCCAAGCGACTGGCACTTTCTTCGCGCTGTTGCTGCGTCCGTTGATGGTAACTTCCCAGCTTCACGCCGCCAAAACCGGCGATCAGCGCCAGGACGACCACCGCAATACCGACGGCAATATGCACCGCGCGCTTGTCGCCAAACAGCGAGAATGTCCAGTCGCCAAGCAGAAACAGTACGCCGTATATGCCCCAAAACAGGCCAGTGGTGAAACGACGCGGGTTCGCTTTATCCTGCCAGGACATGACGGCCACAATCAGTAATACCGCGCCCGCCAGCCAGTAGAGATAGCTTTGTTGAAAATTCATTGCGCTTCCCCTTTCGCTGCGGCATTCGCTTTCGCCACCTCACGTTGCAAATAGCTATCCAGACGCCACAAACGTGTGCCGTGGATCAGGAAAGCACAAATTGCCGTTGGGATCCCCCATAGGGCGATATGCAGCGGTTCGGTCTGGATCCCACCAGACTCCAGCATAAAGTTATGCATGAAGATGATGGCGCCGAAAGCAACAAAGATATCTTCACCGAAAAACAGCCCGACGTTATCGGTCGCCGCTGACATTGCGCGCAGTCGATAGCGTACCGCCCCAGGTATCTCGCCGTGATTTTTCTCAGCGGCCCCTTCCGCCATCGGCGCCAGCAGCGGACGCACCATTTGCGGATGCCCCCCCAGACTGGTGAGTCCTAATGCAGCGGTCGCTTCGCGAATGAACAGATAAACAATCAGCAGGCGGCCGCTGGTAGCGCTGCGGATTTTTGCAATCCACGCCTGCGCACGCTCTTTCAGACCGTGACGTTCCAGCAGACCGATTACCGCCAGTGGGATCAGCAGGATAAACGGTAGGTTGCGGGTGTTAAGAAAACCTTCACCCAGTTTCTCGAGAATAGTGGCGATAGGCATATGCGCCGCCAGCCCCGTGACGATCCCGGCAATAATAACCACCAATACCGGGTTAAAACGTAAAAGAAATCCGACCACGATGACGGCGATCCCCGTCAATGGCCAGAGAGAAATAGCCTCTCCCATAATTAAATCCCTTATGTTGTTGTGTAATATATTATTGTTTTGTATGAATAAATTTATGCGCTAATTTGAATATTGCATGCTTCAAAGGCGCTACGCAAGCGGCGGGCAAAAGCGAGTGCGTGCTCGCCATCCCCATGAATGCATACCGTCTGGGCAGTCACGCTCGCCCATGTCCCACTTTGGCTTTTTACTCTGCCGGATTGCACCATTTCTAACGTTTGCGCCAACGCCTGCTCTTCATCCTCAATCAGTGCGCCCGGCTGACTACGCGGCACCAGGCTGCCATCGGCCTGATAACCCCGATCGGCAAACACCTCCTGACGCGTTACCAGGCCATAGTGTTCTCCAGCACTAATCAGTTCGCTTCCCGCCAGTCCCACTAAAATCAGCGACGGATCGCAGGCATGAACCGCTTTCGCAATCGCATCAGCCAGTTGAGGATCTTTCGCTGCCTGGTTATAGAGCATGCCATGCGGTTTGACATGATGCATCACACCGCCCTCCGCCCGCGTGATGGCAGCCAGCGCGCCAATTTGATACAGCGTCTGCGCATACACCGTTTGTGCAGGCAGGGTCATGGCGCTACGGCCAAAATTTTCCCGATCCGGAAAGCTGGGATGCGCACCTATCGCTACGCCATTTTTTAGCGCTTCGCGCACGCTTGAGAGCATGGTTTGCGCATCGCCTGCGTGAAACCCACAGGCGATGTTGGCCGATGACACCAATCGCAGCAACGCTGCATCGTTCGCACATCCCTCACCGAGGTCTGCATTGAGATCAATTTTCATTGTTAAGCCGCCATGCTAACTGTTCCAGGTAACGCTGCTGGTCGTACCGCGCCTTCAGCGCTTCCTCCAGCGAACACTGCACAAAATGAATCGGTTGACCGAGCGGGATCTGCGCCAGATGATACATATCTGCCTCAATAATACAGGCGATGCGCGGATAACCGCCCGTCGTCTGCGCATCGTTCATCAGCACAATTGGCTGGCCATTATGTGGAACCTGCACCACGCCGGGGAGCAAGCCATGTGATAGCAGCTCGCGATCGGTCGTGCGCGTCAGCGGCTGCCCCTGAAGACGATACCCCATACGGTTACTTTGTGGGCTAAGTTGCCACGGTGAGCGCCAGAACGAAGCCTGCGATACCTCATCAAACTCCTGATATTCAGGTCCGGGCAGCGCACGAATGAGATTACCCCACATCAGTTGCTTAACACCTTGCGGCTCGCTGAATTTCCGGGTAGATACGCCAATCGCCAGTCGATCGCCATCACGCAGTAGACGCCCTTCAAACCCACCAATGCCCACTTTCAGATCGGTACTACGCGAGCCCATCACTTCAGGAACATCAATACCGCCCGCTACCGCCAGATAACTGCGCATGCCATGAAGCGGACGTTTTAGCGTCAGGCGCTGCCCGGCTTTTACCGGTAACCGCCATCCGCTCCACACGGGCGTACGATCCAGATGCGCTTCGCATCCGGCACCGGTCAGGGCAAACCAGCCATCGGCTTCAAACTCCACCACCAGTTGCCCCAGCGTGATTTCCAGCGCTGCGGCATTCGCATCATTACCCACCAGCAGGTTAGCCACGTTCAGCGCCGGTTTATCCAGCGCCCCACAGTGACTGATTCCGGATTGACGAAAACTATGACGTCCCCCGTCCTGTACTGAGGTGTACATGCCAGCGCGGATGATGTTTAACATATCCCCTCCTTCTGCGGGACAAAACGCACGGTATCGCCAGCCCGTAACAGAATCGGCTCCTCCCGTTTTGGATCAAATAACGAAACGGAGGTACGCCCAATCAATTGCCACCCGCCAGGCGTGGAAAGCGGGTAGATCCCCGTTTGAGATCCACCGATACCGACAGAACCTGCCGGAACAAGCAAACGCGGTTCCGCACGTCTGGGGGTATGCAGTTGTTCAGGTAAGCTCCCGAGATAGGGGAATCCCGGCTGAAAACCGATAAACCACACCACGTAATCAACCGACGCATGAAGTTCCACAACCTGCTTGTCACTTAATCCGCTGTGCCGGGCGACCTCTGCCAGATCGGGGCCGGCCTCACCGCCATAGGTAACAGGAATTTCAATAAAGCGCGAATCCGGCTCCAGTGCTTCGCTCTCTTCCCACCAGCGTTGTAGGCGCTCAATCGCATCCAGCGCCAGCGTTTGCGGGTCGCGCAAGGTCACCGTGATATTGTTCATGCCTGGAATAGCTTCCAGTACATTCGGGGCATCAACCAGACGCTGGGCCAGACGCCAGATGCGTTTCTGAGTCGCCAGCGTAATGGGTGGCTCCAGTTCAAGAACCACTGCCGTTTCACCTAACAGATAACAACGCGCTCGCTGCACTTTCGTCCCTCTTTATTACGCTGGATTAGGAATATCGATAAAAGTCACGTCCAGATCGGTATTTTCATTAAGCCAATCGCTTAATGCGCGAATGCCGCCGCGTTCGGTCGCATGGTGACCGGCAGCATAAAAATGCAGCCCCTGCTCGCGGGCTGAGTGAATGGTTTGCTCTGAAACTTCACCAGTGATAAAAGCGTCGACGCCAAATCGGGCTGCGCTATCAATAAAACTTTGACCGCCCCCGGTACACCAGGCGACGCGCTGAACTTTTTCCGGACCGGTATCACCACACCATAACGGTTTACGGCCTAAACGCGCTTCAATCCACGATGCCAACTCCAGTCCCGGAACCGGCATGGAGAGTTCTCCCCATGGTACCAGCTGTTCGATCTCACCCATCACGGTAATCCCCAACAGCGCGGCCAACTGCGCGTTATTCCCCAGTTCCGGGTGAGCATCCAGCGGCAGGTGCCAGCCATACAGGTTGATATCGTTTTCCAACAGCGTTTTCAGACGATGGCGCTTCATGCCGCGAATTACCGGAGATTCGCCTTTCCAGAAATAACCGTGATGAACGATAACCGCATCGGCCTGCAGGCGCACCGCCTCATCCAGCAGCGCCTGACTTGCGGTCACGCCGGTCACGATTTTATGCACCGTCTCTTTGCCCTCAACCTGCAAACCATTCGGCGCATAGTCGCTAATGGCGGCGCTGTTCAGTTTGTCGTTGATCAGTTGTTCCAGTTCGGTGTTTTTCATCATCGTCCTCGTAGTCATTAATTCTGCCTGCCTAATCAGCAACACAGCTTAGGTTAAAATAGCGTCCTCGCCTGCGTTCGTCGATAGCCATTTCACTGACACATCAAGAAACAATCACACCCGCTTTGAACATGATTTGCTTACCACTACGCGATCCAATTCATGTATATTTATGCAATCAGACAGCATATTGCAAAAATAATCAGATCTGTATCAAAGTTACAACTTTAAGGAAACACACTCGCGCAGTACGCTCAGCCTGTCGCGAGGCATTTACTTCGAGAAAATAATGAATAAACAAGCATCTCAACCACGGGCGATTTATTACGTCGTCGCGCTACAAATCTGGGAATATTTCAGTTTTTACGGCATGCGTGCGCTGCTGATCCTGTATCTCACTAACCAGCTCAAGTACGACGATAATCACGCATATGAACTGTTCAGCGCCTACTGTTCGCTGGTCTACGTCACCCCCATTCTCGGGGGATACCTGGCAGATAAAGTGCTCGGTAATCGAATGGCGGTGATGATCGGCGCATTTTTAATGGCGGTGGGACATCTGGTATTGGGCGCAAGCGAAATGGCTCCGGCGTTCCTTTATTTGTCGCTGGCGATCATTGTCTGCGGCTACGGTCTGTTTAAATCCAACATTAGTTGCCTGCTGGGCGAGTTATATCAACCTGAAGATCCGCGTCGCGACGGTGGATTCTCTCTGCTCTACGCAGCCGGTAACATCGGTTCGATCATCGCACCGATTGCCTGCGGATACGTGCAGGAAGAGTACAGCTGGGCGATGGGCTTTGCGCTGGCTGCGATTGGCATGCTGGCAGGGTTGGTGATTTTCTTATGCGGTAATCGCCATTTCGCTCATACCACTGGCGTCAACAAGGCTGTGCTGTGTGCGAAAAAGTATATGCTGCCAAACTGGGCCTGGCTGTTAGTTCTGCTGGTTGCAGCACCGTTACTGATTACCGTCCTGTTCTGGAAAGAGTGGTCCGTTTACGCACTGATTGTTGCCACGGTTATTGGTCTGGCGGTTCTGGCGAAGATTTACCGTCAGGCGCAAACCCAAAAGCAGCGCAAAGAATTGGGGCTTATCGTCACGCTGACCTTCTTCAGCTTGCTGTTCTGGGCCTTTGCTCAACAGGGCGGCAGCTCGATTAGCCTGTATATTGACCGCTTCGTAAATCGCGATATTTTGGGGTATTCCGTCCCGACCGCGATGTTCCAGTCGGTTAACGCCTTTGCCGTTATGCTGTGCGGTATCGTGCTGGCCTGGGTAATCAAAGAAAGCGTTGGCGGCAATCGTACCGTACGTATTTGGGGTAAATTCGCCCTTGGCCTCGGTTTAATGAGCGCAGGGTTCTGCATTCTGACCTTAAGCGCCCGCTGGTCCGCAGCTTACGGCCACTCTTCCATGCCGCTGATGGTATTGGGGCTGGCGGTCATGGGCTTTGCCGAACTGTTTATCGACCCGGTGGCGATGTCGCAAATTACGCGTATTGAGATCCCTGGGGTGACTGGCGTATTAACAGGCATTTATATGCTGCTGTCCGGCGCCATCGCCAACTATCTGGCAGGCGTTATCGCCGATCAGACGTCGCAAGGCTCGTTTGATGCTGCTGGCGCTATCAACTACTCCATCAATGCGTATATTGATGTCTTTAGCGAAATTACCTGGGGCGCGCTGGCCTGCGTGGTGTTGGTGCTGCTGATTTGGCTGTACCAGTCGCTTAAGTTCAGAAACCGTCCGCTGGCGGTAGAATCCTGAGTGTAAGGGCCCGATGATGTAATACTATTCGGGCCTGTTTTTTCGGGTAATTACGCATAACTTGCAGCGAGTTCCTCTTCAGAAAGACCTGTAACCATTAGCACAATGTCGCGATCTATTCCCTGCTCCAACATAGTTTGCGCTATACGTAATGCAACTTCTCCTGTGTTGGGGGATCCGTTGTGCCATTTTTTGCATAAACTCATTAAAGCGAGATTAATCGCCGGATCGTAGGATGTAATTAAGCATCGCCTGCAGTTGCGTGTCATTAGCGCATCCGGTAAGTAGTAGCGTGGTCAGTTGCTCTACCAGCCCCATCAAATCCCGCTGACGGATATGTTTTTGCATTAATTCCAGCAGCGCTATCCCTTACGCGCCGCCTCATATGCCGCCAGCGTCGCCAGCCTTGCCTGTTTATGATCCACAATCGGGCGAGGATAACTTAGTGTTACCTGCGCTTTTTCTGCCCACGACCACGGGTCATGAATGGCTTTATCCGGCACGTCGCGCAGTTCCGGCACCCACTGGCGGATAAACTCACCGTCACGGTCGAATTTTTCGCCCTGCGTCGTGGGGTTAAAGATACGGAAATACGGTGCGGCGTCGGTTCCGGTTGAGGCTGCCCACTGCCAGCCGCCGTTATTGGCCGCGAGGTCACCATCAATCAGTTGCGACATGAAATATTGTTCGCCTTTACGCCAGTCAATCAGCAGGTCCTTCACCAAAAAACTGGCGGTAATCATGCGTAATCGATTATGCATCCAGCCCGTGGCGTTGAGCTGACGCATCGCCGCATCCACAATAGGGTAACCCGTACTACCCGTTTTCCAGGCCTGCAAATGCGTCGGATTATTCTGCCATTGCACGCGATCGGTCCAGCGGATAAAGGGTTGATACCGACACAGCGCCGGATGGTAAGTCATCAGATGACGATAAAATTCACGCCAGATAAGCTCGTTCAGCCAGACGCTACCCCTGCCGCCCTCAAGCGCCTGCGGCTGCTCCGCGAGCAGTCGATTCAGGCACTGGCGCGGTGATAGTCCTCCTGTCGCCAGGCTCGCGGATAATCGACTGGTCCCGTCAATCGCGGGAAAATCACGCTGCTGCTCGTATTCTCCCGCCGCCTGCTGGCAAAAATGGCGTAATTGCGCGATGGCCAATTTTTCATCTGCAACAAACCTCTGCGCATCAAAATCTTGCTGCGGATAGCTTAGCGTTATTGCGCTTAACGACGTGCTGAGTGCGCCGCTGTCCCTCATTTTCGGCGCGCTAACGCATTCTGGAATACCGTCTTTAATCCGCTTCAGCCAGGCATTTTTAAACGGCGTGAACACTTTATACATCTCATGATTGCCGGTCATCACCGCCCCCGGGGGCAGGATCACGCTGTCGTCAAACCCTTCGCACACCACCTGAGGTAAGGACTTTTCGACGGCAGCATCACGCTGGCGTTCGTTTATTTCATATTGATAGTTATAAAATAATCGACCGACGTCATGCTGCAGGCAGACACTTTTGATGGTGTCCACGCTGGCCGCAAAATCAGCCACTTCGTAAAACAGTAAAGGGATACCTTTTTCTGCCAGCGCTGTTTGTAACGCATTCAACTGCGCGCAGGTAAATGCCGCCTGGCGCGGAGCCATATCGTGGGCCTTCCACTGCTCGGGGGTAGCGATATATAACGCCAGCACCTGCGCAGAACGATCCCGACAAGCCGCCGCCAGCGCGAGGTTGTCGTGCAGGCGTAAATCACGCCGAAACCAGACCAAATGGGTGGTCATAACACTCCTGAAGAAAAAACTTAACGCCCGTAGCGCAAACGCAGAGCCTCTGGCCAGGGATTGAAATAGCGCTGCCCGGAGAGATAAGCATCCGGATATTCCGCCATATAGTGTTTGAGTAATGTTATTGGCGCAAGCAGCGGTTGAGTCGAACGTCGATACCCGTCAATGAGAGAGGCCAGCTCCTGCCGCTGACGAGAATTTAATTGCGTACGGAAATAGCCCTGGACATGCATCAGCACGTTGGTATGGTTGCGCCGGGAGGGAAGATGCGCCAGCAAACTCATCAGCCTTAAGCGATACTCGACAAAATAAGCCTGCAAATCTTGCCATTCGCCGATCGCCGCGACAAAACGCCCGAGTTCGCGATAGTCCGGCTGGGAATGGGCCAACAGTAATAGCTTGTAACGGCTGTGATAATCGATTAGTGCTCCGCGCGTTAACCCTTGCTGACGGATACCGTTGAGCTCGTGCAAGGCATAAATGCGCTCAACAAAATTTTCCCGAATCTGCGGGTCGTGCAAACGCCCGTCCTCTTCCACGGGAAGCCAGGGTAACGTCGACATCAGCACAGATGTAAAGATCCCTCGTCCCGCTTTACGGTTGTTTTTGCCTTCCGCGTCGTAGACCCGCACCCGTTCCATACCGCAACTAGGCGATTTTGCACAGACAATATAGCCACACAAATGCTCCAGACGATCGCTTTGTCGCTGACTAAAAGCCGTCATTACGTCTGTCAAATCACCCTCGCGCTTATCACTAAAACGCAGGGAGACAGCCTCGCCCTCTTTGACCAGATGCAGCGCAGGTCTCGGGACCGGTAACCCGATACCCATTTCAGGGCATACGGGTTCGAAAGCGACCCACGGCGACAGTTCTTCCACAGCAAAGGCCAGCCGCTTGTGCCCACCATCATAGCGAACCGCCTCCCCCAACAGACAGGCACTTATACCAACAGGGATTTTCTCGCTCATGATCGCTCCTTTCTCATTCCTGAGATAAGTGTAGCTATCATGAACAAAAAAGCCGCTGATATCAGCGGCTTTTGGGGATTTATTAGCTATCAGTAGAAATCGCAGGTGGCTTTTTCAGCCTGCTCCATCCACACCGGTTTATCACTGGTTTTAGACCAGACGCGGTGCAGGTAGCTGTAAAAACGGGCGCGGTCTTTCCAGAACAACATGACCGGCAGCGCCAGCACGCCCGCCACAACGGCAAAGGTACGGCGCAAGAAAACAATGTGTGCTGGATATTCTTTATAAAAGTCCATAATCCTCTCCCATATATCTGTTCGGTGAATCGCACCGGAAAAATAAACTTGGTTAACTGATGAAAATAATACCGCCTTGTGTGTAATTTTGCTACTCATCCGACCACTTATTTTTATCTATTGATGCTCCGTTTAGCTAAAAACTGTAATTAAGTTACATAAAAGTTAAATTAATACTAATCATTAGTTAAATAATGGTCTTTGCCATTTTTATACTTTTTTTACACCCCACCCACTGATTTTTGCGAAATCTTTGCAAGCAAAAATCTACGCTCTGGTTATCACATTTATGCCACTGGAGGTGCACCGTGAGTGCAGGCGTGATAACCGGCATTGTGCTGGTCTTTTTATTATTAGGTTATTTGGTGTATGCCCTGATTAATGCGGAGGCGTTCTGATGGCGGCCCAAGGATTTTTACTCATTGCCAGTTTCTTGCTGGTGCTGTTTGTCATCGCCAGACCGCTGGGCTTTGGGCTGGCTCGACTGATCAATAATACGTCCCTGCCGGGCCTTGCTGGCGTGGAACATATGCTGTGGCGCTCTCTGGGCATCTCGCAGCAGGAGATGAACTGGCGGCAGTATCTGTTGGCGATCCTCGCGCTCAATGTACTGGGCCTGCTGGTCCTGTTTTCGATGCTGATGGCGCAAAACCTGCTGCCGTTAAATCCCCAGCAACTGCCAGGGCTTTCGTGGGATCTGGCGCTTAACACCGCGGTGAGTTTTGTCACTAATACCAACTGGCAATCCTATGCTGGTGAAACCACCTTAAGCTACTTCAGCCAGATGGTCGGGCTGACCGTACAAAACTTCCTGTCAGCGGCAACCGGGATTGCGGTGATTTTTGCCCTGACCCGCGCCTTCACGCGCCAGAGTATGAACACCTTGGGCAACGCCTGGGTCGATCTGATTCGCATTACGCTGTGGATCTTGCTCCCCATTGCATTGCTCATTGCGCTGTTCTTCATTCAGCAAGGTGTGCTGCAAAACGTGTTGCCCTATCAGCCCATCACCACCCTTGAAGGGGTGAAACAACTGCTGCCGATGGGGCCCGTCGCCTCACAGGAAGCGATTAAGATGCTTGGCACTAACGGGGGCGGTTTCTTTAACGCTAACTCATCACATCCGTTTGAAAACCCTACCGCATTGACCAATCTGGTACAGATGCTGGCTATTTTCTTAATTCCTACCGCGCTGTGTTTTGCCTTTGGTGATGTGGTGGGCGATCGTCGCCAGGGACGGACCCTGCTGTGGGCCATGTCGCTGATATTTGTGGTCTGCGTAGCTGTGGTGATGTGGGCCGAAGTTCAGGGCAACCCGCACCTGATGGCATTCGGTGCAGACAGCAATATCAACATGGAAGGCAAAGAGAGCCGCTTTGGCGTGCTGGCCACGAGTCTGTTTTCCGTCGTGACGACAGCGGCATCTTGCGGCGCTGTCGATGCTATGCATGACTCCTTCACCGCACTGGGCGGCATGGTGCCGATGTGGTTAATGCAGATTGGTGAAGTGGTCTTCGGCGGCGTGGGTTCAGGTCTGTACGGCATGCTGCTGTTCGTGCTGCTGGCGGTATTTATCGCCGGGTTAATGATTGGCCGCACACCAGAGTATCTGGGTAAGAAAATCGACGTGCGCGAAATGAAAATGACCGCGTTGGCGATTCTGGTCACCCCTGCGCTGGTCCTGATCGGCACAGCGATCGCCATGATGACCGAAGCTGGCCGCAGCGCCATGCTAAACCCGGGTCCACACGGGTTTAGCGAAGTGCTGTATGCCGTGTCGTCCGCCTCGAACAACAACGGTAGCGCCTTCGCCGGGTTAAGCGCCAACAGCCCGTTCTGGAACTGCCTGCTGGCCTTATGCATGTTCTTCGGTCGCTTCGGCGTGATCATTCCCGTGATGGCGATTGCCGGATCGCTGGTCAGTAAAAAGATCCAGCCAGCCAGCTCCGGTACGCTACCTACCCACGGAGCGCTGTTTGTCGGGTTGTTGATCGGTACGGTGTTACTGGTTGGCGCTCTCACCTTTGTTCCTGCCCTGGCGCTTGGCCCGGTCGCAGAATACCTGTCATTACACTGAGTGATGCGGAGCACATTACTATGAGTCGCAAGCAACTGGCGCTGTTCGAACCCTCTCTGGTCGCACAGGCGCTGACGGACGCCGTGAAAAAATTAAGCCCACATACCCAGTGGCGTAATCCGGTGATGTTTATCGTCTGGTTGGGCAGTCTGTTAACGACCCTGTTAACCGTGGCGATGGCAACAGGCCATATGCCGGGTAATCCTTGGTTTACCGGCGCGATAAGTCTGTGGCTGTGGATTACCGTTCTGTTCGCCAACTTTGCTGAAGCGCTGGCGGAAGGACGCAGTAAAGCTCAGGCCAATAGCCTGAAAGGCGTCAAAAAAACCGCCTTTGCCCGCAAGCTTCGCGAACCGAAATACGGCGCGGCAATGGATCACGTCCCTGCCGATGATTTACGTAAAGGCGATATCGTGCTGGTGGAAGCTGGCGATATTATCCCGTGTGACGGCGAGGTGATCGAAGGCGGCGCGTCGGTAGATGAAAGCGCCATTACCGGTGAATCCGCGCCGGTGATTCGTGAATCCGGTGGTGATTTCGCCTCCGTCACCGGCGGGACTCGCATCCTCTCCGACTGGCTGGTTATCGAATGCAGCGTAAACCCTGGTGAAACGTTCCTCGACCGGATGATCGCCATGGTTGAAGGTGCACAGCGGCGTAAAACGCCCAATGAAATTGCCCTGACGATCCTGTTGATAGCCCTGACCATCGTCTTTCTACTGGCTACGGCCACGCTGTGGCCGTTTTCCGCCTGGGGCGGTAGCGCGGTCAGCGTCACGGTATTGGTTGCGCTGCTGGTGTGTTTAATTCCTACGACGATAGGCGGGCTGCTCTCCGCGATTGGCGTCGCCGGGATGAGCCGCATGTTGGGTGCGAACGTCATTGCCACCAGCGGACGTGCAGTAGAAGCGGCGGGTGACGTGGATGTACTGCTGCTGGATAAAACCGGCACCATTACGCTAGGTAACCGCCAGGCTTCAGATTTTCTGCCCGCCCACGGCGTGGACGAAAAAACGCTGGCCGATGCCGCGCAGCTTTCATCCCTGGCCGATGAAACGCCGGAAGGCCGCAGCATCGTGATTCTGGCTAAACAGCGCTTTAATCTGCGTATACGCGACGTGCAATCGCTACACGCCACCTTTGTACCGTTTACCGCCCAAAGTCGGATGAGCGGGATCAACATCGACAACCGTATGATCCGCAAAGGGTCGGTAGATGCTATTCGTCGTCACGTCGAAGCCAACGGCGGCCACTTCCCCGCCGACGTTGAGCAGAAGGTCGAAAACGTCGCACGCCTTGGCGCTACGCCGCTGGTGGTTGCTGAAGGCTCCCACGTACTTGGCGTGATTGCCCTGAAAGATATCGTAAAAGGCGGGATTAAAGAACGTTTTGCCCAACTGCGTAAAATGGGGATCAAAACGGTGATGATCACTGGCGACAACCGTTTGACCGCCGCCGCAATCGCCGCGGAAGCCGGAGTGGATGACTTCTTAGCCGAAGCCACACCGGAAGCCAAGCTGGCGTTGATTCGTCAGTATCAGGCGGAAGGTCGTCTGGTGGCGATGACCGGCGACGGAACTAACGACGCACCAGCCCTTGCGCAGGCGGATGTTGCCGTTGCCATGAACTCCGGAACCCAGGCAGCGAAAGAAGCGGGCAACATGGTGGATCTCGACTCCAACCCCACCAAACTGATTGAAGTGGTGCACATTGGTAAACAGATACTGATGACGCGCGGTTCGCTAACCACCTTCAGTATCGCCAACGACGTGGCAAAGTATTTCGCCATTATCCCGGCCGCGTTCGCCGCCACCTACCCGCAGCTCAATGCGCTGAACGTGATGGGGCTGCATTCGCCGGACTCGGCGATCCTCAGCGCGGTTATCTTTAACGCACTGGTTATCGTCTTTCTGATCCCACTGGCGCTGAAAGGCGTGAGTTACAAACCGTTATCCGCTTCCGCGATGCTGCGCCGCAATTTGTGGATCTATGGCCTGGGTGGTCTGGTTGTGCCGTTTATCGGTATCAAAGCAATTGATTTACTGCTGACCCTGCTGGGTCTGGTGTGAGGTTTCAGATGAGTGGATTACGTCCTGCATTATCAACATTGATTTTCCTGATGCTTATCACCGGCGGGGCATACCCGCTGCTGACCACTGCGCTGGGGCAATGGTGGTTTCCCCACCAGGCTAACGGTTCGCTTCTCCGCGAAGGTCAGATTGTTCGCGGCTCCGAGCTCATTGGGCAACAGTTTACCGCTGCCGGTTATTTTCAGGGACGCCCCTCAGCCACAGCGGAAATGCCCTATAATCCAATGGCTTCAGGCGGCAGTAATCTGGCAGCCAGCAACCCGGAACTGGATAAACAGCTGCAAAGCCGGATTGCCGCGCTGCGTGCCGCTAACCCGCAGGCAAATCCTGCCGTTCCGGTAGAGCTGGTAACAGCTTCCGCCAGCGGGCTGGATAACAACCTGACGCCAGCTGCGGTGGCCTGGCAAATCCCCCGCGTGGCGCAGGCTCGCAACCTCAGCGTTGAAGAGGTCACACGCCTGGTTGCACAATACACGCAAAAGCCGTTGGTCAGTTTTATTGGCCAACCGGTGGTGAACCTGGTGGAACTTAATTTAGCGCTGGATAAGCACTGAGAAAAAGGACATGCATAACGAACCCTTACGCCCCGACCCCGATCGCCTGCTGGAGCAGACCACCGCTCCGCACCGGGGAAAACTAAAAATTTTCTTCGGCGCGTGTGCAGGCGTCGGTAAAACCTGGGCCATGCTGGCAGAGGCCCAGCGGCTGCGGGCGCAGGGATTAGATGTGCTGATTGGCGTGGTGGAAACCCACGGACGCAAAGAGACCGCCGCGCTGCTGGACGGTCTCAGCATCCTGCCGCTAAAGCGACAGGCGCGCCATGGTCGTCATATCAGCGAATTCGATCTCGACGCGGCGCTGGCCCGCCGCCCGGCACTCATTTTGATGGATGAACTGGCGCACAGTAATGCGCCAGGCTCACGCCACCCTAAACGCTGGCAAGATATTGAAGAGCTGCTGGAAGCCGGTATTGACGTTTTTACTACCGTCAACGTGCAGCATCTGGAAAGCCTCAATGATGTGGTCAGCGGCGTCACCGGCATTCAGGTTCGCGAAACCGTCCCCGATCCTTTTTTCGATGCCGCTGACGATGTGGTGCTGGTCGATCTTCCCCCCGACGATTTGCGCCAGCGCCTGAACGAAGGCAAGGTCTATATCGCCGGTCAGGCGGAAAGAGCCATCGAGCATTTCTTTCGCAAAGGTAACTTGATCGCGCTACGTGAGCTGGCCCTGCGCCGCACGGCCGATCGGGTTGACGATCAGATGCGTGCCTGGCGTGGACGTCCGGGAGAGGAGAAAGTCTGGCATACCCGCGACGCCATATTGCTGTGTATTGGACACAACACCGGCAGCGAAAAGCTCGTGCGTGCCGCCGCGCGTCTGGCAGCGCGCCTCGGCAGCGTATGGCATGCAGTGTATGTCGAAACGCCAGCGCTGCACCGACTGCCCGAAAAACAACGCCGCGCAATTTTAAGCGCCCTGCGATTAGCCCAGGAGCTGGGTGCAGAAACCGCCACCCTTTCCGATCCCGCTGAAGACAAAGCAGTAATCCGCTACGCCCGTGAGCATAATCTGGGAAAAATTGTCCTCGGACGTCCGACTACGCGACGCTGGTGGCGCAGTGATTCCTTTGCTGACAAACTGGCCCATCACGCACCGGATCTCGACCTGATGATTGTTGCGCTCGACGAACCACCTTCGCGCCCTGTGCTGCAAACTGCAGATAGCCGCACCTTTAAGGATAAGTGGCGGGTTCAAATTCAGGGTTGCGTGGTTGCCGTCGCGCTGTGCGCCATCATTACGTTGATTGCCATGCAGTGGTTGATGGCCTTTGACGCCGCCAACCTGGTGATGATCTATTTATTGGGTGTGGTGGTTATCGCCCTCTTTTACGGACGCTGGCCGTCAGTGCTGGCAACCTTTATTAACGTTGCCAGCTTCGATCTCTTCTTTATTGCCCCACGCGGTACGCTGGCCGTTTCCGACGTCCAGTACCTGCTTACCTTTGCCGTGATGCTAACGGTAGGGCTGGTTATCGGTAATCTCACCGCTGGAGTGCGTTATCAAGCACGGGTAGCGCGTTATCGTGAACAGCGTACGCGTCATTTATATGAGATGTCGAAAGCGCTGGCCGTCGGACGGAGCCAGCAGGATATCGCCGCCACCAGCGAACAGTTTATTGCCTCAACGTTCCAGGCCCGCAGCCAGGTTTTACTGCCCGGTGAGAACGGTAAGCTGGCCCCTCTCACTCATCAACAGGGCATGACGCCGTGGGATGACGCCATTGCCCAATGGAGCTTTGATAAAGGGCAACCGGCCGGCGCAGGCACTGACACCTTACCCGGTGTGCCATATCAAATTTTACCGTTAAAAAGCGCCGACAAAACGCATGGGCTGCTGGTTGTGGAACCAGGAAATTTACGCCAGCTGATGATCCCCGAACAGCAACGCCTGCTGGAAACTTTCACTTTACTGGTCGCCAGTGCGCTGGAGCGTTTGACGCTGACCGCCAGCGAAGAGCAGGCCCGGTTTGCCAGCGAGCGTGAAAGCATTCGCAATGCCCTGCTCGCCGCCCTTTCCCACGATTTACGCACACCGCTGACGGTATTGTTTGGTCAGGCAGAGATCTTAACGCTGGATCTGGCAAGCGAAGGATCGCCGCACGCGCGCCAAGCCAGCGAAATTCGCCAGCACGTCCTGAATACGACCCGACTGGTTAATAACCTACTGGATATGGCGCGAATTCAGTCTGGCGGCTTTAATCTTAAGAAAGAGTGGTTAACGCTGGAAGAGGTGGTCGGTAGTGCCCTGCAGATGCTGGAGCCAGGACTCTCTGCTCCTATTAATTTGTCGCTACCCGCACCGTTGACGCTGATCCACGTCGATGGCCCGCTATTTGAACGGGTGCTGATTAACCTGCTGGAAAACGCTGTTAAATACGCAGGTCCAGCGGCGCAAATCGGTATTGATGCCAGCGTCGATGGTGAACATCTGCAACTGGACGTCTGGGATAATGGCCCTGGCATTCCATCGGGAATGGAGCAACGAGTTTTTGACAAGTTTTCCCGGGGAAATAAAGAGTCATCTGTACCGGGCGTTGGGCTGGGGCTGGCAATCTGCCAGGCCATTGTGGACGTGCACGGCGGTACAATTTCCGTCCACAATCGCGCGCAGGGAGGAGCATGTTTCCGTGTTACACTGCCCCAGGAAATCCCCCCTGAACTTGAAGATTTTCATGAGGATATGTGACGAACGTACTGATTGTTGAAGATGAACAGGCTATCCGTCGCTTTCTGCGCACCGCGCTGGAAGCCGATGGTCTGCGTGTATATGAAGCGGAAACGCTGCAACGTGGTCTGCTGGAAGCCGCCACGCGAAAACCCGATCTCATCATTCTCGATCTCGGTCTGCCGGACGGTGACGGCATTGATTTTATTCGTGACCTGCGACAATGGAGCGCGATACCGGTAATTGTGCTTTCAGCCCGCAGCGAAGAAAGTGATAAAATTGCCGCCCTGGATGCCGGTGCCGATGACTATCTCAGTAAACCCTTTGGTATTGGCGAGCTACAGGCGCGATTGCGCGTGGCATTGCGTCGCCACGCCAGCGGCACGTCTCCCGAGCCGGTGGTGCATTTTTCCAACGTAAAAGTAGATATCGCCGCCCGACTCGTACATCGTGGTGATGAAGAGATTCATTTGACGCCGATTGAGTTTCGCCTGCTAGCGGTACTGCTGAATAATGCCGGAAAGGTACTGACGCAGCGCCAGTTGCTCAATCAGGTTTGGGGACCAAACGCCGTCGAACACAGCCACTATCTGCGAATTTACATGGGACACCTGCGCCAGAAACTGGAACTGGACCCGGCACGTCCGCGTCATTTTCTGACCGAAACCGGGATTGGTTATCGGTTCATGCCATGACGTTAAGTTGAATATAAAAAGCCGGACCAGCGTATTTGCTGTCCGGCTTTTTCATTATTCATGCCGAATAGCGACGCTAGCGTCTTATCCGGCCTAAGGTTTACGCGTTCTTCAGCACTTCGCTGACGATCTCAACCGCTTCTTTTTCGATCTGCTTGCGATGCTCTTCACCGAGGAAGCTTTCGCAGTAGATCTTGTAAGCGTCTTCCGTACCAGAAGGACGCGCGGCAAACCAGCCGTTGTCAGTCATCACTTTCAGACCGCCGATAGAAGCGCCGTTGCCCGGTGCAGCCGTCAGACGCGCGGTGATCGGGTCGCCCGCCAGCGTACTGGCGCTCACCATTTCCGGAGACAGCTTAGACAGCGCCGCTTTCTGCGCGGAGGTCGCGCTTGCCTGCAGGCGGTTGTAGCTCGGTGCGCCAAAGCGAGCAGCCAGTTCGTTGTAGTGTTCCTGCGGGTTCTTACCGGTCACTGCGGTAATTTCTGCCGCCAGCAGGCACATGATGATGCCGTCTTTGTCGGTTGACCACGGTGTACCGTCGAAACGCAGGAAAGATGCCCCCGCGCTCTCTTCCCCACCAAAGCCAAAACTGCCGTCAAACAGACCGTCAACAAACCATTTAAAGCCAACCGGCACTTCAACCAGTTTACGCCCTAAATCATTCACTACACGGTCAATCATCGCCGATGACACCAGCGTCTTACCGACGGCAACATCTTTGCCCCACTGCGGACGATGCTGGAACAGGTAGTTGATCGCCACCGCCAGATAGTGGTTCGGATTCATCAGCCCTGCCGGGGTGACGATACCGTGACGGTCGTAGTCTGGGTCATTGGCAAAGGCCAGATCGAACTTGTCGCGCAGCGCCAACAGCCCCGCCATCGCACACTCGGAGGAGCAGTCCATGCGGATTGCGCCATCTTTGTCGAGATGCATAAAGCGGAAAGTCTGATCAACGTGATCGTTAACGATAGTCAGGTTCAGGTTGTAGTGCTTTGCAATACGCTTCCAGTATTCGATACCGGAACCGCCCAGCGGATCGACACCCAGCGTCAGACCCGCTTTCTGGATCGCCGCCATGTCTACGATGTCAGCCAGTCCTTCAACAAACGGCTGAACCAGATCCTGCTCTTTCACATGACCAGATGCCAGCGCAGCGTCCAGCGACATACGCTTCACGCCTTGCAGACCGGCCGCCAGCAGCGCGTTGGCTCTGTCTTCCACCACTTTGGTGACATTGGTGTCTGCCGGACCACCGTTTGGCGGGTTGTATTTAATGCCGCCATCTTCCGGCGGGTTGTGGGACGGCGTGATCACAATGCCGTCAGCCAGCGGGCCGCCTTTTTTGTTGTGGACCAGGATAGCGTTCGATACAGCAGGGGTTGGCGTAAAGCCGTTATTTTCCTGCACGATGACGTCAACGCCGTTCGCCGCCAGCACTTCCAGTACAGAGATAAAAGCCGGTTCAGACAGCGCGTGGGTATCCTTGCCCACATAGCACGGGCCAGTAATCCCGTTTTTCGCACGTTCTTCAGCAATCGCCTGGGCGATAGCCAGAATATGCGGCTCGTTAAAACTATGACGACCTGCACTGCCGCGATGTCCGGACGTACCGAACTTAACAGCGTGCTCAGCGTTCCCTGCCGTTGGTTTCAGTACATAGTACTGTGCCGTCAGTTGGGCGACGTTAATCAAATCACTCTGTTGCGCAGGTTGACCTGCACGATTGTGGATTGCCATTGCCTGGTCCTTCTAATGCAAGGATTAAATTGTTCCGCAAACCTTTTCAATCAATTCCGCAGGGAATTGCATTGACTGCATGATGTGTTCAACCATGCTGCATTTACGGCCGGTATTGGTATTGGTGATCACCCAGTACGGCGTGCCTGGCACGTGCTTCGGTTTGGTTTGATTACCATTTTTCAGCAGCGTCTGTTCATCAGCTGCAAAATAAACACGCGTACGACCATGCAACGATTCCGTTGCTTCGGCGAACGCGTTTTGATCCAGTGAATAGAGTGTAGACAGCACCAGCATAAAGCGATTTACTGCCTTCTTCTGTTCCGCGTATTCGTCGGACAGCAGCAGTTCACGCATCGCGCGCACTTTATCTTTTACGGGGTTAACCGGCTTGGCTTCCACGACAGGTTGCACAGCGCGGACTTCTTTGACTATCGGAGTGACAGGCTGTGATGCGGCGGAAAATTTCAACATACGCCGTAAAATGTCGGATGCGCTCTCGCCAATATGCTTGGTGTGGCTGGCAATATAGCTATAGAGTTCATCATCAACTTCAATCGTTTTCATCTTAATCCAGTGCAGTGTTTAGCTGAATACAAGTTGTCGGGGTAAACACACGTAGTGTAAAGGCAAATCCCAACAGCGGATAGCGTCAAGCCTGGTGGCCAGCAAAACTCAGAGTAACCGTAGTTGTTGCAGCCATGTGGCAGAATGGTCAACATGATACCCTAACCCGTGAGTGTGAAAAAAAGAACTTTGCCATGAAATTGAATATCCGAGCGCAATCTGCGCAAAACCTGCACAATAATTCTCCCATCGTCCTGGTTCACGGCTTGTTTGGCAGTCTGGATAACCTGGGGATCCTGGCACGCGATCTAGTAACCGACCACGACATCATCCAGGTCGATATGCGAAACCATGGCCTCTCCCCTCGTTCACCTGAGATGAATTATCCGGCCATGGCGCAAGATCTGCTGGATACGCTGGACGATCGGCAGATCGAAAAAGCGATCTTTATTGGCCACTCGATGGGCGGTAAAGCTGTCATGGCGCTGACTGCGCTGGCTCCGGAACGTGTCGAACGGCTGGTCGCCATCGACATTGCTCCCGTTGACTACCATGTTCGCCGCCACGATGAGATTTTTGCGGCAATCAATGCCGTAACCGATGCACAAGCGTCCTCACGCCAGCAGGCGGCAAGCGTCATGCGCCAGCACCTGCAAGAGGAAGGTGTTATCCAGTTTCTGCTGAAATCCTTTGTTGACGGCGAGTGGCGCTTTAACGTTCCCGTATTGTGGGATCAATATCCGCATATCGTCGGTTGGGAAACCATTCCTGCGTGGGAGCACCCGGCGCTGTTTATCCCAGGCGGCAACTCACCGTATGTTACCGAAGCGTATCGCGAACAACTGCTGGCGCAATTCCCACAAGCTCGTGCGCACGTTATAGCAGGCGCCGGGCATTGGGTGCATGCCGAAAAACCGGAGGCGGTGCTGCGCGCCATCCGTCGTTATCTGAGCGAGCAGGCTAACTGATTAAAAACTCAGCGTCTGCGCGCGATTACGCGCGCGGGCGTTGGCGTGTCTCCCCTGCTGATGTATTATGGCGCGCTATCCATCCGGGCAGACGCCTGGCTGATTGTTTCCCCGAAGTCACCAAGATCATGGCCAAAGAACAAACGGACCGTACGACATTAGATCTGTTCGCGCAGGAGCGTCGCCCGGGACGACCCAAAACTAATCCGCTCTCGCGTGATGAACAGTTACGTATTAATAAACGTAATCAGCTTAAGCGTGACAAAGTTCGCGGGCTTAAGCGTGTCGAACTGAAACTGAACGCTGATGCCGTTGACGCTCTGAACGAGCTGGCTGAGGCACGCAACATGAGTCGCAGTGAACTCATCGAAGAGATGCTGATGAACCAACTCAGCGCATTGCGCGGTCAGGCATAGTCTGAATTTCTGCTCTAAATCATAAATCGTGTAGCACAGAGTGCAGTCCTGCGTGTTTGCTGTTTCCGCATGCCAGACTGTTCTGCTATGATTGCCCTTATCCGTGGGCAATGCGCCACCACCATTTCAATAAGTTTCAAGAGGTTATTTTACTCATGGCAATCACTGGCATCTTTTTCGGCAGCGACACCGGTAATACCGAAAACATCGCAAAAATGATTCAAAAACAGCTTGGTAAAGACGTTGCCGATGTTCATGACATTGCAAAAAGCAGCAAAGAAGACCTCGAAGGGTATGACATTCTGCTGCTCGGCATCCCAACCTGGTACTACGGTGAAGCGCAGTGCGACTGGGACGACTTCTTCCCTACCCTCGAAGACATTGATTTTAACGGCAAACTGGTTGCATTGTTCGGCTGTGGCGACCAGGAAGATTACGCAGAATATTTCTGCGATGCGTTAGGGACCATTCGCGATATCATCGAACCGCGCGGCGCAACCATCGTTGGTCACTGGCCAACGGCAGGTTATCACTTTGAAGCGTCCAAAGGTCTGGCTGACGACGACCATTTTGTCGGTCTGGCTATCGATGAAGATCGCCAACCTGAACTGACCGCAGAACGCGTAGAAAAATGGGTTAAGCAGATCTCTGAAGAGCTGCACCTCGACGAAATCATTAATGCCTGATTTCGTGTGGCGCAGATTTCCATCTGCGCCGCATCAATAGATAAAACCAATCAAAATAATTGCTACAAATTTGTAACTTTTTCGTCTGACCCTGTACAATGGCTGGATGCCAATCGGGTGTTGCACAGTGTGTTTGTCGGCGATACCACGTTTTGATTAACAATATATGCCAGAGACTTGCAGTTTTCATTTAGCCATGGCAGTTCTATAATGAATCGCATTATCTCAAGTGCAATTTCTGTCACTTCTGTTAATGAAGTGAATCGTTTAGCTACAGGACAGATTCCGCATGACTGACAACAATACCGCATTAAAGAAGGCTGGCCTGAAAGTAACGCTTCCTCGTTTAAAAATTCTGGAAGTTCTTCAGGAACCGGATAACCATCACGTCAGTGCGGAAGACTTATACAAACGCCTGATCGATATGGGTGAAGAAATTGGTCTGGCGACCGTGTATCGCGTGCTGAACCAGTTTGATGATGCCGGTATCGTGACCCGCCATAATTTTGAAGGTGGTAAATCCGTCTTCGAATTGACTCAACAGCATCATCACGATCACCTCATCTGCCTTGACTGCGGCAAAGTGGTCGAGTTCAGCGATGATTCCATCGAAGCCCGCCAACGTGAGATTGCGGCTAAACATGGCATTCGCTTAACTAACCATAGCCTCTATCTTTACGGTCACTGTGCCGAAGGCGATTGCCGCGAAGATGAGCACGCCCACGACGGCAAATAATGTAATGCTTTCTGAAAAGCCAACCATCCGGTTGGCTTTTTTTATGGGCGTTACCTGCCCTTTTCCCCTTCCCTCCGCTCCTGTGTTGCTTTAATGTAAAAATCAATTGCCCCCTTCCGGAGAGTCGAAATGGAACTTCGCCAGCTACGCTATTTTGTGCGCATTGTAGAAACCGGCAGCATGGGTAGCGCGGCGCTCGATCTCAATATCGGGGTTTCGGCACTCAGTCAGCAAATGTCGCGTCTGGAAAACGAACTCGCTATTCGCCTGCTGCAGCGCACTTCGCGAGGCGTGACCCCCACCAGCGCCGGACTGGCTTTTTACTCCCAGGCGCAGCTGGCGCTCCGTCACGCAGACGATGCAATCCTCGCCGCGCGTGAATCCCGGCTTTCCGGGCACGTCAGCGTCGGCATGGCTCCCAGTACCGCTTCAGTTCTCGGTATGCCTTTTATTCACGCCATGCGGGAAAGCTATAGCGATGTTCGCCTGCATGTGGTGGAAAGTCTCTCTGGTAATTTGGAACGGATGATTAATACCCGACAGATTGATCTGGCTGTGGTGTTTCAAAAAGAAAAGATCCTGCGCTGGAGTGCCAGACCGATTCTCGAAGAACGGCTGTTTTTGATTGGGACCCATGCCCTACTGGCTGATATTACCGATGACAATATTTCTCCAGCCGAATTGGCACGTATTCCATTGATAATGCCAAGCCCAGGCCACGGTCTGCGCGGCAGGCTGGAAGCAATTTGTCAGGAACACGCGCTGAACATTGAGATTGCTACAGAAATTGATGGTCTGGCGCTGCTGATGCGCGCCGTGCGCAGTGGCATTGGCGCCACTCTTCAACCCGGAGCGGCGATTTCCCATCTCGATAAAGAGACGCTAAGAGTGATCGGCGTCCATAATCCGATACTTAGCCGCCCCAACTTTCTGGTGAGCCTCTCTGACGATGAGCTCACCCCGGCGGGCCTCGCAGCCCGCGTAGTGCTGACGAAAGTGATGCATCAACTGGTGGAAGCAGGACGCTGGCCAGGCGCCATCCTTTACAATAACTAAAGCCCTCTTTAGCACTACGTCATAGCGCCCGCACAAGCCGTTCGCATACATTTTAATTACAAATTTAACAATTGGTTAAATGGTAATGGAGTATACGATGGTTGATGTTCTGGTGATTGGCGGTGGCAATGCTGCCTTATGCGCTGCCCTTACCGCCCGGGAGCAAGGCGCTTCCGTTTTACTACTCGAAGCGGCTCCCCGGGAATGGCGTGGGGGAAATTCCCAACACACGCGTAACCTGCGCTGTATGCATGATGCACCGCAGGATGTGCTGGTGGAAAGCTATCCGGAAGAGGAGTTCTGGCAAGATCTGCAGCGCGTCACGGAAGGAAATACCAACGAAGCCCTGGCTCGTCTGGTGATCCGCACCTCTTCACAGTGTCGCGACTGGATGCGCCGACACGGCGTCAATTTTCAACCTCCTCTCTCTGGCGCTTTACACGTGGCGCGAACCAACGCCTTTTTTATGGGCGGTGGCAAGGCCCTGGTGAATGCCTATTATCGCAGCGCAGAAAAACTGGGAGTGCAGATCCGCTATAACACCCCCGTTCAGGCGCTTGAACTGCGTAATGGCGAGTTCGTGGCGGCGCTGGCAGGTGAAGAGCGCATCACAGCTAAATCCTGCGTGCTTGCCGCTGGCGGGTTTGAGTCAAACCGCGAATGGCTACGAGAAGCGTGGGGAGAGAACGAGCGCGGCGAATGGCCTGCAGATAACTTTCTGATTCGCGGCACGCGCTTTAACCAGGGCGTACTGCTCAAATTTATGATCGATGCCGGAGCCGACATCATCGGCGAACCCTCCCAGTCACATTGCGTAGCTATTGACGCCAGAGCGCCGTTATATGACGGCGGGATTTGTACCCGCGTGGACTGTGTTTCTCTCGGCATAGTCGTCAACCGTGACGCTGAGCGTTTTTATGATGAAGGCGAAGATTTCTGGCCCAAACGCTACGCCATTTGGGGACGACTGGTCGCCCAACAGCCCGGGCAGATTGGCTACTCCATTATCGACAGTAAAGCCATCGGTCACTTCATGCCTCCGGTCTTTCCTGGCGCACAGGCTAATACGCTGGCGGAACTGGCTCATCAGTTGGGGCTGAATGGCGAACACTTTACCCACACCGTGACGGAGTACAACAACGCCTGCCAGCCCGGCCAGTTCAACCATACCATTCTGGATAACTGCACGACAAAAGCGTTAACCCCCGCGAAGACACACTGGGCGCGACCACTGGACCAGCCGCCTTACTACGGCTATGCCCTGCGGCCAGGGATCACCTTCACCTATCTCGGGTTAAAAGTAAATGAACGCGCTGCCGTACACTTTGCCGGGCAGCCAAGCCGCAACCTGTTCGTCGCCGGAGAGATGATGGCGGGCAACGTGCTGGGCAAGGGCTACACCGCAGGCGTGGGCATGTCAATCGGTACCACTTTTGGCCGTATTGCCGGAAAAGAAGCCGCGCTGGCCGCACGTAAGGAGACTCGTCATGAGGCAGCTTGAGAAACTGATTATCGACGCGCAAATTATCACCGAACCGGAAGCGGAAGTTGAACGCGTGATGCAGGTCTGCAACGCCTGTCGCTATTGTGAAGGATTTTGCGCCGTGTTCCCGGCAATGACGCAGCGCCTGGAATTCGGTAAAGCGGATATCAATTATCTGGCAAACTTGTGCCATAACTGCGGTGCCTGCCTGCACGCCTGTCAGTATGCCCCGCCTCATGAGTTTGCCATCAACGTGCCGAAGGCGATGGCAGAAGTCCGGCTTGAAACCTATCAGCACTACGCGCAACCCGCGGCCTTTGGCGCGCTTTATCGTCGCGCAGGCGTCACCGTGACGCTGGCGCTGGTTTTCGGTCTGACTCTGTTTTTACTGCTCGCCATGGGGTTAAAAGGCTCGTTACTCCATCCACCGCTGGCCGGAGATTTCTACCAAATTTTCCCGCATAGCCTGCTGGCCTGGATGTTTGGTTCGGTATTTATTCTGGCGATAGGTCTGCTGATGGCGGGCGTTATCCGCTTCTGGCGCGAGATCTCTCCCGGTATGCCACGTTCCGTCGAAATTGCTGAAGCTTCACACGATGCGCTGACGCTAAAGTATCTCGATGGCGGGCACGGTAAAGGTTGTAATGAAGCAGATGATGCCTTCACTCTGATGCGGCGCCGTTTTCATCACTTCACTTTCTACGGTTTTCTGCTCTGCTTTGCCGCCACCGTGGTGGCGACGGGCTATCACTATTTCGCAGGTATTGAAGCGCCCTATCCGTTCTTCAGCTTGCCGGTGATGTTGGGCACATTAGGCGGCATTGGCCTGGTTGTCGGCCCGGCTGGCTTGCTATGGCTCAATCTCAAGCGCTCACCGCTACATGGCGACGCACGGCAAAAACCGATGGATCGCGGTTTTATTTTACTGCTGCTGCTGACCAGTCTGACCGGTTTAGCCCTGCTGGCAGGAAGAGACTCGTCCTGGATGGCTATTTTGCTCGCCATTCACCTCGGCGTGGTCATGGCGCTCTTTCTGACCATTCCTTACGGAAAATTTGCCCATGGATTTTACCGCTGCGCAGCCTTACTCAAGTGGGCGATTGAGAAACGGCGCGGCAAACAGGCGGGGGTCACAGACAAATAACCCGCACACTCTTACCTCTATAAATATTATGATAAGACAGTGGAGCAAACCCAATGACACAACAACCATCGCGCGCCGGAACTTTCGGCGCAATACTGCGGGTAACCAGCGGTAATTTTCTCGAACAGTTCGACTTTTTTCTGTTCGGGTTTTACGCCACCTATATTGCAAAGACCTTCTTTCCCGCGGAGAGTGAATTTGCCGGGCTAATGTTAACTTTCGCCGTTTTTGGCTCGGGTTTCTTAATGCGACCCGTTGGCGCCATTGTGCTGGGTGCTTACATCGACAGAATTGGTCGTCGTAAAGGCCTGATGGTGACGCTGGCGATTATGGGCTGCGGTACCCTGCTGATAGCCCTGGTACCTGGCTATCACAGTATTGGCCTGCTGGCTCCCGTGCTGGTATTACTTGGACGATTATTACAGGGATTTTCTGCAGGCGTAGAGTTAGGCGGCGTCTCGGTTTATCTTTCGGAAATCGCCACGCCTGGCAATAAAGGCTTCTACACCAGTTGGCAGTCGGCCAGTCAACAGGTCGCCATTGTGGTGGCGGCGCTGATTGGTTACTGTCTGAACGCTACCCTGGGACACGATCAGATCTCGGAATGGGGCTGGCGCATTCCCTTCTTTATTGGTTGCATGATTATTCCTTTGATCTTCGTGCTCCGCCGCTCGCTGCAGGAAACAGACGCATTTTTACAACGCACGCACCGCCCCGACACTCGGGAAATTTTCACCACTATCGTCAAAAACTGGCGTCTTATCGCTGCAGGTACGCTGCTGGTGGCGATGACCACAACGACATTTTACTTCATCACCGTCTACACCCCGACCTACGGCAGGGCTGTACTCCACCTGAGCGCTCGCGACAGCCTGGTGGTCACCATGCTGGTCGGTATTTCTAACTTTATCTGGCTGCCCATTGGCGGGGCAATTTCTGACCGAATTGGTCGTCGTCCGGTGTTAATGGGGATTACCGTACTCGCTCTGATCACCACCTGGCCGGTAATGCACTGGCTCACCGCCGCGCCAGATTTCACTCGCATGACATTGGTCCTGCTTTGGTTCTCATTCTTTTTTGGTATGTATAACGGGGCAATGGTAGCCGCACTCACCGAGGTGATGCCGGTCTATGTGCGTACGGTGGGCTTTTCACTGGCATTCAGTCTTGCCACAGCGATTTTTGGCGGCCTAACGCCGGTCATATCCACGGCACTGGTTCAGCTAACCGGGGATAAAAGCTCACCGGGATGGTGGCTGATGTGCGCGGCACTTTGCGGACTCGCTGCCACGGCAATGCTGTTTGTCCGGCTAAGTCGGGGTTATCAACCAGTGGAAAATAAGCTCTGAAATGCAAACGGGCGGAAAATTCTCCGCCCGTTGTCTTTTTCATTTTTTGAATTACTGTGCGGCATTCTTGCTGCGAATTTCCTGCCAGACTTTATCGCAATCAGCATTAACGGCCTGATCGTTACCCGTGCGCGTGGCCTGGATACACTGCTGATAATCCAGCACGCGTACGCTTTCTTCATTGGCAAACTGCTGGTGCTGTTTTTCTTTCTTCAGTACATTCAACACGCTTTGGCAGGCTTCTATTTTTTCCGGCGATCCTTGAGCGGTATTAATACATGCGCTGTAGGCTTCTTTCAGACGGCTGTCTTCTTTCGGTGCAGGGGATTGCGTACAAGCCACCAGCCCTGATGCCATAACGGCGATGAGTATCAGTTTTTTCATAGCACGTTCCTCAACGAGGCGGCAGGCGCCCGGCCTGCCGCTATTGGCATTAGAAGATAGTGAACGGAGCAATAACGATGAATTTCACGTCACGCTCATCCTGGAAGATGTTGCCGTAACCACCACCCCAGCTCGGAATATCTGAATGGTTGTCGTACTGAGTGAAGTGCAGTTTAAACATAGTGCCCTTCGCACGACCATCCTGCAGGGTGTAGACCGCATCCAGGCTGTAAGAAGATTCTTCGATAGTGCGGTTTTTGTCGTAGTACGCATCCGGGTTGAGCTGCCAGGTAGCGGGTTTAGCATCCCATGCGTAAACGTAGGACGCGCCCACTGCCCAGCCCGGCAGGTTCCAGTTCTTCAGGTCATACATTGCGCCGAAGAAGACTGCCTTTTCGCCGTTGGCGTTGAAGTCAGAACGGTTATCCCACCACACGTCCAGGCGACCGTTTGATGAGGCGTAGGTCGGGGTCATACGCTGCAGGAAGTAGCCTTGCTGCCCATCTGCTTTAACCCATGTGCCTTCCAGACGCAGGTCAACCACTTCCGCTACTTTATAACCGAAGGTCAGCGCCTGCAGCCAGGCCGTGCCGTCATAAATATCGTTCACGGTGCGGTCGTCAACTTTGTCACGTGCGCCGTAGAATTGATAGCTGGTAGTAAACGGGTTACCGCCTAAATCGAATTTGTAGCTGGCTTTGGCGAAGTACTGATCGACGTAGCCTTCAGACTGACCAAATGCCGCTTCCAGCAACAGGTTATTTTTGAAGTCATATTTCGCGCCGATTGAATGCAGGTAATCAACGCTGGTCTTTTTATCAGCCTGATAGAATTTATCGACTTCGGTGTGCCACGGCGCTTTATATTCGTTAGCCCACATATAGGAGAAGCTTAGTGCGCCAGCATCACCATAGTCGAAGTTGGCACCGGCTTCAGCCCCCTGATAGGTACCTGGCATAAAGCTCCAGTGCGGTGCCAGCAAAGTCTGCCCGGTTGGTTGAATGTAACCGGCACGCGCCCAGGTTGGGCCGTATTTAAATTTAGCTGCTGCTTTATAAAGGCTAATCCCGCTCTTATCGCCGGAGTAATCCTCGTCATAGCCTTTATTTTTGGAAGAGAATGCGATTTCGTTTGGATGGCCGCTTTCGCTACTTTCGTTCATTTCAATAGCGGTAAATGCTGCGATATCAATACCAAACATATCGGCCGCATAACCGGACTGGAAGTCGAGGTTAGCGTTCCAGGTGGAGTGAGAAAGGTTGGTTTTGTATTTGTCATGATCGGTCACATCTTTACGGTCACGCTCACGCTGCCAGTAATAGATGCCGCCGGTTAAGGTTGAGTCATCAATAAATCCTTCGGCGTGTACCTGCGGAGCGACAACAAAACCCGACATTGCTGTGATACCGGCGATAGCCAGCGCCAGCGTACTACGTTTGCCACTAAACGTACGCATATGTTAATCCTCTTTGACATAAAAATGCTGCCGATATAAGCGGACAGCGAAAAAACAAAAATTAAAAAAGTAGCGCCAAGAAAACCTCAGTGACTACAATGAATAGACTATTTTTCGCGACGCGAATTATCAATCTCTTTCTGTAACGAGTATGTAATAGTATGAGCAACCGCACATATTTCATTGCTTTCTGTTACATTTTCATTGGGAGATAAAAAAGCGTTGAAAAAATGAAAAAATCGCTTGTTTTCCATAGAGATGAAATCGGTTTCAGCCCATTTCACATTGAGGTAAGTTATTTAAACGTAAAAACATTCAGCCGATTTATTATTACAGACATGTAATTAATTCGCTGCGCAAACGGAGCCTGTCAAACGGTTTTTTTGCGAAAAAAAACGCCGCATAAAGCGGCGTTTAGAGAGGATGTGTTGCGACTTATTCGCCCGCTTTAGCCCACGTATCACGCAGACCAACGGTACGGTTAAACACCAGCTTGTCAGCCGTTGCATAACGGCTGTCCAGGCAGAAGTAACCTTCACGCTCAAACTGGAACGCTTTACCTGCAACCGCAGCCTGCAGCGACGGCTCACCGTAACCCTGCTTAATGACTAGCGATTCCGGGTTAATAACGGACAGGAAGTCTTCCGCCGCACCTGGGTTTGGCACGCTAAACAGACGGTCGTACAGACGGATTTCAATCGGTAGCGCATGGGACGCGCTCACCCAGTGAATAACGCCTTTAACTTTACGACCATCGGCCGGATCTTTGCTCAGGGTGTCAGCATCGTAGGTGCAGAAAATGGTGGTGATCTTACCTTCTGCATCTTTCTCAACACGTTCGGCCTTGATCACGTATGCATTACGCAGACGTACTTCTTTACCCATCACCAGACGCTTGTACTGCTTGTTCGCTTCTTCGCGGAAGTCTGCGCGATCGATCCAAATTTCACCGCTAAACGGTACTTCACGGCTGCCCATTTCCGGTTTATTCGGATGGTTAGGCATAGTGACCAGCTCGCTTTCGCCCTGCGGGTAGTTTTCGATAACCAGTTTCACCGGATCGATAACCGCCATCGCGCGCGGAGCATTTTCGTTCAGATCTTCGCGGATGCAGGATTCCAGAGAAGCGATCTCAATGGTGTTGTCCTGTTTGGTCACGCCAATGCGTTTGCAGAACTCACGGATCGCGGCAGCTGTGTAACCGCGACGACGCAGGCCAGAGATCGTCGGCATACGCGGATCGTCCCAGCCTTCAACGTGCTTGTCGGTCACCAGCAGGTTCAGCTTGCGCTTAGACATCACGGTGTATTCCAGATTCAGGCGCGAGAATTCGTACTGGCGCGGATGAACCGGAATGGTGATGTTGTCTAGCACCCAGTCGTACAGACGACGGTTATCCTGGAACTCCAGCGTACACAGTGAATGCGTAATGCCTTCCAGCGCATCGCTGATGCAGTGGGTAAAGTCGTACATCGGGTAGATGCACCACTTGTTGCCGGTCTGGTGGTGTTCGGCGAACTTAATGCGGTACAGCACCGGATCGCGCATCACGATAAACGGCGAAGCCATATCGATTTTCGCACGCAGGCAGGCCTTACCTTCTTCAAAGCCACCGGTACGCATTTTTTCGAACAGCGCCAGGTTCTCTTCAACGCTACGATCGCGGTACGGGCTGTTTTTGCCTGGCTGAGTCAGCGTGCCACGGTATTCGCGGATTTCGTCCGCTGACAGTTCGTCAACGTACGCCAGCCCTTTATTAATAAGCTCTACCGCATAGGCGTGAAGCTGATCGAAGTAATCCGAAGAGTAGCGAATGTCGCCAGTCCAGTGGAAACCTAACCATTCAACGTCGTTTTTAATCGACTCAACGTACTCGATATCTTCTTTAACCGGGTTCGTATCATCAAAACGCAGGTTGCACTGGCCCTGGTAATCTTGCGCAATGCCAAAGTTCAGACAAATGGATTTCGCGTGGCCAATGTGCAGATAGCCATTTGGCTCCGGCGGAAAACGGGTATGGATAGTGGTGTGCTTACCACTGGCCAGATCTTCATCGATGATCTGACGAATAAAGTTACTCGGGCGGGCTTCAGCCTCACTCATCGTGGATTCCTCAAAGCGTAAACAACGTATAACGGAGTATGATCTTATAAGCGACGTCAGGAGACAACTATTAGTTGCACAAAAAAGCTGTTCAGCAGGAGATATGAGGGCATTTGCTGCAAAAAAAAGCGGCGGAGGACTATCCCCCGCCGCTTAAGGCACTTAACTCACTTTACTCAGGAGCAGTTACTTACCTTTAATCTCATACAGTGGTGTTTGACCGGCAACCACATGACCTTCGGCTTTAATGACCAGAGCGCCAAAATCATCGCTGTTGCTACACACAACCGGGCTTATCATAGAACGTGCGTTAGCGTTCAGGAACTCCAGATCCATTTCCAGAATCGGTTGGCCTGCAGTAACTTCCGCACCTTCTTCAACCAGACGCTTAAAGCCTTTACCTTCCAGCGCGACGGTGTCGATGCCCATATGGACCACGATTTCCGCGCCTTTAACAGTTTCCAGGCAGAACGCGTGGTTAGTGTTGAAGATTTTCACGATGGTGCCCGCAGCCGGAGCAACCACAATTTTATCCGTTGGTTTCACCGCCACGCCGTCACCTACAGCTTTGCTGGCGAAGGCTTCATCAGGAACCTGCTCCAGCGCAACTACGTCACCGGTAATCGGAGAAACCAGCGCTTCAACGGTGACTGCATTCGCTACCGCCTGCGGTTTTGCTACCGGAGCCGCTGCTGCTGGCGCACTTTCACCAGACGCTGCTGCCACCGGGCCACGCGCGACAACTTTCTTCATTTCGTCGCCGATGGATTCAGCTTTCGCCCCCACGATGACCTGAATTGTTTGCTTATTCAGCTTAACGACACCCGATGCTCCTAAACGTTTACACATCGCATCGTTTACGCGACCGGAGTCGGCAACGGTCAGACGCAGACGAGTGATACAGGCATCAATCGCTTTCAGGTTATCAGTGCCACCAACCGCTGCAATGTAGCTGGTTGCCAGTTGAGCCAAACCTTCTTCAGTGTTGCTGTTGGCTTCTTCAGTAACGATATCGTCTTCTTTATCTTCGCGGCCCGGCGTTTTCAGGTTAAACATACGAATAACCGCGCTGAACAACACAAAGTAGATAACGAAGAACACCAGACCCATCACCACCAGCATCCAGACGTTCTGGCTTGCTGCCGGCAGGTTGTACATCAACACGTAGTCGATAGCACCTGCGGAGAAGGAGAAGCCTGCGTGGATCCCCAGCAGTGTTGCAACGAACAGGCTGATACCCGTTAACAGTGCGTGCAGGAGGTACAGCAGCGGAGCCAGGAACATGAACAGGAATTCCAGCGGCTCGGTAACACCGGTCAGGAACGCGGTGATCGCAACGGACAGCAGCATACCGCCAACCATCGGACGACGTGCTTTCGGAGCCGCGAAGTACATCGCCAGCGCCGCACCCGGCAGACCAAACATCATGATCGGGAAGAAGCCAGACATGAACATACCCGCAGTGCCGTCACCCGCGTAGAAGCGGTTGATGTCACCGTGGAATACGGTACCTGCAGCGTTAGTAAATTCGCCAATCTGGAACCAGGCGATAGTATTCAGCACCTGATGCAGACCGGTTGGGATCAGCAGACGGTTGATGAAACCAAAGATACCGGAACCCAGCGCGCCAGCGCCCACGATCCACTCACCACCCGCATGGATGGCATTCTGTACCGGTGGCCATACGTAACCGAAGATAGCAGCCAACACCAGACAGAAGAAGCCAGTGGCGATCGGCACGAAGCGTTTGCCGCCAAAGAAGCTCAGGAAGTCAGGCAGTTTGATACCAGACCAGCGGTTATACACGGCACCGCCGACCAGACCGGTGATGATACCAGCCAGCACGCCCATATTGATTGCAGGGTTAATGGTAACCATTGCTTTGGTCAATATGAAATAACCGACCGCACCTGCCAGCGCTGCTGCACCTGCGCTGTCTTTTGACCAGCTGGAAGCAACACCGATCGCAAATATTAATGCGAGGTTATCAAAGATGGCCCCACCCGCTTGCGCGATGAAGGGTACGTTAAGTAAATCTGGTTGGCCGAATCGCAGCAGCAGTGCCGCGACTGGCAGCACAGCGATGGGGAGCTGTAACGCCCTACCCAGCCGCTGGAAAAAACCTAAAATATTCATTTTATTCCCCCTACGAGACCCCGATTAGGCTTCTTTGAAGCCATATTTTTATTGTGTGACCATTCCTGACAGCAAGATTCTGGAACAACGATATTAACCATTCATCTACATTCAGAGTGTGTGAAAAATTAATTCGTATCGCAAATTAAACGCGTGTTTTTTGTGATTTCAGTCACCAAATATCGTTATTAACCCTCCCTTCCACTGGCTAACTACGAAAACTTATTTTATCATTCAAAAAATCGAAACGGATTGATCCTTACCGATGCAAAACCAGGTTACGCTTAATACTGCACAGAGACTCAATCCGCCAATTGCTTACATTTACTTTTGAGGTGAAGAATGAGACTGATCCCCCTGAATACCGCTGAACAAGTCGGCAAATGGGCTGCTCGCCATATCGTTAGCCGTATTAACGCGTTCAAACCAACGGCAGATCGTCCGTTCGTTCTGGGCCTGCCGACTGGCGGTACTCCGCTGACAGCTTATAAAGCATTGGTTGAAATGCACAAAGCGGGCCAGGTGAGCTTCAAGCATGTTGTTACTTTCAATATGGACGAATATGTTGGCCTGCCGAAAGAGCATCCGGAAAGCTACCACAGCTTTATGCACCGCAATTTCTTTGATCACGTTGATATTCCAGCAGAAAACATCAACCTCCTCAATGGTAATGCGCCGGATATTGATGCAGAATGCCGTCAGTATGAAGAAAAAATCCGTTCTTACGGTAAAATCCACCTGTTTATGGGCGGTGTAGGCAACGATGGTCACATCGCGTTCAACGAACCGGCTTCCTCTTTGGCTTCCCGTACCCGTATCAAAACGTTGACTCACGACACACGTGTTGCTAACTCACGCTTCTTTGACGGCGACGTAAGCCAGGTGCCTAAATATGCGCTGACCGTTGGCGTGGGTACCCTGCTGGATGCCGAAGAGGTGATGATCCTGGTTCTGGGCCACCAGAAAGCACAGGCGCTGCAAGCCGCCGTTGAAGGCAACGTTAACCACATGTGGACCATCAGCTGCTTGCAGTTGCATCCAAAAGCCGTTGTGGTCTGCGATGAGCCTTCCACCATGGAACTGAAAGTGAAGACGCTGAAATACTTCAACGAGTTAGAAGCGGAAAATATTAAAGGTCTGTAATTGATGTCTCCGCCCTGTCGATGAGTTGCAGGGCGGCATTTTTTGAAATCGGGGGTCGGAATGTATGCTTTAACCCAGGGCCGGATCTTTACCGGTCACGAAATTCTTGATGACCATGCGATTGTTGTCGCCAATGGCCTGATTGACAGCGTTTGCCCACTGGCTGAGTTACCGTCAGGAATTGAACAGCGCTCACTGAATGGGGCCATTGTTTCCCCCGGTTTTATTGATGTACAGCTAAACGGCTGCGGCGGTGTACAGTTTAACGATACGGCAGAAGCCGTGACCGTTGAAACGCTGGAAATCATGCAGAAAGCCAATGAAAAATCTGGCTGCACCAACTATTTGCCAACGCTTATCACCACCAGCGATGACCTGATGAAACAGGGTGTTCGCGTGATGCGTGAATACCTGGCGAAACACCCGAATCAGGCATTAGGACTTCATCTTGAAGGCCCGTGGCTGAACCTTGTGAAAAAAGGTACCCATAATCCGGGATTTGTCCGTCAGCCGGACGCTGCGTTGGTTGATTTCCTGTGCGATAATGCGGATGTGATCACCAAAGTCACACTGGCACCAGAAATGGTCCCGGTAGAGGTCATCACCAAACTGGTTAATGCCGGTATCGTGGTTTCTGCAGGTCACTCCAATGCAACGGTCAAAGAAGCCAAAATCGGTTTCCGCGCAGGCATCAGCTTTGCGACCCATTTGTTCAACGCGATGCCGTACATTACCGGTCGTGAACCAGGTCTGGCGGGCGCAATTCTTGATGAAGCCGATATCTACTGCGGTATCATCGCCGATGGCCTGCACGTTGATTACGTTAACATTCGTAATGCTAAGCGCCTGAAAGGCGACAAGCTGTGCCTGGTCACTGACGCGACCGCGCCAGCAGGTGCAAACATTGAACAGTTCATTTTCGCTGGTAAAACAATATACTACCGCAATGGACTGTGTGTTGATGAGAACGGTACGTTGAGCGGTTCATCATTAACCATGATTGAGGGTGTACGCAATCTGGTCGAACATGCGAATATCGCTCTCGACGAAGTCCTGCGCATGGCAACGCTCTACCCTGCTCGCGCCATTGGCGTCGACAAACAACTCGGCAGTATCGCGCCAGGCAAAGTAGCCAACCTGACTGCGTTCACGCACGACTTTAAAATTATCAAGACCATCGTTAATGGCAACGAGGTCGTTACTGAGTAAGAGAAAGAATGACACCAGGCGGACAAGCTCAAATAGGTAATGTTGATCTCGTAAAACAGCTTAACAGCGCGGCGGTTTATCGCCTGATTGACCAGCATGGGCCAATCTCGCGAATTCAAATTGCCGAGCAAAGCCAGCTTGCCCCCGCCAGCGTAACCAAAATTACGCGTCAGTTGATCGAACGCGGGCTGATCAAAGAAGTCGATCAGCAGGCCTCCACCGGGGGCCGCCGCGCTATCTCTATCGTCACAGAAACCCGCAATTTCCACGCAATTGGCGTACGCCTGGGTCGCCACGATACGACGCTCACTCTCTATGATATGAGCAGTAAAGTGGTCGCCGAAGAGCATTACCCTCTCCCGGAGCGCACCCAGGAAACGCTGGAATATGCGCTGCTCAACACCATTGCCATCTTTATTGAGAGCTGTCAGCGGAAAATCCGCGAGCTGATCGCAATTTCTGTCATCCTGCCAGGCCTTGTCGATCCTGAAAGCGGCGTCATCCGCTATATGCCACACATTCAGGTCGAAAACTGGGGGCTGGTCGAAGCGCTCGAAAAACGCTTCAAAGTCACCTGCTTTGTTGGTCACGATATTCGCAGCCTGGCGCTGGCTGAGCACTATTTCGGGGCAAGCCAGGATTGCGAAGACTCCATTTTGGTGCGAGTGCACCGCGGAACCGGCGCGGGAATTATTTCCAATGGCCGCATTTTCATCGGTCGCAATGGCAACGTCGGTGAGATTGGTCATATTCAGGTTGAGCCGCTGGGTGAGCGTTGTCACTGCGGTAATTTCGGCTGTCTGGAAACCATTGCGGCCAACGCCTCTATCGAACACCGCGTACAAAACTTGCTAAAGCAAGGCTATCCAAGCCGGCTCACGCTGGATGATTGCAGTATCAAAGCCATCTGTAAGGCAGCGAATAAAGGCGATAATCTGGCAGCAGAAGTCATTGAGCACGTTGGTCGCCATCTGGGTAAAACCATCGCTATCGCCATCAACCTCTTTAATCCGCAGAAAATCGTCATTGCGGGCGAAATTACCGAGGCTGATAAAGTGCTGCTGCCTGCAATAGAAAGCTGTATCAACACGCAGGCGTTGAAGGCGTTTCGCCATAATTTACCGGTGGTTCGGTCCACGCTGGATCACCGCTCCGCCATTGGCGCCTTTGCGCTGGTGAAACGCGCAATGCTTAACGGGACTTTGCTGCAACGTTTGCTGGAAAGCTAATACACGTCATCCTTCAAGCTGCCTCTGCGTTAGCTGCATCTGCTCACCCCGGTCACTTACTTCCAGTAAGCTCCGGAGGTTCGCAGACTTGCCGCCTTGATGCGACTCGAATGATGTAGTGTATTTTGTGTATAGTAATGCCTTCTTTTTTTAATGTCGGATTGTCCATGGCCATTAAGAATGTAATTTGTGATATCGACGGCGTGCTGATGCACGACAATGTTGCTGTACCGGGTGCGGCAGAATTTCTGACTGGGATCCTGGAAAAAGGTCTGCCGTTAGTCCTGCTGACTAACTACCCTTCGCAGACCGGGCAAGATCTGGCAAACCGCTTCGCCACCGCAGGTGTGAATGTCCCTGATAGCGTCTTTTATACTTCCGCGATGGCTACCGCTGATTTTCTTCGTCGCCAGGAAGGAAAAAAGGCCTATGTGGTTGGTGAAGGCGCGTTAATTCACGAACTGTATAAAGCTGGATTTACCATTACCGACGTGAACCCCGATTTTGTGATTGTTGGCGAGACGCGTTCCTATAACTGGGACATGATGCATAAAGCGGCGTATTTTGTCGCCAACGGCGCTCGTTTTATCGCCACTAACCCGGATACCCACGGTCGCGGCTTTTATCCCGCCTGTGGAGCACTCTGTGCCGGTATTGAGAAGATCTCAGGTCGTAAACCATTTTATGTCGGCAAACCAAGCCCGTGGATTATTCGCGCGGCGCTCAACAAAATGCAGGCGCACTCAGAAGAAACCGTCATTGTTGGCGACAACCTGCGCACCGATATTTTGGCAGGTTTTCAGGCGGGTCTGGAAACTATCCTGGTACTGTCTGGCGTATCCAAGCTCGATGATATTGACAACATGCCGTTCAGACCAAGCTGGATTTACCCGTCTGTTGCTGAAATTGATGTGATTTGATTCGCAGGCCGGATAAGACATAAGTTCATCTTATTCGGCAATTATGCAGCGTTATTGCCGGATGGCGGCGTCATCGTCTTATCCGCCCCACGAAGTCTCTCCATTCAATAAAACCGCTATAAAACTGTCGATTCATCAATAAACACGTCTATTCTGTAATCTTTTTTCACCAATCCACAATGACCATTGCATTTTTTATTTTCTGACCCGCAATTCGCTTGCGCCCTCTCCCGCTTTGCGGCATTTTCTTTATCAAGCAAACATAAAAAGCATCACGCAACAGGTTAACGGAGAAGGTTATGTGTTCTATTTTTGGCGTATTCGATATTAAAACTGACGCAGTTGAACTGCGTAAAAAAGCCCTGGAATTGTCTCGTCTGATGCGCCATCGCGGCCCGGACTGGTCGGGTATTTACGCCAGTGATAACGCCATTCTGGCACACGAACGTCTGTCCATCGTCGACGTCAACGCCGGTGCTCAGCCGCTGTACAACGTGAAGAAAACGCATATCCTGGCGGTTAACGGTGAAATTTATAACCACCAGGCGCTGCGCGCTGAGTACGGCGATCGCTATCAGTTCCAGACCGGTTCCGACTGCGAAGTTATCCTCGCGCTGTATCAGGAAAAAGGCCCAGAGTTTCTGGATGATCTGCAAGGCATGTTTGCTTTTGCCCTGTATGACAGCGAGCAGGACGCTTATCTGATCGGTCGCGATCATATTGGGATCATCCCGCTGTATATGGGTTACGACGAACACGGTAACTTCTATGTTGCGTCTGAAATGAAAGCGCTGGTTCCTGTCTGCCGCACAATCAAAGAATTCCCGGCCGGTAGTTATTTATGGAGTAAAGACGGCGAAATTCGTCAGTACTACCAGCGCGACTGGTTTGAATACGATGCAGTCAAAGACAACGTTACCGATAAAAACGAGCTGCGCCAGGCGCTGGAAGATGCGGTTAAAAGCCACCTGATGTCTGATGTTCCTTATGGAGTACTGCTGTCCGGCGGTCTGGATTCATCCGTCATTTCCGCGATCACTAAAAAATACGCGGCACGCCGTGTTGAAGATCAGGAACGTAGCGAAGCCTGGTGGCCACAGCTGCACTCCTTCGCCGTCGGCCTGGAAGGCGCTCCGGATCTGAAAGCTGCGCAAGAGGTGGCAAACCATTTGGGTACCGTGCACCACGAGATCCACTTCACCGTGCAGGAAGGTCTGGATGCTATCCGCGACGTGATTTATCACATCGAAACTTACGATGTCACGACGATTCGCGCCTCGACGCCAATGTACTTAATGTCGCGTAAAATTAAAGCGATGGGCATTAAAATGGTGCTGTCGGGCGAAGGTTCGGACGAAGTATTTGGCGGTTATCTCTATTTCCACAAAGCACCAGATGCAAAAGAACTGCACGAAGAAACCGTGCGCAAGCTGCAGGCACTGCATATGTTCGACTGCGCTCGTGCCAACAAAGCGATGTCAGCCTGGGGTGTGGAGGCACGCGTGCCGTTTCTGGATAAGAAATTCCTTGATGTGGCGATGCGCATCAACCCGCAGGACAAAATGTGCGGCAACGGCAAAATGGAAAAACACGTTCTGCGCGAATGTTTTGAGTCCTACCTGCCAGCAAGCGTCGCATGGCGTCAGAAAGAGCAGTTCTCTGACGGTGTCGGTTACAGCTGGATTGATACGCTGAAAGAAGTCGCTGCTGAACAAGTTTCTGACCAACAACTGGAAACCGCCAGCTTCCGTTTCCCATACAACACGCCATCATCTAAAGAAGCGTATTTGTACCGTGAGATTTTCGAAGAGTTGTTCCCGGTTGCGAGCGCTGCGGAATGCGTACCTGGCGGGCCGTCTGTAGCCTGTTCTTCCGCTAAAGCGATCGAATGGGATGAAGCGTTTAAAACCATGAACGATCCGTCTGGTCGTGCGGTTGGCGTACACCAGTCCGCTTATAAATAAGTTAATCCTTAGAAAAGGGCCCTGCAGGGCTCTTTTTTTATGTCTGTTTTCTGTGCAAAAAAACAATTAATAACTAATAATTGCCGAATATTGCGTCATGCTGTTCGCAACCTAACCAAACAGTCACATTCCAGCTATTTTCAATGAAAAAGGGGTTGACGCTTCAAGGCTCAATACGCATAATGCGCCCCGCAACGCCGATAAGGTTACGCGAAAAAAAAGATGGCTACGTAGCTCAGCTGGTTAGAGCACATCACTCATAATGATGGGGTCACAGGTTCGAATCCCGTCGTAGCCACCATCTTTTTTTGCGGGAGTGGCGAAATTGGTAGACGCACCAGATTTAGGTTCTGGCGCCGCAAGGTGTGCGAGTTCAAGTCTCGCCTCCCGCACCATTCACCCGTAAGCGTTGCACGGATGGGGTATCGCCAAGCGGTAAGGCACCGGTTTTTGATACCGGCATTCCCTGGTTCGAATCCAGGTACCCCAGCCATTTTTTCTTCGATATAGCGGTTCACCGCAACGGTCATTGGGGTATCGCCAAGCGGTAAGGCACCGGTTTTTGATACCGGCATTCCCTGGTTCGAATCCAGGTACCCCAGCCATCGAAGAATATGATAGTATCTGGCTACGTAGCTCAGCTGGTTAGAGCACATCACTCATAATGATGGGGTCACAGGTTCGAATCCCGTCGTAGCCACCATATTAAGGACGTATCGACTCGTTCGGTAAATCCAAAAAATTGTTGGGGTATCGCCAAGCGGTAAGGCTCTGGTTTCTGATACCAGCATTCCGAGGTTCGAATCCTCGTACCCCAGCCAATTTCAAAAAGTCGTCCACTTTGTGGGTGCACCCGTTGGGGTATCGCCAAGCGGTAAGGCTCTGGTTTCTGATACCAGCATTCCGAGGTTCGAATCCTCGTACCCCAGCCATATTAAAAAAGCTCGCTTCGGCGAGCTTTTTGCTTTTCTAACGTCGTGTGATGGCAAGACTTACCAAGCCTACATGACTTGTAGGCCTGATAAGCGTAGCGCCATCAGGCACCACTCGAGCTACAACCCTAACGCATACTTCAGTACCTGACGTTTCAGTACGCCAGCGCGCTCTGCGGCCATGAGCCCGAGATTACGCATGATGCGCAGCGGCTGCAGGTTATTGCTGAATCCGGCGTAGAACAGATCCATACCGCTTTGCATGACGAAATTGTCAGTCATACGGCGATTCTGATAACGCTTGAGCACCGGCTGACTGGCCCAGGATTCACCGTAGCTGCGCGCATTCACCAGCACATCAATCAACGCATCGACATCACGAAAACCCAGATTAACGCCCTGCCCCGCCAGTGGGTGAATGGTATGCGCGGCATCACCTACCAGCGCCAGCCCCGGTTGCACATATTGCAGCGCATGACGACGCGTAAGTGGGAATGCCCCCGCCGCCACAGGCGTAACGTTACCGAGTCTTGAAGGGAAATGTTTAGCGATCTCCGCCTGCAGTTGCGGCATATTTAGCGCTTGCAATTGGCGGATGCGAGCTGGTGAGTCGTACCACACCAGCGAGGCCCAGTTATCGAACAACGGTAAAAACGCGCGCGGACCGTCAGGGGTAAATTGCTGCCAGGTGCTGTCTCCCGGCGAATGCTCGCATTGCACGGTAATCAACATACAGGACTGCGCATACTGCCAGGCATGAATGCCAATCCCGGCCATTTTCCGCACCTGAGAATTTGCACCATCCGCGCCGATAACCAGCTTCGCGCTGATTTTTTCACCGTCTGCCAGTTCAAGTTCATGCCGATCGTGATGTTGATGCAAAGAGAGAAGCGACGCCGGCACGCGCAGCGTAACTTTAGGGTGAACTTCCAGCGCCTGCCAGAGCGCCTGTTGCAGGACCGTGTTCTCCACCATATAGCCCAACAGAGGCAGCTTAAGCTCGGCGGCATCAAACATCACATGGGCATTTTCCCATTCCCACGTTTCCAGACGACGGTAAGGATGGCTACGCATTCCCTGAACCGTATCCCAGACGCCCAGCCCTTTCAGCAACGACACGGAGGCGGAGCTAATGGCCGAAATTCTGACATCAGGCTGTCCGCCAGCAACAAACGGCGCAGGAGCGGCATGTTCAATCACCGTTACCGAAAATCCATGCTGCGCCAGTCCCAGCGCCAGCGCGCCGCCGACCATCCCCCCGCCGACAATGGCAATTTCCGTTGGTTGATTTGTCATGGTCAATTTTCCAGTTACATGTATTGTGTAAGTTTACAGGATTTTTTACCCCTTGAGGCTGACATCCGTCATACTGGTCACAACCGCGCCAAAGCAGTACACTATGCGCCCTGCATTTCAGCCACAATTTCGCAAGAGCAAGTCGATGACCAAAAAACTCCATATTAAAACCTGGGGCTGTCAGATGAACGAATACGATTCATCGAAGATGGCCGATCTGCTGGATGCCACTCATGGGTATCAACTGACTGACGTGGCGGAAGAAGCGGATGTGCTGCTGCTGAATACCTGCTCAATCCGTGAGAAGGCTCAGGAAAAAGTGTTCCATCAACTGGGCCGCTGGAAACTGTTAAAAGAGAAAAATCCCAAGCTCATCATTGGGGTCGGTGGCTGTGTTGCGTCTCAGGAAGGCGATCATATTCGCCAGCGTGCGCATTACGTCGATATTATTTTTGGGCCGCAAACGCTGCATCGCCTGCCGGAAATGATCAACAAAGTGCGTGGAAGCACGACCCGTAGCCCGGTGGTTGATATCAGTTTCCCGGAGATCGAAAAGTTCGACCGCCTGCCGGAACCGCGTGCTGAAGGTCCAAGCGCGTTTGTGTCCATCATGGAAGGTTGTAATAAATATTGTACTTACTGCGTGGTTCCCTACACCCGCGGTGAGGAAGTCAGCCGTCCGGCGGATGATATTCTGTTTGAAATCGCCCAGCTTGCAGCCCAAGGCGTGCGTGAAGTGAACCTGCTGGGGCAAAACGTGAACGCCTGGCGTGGTGAAAACTACGACGGCACGATCGGATCCTTTGCCGATCTGCTGCGTCTGGTAGCAGCAATCGACGGCATTGATCGTATCCGCTTCACCACCAGCCATCCGATCGAATTCACCGATGATATCGTTGAAGTTTATCGCGATACGCCAGAGCTGGTGAGCTTCCTGCACCTGCCGGTACAGAGCGGCTCAGACCGCGTACTGAACCTGATGGGACGTACCCACACGGCGCTGGAATACAAAGCGATCATCCGCAAACTGCGCGCTGCGCGTCCGGATATCCAGATTAGCTCCGACTTCATCGTTGGCTTCCCAGGTGAAACCACGCAGGATTTCGAGCAGACCATGAAGCTGATCGCTGACGTCAATTTTGACATGAGCTACAGCTTTATCTTCTCTGCGCGTCCTGGCACCCCTGCCGCCGATATGGTTGATGACGTACCAGAAGAAGAGAAGAAACAGCGTCTGTACATTCTACAGGAGCGTATCAACCAGCAAGCTATGGCCTGGAGCCGTCGTATGGTTGGTACGACCCAGCGCATCCTGGTTGAAGGCACATCGCGTAAGAGCATTATGGAACTGTCAGGGCGTACCGAAAATAACCGCGTGGTGAACTTTGAAGGTACCCCGGATATGGTCGGTAAGTTTGTGGATGTTGAAATTACCGATGTCTGGACGAACTCCCTGCGCGGAAAAGTGGTGCGTACCGAAGACGAAATGGGCCTGCGCATCGCAGAATCCCCTGAATCGGTCATTGCGCGTACCCGCAAAGAAAACGATCTGGGTGTTGGTATTTATCAGCCTTAATCCTGCTGAAAGACGTAAAAAAGGCCCGATACCGCTACACTTATCGGGCCTACACTTCTGGGCTCGCTGTCCCGGCGGGCCTTGTAATCAGCCCTGGCATCCCCATATTTATTGCAATGCTTGCGCCTTTCCCCCATGGCGTGAATAATTTCCTTAGATGCCGGTAAATGTTCAGCGTCCGGCGAGACATGCATAAGAGGAACAGTTTGAACATAGACACTCGCGAAATCACCCTTGAACCCGCAGACAACGCCCGCCTGTTGAGCCTTTGCGGCCCATTTGATGACAACATCAAACAGCTGGAACGTCGCCTCGGCATCGAAATTAACCGCCGTGATAACCACTTTAAACTGACCGGCCGCCCAATTTGCGTCACCGCTGCGGCAGATATTTTACGTAGTCTGTACGTCGATACCGCCCCAATGCGCGGTCAGACGCAGGACATCGAGCCTGAACAAATTCATCTGGCGATCAAAGAAGCGCGTGTGCTTGAGCAAAGCGCAGACAGCGTGCCTGAATTTGGCAAAGCGGTGAACATCAAAACCAAGCGCGGGGTAATTAAGCCGCGTACGCCGAACCAGGCACAGTACATTGCGAATATCCTCGATCACGACATCACCTTCGGCGTTGGCCCTGCGGGTACGGGTAAAACGTATCTCGCTGTTGCCGCTGCGGTTGATGCGCTTGAGCGTCAGGAGATCCGTCGTATTCTGCTGACCCGTCCGGCAGTGGAAGCGGGCGAAAAACTGGGATTCCTGCCGGGGGATCTCAGCCAGAAAGTCGATCCCTATTTACGACCGCTATATGACGCGCTGTTCGAAATGCTCGGTTTTGAGAAGGTTGAAAAGCTGATTGAACGTAACGTCATTGAAGTTGCACCGCTGGCCTATATGCGCGGACGTACACTCAACGATGCGTTCATCATTCTTGATGAGAGCCAGAACACCACCATCGAACAGATGAAAATGTTCCTGACCCGTATCGGCTTTAACTCCAAAGCGGTTATCACCGGCGATATCACCCAGATTGACCTGCCGCGTAGCACCAAGTCCGGTCTGCGTCATGCCATTGAAGTGCTGGCTGAGGTCGACGAGATTAGTTTTAATTTCTTCCATAGCGAAGACGTGGTTCGCCATCCGGTGGTGGCTCGTATCGTCACGGCGTATGAAGCCTGGGAAGAAGCAGAACAGAAACGTAAAGCCGAGCAGGCTGCAGAACGCAAGCGCGAAGCTCAGGAGCAGGAACAAAAATGAGTCAGGTTATTCTCGATTTACAGCTGGCATGTGAAGACGAATCCGGTTTACCCACAGAAAGTCAGTTTCAGGGGTGGCTGGATGCGGTGATCCCGCAGTTTCAGGAAGAGTCTGAAGTAACCATTCGTCTGGTCGATGACGCGGAAAGCCATGAGCTCAACCTGACCTATCGCGGGAAAGATAAATCCACCAACGTGCTCTCTTTCCCGTTTGAAGCCCCGCCGGGCATTGAGATGCCGCTGCTGGGTGATTTGATCATCTGCCGTCAGGTCGTCGAGAAAGAAGCGCAGGAACAAGGTAAGCCGCTTGAGGCCCACTGGGCGCACATGGTGGTGCACGGAAGCTTGCATTTACTCGGCTACGACCATATCGAAGACGATGAAGCGGAGGAAATGGAATCCCTCGAAACAGAGATTATGCTTGCTCTGGGCTATGAGGATCCGTACATTGCCGAGAAGATTGCAGAATAGTAGCTTGCCGGATGGCGGCGCTTACGCCTTATCCGGCCTACATTCATGCCTTTCGTAGGCCTGATAAGCATAGCGCCATCAGGCAAAACATGCCGTCAACAGCTGAGTATACGCATGACGCGCTTTGTATTAACTAACATGAGAACCCATACGACGCCATGAGCGACGACAATTCACACAGTAGTGACACCTTAAACAGCAAAAAGGGATTTTTTTCCCTGTTACTGAGCCAACTTTTCCACGGTGAACCGAAAAACCGCGACGAACTGTTGGAGCTGATCCGTGATTCCGGGCAAAACGACCTTATCGATGAAGATACGCGCGATATGCTCGAAGGGGTAATGGATATTGCGGACCAACGCGTGCGCGACATCATGATCCCTCGCTCTCAGATGATTACCCTGAAACGCAACCAGACCCTGGATGAATGTCTCGATGTCATTATCGAGTCTGCTCACTCGCGTTTCCCGGTGATTAGCGAAGACAAAGATCACATTGAAGGGATTCTGATGGCCAAAGATTTGCTGCCGTTTATGCGCAGCGATGCCGAAGCCTTCAGCATGGAGAAAGTGTTACGCCAGGCGGTTGTCGTACCTGAAAGCAAGCGGGTTGACCGCATGCTGAAAGAGTTCCGCTCCCAGCGTTATCATATGGCTATCGTCATCGACGAGTTTGGCGGTGTCTCAGGTCTGGTGACCATTGAGGACATCCTTGAACTGATTGTCGGTGAAATTGAAGATGAGTACGACGAAGAAGACGATATTGATTTCCGTCAGCTCAGTCGCCACACCTGGACTATTCGCGCGCTGGCATCGATTGAAGACTTCAACGAAGCTTTCGGGACCCACTTTAGCGACGAAGAAGTCGATACCATTGGCGGGCTGGTCATGCAGGCCTTTGGTCATCTGCCCGCGCGTGGGGAAACTATCGACATTGATGGTTACCAGTTTAAAGTGGCAATGGCCGACAGCCGCCGTATTATTCAGGTTCATGTCAGAATTCCGGACGACTCACCCCAGCCAAAACTGGACGAATAAACCCGAAACTGGATCTAAGACTACATGGCATTTGCCCCATTAATTGAACGCCAGCGCATTCGCCTGCTGCTGGCGTTATTATTCGGTGCCTGCGGGACACTGGCTTTCTCACCGTATGACATCTGGCCCGCTGCGATTGTTTCGCTGATGGGCCTGCAGGCTCTCACCTTCAACCGCCGTCCGCTCCAGTCTGCCGCTATCGGCTACTTCTGGGGACTGGGACTGTTTGGCTCAGGCATCAACTGGGTTTACGTCAGTATCGCGCAGTTTGGCGGTATGCCCGGCCCGGTTAACATTTTCCTCGTGGTTCTGCTTGCCGCATACCTTTCCCTCTACACCGGTCTGTTTGCCGGCGTGTTGGCGCGCTTGTGGCCGAAAACCACCTGGCTGCGGGTGGCAATTGCCGCGCCGGTAGTCTGGCAAATCACGGAATTCCTGCGCGGTTGGGTACTGACCGGCTTCCCGTGGCTGCAGTTCGGTTATAGCCAGATCGACGGTCCGTTAAAGGGGCTGGCGCCGGTAATGGGCGTTGAGGCGATTAACTTCCTGCTGATGATGGTTAGCGGCCTGTTGGCGCTGGCGCTGGTGACACGTAACTGGAAGCCGCTGGTTGCCGCACTCGTGCTCTTTGCTCTGCCTTTTCCACTGCGCTATATCCAGTGGTACACGCTTGAGCCGGAAAAAACCACCCAGGTCTCGATGGTGCAGGGCGACATTCCGCAGTCGCTTAAATGGGATGAAGGTCAGTTACTCAACACCCTGAAGATTTATCTCGACGCCACCCAACCCGAGATGGGCAAATCACAGCTAATCATCTGGCCAGAATCTGCTATTCCGGATCTGGAAATTAACCAACAGCGTTTTCTGAGCATGATGGATGACCTGCTGAAATCGAAAAACAGCACACTGATTACCGGTATCGTGGACGCGCGTCTGAACAAGCAGAATCGTTACGACACCTACAACACCATCATCACACTGGGTAAAGACAGTCCATACAGCTACGACTCCAGCAACCGCTACAACAAAAACCATCTGGTACCGTTTGGCGAGTTTGTCCCTCTGGAATCAATCCTGCGACCGTTAGCGCCGTTCTTTGACCTGCCAATGTCTTCGTTCAGCCGTGGCCCGTATGTACAGCCGCAGCTGCATGCGCACGGCTTTAAGCTGACCGCTGCCATTTGCTACGAAATCATTCTTGGCGAACAGGTTCGGGATAACTTCCGTCCGGATACGGACTACCTGCTGACTATCTCCAACGATGCCTGGTTTGGTAAGTCCATTGGCCCGTGGCAGCACTTCCAGATGGCGCGGATGCGTTCCCTTGAGCTGGCGCGCCCCTTGCTGCGTAGCACCAACAATGGTATTACGGCGGTGATTGGTCCTCAGGGTGAGATTCAGGCGATGATCCCGCAGTTTACCCGTCAGGTTCTGACCACCAGCGTGACGCCAACCACGGGTCTGACCCCTTATGCCCGTACCGGTAACTGGCCGCTCTGGCTGCTGACTGCACTGTTTGGCTTTGGTGCGGTGGTAATGAGCCTGCGCCAACGTCGCAAATAAAACAGTGCCCCATCAAATTCAGGCCGGATAAGGCGGTACGCCGCCATCCGGCCGTTGTGCAGCATCTTGCCTGATGGCGCTAAGCTTATCAGGCCAACTCCCCTCCAAAAGACCATTTTGGCACGTCTATTGCTTTGTTCTACAAGGCAAACGCTGTTTTGGCTGAATGTGCAACCTGGTCGCACCAAAGTTGAGCGCCGGTAGCACCTGAAAAGTGCAACAAGATATTTTTGCCCCCAAATGGTGCGGCGCACTTCGCAAAAATAAACAATAACACAGCAAATTCTTTACATTCATCCAAACTAAATGTTAACAAACACATACAAGACTGCACGTTTTAGTAGCAAACAATAACAACATCACAATGGGTATCAATGCGTCCCTGGCGCAGACGATAAAGGAGTTGGATATGCAATTACGTAAGCTCGCCACTGCCATGCTGGTCATGGGAATGTCCGCCGGTCTGGCGCACGCAGAAGACGCAGCACCCGCGGCAGGCAGCACGCTGGATAAGATCGCCAAAAATGGCGTGATCGTGGTCGGTCACCGTGAATCATCGGTACCGTTTTCTTACTACGATAATCAGCAAAAAGTGGTCGGTTATTCACAGGATTACTCCAACGCGATCGTTGAAGCGGTGAAGAAAAAGCTGAACAAGCCCGATCTGCAGGTAAAACTGATCCCGATTACCTCACAGAACCGTATCCCGCTGCTGCAAAACGGTACCTTCGACTTTGAATGTGGCTCCACCACCAACAACGTCGAGCGCCAGAAACAAGCGGCATTCTCTGACACTATTTTCGTTGTCGGCACCCGTCTGCTGGCGAAAAAAGGCGGCGATGTTAAAGATTTCGCAGACCTGAAAGGCAAAGCCGTGGTCGTGACTTCGGGTACCACCTCAGAAGTGCTGCTGCACAAGCTGAACGAAGAACAAAAAATGGATATGCGCATCATCAGCGCGAAGGACCATGGTGACTCTTTCCGTACTCTGGAAAGCGGTCGCGCCGTTGCCTTTATGATGGATGATGCCCTGCTGGCTGGTGAACGCGCGAAGGCGAAGAAACCAGACAACTGGGAGATCGTCGGCAAGCCGCAGTCTCAGGAAGCCTACGGCTGCATGCTGCGCAAAGATGATCCTGAGTTCAAAAAGCTGATGGACGACACTATCGCCAAGGCGCAGACCTCAGGCGAAGCAGAGAAATGGTTTGATAAGTGGTTTAAAAATCCAATTCCACCGAAGAACCTGAACATGAATTTCGAACTGTCAGACGAGATGAAAGCCCTGTTCAAAGAACCGAATGATAAAGCGCTTAACTAACTAAAATAAATGGGAGGCTTCCCCTCCCTCTCGATTGTTACCCGGCACGGACAGACTATAAGCCTGATGGTCGTTCCCCATCAGGCCTGAAAACCGCAAAACGCCGAATAACAATCTTCGAGGGTAGCGCTGCTACCCTTTTTTTTCTGGAGTAGATTTATGTCTATAGACTGGAACTGGGGTATTTTTTTACAACAGGCCCCGTTCGGCAACACCACCTATCTCGGCTGGCTCTGGAGTGGTTTCCAGGTCACGGTCGCGTTATCTATCACCGCCTGGATTATCGCTTTCCTCATAGGCTCTTTATTCGGCATCTTACGTACCGTCCCAAATCGTTTCCTTTCCGGGATCGGCACGCTATACGTTGAGCTGTTTCGTAACGTCCCGCTCATCGTTCAGTTCTTTACCTGGTATCTGGTCATTCCTGAACTGCTGCCGGAAAACATTGGCATGTGGTTCAAGTCGGAACTGGATCCCAACATTCAGTTCTTCCTCTCATCCATGCTTTGTCTGGGGCTGTTTACCGCAGCTCGCGTCTGTGAGCAGGTTCGCGCTGCGATTCAGTCCCTGCCTCGCGGGCAAAAAAATGCCGCGCTGGCGATGGGGCTGACTTTGCCGCAGGCCTACCGCTATGTGCTGCTGCCAAACGCATACCGCGTGATTGTTCCGCCAATGACCTCAGAGATGATGAACCTGGTGAAGAACTCCGCGATCGCCTCCACCATCGGCCTGGTGGATATGGCGGCGCAAGCGGGCAAGCTGCTGGATTACTCCGCCCACGCATGGGAATCGTTTACCGCCATCACGCTGGCCTACGTCCTGATTAACGCCGTCATCATGCTGGTGATGAATCTCGTCGAACGCAAAATCCGCCTGCCTGGCAATTTGGGAGGCAAATAATGTACGAATTTGACTGGAGTTCTATCGTCCCTTCCCTGCCGTATCTGCTGGACGGGCTGATCATCACCCTGAAAATCACCGTTACGGCGGTCGTCATTGGTATTGTCTGGGGAACCATCCTTGCAGTAATGCGTCTGTCCAGCTTCGCGCCGATTGCCTGGTTTGCGAAAGGCTACGTCAACGTATTTCGTTCTATTCCGCTGGTCATGGTGCTGCTGTGGTTCTACCTGATTGTGCCCGGCTTTTTGCAAAACGTACTGGGTCTGTCGCCTAAAACCGATATTCGCCTGATCTCAGCGATGGTCGCGTTTTCGATGTTTGAAGCTGCGTACTATTCCGAGATTATCCGTGCCGGTATCCAGAGTATTTCTCGTGGGCAATCCAGCGCCGCGCTGGCGCTGGGGATGACACACTGGCAGTCGATGAAGCTGATCATTCTGCCACAGGCCTTCCGCGCGATGGTACCACTGCTGCTGACCCAGGGCATCGTACTGTTCCAGGATACCTCGCTGGTCTATGTATTGAGTCTGGCAGACTTCTTCCGTACCGCCTCCACCATTGGCGAGCGTGACGGCACACAGGTTGAAATGATCCTGTTTGCTGGCGCCGTTTATTTTGTATTCAGTCTGAGCGCATCGTTGTTGGTCAGCTATTTGAAGAAAAGGACAGTTTAATGATTACCCTGAAAAATGTTTCTAAATGGTATGGTCACTTTCAGGTGCTGACCGACTGCTCCACGGAAGTGAAAAAAGGTGAAGTGGTGGTGGTCTGCGGCCCGTCAGGTTCAGGTAAATCAACGCTTATCAAAACGGTGAACGGTTTGGAGCCGGTACAACAGGGCGTCATCACCGTTGATGGTACCGTGGTGAATGATAAAAAAACCGATCTGGCCAAACTGCGCTCTCGTGTTGGTATGGTGTTCCAGCACTTTGAACTGTTCCCACATCTGTCGATCATTGAGAACCTGACTCTGGCGCAGGTAAAAGTGCTTAAGCGCGATAAAAAGCCGGCCCGCGACAAAGCGCAAAAGTTACTGGAACGCGTTGGCCTGTCGGCACATGCCGAGAAGTTCCCCGCCCAGCTATCCGGGGGCCAGCAACAGCGTGTCGCCATCGCCCGGGCGCTGTGTATGGATCCTATCGCCATGCTGTTTGACGAACCGACATCGGCGCTTGATCCTGAAATGATCAACGAAGTACTGGACGTTATGGTTGAACTGGCCAATGAAGGGATGACCATGATGGTGGTGACCCATGAAATGGGCTTTGCGCGTAAAGTGGCGAACCGGGTGATCTTCATGGATGAAGGGAAAATTGTTGAAGACTCACCGAAAGAAGAGTTCTTCGCTAATCCGAAATCGGACCGCGCCAAAGACTTCCTCGCGAAAATCCTGCACTAATCTTGCTGGCGCGCATCTCCATGTGCGCGCCACCTCACGCTTTATCCCTTCGCCTCTCGAAACACATACAGCCCAGCGTTAACCTTGTCACAAAGTCCCACTTACAAGGAGCAACAATGGCACTACCGATCCTGTTTGATTGCGATCCAGGTCATGACGACGCTATCGCAATTGTACTCGCCCTCGCCTCACCTGAACTGGATGTGAAAGCGATAACCTCGTCAGCCGGGAATCAGACTCCCGACAAAACGCTGCGTAACGTATTGCGCATGCTGACGTTGCTCAAGCGTACGGATATTCCCGTCGCCGGTGGCGCTGTGAAACCACTGATGCGCGATCTGATTATCGCCGATAACGTTCATGGCGAGAGTGGGCTGGATGGTCCAGCGCTGCCGGAACCCACTTTTGCGCCACAAGACTGTACCGCTGTGGAACTGATGGCGAAAACCCTGCGTGAAAGCCCGGAACCGATGACGATTGTCTCCACCGGCCCGCAAACTAACGTGGCATTGCTACTAAATAGCCATCCTGAGCTGCACGCCAAAATCGACCGTATCGTGATAATGGGTGGTGCGATGGGCCTCGGAAACTGGACACCCGCCGCCGAGTTCAACATCTTTGTGGATCCCGAAGCCGCGGAGATCGTATTCCAGTCAGGTATTCCTGTGGTGATGGCTGGTCTGGACGTGACGCATAAAGCGCAAATACATCGCGAAGATACCGAGCGGTTCCGCGCTATCGGCAATCCTGTTTCAACGATCGTGGCTGAACTACTCGATTTCTTCTTTGAATATCACAAAGATGAAAAATGGGGATTCATCGGTGCACCGCTGCATGACCCATGCACCATTGCCTGGCTGCTGAAACCTGAACTGTTTACCACCGTCGAACGCTGGGTTGGCGTGGAAACTCAGGGGAAATATACCCAGGGAATGACCGTGGTGGACTACTACTTCCTGAGCGGCAATAAGCCAAACGCCACCGTGATGGTGGATGTTGATCGCCAGGGGTTTGTCGATTTGCTGGCAGAACGGCTGAAGTTTTACGACTAATACACGCCGGATGCCGCTAACGCTTATCCGGCCTACAAAATCGTGCAATTTGTAGGCCGGAGAAGACGCTTTGCGTCGCCATCCGGCAATAAGCAATTACGGTTCAAACGGTCGGCGCTGAAACTGATCGTGTCCGCATTTCGGACACAGCGGCAGCACATCCGGGGTGTAAACCGCTAAATGGAAGTGGCACTTCTCGCAGACCAGATTACCTAATCCGACCACCTCGCCGCTGTGATAAACACCGTGATGACTGAGGTCCTGGAACACTTCGCGCCATTCGAGCTGCGTTTTATCGGTAATATCGGCCAGTTCCTGCCAGATACTCTCCTTGATAACCCGCATAAAGACGCTGTCTGTCTCCTCATCGAGACTTTCTTCATAGCTCAGAGCAAACTCTTCCAGGTCACGTCTGACGGCCCGAGTGAGCTCTTCCACCTCGGTTCGCGTTAACTCCCCGGTCTGCATAACTCGTTGACGCGCCTGCTCCACCAACGCATCGATATCGCGTTCGCCATTACGCAGACGTTCGCTCAGTGAAGCTACCAGTTCACGGTAATATTGAGCAACCTTGTTCATCGCTTCGCCTCCTGGGTCGTTAACTGTCTATAATAATAGACGTTATTTACGCTACGCTTTGCAAGACTGTCCACAGAGTGTGTAAATTCGTGCAAGAATTATCCTTGCGGGAATTCAACGCTGAATGCGCGAAAGGCTGTTTTGGCGCGGGCGTTTGGGCTATGCTATGCGGATCTGAAACACCACATCTAGAGCTACGTTTGTAGCTGTATTGAAAACAGGACCACTGGCTGCCATGCAAGAGCAATACCGCCCGGAAGAGATAGAATCCAAAGTACAGCTTCACTGGGATGAGAAGCGCACATTTGAAGTTACCGAAGACGAGAGCAAAGAGAAGTATTACTGCCTGTCTATGCTTCCCTATCCTTCTGGTCGACTACACATGGGCCACGTACGTAACTACACCATCGGTGACGTGATCGCCCGCTACCAGCGCATGCTGGGCAAAAACGTACTGCAGCCAATTGGCTGGGATGCGTTCGGTCTGCCAGCAGAAGGTGCTGCGGTTAAAAACAACACCGCGCCGGCACCGTGGACGTACGACAACATCGCATACATGAAAAACCAGCTCAAAATGCTGGGTTTCGGTTACGACTGGAGCCGTGAGCTGGCGACCTGCACCCCGGAATATTACCGTTGGGAACAGAAATTCTTCACCGAGCTGTACAAAAAAGGCCTGGTGTACAAGAAAACGTCTGCGGTCAACTGGTGCCCGAATGACCAGACCGTACTGGCGAACGAACAGGTTATCGACGGATGCTGCTGGCGTTGTGATACCAAAGTCGAGCGTAAAGAGATCCCGCAGTGGTTCATCAAAATCACCGCTTACGCTGACGAACTGCTGCGTGACCTGGATAACCTGGATCACTGGCCTGACACCGTGAAAACGATGCAGCGCAACTGGATTGGCCGTTCTGAAGGCGTAGAAATCACCTTCGATGTGAACGATTACGACAACACGCTGACCGTTTACACAACCCGTCCGGACACCTTTATGGGTGCGACCTATCTGGCCGTTGCCGCAGGTCACCCGCTGGCGCAGAAAGCCGCTGCAAATAACCCGGAACTGGCCGCCTTCATTGACGAATGCCGCAACACCAAGGTTGCTGAAGCCGAAATGGCAACCATGGAGAAGAAAGGCGTCGACACGGGCTTTAAAGCCGTTCACCCGCTGACTGGCGAAGAGATCCCGGTTTGGGCAGCAAACTTCGTCCTGATGGAATACGGTACGGGCGCAGTCATGGCCGTTCCGGGCCACGATCAACGCGATTACGAGTTTGCGACTAAATATGGCCTGACCATCAAGCCTGTAATTCTGACCGCTGAAGGCGCAGAGCCGGATCTGTCCGAACAAGCTCTGACCGAAAAAGGGGTACTGTTTAACTCCGGTGAGTTTGACGGCCTCGACTTCGAAGCAGCCTTCAATGCCATTGCTGACAAGCTGGTGGCTCTTGGCGTGGGTGAGCGTAAAGTAAACTACCGTCTGCGTGACTGGGGTGTTTCCCGTCAGCGTTACTGGGGCGCGCCGATTCCGATGGTGACATTGGAAGACGGTACCGTACTGCCGACGCCAGAAGACCAGTTGCCGGTTATTCTGCCGGAAGACGTGGTTATGGATGGTATTACCAGCCCAATCAAAGCCGATCCGGAGTGGGCAAAAACCACCGTTAACGGCATGCCTGCACTGCGTGAAACCGACACTTTCGATACTTTTATGGAATCCTCCTGGTACTACGCGCGCTACACCTGCCCGCAGTACAACGAAGGGATGCTGGATCCAGAAGCTGCAAACTACTGGCTGCCGGTTGATATCTACATTGGTGGTATTGAACACGCCATCATGCACCTGCTCTACTTCCGCTTCTTCCACAAGCTGATGCGCGATGCGGGTATGGTCAACTCTGACGAACCGGCTAAACAGCTGCTGTGCCAGGGTATGGTGCTGGCCGATGCGTTCTATTACGTTGGTGCAAACGGTGAGCGTAACTGGGTTTCTCCGGTTGATGCCATCGTTGAGCGCGACGAGAAAGGTCGTATCGTCAAAGCTCAGGACGCAGAAGGCCATGAACTGGTGTATACCGGCATGAGCAAAATGTCCAAGTCGAAAAATAACGGTATCGACCCGCAGGTTATGGTTGAACGTTACGGCGCCGACACCGTACGTCTGTTCATGATGTTCGCTTCTCCGGCTGATATGACGCTGGAATGGCAAGAATCCGGCGTTGAAGGGGCGAACCGCTTCCTGAAACGTGTCTGGAAGCTGGTTTACGAACATACCTCCAAAGGTGATGTAGCTGAACTGAACGTTGATGTGTTGAGCGAAGACCAAAAAGCGCTGCGTCGCGACGTGCACAAAACCATTGCTAAAGTGACCGATGATATCGGTCGTCGTCAGACCTTTAACACCGCAATTGCGGCGATTATGGAGCTGATGAACAAGCTGGCGAAAGCACCGCAGAAAGACGAGCAGGACAGAGCCCTGATGCAGGAAGCGTTACTGGCCGTCGTTCGCATGCTGAACCCGTTCACCCCACACGTTTGCTTCACGATGTGGCAGGCGCTGAAAGGTGAAGGCGATATCGACAACGCACCGTGGCCGGTAGCTGACGAAGCCGCAATGGTTGAAGACTCGACGTTGGTTGTTGTTCAGGTGAACGGTAAAGTCCGTGGCAAAATTACCGTTCCGGTAAATGCGACAGAAGAACAGGTTCGTGAACGTGCTGGCCAGGAGCATCTGGTGGCAAAATATCTTGATGGCGTTACCGTACGTAAAGTGATTTATGTACCGGGTAAACTCCTCAATCTGGTCGTTGGCTAAGCGCGGGAGGAAGCGTGCGACTTCTGACAACATTGTTGTTATCTCTGGCGGTGCTTGCCACCGCCGGGTGTGGCTGGCATCTGCGTAGTACTACGCAGGTTCCACCCTCAATGAAAACCATGATCCTGAACTCTGGCGATCCGAACGGCCCGTTAAGCCGTGCGGTCCGTAACCAGCTGCGTCTGAACGGTGTGACGCTGCTTGAAGACGGTACAATGCGTAAAGATGTGACGTCTTTACGTCTTGGCGCGGTCAGCATTTCGCAGGATACGGCGTCGGTATTCCAGAACGGTCAAACGGCTGAATACCAGATGGTGATGTCCGTTAGCGCTACTGTGCTGATTCCAGGTCATGATATATACCCAATCAGCGCCAAAGTTTATCGTTCGTTCTTTGACAACCCACAGGCTGCACTGGCGAAGGATAACGAGCAGGACATGATCATCAAAGAGATGTATGACAAAGCTGCTGAACAGTTAATTCGTAAGCTGCCAAGCGTACATCTGGCTGATACTCTGTCATCCAATGCTGATGATGATGCTAAGCCAGCTGCGACAAAAGCCGCAGAGCCTGCGTCATCTCCGGCGCGTGTCTCCACCACGCTGGGTAACTGATGCTCAAGTTGTACCCTGAACAACTCCGCGCACAGCTCAATGAAGGGCTGCGCGCGGCGTATTTGCTCTTAGGTAACGATCCCCTCTTATTGCAGGAAAGCCAGGATGCCATCCGTCAGGCTGCTGCCACCCAAGGGTTCGAAGAACACCATGCCTTCACTCTGGACAACAGCACCGACTGGGGAGAGATTTTTTCACTCTGCCAGGCGATGAGCCTGTTTGCCAACCGTCAAACCCTGCTCCTGCAACTGCCTGAAAATGGCCCCAATGCCGCCATTAACGAACAGCTCGCTTCACTCGTCACACTGCTACATAACGACCTGCTGCTGATTGTTCGTGGCAACAAGCTGACTAAAGCGCAGGAAAACGCCGCATGGTATACCGGACTTGCCAATAATGCGGTGCAGGTCAGTTGCCAGACGCCGGAGCAAGCGCAGCTCCCGCGTTGGGTCGCCGCGAGGGCTAAACTCAATAACCTGCAACTGGATGACGCAGCCAATCAGCTGTTGTGCTATTGCTATGAAGGTAACCTGTTAGCACTGGCGCAAGCACTGGAACGGTTAGCATTGCTTTGGCCTGATGGCAAACTAACGCTGCCTCGCGTAGAGAAAGCCGTTAACGATGCAGCGCACTTTACCCCGTTCCACTGGGTGGATGCGTTGCTGATGGGCAAAAGCAAACGCGCGCTGCACATTCTGCAACAGCTACGTCTGGAAGGCAGTGAGCCGGTTATTTTGCTGCGTACTATACAGCGTGAATTGCTGTTGCTGGTCACCCTAAAACGGCAGTCGGCGAATACCCCCTTGCGCACGTTGTTTGATAAACACCGGGTGTGGCAAAATCGCCGGGGCATGATGGGTGATGCGCTAAACCGGCTGAACCCGGCACAGTTGCGTCAGGCGGTAACGCTGTTAACGCGTACGGAAATTACGCTTAAACAAGACTATGGTCAGTCAGTGTGGGCGGAACTTGAGGGTCTGTCCCTTTTGCTCTGCCATAAATCACTGGCCGATGTTTTTATTGATGGTTGATATGAAATCATTGCAGGCTCTGTTCGGCGGCACCTTTGATCCGGTGCATTATGGTCATCTTAAACCGGTTGAAATTCTGGCGAATCTGATTGGTCTTTCCCGGGTCATCATCATGCCCAATAACGTGCCGCCGCATCGTGCGCAGCCTGAAGCGTCCGGTGAGCAACGTAAGCGCATGGTTGAACTGGCCATTGCTGATAAACCGCTGTTTTCCCTGGATGAACGCGAACTGAAACGCGACACGGCCTCCTACACCGCGCAAACGCTAAAAGAGTGGCGCGAGGAACAAGGCCCGAACGTGCCGTTAGCGTTTATCATTGGTCAGGATTCGCTGCTGACCTTCCCTTCCTGGCACGACTACCACACGATTCTGGATAATACCCATCTCATCGTGTGCCGACGTCCAGGTTATCCTCTCGAAATGACGCAGGAAAAGCACCAGCAATGGCTGGAGGATCACCTGACTCATTCGCCGGATGACCTGCACAACCTGCCTTGCGGAAAAATCTACCTGGCCGAAACGCCGTGGTTCAACATCTCCGCCACGCTCATTCGCGAGCGCCTGGAAAAAGGCGAGCCGTGCGACGACCTGATGCCAGGCGCAGTGCTTGACTATATCAATCAGCAGGGGTTGTACCGCTAAGCGTGTTGTTTAATGCCGCCAGCAGGCGGTCATTTTCTTCCTGACTGCGAACAGCAACTCGGTAATAACGCGCGTCCAACCCAGGGTAATTGGCACAACTGCGAATCAAGACATGCTGTTCCAGCAACATCCGTTGCAAATCAATATCCGCGCGATCGCAGCGTAATAAACGATAATTTGCCTGGCCGGGATACACCGTCAGGCCAGGCAGGTTTTGTAGCTGTTGCTCAAACCGCGCACCCTCTTGTTCCAGCCATTTCCACGTCGCCTGCTGATAAGCGCTGTCGCGTAAAATAATCTCGCCGGCCAGAGCAGCAAACGCATTAATTGACCACGGCATTTGTCGGCTGCGCATATGTACAACGGCCTGCTCGTTACTATTAACCAGATACCCCAGACGCAGCCCCGGTATCGCATAGAACTTGGTGAGCGAGCGCAGTACCCAAATATGCGGGTTATCCCGAAGTAGCGGAATAAACCCCGGCTCCCCGGCAATAAAATCGATAAACGCTTCATCAAGGATCAGATTGATCCCAAGCCGCTCACAGCGTGAGGCAATCTCACGTAGTAGCCGGTTATCCGGTAGTAACCCGGTGGGGTTGTTGGGCGTGCAGAGAAACAGGCAGTCCAGCTCTGAGGTTAACGCATCGAGGATCACATCGGTAAGCTGCCAGCCATCGCCTTCGCGCAGCGCAAACTCATGGATCGTACAGTCTCCCCATTGCAGCGCCCGACGATATTCAGCAAACCCAGGCGTCACGATCATCGCGTGGCGTGGCTTCAGGCCATCTACCAGGGTAAAAATAGACTCGGTCTCACCGTTTCCGGCCAGGATCCACGAGGCCGGAATCTGATGATGCTCCGCCAGCGCTGCATGCAGTTGCGCGTAATCGACATCCGGGTAACGCTCCGCGCAGTCCATATTGTCGATAATTGCGCGTTTTAAACCTGCTGGCATACCCAGCGGATTAATATTCGCGCTAAAATCCAGCAATTGCTCAGGCGAGACGCCCAACAGTTCGGCGGCTTCTCGGGTATTACCACCATGCGCGCTCTTCAATAAAGACATCGTGCCGCTCCACGTAAAAAAAGGTATTTTAGTGAAAAATCTCTGCGCAATCAGGGCAAACATCATGTTTTGTGCGAATAACCCCAAGAGGAAAAAATGAGACTCTGGTTGGTACGTCATGGCGAAACTGAAGCCAACGTCGCGGGTTTATATAGCGGCCACGCTCCCACACCACTAACAGAACGGGGAATAGCTCAGGCGCAAACGCTGAGTACGCTGTTACGCAATGTGCCTGTCGACAACGTTCTGTGCAGCGAGCTGGAGCGCGCCCGCCATACAACGCAGTTGATCTTAGGCGATCGCGAGATTCCTGTGCGTAACATGCCTGAGCTCAATGAGATGTTTTTTGGCGACTGGGAAATGCGCCACCATCGAGATCTGGCGCGCGAAGACGCCGAAAACTACTCCGTGTGGTGTAACGACTGGCAGAACGCGACGCCCACTAATGGCGAAGGTTTTCAGGCATTTTCCCTGCGCGTGGAACGCTTCATTGCTCAACTCGATGATTACAAAATGTGCCAAAACCTGCTGGTGGTGAGCCATCAGGGTGTACTGAGCGTGTTGATCGCCCGTTTGTTGTCCATGCCGGCAGCAGCAATGTGGCATTTTCGCGTCGAACAAGGTTGCTGGAGCGCGATTGATTTTTGCGACGATTTTGCGGTTCTGAAAGTACTTAACAGCCGGGCTGTATGGTACGACGGAGAGTGAAAGCACTGTTTTTTCTGCCGAAGGGCTTCTCTCCCATTGACACCCCATGACAGGCTGTTATTCTCCGCAACCTGACTTTTCCCGCCCTTCAGAGCTTTGCAGAAATTGTTTTACAAAAATGGCGATGCATTCTGCGGCGTGGGGTGGGATGATAGCGCACTTCACAAGCGCTTTCGGAGACATTTGTCCCGATATCGCCTCTGGTTCAGGTATACTAACAGACGTTTTTAACTCTTTTCACCCAGGGGGAACACTTGCAGGGTAAAGCACTTCAGGATTTTGTAATCGACAAAATTGATGACCTGAAAGGTCAAGACATCATCGCCTTAGACGTTCAGGGCAAATCCAGCATCACTGATTGCATGATTATCTGTACTGGCACGTCCAGCCGTCATGTAATGTCTATCGCAGACCACGTTGTTCAGGAGTCCCGCACTGCTGGTCTGCTGCCGCTCGGCGTAGAAGGCGAGAACGTCGCAGACTGGATCGTCGTTGACCTCGGTGATGTGATTGTCCACGTGATGCAGGAAGAAAGCCGTCGCCTGTATGAACTGGAAAAACTCTGGAGTTAATGCGTGAAGCTGCAACTTGTCGCTGTGGGTACGAAAATGCCTGACTGGGTGCAAACCGGTTTTACGGAGTATCTCCGTCGGTTTCCGAAAGATATGCCCTTTGAGCTGATCGAAATCCCGGCAGGAAAACGCGGCAAGAACGCGGATATTAAACGCATTCTCGACAAAGAGGGTGAACAGATGCTGGCTGCCGCAGGCAAAAACCGCATCGTCACCCTTGATATCCCGGGCAAACCCTGGGACACGCCGCAGCTGGCGACCGAACTGGAACGCTGGAAACTGGACGGTCGTGACGTCAGTTTGTTGATTGGTGGGCCGGAAGGTCTTTCTCCTGCCTGTAAAGCAGCAGCAGAACAAAGCTGGTCACTCTCAGCGTTAACCCTTCCTCACCCTCTTGTTCGGGTTCTGGTTGCGGAGAGTCTGTACAGGGCGTGGAGCATTACCACCAACCATCCTTATCACCGTGAGTGATCATTGATTCTTGAGTAGATTAAGCAGCGGATGAAACTACAGAATTCTTTTCGCGACTATTCGGCTGAGTCCGCGCTATTTGTGCGCCGGGCGCTGGTCGCTTTTTTGGGGATTTTGCTGCTCACCGGCGTGCTGATCGCCAACCTTTATAATCTGCAAATCGTTCGCTTTACTGATTATCAGACCCGCTCGAACGAAAACCGCATCAAACTGGTGCCTATCGCCCCCAGTCGCGGCATCATTTATGACCGAAACGGAATTCCGCTCGCCCTTAACCGCACCATTTATCAGATAGAAATGATGCCAGAAAAGGTCGACAACGTTCAGGATACCCTCGACGCGCTGCGTAACGTCGTAGACCTGACGGACGATGACATTGCCGCCTTTAAAAAAGAGCGCGCCCGTTCACACCGTTTCACATCCATTCCGGTAAAAACTAACCTGAGTGAAGTTCAGGTCGCACGCTTTGCCGTTAATCAATATCGCTTTCCTGGCGTCGAAGTTAAAGGTTATAAACGCCGCTACTACCCCTACGGCTCTGCGCTGACCCATGTCATTGGCTACGTATCAAAAATCAACGATAAAGACGTAGACCGCCTGGACAAAGACGGCAAACTGGCTAACTACGCGGCGACGCACGACATCGGCAAGCTGGGTATTGAACGTTATTACGAAGATGTACTTCACGGCCAGACCGGTTATGAAGAGGTTGAGGTGAACAACCGCGGCCGCGTCATTCGCCAGCTGAAAGAAGTGGCGCCGCAGGCTGGGCACGATATCTATCTCACCCTCGATTTGAAACTCCAGCAGTACATTGAAACGCTGCTGGCAGGCAGTCGCGCCGCCGTGGTGGTTACCGACCCGCGTACCGGCGGCGTTCTCGCGCTGGTGTCCATGCCGAGCTACGACCCGAACCTGTTTGTCGATGGTATCTCCAGTAAAGATTACTCCGGGTTGCTCAATGACCCGAACACCCCATTGGTTAACCGCGCCACGCAGGGTGTTTACCCACCGGCTTCGACAGTTAAACCTTACGTCGCAGTTTCTGCATTAAGTGCAGGTGTCATCACCCGCAATACTGGTCTGTTCGATCCAGGTTGGTGGCAATTACCGGGCTCTGAAAAACGTTACCGTGACTGGAAAAAATGGGGGCACGGCCATCTGAACATCACCCGTTCTCTGGAAGAGTCGGCGGATACGTTTTTCTATCAAATCGCCTATGATATGGGGATTGACCGACTTTCAGAGTGGATGAGCAAGTTTGGCTACGGCCAATATACGGGCATCGATCTTGCCGAAGAGCGCGCGGGAAACATGCCAACTCGCGAGTGGAAGCAAAAACGGTTTAAAAAACCATGGTACCAGGGTGATACCATTCCGGTCGGCATCGGTCAGGGTTACTGGACGGCAACCCCTATCCAGATGAGTAAAGCGCTGATGATCCTTATCAACGACGGTTTGGTAAAAGTTCCGCATTTGTTGATGAGCACGGCAGAAAACGGCAAGCAAGTACCGTGGGTACAGCCACACGAACCCCCCGTTGGTGACATTCATTCCGGTTACTGGGAAATCGCAAAAGACGGTATGTACGGTGTAGCAAACCGTCCTAACGGTACTGCGCACAAGTATTTCGCTGGCGCACCTTACAAAATTGCGGCGAAATCCGGTACTGCCCAGGTCTTTGGCCTGAAAGCCAATGAAACCTATAACGCGCACAAGATCGCCGAGCGCTTACGTGACCACAAGCTGATGACGGCCTTCGCACCCTATGATAAGCCCCAGGTTGCTGTCGCCATAATCCTTGAAAACGGTGGCGCGGGCCCGGCTGTGGGTACCATTATGCGCCAGATCCTTGACCACATTATGTTGGGCGACAACAACACCAATCTGCCTGCAGAAAACCCCGCGGTTGCAGCAGCGGAGGACCAATAATCGTGACGGATAATCCGAACAAAAAAACATTCTGGGACAAAATCCACATCGATCCCACGATGTTGCTTATTTTGCTGGCGCTGCTGGTTTACAGCTCGCTGGTCATCTGGAGTGCCAGCGGCCAGGATATCGGCATGATGGAGCGCAAGGTCGGCCAGATCGCAATGGGCCTGGTCATCATGGTGGTGATGGCGCAAATCCCGCCCCGGGTTTATGAAGGCTGGGCACCCTATCTCTATATATTCTGCATCATCCTGTTGGTGGCGGTAGATGCCTTCGGCGCGATATCCAAAGGGGCGCAGCGCTGGCTGGATTTGGGTATTGTGCGTTTTCAGCCTTCCGAAATTGCCAAGATTGCCGTGCCGCTGATGGTCGCACGCTTCATCAACCGTGATGTTTGCCCGCCATCGCTAAAAAATACCGCCATTGCACTGGTGCTGATATTTATGCCCACCCTGCTGGTGGCCGCTCAGCCTGACCTCGGTACCTCAATACTGGTCGCCCTTTCCGGTCTGTTTGTTCTGTTCCTTTCTGGTTTAAGCTGGCGTTTAATCGGTGTTGCGGTGGTTCTGGTTGCGGCGTTTATCCCGATACTGTGGTTCTTCCTGATGCATGATTACCAGCGTCAGCGCGTCATGATGTTGCTCGATCCGGAAACCGATCCACTGGGTGCGGGATATCATATTATTCAGTCTAAAATTGCTATTGGCTCCGGCGGTCTACGCGGCAAGGGCTGGCTGCACGGTACGCAGTCGCAACTTGAATTTTTACCCGAACGTCACACGGACTTTATCTTCGCGGTATTAGCAGAAGAGCTGGGTCTGGTAGGGATCTTAATTCTGCTTGCGCTGTACATTTTGCTGATTATGCGCGGATTATGGATCGCTGCCCACGCGCAAACCACCTTTGGTCGCGTCATGGCAGGTGGTTTAATGTTGATATTATTCGTTTATGTCTTCGTAAATATTGGTATGGTGAGCGGTATTCTGCCCGTGGTTGGCGTTCCTCTCCCACTGGTCAGTTACGGAGGCTCGGCACTTATCGTGCTGATGGCCGGGTTCGGGATTGTTATGTCGATCCACACCCATAGAAAAATGTTGTCGAAAAGCGTGTAAGGGGTACGCAATGCGTAAGCAGTGGCTTGGTATCTGCATCGCAGCAGGAATGCTCGCGGCGTGTTCGAGTGATGATGGTCAGCAACAGGGTGCTGTCGCGCCGCAGCCTGCGGTGTGCAATGGTCCGATTGTTGAAATCAGCGGGGCCGATCCGCGCTTTGAACCCCTGAACCCAACGGCGAATCAGGACTATCAACGTGATGGTAAGAGCTACAAAATCGTCCAGGATCCTTCCCGCTTTAGCCAGGCAGGACTTGCCGCTATCTATGATGCGGAACCCGGAAGCAACTTAACCGCGTCTGGTGAAGCGTTCGACCCGATGCAACTGACCGCAGCGCATCCCACGCTGCCAGTCCCAAGCTATGCCAGAGTAACTAACCTGGCAAACGGCAGGATGATTGTCGTGCGCATAAACGATCGCGGCCCTTATGGCAACGATCGCGTGATTTCACTTTCACGTGCAGCAGCAGACCGTCTGAATACCTCCAACAACACCAAAGTGCGTATCGACCCGATCATCGTCGCCCAGGATGGTTCATTGTCCGGTCCGGGTATGGCGTGTACGACAGTCGCAAAGCAAACCTATGCCCTGCCCGCGCGTCCTGATTTAAGCGGTGGCGGTAATATTGGAAGTATGCCTTCGCCATCGGATGCGGGTCAGCCGCAAGGCGATATTCGTCCGATCAGCAATTCCACGCTGAAAAGCGATGATCCAACCGGTGCGCCAGTGAACAGCGGTGGATTCCTCGGTGCGCCAACCACCCTCGCCGCAGGCGTGCTGGAAGGTAGCGAGCCGACTCCGGCTCCGCAACCGACCATCTCCGCACCGGCAACACCAACCGCACCAGCAGCAACACCAACCGCCGTCGCGGCACCAGCTCCAGCGGCAGTAGCCAACGGACGTTACGTGGTTCAGGTTGGCGCAGTCAGCGAGCAGTCGCGTGCGCAGCAGTATCAAAAACGTTTAAGCCAGCAGTTTGGCGTCCCAGGTCGGGTGGTACAAAATGGCGCAGTCTGGCGTATCCAGATGGGGCCGTTCGCCAGCAAAGCTGAAGCCTCCACATTGCAGCAGCGTCTTCAATCCGAGGCGCAATTACAGTCCTTCATCACCGGCGTGTAATAACGTAAATCAGGTATCTGAACTGTCAATTTCTGTAAATGACATTAACAAAGTCACGCGGAAAGTCAGATGCCTGCCCGTTTTGCATTTGCTATAGTAGGGCACTTTTTTAAATTTCATCACGGACGTCGTAGTTCAGACCATGAAGACCACTTTTTCCGCTCGTTTCGTGCAGCGTATGGCGCTCACCGCGGCTCTCTGCGCAGCTTCTCTCTCTGCTGCCCATGCCGATGACCTGAATATTAAAACCATGATCCCGGGTGTTCCGCAGATCGATGCGGAGTCATATATCCTGATTGATTACAATTCAGGCAAAGTTCTGGCAGAACAGAACGCAGACACTCGCCGCGACCCCGCCAGTCTGACCAAAATGATGACCAGCTACGTCATCGGCCAGGCGATGAAAGCCGGCAAGTTCAAAGAAACCGATCTGGTCACTGTAGGCAATGACGCCTGGGCTACAGGTAACCCGGTGTTTAAAGGTTCATCGTTGATGTTCCTGAAACCTGGAATGCAGGTTCCTGTTTCCCAGCTAATCCGTGGTATCAACCTACAATCCGGGAATGACGCGTGTGTGGCAATGGCGGACTTCGCAGCCGGTAGCCAGGATGCTTTCGTCGGTCTGATGAACAGCTATGTGAACGCGCTGGGCCTGAAAAATACCCACTTCCAGACCGTTCATGGTCTCGATGCTGACGGTCAGTACAGCTCGGCTCGCGACATGGCAATGATTGGCCAGGCGCTGATTCGTGACGTGCCTAACGAATACTCTATCTATAAAGAAAAAGAGTTCACCTTTAACGGCATTCGTCAGCTAAACCGCAACGGCTTGCTGTGGGATAACAGCCTGAATGTCGACGGTATCAAAACCGGTCATACCGACAAAGCTGGCTATAACCTCGTTGCATCCGCAACCGAAGGTCAGATGCGTCTGATCTCTGCCGTCATGGGTGGCCGCACCTATAAAGGTCGTGAAACCGAAAGTAAAAAACTGCTGACCTGGGGCTTCCGTTTCTTTGAAACCGTGAATCCACTGAAAGTCGGTAAAGAGTTTGCTTCAGAACCGGCCTGGTTTGGTAACACCGATCGCGCATCGTTAGGCGTAGATAAAGATGTCTACCTGACTATTCCGCGCGGCCGCATGAAAGATCTGAAAGCAAGCTATGTGCTGAACACCACAGAACTGCATGCACCGCTGCAGAAAAACCAGGTTGTTGGCACCATCAACTTCCAGTTGGATGGCAAAACCATCGAACAGCGCCCGCTGGTAGTCCTGCAGGAAATCCCTGAAGGCAACTTCTTTGGGAAAATCATTGATTACATTAAATTAATGTTCCATCACTGGTTTGGCTAAAAATCGAACACTTGAAAGTGTGATTTACGTCCCCATATACTAGGTATCCAGATAACTCCCACACGCTGTGGGAGTTATTATTTATTGATGTAACGCCGGAGCTGACATGAAAACCAAACTTAACGAACTGCTTGAATTCCCTACTCCATTTACTTACAAAGTAATGGGGCAGGCGTTGCCTGAGCTGGTTGATCAGGTGGTTGAAGTGGTACAGCGCCATGCGCCAGGTGATTACTCTCCGACGGTAAAACCGAGCAGCAAAGGCAACTACCACTCGGTCTCAATCACTATTACTGCTACACACATTGAGCAGGTTGAAACGCTGTACGAAGAATTAGGTAATATCGATATCGTACGCATGGTACTGTAAAAACCTGTTGGTTACCCGCTGCATCCCCGCTCGGGTAACCCCTCCCCCCTGTGATATACTTTTCCCCCTCTTTTATATTCTCTACTCTATGTGAGTATCTACGGAGATGCCGTTTTGTATCAGGATAAAATTCTGGTCCGCCAGCTCGGTCTTCAACCTTACGAGCCAGTTTCTCTGGCCATGCACGAATTCACCGATACCCGCGATGAAAACAGTTATGACGAAATCTGGCTGGTAGAGCATTATCCTGTTTTTACCCAGGGTCAGGCAGGTAAAGCAGAGCACGTACTGATGCCGGGCGATATTCCGGTGATCCAGAGCGATCGTGGCGGCCAGGTGACCTACCACGGGCCGGGCCAGCAGGTCATGTATGTGCTGTTGAATCTGAAGCGTCGCAAACTTGGCGTTCGTGAACTGGTTACGCTGCTGGAACAAACCGTCGTCAATACACTTGCGGAAATCGGCATTGATGCCCACCCGCGAGCCGATGCGCCTGGCGTATACGTCGGGGAGAAGAAAATCTGCTCTTTGGGATTACGTATTCGTAGAGGATGTTCGTTTCACGGCTTAGCGCTCAACGTGGATATGGATTTATCGCCTTTCCTGCGTATCAATCCTTGTGGTTACGCCGGAATGGAGATGGCGAAAGTATCGCAGTGGGATAGCGCAGCCACGACCGAGAGCGTTCGCCCACGCCTGCTGGCCAACATATTAGCGCTGTTGGGTAACCCACCGCACGAGTACGTTGCAGACTGAAAATACGGTCATACTTTGCCACGGCAAATGTTGTGGCAAATGGCACAAAACAACAACTATTTTACATTTTGCCAGCCTGTCAGGCTGCTTTCTGGCCCGTTTCAATGATATACTGCGTATCACTAATTCAAAAATAGTTGATAAATGCAACATTCCCTTGAATTGAAACGCTTTCCTTCGTAATTCGCAACTGGAACACGCAAGCTATGAGTAAACCCATTGTGATGGAACGCGGTGTTAAATACCGCGATGCCGATAAGATGGCTCTTATCCCGGTAAAAAATGTGGCAACAGAGCGTGAAGCCCTGCTGCGTAAACCGGAATGGATGAAAATAAAACTGCCAGCGGACTCCACTCGCATCCAGGGCATCAAAGCGGCAATGCGCAAAAATGGCCTGCACTCTGTCTGCGAAGAAGCTTCCTGCCCTAACCTGGCTGAATGTTTCAATCACGGAACCGCAACCTTTATGATCCTCGGCGCAATCTGTACCCGCCGTTGCCCATTCTGTGACGTTGCCCATGGCCGTCCGGTTGCTCCGGATGCTAACGAGCCGTTAAAACTTGCTCAGACGATTGCTGACATGGCGCTGCGCTATGTCGTCATTACCTCCGTTGACCGCGACGATCTGCGTGACGGCGGCGCTCAGCACTTTGCTGACTGTATCACCGCTATTCGTGAGAAAAGCCCGTCGATTAAAATCGAAACGCTGGTGCCTGACTTCCGTGGTCGTATGGATCGCGCGTTGGATATCCTCACCGCCACGCCGCCAGACGTGTTTAACCACAACCTCGAAAACGTACCGCGTATTTATCGCAATGTACGTCCGGGGGCGGACTACAACTGGTCGCTGAAGCTTCTGGAACGTTTCAAGGAAGCGCACCCGGAGATTCCGACTAAATCAGGTCTGATGGTTGGTTTGGGCGAAACCAATGCAGAAATCATTGAGGTCATGCGTGACCTGCGCAGTCATGGCGTGACCATGCTGACGCTGGGGCAGTATTTACAGCCAAGCCGTCACCACCTGCCGGTTCAACGCTATGTAAGCCCGGATGAGTTCGATGAGATGAAAGCCGAAGCTATGGCCATGGGCTTTACCCATGCAGCCTGCGGTCCATTCGTTCGCTCTTCATACCATGCAGACATGCAGGCCAAAGGGCTGGAAGTGAAGTAATCGTGTAATACTCACTTACATATCAGTAATAAAAAAACCGGCAAATTGCCGGTTTTTTTTCATGCAGAGTATGCAGTATGAGCATCATGCTCCTGACATTACTCTTTATGAGAAAGCTTCTCAGCCTGAACGCTACCATCAGCATCTTTCTTAGCATCGGCATTATCGTCGTTCATTGCTTTCTTGAAGCCCTTGATTGCCGTTCCCAGGTCTCCACCCAGTGTACGTAACTTCTTGGTACCAAACAGCAGAACAACCAGTGCGGCAACCACCAGCAGTTTGGTAATACTAATCTCACCCATAGATACCTTCTTCACTTAAACCAGGCTGCATAAAGCGCCATATTAACCTGAGAATATTAACGGCCTTTCGACGCGCGCACACAATAGCAATCTGTAACAAGGTGAATCAAGCCTTGTTTAAAAAAACGTCATAATAATTGCGGTGGCGCAAAACGTCGGTTACTTAACACCGGAAGTTGTGCTCTGACCTGCCTTACCCGCTCTGCAGAAACCTCGGCCATAATTAGTGCAGGCGTTTCCGCCGCAGCAGCAATGGTCACACCAAAAGGGTCGATGACCCGGCTTTGGCCGATATTCTTATTACCGCACTCTCCCGCCGCAATCAGGTAACACGTTGCATCTAACGCTCTTGCAGCCAAAAGCGTAGACCAGTGATGCTCTTTAAGCGATCCCCGTACCCAGGCTGCGGGTAATACGAGAATTTCCGCTCCCTGCAATGCGTGCGCCAGCGCCAGCTCAGGGAAGCGCAGATCATAACAGGTCATTAACCCTACTTTTAACCCGCCTACGTCCAGCAGCGGCGCTATGGCGTCCCCTGCATCCACATTTCGTGACTCCTGAATCGAAAAGGCGTCGTAGAGATGTAATTTAGCGTAATGGGCAACTACCTGACCTGCCCGTAGCGCCACCAGCATGTTAAACGCCCGTCTAGGCACAGAGGGAACATGAATCGTCAGGATTGTCGTCATCTCGTTTTGCGCGCTTTCTCGCAGCAAGCGCGTCAAAAACCCGCCTTCCAGCAATTGAGCTGATTTCACTGACAGATCAGGGTCCAGATCGTCACGGGCCAGAAGCGCTTCCGGTAATACCAGTAACGATGCCCCCTCTCCCGCAGCCTGAGACATCAGTAAAACGCAGGTTTCTGCATTTTTTTCCCATGAAGGTCCCACGGCAAATTGCCCTGCTGCAACGAACATATTCCCTCCAGAAAACGTTGTTAGGCTCGCCAACCACGATTATTCAGCGTTACACTCATCCTATATACAATCAAATAGCAGGATTACGCAGTGTTACAACTCCTTTTAGCGGTTTTTATCGGTGGTGGTACAGGTAGTGTAGCAAGATGGATGTTGAGCATGAGGTTTAACCCGCTACATCAGGCCATTCCATTCGGTACGCTGGCTGCAAACTTACTTGGCGCATTTATCATTGGTATGGGTCTGGCATGGTTTAATCGCATGACAAACATTGATCCAATGTGGAAGGTACTGATTACAACTGGCTTTTGCGGGGGACTAACAACATTTTCCACTTTCTCGGCTGAGGTGGTGTTTTTGCTACAGGAAGGACGCTTTGGTTGGGCTATGGTGAATGTGCTGGTGAATCTGCTGGGATCATTTGCGATGACCGCCCTGGCATTCTGGCTGGTTTCGGCCTCTCCCGCACACTGAGGCGAAAAAAACCCGCAATTAAGCGGGTTTTGAATGCTTGCTGTCGTATGCTTACAGAGCGATTACGTTTGCAGCAGAAGGGCCTTTGGCACCGTTAGTGATTTCGAACTCTACACGCTGACCTTCAGCCAGAGTTTTAAAACCATTGGTCTGGATTGCAGAGAAGTGTACGAACACGTCTTTGCTGCCATCTTCCGGAGTAATGAAACCGAATCCTTTGGACTCATTAAACCACTTAACGTTACCTTTAATCTTAGACATCAAAATTACCTTTACATGAAAAATAGACACAAATGCTGTGTCGGGTATCAGTACAACAATTGTGGTGCACTTTGTCCAGTCGAACTTTATCAAAAAGTGATAAATGTCGCGTTATTTTTCAGTTAACGCTGATATCACACTGTTTTAAAAAGACTTTTTAATAATCCATCTGACAATACAGGTAGTCCATCAAAACTGGAAACGCATCCACGCAAAGTAGACGTTACCGTTGTTGTACGTTCCCGGAATGTAGGTCATCTGGAACGTTGCCGGACCATACCCTATCGATGCCAGCGGTAACAGCACGGGTACCGGAATGTAGTTCCAGTTATCACGCGCGGTAAAACCGGCGGTAAAACCGAGACCTGTATGGAAATTTTCATCGGCCAGCGGTCGCCAGGTTTTTTCCCAGCCATAACCACCAATGGGTTCCCATTTATTGTAGGAATCCTTAAAGGCCATTATATAAAGTCCGTGCCAGTTACCTTTATCATCCCAACGGGATTGACCAAATCCTGCCCCCCACGGGCGTTCATTGTAGCGATCCGTTTTTTCTTTATCGTAGGCAAAGCGTGCATGCCAGGTAATAGCCGGTATATACAAATCATAATGTTCCGGCTGCTGCCAGGTTTCACTGACGTTGTCTTTAAAAGTAGCGAACCAGCCTTTATCTTCAGCAGCGCCCTGGGGAATGAAAGCTAACTGAATAAAAAGAAATGAAAAAATGAGAAAATATCGTTTAGCGACAATCACAACTTAATTACCATCCTGGGATTTATTATTAATTGTAGCAAACCCAACCTTAATGTTAGCTTAACAAAAATGCGCAGCTAAAAAATCAGAATATTCCTCAGCATGTAATTTTTAAGATAATTAGCCCTTAATTTATTGAGCCATCTCATAGGAACTATTTTCTCTTTATTGCCAATAAATTGTTCTTTCCTCCGGGAAAAGTTAAATAATATTACAATAAATTAACAATTAAGAATCAATATCACCACAAAACACACACACCGTCGCTGCACTTCACAGTTTTTTATTGTGAGATTCTTTTTTTAACCACGATGCTGAAAAAACGGCTAAGCCATCGCTTGAATCCGTATTTTTATTGATTTTAATCAGCAAGAGTCATCGGTTTATTAGGCACATTCTGTCACCACTTTTTACTTTTTTTAGTTTTTTTACTTTCTGGGCAGCAATGCGACAGGGGAAACGATGTTGACATTTATTGAACTCCTTATTGGAGTTGTGGTTATTGTGGGTGTAGCGCGCTACATCATTAAAGGTTATTCCGCGACAGGCGTACTGTTTGTTGGCGGTCTGGTTTTGCTGATTATCAGTGCGCTGATGGGGCATAAAGTGTTGCCATCCAGCGCGGCATCGACGGGCTATACGGCAACAGACATTGTTGAATATATTAAAATTTTGCTGATGAGCCGTGGTGGCGATCTCGGCATGATGATCATGATGCTGTGTGGTTTTGCCGCCTATATGACCCATATTGGCGCGAACGATATGGTCGTTAAGCTGGCCTCCAAGCCCCTGCAATACATCAACTCTCCTTACCTGCTAATGATTGCCGCCTATTTTGTCGCCTGCCTGATGTCACTGGCGGTTTCTTCAGCAACCGGTCTGGGCGTTTTGCTGATGGCAACACTGTTCCCGGTCATGGTTAACGTTGGAATCAGCCGTGGCGCTGCAGCGGCTATTTGTGCCTCCCCTGCTGCAATTATTCTTTCACCAACATCCGGTGATGTGGTGCTGGCGGCAAAAGCTGCGGAAATGCCGCTGATCGATTTCGCCTTTAAAACCACGCTGCCAATTTCCATTGCCGCCATCATTGCTATGGCGATTGCCCACTTTTTCTGGCAGCGTTATCTGGATAAAAAAGAGAACATTTCTCATGAAATGTTAGATGTGGCTGAAATCACCACGACTGCCCCGTCATTTTACGCCATTCTGCCGTTTACCCCGATCGTTGGCGTCCTGATTTTTGATGGTAAATGGGGCCCGCAGCTGCACATCATTACGATTCTGGTTCTGTGCATGCTCATCGCGGCTATTCTGGAGTTCGTACGTGGGTTCAACACCCAAAAGGTTTTCTCTGGTCTGGAAGTCGCTTACCGTGGCATGGCGGATGCCTTTGCTAACGTGGTGATGTTGTTAGTCGCTGCGGGTGTTTTTGCCCAGGGTCTGAGCACAATCGGCTTTATTCAGAGTCTGATTTCTATCGCCACCTCGTTTGGTTCAGCGAGCATTATCTTGATGATGGTGCTGGTGATCCTGACTATGTTGGCGGCAATGACTACGGGTTCCGGTAACGCCCCGTTCTACGCCTTCGTTGAGATGATCCCTAAGCTGGCGCATTCTTCCGGCATTAACCCGGCTTACCTTGTTATCCCGATGCTGCAGGCGTCAAACCTTGGGCGCACCATCTCCCCGGTCTCCGGCGTGGTTGTCGCTGTAGCAGGTATGGCAAAGATTTCTCCGTTCGAAGTGGTGAAACGTACTTCGGTTCCGGTTCTGGTTGGACTGCTGGTGGTGATTATCGCAACTGAAGTGATGGTACCAGGTTCTTCTTCAGCCGTCGTTGGCGGCTGATACTCAGTGAAATTTAGGCCGGATTAGGCATCTACGCCGCATCCGGCATTTAAACCGCACCATTGCCGGATGTCGATGCTAAAGCATCTTATCCGGCCTACGTCAGAAATCAGCATTTAGCCGCCATGATAAATACGCTGCGGCCTACCCACCTTACCGTGAATAATCTCCGCAATAATCAAATGACGGCTGGCACAGTACTCCAGGTAGCGTCTGGAAGTCGTTCGGCTGATGGTAAGCGCCTGGGCGATCGTTTCCGCAGTATGGTGTACCGTCGGGTCGGCGAATAATTTCAACACTGCATTCAGTGTTAACGCATCAATCCCGGTCGGTAAATCCCCTTTCGGTTCGCCCCGCGCGTAGGCATTAAACATTTCATCAATCTGCTTTTGGCTGGCGCTGTCATTCCCCGCCAACATGCGTCGACGTTGCTGATAACGCGTCAGGGTCTGCCCCAGCCGCTCGTAGGCAATGGGTTTGACCAGGTAATCAAACGCACCGCTGCGCACGGCCTCGGAGACCGTTTCCATATCGCTGGCCGCCGTGGTAAACACTACGCCGCCCGGATAGCGCGCCTGGGTCAGCTCATGCAGCAACGTAATTCCCTTGCCGTCCGGCAAGTAGTTATCGAGCAGTATCAGACCGGGCTTAAAACGCTCAATCATCATCCTCGCCTGCTCAAGATTACCCGCCAGCCATATCTGGCTGAAACCGGGTATATGGCGGATATATTCAGCATGCATTTCCGCCAGTAGCGTTTCATCCTCAACGATCAACAGCGTTAATGGTTCCGTCATTATTTTTTTTCACTTTCGGAAGAAATAAAGAAAATAAGGTACCGCAAGGGGAGTTATCTTCGAGCGTAATCACCCCGTCACAGCGCCTCACATAACTTGCAATTAGATACAAACCGATGCCATGTTCACCTGGTTCATCGGTACGGGTGCTCACACCCTGTTCAAATATTTTCTCACGCAATGCTTCCGGCACACCGCATCCCTGATCGGCAACTTCGATGATCACGTCATCCCCTTCATCGCTCAAATAGAGCTCTACGACATTGTTGCCTTGCTGGGTGCGCAAGCTCGCTTCGAATGCATTATCAAGCAGATTGCCAACAATTGCTGCAAACTCTGTGCTATCCAGCCCCTCGGGGAGTTGATGCAGTTGGCTCCCCGGAACGATAGTCATGGTGAGGCCCAGTTCCCGCGCGCGCTGCACCTTGCCAAACAACAGACCGGCGACCTGACGATCGGCAAACGCGCCACGCAGGCTGTCAATCAGTTGCTGTTGCGCCTGGGATTCTCCCTGCACCATGGCCAGAACCTTGTCATATTCTTTCATTTGCAGCAGGCCATTGATAGTCGACATCCAGTTCAGGTGCTCATGACGCAGCGTTCTCAGGCTCTCTACATACTGTTTGATCTGCGTTAATTGCGCATTAAGGGTAGCAATTTCATCTTTACTACGAAAACTGATGATTGCCCCAAGCAGTTCGTCACCAGAGCGAATCGCTTCACGGTTGGCGATAACGCTCAGGCCATTAAAGTTTACCATCGCATCCTGTCGTTTTTCCGCAATCTGTTGGGTGAAAAAGTCCGCTGGCTGAACCACCTCACTCACCGGTTTTCCAAGCCACTTTCGCCCTGGTGAAGACAGCCCCAGCATTTTCCTCGCACTGCGGTTTATTGCGGTGATATATCCATCAGGATCCACGGCAATCAATCCTTCATATACCGAGCTGAACAACGCTTCCTGCTGACGTACCACCCGCGCAATTTGTTTCGGTTCCATACCCAACATCTGCCGACGAATATGGGCAGCGAAAAACCAGGAGAGCAGCATAAGTACCAACAACAGCAAGATAAACACACCGGCCATCGGGAGTAAGAAATCCGATCGCCAGCTATCGATTTTGCTGATCAGATAACCAATTGAGACTACGCCAATGATTTTGCCATCGTCATCAAAGATGGGCGTTTTAGCGCGCATTGCCATCCCGATGGACCCTTTACCGGTAATAAAGTAGCTCTCCCCTTTTTCCAGCGCACCGGGTTTGGTGAACTGCATCGGGTAGCCAATTTTTTCCGGGTTCGGATGATATAGACGAATGGAGTTGGTATCCCCGATAACCACATAGTCGAAGTCAGTTCCGCTCTGCAGTTTGTCGGCAATCGTCGCCAAACGCTTGTAATCACGATGTTTAACCGCCGTAATGATACTCTCGTTAGAGGCGATGATTTTGGCCTGGTTCATTGCCATATCGCGGACATGCGCGGCCAGATAATCTTCGAAGCTGGCGGTAAAGTATTGTGCCAGGGCGGCGATGATAAAAACAGAAACGACCAAAATAAGCAGAAAGATGCGTAAAGGAAACGCCAGGCTGCGGAAAAAAGGAAACCGTGTTTTATTTTTCTGCTCAGCCATATATCTTCCTCATCCACGTTACCCGAAACTTATTTCTCATTGTAGTTGTAATAGAAATGTTTTATTTACACGTTACGGTATAAAACAAGATCGTTGCAGATTCCCCACTTTAAATCAATTAAACAAATTAAAACCACACGCTATTTCGAGGTTAAATTAATTAAAAAACTTAAAACCATAAAACACATTAAAACCTTCTAACTTATTGTGAAATAAATCAAAAATTACCTCCAAAATACCCCTTACGATGTATGCAGCAGGGAAAAAAAGAAATACTCCGTAATAAAAAACCATTCCCTTCAATTGCAAACAAAACGTTATCAGGTTGCTAAGCAGAGCAACAAAAACAGAAACCCAGTAACAAATATAGCATCGGGGCTCTATTCACTATGTTCGGTAATAATATATTCACGCAAGTTAAACGCTCAGAAAATAAAAAGATGGCGGCTATCACGCAATTTCTGAAAGAGAATGATTTGAGCGTTGACACCACCGTCGAAGTATTTATCACCGTCACCCGTGACGACCGCCTGATTGCCTGCGGCGGTATCGCTGGGAATATTATTAAATGTGTCGCCATCTGCGAATCCGTACGGGGCGAAGGCTTAGCGCTGACGCTGGCGACCGAGTTAATCAACCTCGCCTATGAGCGCCACTGTACGCACCTCTTCATCTATACCAAAACCGAGTACGAATCGCTGTTTAAACAGTGTGGCTTTTCTACGCTGACCAGCGTTCCCGGCATTATGGTGCTGATGGAAAACAGCACCACGCGTCTGAAACGTTACGCTGAATCTCTGGCAAAACAGCGTCGTGAAGGGAAAAAAATTGGTTGCATCGTCATGAACGCCAACCCCTTCACCAACGGACATCGTTTTCTGATCCAACAGGCGGCCGCACAATGTGACTGGCTGCATCTGTTTTTGGTCAAAGAGGATACCTCACGGTTTCCGTATGAAGACCGGTTGGATCTGGTGCTTAAAGGGACAAAAGATATTCCACGTTTAACCGTGCATCGCGGTTCGGAATACATCATTTCCCGCGCCACGTTCCCGTGCTACTTCATCAAAGAGCAGAGCGTTATTAACCACTGCTACACCGAAATAGACCTGAAAATCTTCCGCCAGTACCTGGCACCGGCTCTCGGCGTTACACATCGTTTCGTCGGTACCGAGCCGTATTGCACCGTCACCTCCCAGTACAACAACGATATGCGCTACTGGCTGGAGACCCCAACGCTTCCCGCCCCACCGATTGAACTGGTGGAAATTGAGCGGCTGTGCTTCCAGGAGATGCCGATTTCCGCCTCTTGGGTGCGCAAGTTGCTGGTTAAAAAAGATCTCACGGCTATCGCATCCCTGGTCCCTGACGCCACGCTGCACTATCTGCAAAGCATGGTTGAACGAGCCTCATCAGGTGCGGCAGTCCGCCAAAATACCCCCGCATTAGCAACAGGTGAAAAATGAAAATAAACCAGGCAGCCGTCGCAGGCACACTCGAGTCCGGTGATGTGATGATTCGCATCGCCCCACTCGATTCGCAGGATATTGACCTGCAGGTTAACAGTAGCGTCGAAAAACAGTTCGGTGATGCCATCCGCACCACCATCCTGGACGTTCTGTCCCGCTACAACGTACGCGGCGTGCAATTAAATGTTGATGATAAAGGCGCACTGGACTGCATTTTACGTGCGCGACTGGAAGCACTACTGGCCCGCGCTGGCGGTATTCCGGCACTGCCATGGGAGGATTGCCAGTGATTTCCGCATCTTTGCAACAACGTAAAACCCGTACTCGCCGCAGCATGTTGTTCGTACCGGGTGCCAATGCCGCCATGGTCAGCAACTCGTTCATCTACCCGGCAGATGCACTGATGTTCGACCTGGAAGACTCCGTCGCGTTGCGTGAAAAAGATACCGCTCGCCGCATGGTGTACCACGCGCTGCAGCATCCGCTGTATCACGACGTTGAAACCATCGTGCGTGTAAACGCCCTCGACTCCGAATGGGGCATCAACGACCTTGAAGCAGTGGTACGCGGCGGTGCTGACATCGTACGTTTACCGAAGACCGATACCGCGCAGGATGTCATCGACATCGAAAGTGAAATTCTGCGCATCGAGAACGCCTGTGGCCGTGAACCCGGCAGCACCGGCCTGTTAGCCGCCATTGAGTCGCCGTTAGGCATTACCCGTGCGGTAGAAATTGCCCACGCTTCCGAGCGCCTGATCGGTATTGCTCTGGGTGCGGAAGATTATGTGCGTAACCTGCGCACTGAACGCTCGCCAGAGGGTACTGAACTGCTGTTTGCCCGCTGCTCTATTTTGCAGGCTGCACGTTCTGCCGGTATTCAGGCGTTCGACACCGTGTATTCCGATGCCAACAACGAAGCAGGTTTCCTGCACGAAGCCGCACACATCAAGCAGTTGGGTTTTGACGGCAAGTCGCTCATCAACCCGCGCCAGATCGAACTCCTGCATAACCTGTACGCCCCGACGCGCAAAGAGCTGGCTCACGCCCGTTTGGTCGTAGAAGCCGCTGAAGCCGCTGCCCGCGAAGGTCGTGGAGTGGTTTCCCTGAACGGCAAAATGGTCGACAGCCCGGTTATCGAGCGCGCCCTTCTGGTTATCTCCCGTGCAGAACTTTCCGGCATTCGCGAAGAATAAGGCAAAAAAATGACGCAGAAAATCGAACAGTCTCAACGCCAGGATCGCGTGGCGACCTGGAGCCGTCATGCAGAAAGTGAGCTTTCCGCTTATCAGAGCACCGCAAAAGTAGAACTACAGGCGCAAAAACCGCGCGACAAAAAGCTGTGCGCTAACCTGGAAGACGCCATTCGTCGTTCGGGTTTACAGGATGGCATGACCATCTCTTTCCACCACGCTTTTCGCGGTGGCGATCTGACCATTAACCTGGTGATGGACGCCATCGCCAGTATGGGTTTCAAAAACCTGACGCTGGCCTCCAGCTCTCTGAGCGATTGCCATGCTCCGCTGGTTGAGCACATCCGTCAGGGCGTGGTCAGCCGTATTTATACCTCCGGGTTGCGTGGCCCGCTGGCGGAAGAGATCTCCCGTGGCCTGCTGGCCGAACCGGTACAGATTCACTCCCACGGTGGACGTGTACACTTGGTACAAAGCGGCGAACTCAGCATTGATGTGGCGTTCCTCGGCGTACCGTCCTGCGACCAGTTTGGTAACGCCAACGGTTATACCGGTAAAGCATGCTGCGGCTCACTGGGCTATGCCCGCGTAGACGCCGAAAACGCGAAACAGGTTGTCCTGCTGACTGAACAACTGCTGACCTATCCACATAACCCGGCCAGCATTACACAGGATCAGGTAGATCTGATCGTGCAGATCGATCAGGTCGGCGATGCGGACAAAATCGGTGCTGATGCGACCCGCATGACCACTAACCCGCGTGAACTGTTAATCGCCCGTAGCGCGGCAGAGGTCATTGCTAACTCCGGCTACTTCAATGAAGGCTTCTCACTGCAGACAGGCACCGGCGGCGCTTCTCTGGCCGTGACGCGTTTCCTGGAAGACAAAATGCGCAGCCGCGATATCCGTGCTGACTTCGCGCTGGGCGGCATCACCGCCACCATCGTGGATCTGCATGAAAAAGGCCTGATTCGCAAACTGCTGGACGTGCAGAGCTTCGACCGTAACGCGGCTGAGTCCTTGGCCCGCAACCCAAACCACATTGAAATCAGTGCAAACCAGTATGCCAACTGGGGTTCAAAAGGCGCATCCGTTGACCGTCTGGATGTGGTGGTACTGAGCGCATTAGAAGTAGACACCAACTTCAATGTGAACGTACTGACCGGTTCTGACGGCGTACTGCGAGGCGCATCCGGCGGACACTGTGATACGGCTGTGGCCGCAGCGCTTTCCATCATCGTCGCACCGCTGGTTCGCGGACGCATCCCGACGCTGGTTGATAACGTGCTGACCTGCGTAACCCCTGGCTCCAGCGTTGACATTCTGGTCACTGACCACGGTATCGCCGTCAACCCTGCACGTCCGGAACTGGCAGAACGACTGAAAGAAGCCGGTATGAAAGTGGTGTCCATTGAATGGCTGCGCGAACGTGCACAGCAACTCACCGGTCAGCCACGCGCTATCGAATTCACTGACCGCGTGATTGCCGTTGTGCGTTATCGCGACGGTTCAGTGATTGACGTTGTGCATCAGGTGAAGGAATAAGCCATGCGCCTGCTCCCTGAACTCGCCACCCAACACGCGGTTTCGATTCCCGAGCTGCTCGCCAGCCGCGATGAGAGACAAGCAAGGCAACAGGACTGGCTGACACGCCACTCTGCACCACTGGTCTCGTTTACCGTAGTCGCACCGGGTCCGATTAAAGACAGCGAATTAACCCGTCGCATCTTTAATCACGGCGTAACCGCCTTGCTCGCGCTGGCGGAACAATCTGCCTGGATTGTCAGGGAGCAAACAGCGCTGGTTTCTGCCAGCGGTCCAGAAGGTCTTTTGTCTATTGAGGCTCCGGCCCACGACCTCAAGCTCGCCACGATTGAACTTGAGCATTCACACCCGCTGGGACGGCTATGGGACATCGATGTCCTGACCCCTGAAGGGGAAATTCTGTCCCGGCGTCATTTCGCACTCCCTGCCCGCCGCTGTCTGCTGTGCGAGCAAAGTGCTGCCGACTGTGCGCGGGGTAAAACCCACGCACTTTCCGACTTACTCACTCAGATGGAGGCACTGCTGCATGATGCCGATTCCCGCAACATCAACCAATAATGCAGTCCTTCCTCTGGATCTGCCTGATGCTTACGCAACGCTCGCGTGGCGCGCCATGCTGACTGAAGTCAACCTGTCACCTAAACCCGGTCTGGTAGATCGTATTAACAACGGCGCGCATAAAGATATGGCACTGGAAGATTTTCATCGCAGCGCCGAAGCGATTCAGGCCTGGCTGCCACGTTTTATTGAATATGGGGCGTTTAGCGCACAGCTATCGCCTGAGGATGTATTGAAAGGACTGCGCCCGCTAGGCATGGCCTGCGAAGCTGATATGTTCCGCGCCACCGCTGGGGTGAACACTCATAAAGGGAGCATCTTTTCTCTGGGCCTGCTGTGCGCCGCCATTGGCCGCCTGCACCAGCTCCAACTAACTGTTACCGCTGAAACCATTTGCTCTACGGCAGCAACATTTTGCCGTGGTCTGACCGAGCGCGAACTGCGCCAGAACAATCAACAACTCACGGCAGGCCAACGTCTTTATCAGCAACTGGGATTAACCGGCGCACGGGGCGAAGCCGAAGCGGGATACCCGCTAGTCATCCAGCATGCCCTGCCGCACTACCGCGCACTGCTGACTCAGGGCCGTGACCCTGAACTGGCGTTACTCGACACTTTATTGCTGCTGATGTCTATCAACGGCGACACCAACGTGGCTTCACGTGGCGGCGCAGAAGGTCTGCGTTGGCTACAGCAGCAGGCCACCGCCCTGATGCAGCAAGGGGGGATTCGTACCCCTGCCGATCTCGAATACCTACACCAGTTCGACCAACAGTGCATTGAACGCAACCTCAGTCCCGGAGGCTGCGCCGATCTGCTGATCGTCACCTGGTTCTTAGCTCAGATTTCACAAGTTCATCATTATCACAATTAAAGATCCTTTCCGGAGAATCACACACATGTCTTTAGCAAAAGATAAAATATGGAAGTTACTGGCCCCATTGGTCGTAATGGGCGTCATGTTTCTTATCCCCGTCCCTGATGGAATGCCTCCACAGGCCTGGCACTACTTTGCCGTGTTTGTGGCGATGATCGTCGGTATGATCCTCGAGCCAATTCCGGCAACAGCGATCAGCTTTATCGCCGTAACGATCTGCGTTATCGGCAGCAACTATCTGCTGTTTGATGCTTCAGAACTGGCCGACCCGGCATTTAAAGCGGGTAAGCAAGCGTTGAAATGGGGTCTGGCGGGCTTCTCCAGCACCACCGTGTGGTTGGTGTTTGGTGCGTTTATCTTCGCACTGGGTTATGAAGTCACCGGTCTGGGTCGTCGTATCGCGCTGTTCCTGGTGAAATTCATGGGTAAACGCACCCTGACGCTGGGCTATGCGATTGTTATCATCGACATTCTGCTGGCGCCGTTTACACCGTCTAACACCGCGCGTACCGGTGGTACCGTATTCCCGGTTATCAAAAACCTGCCGCCGCTGTTTAAATCATTCCCGAACGATCCTTCCGCGCGCCGTATCGGCGGATACCTGATGTGGATGATGGTAATCAGTACCAGCCTGAGCTCCTCTATGTTCGTGACCGGCGCTGCGCCAAACGTACTGGGTCTGGAATTCGTCAACAAAATTGCCGGTATTCAAATCAGCTGGCTGCAATGGTTCCTCAGCTTCCTGCCGGTCGGTATTATTTTGCTGATCGTTGCTCCGTGGTTGTCATACGTTCTGTACAAACCAGAAGTCACTCACAGTGCTGAAGTTGCCGCATGGGCCGGTGATGAACTGAAAGGCATGGGTAAACTGACCCGTAAAGAGATAACGCTGATCGGTCTGGTTCTGCTCAGCCTGGGCCTGTGGGTCTTCGGTGGTAAACTGATTGATGCAACCGCAGTGGGTTTGCTTGCTGTCTCCCTGATGCTGGCGCTGCATGTGGTACCGTGGAAAGACATTACCCGCTATAACAGCGCATGGAACACCCTGGTTAACCTCGCCACGCTGGTCGTTATGGCGAATGGTTTAACCCGTTCAGGCTTCATCGACTGGTTCGCCAACACCATGAGCACGCACCTGGAAGGCTTCTCGCCTAACGCGACCGTAATCGTGCTGGTGCTGGTGTTCTACTTTGCTCACTACCTGTTTGCCAGCCTTTCTGCACACACTGCCACCATGCTGCCGGTTATTCTGGCTGTCGGTAAAGGTATCCCGGGCGTGCCGATGGAACATCTGTGTATCCTGCTGGTACTGTCCATCGGTATCATGGGCTGTCTGACTCCATATGCAACAGGCCCTGGCGTTATCATCTACGGATGTGGTTATGTGAAGTCCAAAGACTACTGGCGTCTGGGTGCTATCTTCGGCGTTATCTACATCTCTATGCTTCTGCTGGTCGGCTGGCCGATTCTGGCGATGTGGAGCTAATCATTTCGGTTCACACCTGATGAAAATGATGCCAGTCAGCTAAACCTGACTGGCATTTTTTATGATTAAATAGATGATATTCAGAATTTATATAAGTATCCGAAATCATCATGACATCAACATGGCGTTATTCTTCGTTGCTGGCAGCACTCCTGCTGCCAGTTTCTGCAGCTCAGGCCGATGAACTTCAGGCAAAACAGTACGCTGATTTTGACAGCTACGTGTTGGCCCTCTCCTGGCAAACTGGATTTTGTCAGAGCCAACACGAGCGTAATCGTCAGGAGCCTGACGAATGTCGTTTACAAAAAGAGAGCGCAGACAAAGCGGATTTCCTGACCGTTCACGGTTTATGGCCCAGCCTGCCTAAATCCATTGCCGCCCGTGGAGTCGACAACCGCCGCTGGATGCGTTTTGGCTGCGCGACTCGCCCTATTCCCAACCTGCCTGAAGCACGTGCCAGCCGTAAATGCGCGGCCCCCGAAACCGGGCTGTCGCTGGAAAGCGCAGCAAAACTCAGCGCCGTAATGCCCGGCGCTGGAGGGAGATCCTGTCTGGAACGTTACGAGTATGCCAAACATGGCGCGTGTTTCGGTTTTGATCCCGACGCGTACTTTGGCACGATGGTACGGCTGAATAATGAGGTTAAGAACAGCGAGGTGGGCAAATTCCTGGCGGAAAACTACGGCAAAACTGTCAGCCGTAACGCATTTGACGCCGCAGTTGCCAAAAGCTGGGGCAAAGAGAACGTCAAAGCTGTGAAGCTAAGCTGCCACGGCAATCCGGCGTATCTCACTGAGATCCAGTTATCCCTGAAAGCCGACAACATCAACCAGACGTTATCTGCACGGTCATTCTTACCGCAACCGCATCCGGGTAGCTGCGGTAAACAGTTTATTATCGACAAAGTGGGATATTGAAACTTGCGACCGACGCTGCAAGCTGGCGTCGGTCCGTAAGCTCAGCGTTTTGCTCGTGCATCCGGGCGAACTAAATCAAAACGGTGTGTTTCACTGATCGAATAATACGCCGTTGGCCCACCTGCACGCAGTACCGGCTTCGCTTTCGCCGTCTGATAGATGCCGTCTTCCAGGAGTGTTTCATCAATGTGGATGCCCACCACTTCCCCCAATACCAGCCAGGTATCAACCGGTGAGCCATCAGCGGTAGTCAGTTGCAGGCTTTGCGATAAGCGACACTCAAAATTGACCGGGCTTTGCGCCACGCGCGGCACGTTGACTATCCGGCTATCTGCTTTACTAAGCCCGGCGGCAAAAAACTCGTCCTCACCGTGCGGCAAGCTGGCTGACGTTTCGTTCATCGCAGTGGCCAGCTCAAGAGTCGTCAGGTTCCAGACAAATTCACCGGTTTCGATAATATTCTGCACGCTGTCTTTCCAGCCGCTGCTAGCGAAACCGATAATCGGCGGATGATAGTTAAAACAGTTAAAGAAACTGTATGGTGCCAGATTGTGCCGACCATTGCCGTCACGCGACGCAATCCAGCCAATCGGGCGCGGTCCAATGATGGCATTTAGCGGGTCATGCGGTAAGCCGTGTCCCTGTGACGGTTGATAGAAATACATAGCGTTCCCTGTTGAAGTTAACGTCAGCGCAGCACAAATTATGCTTCGCTCATCCCCCTGGAAAAAGAAGATCAGCGTAGAACAATCTGCCAACGATTACGACTGAATAAAGTTGAGCAGGTCACCGTTGATCTGTTGTTTATGGGTGGTGCAAATGCCATGCGAGCCGCCGACATATACCTTCAACTGCGAATCAGGCAGTATTTCCGCCGCGATCTTTCCGCAGGTTTCAAACGGGACAATCTGATCGTCATCACCGTGGATCACCAGCGTCGGGATGGTCATCTTTTTGAGGTCCTCACGCAGATCTGTTTCCGAAAACGCGTGGATACAGTCGTACAACGCTTTGATGGAACCTTGTAAACCCTGTTCAACAAAACTTTCCCTGACGGCTTTCGACTCTTTTGCGCCAGGACGGTTGTAGCCATAGAATGCAGCGGTTAATTCATAGAAAAAGGCGGCGCGATCGTTCACAACCCCTTCACGGATGCCATCGAATACCTCTTTCGGCACGCCATTTGGATTAAAGTCGGTCTTGATCATAATGGGCGTCACCGCGCCAATTAACACCGCTTTTGCGACCCGCTGCGTTCCATGGCGGCCAATATACCGCGCCACTTCCCCGCCGCCGGTAGAGTGTCCGACATGGACGGCATCTTTAAGATTGAGATGCGCGGTAAGTTCAGCCAGATCGTCAGCATACTGATCCATATTGTGACCATCCCAGGGTTGGGCCGAACGCCCATGCCCACGCCTGTCATGGGCGATCACACGAAATCCTTTCGACCCGAGGAATAACATCTGATCCTCAAACGCATCTGCCGTCAGCGGCCAACCATGACTGAAGACAATGGGCTGTCCACTTCCCCAATCTTTAAAATGCAAATAGCTGCCGTCTTTCAAGGTAAGTTTGTCGTACTGGCTCATGAGATCTCCTGTCGCGGAACACTGAGTTGTTTGACGCGCCCGCAGCGAGCGCTTAAAAAGCATAATGCAAATTGGAGAACGATCACGTTTTTCGGCTAAAATCACACCATACGCGACAATATTGATGATTTGCCTGAATGTGAACTAAATCACTTCAAACATGGGGTAAGTCTCAGTATCATCATAAAAGCTAAACCCTTGCCGCCTGACGGTGAGGGTTTTCTTTTGGGATTATTTACCTGCGCACCCGCAGTATCGACGACATGGAGTAATAAATGTCCAGACCAACTATCATCATTAACGACCTCGATGCGGAACGCATTGACCGCCTGTTGGAGCAACCTGCGTTTGCTGGTTTACCGATTGCCGACGCCCTTAACGCCGAGCTGGATCGTGCCCAAATGTGTTCTCCAGAAACCATGCCGCACGATGTCGTGACCATGAACAGCCGCGTGAAATTCCGCAATCTGAGTGATGGCGAAGTCCGTGTGCGTACCCTGGTGTATCCGGCCACTATGACTGACAGCAGCACACAGCTTTCGGTAATGGCACCTGTCGGCGCTGCACTTTTGGGGCTGCGCGTTGGTGATACCATTCACTGGGAACTGCCAGGCGGGACCTCAACGCACCTCGAAGTTATTGAGCTTGAGTACCAGCCTGAAGCTGCAGGCGACTACCTGCGCTAACTCTGTCTTATCAAAGCCACTCGCTTTATCTTACAGGGGATGCATCCGCATCCTCTTTCCGGTTAGCTCTCCCTGCTCCTCGCTTTCTTTCCTGTTCGCAAAACATAAATCTGTGTCGTGACTGACAGAATCATTTTTAATACTATGCTGTTATGTGTTCATGTAATGACAAGGAGAATGTTTATGTACAACACAATCATAATGCCTGTTGATGTATTCGAAATGGAACTGAGCGACAAGGCTATTCGCCATGCAGAATTTCTGGCCCAGGATAAAGGGGTTATCCATCTGCTGCATGTGCTGCCAGGCTCAGCGAGCTTAAGCCTGCACCGCTTTGCCGCTGACGTTCGCCGTTTTGAAGAGCACCTGCAACACGAAGCGGAAACCCGTCTGCAAACGATGGTCGGTCACTTCAGCATCGATCCTTCCCGTATTAAGCAACACGTCCGCTTTGGCAGCGTCCGTGACGTGGTCAACGAGTTGGGTGAAGAGTTGAATGCAGATGTCGTTGTCATTGGGTCGCGTAACCCATCAATCAGCACCCATCTGCTCGGCTCAAACGCTTCCAGCGTTGTCCGTCACGCGACTTTGCCAGTGCTGGTTGTTCGTTAACTGCCACTGATTCGCTAAAGAAAACCCCTGCCAGGTTAACGCCTGACAGGGGTTTTTATTACCTCACGATCAATACAAATGACCGATATTCACGATGGTGCTGATCGTATCGCCAAAGAACGTCAGACGACTCAGGAATATGCCAACAAACAGCAGGACAAAAATCGCTTTTGCGCGACGCTCTCCCTGACGGCTTAGCACAAAGGCCACCGCCAGACACACCAGACTCGCCAGATAAAGCGGCGACGTCAGCCAGGCATGCGCCGTCATCTGCATGATAGTGCCGCCGCTTAGCCAGGTAATGGGCGCGGCGATCATGACCGCCATACACACAACAATCCCCTGGCGCAATGCGGCAACGGCAGGTGCAAGGTTAAGCAGTGGAATCGCCGCACACCCCATCACCCACACCGTGATAAAGAACAACAGCATTGTCAGACCGTTGGCTATCGCCACCATTGCCGGGGCAGCATAGGTCATCCCCTGCACCGCCACCAGCGCGATACCGAGAACAGAGGCCAGAACAGCTGGCGCTTTGTGCCCTTTTGCCAAAAACGTCACCCCGACCGCCGCACCGTATAAGGTTGCGCCAATAATTTCACGGCTCAGCCAGGCGTGCTGCAGGTTAATCAGGGCATCGTAGGCGCGATCCGGATGTGCAAGGTGCAGGATCGCTGCAACGGACGCCACCGCCAGAACCAGCCCACTTACCAGCCAGTACAGGCGTTTGCTTTCCAGTTTTCCTTGCAGCGTGCGTAGCGTCAGAATGAGCGTGATCCCAACCGACATCTGGCTCAATACGGTAAAAATAACCAGCGGAAGTTCATACTTTTCCATTACTTGCCCTCCGGCTGCTTCGGCTGACGCGCAAGGATAAAACGCGTGCCAGGATTAAGCTGCGGCATACGCGGGAATCCCGGCGGATACTGTACGGCATTGTCAGGTATAGGATCGGCATCCAGATCGATAAGCGTCAGCGCACCTACCGGACAGGCATTCACGCAAGCCGGTTGCATACCAACATCAAGGCGCTCGTAGCACATGCTGCATTTTTCCGCTTTCTTCGTCTCCTCATTAAAACGCGGCGCACCGTATGGGCAGTTGCGGATACAGTTTTTGCATCCAATACAGCGCTCCGGGTTATGCACCACGACACCATCTTCACGCTTGGTGTACGCCTCTACCGGACACGCCGCCAGACAGGCCGGGTTTTCGCAGTGGTTACAGGCCAGCGAATAGAACGCCCGCTCTTCATGCGGATAAATTTCTTTATCCAGCGGGTAGACATAGCGCCAGAAACGTTCAGGTTCCAACTGGTTAAAACTCTTACACGCCATTGCACAGCCACGGCAGCCGATGCATTTATCGCTATTAACTACAAACGCGCGTCTCATGCCGCTGCTCCTTTACTGATCAAAATGATGTCCGCAAACTGACTGTGGATAGCCGCACCTGGCGCACCGGTTTTCATCATCCCCATATCGGCTGGGGTATCCGCCACCACGTTTTGAACGTTGTATTTCCGTTTCGGGAACCACGCCTCGTACATCACCAGGAAATCTTCCGGAACGTTAGCGGTTACCTTCGCACGCAGTTCTACTTCACCTACGGTGTTAAACACTTTCACCAGGTCGTTTTCGGCAATGCCTCTTTTTTCTGCGGAAATCGGATGCATATAGACAAACGGCTCCGGATAGAAGACCTGCATCCAGTCAAGGTTGATAAATTGGGAATGGATACCGAACTGCACATGCGGTGTAAACAAGTGGAATGGCAGCGTGCTTTTCGCCTCCGGTTTGTATTCCGGCAGCGCCGTATGACCATTTTTCTCACACAGCTCAGATCTGAACTCAAACTTTCCTGAGGGGGTTTTAAATTTGCGGTCATACCAGGCCGCAGAACTCGGCAAAATGGCTTTTTTCGGGCCATCCAGTAAGTCATCCCAGGAGGAGATGCCAAACATTTTGGCCATTCCGTCATTGAATTCCTGGTCCAGCCAACGCTTATGATTGAACTCCTGCGGGAATGTGCAAGAACCCGGCTCCAGCTTGTTGATTGTGCGGGAAAGTAAAACGGCGATTTCCAGATCGCATTTTGCCTCGTACATTGGCTTAATTGCAGGCTGGTTGATTGAGAGCCAGTAGTGCCAATATGAGGCGTCTACGTTCCACTCTTCAAAGGCCGTGGTGACAGGCAAAACGATATCGGCATGCTGGACGGTCTCGTTAAAGAACTGATCGGCACAGACCACCATTTCCAGTTTTTCGAATGCTTTTTCCATCTTGCTGCGATCAAAATCCTGAGCAAACGGGTTCTTACAGGCAACCCAAAGCATTCGGACAGGCGGCTCGTTGGCTTCCAGAATTCCCTTGGCGGTCTGGTTGATATTCAATGAGCGATCGGAATACTGTGCGACTTCCCCCGCAGAACCAAACTCGCTGGTAGTTCCCGCCGCACCTGGCATACCGATGGAGCCTACCGGTGGCTTCTGCAGCATGGCGTTGTAGTTAAAGCCCCAGGTATGCAGATGACCGTAGCGAGCGCCGCCGCCTTCAATGCCAATATTGCCGGTCATTGCCACAAAGGCATCGATCGCCCGTACGTTAGCGCCGCCGTTAACATGACGCTGCATGCCGTAGCCAATCCACACGGTAGCAGGGTTAACCGCGGTAAATTCTTCCGCCAACTGGCGAATAACATCCGCCGACAGCCCGCAAATCTCAGACGCCCACTCTACGGTAACGCTGTTGCGCAGATAGGCTTCGAATTCCGGGTAACCGTGGGAATAGTTGTTGACGAAATCCTGGTCCACCAGACCTTTATCCACCAAATGACGTGCCATACCCAGCGCCAGCGCACCATCAGAACCAGGACGAACGCGTAAATAGAGATCGGCTTTCGCAGCGGTCTGGGTTAACAGCGGATCGATAACGACCACCTTCGCCCCTTTCTCCCGCGCCTGGTAGATATACTTCATGGTGTGCATAGAGCACCAGGCCGGGTTAGCGCCCCAGATAATGATGTATTTTGCTTTCACAAAATCTTCCGGGTCGTTACACCACATATCACCCATATCGTAGTTCTGGGCATCGATACCGGCTGGCCAGCAAGGTGTTCCGGCAAAACGCGTGGTGTAACCCAGCGAAGACATCATCCCTTCAACCGCATAGTTCAATACCCCAAATTTGCCGGAATATTTGGTCATCGCCAGACCCAGCATTGAACCGTCTTTCTTTTTAATCTCCAGCATCTTGGTCGCAATGCGCTGCATTGCTTCGTCCCAGGAAATACGACGCCAGTTCCCACTGCCGCGAACATCCTGAACCATCGGATATTTAATGCGATCCGGGCTGTATACCCGACGCGGGTAGCTCAGTCCCTTCACACACGGAGTTCCATGCGTAAACGTTGACTCAGGCGCACCCTCCACAAAGGTGATGACGTCATCCTTCACCCAGGTTTTCAGGCTACAAGTGTCATAGCAGTTACGCGGACAGGCGTTACGATAGATTTTGTAGGTTTTGGGGTTAAATGGAATGGGCGGTTGCGCCAATGCACAGCGTGAAGTCAGCAATCCCCCTGGCAGGGCTGCGACCGTGCCAAGGGCAATCAACCCTTTCAAAAATGAACGTCTGTTCAGAACTCCCGGTTCATTACTCATATTGATACTCTCGTTTTTAATTCATCAAGCCAAGAAGACAATCTTCCAGCAACGTTTTTCAACGTGGCGGTTTGTGCATTTATATTTATTTTTTCTATATACTCGGGCACCCACACCGCGACATACTCAGAGGCATATCGAGTAAGGGTCACCTGGTATTCTGACGATGCTCTGGCATTAGCTGATAATAAAACCGCCAATTCCAATACACAGGAAATATGATCATCCGGAATATTATTCACTACACTTATAGATAACCCTATATTTGCCATGAATTCCCGAATGCTAAGGGTTGATTTACCCATTACAAGGGCATCTTCTTCAAGATAAACCGAGGCAAACGGCGCGGCCTTTAGCTTCTGCGGTCCGACAAACAGCGCATTGAAGTCGTACTCCGCTTCCAGCCACTCCTGCTCTGTTAGCGCCGAGGCATTTGTATCTAAAGCTGAATAAGCCGCTTTCAGCGTGCAATTATCGTGAGAGATAAAAAAATCACGTAACAATAACCCTGTCGATTCAAAGATCGTCAGGGTTTCATATATTTCACCCATGAATTAACCAACCATTTATTCACACAACAAATGAAAAAATAATGCAGGTTAATATAATAAAGATAACGCCCTCTCTTTCTTTGATGAAAATAATGATCAGGCTAATTAAGTGAATGTTTTATACGGTTTATTGTTTCAAGAATTGACAATGTGAGTATATGGAAATAAAAAACCGCCAGCGGATGACTGGCGGTTTTGGCATTGCAGGTGAGTCTTACTCTTTTTATGCTACTGTCGTGCGAATCAGATAATCAAACGAACTCAACGAGGCCTTCGCGCCTTCACCGGTCGCGATGATAATCTGCTTATACGGTACGGTGGTGCAGTCACCGGCAGCGAAAACACCTTTCACGCTGGTTTCGCACTTGGCATCGATGATGATTTCACCCATGCGATTACGTTCAACGGCGCCTTCCAGCCAGTTGGTGTTCGGCAGCAGACCAATCTGTACAAAGATACCGGCCAGTTCCACATTGTGAACATCCCCGCTCACGCGGTCACGATACTCCAGGCCAGTGACCTTGCTGCCATCGCCTTTCACTTCTGTCGTTTGCGCGTTCAGAATGATGTCGACATTTTTCAGGCTGCGAAGCTTATTCTGCAGCACCTGGTCTGCCTTCATTTCAGGAGCAAACTCCAGCAGCGTCACATGTTCAACAATACCTGCCAGGTCGATAGCCGCTTCAACGCCAGAGTTACCGCCGCCAATTACCGCAACACGCTTACCTTTAAACAGCGGACCATCACAGTGCGGGCAATAGGTTACACCTTTGGTGCGATACTGATCTTCACCCGGAACGTTCATGTTGCGCCATTTCGCGCCGGTGGCGATGATAATGCTACGTGCTTTCAGCACCGCGCCGGAGGCTGTTTCAATCTGATGCAAACCGCCTTCCTGCGCTGCCGGGATCAGTTTGCTTGCGCTCTGGCTGTCGATCACATCGACATCATAATCATCAACGTGTGCTTTCAGCGCACCTGCCAGTTTCTGACCTTCAGTTTTCGGTACTGAGATGTAGTTTTCAATATCAACGGTATCAAGAACCTGACCGCCAAAACGTTCGCCCATCAGACCGGTGCGAATGCCTTTACGTGCAGAGTACACCGCTGCCGCCGCCCCCGCAGGACCAGAACCGACAATCAACACGTCATAAGCATCGCGCTTATTCAGTTCTTCAGCCGCACGTTTTTCTGCGCCGGTATCCACTTTCGCCACGATCTCAGTCAGCGTCATACGACCCTGGCCGAACTCTTTGCCGTTCATAAACACCGCCGGAACGCCCATCACGTTACGATCGGTGATTTCGTTCTGGAATGTACCGCCGTCAATCGCCGTATGTTTGATACGTGGGTTCAGTACCGACATCAGGTTCAACGCCTGCACCACGTCCGGGCAGTTGTGGCAGGAGAGCGAATAATAGGTTTCAAATTCAAAATCACCGTCGAGATCGCGGATCTGCTCCAGCAACGCCTGCGCCTCTTTTGACGGGTGACCGCCGGTCCACAGTAGAGCCAGCACCAGAGAGGTAAACTCATGACCCAGCGGAGAACCGGCAAAACGCGGTCCCTGGTGAGAACCGGGATTGGTAATCAGGAACGATGGCTTACGCACCGCCAGAGTATTGTCTTCTTTAAAGGTGACTTTTTCTGACAGTTCAGCAATTTCAGTCAGCAGTTCCTTGATTTCTGCCGATTTAGCGCTGTCATCCAGCGTAGCAATCAGCTCAACAGGTTTGGTCAGTTTCTCAAGATAAGCCCTGAGCTGGGTTTTCATATTTGTGTCGAGCATTATTCTTCCCTCTCTGAAAACATCATCATGCAAGCCGATTTTGCGGGACTGCATTAATGCAACTTGCGTCATGGTGCTGGAATAAAACAGGCGCAGATTTGCGCCTGTGGAATGCCGGATGCACTACGTTTATCCGGCCTACAAATTATGCGACTTAAATCTTACCAACCAGGTCCAGAGATGGAGCTAAGGTTGCTTCACCTTCTTTCCATTTCGCCGGGCAAACTTCACCTGGGTGAGAAGCGACATACTGTGCAGCTTTAATTTTACGCAGCAGGTCAGATGCATCACGGCCGATACCTTCAGCAGTAACTTCGATTGCCTGGATGATACCCTGCGGGTCAACAACGAAGGTTGCGCGGTCAGCCAGACCTTCATCTTCACGCATGTTGTCGAAGTTACGGGTCAGGGCGCCAGTCGGGTCGCCGATCATCGCGTATTTGATTTTCGCGATGGTCTCAGAGCTGCTGTGCCATGCTTTGTGGGTGAAGTGGGTGTCAGTAGATACGGAATACACATCTACGCCCAGTTTCTGCAGTTCTTCGTAATGGTCTGCAACGTCACCCAGTTCGGTCGGGCATACGAAAGTAAAGTCAGCCGGGTAGAAGAAGAAGACGCTCCAGCGACCTTCGGTATCTTTCTCGGTTACTTCGATGAACTCACCGTTTTTGAACGCCTGGTTTTTGAAAGGTTTAATTTTGGTATTAATCAAAGACATCTGTACTTCCTCCGTGTTTTCGTTGAGAGATAAGTTAACGAAAATCTCTTAGCAGGGCTAATGCGTTTCCTTTATCAAATCAATAAGCGTTAACTAACAACTTACTCAATCGAACCTAAAAGACAAAAGTAAAAAAGGCCCCCTATGCAGGGAGCCTCATTACCCGAGCTACCCGCAGGTAACGTCAGTGCCAGCAGGGCTGGCTATGTGTTGCGCTCTACATTACCTTAACAAAGGTCGTAACAGCGATTGGGATTACATCACCCAACTCAAGAAAGGGCAATCGACGGACCGTCGATCTTACCTATGGCTGCGATAGGTTTTGCAATTAAGCCCCCTTTCCTGCTGATTTTATAAGGAAAATCAATGTTTAAACGTACCTTACTTTTAACCCTGCTCCCTGCCGTGGTGCATGCCGAAGAACTACCTGCTCCCGTTAAAGCTATTGAGAAACAGGGCATTACCATCCTGAAGCCTTTCGATGCACCGGGTGGAATGAAAGGCTATCTGGGAAAATACCAGGACATGGGGGTCACTATCTATGTCACGCCTGACGGTAAACATGCCATCTCCGGCTACATGTATAATGAAAAAGGCGAAAACCTCAGTAATTCGCTCATAGAAAAAGAGATCTATGCCCCTGCCGGACGTGAAATGTGGCAGCGAATGGAAAAAGCGTCGTGGATTCTGGACGGGAAAAAAGAGGCACCGGTTATTGTGTACGTGTTTGCCGATCCCTTCTGTCCCTATTGTAAACAGTTCTGGCAGCAGGCGCGTCCGTGGGTAGAATCCGGTAAAGTTCAGTTGCGTACATTATTGGTTGGCGTAATTAAACCTGAAAGTCCGGCCACCGCCGCTGCAATTCTGGCAACCAAAGATCCGGGCAAAACCTGGCATGACTATGAGGCATCCGGTGGGAAAATGAAGCTGGAAATCCCGGCTTCGGTCCCTGCGGAGCAAATGAAGTTACTGAATATCAACCAAAAGTTGATGGATGATTTGGGGGCCAACGTAACGCCGGCTATCTATTACATGAGTAAAGACGATACGTTACAACAGGAAGTAGGCTTACCGGATAAAGAAAAATTAAAAATTATCATGGGAAATAAATAAAAGTAACAAGATGAGTGATTGTTATCGTTCTCATATCAATCACTCATTTAAATTAACTTCCCTGCTGAAAATTACGCAACTTGTGCTATTTTAGCTAAAGTTAATTATTCATTAAGCACACAAACATAAATTTCAAGAATAACTACCCTTTAAACTATTCCACAATTGAATTTTTCAATACATTACCATCACAGGAAGGTACGCATGGCTAACCTCTATGACCTCAAAAAGTTCGATCTCAACCTGTTGATTATATTTGAATGCATATATCAACATTTGAGCATCAGCAAGGCTGCAGAAACGCTGTACATCACGCCATCAGCTGTAAGTCAGTCATTGCAACGACTGCGTACGCAGTTTAACGACCCGCTGTTTATTCGCTCAGGTAAAGGAATCACCCCAACGACGGCTGGAATTAACCTACATCAGCATCTTGAGAAAAATCTCAACAGTCTGGAGCAGACAATCAACATTATGCATAACTCCAGCCTGAAGAAAAAATTTATTATTTACTGCCCACAACTAACAACAACTATTAATATCGCGGAAGTTATTCATTTTCTCAGAGAAGACTCACATGTCGAAATTGAGCACCATGACATACTCATCACTGCTGAAAGTGCGGAAAACCTGTTGGCTTACAGAAAGGCAGATTTAGTCATTACTACCGCTCCAGTGAGTAATCGCTCGATCATATGCTCGCCATTTAAAACCATCGAAACAGTATTAGTCTGTAACAAAAACCATCCCAGAATTAATGGAAAAACCACGCTTGAAAAAATATTAAAAGAACAGTTTACGCAGCTTCTTTCTGAAGACCCAGGCATTAAAGAATACAGGCAACAAACCAAATTTTTTCTGGAAAATTGTGATGTTGGTTTCCGTAGCGACTCATTGATAACGCTTGCCAACATCATTTCAAATACAGATATCATTGGTTTACTACCAACAGCGATTTATGAGCAATATGCCGGCACATTTAATTTAAAAGAAATTAAAACCGAGTTCCCCTCACCTAAAATAAATTTATTTTTGATGTATAACAGAGCGTCACTCAATAATAATGGGTTTGACGATTTCATTAAAAAAATAAACAACAAGCACAACCTAAAAAACTAACAAGTAGACCTTTATCAATTCATTTTGAATTTGTATGAATAAATGCAATCCAAAATAATTGTGAATATATTAAAAAAGTTGCACCCAACAAAAATTAGCATATCTTATTGTCAGTATTTGTTATTATTTTGAATAATGATTCTGATATGAGTTCAATATGTCTATTTATAAAATCCCGCTTGGTCAAAACGTGCTGGAAGCCGCTCTGGAGCGCATAACCTGGACACTTGAAACCCTACCTCGTGTTTGTGTCTCCTTTTCCGGCGGGAAGGATTCAGGACTAATGCTACATCTGACAGCCATGCTTGCACGCCAACTGCATAAAAAAATAAATGTGTTGTTTATCGATTGGGAAGCACAATTCTCCTGCACTATCGACTATGTAGGAGCTCTACGTGAACATTATTCCGATGTCATCGAAAATTTCTATTGGGTGGCATTACCGCTGACGACGCAGAATTCACTGTCACAATTTCAACCCGAATGGCAGTGTTGGGAGCCGGGTACGCAATGGGTTCGCCAGCCGCCCGCAGATGCCATAACCGATCCTGAATATTTCTCCTTCTATCAACCCGGCATGACCTTTGAACAATTTGTTCGTGAGTTCGCTGACTGGTTTTCGCAGAAACGACCGGCTGCCATGATGGTGGGCATCCGCGCCGATGAGTCATATAACCGCTTTGTTGCCATTGCCAACTCGCAAAAGCAGCGTTTTGCCGATGACAAGCCGTGGACGACTGCAGCACCTGGTGGACACACCTGGTATATTTACCCGCTGTATGACTGGAAAACAGCCGACATCTGGACGTGGTTTGCGAAGTCAAAATTGCCGTGTAACCCCCTGTATAATCTGATGTACCAGGCCGGGGTCCCGACACGATATATGCGCATTTGCGAACCCTTTGGCCCGGAACAGCGTCAGGGATTATGGCTATATCATGTCATTGAACCCGAGCGCTGGGCGGCTATGTGCGCCCGTGTCAGCGGTGTTAAAAGCGGGGGTATTTATGCCGGTCATGACAACCATTTTTACGGTCATCGGAAAATACTTAAACCAGAGCATTTAAGCTGGCAGGAATATGCCATGCTGCTATTGAACAGCATGCCGGAGACTACCGCAGAGCATTACCGCAATAAAATCGCCGTCTATTTGCAGTGGTATAAGAAAAAAGGCATGGATAATATCCCGCAAACTCAGGAAGGCGATATTGGTTCGAAAGATATTCCTTCATGGCGACGTATCTGCAAAGTCCTGTTGAATAATGATTACTGGTGTCGGGCACTTTCATTCAGTCCAACGAAACCCAAAAACTACCAACGCTATAACGAACGTATGAAAACAAAACGCCAGGAATGGGGAATCTTATGCAACACCGACTAACTCACGAACTCCTCGGCTTTCTTTCTGGCCTGTCAGAAGAAGAACGAATTGAAGCCATCAATGAATTCAGGCGGGCGATACACAGCGTCAGTCCCTTTCGCGAGGAACCCGTAGATTGCGTACTTTGGGTTAAAAATGATCACATTTCACCCAATGACTACAACCCCAATAACGTTGCACCACCGGAGAAAAAGCTGCTGCTGAAGTCCCTTGAAGCAGACGGGTTTACACAGCCCATTGTGGTGGTTCACTCAACGGCAGAGGAATACGAAATTGTCGACGGTTTCCACCGCCACGAGTTAGGTAAAGCCAAAGCCTCACTGAGGCCCAGGCTTAAAGGATACCTGCCGGTTGCCTGTTTAGAACGAGAACGCCATGAGCGTATGGCGGCGACCATTCGCCACAACCGCGCCCGTGGGCGTCATCAAATCCACGCCATGTCCGAGATTGTCCGCGAGCTATCGCAACTGGGATGGAGTGAAGAAAGAATTAGCAAGGATCTCGGCATGGACAACGACGAGGTGTTACGCCTGAAGCAAATCAACGGTCTGCAAGAGTTGTTCGCCGACCGTCGATTCTCCAAAGCCTGGACGGTGAAATAGCTACAGCGACACCAGACGTTCAGCTGCTGTTAACAGCGTCGATTCTTGCTTGGCAAAACAGAGACGAATCAGTTTATGCGGGAAAGGATCGGCGCAGAACACAGACAGCGGTATCGCCGCAACGCCCACTTCAGTGGTCAGCCACTGGCAAAATTCCACGTCGTTAAGCGTGGAAACGGCGCTGTAATCGACCAGCAGAAAGTACGTGCCTTCACACGGCAGAATTTCCAGTCGGCTGTCACGCAGCGCATTCACCAACACGTCGCGTTTTTTCAGATAAAACGCAGGCAGCTCGCGATAGTGTGCAGGATCTTCTCGTAGCATATCCGCCAGGGCCAACTGAGCCGGCGTGTTGACGGAAAACGTCAGATACTGGTGTACCTTGCGTAACTCAGCGCTAATGGCTGCTGGCGCAACGCAGTAGCCAATCTTCCAGCCGGTCATATGGTAGGTCTTACCAAACGATGAAACAGCAACAGCGCGTTCCCGCAGCTCTGAATGTGCCAGCACACTGGCATGCCCTTGCCTGGCAAAACAGATATGCTCATAAACTTCGTCGCTGATGACAAAGATCTCGCGTTCTTTAATTGCTTGCCACAGCGCGTCAAAATCGGCGTGATGCCACACGGTGGCAGAAGGATTATGTGGCGTGTTCAGGATAACCAATCGGGTACGGTCGCTGAGTAAGGCACTAAAAGCCTGCCAGTCGACGCGAAAAGACGGTGGTTGCAGCGCGATACGTTTAACCACCCCGCCGGATAATTCAACCGCAGGCGCATAGCTGTCGTAGCTCGGATCAAAACAAATCACCTCATCACCTGGGCGCACCAGCGCAGTGATCGCGGCATACAGCGCTTCTGTGGCCCCCGCAGTGATGGTCACTTCACTATTCGCGTCGGGTTTGTAGCCGTACAGGTCTGCCGTTTTATCCGCGATGGCTTCGCGCAGCGGCTGCACGCCCGTCATCGGTGCATACTGGTTTGCACCGTGCGCGACGTGATACGCCAGACGCTCCTGCAAAAAGAGCGGACCGTCAAAATCAGGAAATCCCTGCGAGAGATTAATGGCCTGATGCTGCTGCGCCAGCGCACTCATTTGCGTGAAGATAGTAGTGCCCAGGTTAGGCAGTTTGCTTTGCGGAATCAGCGGGTTATTACTCATTATTGTTATCCCAGCGTGTGATGTTGTGGTTGAAGCCACTATAACACGATGCTAGTATTTGGCAATCAAGACGTTCAGACGTCTATATAAAAATAACCTGCCTGGACAGGACAGCCAAAGGACAACACAACATGAGTAATACAGAGATTCGCGTCGTCACCGGCCCGGCCAACTATTTTTCCCATCCCGGCAGCCTGTCGAGACTCAACGATTTTTTCACTACCGACCAACTTTCACGCGCCGTGTGGGTTTATGGTGAGCGCGCTATCGATGCGGCCCGCCCTTATCTGCCAGAGACATTTCATCTCGCCGAGGCTAAGCGCCTGCTGTTTACGGGACATTGCAGCGAAACCGATGTTGCTCAACTGGCAAAAGAGTCGGGAGATAATCGCAGCGTCGTGATTGGCGTGGGCGGAGGAACATTGCTCGACACCGCTAAAGCGTTGGCCCGTCGTCTGGATCTGCCGTTTGTCGGTATTCCTACGATTGCGGCGACCTGCGCCGCCTGGACGCCGCTCTCCGTCTGGTATAACGATACAGGCCAGGCGCTGCATTTTGAAATTTTTCCTGATGCCAATTTCCTCGTTCTGGTCGAACCCGAGATCGTTCTCAATGCGCCAGAGGAATATCTACTGGCGGGGATCGGCGACACGCTGGCGAAGTGGTACGAGGCCGTCGTGCTTGCGCCTCAGCCGGAAAACCTGCCATTAACTGTTCGTCTGGGTATCGATGCCGCGCAGACGATCCGCGACGTCCTGCTGGAAAGCAGCGAGCAGGCGCTGACAGACAAACAACAAGGCTCGTTAAGCCGCACGTTTTGCGATGTAGTGGATGCGATTATTGCCGGAGGCGGCATGGTTGGTGGTCTGGGCGAGCGCTACACCCGCGTGGCGGCGGCGCATTCTGTTCACAATGGCCTGACCGTCCTCCCACAAACAGAGAAGTTTTTACATGGCACTAAAGTCGCGTACGGCATCCTGGTGCAGAGTGCGTTGTTGGGACAAGATGCCGTGCTGGCGCAGTTAATTACCGCCTATCAGCGCTTCAACCTGCCCACCCGATTAGCTCAACTGGACGTGGACATCAATAATCGCGCAGAAATCGACAAAGTGATTACGCACACCCTGCGCCCGGTGGAGTCCATTCACGCCCTGCCGGTAACGTTAACGCCGGAGACACTGCGCGCAGCATTCGAAAAGGTAGAGTCGTTTACGGTATGATTAGGGTATGGGATGCCTGATAGCGGCTTCGCCTTATCAGGCCTACGACGACTAATTATAACGGCAAATGCGATGTTGTAGGCCGGATAAGCGTCAGCGCCATCCGGCAAAAAATCAACAGCACTTCGCGCCGCCTTTCCCCCCATATCGCGCATCCTGGCGCTCGCGGAAAAATTCTTCGTAGGTCATTGGCGTTTGGTCCGGATGCGTGACGCGCATATGTTCAACATAGTTGTCGTAATCCGGCACACCTATCATTAATCGGGCGGTTTGACCTAAATACTTCCCGGCTTTGGCGAGTGTTTCAAACATAGTGATTCCCTGTCGTACAAACGCCCTCCCCGTTCAGGAGAGGGCTCATTGGTTAAGAGAATATTAGTGCGCGCCTTTCGCCTGCGCCACGATCTCTTCGATATTCTCAGGCATCGGCTCGTACGGCGTCTCTTTCGAAGTTGGTTTGTCCTCTTTCAATGCTGCCAGCGCAGTTTTGATGGAGAACAGACCCAGCACCACAACGACTACCATGAAGAAGATGGTGAGACCCGCATCCAGGCGGTTGTTAAACACCAGCTGCGTCAGCTGCGACTGGGTGTACTGCGCCGGAATGTTACCGCTGTCGATCATCGCCTGGAATTTGTTGGCGATAGCCAGGAAGCCGATTTTTGCATCCGGGCTAAACGCTTTCTGCCAGCCAGCGGTCAGGGTACAAATCAGCAGCCAGGCGGTTGGGACCAGTGCCACCCACGCGTAGCGCTGGCGTTTCATCTTGAACAGCACCACAGCACAGAGCATCAACGCCATACCGGCCAGCATCTGGTTGGCGATACCAAACAGCGGCCACAGGGTATTAATACCACCCAGAGGATCCACCACGCCCTGGTGTAAAAAGTAACCCCAGGCCAGTACGCACAGCGCCGTCGCCAGCAGGTTCGCAGGCAACGAATCGGTACGTTTCAGGCCCGGTGACACCACGCCCAGCAAGTCCTGCAGCATAAAGCGCGCAGCGCGTGTACCGGCATCAACCGCCGTCAAAATAAACAAAGCTTCAAACAGAATGGCGAAGTGATACCAGAACGCCACATCCATCATGCCACCCAGTGCGCCATGCAGAATGTACGCCATCCCGACGGCCAGCGTCGGCGCACCACCTGCGCGGGAGATAATGGATTGCTCACCCACTTCATTGGCAATTTGGTGCAGAGTATCTGGCGTAATAGCAAAGCCCCAACTACTGACTACCTGTGCCGCAGAAGCCACTACATCAACCGTGCCCGCAGGAGCCAGCACCGCCATCGGGCTGTTCATCGCAAAGTACACGCCCGGATCGATGATGCACGCGGAAACCAGCGCCATAATGGCGACAAAGGATTCCATCAGCATTCCGCCGTAGCCGATAAAGCAAGCCTGCCCTTCATTCGCCAGCATCTTCGGCGTGGTACCGGAGGAGATCAGCGCATGGAAGCCAGATACCGCACCACATGCAATGGTGATAAACAGGAACGGGAACAAGTTACCGGTCCAGACCGGGCCAGTACCGTCAACAAACTTGGTCAGAGCTGGCATGGTCAGCGTCGGACGCATGATCAGAATCCCTACCGCCAGACCAACAATGGTGCCGATTTTCAGGAAGGTAGAGAGGTAATCACGCGGGGCCAGCAGCAGCCACACCGGCAGCACGGCGGCGACAAAACCGTAGCCCACCAGCATCCAGGTCAGCTGTACGCCGGTAAAGTCAAAGTACGGTGCCCAGGTCGGGCTTTCCGCTACCCAGCCACCGGAAATAATGGCAAACACCAGGAATACCAGACCGATGACCGACACTTCACCAATGCGGCCCGGGCGCAGATAGCGCAGGTAAATCCCCATAAAAATCGCCAGCGGGATAGTGAACGCTACGGTGTAAGTTCCCCACGGGCTGTGGGTCAGCGCTTTCACGACAATCATCGCCAGTACCGCGAGGATAATCACCATGATCATAAAACAGGCCACCAGCGCAATAACACCCGCCGTAGGGCCCATCTCTTCTTTCACCAGTTCGCCAAGGGAACGACCATCGCGACGGGTAGAAACAAACAGCACCATGAAGTCCTGTACCGCCCCTGCCAGTACCACCCCGGCGAGCAGCCAGATCATACCCGGCAGGTAGCCCATTTGCGCCGCCAGCACCGGTCCAACTAACGGACCCGCTCCGGCAATCGCTGCAAAATGGTGACCAAACAGTACTTTTTTATCGGTGGGTACATAATCCAGACCATCGTTATGACGCACGGCTGGCGTCATACGCGTCGGGTCCAGCGCCAGTACATTTTTCGCGATGTACAGGCCGTAGAAACGGTAAGCGATAAGGTAGACACAGACTGACGCCACGACTATCCACAACGCGTTGATCTGTTCACCACGATTTAACGCAATATATCCTAGGGCAAATGCTCCGATAACGGAGAGCAATGTCCAGAGGAGGTATTTCCCTGATTTATTCATAGTTGTTGTCCGTTTGCGTGATCCAGAAAGATGTTACATTTTGTTTCTATAACATCTTTCCTGATTTTAACAACCTGACAACCACATAAACCTGAGACATAACTGACTATTTACATTGCATTGTTAACTGGATCACTTCATTTACCTGTTAACTCTGCAATTTCATTTTACTTTGCCGGGTAACCTCACCCCATCACCGCCGTGCCTAAACGGCAGGTGCAGCAGCGTCGTCCCTGCTCATCAAAGATGACGATTTCCCAGCTTTGATTTTGACGCCCAAGATGCAACGGCTGACAAACGCCGCGTACTTTCCCCTGCGATACCGCCCGATGATGCGTGGCGTTTAGTTCCGTCCCCACGACACACTGCCCGTCGCGCGTCATCAGATAACCCGCCATCGAACCCAACGTTTCCGCCAGGGCCGCCGACGCGCCGCCATGCAGCAGGCCAAACGGCTGATGCGTTCGGCTATCCACCGGCATTTCGGCTTCCAGCACATCATCACCCAGTCGTGTATAGACCATTCCCAGATGCGCCACCATCGTGTTCTGACTGGTGGCATTGAGTTCATCCAGCGTCAAATGACGTTTCCAGATCATCGTCATGCCCCCAGCGTGGAACCGCCGTCCACCACGATATCCTGTAATGTAATGTGGCTGGCCAGATCGGAAGCGAGGAATAAAATAGTGTTGGTGATCTCTTGCGGCCGGGCGATTTTCCCCAGCGGAATCCCAAGCTTAAACTGCTCGCCAAATCCACGAATGCGCTGTTGCTCCGCGTCATCGCTGACCCACAGCGTACGCTGCATGTCGGTATCGGTCGACCCCGGAGAAACCACGTTACAACGCACACCGCTGCCTGCCAGTTCAAGTCCGACGGTCAGAGCCAGGCTTTTCAACGCGGCCTTTGACGCACCGTAAGCACTCATGCCGATACGCGGCGTGTGCGCCGCATCCGACGCGACGGTCACGATCGCCCCGCCCTGCTGGCGACGAAACTGCGCCATCGTCTGCTGAAACAGATTGAACGCTCCGCCAACGTTAACCGCAAACGTCTGCTGCCACTCCTCAGCGCTTAGCGCATCGGTGGCACCCATACGCAAAATACCTGCGGCATTGACCAACACATCCAAACGCTCGCGCGCTTTGAGGACGCGCTGGCACACCTCAGCTACCTGTCCAGCATTCGCCACATCCAGCACTTCGGTCGTAAACGGGTAGTTATCCTGAGGAAATTCGCGATCGAATCCAGTCACCTCAGCACCTGCATTCGCAAACGCCAGCGCCGTGGTGTAGCCAATCCCTTTTCCCGCCCCGGTTACCCAGACGGTTTTCCCGGCAAAATCAAATCCGGCCATTACTTCAACTCGCGGGAGAGCAGAGCCCACCATGCGTCAATGGTCGGTTTTTTCGCCAGCATCACGAAATCAATATCACCATGAACCTTACGCCAACGCGCCGCCAGCGCCATCATGCGCACGGAATCCAGCCCATAGTCGATCAGGTTTTCGTCATCCATCGGCTCTTCGGACTCATCCAGCAGCGGCAGAATAATGCTGCGTAACGCATCTTTACTGGCCGGAACCGGCGTCGGTAATAATTCCTGGGTCATAACCACACGCCCGGAACGTCCCGCCACGTATTTCAGCGACATCAAGTGTTCGTCACGGCTAAAGTCCGCCAGCGCATCGGCAACCATAAACGGCTTGATGTCACGCATGAAAGCGTCCGTTGCGGTGGTCATACAACCAATATGTGCATACACCCCGGTAATGATCAGTTGATTACGCCCGGTTTCCTTGAGCATCTGTTCCAGCGGGGAGCGATGGAATGCGCTATAACGCCATTTCACAAGAATGGTATCCGCTTCATCCGGCGCCAGCGCCTCAACAATCTTTTGTTGTTCCGGCGAACGCGTCAGGCCCGGTCCCCACATATCATTGAGCAGAGCGCGGTCTTCATCGCTCTGCTCTTTCGGTTGAGCGGTGTAATACACCGGAATATTATGCTCTTTGCAGTACTGGCGCAGCGCGGCGATGTTCGCGACGACCTGCTCCATCATCGGACAGTTATCGCCCCAAAAGCCGATAAAATAATCCTGCATGTCGTGGATCAGCAGCGCGGCGCGTTCAGGGTCAAATGCCCAGTCGACTTTGTTCACCGGAACATCAAGCGCCGTTGGTAGCGCATAAGCCTGCAGTTTAGGAATTGCCATTTCTATTTCTCCTTCAGGCCAGTGAACGTGATGCCAGCCACTGACGTAATTGTTTTTTATCTACCTTCCCCACTGGAGTCAGCGGTAATGACTCAACGCACTCAACACGATCGGGTAATTTGAATTCCGCCACACCCTGTTCGCGCAGAAAACGGCGCACCTGAACCGCGCGCAGCGGCTCTTTTACCACTAGCCAGGCACAGCTTTTCTCGCCCATCAGTTCGTCATCCATACTGACCAGCGCGGCATGGATAACCATTGGATGGCGCAGCAGCAGGTTTTCAATCTCTTCAGCAGCGATCTTCTCCCCGCCGCGGTTGATCTGATCCTTTTCGCGTCCCTGAACGGTGATGTAGCCATCCGGGTCGATAGCGATCAGATCGCCGGAACAGTAAAAGCCGTTGGCGTCAAAGGCGCTGGCATTATGCTCAGGGCTTTTGAAATAACCACGGAAGGTGTACGGACCACGTGTCATCAAGCGTCCGGTCTCTCCCTGGGCTAAGGGGTTGCCGTCAGCGTCTGCTACCCAGACTTCATCATCAGGACACATCGGGCGCCCCTGGGTATTGATGATGCGCTCAGGACTGTCGTCCAGACGGGTGTAGTTCACCAGCCCTTCCGCCATGCCGAAGACCTGCTGCAACTGGCAGCCAATCTCAGCCGGAATACGCGCCGCAAGCGTGGCGGAAAGTCTCGCTCCACCGACCTGTAGCAGTTTCAGCGAAGCCAGTTGCGCATTGCTGCCCCACTCCGCAATCGCCTGCAACCACAGGCTCACCGCAGGTGGCACCAGCGCCGTGACGTTAACCTGATGCTGTTCAATCAGCGGGAAACACAGGGTAGCGCTAGGGTCGGCCGCCAGCACGACGGTGCCGCCGGCCAGGAACACACCCAGCGCGCCTGGCGAACTCATGGCGTAGTTATGCGCCGCCGGGATTGCGCATAAATAACGCGTTTCCCCGGTGAAGCGGCAAATCTCATTGCTGCGACGCACGCTGTAGTAGTAATCGTTATGAGTGCGAGGAATCAGCTTTGGCGTCCCGGTCGTCCCGCCGGAAAGCTGGAAGTACGCCACCTCATCAGCGGGCGACGGTGTAGCCGTAAAATCAGTCGCAGGTTGGCTTATCGCCGTTTGCAGATTGTGTTCACCTTCGTCGTTGTGCAGTTGCACCACGCGCACTGAATTGTGTTCGGCCACAAAAGCGTTTAGAAAATCGTCCCCGCTAAACAGCGTATGCTGGCGATCGGCAATCAGCAGCGCCGGTTCAATCTGTTTGGCATAGGCGTTGAGTTCGTTACGCTGATGGCTGAACAGGGCCAGCACCGGAGCTACGCCCAGCTTGAGTAACGCAAAGAAGGTGATATACAGCTCAGCCACATTGCCCAGTTGTACCAGCGCGGTTTCACCGGGTTTAATCCCTTGGCGACGCAAACTGCAGGCTAGATTGTCAGCGGCCTGATTCAGCTGGCGATAGCTCAGGTGGCATTCACCATCAATAACCGCCGTATGGTCGCTGTCGGCGTGACGGGTCAGAATGTCGGTCAGCGGCAAATCCTGCCAGTAACCTTTTTCACGATACCTGCGGGCAAACTCTTCCGGCCAGCGGGTGAATGGAATACTCATTATTGCTCCTTAAAACCAGTCCACAAGGCTCTTAATGCAGTCCAAAAACATTCAACATCGTGGAGAGCTTGGCCCCCGTTTCACGCCATTCCGCAACCGGGGAAGAGGCTGGAACAATTCCTGCTCCGGCAAAAAAACGCACCTGATTGCGCAGCAGCTTCGCACAGCGGATCGTCACTACCCACTCACCGTTACCTTCGGCATCACACCAGCCGACAATACCGCCGAACAGTTCGCGATCGAACGGCTCCAGCTCGGCGATAAGTTTGCGCGCAACCTGATGTGGGAAGCCGCTCAGCGCAGGCGTCGGGTGCAGCAGGCACGCCAGCGTCAGGGCGTTTTCCTGCGCGTTGGCTTTACCTTCAAACGGCGTGCCGAGGTGCCAGAGCGTCGGCGTAGTAACCAGCTGCGGAGAAGAAGGCAGTTGCAGTTCACGGCTGCGATCGCGCAATATCGTTTTCATAGCTTGCGTCACCAGTTCGTGCTCATGGCGGTCCTTCTCAGATGCCAGCAGGCGGATCCCTGCTTCGCGATCCAGCACATCATCAGGCTGACGACGTGCAGAGCCCGCCAGCGGCAGAGAACTGAAACGCTCGCCTTCTTTGCGCAGAAGCAATTCCGGGCTGGCACCAATCAATACGCCGCCGTCTTCAATCGGCACATGGAAGTTGTAGCTCGCTGGATTTTGCGCCACCAGACGCTCCAGCAGCGCACCGCTGTCAATGTTGGCATCGGTGGTGATATCGATCAGGCGTGACAACACCACTTTGTCGACTTCCGGAGTAGACGTCAGCGCAGCCGCCCGGGCGACCATATCTTCAAAAAAGTCCTGTTCCGGGATCGATTTACGTTCCACGACGTTCAGCGACTGATGCGCGGTAAAGTAACGTGATGATTGCTGCTTCGCCGTACGAGAAAAGCTCTGCCACGATTGGGGAATAAACAGCGATGATGGCTGGCGGGTATCAAAGGGAATCGCCCCGACCATGACAGGATTCGCGATACCCTGTGATTTGGCATCAGCAAACAGTGCGTTCATTTTTTGTTGGAAAGGGCTGTCTGGCGAATCGCCATCAATTGCCGGTTCCGCATAGCGGGCGAAGCATCCTGACGTCGTAAAACTACGGTACGGCGACATAAAGAAAAAACTGTCGGAAGCGAGCGTCGGCATAGTCTGCGTTTTTTCCTCAGCCAGTGACGTATCCATATCATCCTCCAAAAATGATAAAGGCTCTAATAATGATTATCATTTATATTTTCGGTCGCTAACCTAAAAGTAAAGCGGCGGTATGTCAACTCTTGTGGTAACACAATGTGCGACTTTGGCTTGCATCCTTGCCCGCTAACAATGAAAATGAGAAGCATTACTTATACTGATAACAGGAAGCTGATTCGTGAGTCTCCCCTCTTTTTGCCGCACCGTACTCTTACTGGCCGGTTTGTCTATTTCAGGAATTTCTTCAGGTCATGCCGCCGACTGGCCGCGTCAGGTTACCGACAGCCGTGGCACGCATACGCTTGAGCAAAAGCCGCAGCGCATTGTCTCCACCAGCGTGACCCTCACCGGCTCGCTGCTGGCGATTGATGCTCCGGTCATCGCCAGCGGTGCCACCACGCCGAACAATCGCATCGGCGATGCGCAGGGTTTTTTGCGTCAATGGAGCGAGGTCGCAAAAGAGCGCAAATTGAGCCGTCTGTATATTGGCGAACCGAGCGCCGAAGCCGTTGCGGCGCAAATGCCGGATCTGATTCTGATAAGCGCCACTGGCGGCGATTCCGCCCTCGCACTCTACGACCAGTTGTCCACCATCGCGCCCACGCTTATCATCAACTACGACGATAAAAGCTGGCAGTCGCTGCTAACGCAACTGGGTGAAATCACCGGTCAGGAGCAGCAGGCTGCAGCCCGTATTGCCGAGTTTGATAAGCAACTGCAAGCGGTAAAGCAACGCATCACCCTGCCGCCGCAGCCGGTCAGCGCGCTGGTGTATACCGCTGCAGCCCACAGCGCCAACCTGTGGACGCCTGAGTCGGCCCAGGGCAAGCTGATGGAACAGTTAGGTTTTACCCTCGCGCCGCTGCCTGCGGGTTTGCACACCAGCCAGAGCCAGGGCAAACGCCACGATATCATCCAGCTTGGCGGTGAAAACCTGGCGGCGGGCCTGAACGGCGAAGCGCTGTTCCTGTTTGCTGGCGACAGCAAAGATGCCGACGCCATTTATGCCAATCCGCTGCTGGCGCATCTGCCGGCCGTGCAGAACAAACGCGTTTACGCCCTGGGAACGGAAACCTTCCGTCTCGACTACTACAGCGCAACGCTGCTGCTGCAACGTCTTTCGGCTCTCTTTTAATCATCAGCGCCGGATGCGGCTAACGCCTTATCCGGCATTAACAGGTGTTTGCCGGAATCGGCGTACTTCCCTCAGCAACAGCAGCAATAGCAGACCAACAATCACCAACCCGAATCCACTCACACTTGCCGAAGCGACCGGCGTCATCATCGCACCCAGCCCGCCAAGCAGCGCCGCGCCAATCGCATCGCCGGTCACGTTCTGCGCAGTCCACAAACCGTTAATTCGCCCGAGCATCGCTTCCGGCGTCTGCGTCTGTAACAGGGTGTATTGCAACAACGAGCTGACCGCACTCAGCCAGCCAAACAGCGCCAGGCAAACAACCCCAAGCTCCCAGACTGGCATCAACCCAAACAGTCCGATAGCCAGGAACGACGCCACGGTCGATGCCAGCATGATCAGTCCCGGGCGAACGCTGTGCGCCAGTTGCCCGCTGGTCAATGCGCCCACTGCTGCGCCAAGAGGAATGGCCGCATACAGCAGACCAATTTGCGCGCTCGACATTTGCCAGTTAATCGCCAGCGCCGGATACAGCACGCGCACGGCGCTCGCCATGGTCAACAGACCGCCGAGCAGTGCAATGCCGCCAATCAGTGGGCTGGCAAGCAGAAAGCGGAATGCTGCCAGCAGCGATTTCAGCGGATGCTCACGCGGCTGCGGCGGAGGCGGCAACGCGGGAAGACTCAGCAACGGTAGTAAGGTAATGAAGGTCCCCGCCGCCGCCAGTCCGTAGTTCCAGGCCACGCCGCCGGTCGCGAGCAACACCCCGCCAAGCATCGGCGAAATTACCGATCCCAGACGTACCGTCAGCATGGTAATCGCCCCGGCCTGCATCAGATTCTCCCGCCCGACCAGCGCTGGCGTCGCTGCCAGTAAAGCAGTCACGCCCAGCGAAGCAAAGAAACCGTCCCATAAGCCAAGCAGATAAATTGCCAGTAACGACGGTTCGGGAAGTAACGCATTCAAACACAGGCCAATAAAGCCAATGCCACAGGTACCACGCGCCAGCAGGATCACTTTTTTACGCTCATAGCGGTCGGCCAGCACACCGCCCACCATCAGGCCAATAAACATTGCACTGCCGGTCAGCGTCACCGACAAACCGACCTGCCAGGTCGACTGGGTCATCATCTGGATTTGAACCGGAACCGCGACGCCGAGTAGCCCCAGAGAGACAATGGAAATAAAACGGGCGAGGAAGACTGCACGAAATGCAGGGTGGGTCTTTAACAGGCTGAGATTGAGCAGCCATGATTGTCGATTCATTACAGAGCCTTACCAGGTACTTTTTCAATATCCATTCGATGGCTGCACATGCTAACATATCCAAATAAGATCGATAACGATAATTACTATCATTATCAGGGAAGTTGATATGTCATGCTCTGTTTCCGCGACACGCGCCTTCGCCGTGCCCGGACTATTGTTATTACTTGTTCTGACCACGGTATTAAGTCTGGTTATTGGCGCCAAGTCGCTACCTGCCTCCGTGGTGCTGGATGCGCTCACCGGCAGTTGTCAAAGCGCTGATTGCACCATCGTGCTTGACGCGCGACTCCCACGCACGCTGGCGGGGCTGCTCGCCGGTGGTGCGCTGGGCCTGGCTGGCGCATTAATGCAAACGCTCACTCGTAACCCTCTAGCCGATCCCGGCATTCTGGGCGTCAACTCCGGTGCCAGCTTCGCTATTGTGCTGGGCGCCGCGCTGTTCGGCTTTTCCTCTGCGCAAGAGCAACTGCTGATGGCCTTTTGCGGTGCGCTGGCTGCGTCGCTGATCGTAGCTTTTACCGGTAGTCAGGGCGGTGGGCAGTTAAGCCCGGTACGTCTGACGCTGGCGGGCGTTGCCCTGGGCGCGGTGCTGGAAGGATTATCCACCGGCATCGCCCTGCTCAACCCGGACGTTTACGATCAGTTGCGTTTCTGGCAAGCTGGCTCACTGGATATCCGCAGCCTGCAAACGCTGAAGGTGGTATTGGTACCAGTACTGATTGCCGCGGCTGTCGCACTGTTTCTCAGTCGCGCCCTGAATAGCCTGAGCCTCGGGAGCGACACAGCTACCGCGCTTGGTAGTAAAGTCGCTCGCACACAGTTTATTGGCCTGCTGGTTATTACCGTACTGTGCGGCAGCGCGACCGCGATTGTCGGTCCTATCGCCTTTATCGGCCTGATGATACCTCACATGGCGCGCTGGCTGGTGGGGGCGGATCACCGCTGGTCACTGCCCGTCACCCTGCTGGCAACCCCTTCTCTGTTACTGATTGCCGATATCATCGGTCGCCTGATTGTTCCCGGCGAGCTGCGCGTGTCGGTGGTCAGCGCTTTCATCGGCGCGCCGGTGCTTATCTTTCTGGTACGCCGTAAATCGCGCGGGGGTGGCGCATGATGCACCTCTCCCGCCGCCTGATAATCAGCAGCCTGCTGCTGGTTGCAAGTTGTCTCGTCATTGGTTTATGGAGCCTGCGTAGCGGCGTTGTTACGCTGGAAACCCAGCAAATTATTGCCGCCCTGCTCGGCGATGCGCCGCGCAGTATTACCCTGGTGGTGACCGAATGGCGTTTGCCACGCGTGCTCATGGCGCTATTGATTGGCGCAGCGCTCGGCGTGAGCGGCGCAATATTTCAGTCGCTGATGCGTAACCCTTTGGGCAGTCCGGATGTGATGGGCTTTAATACCGGTGCCTGGAGCGGTGTGCTGGTGGCAATGGTGCTGTTCGGACAGCATCTTACCGCGATCGCGCTGGCGGCCATGCTCGGTGGGATCCTGACTTCTCTGGTGGTCTGGGCGCTCGCCTGGCGCAATGGGATCGACACCTTCCGGCTAATTATTATTGGTATCGGCATACGCGCCATGCTGGTGGCGTTCAACACCTGGCTACTGTTGAAAGCATCATTAGAAACCGCGCTAACGGCTGGACTGTGGAACGCTGGATCGCTCAATGGCCTGACCTGGGCCAAAACCTGGCCGTCTGCCCCGCTGATTATCATCATGCTGGTATGCGCCACATTGCTGGTACGCCGGATGCGCTTACTGGAAATGGGTGATGACAGTGCCTGTGCGCTTGGTGTCAGCGTTGAGCGCTCGCGTCTGATGATGATGCTGGTTGCGGTTGTACTAACCGCTGCCGCCACCGCGCTGGCGGGTCCTATCTCGTTTATTGCCCTTGTCGCGCCGCATATCGCGCGACGTATAAGCGGCACATCGCGCTGGGGATTAACCCTGTCAGCGCTGTGCGGCGCGTTGCTGCTGCTGATGGCGGATTTATGCGCCCAACAGCTGTTTATGCCTTATCAGCTTCCGGTGGGCGTTGTCACCGTAAGCCTCGGCGGTATTTATCTTATCGTCTTGTTAATTCAGGAGTCCCGCAAAAAATGACCGAATCAGTAGCCCGTTTGCGTGGCGACCAGTTAACGCTGGGTTATGGCAAGTTTACCGTGGCGGAAAACCTCAATGTGTCGATTCCCGACGGTCACTTCACCGCGATTATCGGGCCAAATGGCTGCGGGAAATCGACATTGCTGCGCACGCTTAGTCGCCTGATGACGCCCGCGAACGGCAAGGTCTGGCTCGACGGCGAACATATTCAACACTATGCCAGCAAGGAAGTCGCCCGACGAATAGGTTTGCTGGCGCAAAACGCCACCACGCCGGGAGATATTACGGTACAGGAGCTGGTTGCCCGCGGGCGCTATCCGCACCAGCCGCTGTTTACCCGCTGGCGGCAAGAGGATGAAATTGCGGTCTCAAACGCCATGCAGGCGACGGGTATCACCCACCTGGCATCACAAAGTGTGGATACCCTTTCCGGCGGACAACGTCAACGTGCATGGATTGCGATGGTGCTGGCGCAGGAAACGTCGATTATGCTGCTTGATGAACCCACCACCTGGCTGGATATCAGTCATCAGATCGATCTGCTGGAACTGCTGAGTGAGTTAAACCGGGAAAAAGGCTACACGCTGGCCGCCGTTTTGCACGACCTGAATCAGGCCTGTCGCTATGCGACGCATCTGATTGCGCTGCGAGATGGAAAAATTATTGCCGAGGGTGCACCGAAGGAGATCGTCACCGCGCAGCTTATTGAAAAAATCTATGGACTGCGCTGTATGATTATCGACGATCCAGTTGCCGGAACGCCGTTAGTAGTGCCGCTTGGACGCAGCAAATAACACGCGTTATCGTAAGGCGGCTGGCTTGCCGCCATACGACAATTCATCACACCAGTTGCTGATCAATAAACGTCATTTTTTGCTTACGCGACACCATGGCATAGTTCAGCAGAACGCCACCACACGCCACCATTCCACCCAGTAATGCGGCCAGAATAACGATCATTGATTTAGCCGGGCCATCTTTTTTCACCGGCAGCGAAGGCGTAAGTTGATATTTAAACGGTGTGAATTTTACGTCGCTCACATTCATCGCTAACAGTTGCTCAACGTGATACTGCCGATTACGTAATTCACCGTTAATTTCAGCAACATCCGTTACTGATTTTTCTATTTCTAATTTACGTTCGATGCCGTCAGCACCCAGTGAAATAGAGAAATCGGGATCATCCTTCACCGCCTGGCCATTACTGTAGACCGGCTTTTTAATCCCGACGGCATTGGCAATCTCCAGCGAGTAGTTCAGTCGCTGGATATTTGCTTCCAGTTGGTTCTTGAGCCTGACGCGATCCATCTCCAGCCTTTCTTTTTCGAAGCTGGTTTTGATGGACAGTTTATTGCGAATATCTTCCAGCGTTTCTTTCACTACAATATCAGAAATATACTGGATATATCCCTTCAGCACAGACTGAGCTTCTTCGGCCTGAGGTGCGGTAAAACTCAGCGTCCATGCGGTATACAGCGAAGTTTCGTTCTTCTTACCCAGGTTAGTATCAACCGCTTTCATTTTCTCACTAAGCCTGACAATTGCCTGATGCAACTCCATTTCGTCGATATCAGCGCCTTTCAATTGATCCATCACGTAAGGTGAAGAGCGCAGATACTCTTCTAACAATGAAGGCGACTGGAATTTTTTGATAAACAGGTTAAACACATCACCACGGCTAACGCTAATATCCATATCCAGCACGCGCAATTTGGTCAACATATTCTCGAGACTCTGCCACTGAACCGGTTCTGCGGGGGTCACGATTGCCTGACTGGTCCATTTTTGCGGAAGCAGGAAAGATACCAGAATACCCACACAAGCAAAGGCGAAAACGGTCGCGATAATTTTCGTTCTTGCTCGCCATAAGATTTCGATTAGGTTCACTAAATCGATTTCATTTGCGTTTGCCGCTGGCTGAGGATAGCCAGTAAATTCCGAAACGTTATCTTGCTTAATATTTAATGATGACATGTTGCGTGACCTGAAAACTTTCCCAAAAGAAAAACATTTCTGTAGGGAGAGTCTACCAGCTAGTCAGAATAATCCGAAACACTCTTTGTGCTGGAAGCCCTACCAAAAATTATATTAGGAATTTATTCACCCCTTTAATCGCCCTCTGTCCCCAAGAAGATCAACTCCATAACATATCATTTACATTATGGAGTTATTCGATCGTTCCGATAACGAAATAAGTCTGGTTATACCGATTTATTGATCAGGGTGTTTATGATTGGCCCTATCACCTCAAACGAGGCGGGGGAAATAATATCAACATGCGCGCAGTCGTGGCGGTAAACATCCAGACTGGATATCCACGGGGCCCAGCTACGTTCAGGGCTGACACCCGGCACTAAGGTACGCTCAGCAACGAACAGCGTGGCGTGGCCTGCAAACGGTACGCTGTGTGCCGTCGTGAGCAGGCGAACCGCATCGGCATAGTTGCCTTCGATAGCGTTAAATAAGGCCTCTGACGCATTCCCCTGCTGCGTCGCCAGAAAGGCTTCGCGTTCACGCTCGATCTCCGCCAGCACCGCTGGATCCAACCCATTGGCCTCTTTTTCTTGCCAGTTTTGCGTCTCTGGCGGCCAGGTATCCAACAGACCGAGGAATGCAACCGACTCTCCTCTGGCATGTAAGCGCGCGGCGATCCCCTGTGCCAGCGTGCCGCCCAGCGAATAACCTAATAAATAGTAAGGTCCGTGAGGTTGTTGACTGAGCAGCGTTGCCAGGTGATGTTCGCATACCGAGTCGAGATTTTCCGCCGTTTGCATCGGGCCATCCGGTCGTGGCGACTGAATACCCATAATCGACCACTGAGGGCTGAGATAACGCGACAGCACGCTAAACTGCCAGGCAAAACCCGACGCCGGATGGAAGCAGAACAACGTTGGGCCGTGACTTTCACGCAGTGGCAATAGCGTCTCGAATCCCAGACGCTGCGACTGTTCATCATCATTGCTCTCCAGCAATGCGCTCAGTTGTTCCACGGTGGAAGCCACCATAATCTGCCCGGGCGTCACCTGACGCTCAAAAATGCGGCTCAACTGCGCTGCCAGCTTCATCGCCAGCAGCGAATGCCCACCAAGCGCAAAGAAATCAGCCTCTACATCATTCACCTCACAATCCAGCAAGGCCGCAAAAGACTGCGCGATGGTGGTCTCAGTCCCTGTTCGCGGTGCGCGCCCGGAAACACGCGACGTCAACTGCGGCATCGGTAGCGCTTTACGATCCAGTTTACCGTTCGCACTAAGCGGCAACTCCGCCAGTTGTAACAATACCGTCGGTACCATGTGCGCAGGCAGTTTTTCGCGCAGACATTCCCGCAACACAGTCGTATCCAGCGGCAAACCCGATTGCGACACCAGATACCCCACCAGTTGGCGCGCATCGCCGCCTGTCGCCGCAGCCTGGTTGAATACGCAGGCATGGGCAACGGCATGCTCGACATCAGGCAACTGCTGCATCACCCGGTCAATCTCGCCGAGCTCAATGCGCTGTCCACGAATTTTAAGCTGGTCATCGCTGCGCCCGAGGTATTCCACCGCGCCATTTTCCAGCCAGCGCGCCACATCTCCGGTGCGGTACATACGTTCACCGACGCTAAACGGATCGGCGATAAAGCGGCTCGCCGTCAGATCCGGACGCCCCAGATAGCCTTGCGCCAGTTGGATCCCCGTCAGATACAGGTCACCCGCTACGCCGAAAGGCACCGGGCGCATCATGGCATCCAGAATGCGTAAACCGGTATTCCAAACCGGATAGCCAATCGGCACGCTGTTGCCGGTTACGGCAGCGAGATCTTCTCCCCAGGCCGGATACCAGCTCACATCGACCGCAGCTTCCGTTGGTCCGTACAAATTGTGCAGTGGCGCATGAGTCAACTGCTCCCACTCACGGCATAAATCGGCTGGCAAGGCTTCGCCGCTGCAAAATACCCGTTTCAGAGAGGCACAGCTCTCCCGCGCGGTTTCCGGCGTCAGTGAAGCGACAAAAGCGGCCAACATAGAGGGGACAAAGTGCGTGGTCGTCACCCCATAACGGGCAAAGAACTGCTGCATCACCAGCGGATCGCGGTGCGCTTCAGGTTCTGCCATGACCAGTTTTGCCCCGGCAATAAACGGCCAGAAAAACTCCCATACCGAGACGTCAAAACTGCATGGCGTTTTTTGCGCCACCACATCATCTGCGGTCAGCGGATAGTGATTTTGCATCCACAGCAGACGGTTAACGATGGCGGTTTGACCAACCATCACCCCTTTTGGTCTACCGGTAGAACCGGAAGTAAAAATGATATAGGCCGTATGATTGGGTTGAGATAGCGCCAACGGAGCAGCATCTTCTGCTGGCAGCGGCGAGTCATAGCACAGACTTTCCAGCCCTGGGATATCGCTAAAACGCGCCAGTTGCTCTTCAGTCGCTATCAACAATTTTGGCTTCGCGTCTTCGAGCATCATCCGCAGGCGATCGTCCGGGTATCCGGTATCCAACGGCAGCCAGGCAGCTCCGGCTTCCACAATACCGTGCAGCGCCAGCGTCAGGAACACAGAACGCGGTAATGCCACAGCTACGCTGTCGCCAGGACGGACGCCGCGTTCGCGCAGAAGGCTCGCCAGCGCCACGACCTGCTGGCGCATTTCGCGATAGCTAAACTGATAACGGGCATCGGCCAGCGCCGGGGCATCCGGCGTTTTATCGGCCTGCTGTGTCACCAGTGCGCTAAGCGTAGTGAACGGGATCTCCACGGTCGTGTCGTTAATCTTCGCCAGCCGCTCATGTTCTGTAGGCAACAGCATCCCGGCGTCGCCGCAGCATAGCGACGGATTGTCAGCAAACTGCTCGATAAGCCCGATTAAACGCGAGGCATGCTGCGCCAGCGTTTCTGCATCGTAGCGCTGTTTATTGGCCAGGATTTCAATACTCAGTCCGCCGTTTTCATCCGGGAACAACGCCAGTTCAAGATCGTTCACCGGTCCTGTCGCCAGCGTATGAGTTTGCGCCTGAACGCCGGGAATATTCAGATGATAGTCGAATATTTTCACATTCAGCACCGGGCCAAACAGCGGCTCTGCACCGGCTGCACGCCCGCTGTCGCGAACGATTTGTTCGGCATCATAACGTTGATGCCGACGCATTTTCTTCAACTGCCCGGCCAGTCGTTGTGCAAGCTCAGGCAAGCTTTCTGCCGCATCCAGCCTCACACCAAATGGCAGAACGTTTAAAACCGGTCCAGTGGACGTCAACGCCGCCGAGCCCATGCGCCGCATAAAGATAAACCCGGCGGCATAATCCATTCGGCTGCATAAGCGTCCCAGCCACAATGCCACCAGCGCAAGGGCCAGATCCGCACGCTGAACGTCAGGCATGCGTGCCGCAAGCCGGCGAAACGCTCCTTCAGGCGCGGTTAACTTCATGCGAATAATATCCGCGCTGGCCGAGCGTCCCGGCAACGGATTGTTCGACAGCGAAGCAGGAGGTGGGAGTTGCTTTCGCTGATCGCGCCAGAAGGCGCCGTCGCGTTGCCAGGCATCACTTTGACGGTACTGTTGATACTCTTCCACCACCTCGGCGAACGGCGTAAAAGGCGAGTCTGGCGTAGACTCGCCATCTAGCCATGCGCGATAGATTTCGGCTATCTGGCGGGTAATGGCCGGGAAGCTGAAGCCATCGACCAGCAAATGATGGTAACGCTGATACCAATACCAACGTTTATCTCCCACCTGTATAAGCTGGTGAAAAACCAGCGGCTTATTGCCGTCAGCACGTATGTCCTGCTGCAGGTCTGCCTGCATCAACGCACGCGCCGCCTCATGTGGGTTGGATTTTTCGCGCAGATCGATGATTTCGGGTTGCGCAAAAGTGAGCGCAGGATCCACCCATTGCCAGACCTCGCCGTTATCTTCGCTAAACTGCATTCGCAAGGTATCGGCCTGCTCCAGGCCCGCCACAACCGCTTTCGCCAGCAACAACGCGTCCAGTTCGCCGGTTAATTCTACGTAGTGCGCCACGCTCCACGCCGATGGCAATGTGGAGAGTTTTTCCGCCATCCAGATCCCCGGCTGAGCCGCCACTAACGGTAAACGCTGAGTCATGGAGCCTCCTGCACATCGACATAGTTCGCGGGCGTCAGCGTGGTCCAGTTTGCATCCAGCCATTGCTGGCAGGCTTCCTGGGATTGGGGTTCGCAAGCAATTTGCCAACCAGCAGGAAGTGAACACTGCTGCGGCCAAAGGCTAAACTGACGTTGGGGATTTTGCAGAATGTAAAACTGGCCCTGCGGATTATCGAAGGGGTTACTGAATTCCATACTCAACTCCTGTCGTGGAATGTCGTCCGGTTAAATCGTGTCGGTAAGCGGTTGCCAGAGCGTCATTAGCCCTTGCATCAGACCGCCGCGCCAACAAAGCGCATCGTGTCCACCATCAACCTGACGCCAGAAAATAGACTGTAGTGCAGAAGGTAACTGGGCATATAACGCCTGATTAGCGCGATAAATAATGGGCTCGCGGATCCCCGCTTCCAGGACAATACGCAGTCCCTGAGCGCTGATGGTCCCGGTCTTCAGTTGCTCGATGATCGCTCCGTCCTGACCACCACCACGATGCGGCCACCAGTAAGAGCCCGACTGGCTAAGAACACAGCCAAAGCGCGCGGGCCAGTTCAGCCCGGCATACAGCGATGACAACCCGCCAAAACTTTGTCCGGCGACGACAGTACGCTGCGGATCGTCACTGAATGCGGTCGTCGTCTTCACCAGCGGCAACAGCTCCTCTTGTACCGCCAACCAAAAATCCGCGTTACACGGCAGTTCGCGGCTACGGTGAGTCGTGTCGATGGCATCAATCAGGAGATAAACGGCAGGAGGAAGGTGTCCACGATGCGTAAGTGAAGTTAGCGCAGGCCAGACCGGCATACTCTGTGCCCAAAACTGCCCATCCAGCATGATAGCCAGCGGACGAGATTCCGCTTGGGCCTCACCGGTGGTAAATACCCATACGCGACGCGTATTACCAAGCCTGGCGCTACGCCATTGCAGGCAAACTGCGGGTGAATCGGGGTTTTCAGGTCGATCCCATCCGGGCTGTACGGGCGCCTCCGGCATTTCCAGCGCAGACACCGCATGACCGCGACCGCCCTGCCAGCTCTGCGGATTAAGGGGATCGGCAATGGCCTGCGGCAGCAATTGCCGCCAGCCTTCACGCAGTGCGCTTCGGTCAGGCGCTGCGCCCACCGCCAGCGAGGAAAAGATATCGTTTCGTGTTGTCGGGATAAAACAGTAGCTGCCGCGCCAGTTGGCGCTGAGAGAAACACGCCAGCACCAAACATTTGTTCCATCAATGCGTTGCATCGACTGAGGGGTAGCGTTTTGATGATGATCGGTGACGCCAGTGATATAGACCCACACGCGATGAATGGCTGACTCTTTCTCCGTTCCCTGCGGGTCACGCCACCAGAAGGTTACCCGATAATTTCCGTTGTCTTCACGCTCCCACTCCGGGCCTTTTTTTGACTGCCACCACGCCTCGCTTCCCATCTTTAACGTCGTCACCGCCATAACCCCATGTTTATTGTGAAATTTTATGATCTAGCGTGAAATATATTGATAATATTATTGATAACTATTTGCATTTGCAATAGCGTATTGTCGCGCTGTGGGAAGCGCGCACAGTTTTTCACCACTTATAAACCGACCTGGCGCTGCGTACTTTTTCTGGAATGGATAGTTTACGCAGATGCGGGCGACATCAGACCAAATGCCGCACCGAGGCACATTGGTACTCGTGGCTAAAAGAACAGCAGGACATACAATGAACAACAAGATTCATTCACTGGCCTTATTGGTCAATTTAGGGATTTACGGGGTAGCCCTGCCAGCAATGGCAGAAGATCAAACCGATAGCGTAGCTGTCTCTCATGAAGACACCATCGTCGTTACCGCCGCCCAGCAGAACCTACAGGCGCCGGGCGTGTCAACCATTACCGCTGATGAAATTCGTAAGAACCCTCCCGCTCGCGATGTGTCGGAAATCATCCGTACCATGCCTGGCGTTAACCTGACCGGTAACTCAACCAGCGGTCAGCGCGGCAACAACCGCCAGATCGATATTCGCGGCATGGGGCCAGAAAACACCCTGATTTTGATCGACGGTAAACCGGTTACCAGCCGTAACTCCGTACGCCAGGGCTGGCGCGGCGAGCGTGATACCCGCGGCGATACCGCCTGGGTTCCACCGGAAATGATTGAGCGTATTGAAGTGCTGCGCGGTCCTGCCGCGGCACGCTATGGCAATGGCGCAGCTGGCGGCGTGGTGAATATCATCACCAAAAAAGGCAGCAATGAATGGCACGGTTCCTGGGATACCTATTTCAACGCCCCGGAACACAAAGACGAAGGATCGACCAAGCGCACCAACTTTAGCCTGAATGGTCCAATGGGTGGGGATTTCAGCTTCCGCCTGTACGGTAATCTCGATAAAACCCAGGCCGACGCATGGGACATCAACCAGGGTCATCAGTCAGAACGTACCGGCACATATTCAAATACCTTACCAGCCGGTCGTGAAGGGGTGATCAACAAAGACATTAACGGTGTGGTTCGCTGGGATTTCGCCCCACTCCAGTCACTGGAACTGGAAGCCGGTTATAGCCGTCAGGGCAACCTGTATGCGGGCGACACTCAAAACACTAACACCAACCAACTGGTGAAAGATAACTACGGGAAAGAGACCAACCGTCTTTACCGTCAGAACTATTCTCTGACCTGGAATGGCGGCTGGGATAACGGCGTCACCACCAGCAACTGGGTACAGTACGAACATACACGTAACTCCCGTACGCCTGAAGGTCTGGCGGGCGGTACTGAGGGTATCTTCGACCCGAATGCGTCACAAAAATATCTCGACGCCGACCTGAGTGACGTCATGCTGCACAGTGAAGTCAGCATTCCGTTAGATCTGCTGGTCAACCAAAACCTGACGCTTGGTACCGAATGGAACCAGCAACGCATGAAGGACATGTTGTCCAATTCACAGACCTTTATGGGCGGTGATATTCCAGGTTCGAGCAGTACCAACCGTAGCCCATACTCAGACGCAGAGATTTTCTCTCTGTTTGCTGAAAACAACATGGAACTGACCGACAGCACCATGTTGACGCCGGGTCTGCGTTTCGACCACCACAGCATCGTTGGCGACAATTGGAGCCCATCTCTGAACCTGTCCCAGGGTCTGGGTGATGACTTCACGCTGAAGATGGGGATTGCGCGAGCCTATAAAGCACCAAGCCTGTACCAGCTCAACCCGAACTACATTCTGTACAGCAAAGGCCAGGGTTGCTACGCCACCGGTTCCGCGACGGGCATTGGTTGCTACATGATGGGCAACGATGACCTGAAGGCCGAAACCAGTATCAACAAAGAGATTGGTCTTGAGTTCAAACGTGACGGCTGGCTGGCCGGGGTAACCTGGTTCCGTAACGATTACCGCAACAAGATTGAAGCGGGTACGGTACCGTTCGACAGAACGTCTATCACCAGCAAAGGGAAGACGACTTACACTGATATCTATCAGTGGGAAAACATTCCTAAAGCAGTGGTTGAGGGTCTGGAGGGTACGTTGAACGTACCGGTTAGCGAAACCGTTAACTGGACCAACAACATTACCTACATGCTGCAAAGTAAGAATAAAGAGACCGGCGAGCGCTTGTCGATTATTCCTGAATACACGCTGAACTCAACGCTGAGCTGGCAGGCGCGTGAAGATTTATCGCTGCAGTCAACCTTCACCTGGTACGGTAAACAGCAGCCGAAGAAATACGATTACCAGGGTAAACCGGTAACCGGTAGTTCGGCGAGTGAAGTCAGCCCGTACAGCATCGTCGGCCTGAGCGCGACCTGGGATGTGACGAAAAATGTCAGCCTGACTGGCGGCGTGGATAACGTCTTCGACAAACGTCTGTGGCGTGAAGGCAATGCCCAGACCACGGGCGATATTGTAACCGGGAACTATATGGCGGGCGCTGGCGCGCACACCTATAACGAACCGGGCCGGACGTGGTTCATGAGCGTTAATACGCACTTCTGATAACGTTTCTCCCTCTCCTCGCTACGGGGAGAGGGAAACAATAACGACGATGCACACAACGCACACAACGCTCACTTTCGCAGACCACACGCTGCACATTGTCGAGTTCGATCCCGACACCTTCCAAGAGCACGACCTGTTCTGGCTCCCCCACCATACTCAGCTTCAATCCTGTGGGCGTAAGCGTAAAGCTGAGCACTTAGCGGGGCGTATTGCCGCAGTACATGCATTACGTGAATACGGTATCAAAACTGTGCCTGGCATCGGCGGGCAGCGACAACCGCTGTGGCCACAAAAGTTGTTTGGCAGCATCAGCCACAGCACGTCAACTGCGCTGGCGGTGGTATCGACGCATCCCGTCGGACTGGATATAGAAGCTATTTTTACACCGCAAACCTCAGTTGATCTGACTGGCGGCATTATCGATAACTGTGAACAACGGCTTTTACAGTTCAGTTTGGTTCCCTTTCCGCTCGCCTTAACCTTGGCGTTTTCCGCCAAAGAGAGCGTGTATAAAACATTTTCCGCGCAGGCATCGGAGCTGCCGGGTTTTGCCAGCGCCAAAATAGTTGCACTCACAGCGACACACTTAACGGTGCAAATCACCCCGTCATTTTCGCAAAACCTCGGCGGACAGGAATTTAATGTTCGCTGGTTTCAGCATGATGAAAACATCATTACTCTGTGTGAAGCGACTTTGTAACAAAGTCCGCCATTGACCGGCGTTGCCGCCCGTGTTCATCAAAGTTCTCCGCCGCCAGCCAGCGCTGTAACACGGCGTCACACTGGGGCCATTCGCCGTCAATCATCGATAACCAGTCGCTGTCGCGATTGCGACCCTTGCGCACAATCTTCTGACGAAAGCGTCCTTCGAAGATAAACCCAAGGCGCTCCGCTGCCCGTCGAGAAGCGGAGTTCAAAGAATCGCATTTCCACTCCACGCGACGATAACCCAACGCAAACGCCTGGCGCAGCAGCAGCCAGATGCTTTCGGTGCCAAGTACCGTATTTTTCATGCGCGGTGACCAGGTCACATGACCAATTTCGACCGAACCGTGCTCTCGTTCGATCGCCATAAAACACACCAGTCCGACGGCACGTCCGAAACGCTGCTCAATGACGGCATAGGGAACCAGAGAGGCATCAGTGGATTTCCCCTCAACCCAACAAGCTGCAGCCTCAACGCTTGTGGGGCGAGAGCTTGCAAGCCAGGTCCAGTCGCGATCGTCCGGTGCCTGCGCGTAGGCATCAAACAGATCGGCGGCATGGCTGTCGGCATCCAGAGGAACCAGTCGACAATATTGACCGACAAGCGTTTCCCGTGGCAGTACGGCAGCGCCATTCCAGTCCGGCACAACATCGCCGACGGTCTGCCCATAAAGATTTATTTCCGGCACGATTCAACCCCAGTTGCGAAGTAAAAAATAGTTATAACACCAGCTATTTCACCTTCAAAGCGTCACCAGGGAATATCTGACAACGAACAGAAAATCAGCCGCCCTTCTATACTGATTAAAAATCAACGCTGAAGAGAGTCTTATGCCACTTCCCGATTTTCATGTTTCTGACCCTTTCACGTTAGGCATTGAACTGGAAATGCAGGTGGTCAATCCTCCAGGCTACGACCTGAGCCAGGATTCTTCCCGACTGATTGACGCCGTAAAGCCGCTGCTTACCGCCGGAGAAGTCAAGCACGATATCACGGAAAGTATGCTGGAGATGGCGACCGGAGTTTGTCGTAATATCGACCAGGCGAGTGCTGAATTATCCGCCATGCAGCAGATAATCACGCGGGTTGCTGCAGAGCAGCACCTCGCCATTTGTGGCGGTGGTACGCATCCATTTCAAAAATGGCAACGTCAGGAAGTCTGCGATGACGAACGCTATCGGCGTAACCTGGAAAATTTCGGTTATCTCATTCAGCAGGCGACGGTATTCGGTCAGCATGTGCATATCGGCTGCGCAAACGGCGATGATGCCATTTACCTGCTGCACGGCCTGTCGCGATTTGTTCCGCATTTTATTGCGCTCTCTGCCGCTTCACCTTATATGCAGACGTCCGACACGCGGTTTGCCTGCGCGCGACTGAATATATTCTCCGGATTTCCCGATAATGGCCCGATGCCATGGGTGAATAACTGGCAAGAATTTGAGGGGCTATTCCGTCGACTGGCTTACACCAGCATGATTGATAGTATTAAAGATTTACACTGGGATATCCGTCCCAGCCCGCACTTTGGCACGGTAGAGGTTCGGGTAATGGATACGCCACTGACCCTTGATCATGCGGTCAATATGGCAGGGCTTATTCAGGCTACCGCCCACTGGTTACTCACCAAACGGCCGTTCAAGCACCAGGAGCGGGATTACCTGTTGTATAAATTCAATCGTTTTCAGGCCTGTCGCTTTGGTATGGCGGGAATCATCACCGACGTCAATACCGGCGACGGTTGTCGCTTGTCAGATGACACATTGCGACTACTGGAGAATGTTGCGATCTCTGCGGATAAAGTGGGCGCGGCCAGCGCGATTGAAGCTATACACCTGCAGGTTAAAAATGATCATGATGAAGCACAAAACATGCGTGACTTCGTCGCCGAAGGCGGGTCACTGAGTGGTCTGGTGAAAAAACATTGTGAGATTTGGACCGGGCTTTGAGCGTGGGAATTTGCGTTGCCCGCAGAGATCCCGGACAATGGCTTTTTAACTCAAGTTTAACAATGTTATGAAACACCCGCTTGAATCACTGATGACCGCCGCCGGGATCCTGTTGCTGGCATTTTTGTCCTGTCTGCTGCTGCCCGCCCCCTCAGTTGGCCTGGTACTGGCGCAAAAACTCGTGGCCACCTTTCATTTGATGGATCTCAACCAGTTTTATACTTTGCTGTTTTGTCTGTGGTTTTTACTGCTGGGGGTGATTGAGTATTTCGTTTTGCGCTTCATATGGCGGCGCTGGTTCTCGCTGGCGGATTAGGCCCGCGAGAACCCTTAGCTGTTAATGCGTTCGGCTATGATTTTCTTTGCGATAAGCGCCCGGCGGCTGGCTGAACGTACGGGTGAAAATACGCGTAAAGGTCTGCTGCGAATCGAATCCGTATTTCAAACAGATGTCGTACACTTTCTGGTCGGTATCGCGTAGATCGCGCGCGGCCAGTAGCAGCTTGCGTTCCCGAATGTAACGCCCGAGGCTTTCGCCTTTATACTGCATAAAAAGACGCTGCAGGTGCCATTTTGAATATCCCGCATGGCGTGCAATATCATCAATGCGCAATGGTTGATTCAAATTATCATCAATCCATTCAACAATCGTATCAATTACCTGAGCAGAAATCGTCATCATGCTCTCCCCTGTATTCATTGAGTCACCTGTTGCCACCAGGCCGTAAACAGTTGGTCCGGTGCGGACAGTATTACCGGTTCACCCAGCATTGGCGTCAGCAATCGGTAATCGTAACGACGGCTGGCAAGCGCCAGTCGTTTGTAAGGATCATCCCAGGTATGTTTCGCCAGAACGAAACGACCTGCATGCCCTGGTAGAACGGCTTTCGCATGCAGATCGACCGCAGCCTGTGCCGTCTCTTCCGGCATCATGTGAATAAACTTCCAGTCATGGTCATACTGGCCGTTCTCCATAATCGCCAAATCAACCGAGCCAAACTGCTCGCCGATGGCTTTAAAATGCGGTCCATAGCCGGAATCGCCGCTGTAATAAACGTTCTGCTCCGGCGTTTCAAACATGAAACTCGCCCATAGCGTCTGATTGCGCTTGATGCCTCTCCCCGAAAAATGACGGGCTGGCAACGCATGAACGATCAGCGAATCCGTTACTCTGATGGATTGATTCCAGTCCATCTCGTCGATTATCTCGCCGCGCATTCCCCAATAACGCAGATGTGACCCTACGCCAAGCGGCGTAATCACCCGCTTAATTTTCGGCATCAACGCCTTGATCGTGGCAAGATCCAGATGGTCATAGTGATCGTGCGAGATAATGAGCAGATCGATCTCCGGCATCGTCTGTGCGGACCACGGATAATCACCGGCAAAGGCTTTGTTCAGGAATGAAAGCGGTGCGGCATAGTTGCTAAACACGGGATCGATCAGGATACGTTGACCCGCCAGTTGCAAATACCACGAAGAGTGACCCAGCCAGACAAGCGTGTCCTGCTCTGGAGATAACCCGGCGAGATCGGTCGCCACCAATGGCAACGGATGTGCTGGCCGCGCATTTTCGCGCTTAGCGACCAAAAACTCCCACCAGGCAGCCAGCATACTTTTGTTGCCGGTATAGCCCGGTGTTGGTACCTGGTTATGAAACTGTCCATCACGATAGTGCGGTGACTGTTCAACCTGACTCAGCTGTGCCCCTTTCGGTGCCTGACCAAACCCGGCATTGAGTAAAAACGGTAAACTTGCAGCTGCGCCAATGAGCATAATAACAACCACACAAACTGTGAGACGCTTCATATCCTGACCTTAAACACGCCCCCTTTCCGCTGGTTTGCGTGACTGACCCTTGATTATGAGTGAGTAAGCACTCATTATAGAAATCGAAAGTTCGCCGTCAAGATGATTTTCAATCTTTGACATTCACCGTTGCGGTGCTGCAAAGGCCGTGATTCAATCATGCTTTTTACAACTTAAGGGTAAAGTGTAGTGGCTCGTCCGAAGAGTGAAGACAAAAAATTGGCATTACTGGAAGCTGCAACCACAGCATTTGCACAATCAGGTATTGCGGCGTCTACCGCCGTAATTGCCCGCAATGCAGGTGTTGCGGAGGGAACGTTGTTTCGCTATTTCGCGACCAAAGATGATTTAATCAACGAGCTTTACCTCTTTTTAAAGCACGATCTCTGTCAGTCGATGATGGCAAATCTGGATCGCTCCGTGACCGATGCCAAAACCATGACTCACTATATCTGGAACAGCTACATTAGCTGGGGCCTGAACCATACCTGTGGGCATCGCACGATTCGCCAGTTAGCCGTTAGCGAGAAAATCAGCAAAGAAACAGAACAGCAGGCCGACGATATGTTCCCGGAACTGCGCGATCTTTGTCATCGCTCCGTGCGACCTGAGTTTATGTCTGACGAATATCGCGCCTTCGGCGATGGCCTTTTTCTCTCTTTGGCGGAAACCACCATGGAGTTCGCAGCCCGCGACTCTGCCCGGGCCAAGGAATACATATCGATGGGATTTGAAGCGATGTGGCGCGCACTAACCCGCGAGGAACAATAATGGACGGCCTGACCCTGCCTACCTGTGCGAAACGCCTTGCGCTCGAACTGCCTTTTACCGAACACTGCTGGCCATTCGGCCCGGAATACGATGTATTCAAGGTTGGCGGTAAAATTTTTATGCTGGTCACGGAGCTTCGCGGACGTCCGCTTATTAACCTGAAATCCGATCCGCAAAAATCACTGTTAAACCAGCAGATCTACCCCAGCATTAAACCCGGCTATCACATGAATAAAAAGCACTGGATCTCGGTCTATCCGGGCGACGACATTACCGAGTCATTACTGGCAGAGCTGGTGAATGATTCCTGGCACCGCGTCGTTGACGGCTTGCCGAAGCGGGATCAAAAACGCCTGCGTCCAGACTGATTTATCGTTAACCCCGATAAGTGTTTTTGCATTTTCCTGTCTTATCTTTTTCCTGCTAACCCTGTACCCTGCTGAAACAAAACGTACCCGCAGGGTATAAAAAACCACCAGGAGTAGTTATGGATATTGTTTCTGTCGCCTTAAAACGTTACTCCACTAAGGCATTCGATCCGACTAAAAAACTGACCGCTGAGCAGGCCGAAAAATTAAAAACGCTGCTGCAGTTTAGCCCATCCAGCACCAACTCTCAGCCATGGCATTTTATCGTTGCCAGTACTGATGAAGGTAAAGCGCGTGTGGCCAAATCCGCAGCCGGCGGCTTTGCGTTCAACGAACGTAAAATGCTGGATGCTTCCCATGTAGTAGTGTTCTGCGCCAAAACGGCGATGGACGACGCGTGGCTGGAGCGCGTGGTGGATCAGGAAGAGAGCGATGGCCGCTTCGCCACCCCTGAAGCTAAAGCTGCAAACCACAAAGGTCGTACATTCTTTGCTGATATGCATCGCAAAGAACTGAAAGATGACAACCACTGGATGGCAAAACAGGTGTATCTGAACGTTGGTAACTTCCTGCTGGGCGTTGCAGCAATGGGTCTGGATGCAGTGCCGATCGAAGGCTTTGATGCAGCGGTGATGGATGCAGAGTTTGGTCTGAAAGAAAAAGGTTTCACCAGCGTAGTGGTGGTCCCGGTGGGTCATCACAGCGTAGAAGATTTCAACGCCGCGCTGCCGAAATCCCGTCTGCCGCTGGAAACAACGCTGACGGAAGTCTAGTCCCCGCATTTGCATAAGCTCCGCACAGCGGTCATCATAGACCGCTGTTTATTAAGGAGACGTTATGCAGGAATTGATATCTCAGGTAGAAGAACTCGGCATTGAAATAAATCACACCACTTCGCTGGTGATGATTTTTGGCATTATTTTTATCACCGCCATTATTGTTCACGTTATTTTGCACTGGGTGGTATTACGCGCATTTGAAAAACGCGCCAGCACCAGTTCCCGTCTGTGGTTGCAAATTATCACGCAGAACAAATTATTCCACCGCCTGGCGTTTACGCTGCAAGGTATCATCGTCAATATACAGGCCACGCTCTGGCTACAAAAAGGCAGTGAAGCGGCCGATATATTAGTGACTTGCGCACAGCTGTGGATCATGATGTACGCCCTGCTGTCCCTGTTTTCTCTGCTGGACGTTATTCTTAACCTGTCACAAAAGCTCCCAGCCGCATCCCAATTACCCTTAAAAGGTATATTTCAGGGTATTAAACTGATCGCCGCCATCCTGGTCGGGATCCTGATGATTTCCCTGCTGATAGGTCAATCGCCGGCAATACTGATAAGCGGCCTGGGTGCCATGGCAGCCGTGCTAATGCTGGTATTTAAAGACCCGATACTCGGTCTGGTGGCCGGAATACAGCTCTCGGCCAACGACATGCTTAAGCTTGGCGACTGGCTGGAAATGCCGAAATACGGTGCAGACGGTGCTGTTATCGATATTGGTTTAACCACCGTCAAAGTGCGCAACTGGGATAACACCATCACCACGATCCCCACCTGGTCACTGGTATCAGACTCTTTTAAAAACTGGAGCGGAATGTCGGCTTCAGGCGGTCGGAGAATTAAACGCAGCATCAGCATTGATGCCACCAGCATCCATTTTCTTGATGAGGATGAGCGTCAGCGACTGCATAAAGCACACCTGCTGAAACCGTATTTGACCACGCGTCACCAGGAAATCGACGCGTGGAATCAGCAATTAGATGCGCCTGAATCGGTATTGAATCACCGCCAAATGACCAATATTGGCACCTTCCGCGCTTATCTGAACGAATATTTGCGTCATCACCCGCGTATTCGCAAAGATATGACGTTAATGGTGCGCCAGCTTGCGCCAGACGATCACGGATTACCAATCGAAATTTATGCTTTTACCAATACGGTGGTCTGGCTGGAATATGAAAGTATTCAGGCTGATATCTTCGACCATATCTTTGCCGTGGTCGAAGAGTTTGGCCTGCGCATTCATCAGTCGCCTACCGGAAACGATATTCGCGCACTGTCTGGCGCGTTTCAGCGATAACGCTCAGGTACTGGCGCGTGAAATATAGCGCCAGTCCATCATCACCCTTTCCGTCTGCGCGTCAGGATTTTCTATTTTATTCAGCAGCAATCCTACCGCTTTGCGGCCTATATCCCGCGAGGGCTGCTCAATGGTCGAAAGCTGAGGGGAAACCATTTCTGCCAGTTCCGTACCGTCGAATCCAACGACGGCGATATCCTGCGGGATCTGTAATCCGGCATCGAAAATAGCTCGCATCGCACCAGCGGCTAACGTGTCCGATACGGCAAACACCGCGTCGGGTTTCACCTCTGCGGCAAGGAATGTTTTCATCGCCGCAATTCCTGCGCTGGAACTTAATTCACTGGCGTATTCCACGGCCTGATATTCAAGCGACAGCGCATGTAGCGCCGCTTTATAGCCGCGTTCGCGTAACCGGGCGTATTTATAACTTAGATCATGGTTGATTAAGGCAATGCGTTGGTAGCCCTTTTCCACCAGGTGAGATATTACCGACTGTGCAGCGTCAACATCGTTAATCCCGACGCAGGAAACCGCACCTTTATCAGCGTATTCCGCACACTGAACCCAGGGCGCGTCGCCAATCAGCGTAGTCAGTTCCGGTAATTTTGAGAATGCATCCATGGTGATAATGCCATCGACGATTTTCCCCGACAGCAACTTCAACGCCGATTTTGAGCGGGCTGTATCCGAGCCGGAATTACACAGCAAAATGCGATAGCCATTCTTCTCCGCCTCCTCTTCAATACCTTTAACAACCTCTGCACAAAAAGGGTTGGCAATGTTGGAAACCATTACCAGAATCATCGAACTACGTGCCGTACGCAACTGACGCGCCAGCAGGTTGGGCTGATAATTGCTTTCTTTAATAGCCTGTAGCACGCGCTCGCGATTTTTGGCTTTGACGGTATCGCTGTGATTCAGCACACGCGATACCGTCGCCACTGACACACCGGCAAGCTGAGCGATTTTTTGAATAGACATAACGACAACACATCCTGCGGTTTACGCTTTGCGTTGAGGCTACCATAAAATCGCCGCCTGGCGAACCGGATGCGTGTTTAGCGCTGTACTGATATCCAACGCTGCTGCTGATGGCTTTTTATAATTGCATCAATGACATACATCACATCCGCGCCATCAGAAAATGACGCAAATCGACGCTCCGCCGTCGCGGGCATTTTGCCTGCCGACACCGCCTGATAAAACTGCTGCATCATATTCTTGAACGCATCCGGCCAGCCCTCAATATGCCCGCCAGGAAAGTGCGCACTGGCAGCAACATCCGCATTCATCAATCCAGGGTCATCCGTCAGGATCTGGTTCGCCTGCTGACGGTGCCCAACCCAAAGCTGTTGCGGCGTTTCCTGATCCCAGTGCAGTGAACACTGGCTACCGTTAATTTCAAAGCTCAGGTGATTCTTGCGCCCTGCACTCACCTGCGAAACGCTAAAGCAGCCTTTACTGCCATCATCAAAACGTACCAGCACCGATCCACGATCTTCCGTCGTAACCGCTTTATCCTCAAATTGCACATCAGCCATTTGCTGACCAAACGTAGCGTTACTGGCAATGCTGGCTTTACGTACCGGCCAGACGATAGCCAAATCTGCCATCACCTCGACAATACGTTTTCCAGTCACGAATTGCACCGTGTCACACCAGTGTGAACCGATATCCGCTATCGCCCGCGAATTGCCGCCCTGTACAGCATCGACCCGCCAGTTGTAGTCAGTCTCCAGCAGCATCCAGTCCTGCAAATAGCTCCCCTGAACGGCAAACAGACGGCCTACGCTGCCGCTTCTGACCATACTGGCCGCCTGCTGCACCATTGCAAACTGACGATAGACAAAGCTCACGCCGTGCACCACTCCCACCTGCTGTGCCAGCCTTTCCAGTTCACGAGCCTCATCCGGCGTCATACACAGCGGCTTTTCTGAAAACACATGCAGGCCCGCGCGTAAAATCTGCCGATTGATGTCGGCATGCAGATAATTCGGCGTACAGTTATGCACTACCTGCAGTCCGGGATGCGCCAGCAGCGCCTCAACGCTGCCATACGCATGAGGAATATGAAGAGCATCTGCACGTTCCTGGGCAACCGCCAGCGAGCTATCACAGAGCGCCACCACGTTCACACCGCCGAGTCGACGCAATGCCTCAATATGTGCAGGTCCAATAAATCCGCTACCAATAATGCCAACCTGTATCATTTGCGTACCTCATCGCCAGCGGCGAAATCATCAAATGCGCGTGCAGAAACCGGAATAATATGGCGGCGTATAAAATCACTCCCCTCACGCGCCCCGGTTTGCGCGTCTTTCAGGCAACACTCCCATTCCAGCACCGCCCAGCCAGGGAAATCATATTGTGTGAGCTTGCTGAAGATCGTTTTGAAATCGACCTGCCCGTCCCCCAGGGAACGGAAACGCCCGGCACGATCGAGCCACGGCTGGTAACCGCCATAGGCACCGCTACGGCTACTGGCGTGGTACTCAGCGTCCTTGACGTGAAACGCTTTAATGCGGGAATGGTAAACATCGATAAATCCAAGATAATTCATCTGCTGCAATAACAGATGGCTAGGATCATAGAGAATGTTGCAGCGAGGATGATTATCAACCAGCGCCAGAAAACGCTCAAACGTCACGCCATCGTGCAGATCTTCGCCGGGATGGATCTCAAAGCAAACATCCACCCCATGATGATCAAAGCGATCGAGAATCGGTCTCCAGCGCCGCGCCAGCTCCAGAAAGGCCTCTTCAAAACGCTGACGATTATGCGGTGGCCATGGATAAAAGAAAGGCCAGGCGAGCGAACCTGAAAACGTGGCATGCGCAGTCAGCCCCAGTCTTTGCGAAGCCGCAGCGGCCTGGTGTAAGGTTTCGATGGCCCACGCCTGTCTGGCCTGCGGATTAGCGCGTACAGATGGCGGAGCAAATCCGTCAAAAGCGTCATCATAAGCCGGATGGACTGCAACCAGTTGACCTTCAAGATGGGTCGATAATTCGCTAATCACTAACCCATGCCCGGCCAGCATCCCGCGAATATCATCACAATAGGCCTGACTTACAGCAGCTTGTTCGACATCAAACAGCGACTTGTGATTACACGGGACTTGTAATGCCTTATAGCCCAGCTCCGCTGCCCATTTTGCCACGCCTTCCAGGGTGTTAAATGGCGGGCGTTCCCCGATAAATTGCGCCAGAAAAATGCCAGGCCCTTTGATGGTTTTCATAACCCCTCCTAAAAATTACGCCTGCTCTTTATCGTCATACTTGAAAGAGAAAAGGAAAATCACGGCAATGACTGCGGCAGCTACTGCCGGGATCCACCAGAATGTGGTCCATGCCTGAGGCACGGTTTGCCCCGCCACCAGCCGGTTGTAAAGTGCGCCTGAAATTTGCGAGCCCAGCAGCATCCCGATCCCATAGGTAAACATGACGATCATGCTTTGCGCCTGACCTTTTACTTTTTCCCCGGCGATACGATCGGTGTAAATAAAGCCGACCACGAAGAAGAAGTCGTAACACACGCCGTGCAGCAGAATGCCGAGATACAGCAGGAATCTGCCCTCTTCGCTGATGCCGAGGGCAAAGAAGGCATAACGCACGAACCAGGCGCACATCCCGATTAACAGCATGTATTTCACGCCCAGGCGTCTGAACAGGAAAGGGATTACCAGCATGAAGAAAATTTCAGACATCTGACCAAATGACATCGCCGTACTGACGTCGCCAACGCCCGCATCAGCAAGAAACGACGCGGTATATGCGTAATAGGTTCCCAACGGCACAGAGATGAGCGTCGCGCAGAGTGAGAAAACAAAAAAGTGACGAACCTTGAGTAAGGCGAAAGCATCCGCACAAAACAGATCGCGAACTTTTACCGGCAGTCCTTTCGCCGGTGCTGGTGTGTTGGGCAGCGTCAGGCTGTAGAGTGCCAGAATCACAGAGATAATCGCCGCCAGCGTAAAGATGCCGGTGGTGTCTGAAATTCCGGTTACACCGATAAAGATCCCCGCAACAATCCAGCCAATGGTGCCAAACACCCGCACCACCGGGAAGGTTTTGTCCTTATCCGACAGGCTATGAAAAGCAATGTTGTTAGTAAGCGCCAGAGTTGGCATATAGCACAACGTGTAGCCAAACAGCAGACCAATCAACAGCGCGCCGTTTTGCGCCACCAATGCCTGCGGAACAAACCACAGGATTGCCGCACCAGCAAGGTGCATCACTGCCATCACCTTTTGCGAGGCAAAGAAGCGATCTACCAGCATCCCTAAGACGAACGGCGACAGAATAGAAGCAATGGGCCCGGCTGAAAACGCATCCCCAATCAACAGTGACATGTTGTGCTGGCTCATCACCAGCCCCAGCGTGACGGACCAACTTCCCCAGATAAAGAACTGTAAGAACATCATTAGCGACAGCCGGGGCACCAGCAGCCGGTACTGTACGCTCTGTTTTCCACTACTTTCGGTTGTTGACACCATTTTTGCCCCACCCTTAAAAAGTAATCGATTACAAAATAGATTCAATAGAAAAGTAATCGATTACAAAATAAAGATCCTGTCAGCAAAAGCAAAATTGCGAGAACGGTCACGATAAACGTTGAGGGAGGATCCGATCCCATCCTGACGATGGGATCGGTAGCAACAAGATAGGTAGAAACTTAGCGGGACTTACGACGCAGCAGTTTGAAGGCCACAAACAAGAAAATGATCCACACTGGCAGCAGGATAGCTGACAGGCGCATCTCATCTATCGTACACATCAGCACCAGGATCATGCCAAGGAAAGCAATACACAGGTAGTTCCCTGCTGGATACAGCAGCGCTTTAAACTGCGTGTCACGGCCCTTGCGACGCATCGCCGCCCGGAACCGCAGGTGTGCCAGGCAGATCATAATCCAGTTCAGCAGCAGCGTCGCCACCACCAGCGCCATCAGCAGGCTAAAGGCCTTTTGCGGCAGCACATAGTTGATCAGTACCACCAGCGACGTAATAGCACCGGAAAGGATCAGTGAATTCACCGGTACGCCGCGACGGCTGACGCGGGTTAAGAACTTCGGCGCGTTCCCCTGAACCGAGAGACCAAATAGCATACGACTGTTAGAGTAGACGCCACTGTTATACACCGACAGCGAAGCCACCAGGATGACAAAGTTCAGCGCAGAAGCCACCACGTTGCTATCAAGATTATGGAATATCATCACAAACGGGCTGCTGTTGGATTTCACTTCCACCCACGGGTATAGCGCCAACAGCACCACCAGAGAACCGATGTAAAACAGCAGGATACGGTACACCACCTGGTTTACCGCCTTTGGAATGCTTTTCTGCGGATCCTGCGCTTCCGCGGCGGTAATCCCGATAAGCTCCAGCCCGCCAAAGGAGAACATAATCACTGCCAGCGACAGAATTAATCCGTTCCAGCCGGTAGCAAAAAAGCCGTTGTAACGCCACAGGTTATCGATGCTTGCATGTTCCCCGCCGTTACCGGAAAACAGCATCCACACGCCAAAACCTATCATGCCGATAATGGCCAGCACTTTAATCAGTGCGAACCAGAATTCCGTTTCGCCATACAGACGTACGTTGACCAGATTGACGGCGTTGATGATCACGAAGAATGCCGCGGCCCAAATCCAGGTCGGGACATCGGGCAGCCAGTACTGCATATAGATCCCGGCCGCTGTCAGTTCCGCCATACCGACCAGCACAAACATCACCCAGTAGTTCCAACCGGACAGAAAACCCGCGAACGGTCCCCAGTATTTATAGGCAAAGTGGGCAAAGGATCCGGAAACGGGTTCTTCCACTACCATTTCGCCCAGTTGACGCATGATCAAAAAAGCGATGATCCCGGCAACGCCGTAACCCAGTAACACCGCAGGTCCCGCCATCTGAATAGCCGGGCCAATGCCCAAAAACAGGCCCGTACCAATTGCACCGCCCAGTGCAATTAACTGAATATGGCGGTTTTGCAACCCTCGTTGAAGCGTCGGCTCATTTGTTGACGCGGCATCAGACACGCTGGTGTCAGATGCAGTTGACGCGTTTTTCACGCCCTTCCCCTGTGTCGTTTTTATTGAAGGGGCTTCTTTTAACATTTCAACCTGGTTGTCGCAAGGCGCAATAAGGACCTGCTATGCCCGTAGCATTGCGTTTGTTCATAATTACCGTGAATTATTCTGGACGAAAAGGCATCGCAGGCCACAGAATGCGCTTTACTGTTTTTCTAACATTTTCAAACGGGTGAACCTGTTGTACTTCAGCCACTCGTTTTTTAGCCAGGCCAGGCAACGACTGTCATGAATAAGATCATCAAACGACTGGAAATCGTCAAAAGCGCTATTGAACTGGAAGATGAGGAGATTATTTTCCAGCAGGTGGCGCATCTTAAAAATGAGCCGTTATCCGTCGTGCCAGGCACCATTGTGCAGGCGATCGAAGAACGACGCTTTAGTGATGCCCTGCGTGAAATCTCGGCCTGGCTGCAATCTCAACGGGCAGTCTCTACGTGGCAGGATCCAGCCATTGCCGCCAGTAAGCTGGAACTCAAAGCGCTCGAAACACAGCTGCGTGACCTGATCGATAAGCGCAACACGCGCATTCAAATCCTCGATGATTTCAACGATCTGTATCACCTCCGTCTTGGACCGCTGATGAGCCGCATTCTCGAACTGCGTAAACAGCTCGCCGCCAGCGCCCAGCGCAAACAGGAAGCGGAGCGAAAACGCCGGGAAAAAGACTATCAATCCTGCCAGCACTATATTTCCCAGGCTGTTGATCAACTGGCAAGGCTCAAGCAGCACTGGATGAACCAGAATTCAGATTCGCGCGAATCGGTGGAAACACGCCAACGTATTCAGCAACAAACGGAACTGATTACCGCCCTGCTGGCGGAGATTCGTGAGTTGGAAAACGACTTTTCTCGCCAGGACGACAGCGCAACCCGTCAGGCACAGGAAGAGGCCAGCCATGAATATGATGAATATCAGGAGCAGCAGCAGGATGCGCAGCATCGTTTTAGTCGTGACCAGCGGCTTTCCTCTGATGAACGTAATGAGCTAAAACGCCTGTGGCGTCAGGCCAGCCGTCTTTGCCACCCGGACGTGGTAGCCGATGATCTGAAAGAGAAAGCGCATCAGATGATGGTGCAGCTTAACCAGGCACGCCAAAATGCCGATCTTGCCGCCGTCCGGGCGCTACTAACTCAATTGCAAAGCGGCCTCGAACCGATGATGGCGAGTGACCGATTGAACGATTTGCAGCATTTACGCAGCAAAATACAACAGCTCAGAGAACACATTAACGCGCTGCTGAAAGAGATTACCGAACTGGAAGCGGAGAACGCCTGGCGGCTTGCCACCTCCGTGACAGATAAAGAGGCCTACTTCTCCGATCAACAACGGGCGCTTACGGAAATCCGCAATACGCTGGAACAACAGGTGCAACAGGTTGAGCAGGAGCTGTTGGCGGGCTAAGCGCTATCGCTAGCGCATTAAGACAAAATGACACCTGCAAGCCAGATTTCAACATTAGGCACAAAAAGACCAAAAAAGGATAAAGCACTAATAAATTGCTTTAACGTAGAAATATAATCTGGAATGATCCTATTTTTAGCCGATAGGTGTAAATTCGGCAATATTTCCCTCTTCTCCTGACCTTCCACCTCCTACGTCCTGGCCAGGATTAAGAATTCTCCTACCCTCAATTAATCCCATGAAGAAAAATGAGTATCTTATTGAAATTAAAGCCATTACATATAAATACCTTTCTTTAACCCTAGGAATACCCTGCCTTTATACAAACCTCCTTCTTATTATCATCCCGATCCATAAGCGAAATCTATCAATCATTTACGCAGAGCTGAAATAAACGATTTATCTTAAATTTTAACAAAGTGTAATATCCACTTTAAGGATAGTTAATGATTCTAATTAATACAGAGAACTTCTGTTTAATCTGGAATTAATAAGGATACGTTCACAGCACAGAACGTTATACGAGATTTAATTAACATTTCACGCGTCGCAAGAAACTCTTTTTTAACCTAAAAAAAGAGGCGACTGCTTGCACCAAAATTTCAAGGAGATCGTTATGTCAAAAGCTATTTTTTTGGGTGACTCAATTTACCCTTGGCTAGGCATGCGAGAAATCCTACGTGGCTCATCATTATTTATTGATATCACGTACTACTCCTCCCAGACACTTTCTGCTGTCAAAATGCTCCCTTATGAAACGGATTGCATCATCATTAATCCTGACAAATCAGATTTTTTAAAATATGCCAGGATTATCCGCAACATGGCTTTACGACCTATCACCAAAATTATTGTTTTGGCAGATGAAGCTACCTTTGCCATTTTTCAAACCGTTTGCGGGAAGAACATGCAATTTCTCGATCAAGACACCAGCCTTGATCAGCTATTACAGACCGTCACACGTATCACGCAAAACAAAAAACAACAAAGTATCAAAGAACTACACACAAAAATTACAGCTAACGAATTTAACGTAATGATGATGCTTGCCCGAGGATGGTCACTGACACAAATCGCCGGGGCATCACAAAAAAGTGAAAAAACCATCGGGGCGTACAAAAGCAATATTGCCAGAAAACTCGGCAAAAATAACACCCGGCTCAAGTACACCATTTCCCACTATAGCCAGCCGTAACTGACTTATTTAAGGACAATTATCACGGTTATTATTTAAAGAGGTTTTCTTTCGACTCGCTTTTTTAATTCCGCATCGCACGGAAGGGAACCCTATTTCCAAAATCCATTACCGGGTAGCACATCCGCGTGCCAACCATAGCCAACAACTCAACGTATTAACACATACATAACAGGAATGTAGACAAGGGTTATATATGAACAAAGTTTACAGCATTATTTGGAACGCGGCGCTCGGTATCTGGGTGGTCGTTTCTGAATTAACGAAAGGAAAGAAAAAAAGCAGCTCGCGTAAAACTGTCGCCGTACTGGCAGCTGGCGCATTAAGCGGTGCTTCATTGCTGGCTTCTGCAGCCCAGATTACCGCAACGGGTGAACACGATATTCATGAAGACTTCAAGACAGGTATTTCCGCTGGGTTTTATGAGGGTATCCACGACTACGGCTTCTTATATGAAGATAACACCACCGGTCAGGCACTGAATATCAGTGGTGCAATCCCAACATTTAGCCCGGGTCAAAGCGGCGTTGTTGAATCAACCACTATCCGGGAACTGCTGGAAAGCGGCAAAATCACCCTGCTGGCGACCAGCCCTGACCAGAGCGTAAAAACCATTACCAACTCTGAAGAACTGGCGGAATACCTGACTTACAACCAGTCGTCAACGCCTTCGCAGAGCACAGAATTTGATATCAACGATCCGGCGTTTCCCGGTGAAAAAACGACCATCAAAGTCTTTGATACCAATGAGTTAAATGGTTTTCTTACCGAAGCGCAAGTCGGCGATGCGGTATTAAACACCTTTGATGCTCAGAAATCAGAAATCTATAAGCAATTTGGTATCGCACTGGCGACAAATGGCTCCATTGCCAATCTGAATATTGGCAACGACACCCTCAATGTGCGTGACAAAGCCAATACCATTGAAATGCTGGCAAAAGATTCCTCGCTGCTGGAAGCACAAGGTACTGCAAGCCAGGTGAACTGGCAGTCAGATAACTATATAAAATTTAACGCAGCCCCGGTGATCCCTGAAAAAACGTTCACCGGTTCAGCGCAAACCTCCGTGTTTGGCGATGATGTGACGCTGATGACCTATGGCTATGACGAGGATGGTCAGGTCGTCAAAACCGGGGAGCGCACATTTACCATTACCAACACACAAGAACTGGCCGAATTCAATGACTGGCTGTTGGGCAAAAGCGACGACGCGGCACTCAACCCTGATGGTGAAAAAGTCAGCCAAATCCAGCTGTGGATAGATGCGGAGGAAGTCACAACCGTCACCGCAGCACAAACAAAGTACGCCGGGCTGATTGAAAATCTGCTCACCTCCGGTAAGCCAGCTGACATACTCAGCTGGGATTACGACGTCTGGACCGACGGTTTGTCACATACCAACAACGCGACCGCTGGCCGTGGTGAGTTACATGCCATCTACGCCAACGGCGCAGGCACCTCAGGCACCTTGAACAAAGACGCGATTATTGCCGTTGACGGCAGTATTAATGGCGTGATGAAAGCCATTAATGGTGGGGTTATCACTAACCTTGGTGAGCTGAACGCATTACGCACGTCTACCGGGCAAAGCCTGGCGATTGGCATGCTGGCAAAAGACGCGACGGCAACCAACAACGGGATCATCAACTCCGGGCTGTTTATTGATAAAGACGGCAACCAAAACGTCAACAGCTATGGCGCATTTGGTATGCAGGGGCAAGGCGCCAGTCAAATCACCAACGAAGGCACCATCAACCAGGCGATCACCACCGATAACTTCGGTACCGCTTCTGCCGCCGATCCCTGGAGTAAGGACAAACCCGCTGGCGAGCTGACGCTGGCCATTGGTATGCAACTGTCTGACAATGCTCAAGGGGTCAACAACGGCGATATCAACGTCGTGGACGGGCGCAAAAGCGGTGCATCCTACGGCAGCGGCATCGCCTATGGCGTAGAAGTCGCCGACAACGCCACCTTTACCAACAGCGCAGGTGCCTCTATTTATCTTGGCCGTAACGCAAGTGATCCGTCTAAAGATGTCACCATGGCAGGCGGTTCAAGTCTGAGCGCCGGGATCATGACCAAGAGCGCCAAAGAGGTGATTAACAACGGCCTTATCACGCTGGGAACCGGCGTACGTAACGCCGCGGGTATGCTGATTGGTAACGCGACCGGCAACGTCATCAATACCGGTAATATCGTGATCAATGGCGATTCCAGCGCGGGGAGTAGCAGGAACTACGGTATCACCGTGCGTGACAGCGGCGCGGAAAATAATCAGGAAATTCGCAACGACGGCAAGATTAACGTCAACGGCACCAACAACGTCGGCATCCACGTCAGCGCAACTAACAAAAATGCCGAAGCCACGACCAGCGCTTCAGGCTCTATCGTAGTTGATGGTGAAGGTAGTGTCGGTAACCGTAACTATGCCGTCTGGGCTGAAGGTGGCAAAGATGGAAAGGCAGTGGTCAACGTCTATTCCAACATCACGCTAAACAAAGCCGGGAACATCGGCGTACACGTGCGTGATAACGCCGTCGCTAACGTCGACAGTCTGAGTAGCCCGGCATTCAACAGCACCGATCAGATTGGCTATTACCTGTATGGTAAAGGCGCAACTGCGAATATTGGTCAGGCGGTAATGAATGACAACGGGCAAGATCGCACCACCATTTTCCGTATTGCCAATGGTGCAATGCTGGCCGGTAACACCACCACTCCTGACGGTCAGCCCAGCTCAAACCTTGACCTGACCTTAAGCGGCGAACAGTCCGTTGGCGTATTAGCGACGGGCACAGGCAGTAGTGTGGATACCGGCGAAGCCACGTTCACCGTGCAGGGCACCGACTCCGCCGCGCTGCTGATTGAAGGCGGTGCCACAGGTAACATCAGCGATAAAACCACCATCAATTTAACCGGTGAAAGAACCATTGCCGGGGTAGTGGACGGTCAGGCTCATCAGTTGAATGGCAACGCAGAAGGTAGCGCCACTCCGACCATCCTCACTTCAAACGCAAAAATCACTTCAGAAGCCAGCGGCAACAAGGTTATTGCCTATGTGGCAAGGAACCAGGGCAGCCTGATCCTCGATACCCAGGCAATTATCGATCTTGCCAGCACCGACAGCATTGGTGTTAACGTGCAACAAGGCGGGAGTTTAACCAATAACGCGACCGCTGCCTTACATGTGAGTAACGGCATTGGCGTACAAGCTTCGGGTTCGAACGCACAGATTAAAAAATTGGGTCAGATTCAAGTTGATGATGGAACCGCAGGGGTTCTGCTGACCAACGGTGCCAGCCTGAGTATTACCGGTAATGCCGGTGATGCCATCACGACTGATGGTTCGGCCGATGGTATTCGTCTTGATACAGGAGCCGGTAAGCTGGCTGCCAAAGGGGTGATTATTAGCGCCGAAGGTACTGGTGCTGGCATTCAAAACGACGCCAACAATACCGATATCACACTCAACGATGTCACTATCAATGCCAACGACGGTCCGGGGATCCGTACCAGCGTCGCGTTAAACATGAAAGATGGCCTGAATAACATTCTGAACGTTAACGGTAAAGGTACCGGCTTCGCCTTTGAGCAGCGCAATGGTGACGCAGTGACAGGCAATCTGACCATCGGCAAAGGCTATACCGTTGAGGTGCATAACAGCGAAGGCAGCGGTATCCGCGCCAATACGGACGGTAAGGTCACCACCAATGCCGATATCAACGTCTACGACAGCGCAGGTGGTTCTGCAATCATCGCTAAAAATGTTAGCGCAATAGCCAATAGCGGAAAAATTATCTCTGCCAGCACCACCGCACCCGTTATTGATGCCAGCGGTGACAGCAATAAAAAAATCACCAATACCGGTACCCTTCAGGCTATCAACGATACAGCAGTGGCGATTCAATCTGGCAAGGGCAATGACACCATTGATATCAGCCAGGGTATCACCAGTGGTGTGATCAACACCGGAGAAGGCAAGGACACCTTTAACTGGCAAAGCGGAACCTTTGCGGGCGAGGTGAATTTCGCCGGAACCGACGGCAACAATAAAGCCAACATCGGCAATGTGACGCTGGATAAAACGCGCCATATCACTACCGAAGCCGGCAGTAGCAACGCCCTCACCTTCACCAATACACACGGTAACAGTGCGAAAATTGGCAGTCTGAGCAGCGATAACCTGACCACCGGTACCAACATCGGCACGGGTTGGGACTCACTGACCATTAGCGGTTCAAGTGCAGATATGCGCATCGTCGATCGTCTGCAACTGGCAAGTAAAACCATTGCGGTTACCAATGGCGCAACGCTGCGTACCGGCGATCACGGCGAGTCCACCAGCACTGCCGCGACCATCGCTGACTACAATGTGACGACTCAGGGTGCAGGCAGCCGGGTCATCTTTGACACGCAGGGCGACACGGCGGCTGCGCAGATCTATAACGGCGTCATCAGCGGTGATGGGAAGTTTGAACGCGCGGCGGGCGGCACCACTGTCTTTACCGCCAACAACACCTATACCGGCTCTACCACTATTGATCAAACCGGTACGCTGCAGTTGGGTGACGGCGGAAATACAGGCGGAGTCAACGCCGTGTCTGACATCATCGACAATGGCGTACTGGCGATTAATCGGGCCAATGATGTGCTGCTTGGCGGCGTAATCTCCGGGATCGGTGCGTTACAGCAGATTGGTAACGGTATTACTCGCCTGACGGGCAATAACACCTATACCGGCGACACGACCGTCACCAGCGGTACGCTACTGGTGAAAGGTAATCAGAGTGCCGCGACGGGTGTGACCAAAGTAAGCGGTACGGCGACGCTGGGGGGTAACGGGGTAATCGGCGGCGACGTGCTGATGAACGATGCCTCTACCCTCAGCGCCGGTGACGGCGGTGCGGGTACGTTATCCATTAACGGTAATCTGCAGCTTGGCAGCAAAACGACCTCCGCTTTCGAACTGGGTCAAGCCTATACGCCAGGCGGCGCGCTAAACGATCTGATTAACGTCGCAGGCGATCTGCAACTGGACGGGACTCTGGACGTCACCACTTCACAGGGTGGTAACTTCGGACCGGGCGTGTACCGTATCTATAACTACGGTGGCACGCTGGATAACCAGACGCTGGAATTAGGCGCGATACCGAATAGCCAGGATAAGAGCAATATTTTTGTTCAAACCTCCATCGACAAACAGGTCAACCTGGTGAATGCCAACGGCGTTACCCTGCAGTTCTGGGACGGCGCAACCGTTAATCAGAGCCACGGTGCGTCGGGCATTGAAGGCGACAGCAAAATTGACGGTGGCGATGGCAAATGGATGGCAATCGGCAGTCAGGGTGATAACAACTGGACCACCGCAACCGGTGAGGGTAACGCCCCTTGGGCACAGAAGTCCTTCGCCGTCTTCACCACCAAAGGCGGTACCGTTACCGTGGATAACGCCGCGGGAGAAGTTAACTTCTCCGGAGCACAGTTTGATGCCGATGGCTATGTCGTTAAAGGCGATGCGCTTAACGCGTATGCCACCACGGAAAACGCGACCCACGCAGGCCAGACGCCGGGGACTGGCGAACTGCTGGTGCGCGTTGGCGCTGGTGGCGCGGGGCAAAACTATACCGCGACCATTGAGTCCGTTATCCGCGAGGCCAGTACTGCTGACAAGCTGACGCTGGTGAAAACCGACCTTGGCCGTCTGATCCTCAGCGGTGACAACGAATATCGCGGCGGCACGCGCATTGATGGCGGCACGTTGCAGATCTCCTCCGACAGCAATCTCGGCCAGAGCGGAACTGACCTGGCCATCAATAACGGTTCAACGCTGCAACTGGGCGCGGACCTGACCAGCAATCGCACCATTGAGCTGGGAGCGAATGAGAATGCTGCGGTGTTTGACCTTAATTCGCACCACTTCACGCCAACCGGTGAGATTACCGGCGAGGGTAAACTGAAAGTTACCAGCAGCTCTAGTGATGCGGGCAGCACCTTGTCGCTCGACCGCGCAAACAGCTACAAAGGCGACACCGAAATTGCCGGTACCGGAAACGCCAACAATGTGACGGTCAACGTCAGCAAAACCGGAGCCTTTGGCAGTAATGAAAGCAGCACCGTGAACGTCAATAAGGGTGCGACGCTCAATGTCAGCGGGACAGATACCAGCCTGAAATCCCTGACTATGAACATCGCCGACAGCCTGTTAACGCTGGCGGATAACGTCACCGCCGCAAGCGCAATGCTGAACCTGACGGGCACGGCGAAAGCGGTGTTAACCAACAACGCCAGCGCGGGCAACGCGACGGTTAACGTGTCAAAAGACAGTACCCTGGCGCTGGAAGAAAATGCCAGCGGGGGCAATGCCACCGTGAATAACAGCGGACTGATGACCTTTGCTGACTATGCGATGGCAGAGAACACCGTCGTTAAAAACCTGGTTGGCGGTAAGGTCGATATCAGCGCAGTCGACAGCGCAACGTCTATCGGCTCGTTGTCCGGCGCGGGTAATGTCGAACTGGGCAATAAAGAACTGTCGCTGGGTAATCTGCATCTTGATGACACCATCAGCGGTATTATCAGCGGCAACGACGGCAGCCTGGTGAAAATCGGTGACGGTACGTTGACGCTGACCGGCGATAACACTTACACCGGCACCACAGACGTCAATGAAGGCGTGCTGCTGGTCAACGGTAATCAGTCTGCGGCTACCGGCCAGGTGACGGTGAAATCCGGGGCAACGCTCGGCGGTAACGGTATTATCGGCGGCGCGGTTGATGTGCTGGACGACGCGCATATTACCGCGGGTGCAGCTATCAACAGTGTGGGTAAACTCACTACCGGTTCTCTGACGCTCAGTGATAACGCCCAACTGGATTATCAGTTTGGTCAGGCTTATACCCCGGGCGGTGCCTTCAACGACTTGATTGATGTAAATGGCGATCTGACGCTCGACGGTAAGCTCAACATTGAAACCTCACCAGGCGGAAGCTTTGATGTGGGCGTTTACCGCGTCATCAACTACACCGGCACATTGACCAACAATGTGATGGATATTGCTAACGCACCGGAAGCAGCTGACAGCCTGTACGTGCAGACATCGGTGAAAAATCAGGTCAACCTAGTCAACCACGCCGGACTGACGCTGCGCTTCTGGGACGGCACCGGCGGTGAGAATGGCGAGTTGAAAAATAACGGCGTCATCAACGGCGGCGACGGTATCTGGCAATCCAGCCAGGGTAACGACAACTGGACTACCGATGAATCGACGCCAGAAGGCGCGTTGAACGCACCGTTTACCGATGCCGCATTCGCCGTCTTCCAGGGTGAAGCGGGCAACGTAACCGTCGATAACAGCAAAGGCGATGTCATCATCAGCGGCGCGCAGTTCGCCACCGATGGTTATCGTGTGGGCGGCGAAGCCATTACCACCGACACGGCAAACACCCTGATTCGTGTCGGCGATGGCACAGTAGACGGCGCCAGTTATACCGCCACTATCGACAGCGTTATCCGCGGTACCGGCGGCCTGAATAAAGGCGATCTCGGTACGCTGATTCTCACCGGCGACAATACTTATAGCGGTGGCACCACCATCACCTCAGGGACGCTGCAGGTGGCGGGTGATACCAACCTGGGTGCGGCAGATACGGGAATTACCTTTAATGGCGGTACGCTGAAGTATGGCGAAGCGTTTGATACTGCCCGTCAGGTGACGCTGGAATCCGGCGGCGGGACATTCGACACCAACGGGCATGACGTTTCTCTGCTGACGGAAGTCGAAGGTAACGGTCAACTGACCAAAACCGGTAAAGGCTCCCTCACCCTGACGCTGGATAACACCTACACCGGTGGCACCACCATCGAACAAGGCGTTTTACAACTGGGTAACGGCGGTGATATTGGCAGCATTCAGGGGGATGTCGTTGATAACGGCGTACTCAACGTCAATCGTGGCGATACCCTGGCGCTGACCGGCAATATCAGTGGTAAAGGCCAGTTGCATCAGACCGGTAGCGGCATTACCGAGCTGCAAGGTGAAAACAGCTACAGCGGCGCTACGTTGATCGCCAACGGCGTGCTGCAAGCGGGTAATACCAACACCCTGAGTAGCGCATCACACCACTATGTAGTCGCAGACACCACGTTGAACACGCAGGGCTATAACCAGACGGTAGCGGGCCTGAGCAACGGTGGCGATGTCTCGCTCATCGGTCAGCAGACTGGCACAACCTTAACCGTCAAAGGGGATTACACCGGCGAAAAAGGGACTATCAACATGGCAGCTATCCAGAATGGTAGCGGAGCAGGCATTGCCGACCGTCTGATTATCGATGGCGGTAAAGCCAGCGGTAGCACACTGCTGGATGTCGATGGTTCTGGTCTTGGCGCGCCGACCATTGGGGATGGTATCGAAGTGGTGACTGCGCTCAATGGCGCAACCACAACCGCGCAAACGTCGCGGGATGCCTTCCATCTTGCCGCCGATCGTATGGCTGTAGGTGCGTTTGAGTACCAACTACATGCGGGTAATGCTCAGGGCCAGGGTGAAAACTGGTATCTGAGAAGTGAATACCGTCCAGAAACCATGCTGTATTCTGGCCTCGCCAGCGTAGTACGTCAGGGTGATATTAGCCTGTTAGGTAACATGCACCAACGTATGGGGGACGAGGTTAAACCGGGCATTGATGAAGACAATCGCGCCTGGGCAAGAATGATTGGCTACTCCGGTAAAACCAAACTGGATGATGCGGCCGGTACGCAAACCAGCTCCCATACCATGGGTATCCAGGTCGGCGTTGATATGTATGCTAACGAAAGCTGGAAAGCCGGGATGTATACCAGCATCCTTGATATCGACAGCAACGTGAAAGGCACGAAGACAGGCAGCGATGGCAAAGGCGGTAACATCGACGACAACGCATTTTACGTCGGTGGCTATGCGACCTGGTTCTCGGGTGACGGTATGTATGTTGATAACGTCCTGCAGTACGGTAACCATAAATCCCGCCTGGCGGCGACCGGTAACAACGGCTCGTATACCGTCAGAGGCAACACGCTGACGGCGTCGACAGAGGTGGGTAAATCGTTCCGTTTAGGCGCCAGCGCATGGAGTCTGGAGCCTCAGGCTCAGTTGATCTACCAATACAGCGACTTTGATAACAGCACGCTGGATGGTGTGACCCCAACGAAAGTGAAAATGGATACCGCAGACTCCTTTACCGCGCGTCTGGGCGTGCGTCTGGTCGCTGACTATGACACCAACCATGGCAAATTCCAGCCGTACGGCAGGGTTAACGTCTGGCAGGGTCTGGGTTCAAAAGACAAAACGCACTTTAGCAATGCGGTAGCCACTACTACGCTGGAATCTTCACAGCAGTACTCCAGCACTGAAGTTGCAGCCGGCCTGTCATGGTCTATCGACAGAAACCTGCAGGTCTACGGTGAGCTGGGTACGCAATTCAGCAACGGCGGCAGTAAGTCGCAAGTCGAAGCGCCGGTCAATGCCTCTATCGGCTTTAAGAAATCGTTCTAAGCTGACATAAAGTCGCCAGCCTCCTGTTCAGCAGGGGGCTTTTTTTTGCTTATAGTATTACAGGGGTGCTGATGCGCGACGCGTATCAGGCCTACAGACTTACCAGCAATGTGGAACAATCAAGGGATTGGGAAACGTAAATACGGAGGGATTAACGATTATATTGCGCTAAGAGTGAAGGGATCTCTTGTGCCTGCACCGGGGGAGAAATGAAAAAGCCTTGAATTTTGTCACAACCAATCTGCATCAACCGGTCCAGTTGGGACTGGGTTTCCACCCCTTCGGCAAGGACTTCGATACCAAAATTATGCGCCAGTGAAATAATACCCTCAACAATCTTTGTCGATCGGGTGTCGGGTTCAATGCCAGTTACAAATTCTTTATCAATTTTTAAGGTATCAAAAGGATATTTCAACAGGTAATTAAGATTAGCATGCCCGGTTCCAAAATCATCAAGCGCAAGCTTGACCCCTATCGCCTTTAATTCCGTCATATTTTTAGCCGCAATCTGACTGTCGTACAGCGGTGACGTTTCGGTGACCTCTATTTGGCATCGATGGACCGGCAATCCGGAGGTGGCAAGATTTTGTCTGACGCGTTGGGGTAACAGAGGATCGCAGAATTCAAGCGCGGAAATATTGACGGATAATACAATGGGGTCAGGCCAGGAAGTTGCAACATCCCACGGAGAGTGAGTAACCATATCTTCAATTGAAATAATATTGCCGCTATCTTCCAGTAACGTAATAAAAACATCGGGAGAGATCATACCCATCTGAGGACTATTCCAACGCATTAATGCTTCAAATCCGCTTATACGCTGGGCATGTAAATTGAAAATAGGCTGATAAACCATATAAAGTTGACTGGTATTCAAAGCCTTTTCAAGCGCGGTTAGCACCTCACTGGAATTAAACATTCCCTCTCCCTCTACAAATCATAACATTAAAAACCAGTCAAAATCACTCCCGAATTGTATCTACTATTAGGTGTATTACATCAGAAAAGAATGGTCAGGTTAGGGTAAAAAAGACATACGATGGGTAAATCTGACAATTAACTTATTTAAATCAGAGGTATTGGTCAGGCCAAGCTTGGCGACGACTCTCATCTTATGTGCCTGAATCGTTTTATAGTTCAGGCTAACTAACTCAGAAATTTCTTTGGCTGTATAACCACTTACCAGTAAGTTCAGGATCTGCTGCTCTCTTTCGGTTAATCTTTTCTGCGAACGATACAGTCGGGGGTTCCATTTCCCGACTGATAATGTCGCCAATTGACCAAAATCACGCAATGAAGATTTTTCAGTCAAAACTATTATTTTTTCGACATATAATAACTCTACGCATAATTTCGCCACCAAACTATCAGCAACAATCACCACGACGTTATTATAAAATTTGAATCGGTTTTTATTCAAAAATTGAACAATGTCCGAACACGCATGTTCATTATCGATGATATTAAAAACCATGGTTTGATGCTGGCATAATGATGACTGATGCAACATATCCTCAAACTGGAATGTTTGTATCGGTACATGTTTGCTGGTGAGGTAGGCAAACATACCATTGCCCACAAAATTATCACTGCCACACATCAACATCCTGTTCACCGTTCCTTATAAGCTTCTAATCTTGTTACTCATTAAAAATTTAATAATAATTTTCTCGACTTCAGTCTCTTCACGACGATTTTTAAAATCAAACTCACACGAGATCTGATGACAGGAATACAACTGGTTATCCTCATCAAACTCATTGATCAGGACGACATCGATCACTTTTAAGTCCAGTTGTAAACTGCCAAATGTATCGAAATCCAGAGATGCATTTTTAATCACCGCATCTTTATAAAGAAAACGGGCGTTTACATCTTTAACGATTAACGCACAACCACCCTGCGAGATATTTTTGATCTTGAAAGAGTAGTTTTCTCCATTTTTGTAACGACCAAAACAGAAAAAGTCATACCCTTTCATGAAGGAAAAACGCTGATTTTGTCTCTGCTGGGCAAAGAAAATCAAATCCGGTATGAGGTAGGATAATCCTACTTCTGCACCTGCTGATGGGGTTTGCTCGAATCTGGCACTAAATTTCACAATCCCGCTTTCGCTGTGCAGGATAAAGTATTGGACCTTTTCAGGAACAATGTCTTCGTGCCAGGAGATAACAAACCGCTCGAAATCAACCTTCTCTAACTGCGTGATAACGCTACTGTTTTCACATAACACTTCCAGTTTCGTTTTCTTGTGCAGCTCTTCACGAAGGGTAGCTATGATTTCAAACTTATCTTCCTTTGCTAATCCAAAGCTCATTCTAAAACCCTTATTTCCATATTTAAGATATGTCCCGCGTTTGGTTACTCACAAAACGCGAGATCAGCATCCACCCCTGGTGCTTAATTACCATAGTGGATTCCATGTCGAACAGTTGATTAAAAATTAAGTTTTTAACTATCTTTAGCCATTTATTGATACGTAAAAACATTTAATCAAAGTTAATTCTAGCTGAAGTCATGCCTAAAACCATGCGAACGTGTTGTTTAATTATAACAAAAGTGAATAACAATCTTTTTTAAAGTGTCATTTTGAGATAACAAATAGCAAGAATTGCACAGAAAAAAACAGAGAAAAATGAATGGGTTTTGATGGAGGAACTACGCAATATGCGAACTGGTGCGCTATCGAAAGAAGAAAGAAGATGCTTACTTCACTATATTATTAATCAGTAATATAAGTCCGACTGGTTATTGTGGCAAAGCGAATCATTGTATTTCATGTATAACATAAATTTCCCTTAGGGCAGAAAAAAGGCCAGCGTCCTGCTGGCCCGGTAATTACCGAATCGAACTATAGTGGCTTACTGTCTTGCAGAGGGTACAACGTTAAAAATTCAATACTTTTGCTTAATAATTGATCGGGAAGAATCCGCGATGATCATCACCGCTCCCGCCAACATTAACGTATCTTTTAACACCAACCGTCCAGCGCCTGACAAGTACGGAAATCCGTGGTGTAAATCACCCAGCGGCATCACCCATGCTTCTGGTGTGGTTATTAAAAATGATAAAGTTACAATTGGTGTGGCAAATGCCAGAACGCCGCCAATTAATCCCAGCCAACGGCTAACAGGATTAGCCAGCACCAGCAAAGCGATAAGAACTTCGACTACGCCCAGGCCATTTGAGAACGTATACGTGTTATTCGCCGTCTGCCATTCACGCTCCTGCGGTTTGAATTCACCTTCGTGGGTTAAATGTTGTTTGTATTCTTCTGGATGCTCATAAAAAAATGACATTACCGGACTATTGGCGACAAACGGCGTAATGCTGTCGGCTTCGTAAGGTACAAATTTTAATAACCCAATCCAGATAAAAACAATCGCGATACTCAGGCGAATCAAGGTTAATCCAACCCTATCACCTTTGCCCAATATACGAAGATATTTTTCCATTCCAGCTCTCCTCACTTGTACAAAATTGCCGTTGCGTGAGTGCTGCTATCAATACGCATTGAGGTAATTTTCCAGGAAGTCGCTTTCTTTTCCTGTGCCAGTTTCGCAATGGCATCTTCCACCACGGAAGGAGTGCCAGACACAGCTGATACGCTAACGTGGGCAACCTCGGTTTGCGCTAACACGGAAAATGTCACCGGAGCAGTCAGTAATGCAGTCATTAGTAACGTAGTTTTAAACATGTTCATTTCTATTCCCATTAACAAGTTATTTCAGTGGAAATATAATAAAACATGTCACTTTATTTTATTTCATCCGTAACGCCAAAATAACTGTCAATTAGTATCAGGAAGTATAAAAACAAATAAAAAAGCCCCACACGGGTGGGGCAAATATGTAGACTACGCTATTATTATTTAATGAGAGAAAAGAGATCGTTTAGTGATTCGCTCATGCTTGGATGGGTAAATATTTGGTCACGCAATGTGGTATAAGGTAACCCCGCATCCATAACCGTCTTGATGATATTAATCATTTCATGAGAATCCACGCACAGCAGCGACACACCTAATATTTGTTTCGTTTCGCTATCCACCACCGCTTTAAGTACGCCACGGGTATCATTCATCACCCGCGCACGCGGGATAGCCGCTACCGGCAACGTCACGACCTGCACCGCCGCACCACTGGCACGAGCCTGTTCTTCAGTCATTCCGACGCGGGAAAGCGGCGGCGTCATAAAGACGGAATATGGTACATTTTGACGATCACCCGTGTTACGTACCCCCTCGCCTAGCAGGTTGTCGCGCACAATACGGAAGTCATCCAGCGAGATATAGGTAAATTGTAATCCACCAGTGACATCGCCCATTGCCCATATGTTATCTGCCGAGGTACGTAGATATTTATTTACAATAATGGCACCACGGTCGTTTACATCTACACCCGCATTCTGCAGCTGCAGATTTTCAGTCGCCGGTTTGCGACCCGATGCCACCAGCAGCACATCCACCGTCTGGGTACCTTCCGGCATGTGCAGCTGTACTGCACTATCGTGAGAGGAGACCGACTGCACGTTGGCATTGAGGATCAGCTCAACGCCTTGGTCGCGTAAAATGTTGGCGATAGTGTCAGCAATATCCCGGTCTTCACGAGGCAAAAACTGCGGAGCTGCTTCATAAATAGTGACTTTGCTACCAAAGTTGGCAAACATCGATGCGAATTCAACGCCGATATACCCACCGCCCAAAATGCCCAGACGCTCGGGACGTTGCGTCAAATTCAACAACCCGGTGCTGTCAAATACGCCAGGCGTCGTGGTTAATCCCTCAACGTTCGGAATCGTTGACTGGGCACCAGTATTAATAAAGATTTTCTCGCCGCTCAGTTCAACCTCACCTGTTGGCTGTACGACCCGCACTGTATGGTTATCAATGAATTCAGCACGACCTTCAATCACATCCACGTTTTCCAGATCGGCAAGATTGTGGAAGTTTTTATCGCGCAGAAAACTGACAACGGAGGTCTTGCGCTGCATCGCTGCGGCAAAGTCATGCTGAAGTTCAGCATCGTGTACCAGGGTTTTGGTGGGAATGCAGCCGATATTGATGCATGTCCCACCATACATGGTGTTTGACTGTTCAATAATCGCTACCCGCCAACCCGTTTTGGCCAGTGTTGCCGCCAGCGTTTTACCCGCTTTACCAAATCCGATAACAATCGCCTGATACTGATTCATGCTGTCTCTCCGCCATGTCACTGTTCATTTGTTGAACTGAATTATAGGTTTAGCGATGCAAGACCAATGTATCCATAACGCGCCAATTACTGTCAGATCGTCTAAAAACCACTCTTCCCCTTCCACTCAACTTATTGAGTAATTAAACTAATACCATAAAATTATTAATAAAATTATGTGTAATAGCATTGTTTTCATCTCAATTAGCATTAGCAAAAACTGCCCAGGAGTCTTCATGGACGCACTTAGCCGATTACTTATGCTTAACGACCCGCAGGGCTCGATTGATCAAAACTGCCTGTTGAGCAGGGACTGGCAACTACCGCATGCGGCGGGTGAACTGTCCGTTATTCGCTGGCATACGGTAACCCAGGGATTCGCTCAACTGGATATGCCTGACGGAACATCTTCCACATTACGCCCTGGAACAATAGTCATTCTGCCGCAAAACTCCGCGCATCGTCTGTGCCAGACAGGGGAAGAACAAACGCATATTGTCTGCGGGAGCCTGCGATTACAGGCATCTTCACGCTATTTTTTAACCGCGCTTCCGGAAGTATTATTACTGGCGCCTGAGGAGAACAGCCCCGTCAGCCATTGGCTGAAGGCCATGATTGCGCTAATGCAGGAGGAATACATCAACGACCTGCCTGGCTCCAGCATCGTTTGCAGCCAGCAATGCGCTACGCTGTTCGCGTTAACCGTTCGCGAGTGGCTCGCCCAGTCGACACCCGCTAAAAATGTGCTGAATTTACTGCTGCACCCCAGGCTTGGATCCGTTGTATTCATGATGCTGGAGTCACCGGCTTTTGCCTGGACCGTCGAAGAACTGGCAAAACGAGCACATATGTCGCGGGCCAGTTTCGCACAGCTATTCCGTGAAGTATCAAACTCCACGCCGCTGGCGGTGTTAACCGCGCTGCGCCTGCAGTTCGCAGCCCAGATGCTATCGCGCGGTACACAGCCGTTAATCGTTATTGCCGAGTCGGTGGGTTACGCCAGCGAATCGTCGTTTCATAAAGTCTTTTTACGAGAATTTGGCTGCACGCCGGGCGAGTACCGCAAACGCGTGAAAGCGTTGGCGGTATAACGCAACGCCTGCTTCGGCAGTAAAACCGAGGCAGACGAGCGCTTCAGGGCATTACTTTTGGTGGCGATGCCTGTGCAGCCACATCAGCTTATAAGCGGCCGGAATAATGAACAGAGAGAGCAATGGTGCGGTGATCATGCCGCCAATCATCGGCGCGGCTATGCGGCTCATGACTTCTGAGCCAGCTCCCGTCCCCCACAATATAGGTAACAGACCTGCAATAATCACCGCCACGGTCATCGCTTTCGGGCGCACGCGCAGCACAGCACCGTGATATAACGCTTCATCCAGCTTATCCGCCGTAAAGGTTTGCGGATTTTCCAACGCAGGTTCGGCTTCAATAGCGTGGCGCAAGTACATCAGCATCACCACGCCAAACTCCGCAGCAACACCTGCCAGGGCGATAAATCCGGTTCCAGTTGCAACCGACATATGGAACCCCATCCAGTAAAGGAACCAGATGCCGCCCACCAGCGCAAAAGGCACACTGGTGATAATCAGCAGCGCTTCACCAAAGCGACGGAAGGCCAGATAAAGCAGAACGAAGATTATCATCAGCGTCATCGGCACCATCAGTTTGAGCTTATGACTGGCGCGCTCAAGCAGCTCGAACTGCCCGGAAAACGCCACGCTGGTCCCCGGCTTTAACTGTACGTTTTCAGCGATCGCTTTTTTCAGATCGTTCACCACTGAGACCATGTCACGATCGCGGGCGTCGATGTAAATCCAGCTGGTTGGTCGCGCATCTTCGGTTTTCAGCATCGAAGGCCCCGAAACCACCGTCACATCGGCGACATCCGCCAGCGTGATTTGCTGTTTCATGGGCGTCAGAATGGGCAGATTACGCAGCGCTTCCGGGCTATCACGATAGCTCTGCGCATAGCGAAGGTTAATCGGATAACGTGCAATCCCTTCCACCGTTTCGCCGACCATTGCGCCTCCGACCGCAGAGGTGACAAACAGTTGCACCGCGCCGACGGTCATTCCGTACCGGGCCGCTTTCTCCCGATTAATATCCACATTAATATAGCGCCCCCCGACCAGGCGCTCAGCCAGCGCCGAAGAGACGCCCGGCACGGTTCTGGCCACCTCTTCAATTTGCTCCGCCGTGGCGTCGATATCTGCCAGAACGTTACCTGACACCTTAATGCCAATTGGGCTTTTGATCCCCGTAGAGAGCATGTCGATACGGTTACGAATCGGCGGAACCCACAGATTCGCCAGTCCCGGCAAGCGTACGGTTTTATCCAGCTCGGCAATGATTTTGTCCATCGTCATCCCCGGACGCCACTGGTCCTGCGGCTTCAGTTGGATCGTCGTTTCAACCATTTCCAGCGGTGCAGAGTCTGTTGCGGTTTCTGCCTTACCGGTTTTACCAAACACGCGCGCCACTTCCGGAACGGTCATGATCAGCTTGTCGGTTTTTTGCAGCATGTCCGCTGCCTGCGCCGCTGAGATCCCCGGCAATGTCGAAGGCATATACAGCAGGTCACCTTCGTTAATCTGCGGCAGGAATTCGCCACCGACTTTTTTCAGCGGGTAGATAACCGTCAGTATTGAAAGCACCGCCACCAGAATGGTGGTCTTGGGCCAGTGCAATACCTTCAGCAATAGCGGATGGTAAATACGGATCAGGAAACGGTTAAGCGGGTTGCTGCTTTCTGCAGGTATTTTTCCGCGGATCCAGAATCCCATCAGGATTGGAATAACCACGATGGCCAGAAACGCCGCACCTGCCATGGCATACGTTTTGGTGAACGCCAGCGGCCCGAACAGTCGCCCCTCTTGCCCCTCAAGCGTGAAAATAGGGATAAACGACAATGTGATAATCAGCAGGCTGATGAACAATGCCGGGCCGACTTCTACAGAGGCGTCAGTAATGACCTTCCAGCGCGTTGCGTTATCCAGCTTTTCATGCGGATGCTGATGCCCCCACTCTTCCAGCCGCTTATGGGCGTTTTCAATCATCACGATGGCGGCGTCGACCATCGCCCCGACGGCAATGGCAATGCCCCCCAGCGACATGATATTGGCGTTCAGCCCCTGGAAATGCATCACGATGAACGCGATACACAGCCCCAGCGGCAGGGAAATAATCGCCACCAGCGCAGAACGCAGATGCCACAGGAACAATGCACACACCAGCGCAACAACGATAAACTCTTCCAGCAGCTTGTAGCTCAGGTTATCAATGGCGCGGTCAATGAGCTGACTGCGATCGTATGTTGTAACTATTTCTACGCCTTCCGGCAGGCTACTTTTCAGCGTATCGAGCTTGGCTTTAACCGCGGAGATCACCTCACGCGCATTTTTACCGGACCGCAGAATAACCACCCCGCCCGCCACTTCGCCTTCGCCATTCAGTTCGGCGATCCCACGGCGCATTTCCGGCCCAATCTGTACGCGCGCCACATCGCGCAGGTAAACAGGTACACCGTCGGCCCCTGTTTTCAGGACGATGTTATTGAAATCATCGAGAGTTTGCAGATATCCACTGGCGCGGACCATATATTCCGCTTCAGCCATCTCAACAGATGAGCCGCCCGCTTCCTGATTCGACGTATCCAGCGCTGATTTCACGTCCGCCAGACTGATGCCATATTGCGTCAGCTTCATCGGATCAATAACGACCTGATACTGTTTAACCACGCCGCCTACCGAGGCGACTTCCGCCACGTTGGGAATCGTTTTTAACTCATACTTTAAAAACCAGTCCTGAAGAGAACGTAATTCCGCCAGATCGTGTTTCCCGCTGCGATCCACCAGCGCGTACTCAAATATCCAGCCGACACCCGTGGCGTCCGGTCCCATTTCCGCGCTAACGCCAGCCGGCAATTTTCCCTGAACCTGGTTGAGGTACTCCAGTACGCGCGAGCGCGCCCAGTAAGGATCGGTACCATCTTCGAAAATGACGTACACGTAGGAATCACCAAACTGCGAGAAACCACGCACAGTTTTCGCGCCCGGTACCGACAGCATGGTGGTGGTCAGCGGGTAGGTCACCTGATTTTCAACAATTTGCGGCGCCTGACCCGGATAGCTGGTTTTGACGATCACCTGAACATCAGAGAGATCGGGCAGCGCATCAACCGGGGTATTGATGATGGTCCAGGTTCCCCAAATACTGAGAAACAGCGCCCCCATCATCACCAGAAAACGGTTTGCCACCGAGCGGCGGATAATCCATTCAATCATTTATCATATCCTCAGTGTGAATGGGTCGCCTGGGCTGGCATGGCGGCTGCGTCTTGCGTCTTACTGTTCTGGGCGCGCATACGGTCCAGTGCGCCAGAGATATTCGCTTCGGAATCAATCAGGAACAGACCGCTGGAAACCACTTTTTCGCCTTCGGTCAGGCCGGAGCGGATAGCCGTCAGTCCTTGAGATTCATGGAATACCGCAACCTGTTTCGGCACAAATCGGCCTTCGTTATCAACGGTGATTACCCGCTGCTCGGTACCCGTATCAATTAGCGCTTTAGACGGGATCAGCAGCATTGGCTCGCTTTGTGTTTTCAGTTGCAGGTAAGCATTCATCCCGGGCTTGAGCGCCTCGTCAGGATTATCGACCTGTAAACGGAGCTGGAGCGTACGCGTGGTAGCATCAACGCTGGGTAAGATACTCCACTTGCTGATGGTGAAAGGCTTATCCGGCCAGGCGGGCACGGTGATGGTAAATTGCGAGGCATCTTTAATCAGCCAGGCGATAGATTCCGGGACCGACGCGCTGACCCATACCGGGTCCATACCCTGAATTTTCGCGACCACATTGTCTTTGGAAATGTTCATACCAGTACGCAAATCGAATGCGGTGATCACCCCATCAATAGGCGCTTTCAGGGTAAAGCGGGTCTGAATTTTACGCGTCGATTTTAAACGCTGAATATCCGCTTCAGGCATTCCAGCCAGACGTAATCTCTCCAGAATTCCTTCCACCTGCGTCGCGCTGCCGCCAGTTTCCCGCAGCAATAAATATTCGCTCTGCGCCTCAACCCAATCGGGGATAGTCAGGTCGATCAGCGGCGCGCCTTGCTTAATTTTGTCCCCCACGGTCAGTGGGTAAACCTTCTCGATAAAGCCCGCTGCGCGTGCCTGGACAATAACAAACTGGTATTCGTTATAACTAACGTTGGCCGGGAAAGTTTGCGCGTAGTGCAGTGGTCCACGACGCACTGGCTCTGTTTTCAGCCCCAAGTTCTGGGTTTGTGTAGGATCGATGCGCACGCCTGGTGATGACGCGTTCGCGGTCTCTTCATCGGCATATTTCGGGATCAGATCCATATCCATAAATGGCGATTTACCCGGTTTTTCAAAACGCGTGTTTGGGTACATGGGGTCGTACCAGAACAACACTTTTCTGGCTTCTTTTGGCGAAGCCTGCCCGGTTTCAGCCGTTGCTTTTGCGGATGAATAATAAGTATAAATACCGACAGAAATAACCCCACCGGCAATCATGCCAGCAAGAATAAGCGCGGTATTTTTAATATTTAAAGACGCCATAGTGATTTCCATTGCGCGATAGTCTCACCCGCGTTCGCAAAAACCCGGGCAAGAATAAAAGAGACCAACGAGAACGTTATTTACTGATGTGAATATCGCGTAACACAGAGAGATTTCCCTGCTGAACAAACGTAAACGCGACCTTATCGCCTGGCTTAATATCATCAGCCTTCGTATCGGCAACCCGTGTAAAACGCATCGTCATGGCTGGCCAGTTCACCGCAGGAATAGGATCATGCTTGATCGTAATCTTTTTACTTCCCATATCAACAGCTTCAATCACCCCGGTAGCGCTAATGAGTTGTTCCTGTTGAGCCGCTGGCTGCATATTCATCATCTCACCATGCTGATGCTCATTGGCCTGAGCGTTAAACATGATCATAGAGAAAAGACTAAACAGCACAGCTTTGGCGGTCGTATTCATAATTGATGCTCCTGAAAGATTAATATTAAGGATTACTCCACCCAACCGCCGCCTAAGGCAGCAAACAGCTTAATTTCATTAACCTGTTGGGCGTAATTAAGATCGAGCAGCGATTGCCGCGTAGCGAATAAAGAACGTTCTGCGTCTAATACTTCGATATAGCTAACTGCACCATTCTGATAAAGCGCTCTGGCGCGTTGTAGTGTGATTTGCAATGAATCCAGATAACGCTGCTGCCCGCTAATTTGATCGGCAATGCTTTGGCGCAACACCAGTGCATCCGCCACTTCTTTAAACGCGTTCTGAATTTTTTGTTCGTAATTCACTACCGACTGTTGCTGGCGAATTTCTGCCAGGTCGAGATTGGACTGATTACGTCCGGCGTTAAATATTGGAATATCTATTTTGGGGACAAAATTCCACATGCCGCTGGCGGCATTAAATAAACTGGAAAGATCGCTGCTGCTACTGGACACGGAACTGGTTAACGTTATAGACGGAAAAAATGCCGCCCGCGCAGCACCGATATTGGCATTTGCCGCCAATAATCCGTGCTCAGCTTCCATAATATCCGGGCGCTGCAACAGTATTTGCGACGAGAGCGATGGCGGCAGCGTTACCGGTTTAATATCCCCAGGGCTGCGCGCGTGGTCATCAGGTAATTTCCCGTATGTACCCAGCAACAGCTGCAGCGCGTTATTGGCCTGCGCCAGATCACCTTTACGCTTGGCAATTTCGCTACGCGTACTTTCGATCACTCCGCGCGCTTGTTCCAACGCCAGTACGTTGGTGCTACCGGTTACCAGTTGCTTCTCTACAAAAGCGTAAGAGCGCTGGTAGTTTTGCAGCGTTTCTTCAGCAACTTGCAACTGCGCGTAAGCCAGACGCTGATTAAAATAACTTTGCGACACGTTGGAGATTAATGAGATATGCACCGCCCGACGCGCTTCTTCGCTGGCAAAGAAATTCTGTCGCTCAGCTTCACTCATATTTTTTAGCCGCCCAAAGAAATCCAGGTCGAAACTAAGATTGAGTCCAGCTTCGAATTCACGATCGGTGCTGCTATCACCTTTTAATTTACCGCTGTAAGTACCACTGGAGCCTGCCGTGAGCTGCGGGTAGCGGTCAGCGTCCGTGACGCCATATTGAGCTCTCGCTTCCTGAACTTTTAGCACAGCCATACGTAAATCGCGGTTATTAACCAACGCCTCGCCAATCAGCGCCTTTACCTGGGAGTCAACGAAGAAGCTCCGCCAGCCCGTGTCCTGATATTCACCAGGAGCCGCTACCAGGGCATTCTGGCTTAAAGAAAATTGCTGCGGCACCGGCAAAGCCGGGCGCTGATAGTCCGGCGCCAATGAACAACCGGCGAGCACGAATATAGCGCTGAGGGTAAGAAGCTTAAATTTGCTCATAGTTCTTCTCGTCCTGACCGGACTGATGTCCCTAAAATGTGTAGGAATTTATAGTGCAGTACTTTAACCAAGTGACTCTGTTTAACCGGTGACAGGAAAATGACAAAACTGTCATTTTCCCAATAACCGATTGCTATCCGATCCCGCTTCCCTAGAATTGAAAGTCCGCACAACCCGTGCGTGAAGGAGAATGCGATGAAGGTTTTGATAGTCGAAGATGAGAAAAAAACCGGTGAATATCTGACAAAAGGCCTGACGGAAGCGGGTTTTGTCGTGGATTTAGCGGATAACGGCCTGAACGGGTATCACCTGGCGATGACCGGCGATTACGACCTACTCATACTCGACATCATGCTGCCGGATGTAAACGGCTGGGATATCGTGCGAATGCTGCGTTCCGCCAACAAAGGAATGCCCATTCTTCTCCTCACCGCACTGGGTACCATTGAACATCGAGTTAAAGGTCTGGAATTGGGTGCTGATGATTACCTGATTAAACCGTTTGCCTTCGCCGAACTGCTGGCACGGGTCAGAACGCTGTTGCGTCGAGGCGCGGCGGTGATTGTCGAAAGCCAGTTTCAGGTCGCGGATTTAATGGTCGATCTGGTCAGCAGAAAAGTTACCCGCAGCGGTACGCGCATCACTCTGACCAGCAAAGAGTTTACGCTGCTTGAGTTTTTCCTGCGCCATCAGGGGGAAGTTTTACCCCGCTCGCTGATCGCCTCCCAGGTCTGGGATATGAATTTTGACAGCGATACTAATGCCATCGATGTCGCCGTTAAGCGTCTGCGCGCCAAAATTGATAACGATTATGAGCCGAAACTGATTCAGACCGTGCGCGGCGTGGGATATATGCTTGAGGTTCCTGATGGCCAGTAAACGATGGCGGCGCCCTTTTTCACTGGCGACACGACTAACCTTTTTTATCAGTCTGGCGACAATTGCGTCATTTTTCGCCTTTGCATGGATAATGATCCACTCCGTGAAAGTCCACTTCGCCGAGCAGGACATCAATGATTTACAAGAGATTAGCACCACGCTGGAGCGGATTATTAACCAACCTAACGAGCCAGAATCACGCCGACTGGAAACGCTAAAAAATGTGGTGGCGGGTTACTCGAACGTCATTATTTCTCTGGTAGATAGCAACCAGAAGGCCATTTTTCATTCGCCCAATGCGCCGGATCTTCGGCAATTTATCGCCAGCGCAAGGCCGGATAAAAATGCTCATGCCAGCGACGTTTTTATTATCTCAGGTCCTACACTGCAAACCTCCAGACATATCCACGGACAGAAAACATCGTCTAACTGGCGAATGATTCGTCTGCCAGTAGGAAAGCTTGCCGATGGAAAACCAGCATATACGCTGTATCTGGCGTTATCGATCGATTTTCACCTGCACTATATTAACGATCTGAAAAACAAGTTAATTATGACGGCTTCGCTGATTAGCATCATGATTGTTTTTATCGTGCTGTTCGCCGTATACAAAGGCCATGAACCGATCCGTAATGTTAGTCGTCGCATCCAAAATATCACCTCGAAAGATCTCGATGTCCGTCTCGATCCGCAGGCTGTGCCTATTGAACTGGAACAACTGGTTAGTTCGTTTAATCACATGCTCGAACGCATCGAGGACGTATTTAAACGTCAGTCGAACTTCTCGGCGGATATTGCCCATGAGATCCGCACGCCAATAACTAACCTCGTCACCCAAACGGAAATTGCGCTCAGCCAGACCCGCAGCCAAAAAGAACTGGAAGATGTGCTGTATTCCAATCTCGAAGAGTTTGGCCGTATGTCGAAAATGGTGAGTGATATGCTGTTTCTGGCGCAGGCAGATAACAATCAGCTGATCCCAGAAAAAAAAGCGCTCAATCTGGCTGATGAGGTCGGTAAAGTGTTCGACTTTTTCGAAGCCTGGGCAGAGGAGCGTGAGGTTGGTTTACGGTTTGAAGGACGCGCATGCTGGGTTTCAGGCGACCCATTAATGTTACGCCGGGCAATGAGTAACCTGCTGTCAAATGCCATGCGCTATACGCCAAAAGGTGAGTCGGTAACCGTGCGGGTGAAAGAGGCGGATGGTCTGGTCCAGATAGTCGTTGAGAATCCCGGCCCCCCCATTCCCCCGCATCATCTTCCGCGACTCTTTGACCGCTTTTATCGCGTGGACCCTTCACGACAGCGTAAGGGCGAAGGCAGCGGTATTGGTCTGGCGATTGTGAAATCGATTGTGATTGCCCATCACGGAAAAGTCTCGGTAACTTCCGATCCTTATTTCACTCGCTTTATTCTGACGCTTCCCAAGCACGCGATGTAATTTATGGTGATGACGCTTATACCTGTCATCACCTATTCTCTGACACAACCGTCATAATCCTGTCACGCCACTGACAGTCCCCATTAATTATACTTTCTTCCGTAAACCCAAACAGGAGAAATATGATGAATAAGATGTCCTCTTTTTTAGCTATCGCGTTTTTTATTTCAGTTGGCGTTAATGCGGCAGAAACACCTAAAATGCATCAACAGGCCGCAATGGCTCATGAAATGATGAATAACAGTCATGCCTCTGCACATCAACAAATGGCGCAGACACACGCCTCGCAGGCAAATAATTCATCGTCAACACCAACCAATGCGCAATCATTTTCACAAATGAATGAACATGAAAAAGCAATGGTTGTTCACCAATCAGTAAATAACGGCCATTCATTTGCTCATGAGATACAGGCCGAGCAGCACCGCGCACAGATCTCCACTCAAGGGTAAAGACGAGCTATATTGACGACAATATCCATAAATACGCTAAGTTTGAATATTGTGGACTACTCTCCCCGTGCAGGCCTGTTTATATACAAGCCTGCATCCTTGTTCATCGTTAATGTCAATATTAATAATTCATTAAATCTTCCATTAAAAAGTAAAAACCTTTTAACTCTTTATTCAGATTGTATGAAAATCGTAAATCAACTACTTATTATGTTGCGTATCACAACATTTATCACCTCACCCTAATTATAAATTAGGATTTCCCCTGGTATGCGTCGTTAATATTTAATGGGAGACTGCCATCGTCGTAAAAATGACAGCCAAAAAGTTCGTGTTCCTATAAATAAACTTAATGATGATAGTGAGTGAAAAATGAATAAACGTCTGCTGACCCTCCTGGTCCTTGGTCTGACAACGGCCACAACGGCATATGCAATTACCCCGGCAATGCAGAAAAAATATGAACGTTCAGGTTGTACGCAAATGAGCGAACTCAATGGTTGTGATGTGAACAAATCCTATCAGTGGAACCACGATCATGGCTTTATCGAGAGCGATAACAGCCAGCAAAATCGTCATCATCGCCATGGTGAAGAGCAGCAAAATACCACAGGCCGGGATAACCACGATAATGCGGGTATTGATGGCAAATTCAGCGGAAATTACGTGGCCAAATTTGCCAATGGTCAACGCAGCGTTGATATTCACGTCGAAGGTTCCGGCGTTTACGTCAATGGTAAGGAAGTACGTGACGTAAATACCTATAAGGATACGATGACCTTCCGCGTCGGTTATGCCACTTACACCATTAAAACAAATGGTCGCGGTAGCTGGAATGACAGCGATGCAGGAAACGCTGGCAAAATTGTGCGTGAATAACAGATACCGCTAAAGAGCGCTGCGATCACAGCACCCTCAACAGCCATGCATTACAGTATGCCGTTTTAATACTGGAGTCAGACATGGCTTTGACCCTCACGGTGCTGCTTGAAAACCGACGTGCTGCTGGCGCTGGAAAAACATTACTGGCAAAGCCTGGATTAAGTCTGTTAGTTCAGGATGAAACGACCACAATATTGTTTGATACCGGGCCGGATGGCAGCTTCATGCATAACGCTGCACAAATGGGCGTGGACCTGACGCACTTAACCGCCGTGGTGCTGTCGCACGGCCATTACGATCACTGCGGCGGCGTGCCGTGGCTTGCGGATAACAGCCGTATCATTTGTCATCCCCAAATAGCCTGTGAACGATACGCCTCAGTTACGGTTGCGGGAACACCACGAAAAATTAAAAAACTCTCGCATGATAACAACTACTCTCGATTCATCATGGAATACACCCGCGAGCCGCTGGCTATCAGCGATCGCTTTTTGTGGTCCGGGGAAATTAGCGTCCCCACGCCACAGTCCTATGGTGTGATTAGCGAGAAAACACTCCAACCAGATTACATCAGTGACGAAGGCGTGTTGATCTATAAATCTGAACGCGGGTTAGTCATCATTACTGGTTGCGGGCATCGGGGAATAGAGAACATCGTACGCCATTGCCAGAAAATCACAGGGGTTAACCAAATTTATGCCCTGGTCGGTGGGTTTCATTTACGTGCTGCCTCCCCCGCTAAGCTATGGCGGACCCGACAATTTATTAAGCAACAACAACCCGAAAAACTACTCGGCTGTCATTGCACTGGTTCATGGGGTCGATTGTGGCTACCGGGAACTGACGCACCGGCAACGGGAGATGTGATTGAACTGGCTGAGTAACAACAGTAAAACGTTGCCCAAACAGTAATAAAAAACGGGAGCCTTACGGCCCCCGTTTATCAGCCATCATCATTACATGGTGACAATTGCTGGCTCATCAAAGACGGTGAGTTTTGGCGCTTCACCGGTGAATTTTTCTGCATATACCAGGCTGGTATTCCCCGCACAGCCATTCGCCAGCCGTGAGGTTGGGATATCCGCCGTCAGCACGTTCGCACCGCCATTTTTACAGATACCGTTTTCAATATCCGGCCATGCGCCTTCATGGATACAGATGATTCCCGGTTTGATACCGTCGCTGACGTGCGCCCCCACCAGAACCTGTCCACGAGCATTCCATACACGAACCAGATCGCCCTCGACAATCCCTCTGGCTTTCGCGTCATCCGGATGAATCGTCACCGGTTCACGATTGGCAATCGCGTATTCTTTACGCAGCGACGCGTAGTTCAGCTGGCTATGCAGACGATGTGCCGGGTGCGCCGTCAGTAGCTGCAGCTGATCTTTATCCGCAGTTCCTTTCCATTCATCCGGTTCAATCCAGGACGCATGCGGCGGACAGTCTTTATACTGATAACCTTCAATCGTTTTCGAGTAGATTTCTATCTTGCCGCTCGGCGTTCCCAGCGCATTCATCACCGGATCGCTGCGGAAATCCGCGTAGCGCACATATTTGTTATTCTTTTCATTCTCACGCATTTCGATCAGTTTATTCTGCTGCCAGAACGCGTTGAACTGAGGCATGGCGACACGCTGGGCGCGGGCGGCTTTTTGCGCGACGTCATAGAACTGCTTCAGCCACGCCATTTCGTCTTTGCCTTCGGTGTAGACCGCCTTACCACCCGGCTTGAGCATCTCAGCCAGATCGGCAAATACGTCAAAATCACTACGCGCTTCAAACTGCGGCGCGATGACCTGCTTCATAGGCACCAGATGCTGGTTACTGTAATCACCGGTCATGGTCAGATCATTACGCTCAAACGAGGTGGTGATTGGCAGAACGATATCGGCGTGTTTGGCCGCTGCGGTCCAGTAACACTCAGAGATGACAACCAGTTCAGGCTTCTGCCAGGCTTTGATTAAGCGGTTGGTATCCTGATGATGGGTAAAGTTAGCGCCACCCGCCCACCAGATCATTTTGATATCCGGGAAGGTTTGCTCTTTACCGTTATGCTGATATTTGCCGCCTGGGTTTTCCAGCGCCTCGACAATTCGCGCTACCGGCAGGCTGGTCACCGCATCGGAAACCGCCCAGTCGTTGCCAGCAGATGATCCCCCCTCAATTTTGGCGGAAATTGCTGGCAATACCCCACCGGTGCGTGTTGGGTTACCGCCGTTAGAATAGTGATAAGAGAACCCGAAACCACCGCCTTCGGTACCAATTTGCCCCAGCATCGCCGCCAGAGTCACCAGCATCCAGTGTTTTTGCTCACCGTATTGCTGACGCTGAATCCCCCAGCCTGCCATGAGCATGGTTTTGTTGCTGGAGAAAATTTCCGCCAGCTTTTCCAGTTGCTCAGCAGGCACGCCACACACGCCAGATGCCCACTCGGCGGTTTTCTCAATTTTGTCGCTCTTGCCGAGCAGGTACTCTTCAAACTGCGGATATCCAGTGGTGTATTTTTCCAGGAAGGCTTTGTCGTGAAGATTTTTCTTCACCAGCGTGTGGGCGATCCCTAACATCATCGCCACATCGGTCCCCATATGTGGCGCAATCCAGGTCGCATTATCACCAAAGAACTCGATGGTTTCAGAACGCATCGGATCGATGGCGATGACGCTTTTCCCTGATTTTTTCAGCAGATTAAAGTATTCAATCCCCTGTTCATCCGTGCTGCTCCAGGCAATTTTGAGGGTATTGAGCGGGTTCATCCCCCACAGCACCACGACCTGACTGTGCTCTAGCACCATCGGCCAGGTGGTTTGCTGCTCATAGACTTCAACCGATCCCACAACGTAAGGCATGATCACCTGCGCGGCCCCGGTTGAATAATCTCCGGTATGACCGGCATAACCACCGGCCATGCTCATATAGCGTTGCAGTAGGGTTTGCGCCTTATGCAGAACGCCGCTGGAGCGCCAGCCATAGGAACCGGCAAATATTGAGGACGGGCCATAGCTGCTACGGATCCGGCTATGCTGCTCGTGAATGAGCTTCAGCGCTTGTTCCCAACTCACACGCACGAAAGGATCGTTACCACGTTTACCATCCGCTTTACCCGGGTTTTCCAGATAGCTTTTGCGCACCATCGGATACTTAACGCGGATATTGGTATGAACCTGATCCGGCGCGGTTTGCTGTAATGAATTCGGCACCGTTTTCGGCAACGCACCTTTTGAGGAAACCACTTTGCCGTCTTTTACTTCCACGTATACCGCACCCCAACGTGCTGCCGTCAGGATTGCCCCGCCATTCTGGCCTTCGGCCCAGGCCGGCATTGGGATCACCGAAGAAATCGCCATTGTCCCGGTTGCCGCGCCAGCCGTCTTGATAAAGTCACGTCTTGTGAGTTTCATGATTTCTCCTGATTTATCGCTTATTTGTTCATGTCTTTCGCGTTGTACTGGAAGTAACGGCTCAGGATATCCAGTTCGTTTTCACTGATATTGGTACGAGCACCCATCCCTTTTGCCACAGAAGGCCAGGCGTTGAGCGTGAAATGATTCGCCGGAATTGGCGCATGACAACCCGCGCAGTACACATTGTCGAGTTTGCGTGCGTAATCCCACATGGGTTCGCGGCTGGCGAGAGCGGAACCGCTCCATTCGCCCTGCAGCACGACATCTCGCCACGCATTGCCGTAGTCATCTTTTTTCCAGTCGGAGAGGATCTTCAGCGACTGCTGACCTTTTTCACTCAGGCTGGCAAGAATCAAACGCTGCCCTGCTGCGTAGTAAATAACCTGTTCACTTCCTTGCATCTGGCTACCGCGAATCTCGACCAGTCGTGCGTTGTCCGTTGTTTTCAGAACCTGCATTTTTGTTGCCGGGTAAACGGTTCCCAGATCGCCAAGCGCGGTATTGCTTACGGCATAAAGCTCAGTTGCTGAGGCTGGAGTAGAGGCTGACTGCGCTTCAAGCCCTTTAAGCGCACTGTCATCCATTTTTATTTCAGGTGGGAAATGGGCGACGCCTTTATGGCAATCAATACAGGTTTGCTTTTCCGCGATGCCCATTTTGTGCATCTTCTGGGCATCCGCGCTTTGTGCAGCAAGATCCATGGCGTCCATACTGTGGCAGCTACGGCAGGTCGCAGAATCACTCGCCTTGAGCTGTGCCCAGACGGTTTGCGCCATCTCCAGACGATGTTCTTCAAATTTTTCCGGGGTATCGATTTTTTTGGTTATGAACTGGTGATAAACATCTTTTGAGGCCCGCAGCTTAGCCACCAGATAATCCAGCCCGCCCTCCGGGATATGACAGTCCGCGCACTCTGCACGAATGCCTTTCTGATTCTGGAAGTGAACCGAGCCGGTATATTCCTCGTAAGGTGCCTGCATCGTATGGCACGACAAACAAAATTCCGTGCTCGAGGTTTTGTGCAATGTCCATTGCCCTGCCAAAACAATAACTGCACCAAGAACAATGCACAGCAGCATCGTCCATATGATAGTTTTATTTATTTTTCTCATCTTATATTTCCATCAGACGAATACCCTTTTAGAGGTAGACAATAAATATACTAAAGCAGCTACTTATTGATATTCATCAAGCGAAGAGAGAAATAAGAATCAGCCAACGGGTAAGTTTGAAGGGGCTCGCATAATTAATGAGAACGAAATGTAAATATCAAATTTCGTTTAAAATTAGAATTTTAAACCAAACATAAAGTTTAATTAACTATTAATCACACAAACATCAGAATAAAAGTTTGATAACGATTAAAAGCTGCTGAAATTAATCCTTTGGCGACAATCGTTATATAATTAAATATATAATGAAAACACATAAAAAAGAACCCTTTTCTGTTTTTCGATTACACGTATTAATGAAGATATCTGTCTTACAATTTTGCTCACATATACATATACGGCCAGACATGCGACACACACATTTCATTGACGCACATTTATGCACGTAACCTTGATCTGGTCACTTATTATACAAAGACAACTTTCGCTACACTCAGAGTAGAGGTAAACAAACAGGAGGTAGTGAATATGTATCGCTCAATTCTGGTGCCCATTGATATCTCTGAAACCGATTTGACTCGCCATGTTGTTCCACAGGTTCAGGCGCATGCCAAAACCGCGAAGGTTCACTTTTTAGCCGTTATTCCTACCGTTCCGTTCTATGCCTCGCTGGGGCTGGCCTACTCTACCGAATTCCCGGACAGAAGTGGTCTGCAGGCCAAGGCCAGCGAAAAACTCGAAGAGATTATTAAGCAGTTCAATATTCCTGCAGGCAGGAGTCAAACTCATGTCGTTTACGGCCCGCCAAAGGATCAGATCCTCAAACTGGCGGAATCAGTAGACGCCGAGCTTATTGTCATCGCCTCACATAAACCCGGTTTTAGCACTTATCTGCTGGGTTCAACGGCAGCAGCCGTGGTACGCCACGCGAAATGTCCGGTGCTGGTTGTACGGTGATAGGGTTAAAACGGGAGCGAATGTGCTAATGCCATTCAGTTCACGAAGATGAAAGACCATGGAAATAACTGGGAGTGGAACAACCATAGCGAGGTCATCGCTTCAACGCCCTAATTTCCAGTTAAATCTGTTTTGCTGTTCAGCGATTTTCAAATAAAAGCGCAGGAGGTCAAGTGTGGACTGGTCCGGCTGAAAATTGCCGACGTGTTTCCGTAAGGCCGGGAGAACCCACAGGGATGCGGGTTCAGGGCGCGTTTTACAGGGATGTTGCCTCGCGCCCGGCCCGGTAGCCTGAAGGAATAAGCGGAGAGTATTGCGCAGCAACAATTTTCCCGCCGGGAGCCGGGATTGTTAAGGGTACGGCGATAGTACCCTTAACACGTTCACAGACAGTATCGTTTCAGAGAAGTGAAAAACATAAGGTGAACGTAGCAATACGACGGAGGCAACAGATTCATTACTGCCGGATGTGCTGCTCTCAGCGCTGATTATCCAGTCTGACCAAAGCCAGCAACAGCTGACTTAGCGCGCCGTAAAAACCAAAGTCATCATACCGACAGCATTTAGTGGTGAACTCCGGTAACCAGCGTAACAGCCCTGCCAGCGTTTCTCTGCGCAACGCATCCACCTGCTGATGACGCGGTCCTGCCTCTGCCAGGGAAAAATGCAGATGGCTCAGCAGTTCGATAAAAATCGCCAGATGATCGGCTGACTCGCTAAACGTATCGCTTACCTGCATGCCCGCATCAGATAATAGTTGTTTAATGACCCCATAGTTTGGCCCTCCTTCAAGATGAGCCGATGCATAGGGTAACGCCGCGTGTTTATCCGACATCAGGAACAGGCTGCAAAAATCAGCCGCCAGTTCCAGGGTAGCGTCTTCCCGCACCTTGAGCGCGGCAATTTTCGCCTCTAGCAGAAGGACCTGCGCCTCAAGCAGAGGCTCGCCTTTGAGCACCGCGAACCACTCAGCCATTTCGCTGGACTGCAAAAGCCCCAGGCTTTCATCGTCACGCTCCCGGGAAAACAACTGCGCCAGCCAGGCGTACACGCAGGCCATTTGTTCTTTTGTCAGGGAGGTGTCTTTCATCATGACTTCACCTGCTCAGCCGGGACATATTCACACTGCGCCACCATTTTTATCGGGCCACTGAACGCCGTCACGTTATCCACCTTGCCGGTATACTTCTCAATTTCCACCAGCGTAGTATGGGCGCTGGTTGCCTGCGCCAGCTGAGACGTGCCGATATCTATCGTTAACACGTTCGGATTGCCGTATTTACACAGCGATCCGGTTTCTCCACCGTTATCAGGGTCGTACCAGGCACCTTCATGGATGCGCGCCACGCCCGGCGAGTAGAGATCGGAGACAACCGCCCCGGCCAGCACTTGTCCACGCGCGTTAAATACACGAACTATATCGCCGTTGCGAATGCCCCTGGCGTTGGCATCCTGTGGGTTAATAAACACCGGCTCTTTGCCACCTACCGCGTAATGCTTACGCAACGCTTCGGACTCGCAGAGCTGTGAATGCAGACGGAAATCCGGGTGGACGGATTGCAGATGCAGCGGCCAACGTTGCGACCCTGGCCCACCGTGTGAACGTTCGATTTTCTCGAACCACATCGGATGCCCCTGGCAATCGTCATATTGCATATCGGCAATGGTTTTCGAATATATCTCGATCAAACCGCTTGGCGTCCCCAACGGTTCAAGGTCGGGATCTTCGCGGAAGGCCTGATGACGAACAAACATCTGCGGATGTTCGAATTCAACGTACTCTTGCTGATTCCAGAAAACGTCGAAGGCCGGAAGATGAACGCCGCGTCCCTTCCCTTGCTGACTTCCTTCCTGCCAGATGCGCTTCAACCAGCCCATCTCATCCAGCCCTTCAGTGAACGCTTCTTCACGGTTAAAGCGGCGGCAAAGATCGCGGAAAATATCGAAATCATTACGCGCTTCAAACTGCGGCTGCACCAACTGCTTCATGGCGATAATTCCGCGGTTGGAGTGGTTGCCATATTGGTCAAGATCGTTACGTTCAAACTGGGTCGTCGCCGGCAATACGATGTCGGCGAATCGACAGGTCGACGTCCACTGATTATCGATGGCGATGACGGTTTCCAGCTTACGCCATCCCTCAATAATGCGATTAATCTGCTGGTGACGATGAAAAGGGTTGGTCCCGGCAAAAACGCACATCTTCAGCGGCGGTAACTTAACGGTTTTGCCGTTCCAGTTAATGATTTTGCCCGGCTCCAGAATCGCATCGATAAAACGCGCGATCGGAATAGTACTGCTGTAGCCCTTATAATCGGTGCTGTCATGCACAGGAGGTACGGTGGTGGAGCCAGAAAAACCGCTCAGGATAATCCCTTTACGCCCCGGGGTGCCCGCACCGTTGTAATGCCAGCCAAAGCCAAAGCCGCCGCCGGGTAAACCGATTTGTCCGAGCATCGAGGCCAGCACCACGATCATCCACGCCCACTGTTCCCCATGCTGCATACGCTGGACGCACCAGCCGGCAATAATTTGCGTTCTGCCGCCCGCCATCTGCCGCGCCAGTTCACGAATCGTATCTGCATCAATTCCGCAGATTTTTTCCGCCCACTGGGCATCTTTAGGCTGTCCGTCACTTTCGCCCAGCAGATAAGGTAGAAATTGCTCAAACCCAACGCTGTAGTTATCGAGGAAATGCTTATCGTAGAGCTTCTCGGTATACAGCGTGTGTGCCAACGCCAGCTGTAGCGGCACATCAGCCTGCGGGTTCACGGCGATGTGCTTAACCTTGTCGCGGCCCAGATAGTCATGCGTTGAGGTGACGACCGGGTCAACGCTGATGACCGAAATCTCACCCCGCGCCACTTTATCCTTCAGTTGCTCGTAGTATTCGTAGACATCATGATCCGGACACCACCAGTTCGCCTGCTGGTTTTTGATGAGATCGGAACCCCACAGCACAATGGTTTTGCTGTTTTCTAGTACCAGCGGCCAGGAGGTCTGCTGTTCATATACCTCCATTGACCCTACCACGCGCGGCAGAATAACCTGAGCGGCGCCGGTGGAATAGTCTCCCCCGGTACTCACGCTGTTGCCATGCAGCGCAATGGCACGTGCCAGCATCCCGGAAGCATTGTGGAACATCCCGGTCGATTGCCAGCCGCTGGCAGTCAGCAGCGCGCTCGGACCATAGGTCTTCTGAATGCGTTCCAGCTCCTGGTAGAAGAAGTCCAGCGCTTCATCCCACGAAACGCGTACAAAACGGTTATCTCCGCGCTGAGTGGTATCGCTCTGATGGCGCTTACGCAACCAGTCCACGCGGACCATCGGGTAGCGAATACGCGCTCCACCGTGTACGTGATCCGGGAGTCCAGCGATCATTTTTGACGGGTATTTATCATGCTCAAACGGTTTGGCCTCAATAAAACGACCATCAACCACGGTGGCACGGATAGCCCCCCAGTGAGAACCGGTCAGAATCCCCTCTTTGACGCCAGTGCCCTGGACTTCTGCGGCGTTGGCGCTACGCGGCGTGAGCAGCGAAGGCCCTAACATACCAGCTACGGTCAAGCCCCCCAACTGCATTAGAAAACGTCGGCGAGATGCCTGAAAGAGATCGTTACTTTTCATTGTTTTCTCCCTTATCGCCATGCGGCTTATCCGTAGTGTCAGAGGCATTCATCTGCAAATATTTCAGTAAGGTACGTTCTTCACGTTTATCCAGACTGGTAAAGCCAATCATGCCGTTCAACGTGCCAATCCAACCGTTAGCATCAAAGTGATCTTTCTCTGGCGCGCCGTGGCATTGGTTACAGGTTCCGTTATAGAGCGAGTCGGCATAAGCCCAGATAGGTTTGATGTCGTTGACCATATCGCCCTTCTGCATCCAGGCGGTGGCCTGCAATTTACTCCATGGCGTATTCGTTTCCGCAACGGTGGTTTGCTCCAGCGTCTTCACGTGCTGCTGGATGTCGCCACGAATGGAAGCCACAAAAATGCGCTTGCCCGGCAGTTGCGCCAACACGCGCTGACGCCCATTACTCTCGGTCCAGCCCACAATTTCAATTTGCAGCCAGTCACCGTCACGCTTTAACACTTTCACTTCAGAAGCGGGCAGCAGTGAGCCTGCAGGTTCTTTATCACCTTTGGCGGCATAAATAGGTTTGATGTCCAGAGAGTAGAGCGTCTCGCCATCATCGTTTGCATTGGCGCGTAACTGGTCAAACTGCTTACGGAAACCGCTGCTCATATCGGGAAGCTGGTGCGCGATTCCTTTATGGCAGTCGATACAGGATTGGTTGTCCTTGGCCGCAATCTTCATCTGCCGCGCAGCTTCAGGATGCTGTTTAGCGTGGTCCATCGCATCATAGTCATGACAAGAACGACAGGTCGCGGAGTTGTTCTCCTTCATTCGCGCCCATTCGCGCTCCGCCAGCTCAGCGCGTTTGGCTTCGAATTTCTCTGGAGTATCAATAGAGTGGGCAACAAAGGTTTGGTAAATATCGTTGCTGGCCTCCAGCTTACGTTTCACCATGCCTGGAATATCGGATGGAATGTGGCAGTCATGACATTCTGCGCGTACCCCGGAGGCATTCTGAAAATGCGCAGACTGTTTATATTCTTCGTAAACCGGCTGCATACTGTGGCAGCTCACGCAAAACTCGGTAGAACTGGTTAATTTAATACCAACGTGCGGCAAGACGATCAGCGCAATACCGACCACAATCCCGATAACGACCAGCGCCAACACTGACCAACGTGCGCTCGGTCTGAGCAGCGCCCTCCATAGTTTCCGCATAATAGCCCCTGTAATCTTATGGTTTAGTTACAGAGGATCTTATTTCTCAAATGTGAACAGCAACACTGGTCAGGATGAATGACTTACGGCACAATGTGAACAGATATGAACAGAAAGAGCACGCCATCAGGATGTCGCATCACATTGTAATTGTTGAAGATGAACCCGTCACCCAGGCGAGGTTACAGGCATACTTTGAACAGGAGGGTTACCACGTCTCGGTCACCGCCAGCGCTACAGGCCTACGTGAAATCATGTCACAACATCCTGTCGATCTTATTCTGTTGGATATCAACCTCCCGGACGAAAATGGCTTAATGCTGACCCGTGCCCTGCGCGAACGCTCAACGGTAGGGATCATTCTGGTGACGGGTCGTAGCGATCAAATTGACCGGATCGTTGGCTTGGAAATGGGTGCTGATGATTATGTCACCAAGCCGCTGGAGCTACGTGAACTGGTGGTTCGGGTTAAAAATTTGCTCTGGCGTATCGATCTTGCCCGCCAGGCACAGCCGGAGACCAAAGATAACTGCTATCAGTTTGCCGGATACTGTCTGAATGTCTCCCGGCATACCCTGGAGTTGGGCGATGAGACGATCAAACTCACCCGCGCCGAGTATGAAATGCTGGTCGCCTTTGTCACCAATCCGGGGGAAATTCTCAGCCGCGAACGTTTACTGCGTATGCTTTCGGCACGACGGGTAGACAATCCAGACTTACGCACCGTGGATGTATTGATCCGCCGTTTGCGCCATAAGCTACGGGCTGATTTACTGGTGACGCAGCACGGCGAAGGTTATTTTTTAGCGGCCGACGTGTACTGATACAGATAAACCGGACGGAACCCGCCAGGAGAAAGTGAGCGCTGAACATGCTGGCTGTCGGCATTTTTCGGGGTGAGCACCAGGATCGGCGGACTGATATTTTCCGGTACCGGTTGCCCTTGTAATACTCTGATAGCCTGTTGAATCGCCAGTTCACCTTGCCAGACCATTTGATCGCTGGCAGCCATAATGATTCTTTCGCGTTTAAGTCCGCGATACACCTGATGCGACAGATAAAAAGAGACAACGGTTAGCGGCGTCCCCTGATTCCGCTTCTCTCCCATCGCTGCTTCCGCTGCAATTGCTGTACCGGCAACCACATCGACATCCGGGTGACGTTCAAGCATCTCTTGTAACAGGTTGCGCTGAACTTCAATATCATTATCCCCCAACGCCACATCCACGATGTGCACCTGACTACCGGCAATCGCCTGACGGAATCCTGCCACCATTTCGCGGCTGCCTCCGGCGTCATCAGGTCCGGGCAATAATAAAACCTTTAACGGTTTTCCCGCGCTCCACTTAACCAGATAGCGGCCTGGCTGGTAACCCATCTGGAACCATGGAACTCCGACCCGTGCTTTCACCGTCGGATCGTGTATCGCATTCACTACCTCAATGACCGGCAACGTACCAACCTGCGCCTGCAAATCCGGAAAAGTCGTTGTGCTGCTGCCCAATAAAATGGCATCCGCTCCCCACTGCTGGCACTGGGCGATTTGTGTTTTTTGCGTGGTGAACTGACGATACCCTCCCGCCTCAAACACCTTCAGGCTTACTCCATATTTTTTTGCTGCCTCAAGCATGCCGTAATTCACTGAAAGCCAGTAGGAATCCTTCAGGCTGGGATACAACGCGCACAGTTTCCAGACTTTGCTTGCAGTAACGTCCGTCTGCGGCACCGAGACTGACTGCCGGGTATCCTGCCAGCGCAGCAGTGCAGACCCGGCCGCGTGACTTAAGCCGGGAAAAAGTGTGATAAGCAGGAAAACCAATACGCGCATGATAGCCTCAACATTGATAAGGCTTTATCCTAGTTGCTTTCCTCTTTTGGACTCAACCTTTTTAATCTGTGGCGACCAGACAGTGAATTTATCTCTGACCAAACGACTGTGGATAGGCTTTGCGCTGATGGCGGCACTGACTCTTATCAGTACGCTGACAGGCTGGTATAACCTGCGTTTTGTCAGCCAGGTTGAGCAGGCCAATACCCAGGCGCTAATTCCAACCATGGATATGGCACGCCAGCTCAGCGAGGCCAGTGCCTGGGAACTGTTTTCAGCACAAAATCTAACCACTGCAGACAATGAAAATATGTGGCTGGCTCAGGGGAGAATGCTAACCGCCCAGAGTCTGAAAATAACCACATTACTCAAAACTCTTCGTGAACAGGGCTTTGATACCTCGGCCATTGAACAACAGGAAAAAGAGATCGCCCAGTCGTTAAGCCATCAGGGGGAGATGGTTGGCGAACGCCTGAAATTACGCGCTCAACAGCAACAACTTAGCCAGAAAATTATTGAGGCCACCGCTGACGTTGCCGAAATGGCGCGCGGCCAGGCCAGCAATGCAGCTACTTCGGCGGGCGCCACGCAGGCAAGCATTTATGATTTAATTGAGAGTCATCAGGGGCAAGCGGCTGAACACGCGTTGGACAGGCTCATCGATATCGATCTGGAATATTATAACCAGATGAATGAGCTGCGCCTGAGCGCGCTACGCGTGCAGCAAATGGTGATGAATCTGGGGAATAACCAGGCGCAGAATAACCTGGCTGCGCTGGAAAGCCAGTTGAATGCCGCCGTCAGAGTGCTTCACCGCCGACAAATACGTATTGAAGATCCAGTGGTGCGCACTCAGGTGGCCGACACCGTCAATACGATTAGCCGTTATATTGAGCTGCTGTCCCTGTATCGCCAGGATAATGACTTCACGACCCAATTGCAGATCTTATCGCAGAATAATATCGAACAATTTACCCGTTTCAGTAGCGAAGTCAGCCAGTTGGTGGAAATCATCGGCCAACGCAATCAAAGCGGACTCGCGCATCTCAAACAGGCCAGCCAGCGCGGGCAACACTTGCTGCTGCTGTTAGGTGGCGTGTCATTATGTTTGCTGATTCTTATACTTTGGCGTGTGGTTTATCGCTCAGTCACACGCCCACTGGCACAGCAAACCCAGGCGTTGCAGCGTCTACTTGAGGGGGATATTGACTCCCCCTTTCCGGAAACCGCAGGCGTTCGCGAGCTGGATACCATCGGGCGGTTGATGGATGCCTTTCGCAGTAGCGTTCACGCCCTCAATAACCATCGCAAACATCTGGCCGCACAGGTTAAAGCTCGCACCGCCGAGCTGCATTCTATGGTATCTGAACACCGGCAGGCCCGTGCAGAAGCTGAAAAAGCTAACCAGGCAAAATCGGCGTTTCTTGCCGCCATGAGTCATGAAATACGCACTCCGTTGTATGGTATCCTCGGCACTGCGCAGTTGCTCTCAGACAATCCAGCCCTGGCACAGCATCGGGAAAATCTACGCGCAATCACCGACTCGGGCGAGTCTCTGCTGACCATCCTCAACGATATCCTCGACTATTCCGCCATCGAAGCCGGTGGAAAGAATGTGGCGATAGGCGATGAGCCTTTTGAACCCAAACCCTTGCTGGAAAGTACGCTTCAACTCATGAACAGCCGCGTTAGCGGTCGCCCGGTCGTGCTGGTTGCGGATTTTGCCGATGACGTTCCCGCTTCCCTGCGTGGCGATCCGCGCCGTATCCGGCAAATCATTACTAACTTATTAAACAACGCACTACGCTTTACCGATCGAGGACACATTATCCTGCGTAGTCGGCGTGAAGATCAGGACTGGTATATTGAGGTTGAGGATACAGGATGCGGAATTGACCCTGCCCGTCAGCACGATATTTTTCAGCCGTTCGTTCAGGTAAGCGGTAAACGCGGAGGAACCGGGCTCGGACTCACCATCAGCGCCAGTCTCGCCAAGGCAATGCAGGGAGAGCTAAGCGTTACCAGCACACCCGGCGTCGGGAGTTGTTTCCAGCTGCGTCTGCCATTGCGGGCAACCACAATGCCCGTCATTAAACCCGCACAACGCTCCATATCGTTACAGGGCTTACGCTTATTGCTTATCGAGGATAATCCTCTTACGCAGCGCATCAGCACAGAAATGCTCACTCTCAATGGCGCACAGGTCACCGCTGTCGACTGTGCCGAGGAGGCGTTAAGCCTGTTGCGGGAAGATGCCAGCTTTAATGCTGCTCTGGTTGATTTCGATCTTCCTGATATCGACGGGATCACGCTGGCACAGCAGTTAGCCCACGACTATCCGGCACTTAACCTGATCGGCTTTAGCGCACACGTCATCGACGAAACACTAAACCAAAGAACCAGCACCCTGTTTCTCGGCATTATTCAAAAACCGGTTCCCCGGGATGAACTCAGTCGACTTATTACGCATTATCTGCACGCCAACGAGTCTCTCCCGCTTGCATCAGACAATAACAACAAACGGTTAGATTTTCAGCAATTGGCTGGGGATATCCAGGTCATGGGATGGCAAAAGGTGCACGAATGGTTAGCGCTCTTTAAGCAACACGCCCTTCCTTTATTAGATGAAATTGACACGGCGCGAGATTTAAATAAGCGCGAGCAGATAAAACGTCTGGCACATCAGCTCAAAAGCAGCTGCGCCAGCATGGGAATGCGCTCAGCCAGCACGATGTGTGTAGCACTTGAACAGCAGCCGTTGGGTGATTTTTCACTCAGAGAGGAGATCCAACAAAGTCTTTATGAGGTAGAACGTTGGCTGGAAGCAGAAAAACCGTCCCGCGCGTAACGGTGCGTTGAAGCTGAGCATAGGGACTAACTTTGAATGGTACGCCCTGTAGGATTCGAACCTACGACCTACGGCTTAGAAGGCCGTTGCTCTATCCAACTGAGCTAAGGGCGCATTGCGAAGTGATTACTTCATGCAGATGAAACGCGTGAATTATACGGTCAGCGCCTGCTGAGTCAATGCCTTTTATTTCAGTTGCTGGCGAAGTGTACGAATGTTGATTTTTTCTGCTTGTTCAAGGGTATCCAGGAAATCACCTGGTAACAACTCAGCCCACGAAACGCCAGATTTAAGGATACATGTATTTAGAATATTTATGATTTTGCTTAACATTCCCTTACCCCTCCAGTGGTTCAGGAACTCTTTAATGTTAAGTATCGCCATCAAGGAAGAAAACAGTCACTTCGAACATGGACTGAAAATCATCATCTCCCATCTGTCAAATCAGTGGCATCAGGAGATCTGCTTTTTACCTGTCGAGAATATCGATCGCGCTGACATCGCGTTTATCTCCCTGGATGAAGATTGGCTCAGCGCCGATTGCTATCAGATTCCGATCCATACCCGCCGCCAACACCGGGTTGTCATCTGCAACAGAAATGATAAAGATAAGCTGATGTTCCGGCCCTGCCTGTACATGTTGCCGTTGATCTATCGGGAAGATGACGTTGAGGAAATGACTAAAAAATTAGTCCCCATCCTGCAAAAACGTGCGCTGCGCAACAACGTGCCTGCAACTATCTGCCATTACTGCACTACCCGCAACTTTTCTGTCGACGAACGCAAGTTTTTAATGTTTCTCGCCAGCGGGTATACCTTAGCCGAAACGGCTCACCTACTCTCAATAAGCGATCTTCAGGCCAAAGCGACCCGCCGCGGCATAATGAAAAAGCTGCATGTGAAAAACGATCAGCAATTCTTAAGATACATCCGCGCCCATCTGAATTTTCTACAAAATTAGACGGGGTATCTCTGCCTAATTTTTATTGAGAAATATCTCATCCTCGATTAAGTATCGACTCCTACTGTACCTATCCGCAGACTGCCAGAATAATCCAGCCATACTATTTCCGGGGTAACAGAAAGACACACCCGGTAATATTTTATCTAATATCAGAGAGAGGTTGAACTGGATAAAACGATCTTTTGGGCATTGAGTAAGACATCAGAAAACTTCCGGCAGATTATTCTGATGGGATACGCAATTGCCAGTCTGATGATTGTTGAAGTACTGAAACCCAACGGCACAAGGACATTGACCTTTACGCTGGCAAAAATTTGGGTCAGGGATGTTTATAGTCAGCAATTTATCCAGACCTGCCGCAACAGAAATGGAATGGAAAAGGATGCACAGCGCAAAACGCCGGGACCGCTATCGCCGCATACGAAACACTAACTGTACCTGGCAATATCCCCACTGTACCTCACAAGTATTTGACAGGCTCGAGTATCTGGCGCAAAAACTCGAATACACATTACCGGACGACACTATATCTCAGGCGATAATTACAACAGACTACTACCTGGCCTATGCGTTAAGTCGACATTTATTCTCAGGCACACGTACGGCGGTCTTCCAGAGCGTTGAGTCGGCCTTACCCAGCATGCAAGAACCAGTAATTAGCCAGTTAGTGATTGACATAGAAAGCTTAACACTCCCCTATTTCGATATACTTGAACGTTTGCGCCAGCTAATTAAGCAGCGTAATGACATCCAGATCTTCATAATGCTTTCAAGTCGTGATGAAGACCTGACTACCTTTATTTCACTATCCGGTCCATTTTATATCCTATCACGCAATTTACGCCTTCCGGAGGTGCGTCACGCCTTATTATCGCCGGTTCCTGACTATATTCATTCCAGACGCATAAATCAGCTCGATTGGGAGATGATTGCCTTACTTTTACAAGGTAACTCCTTAAAAAAGATTGCATTGTTACAAACACAACCTTACCACCGTATCATCTATCGCCTGAACCAATTGATTACGCGCCTGGGGTTACCCAGCAGACAACGCTTTTTGCATCTGATACACCGCCTCAACGTTACCTCTCTTCATTTAATTTAACACCATAACCCTATGTGCGATAAGATTTTTTAGGAAACTACTTATTCTTGAATAAGAAAAAAGATCTAATTTTTACAAATATTTAATATTTACAACTATTCCTGGTATTATGCTTGGTGCCACTGTCACACTTAACCTTACTGATTCTGTGCATTTCAATATAAAAAAGCCTAATTGCAGCCTTAACAAAACCTAAACAATTGGTTTATTGTATCGTTTTTACTATTTAAAAAAAATTTTCAATCTGCCATAATTCGAACTGCAGATAAATAATACCAATAGTCATTAACACATCTGGATCTTTCAGAATATCCTAACTGACATTAACAACCGGGATGTTGTAAGTCTTTTCCGAAAGAACAGAGCAGGTATAATCCCCACAGTTTCCTGATTAATTGTTAGTTTTCCCGGTGTGAAATGGATTTTCCACAAATTCATTGTTCTGCAGAAGAACAACCGAATAAACAAGGATGAAATAATATTTATTCGGTTTTCCCGCAGAACAACTCTTGGCTATTTGACAATATTATAACGCCTGATGTTTTATCAAATTCGCAAGATACGCAAACAGTTTGAGGCATACAACAATGAAACCAGCATCCGTTATCATTATGGACGAACACCCTATTGTCAGAATGTCGATAGAAGTACTACTCGAGAAAAACAGTAATATTCAGGTAGTATTGAAAACCGACGACAGCCGTACGGCAATAGAACACCTGCGCACATACCCGGTCGATCTTGTCATCCTGGATATTGAACTACCTGGTTCGGATGGATTTACATTACTCAAGAGAATAAAGTCTCTGCAGGAGAAAACTCGGGTGCTGTTTCTCTCTTCCAAATCGGAGTCTTTTTATGCCGGGCGTGCTATCCGGGCCGGTGCAAATGGTTTTGTCAGTAAACGAAAGGATCTCAATGATATCTACAATGCAGTAAAAATGATTTTATCGGGATATTCTTTTTTCCCGTCGGACACCCTTAATTTCATTAACAATATAAACGCACAAAAAGGTGTGCTGAATGACATGCCGCTCTCTAACCGCGAGGTTACGGTTTTGCGTTATCTGGCAAACGGTCTGTCCAATAAGGAAATTGCTGAACAGTTGTTACTCAGCAATAAAACGATTAGCGCTCACAAGGCGAATATCTACTCCAAGCTCGGGTTGCACACCATCGTTGAGCTGATCGATTATGCAAAAATGCATGAGTTAATGTAATAACACTCCCGGCGAGATGTCGTTCGGGAGCGTTTTGTCAGCTTATTGATTAGTTATAGTTAATCATAAACGTGGCATCAGCCCTGGCGACGCCAGGCTGAACTCCATCGGCTAACGCGATATAGTTGGCGAAAAAGGTCAGCGTGGCATTGCCGTTCTCATCAATCCCCACGGCCTGGCTCGCCTGTTCGAGCGGTAATCGCGTACGATCGCTGTCGTGCAGTTCAATCGCCACCTTTTGCGCCATGACCGCATCATCAAGCGCCAACAGCGTCGTGCCCGGAGCCGGAGTACCGGAAAACGTTATCGATGCGGATCCCGGCGGGCAACCTTCAAGCTTCAGCGTAAACGCGACCGGTTGAGTGGTATCTCCGCTGGTCTGAAGCTGCTTTGTCGGCCAGGTCCCCAACTCCACCGACTTATTGCTGTCGCTGGCAATCACCGCACAGGTAAAGTCCACCACGTTGCCACGCAGCTCAATATTGATTTCCCCCAGCGACGAGGCGGCATGGCCCAACGAACTGAATGTTAGCAGGGACACCATCGCCAGAAGCGCCCCTGCGAATGGCGTTTGCTTGTTAGTCATAATCCACTCGCAGATAACCACGAGCCGTAAAAGGCCCTTCGGTAGGTTTATTCCCCGTCACGCTGACCGGCCATGCCCGAATACCGACCCTGGCTGCGGCGTTATCATCCAATTGAAATGGGATATTGCTGGACAAATTGTTAGGCGTCAGCGGGTTACCACTGCTATCGGCGACGATAAAACCTAAATCCGGGTTGTCAGAAACCATCATTTGTCCGGTGGCTTTCTCAGCCTCTACACGCATGGTCAAGTAGGCCTGTGCGGCGACGTTGGTGCATTTTATCGCCACGGTTTTGGTCTGCGGATTAATGCCTTCGGGCCGGTTTCCTGCCCCCGCCTTGCTAAACAACGATGCGCCAATATCGCCAAAATCAAACTCAACAATCTGCCCGGCGTTCACTTCACAGTTTTGTGGAACCTCCACCTTACCGCTGTAGCTGATGGTGTACACCGGCGTGCTTAGCGCATCTCCGGTACTGGTCGTGACATAGACGCTGAACATCGTCTGACGCGGAATCGGAACCATGTTAATAAACGAGCGGATCACTTTGAGTTTAAACACCAGCTTTGAATCCATTACGCCAAAAGGCTGCTGCTTAGGTACGTTGGGGTGAGTCCCCATACGGATATAGCTACGCGGAGGATAAAACAACCCGGCATAGCTGTCGGTGATGCTCATGGCTCCCAGCAGGTAGTCATTGAGCTTCAGATACTGAAAACCGCCCTCGGTACTTTGCACCGGAAGTTCAGTGACATAGCTTCGGTAGGTGTAATTCACCGACGTTCCGGCCGGACAGGTGGCATTCACGCCAATCCAGCCCGATTTTTCCGGTAACGTTACCACCTGTCCCGGCTGGTTGTTGCTGCTGTTAAAGACATTCGACAAATCGTAAAAAACATCCGTTGGCGTGCCATTCGAGTTATGGCAGACCGTCGCCCATGACGAATGGGCCATCAGCAGTAAAGCGCTTCCCAGTAACAAACCCGTTTGTCTTTTCATCGTATTATTCCTGTCGTGCCGTTGGAGATTCGCACGTCACATTCGTGAGCGTCACCGCCTGTTTCAGACTCTCCTCAGGCAAGGCATAGCGCGCCACGCAGCGAGCGTTTGCGCCTTCCCCCCATTGGATCAGCAACTCGCCTTTTAGCGGCAGACCACTGAGATAAATTTGCCCGTCTTCGCCCACCATACTGGCCACGCCACTGGTGTTTTCCCGCACAATAGAGCCAAACGGCACGGGTTTACCGGCATGTTTGGCGGTAATCAGCGCCCGCACACCGATTCGTGTATCAAACGCCGCTCGCACCAGCGCCCCTTGCGTTGGCACTACGCTGCTGACGTTATTTTCCACATCGGTATTGTTGTTCATGGAATTGGTGTCTAACGCGACACGGTTATAGCGATAGACGGTGGCATACGGCATCACCGCGTATCCACGCCAGTCGGTTTGAACGCCGGTCTGGTTTTCTATCCGCACACCCTGTGCGCCAGGCGCTTTAATCAGCACGTTGGTATCACCCAGAGGCTGACTGAGCGTAATGCCATCCGCATGCCCCACCACGCCGCCAGAGAGTTGCCAGTTGTAGTCATGCTGATCGCGATCGTAGTTGTATCCCACGCCCAGCGTGCCATAGGCCGCCTGCCAGTTGGCACTGGCGTTTCCGCTGTAGCCATTGGTGCTGCTGTGCCCCTGATTCACGCTGTAGCTCAGGTTGCGTCCATCCAGCAACGTACCGCCGATCCCGCTCTGCCAACTGTTTTGTCCATTGCTATTACGGTTAGCATTAAAGGTGGCGTAGGTGCGATCGAAGGCGCTATCTCGCGAGTAGCGCCGTCCGCTCAGCAGGCTGAACGGTATTGACATATTGAACGCGACAATACGGTCGGTGTCGGAGATGCCAACCGATTCATTCCACGACCAGGAGAGTGAATAGCTAATACCTTGCCAGCCGCTGGCATAGCCCAGTTGATACCAGGTATTGGTGTCTGAGGTATTCCAGTACGTTTGCTGACTACCCGAGACATACAGCGATCCGTAATCCCCCAGATTCTGCGAAATGTTTATCTGGAAACGGCCCTTTTTGCTGTAGCTCAGGTTGTGGTAACTCTTCACATCGGGCACATCGTGGCGATTGCCCTCACTGTCGTATTCGTACTCATAGCCTTCCATACTGCGATACGCCACATCGTCGAGGGTATAGAAACCACGCGTAGAGTAGCGATATCCCAACAACTGAAAGTTGGTGCCAAAATTGTTCAGCGATTTCGCATATAGAAAACGCAATGACTGCCCCTGGTGTGTACTGTCATCCGCCAGTTGGCTGCGGGCATGGGTCAGATCGACAGAAACCGCCCCCCAGTCCCCCAGGTTTCGGCCGGTGCCTAAAACCACCGCCGTGTAGCGTGAGGCCAACTGCGTACCGCCGTAAGCGGTGTAGCCTTCTGGTAACCCAGCAATTAATGTTCCCTGGAAAAAGAATGGAGAAGATTGTTGGCTATTGCCGCTGCGAAAATCCCCTGCGACCACGTCATATTTGAAACGCCCTTCTCGTTGTAACAAGGGAACCGTGGAGTACGGCACCGTATAGCGCTGTTGGCTGCCGTCCTTTTCGTCCACCGTCACCTCAAGGTCACCGCTGGATGACGTCGGGTTGAGATCGGTTATCGAGAAAGCGCCCGGTGAAACATAGCTTTGATAAATCACATAGCCATTCTGACGAATGGTTAGCTTTGCCGCTGTTCGCGCAATACCGCGAACGGTAGGCGCGTAGCCCTGTAAGCTGTCGGGATACATACTGTCTGAGGAATAGAGCCGCGCCCCGCGAAATCCGACGCTGTCAAAAACGTCGTTGCCGGTGTTGCTGTCACCCATCACCAGCTCGCCCTTCAGCGGGATAATCGCGCGCTGAAGCCATGTGCCGATGTTTTTCCAGCTTTGTGAGTGATATCCGTCACCTTTGGAATAGCTCCATGCGCCGTTATTTCTCAAGCGCCAGGGGCCATAGTTCAGGCCACTGAGCATACTTAAGAAATAGCTGTCCGTATCACTCCCGCGACTGCCGGTGAAACTGTAGTTAACCAGCGCGGCCGGGATGCCTTCATCCCACTCTTCCGGTGGAATATAGCCACGCGCGCTGTTTAACATCGACGCCTGCGGCAGGCTGACGTTTAGTCGCAGGGTAGAAAAATCAAACGCAATCTCGCTGCCTGGAATCGCCTCAGGTAGATTGATGCAGGTATCGTTCGCATCCTTACTGAGTGCCGGAAACGCGGCGATATTGACGCCAAGGCGCTTCACCCAGTCGAGCCCAAAGCACGGCATCAGCCCACCGGACTTCTCCCCGGATTTACCCGCGCTGGTCGTAAAACGAATATCCTGAGTAGCCACAAACTCATCATTGCGCCAGATATCCACGCGATAAACACCTTCAGGCTGGTGATTACCTTTCTCAAAACGTGATAAATCCGCCACGGTTGCCGTATCCGCAGATAAAAAGGCCGGATTAAAATAGCTTTCACCATGGCTTAAAGAGGGAAAGAGCGCCGCCAGCGTGGACAACGCCACCCCCGCCAGCGGTGGCGTAACCCCCGGAAACAGGCCAGGAAAATACGTTGTCTTATTCATCGTTATCTCAACGCACGCTAACCGTTTGGGCCGGGGTCACAGCGCCATAATCATTGACCGTCTGGAACGTAACGTTGCCCTGCACGCCTGTTGGCAACAGAACCTGCGCATCGCTTTTCGGTGCAACCATCACGTTATCGACCTTCGTTTTCCCCACGTTGAGATTGACCAACGTGACGTAATACGCTGACGGATTGTTAATTTTCAGGTGGTTGCCGGAACGGGAAAACGTCAGCATCCCCGGGGCATCTTCCGGGATTTGCGGCAAATTATTCGGACGGACGAAAAGCTTGATGCGGGACAGAATCGCCAGTTGCAGAACGTTTTTGCCCTCAAGACTGTTTTTATTGACTGACGGAATGGCTTTTACGTTCATCCAGAACAGCGACTCACGATCTTTGGGCAACGGAACACCTGCATAGATAATACGCAACGTGTTTTCGCTTTTGGGCTCGCTGACAAACAACGGAGGCGTAACCACAAACGATTTTTCTTTAACACCTGCGCTATTCTCAATCCATGAATTGACCAGGTAACGTTCTTTGGTATCACTATTGCTAATAGACAGTGACGTTTGTTTGGCATCGGCTGGATAAATAACTCGGGTAGCGCCTAATGCAATGCCTCCGGCAGCCTGAACACTGGCAACAGGAAATAAGAACAGTAAAAGGATAAAACCTGATTTTAGATAATTAAACATAGCTACAAATACCTTTGGTGTGATTATCGTTGGGAAATAAATCAGGGATAAACCAACGTAAACCACACGTCTGAACGAAGCGTTCCCGGCGTTATATTTTCCGAGACAGCCCGATAACGAGCAGTGAAATGAAACGTCATCTCTTGCGTTATAATCGGCGCATAATGAAGCGGCAGCGCGTTCGGAATAATTTGCCGTTGGCGCTGGTCAAATAACGCCAGGCCGATCCCCGAAGCCGCAGACGCATCTCCACTGGCAAGGAAAACCTGCGGATCTTCCGCTGGCGTCACGCCTGCAAACGCAATCCCAACGTGGTCATAAACATCGGAGCTGCATGACGTTAAGCGCAGTGAAAACGGCACGCTGGTAGAGGCAAAGCTCCCCGTCCCGGAGAAAGCATTGGTGCGATACTGCCCCATTTGCACCCGCAAATTTTGGCTGTCAGTAGCGACCGTGCAGGCACCATTGACGAGCTGCCCCCGTAAGTGAAGGCGGCCACTTTCCAGTATTACCGTATGTGCAAACACAGGCAGTACGCACAGCATTCCCGCCAGCGCCACGCCTTTCCCTATCATCTGCCGCATCCTTCATCATCCCCGGAAATTGCCTCATCCAGTGAGGCGAACGTCATCCTTGCGCAAATCAAAACGGCTTATTCGTACTTCATGATGAACGTCGCGTCGGCATTTGCCTGACCCGGCGTAGCGCTGGTGGCAGTGGCTTTGTAACGTGCAGAGAAACGCAGGGTGTTGGTCCCTTCTACCAGAGCCTGAGCGGTAGAGAAGGTGGCACCATCTGGCTTCAGCGCGGTGGACGTGTTGTCCAGAATTTCAATCCCGACACCGCTGGCAGTGGTACCGTTATCTGCAGAAGTGACAGCCAGCAGATTGTTGTTGGTAATATCGGATTGACCAGAGAAAGCCACAGCTGCGGTTGCGGCAACTTTCGGGTCACAGTCGTTCAGCACGATGGAGAACGGAATTTGTGCCGTTGTATCACCTACTGCGGCAAAACTGGCAGTACGATACTGGCCTAAGGTAACAACCTGATCGGATGACTGAGTACTGACTGCACAGGCTGCATTGACCAGTTCACCTTCAAAATGCACAGTACCGCCGCTCACGCTTACCGGATCGGCTGCAACCGCAGCACCTGCGACTAACATCAGGCTGGCAATAACAGAAGAGGTCATTAATTTACGTTTCATGGATTTCCCTTGAATTACACACATCCGGCTCCAGCATCCTGCGGGATCCGTTTTCATTATCGACATTAAATGTCAGGCTAATTATCTCTGCATCCTGTAAAGATATATATCGCAAGAGAATTAGCTAACCTTTTACCCCGACTCTCCTGAGTATTTGATTTACTAATTATCCTTCGCGAATATGACTATTCGTCACAGCGATAAATTAAACATTTCAATTAATGAAAAATACCTGCAAATCCTTTTAATAGCCCTGGCTAATTCTTAATGGGATCTAAGAAAAGTCTTGGTTAATATTACCTAAATGCCGCCGTAATAGTACGTAACAGTCTGGTTTATGAAGCATTACCCATAAAGAACCCAGGGTGATGAGATGTTTCATTCACGTTAATTTTAATTAGCATGCTTACTATTTATTCGTAAGGCTTCAGCCTTTGTGCTGACACCATTTGCAGCCCGTGACGGCCCTGGCGCACATAAAAACGCAAACGAAAACTGACAGCACGTCCCGCTTCTGACAAAATAGTGGCATCCCCTTCGATTTAACGTAACAGACGGAATCCTCTCTCTGATGGCAGCAAAGATTATTGACGGTAAAACGATTGCGCAGCAGGTGCGCTCTGAGGTTGCTCAAAAAGTTCAGGCGCGTTTAGCGGCTGGATTACGCGCCCCTGGCCTGGCTGTTGTGCTGGTAGGCAGCAATCCGGCTTCGCAAATTTACGTCGCGAGTAAACGCAAAGCCTGCGACGAAGTGGGGTTCGTCTCCCGCTCCTATGACCTGCCCGAAACCACGAGCGAGGCGGAGCTTCTTGAGCTGATCGATACGCTCAATGCAGATACCACCATCGACGGTATTCTGGTACAGCTGCCGTTACCTGCCGGTATCGACAACGTTAAAGTGCTGGAGCGCATTGCACCGGATAAAGACGTTGACGGTTTTCATCCATATAACGTCGGTCGCCTGTGTCAGCGTGCGCCGCGCCTGCGTCCTTGTACCCCGCGCGGTATCGTGACCCTGCTTGAGCGTTACAACATCGACACCTACGGCCTGAATGCGGTCGTTATTGGCGCTTCAAATATCGTCGGTCGCCCAATGAGCATGGAACTGCTGCTGGCTGGCTGCACCACCACCGTTACCCATCGCTTCACCAAAGATCTGCGTCGCCACGTTGAGCATGCTGACCTGCTAATTGTTGCCGTCGGTAAACCGGGCTTTATTCCTGGCGAGTGGATCAAAGAAGGTGCGATTGTGATTGATGTCGGCATCAACCGTCTGGAGAATGGTAAGGTTGTTGGCGATGTGGTCTTTGAAGATGCTGCCGCACGCGCGTCATATATCACGCCGGTCCCCGGCGGCGTAGGCCCAATGACGGTCGCCACACTTATCGAAAACACGCTGCAGGCGTGTGTTGAATATCATGATGTAAAGGACGTTTAAGATGGCCACATTTTCACTGGGTAAACACCCACATGTTGAACTCTGCGATCTGCTGAAGCTGGAAGGCTGGAGCGAAAGCGGCGCCCAGGCAAAAATTGCTATTGGCGAAGGGTTAGTGAAGGTCGATGGTGTTGTTGAAACGCGTAAACGCTGCAAAATCGTTGCCGGACAGACCGTGAGCTTTGAAGGTCACAGCATTAGCGTCGTGGCATGACCCTAAGTGCCGGATGAGGTAAACACCGTATCCGGCCACTTCTCCCTCTCGTTTTCAGATAATGACTTCATCCCCGCTTCACAGTGAACTGTTAGCATGTTGTTTTTCCACACGAAGCGATCATCATGCCCACTATTGTTACCCACGCAGCCGTTCCGCTCTGTTTAGGGTTAGGTCTCGGACTTAAAGTCATCCCCCCACGATTACTGTTTGCTGGCGTCGTTCTGGCTATGCTGCCAGATGCCGATGTGTTGTCATTTAAGTTCGGTGTCGCCTATGGCAATGTGTTTGGCCACCGGGGATTTACCCACTCACTGCTGTTCGCCTTCGTGGTACCGCTGCTCTGCGTATTGATTGGCCGACGATGGTTTAAGGCGGGATTGATTCGCTGCTGGCTATTCCTGACGGTTTCACTGCTGTCACACAGTCTGCTGGATTCCGTTACGACAGGCGGCAAAGGCGTCGGCTGGCTGTGGCCATGGTCGGATGAACGCTTCTTTGCACCGTGGCAGGTGATTAAAGTCGCCCCGTTTGCGCTATCACGCTACGCCACACCGTATGGGCATCAGGTAATAACTTCGGAGTTGATGTGGGTATGGCTGCCGGCCGTTATGATGATGGGTGTGCTGTGGTGGTACAAACGTCATTAATAGTGCCTGATGGCGCTACGCTTATCAGGCCTACCGATCATTCCATCGTAGGCCGGATAAGGCGTAAGCCGCCATCCGGCAATATAGAGAGTTACTTACGACGCCAGGTGGTGCCCTGCGGGCCGTCTTCCAGCACGATGCCCATCTCATTGAGACGGTCACGCGCGGCATCAGCCGCCGCCCAGTCTTTCGCTTTACGCGCATCCAGACGCTGTTGGATTAACGCTTCAATTTCAGCAACTTCACCGTCATCCGCCTGCGCCCCGCTTTGCAGGAACGCTTCCGGATCCTGTTCCAGCAGTCCCAGCACGCTGGAGAGCTTGCGCAGATGCGCAGCCATACCGTTAGCCGCCGCCATATCTTCACCCTTCAAGCGGTTAACTTCACGCGCCATATCAAACAGCACGGAGTAAGCTTCCGGCGTGTTGAAGTCATCGTCCATCGCTTCAATGAAACGTGCTTCAAAGGCCTCGCCACCCGCAGGGGCAACGGATTTGTCGGTACCGCGCAGTGCAGTGTACAGACGCTCCAGCGCAGAACGCGCCTGTTTCAGGTTCTCTTCGCTGTAGTTGAGCTGGCTACGATAGTGACCCGACATCAGGAAGTAGCGAATGGTTTCGGCGTCGTAGTATTTCAGCACATCGCGCACGGTAAAGAAGTTGCCCAGCGATTTAGACATTTTCTCGCGGTCAACCATCACCATCCCGGAGTGCATCCAGTAATTAACGTACTCACCGTCATGCGCACAGGTGGACTGCGCGATTTCGTTTTCATGATGCGGGAACATCAGGTCCGAACCGCCGCCGTGAATATCGAAATGGTTACCCAGTTGTTTGCAGTTCATCGCCGAACATTCGATGTGCCAGCCCGGACGACCTGCGCCCCATGGAGACGGCCAGCTCGGCTCGCCTTCTTTGGACATTTTCCACAGCACGAAGTCCATCGGGTTACGCTTCACATCAACCACGTCAACGCGAGCACCCGCCTGCAGCTGATCCAGATCCTGGCGTGACAACTGACCGTAGTTCGGGTCAGTCGGCACGTCGAACATCACGTCGCCGTTATCAGCAACGTAAGCGTGACCTTTGGCAATCAACTGCTCAGTGATTTCGATAATTTCAGCGATATGGTGCGTAGCGCGCGGCTCCAGATCCGGGCGCAGAATATTCAGCGCATCGAAATCGCTATGCATTTCCGCGATCATTCTGTCGACCAACGCGACAAAGCTTTCACCGTTTTCATTCGCGCGCTTGATGATTTTGTCATCAATATCGGTAATGTTGCGTACATACTTCAGCTTATAGCCGAGGAAGCGCAGGTAGCGCGCGACGACGTCGAAAGAAACAAAGGTACGTCCGTGGCCAATATGACAGAGATCGTAAACGGTAATACCACACACGTACATGCCGACTTCCCCGGCATGAATAGGTTTGAATTCCTCTTTTTGGCGCGTCAGTGTATTAAAGATTTTTAACATCGAAGATTCCGTGTAGACGTGTGTGGATAGTAAAGTCTGTATAATACCCATAATTTAGACCGGAAGCAGCACACTTTGCGAGGTGATCACAGCTTGCGGTTATGCTATAACACACCCCTAACTCTGACCCTTGACGGGGTCGAAGCACCAATCTATCGGAACAGGATGCAAAAATGGTTACTTTCCACACTAATCACGGCGATATCGTAATCAAAACGTTTGATGATAAAGCGCCTGAAACAGTTAAAAACTTCCTGGACTACTGCCGCGAAGGTTTTTACAACAACACCATTTTCCACCGTGTTATTAACGGTTTCATGATCCAGGGCGGCGGTTTCGAGCCAGGCATGAAGCAAAAAGCCACGAAAGAAGCGATCAAAAACGAAGCGAACAACGGTCTGAAAAACACCCGTGGTACGCTGGCAATGGCGCGTACTCAGGCTCCGCACTCCGCAACCGCACAGTTCTTCATCAACGTTGCTGACAACGACTTCCTGAACTTCTCCGGTGAAAGCATGCAGGGTTGGGGTTACTGCGTGTTCGCTGAAGTTGTTGAAGGCATGGACGTGGTTGATAAAATCAAAGGCGTTTCCACCGGTCGCAGCGGTATGCACCAGGATGTGCCAAAAGAAGACGTCATCATTGAAAACGTGACCGTCAGCGAGTAATCGTGGCGACACTGTTTATTGCAGATCTTCACCTCTGCACAGAAGAACCGGCGATCACCGCCGGTTTTCTGCGTTTTTTAGCCGGCGATGCACGCAATGCCGATGCGCTATACATTCTCGGCGACCTGTTTGAAGCCTGGATTGGCGATGACGACCCGAATCCACTGCATCATGAAATGGCCGCAGCGATAAAATCACTGGCTGATTCCGGCGTTCCCTGCTTTTTTATTCACGGCAACCGTGATTTTCTGCTCGGCAAGCGTTTTGCCCGTGCGAGCGGCATGACCTTGCTTCCCGAAGAAAAAGTGCTCGACCTGTATGGCCGCAAGGTGCTGATCATGCATGGCGACACCTTATGCACCGACGACGCAGGCTATCAGGCGTTTCGCGCCAAAGTACATCAACCCTGGCTACAGAAGCTGTTTCTCGCCCTGCCCCTGTTTGTTCGCCAGCGCATTGCCGCAAAAATGCGCGCCAACAGTAAAGCCGCCAACAGCAGTAAATCGCTGGAAATCATGGATGTGAATCCGCAGGCCGTGATTAACGAGATGGAAAAACATCAGGTCCAGTGGTTAATTCACGGACATACACATCGTCCGGCTGTCCACGAACTCACGGCCAATGAGCAACCCGCTTTCCGCGTGGTATTAGGCGCATGGCATACCGAAGGCTCAATGGTGAAAGTTACGCCCAGCGACGTTGAGCTGATCGCGTTTCCGTTTTAATTCTGCAGATATCCAGCTCCTCTTTACACAAAACTATTCGAGTTGCATCGAGGCGGCAAATCTGTGAGTCCCCAGGAGCTTACAAAAGTAAGTGACTGGGGTGAGCCGATACAGCCAACAAAGAGGCAGCTTGAAGAGTGAAGTGTAGATCGCGCAATCGTTTTCCTTGAAGGTTAATTATGCTATTCTCTGTGGCCTCAAAAGTCGAGTGTAGTGCACCACAGGAGTTTTCAGACGCATGTCTTCCCGCAATAATCCGGCGCGTGTCGCCATCGTGATGGGGTCCAAAAGCGACTGGGCTACCATGCAGTTCGCCGCCGAAATCTTCGAAATCCTGGACGTTCCGCATCATGTTGAAGTCGTCTCCGCCCACCGCACCCCAGACAAATTGTTCAGCTTCGCCGAAAGCGCTGAAGAGAACGGTTATCAGGTGATTATTGCCGGAGCCGGTGGCGCAGCGCATTTGCCTGGCATGATTGCGGCGAAAACGCTGGTGCCTGTTTTAGGCGTCCCGGTGCAAAGCGCAGCGTTGAGCGGTGTAGATAGCCTCTACTCCATTGTTCAAATGCCTCGCGGTATTCCCGTTGGAACACTGGCGATCGGCAAAGCGGGTGCGGCCAATGCGGCCCTACTGGCAGCGCAAATTCTGGCTACACACGACAAAGCATTACACCAGCGTCTGGACGACTGGCGCAAAGCACAAACCGATGAAGTGCTGGAAAACCCGGACCCGCGAGGTGCGGCATGAAGCAGGTCTGCGTACTCGGTAACGGTCAGCTAGGACGCATGCTGCGTCAGGCCGGCGAGCCGCTGGGCATTGCGGTCTGGCCCGTCGGGCTGGACGCTGAACCGGCTGCTGTCCCTTTTCAGCAAAGCGTGATCACCGCTGAGATTGAGCGCTGGCCGGAAACGGCACTCACCCGCGAACTGGCGCGCCACCCGGCATTTGTTAACCGCGACGTCTTCCCGATTATTGCCGACCGTCTGACGCAAAAGCAGCTTTTTGACAAGCTCGGTCTGGCGACTGCGCCGTGGCAACTGCTGGCAGATAAAAGCGAATGGTCTGCGGTATTCGACAAACTCGGCGAGCTGGCGATCGTCAAACGTCGCGTCGGCGGCTACGACGGTCGTGGGCAGTGGCGTTTGCGCGCAAATGAAACCGCACAACTGCCGGATGATTGCTATGGCGAGTGCATCGTCGAGCGGGGAATCAACTTCTCTGGCGAAGTCTCACTGGTTGGCGCTCGGGCGCATGACGGCAGCACCGTTTTCTATCCGCTAACCCATAACCTGCATCAGGACGGCATTCTGCGCACCAGCGTGGTGTTCCCGCAGGCTAACGCCAGACAGCAGGCACAGGCTGAAGCGATGCTCTCCGCCATCATGCAGGAGCTGGGCTATGTCGGCGTGATGGCGATGGAATGTTTCATCACCCCGGAAGGTCTGCTGATCAACGAACTGGCTCCGCGCGTGCACAACAGCGGACACTGGACGCAAAACGGCGCCAGCATCAGCCAGTTTGAGCTGCACCTGCGCGCCATTACCAACCTGCCGTTACCTACGCCGGTGGTGAATAATCCTTCGGTGATGGTAAACCTGATTGGTAGCGACCTGAACTACGACTGGCTGAAGCTACCGCTGGTACACCTGCACTGGTATGACAAAGAAGTGCGTGAAGGGCGTAAGGTGGGTCACCTGAACCTGAGCGACAGCGATACCGCGCGCCTTAGCGCGACACTGGAAGCGCTTATCCCCCTGCTGCCGCCGGAATATGCCAGCGGTATTATCTGGGCGCAGTCAAAGCTGAAATAAGCCATTAATGCCGGGGAATGGATTTTATCCTTCCCCGGCCCCTCTCCTGGCGCGTAAAATCCCCTCCATTGCTGTTTTGTATTTTCAGGATCAAACATGAACGATGGAACGGACTATCGCGCAATTCTGCTCGCCGGTACGCCTTTAATCGATGTACGCGCCCCCGTCGAATTTCAGCAGGGCGCCATGCCGGGCGCAATAAACCTTCCCTTAATGAACGATGACGAACGTGCTGCCGTGGGTACCTGTTATAAACGTCAGGGGCCTGAGGCCGCCCTCGCGCTCGGCCATCAACTGGTCTGTGGCGAGACTCGCCAGCAACGCATGAAGGCCTGGCTTAATGCCTGTCGTCAAAATCCTGCGGGCTACTTATGCTGCGCGCGCGGCGGCCAGCGTTCGCACATTGTGCAGCAATGGTTGCACGAGTCCGGTACTGACTACCCGCTAATACAAGGCGGTTATAAAGCATTGCGTCAGGCGGTGATTCAACTGACTGAAGAGTTGGTGCAAAAACCGATCGTCTTAATTGGCGGCTGTACCGGGAACGGTAAAACGCAACTGGTGCAACAGCAGCCAAACGGTGTGGATCTCGAAGGTCTGGCGCACCATCGCGGTTCCTCATTTGGTCGCACCGTTGAACCGCAGCTGAGCCAGGCAAGCTTTGAAAACCTGCTGGCGGTCGAAATGCTGAAAACCGACAGCCGTCAGGATCTGCGTCTGTGGGTACTTGAGGACGAAGGCCGCATGATCGGCGCTAATCATCTGCCCGAATGTTTGCGCGAACGCATGAGCCAGGCCGCTATTGCGGTGGTGGACGATCCTTTTGAGCTACGGCTGGAGCGGCTGCGCGAAGAGTATTTTGTGCGTATGCACCACGATTTCACTCACGCTTATGGCGAGAGTCAGGGCTGGCAGGAGTACAGCGAGTATCTGCACCACGGTCTGTTTGCTATCCGCCGTCGTCTGGGTTTGCAACGTTTTGCCGAGCTGACCACCCTGCTCGACGTGGCTCTGCGCGAACAGCAGGCAACGGGCAGCACCGACGCGCATATGAGCTGGCTGGTACCGTTGCTCAACGAGTATTACGACCCGATGTATCGCTATCAGCTGGAAAAGAAAGCCGCGAAAATCGTCTTTCGCGGCTCATGGCCGGAGGTGGCTGACTGGCTTAGCGTACAGTAATCAATGTCTGTCGCGCTTGTCTGCGCGTTTCGCCAACCAGTCGCCCAGCACCTGAACGACCTGCACCAGAATAATCAGCGCCACCACGGTGACGATCATGACCTGGGTTTCGTAGCGGTAATAACCAAAGCGAATCGCCAGGTCGCCGACTCCACCGCCGCCAACGATACCGGCCATTGCGGAGTAACCGATCAGACTCACCAGCGTTATCGTCAGCCCACGCAGCAGACCCGCGCTCGCCTCCGGTAACAGAACGGTGCAGATGATGCGCATCGGGCTGGCGCCAAACGCTTCCGCCGCCTCGATAATGCCTTTATCGACTTCACGTAGCGCGCTATCAACCAGACGGGCATAGAAAGCAATTGCTGCTACCGACAGCGGAACCGACGCCGCGATGGGTCCAATGGTATTGCCGAGCAAAAACTGGGTTAGCGGCAACAACAGAACCAGCAGGATCACAAACGGCACCGAGCGGATAATATTCACCAGCACGGAGCTGAGCAGATACACAAAACGGTTTTGCCAGAATAAATGCCGGTCGGTAACGAAAATAAGAAAACCGAGCGGCAGACCGCCAATAATCGCCAACAGCGTAGAGATGCTCAGCATCTGGAAGGTTTCATTAAACGCCAGCGTCAAATCAGGCAATAAATCATCCACGAATCACCTCCACCTGTGCAGTACGTTGACGAATATGTTCCACGGCGACATCCACCGCAGAAGGGTTATGCGGCGCGGTCAGTTGCACCACCAGAATCCCCAGCGCACGTTCGCCGATATATTCAATTTTGCCGTGCAGAATGTTCACCGCCACGCCAAATTTAACCGCCACTTCTGACAACACCGGCTGTTCTGCCGAATCGCCGATAAAAAGAATTTTCAGCAACTGGCCGGGCAGATGCTGGCGCAGACGCTCGGGTAGCGTCAGATTGAGGGTATGCGACACCAGTTGCTGAGTGAAAGCGTGCTGCGGGTGAGCAAAAACATCAAACACCTCACCAGACTCCACCACCTTGCCACCGGACATCACCGCCACGCGATCGCAAATGGATTTGATCACGTTCATCTCATGGGTGATCAGCACGATCGTGATCCCTAACTGTTGGTTGATCTGCTTAAGCAACGCCAGAATCGTGGCCGAGGTTTCGAGATCTAACGCGGAAGTGGGTTCATCACACAGCAGCACATCCGGGTGATTGGCAATTGCGCGGGCAATACCCACACGCTGCTTTTGCCCACCGCTGAGCTGAACCGGAAAACGGTTCGCCTTGTCTGACAGCCCCACCAGCGACAGGATTTCGCTCACGCGCGGGCCAATTTTACTGCGTTCCCATCCGGCAGCCTTCAGGCTAAAGGCGACGTTTTGCGCCACGGTACGGGTATGCATCAGATTAAAATGTTGAAAAATCATCCCGATACGCTGACGGGCTTTACGTAGATGCACGCCTTCCAGTGCGGAAATTTCTACGCCGTTCACCTTCACGCTTCCCTGGCTCGGACGCGTTAAGGCGTTCAGGGTGCGCAGCAGCGTACTTTTCCCCGCGCCACTGGTCCCGACAATGCCAAATATCTCACCTGCGCCAATGCGCAAGCTAACGTCATCAACCGCCCGGGTTGATGCTCCACGGCCTGCGCTAAAATCCACGCAAACTTTCTCAATCTCAATCATAGCTACCTCAGAAATGCGAAAAGGGCAGTCGTCGCTGCCCCTGTTAACCCTTGTGCGCAGCGATTATTGGGCTGCCGACATCCATTCCGGTTTCTGGAAGGCGCTGTAGATATTTTGCGGATCGTCGATCACCGCACGATACGCCGGAGATTTCACCGCCTCGACAATATCTTTCGCGAATGGTTTATCCGCATCTTCACTGCGTACCGCGATGATATTTTTCAGATTTTCGTCCAGGTGTTCCTGCTTGATGGCGCTGGCGAGATCCAGTTTTGCCGCTACGGCAAAGTTGCCGTTGACCAGCGCACCGGTCACACCGTCCAGCGTACGCGGCAGTTGTGCCGCTTCCAGCGGTTTAAACACCAGCCCTTTCGGGTTGCTGGCAATATCGCGCTCGGAGGCTTTAGTTGGATCGATGTTATCTTTGATGGTGATAAGGCCAATAGACTGCAGGAAACGCAGACCGCGAGCCAGGTTGGTGGGATCGTTGGAAAGCGTGATCACATCCCCTTTTTTCAATTCATCCAGGCTTTTGATTTTATGTGAGTAAAAACCCATCCCGGCCGTCGGGACCACAATCAGCTTGCTCAGCTTCAGGCCTTTATCGGCGGTGAATTTGTCAAAGTAGAGTGAATGCTGGAACAGGTTAGCATCGATGCTGCCATTGGAGAGCGCCATGTTAGGTTGCACGTAGTCGCTGAATTCGCGCACTACTACCTTATAGCCTTTCTCTTTCAGCGTAGGGGCAATGGCTTGTTTTACCATATCGCCGTACGGCCCAGGTGCGACGCCAAATACGATGGTGTGCGGATCACTGTTCGCATGAGCAAATTGTAATCCACAGGCCAGTAACAGCGCCCCGGTCGCGACGCGTAAACTCTGACGCAATCCCATAATCTCTCCATTTTAACGTTGTGGTGTCATGTCTCACGCCGTTCTTGCGGCGTTGTTCTTGTTGGCCTGTTAACAGGCTGATTGTTAACATGACACAGATCACAACCTGCTGTCCTTGAAATTATTTCATGATGTTGCAGAGTGTGTTTTTAAATGTGAGAAGGCATGAAAAAGCCGGATGTCGGCACAAGTGCCTTATCCGGCCTACAAATAACGCGATCCCCCTGCTCTCGTAGGCCCGATAAACGCATCGGGCGGCAGGCGTTCGATTAGAAGTCGTAACGCAGACGCACCAGGTTCATGTCGCCCAGATTGTCGGTGCTGGAGGTGAAGACGTGTTCGTAATCCACACGGAAACCGTAATCCAGCTGGAAGCTGATACCCACACCGTTGTCGGTACGCAGGTAGTTACGGCCATTCACGTATTCAATACGATCGCCCATAAAGTATGGCTGCACGGATTTCAGCGCATACTGGCCAACCGGGAAGGTGTATCCCGCAAAGTATTCCAGACCCCAGGCGTCACCGGCAAAATAGTCATTAACAGAGACTTTTTTGGTGGTCATGAAGTTTTGATACCAACCGCCGCCCAGCGAGAAGGTCCAGTTGTCCGGTTTCCAGCTCAGCGCAGTACCGACGATGTTTTGATCGTAGGTTTTGCTGGTGTTGCCACGCATTTCCGCGCGGGTGTAGTTCCACGCCGTACCCCAGGTCAGGTCATCGGTGATGTGATAATCCACACCCAGGGAGCCGCCGCCTTTACGTTTGTAGCGCAAACCGTTGTTCGGGTTGTAGTCATCGCTGAACAGATAAGACGCGTAAAGATCAACATCGCCTACCGTATTTTTATACTTCAGTGACTTACGTGTACGATAGGAACCGTCGTAGTCGCCATTGATACCGTTACCTGGCGCCTGGCCAATCATGTCGTAGTCCCAGATATCCGTTTTCGCACCCACCACATCATAGTAAATGCTGTTCTGTTGACCGAAGGTCAGCGTACCCCAGGTCGCGCTCTTCAGACCGGTGTACAGCATACGACGCGTAGTATCGTTGGCGCCGTTAGCATAGTGATTGTCCCAGTTGAACATCGCCGGGAAGTTAACGCCCAGCTCGTAATAGCTCACCCAGCTGATGTCATCAAACAGATAGTAGTCAGCAGCGAAGCGGAAACGCGTTCCACCGTCGAAGCCATTACGTTTGTAGCCATTCTTACCATCGTCACCGGCCATATTCTGGAACTGCGGACGAATACTCCCGCCGACGGTGAAATTAAGACGGCTCAGCGGGTTGCCCGCCTGCGGATCTTGTTTCAGGACCGTGATTTCCGCCTGGGAGGCGAAAGTCGTTAATGCCACTGCTGCGCCGATCGATACCGCCAGCGCCGTTTTTTTTATAGTCATTATTTGTACCTTGATAGATAGCCTGCCAATTATTCAGCATACAAATATTAACGTTTATTAATACACTCGTGTTGTCGGGTTTTTATTGTTCTGTGCTGTTAAATATCAATGAGTTATCATTTTGTGCTACATAGATAAAAAAACGCACCGATTTAAAAAAACCGGTGCGTAATCATCACGAATATGAATTAACTGCTGAACTGACGGAACAGCGCTTTGCCTTTAAGAAGACGTGAACCGAGCCATCCGCCGCAGAGAGAGAGCAGCAATGCCCCACAAAGCGGCAACACAACCCACAGCCGCCAGTCTGGCTCCCAGGGGAAATCAAACACGCGGGTTTGCAGCACCGCCAGCGCAGTTTCCGCCCCGATGGCCGCCACCAGTCCGGCGACCATCCCGAGCATCGCGAACTCGCACCACAGCGTGGTACGCAGCAACTTCTTACCCGCTCCCAGCGTGCGCCAGACCACCAGTTCCTGATGACGCTGACGCATCCCGACCTGCACCTGCGCCAATAGCAGCAACATACCGCAAGCGGTGACCAGCACTACCATCACCTCCAGCGCGCGGCTCACCTGCTCCAGCACCTGACTCACCTGTTTGAGAATGGCACCAATATCCAGCAGGCTGATAGTCGGGAATTCGCGGTTAAGCTGCGTCAGCATGCCGTTGCCGTTCTCCCAGCGAAAGCTGGTTAACCAGCTTTGTGGCTGAGCATCCAGCGCGCCGGAAGGGAAGATAAAGAAAAAGTTTGGTCGCAGGCTTTCCCAGTCCACTTTGCGCAGACTGCTGACCGTAGCGCTGAAATCCTGGGTATCCCCCATAAAGGTCACCCGATCGCCAAGCTTAACGCTCAGTCGTTTCGCCAGCCCCTCTTCCATCGACACTTCGCCCGCTTTTGGCGGCCAGCTCCCGGCAACGATCGGGTTATGATCCGGGCGGGTATCCTGCCAGGTCAGATTAAGCTCGCGGTTCAGCGCTTCATCCTGATTGCCTTCGGTCGATTTATCATTGATCGCCGTCAGACGGGCCCGCACTATCGGGTAGAACGACTCTGGGATCACCTGATGCTCAGCAAGGAAAGCCTTCAGCGGAGCCACCTGCTCAGTGGCAATGTTGATCAGAAAATAGTTTGGACTTTCCGGCGGCATTTGCTGCTGCCAGCGGTCGAGGAGATCGCCGCGCAGCACCAGCAACAGCGCCAGCAGCATAAAGGACAGCGAAAATGCCGACAGTTGACTCAGCGTTGACCACGGCTGGCGCAACAGCCGGCTGACCGCCAAACGCAGCGGCAGCGAGGTCAGCGTCAGACCACGCAGCAGGTTAAGCAACATCCAGCCCAACACGCCGCACAGCAGCGCCAGCACCACAGCCCCGGCCAGTACCGCCCACAGCAGCATACTTCCGCCCATCAATCCGGCCAGCAGCGCAACCACAACTATCGTTGCTACGGGCAGATAGACCTTAAGCGGCCAGACGTTTGCCACCACGTCGCGACGCAGTACCCGCAGCGGCTGCGTCGCCAGCAGCAAGCGATAAGGGCGTAGCCCCACCAGCAGAGAAATGACGGTCATCGTACCGAGTGCCCACAGCCACGGCCACAGGCTGGCGGGCGGTAGCTCACCGGGCAGAACTGGCTTCAGTAATACCACCAGCACCCGCTCAAATAACAGCCCGAACAGCCCGCCGGTCAAGCCAGACAGCGCCAGCACCATCAGCCACTGGCCAATAATCAGCTTGCGCAGCTGCGCCCTGCCCGCACCGAGCGTTTTTAATATCGCCACCAAATCGTAACGACTGCGACAGTAATGATTCATCGCCACGGCAACGGCAGCAACCGCCAGCAGTAGCGTTAACAGTGCCGACAGCAGCAGGAACTGTTGCGAACGCTCCAGTGATTTCCCCAACGCCCCTTCATCCTGCTCCAGCCCATACCAACGCTGTTCTGGCTTTAACTGCGGAAGCAGCCATTTTTCATAGGCTTCCAGTTGCTGTGGCGTACCACCAAATTTATAGCGCCAGGTCACACGGCTTCCCGGCTGGACCGCCGCCGTTTTTTCGACATCCGCCATGTTCATCATCAGGCGCGGCGCTATCTGGAAGGGATTAAAACCGGAATCCGGTTCCTGCACCACTTCTCCGGCGATGCGCAGGGTGGCATCGCCAACGTCGATGGAATCACCGATTTTTAAGTTGAGTAGCGCCATCAGACGCGGGGCCAACAGCACTGAGCCCGGCTGCGGTTTCAGCCCCGGCGGATTGGTTTGCAGCGTGCCGTACATCGGATACACATCATCCACTGCCTTGACGTTCGCCAGTTGAGGCGTATCCCGGGCAAAGGTCATGGTGGCAAAGGTTAGCTGTTCACCCACCTTCAGACCACGCTGTCGCGCCTCGTCAATCCACGCTTTCGGCACAGCGCGCGAACTTTGCAGCGACCGGTCCCCCGCCATAAACTCACGGCTTTGCTGGCTCAGCCCTTTTTCCATGCGATCGCTGATATTGCCCAGCGCCAGTACACAGGCCACCGCCAGGCTTAACGCCAGCCAGACAATCAGTAATGAAGGCGAGCGCCATTCGCGCCAGAACCAGCGTGCAATCATGCCTCCTCCTGCAACTGTCCGTTCACCAGGCGTAAACGCCTATCGCAACGCGCCGCCAGCTGCGGGTCATGGGTCACCAGAATCAGGGTGGTACCGTGTTCCCGGTTCAGAGAAAACAGCAGGTCGGCGATTTTGTCTCCGGTCTGGCGGTCCAGATTGCCCGTTGGTTCATCGGCAAACAGCACGTCAGGCCGTCCGTTAAACGCCCGTGCCAGCGCTACGCGTTGCTGCTCCCCGCCGGAAAGCTGGGCCGGAAGATGATCAAGGCGTTTTCCCAACCCCAGTTGCTCCAGCAGCGTTTTTGCCCCGTCACGACTTTTTCCGCTATTTTCGCCGCGTAGCAGCGCGGGCAGTTCGACGTTTTCCAGCGCGTTGAGGGTTGGAATTAACATGAATGACTGGAAGACAAAACCTACGTGTCGCGCCCGCAGCTGCGCCCGGGCTTCTTCGTCCATGGCGTGCAGCGCCTGCCCCACCAGGCTGACTTCACCGCTGGAGCCATCGTCCAGCCCGGCGAGGATCGCCAGCAGCGTGGATTTCCCCGATCCCGACTCGCCAATCAACGCAATGGTCTCGGCGCGTTTGACAACCAGTTCAACTCCGGTAAGGATGGATAGCTCTTGCTCACCCTGACCGACGGATTTCTTAAGATGATGAACTTCAACAATGTTTTCCGCTGGCATTGGCCTTTCCTGTTCCTGGTCCTGTTAACTTTCCGCGCCGCCGCTGCGGACACGTTATTAATTCTGGGTGACAGCCTGAGCGCCGGATACCGTATGTCCGCCAGCGCCGCGTGGCCTGCGCTACTTAATGATAAATGGCAAACCAAAACGCCAGTGGTGAATGCCAGCATTAGCGGCGACACCTCGCAGCAAGGTCTGGCCCGTCTGCCTGCATTACTCAAGCAGCACCAGCCGCGCTGGGTGCTGGTCGAACTTGGCGGTAACGATGGCCTGCGCGGATTTGCGCCTGCGCAAACCGAACAAACCCTGCGCACGATTCTGCAGGATGTGAAAGCGGCAAATGCCGAACCGCTGCTGATGCAAATTCGTCTGCCAGCAAACTATGGTCGCCGTTATAATGAAACCTTTAGCGCGATTTATCCAAAGCTCGCCAAAGAGTTTGATATTCCTCTGCTGCCATTTTTTATGGAAGAGGTTTATCTGAAACCCCAGTGGATGCAGGATGATGGTATTCATCCTAACCGTGACGCTCAGCCGTTTATTGCCGACTGGATGGCGCAACATCTCACACCTCTAGTAAATCATGAGTCGTAATGCTACGGAGATCCTGACAGGTAAAGTTATGCAAAAATCGGTCTTAATAACAGGATGTTCCAGCGGAATCGGTCTGGAAAGCGCGCTTGAACTAAAGCGCCAGGGTTTTCAAATTCTGGCAGGATGTCGCAAACCTGACGATGTCGCGCGTATGAACAGTATGGGATTCACTGGCATATTGCTGGATCTGGATTCACCCGAAAGCGTGGATCGTACCGCCGATGAAGTGATCGCCCTGACCGATAATCGTTTATATGGGATCTTTAACAACGCCGGATACGGTGTCTATGGTCCCCTGCCCACCATCAGCCGTGAACAGATGGAACAGCAATTTTCCGCCAACTTCTTTGGCGCACATCAGCTTACCATGCGCCTGTTGCCCGCTATGCTCCCTCACGGCGAAGGACGTATCGTGATGACCTCATCGGTGATGGGATTGATCTCAACGCCGGGACGCGGCGCCTATGCCGCCAGCAAATATGCACTGGAAGCCTGGTCCGACGCGCTGCGTATGGAACTGCGCCACAGCGGGATTAAGGTCAGCCTGATTGAGCCCGGCCCCATCCGTACCCGCTTTACCGAAAACGTCAACCAGACCCAGAGCGATAAGCCCGTCGAGAACCCCGGCATTGCCGCGCGTTTTACGCTGGGACCAGAAGCGGTTGTCGCCAAAGTACGTCATGCATTTGAGAGCGATAAACCGAAGCTACGTTATCCGGTTACGCTGGTGACCTGGGCAGTGATGCTACTTAAACGCCTGTTGCCAGGCCGCATAATGGACAAAATTTTACAGGGTTGAGTTGAAGCACGCGCGTCAGCCCCCATGTAACAAGAAATCGACAAAAGAGAGTAACTCCATGTCCACACAGAATATTGTTAACATTAACGAATCGAACCTGCAGCAGACCCTTGAACAGTCGATGACCACGCCGGTCCTGTTCTATTTTTGGTCTGAGCGCAGCCAGCACTGCCTGCAATTGACGCCGGTACTGGAGAGCCTTGCCGCCCAGTACAACGGCCAGTTTATTCTCGCCAAGCTCGACTGCGACGCCGAGCAGATGATCGCTTCTCAGTTTGGCCTGCGCGCCATCCCTACGGTTTATCTGTTCCAGAACGGTCAGCCAGTGGACGGATTCCAGGGCCCGCAGCCGGAAGAGGTTATCCGCGCACTGCTGGAAAAAGTGTTGCCGAGCGAAGAAGAGCTGAAAGCGCGTCAGGCTATCGAATTCATCGAAGCCGGTAATCACGCGGATGCACTGCCGCTGCTGAAAGAAGCCTGGCAGATCTCCAACCAGAGCAGCGAAATTGGCCTGCTGCTGGCGGAAACGCAAATCGCCCTCAATCGTTCTGACGATGCCGAAGCGGTGCTGAAAACCATTCCGTTGCAGGATCAGGATACCCGCTATCAGGGACTGGTGGCGCAGATAGAACTGCTGAAGCAGGCGGCGGATACGCCGGAAATCCAACAGCTGCAGCAGCAAGTCGCCAGCAATCCGCAGGATGCGGCGCTGGCAACTCAACTAGCCATCCAGTTACATCAGGTCGGACGTAACGAGGAATCACTGGAACTGCTGTTCAGCCACCTGAAGAAAGATCTCACTGCTGCCGACGGTCAGGCACGTAAGACCTTCCAGGAGATCCTTGCCGCACTCGGAACCGGCGATGCGCTGGCCTCAAAATACCGCCGCCAACTGTACGCACTGTTGTACTAATCCGTTTGATTTTGCCCGATGGCGCTTGCGCTTATCGGGCATACAAATTCTACCAATACCGATCCCTCCGGCATCACATCACGTCTTCTTCAAATGCGTTACGACTAATTGGTGGCGCGAATTATAGAACTTCCGATAGGTCAGGTAGCAGGCAATAATGGTCGACAGGCTGGCGGTAGAAAGCAGCATAAACGTCACCATAATCTGATACTTAATCGCTTTTACTGGATCAATACCCGCGAAGATCAACCCGGACATCATCCCCGGTAAACTCACCAGCCCTACCGTTTTTGCAGAGTCGATCGTTGGGATCAGCGAGGCGCGAATGCTGTCGCGAATCAGCGGCGCGGAGGCCACTTTCGGCGTCGCGCCGAGGCTGAGTTTTTCCTGAATTTGCTGTTGTTCGCTGTTAAACCGCTGCCCCAGATTGTTGTAACACAGTCCCACTGCCACCATCGCATTGCCTGCAATCATGCCGGAGATCGGGATGACCTGCATCGGCGTGAACTCGATAGAGCCAGACAAAACCAGCACCGAAAGCGTTAGCCCCGCCCCCACCGTGATAGCGATAAACGACGAGAGGAAAGCTTTATCAATATATTTACTGCGCTTTTGTGCGTTATAAGCCGCGTTAAAGCAGATAAACAGCACCATCAGTAAGGTCAGAATACTGTGGTTAACGCCAAAAATATATTTCAGCACATAGCCGACGATAATCAGCTGAACCACTGCCCGGCAAACGCTCCAGAGAATATCTTTCTCCAGCGCCAGTTTTTCTTTGTGGCTAATCAGGATCGCCACCACCACCAGCATCATCGCTAATGCCAGGGACTCATTGGTAATATTATGCTCGTTCATTGCGTGCTTCCTGCATTTCTCCGGCGTGCGGTTGAAGGGTTATGACATTATCCGCATGCGTAATTTCATCTTTGTCGTGCGTCACCCACAGCACCGCAATATTCTTATCGCGAACATAGTGGTGAATTAATTCGTTCACATTACGTTTATTAGCCTCATCCAGCGCACTGGTGATTTCATCAAGCAGCAGAATTTTGGGCAGAAACTGCAAATTACGAATTAGCGAGATGCGCTGCTTCTCGCCACCGGACAGCTCATTTATGCTTTTTCTGAGGATCGTCTCGGGGAGATCAAAACGGGCCAGATCGCTCAGAAACGCATCCGGCTCCGGACGTTTGTTACGGATTTGCCAGGGGAAAATGAGGTTGTCGTAAACGGTGTCACCAAACAAAGCAGGCGTTTGCGCACAATAGGAGACCTGCTGGCGATACGTTTCCGGCTTGAGGGTATTGATCTCCTTGCCTTCAAAGAGAATTTCACCGGCAGTCGGACTCATTAATGACGCCACAATCTTGAGTAACGTACTTTTCCCACAGCCGGACTGGCCGGTAATCAACTTAAATTCTCCGGCGCGGAGATCAAAACAGATGTTATTGAGAACCTGCGTCTCACCTGCCTGCCATGCGACATTTTTTAACTGAAGCAAAATACTGCTTTCTTCCATTACATATCCCTTTTTTACCTCTTTCGTGCAGACAGTCTATGCCTGTAATTTATTATAAGGGAGCCCACCTTGATAAATCGGGTATAATTTGATTAATGAGGCAGTAAAGGACAGCACAACAGGAGGTTTCATCAATGCTCATTTTTATTCCTATTCTTATTTTTGTCGCGCTGGTGATCGTCGGCGCTGGCGTCAAAATCGTCCCGCAGGGATATCAGTGGACGGTAGAGCGTTTTGGCCGTTACACCAAAACCCTGCAACCGGGTTTAAGCCTTGTTGTGCCGTTCATGGACCGCATTGGTCGTAAGATCAACATGATGGAACAGGTGCTTGATATCCCTTCTCAGGAAGTCATCTCCAAAGATAACGCCAACGTCGCAATTGATGCCGTGTGCTTTATTCAGGTGATCGATGCGCCGAAAGCAGCCTATGAAGTCAGCAACCTGGAACTGGCGATTATCAACCTGACCATGACCAACATTCGTACCGTTCTCGGTTCGATGGAACTCGATGAAATGCTCTCCCAACGCGACAACATCAACACGCGCCTGCTGCATATTGTTGATGAAGCCACGAATCCCTGGGGCATCAAAATCACCCGTATCGAGATCCGCGACGTGCGTCCTCCGGCAGAACTTATCGACGCGATGAACGCGCAGATGAAAGCCGAACGTACCAAGCGTGCCTACATTCTTGAGGCCGAAGGGATCCGTCAGGCAGAAATCGTCAAGGCCGAAGGTGAGAAACAGTCGAAGATCCTTAAAGCGGAAGGTGAACGCCAGTCCGCGTTTTTACAGGCTGAAGCGCGTGAACGTTCAGCAGAAGCCGAAGCTCGCGCAACGCAGATGGTGTCTGAGGCCATTGCCGCTGGGGATATTCAGGCAGTGAACTACTTCGTGGCGCAGAAATACACTGAAGCGCTGCAGCATATCGGCTCGTCGAATAACAGCAAAGTGGTGATGATGCCGCTGGATGCCAGCAGCCTGATGGGCTCTATTGCCGGGATCGCCGAACTGGTTAAGGACAGCGCCAGCGAGCGGAAAAAATCATGATAGCGATGATTCTGGTGCATCCGCACATCTTCTGGCTCAGCCTCGGCGGTTTGCTACTCGCCGCCGAGATGCTGGGCGGTAACGGCTATCTGCTGTGGAGCGGCGTAGCGGCGGTAATTACCGGTCTGGTCGTCTGGCTCGCTCCGCTAGACTGGGCGTGGCAGGGGGCGATGTTCGCCGTCCTCACCCTGCTGGCGGCGTGGCTGTGGTGGAAATGGCTGGCAAGGCGCGTTCAGGAGCAGAAACCCGCCGACAGCCATCTTAACCAGCGCGGACAGCAGCTGGTTGGCCGACGATTTATTCTGGAAACCGCCCTGGTCAATGGTCGCGGACACATGCGCGTCGGCGACAGTTCCTGGCCCGTTAGCGCCAGCGACGATTTGAGCGCCGATACGCAGGTTGAAGTCATTGCCGTTGAAGGGATAACCCTGATTATTAAAGCGGTATCACATTAAAAAGACAGGAAATAAGACTATGGTCAGGAAGACACCCCTTGCCTTTGCCCTTTGCACATTACTGACCGCCGCCCCGCAGGCATTCGCCTCTTTCGATATGGAAGACTGCAAATGGAGCGACGACAGCTGCCTGCTGAAAGGCACGCCGACCTTCAACCCTGAAAACGACAGTCGCGACAACCTGCTGCGGCTGCTGAGCCAGGAAAAATCATTTGCTCTGCCGGTGCAATCAATGCCAGCGGATATCACCCGCTCCCGGGATTTCTATTTTGCCTATCACCCGCAATGGGATGAGGCAACCTCGCAGCCAGCCGCTGCTCCGGCATCCGCCGCAGACAGCCCACTCTCCCGACAGATGGCCGAACTGAACATTAGCGCAGACGAAATAAACGTCAACGACGCTGAGCTTGAGAACCGTCATGTTTCGAATAACACCGAGAGCGTCAGCGCATTTTTTGCCGCACTGCTGGCCGACTCGACGTTAACGGCGGAACAGCGCCAGGCCTTAGCCCAGGCGCGTACAGGGCTGCTATCCGGGGCAACCCGCGAGCAAATTGAGTCTTCACTTGCCACCCTCCCGGCTGATTCACCGGCTCAGTCCTATAAAAATTATCTGGCCGCAGCTGCCAGTTTCTATGCCGGTGATTATGCCAGCGCCGAACGGGATTTCACTCAGCTTGCCAAAAGTGAGCGCCCGTGGCTGGCAGAGACCGCGCAATACATGCTGATGCGTGCGGCCTTGAACAAGAGCAGCCAGAACAGCGTAGGCGAGTACGGCGATTTTGATATTGCAAAAATTAACCGCGAGGACGCGACTCAGGCTCAGACGCAGGCACAAGCCTACCTGCAACGCTTCCCGCAAGGCCTGTATGCCGACTCCGCGCGCGGTATGCTGCGTCGCATCAACTGGTATTTACAGGCGTGGCCGCAGCTGGCCGGGTTGTATGAGCAGACGCTCCAGCAGTCGGCTGACGCTCGGCAACTGCGAGAAATAGTCATCGAATACGATAATGTCTACGGTATGGCGTTCTACGAACAGTCCGTGGTGGAAGCATTCCCCGATGCGCCGCTTGTCAGCTATATCGAACTGCTGCGCGCGCTGCGTCTGGATAACAACAGTAAACCCACGCTGACCCAGGCGCAGCTCGATGCCAGCAAACCGGTGTTTGAGCAGAGCCAAAAATTGCCGCTATGGCGCGATCTGCAACTGAATCTGTGGCTGGCGACGGAGAACTACGCGGCGATTATTCAGGCAGTTACGCCAGCGCAGAAACTTGCCGTTCACGATACCCTCGCCTTCAGCAAACAAGTGCTGTACGGCGAAGCGCTGATGGGCCAGAAGAACTGGAGCGCGGCGCGTGATTTCTGGCTGCAGTTGCTAAAACTCAGCCAAGACAACGAACAGCAGCAGTATGTACAGGCTAAGCTCGCCGCAACGCTGGTTTATAGCGGCGACGTGGCGGCGGTATTTGCCCCAGAAAGCGCAGTAACCAACCTGCGTTTTCGCTCGCAGATACTGAAAACACAGGCCTCGCCTGAACTGCTGCGCCAGCAGGCCGTCCATGGACCTAACAATGAAGAGCGTACCATCGCCCTGCATACGCTGCTGGTACGCGATCTTACCGAAAACCGCTTTGGCGACTGGTTGAATGACAGAAAACTGGCCAGCGCCATTACTCCGCCGGTTATTGGCGACGCGTTTGATGACGTTAATCTGAGTATTTTCGACTGGAACGGCGACGCTGCCGAGCGCGGTTACACCTGTCGCAGCCTCAATGAAACGGTAACGGTATTGAGCAAAAAAGCGGATGATGCCCACGCGCTGAACTGCTTAGGCGAATTCTTCCGCACCACGCAAACCCACGTCGATTTGTGGAAAAACAGTGCTGGCAACGACGTTCTTGAATCAGCAATATCGCGCAAGGAGCCGTTCGGTCAGTTCGACAGGCAACGCTACTATCAGCAGGTGATCACTTCGCCGAAAGCAGAGGTTGAAGACAAGAGCTTCGCGCTGTATCGCGCCATCATGTGCTATGCGCCGTCAGGCTCTAACGAGTGCGGCGGTGAGGAAGTGGATAAACTGCAGCGTAAAGGCTGGTTCACCCAACTGAAAACGCAGTATCCGGGAAGTCCGTGGGCGCAAAAACTCAAATACTACTGGTAACCGCGCTGCTGACAGGCCAGCCGCAGGCGGCGGATATCGTCGCCGCCCGTGAGCATCCGGCCTTCTGGCTGTGGTCAGGCGTGAAGGCCAGTGATGAGCTGAAAGACGCACAAACGGTCTATCTGCATCAGGGTGAGGTGTTGGTTCGTTCGGGTAACGTGGTTTTCCAGCGTCTCGGGCTGCCGGTCAGCCGCCTGTCTTTTCCCTCTATCTGGCTGACCGTGCGCTTTACCACGCTCGACGTACCGGAGGCGATCCCGGCTCGCATCATAAGATTGATGCAACGCTGGCAGACCGCCGGGAATCATGTGCTCGGCCTGCAGGTTGATTTTGACGCGGCGACCCATCAGCTTGCCGATTACGCCCGCTTTCTGCAGCAATTACGCCAACAGTTACCGGCCGAGTTTGCACTTGGCGTGACTGGACTGCTGGATTGGGCAAAAACGGGCGACGTCGCCACGCTGAATGCGCTGGCGGTCGATGAACTGGTGGTCCAGAGCTATCAGGGCCGTCATACGGTAACGAATTATCAGGCGTATCTGCCCGCACTCAGTCGTCTGCGCATTCCGTTTAAGCTGGGGCTGGTGCAAAACGGTAGCCGGGACCCGCAGGCTGAAGCGCAGCTTGAGAAATCCCCGTGGTACCGCGGCACGGTGGTATTTATGCTTAATCCCCCTCGCCGTTAAGCCTTCGCTTTATGGTGGCAGCAGCCGGAGAGGTTATCAATGATCGGGCATTCGGCGCTGTCATCGCCAGGGCAACTCTCCGCCAGTGCCAGCAAATGCAAGCGCATGGCCTGCAGCTCGCTGATATGCCGCTCAATGTCCGCGACCTTTTCTAAGGTACGCTTTTTCACATCTGCGCTATGACGCGCCGGATCGTTAAACAGATTCACCAGTTCGCCGCACTCTTCGAGATTAAAACCCACCTGGCGTGCCTGGCGCAGCAGCGTAAGTTCATTCAGATGCTGTTGGTTGTATGTGCGATAGCCATTTTCGCTACGCAGCGGCGGCGTCACTAAGCCTTTTTCTTCATAAAAGCGTATCGCTTTGCTGGTCAAACCGGTTCTTTTCGCAACATCGCTAATATTCACATTTCCCCCGCGGATCTTGTTGGTACTGAGCCCATTATAGCCCAGATTGTCCTAATGATTTACCCGTGAACCCTGCACATTCCCCACCCTCACCACGATGCACAAATCCTTTTAATTCACATTGTTATATCCGATTTAGATCACATTTATGCATTTAATGACTGCACGAAATTGACTCAAATCAAAAGATATATTGGTTCTACATCTTTCATCTTGAACAAAGGGAAACAATTTTATATATAAACGCGAATGATAATGATGATCATTTACATTCAATAAAGGTTCTCTTATGTTGCCACGGAATAACCAAAGGCCATTTATTCTTTCAGCCCTGACATTATGCATGTCCGGCGCCGCTTTTGCAGCTACCTCTCCAACACACGCTTCTACGTCCGACGAAGACACGGTTATCGTCACGGCTAACCGCACAGAAAGTAGTCTTTGGGATAGCCCGGCAACCATCCAGGTTATCGATCGCCAGACACTGCAAAACTCCACCAGCGTTTCTATTGCTGATGATTTACAAGATATTCCCGGCGTCGAAGTCACCGATAACGCCCTCGCAGGGCGGAAACAAATTCGTATCCGTGGCGAAGCGTCTTCGCGGGTGCTGATTTTGATCGACGGCCAGGTCGTCAGTTACCAACGTGCCGGACAAAACTACGGAGCCGGTTTGCTGATTGACGAATCCGCGCTGGAACGGATTGAAGTGGTCAAAGGCCCCTATTCTGTCCTCTACGGTTCGCAGGCGATTGGCGGTGTCGTAAACTTTATTACCAAAAAAGGCGGTGATAAGCCTCTCGGCGGCAGCGTTAAGGCTGTTTATAACTCCGCAACGGCAGGATGGGAAGAGTCGGCAGCGGCCTGGGGCAGCATCGGAAACTTTGACTACCGCATCAATGGCAGCTATTCCGACCAGGGGGACCGCGATACGCCTGACGGAAGATTGCCCAACACCAACTTCCGTAATAACGGCCAGGGCGTATGGCTGGGTTACAACTTCGATCGCCACAAAATTGGGCTCTCCCTCGATCGCTACAAACTGTCTACTCAAACCTGGTTTGACGATCCAGAGGGCCAGTTCGACGACTTTAGCGTCAAAATACCTAAGCTGGAACGCGAGAAAATCGGTCTTTTCTACGACTACGCGGCCGATGGGGATTACCTGAAGAACATCCATGTTGACGCATACAGCCAGACAATAGAGCGCAAATTTGAAAACCGGGTCAAAACGACCCAGGTTATCCCCAGCCCGATGATTAAAGCGCTGACGGTCAGCAATCAGACCAATACCAACGACAAACAGTATACCCAAGGGGTAACGCTACAGAGCAACTTCTCCCTGCCTGCTAACAACGAGCTGGTGATTGGCACTCAATATCAGCATGACAAAATAAAACAGGACACGGACGGCAGTACGCGCCAGACCGCAGCTACCGGCTTCTTCGATACGCAAACACGTACCCTGTCATACAACGAAGCGGAGCAAAGCAACACCTCATTGTTCGCGCAAAACGACTGGCGCTTTGCCGATGACTGGACGTGGACCGTAGGCGCACGCCAGTACTGGCTGTCTTCGAAGCTCAAGCGCAACGATACGCAAACCCTGCAAAGCAGCGGCAGCACCTGGCAATCCACCGGAGGAAATTCCGTTCACGATGATGAACTGGTGACCTCAACCAGCCTACGCTATTCCGGTTTTAAAGATCTTGAACTTCGGGCTGCATATGCCCAAGGCTATGTCTTCCCCACGCTGACTCAGCTGTTTATGCAGACGTCCGCAGGCGGCAGCGTAACCTACGGCAATCCAAACCTGAAGGCGGAACACTCGAATAACTATGAGCTGGGTGCACGGTATAAAGGGAATATGTGGCTGATTGACGGCGCCATTTATTACTCCGAAGCCAAAGACTATATCGCCAGCCTGGCCTGTTCAGGTCAACCCGTATGCAGCGGTAATACCACCTCTTCACGGGGCGGCTATTACTACTACGACAACATCGATCGGGCCAAAACCTGGGGCATGGAACTCACCGCAGAATACAACGGCTGGGCAGTTTCACCTTACCTGAGCGGTAATCTCATTCGCCGTCAGTACGAAGGCATTACCCTTAAAACCTGGGATACCGGCGAACCCACTCTGACCGGGCGCGTCGGCCTGAAACATACCTGGTTGATGAACGCCGCTAACCTGACGTCCGATGTCTTTATCCGCGCGGCGTCCAGCGCCAAAGATAATACCGGCACCACGGAAATCAACTACCCAGGCTGGGCCACGCTTAACCTTGCATTCAACACCGAGTTCGGTCCGCAGGATCAGTATCAGGTCAACCTCGCGCTCAACAACCTGACCGACAAGCGTTACAGAACCGCGCATGAATCTATTCCAGACGCTGGTTTCAATGCCGCCGTTGGCTTTGCGTGGAATTTCTGACGATGAAAAAACTCTTGATTGGCTTACTGAGCCTCGCCTGCGTTTTCAGTGCCCAGTCCGCCGACCGCCTGGTGGTGGCGGGCGGCTCTCTTAGCGAACTGATATACGCCATGGGCATCGGCAACCGGGTGGTCGGCGTTGATGAAACCACCTCGTATCCACCCGAAACTGCCGCACTCCCGCATATCGGCTACTGGAAGCAGTTAAGCAGCGAGGGCATTTTATCGCTGCATCCGGACAGCTTTATCACCTGGCAGGATGCTGGCCCTCAAATCGTGTTGGATCAGTTGCGGGCGCAAAAAGTTAACGTCGTGACGTTGCCGCGCGTACCGGCCACCGTCGAACAGATGTACGCCAACATTCGGGAACTGGCTCAAACCCTGCGCATTCCCGAACAAGGTGAGACGTTGATCGATCGCATACGTCAACGTCTGGATCGCGTTCAGCACAACGTGGCAGCGAAAAACGCGCCGGTCAAAGCCATGTTCATTCTCTCCGCTGGCGGCAGCGCGCCACAGGTCGCCGGAAAAGGCAGCGTTGCCGATGCCATTATGACCCTCGCAGGCGCACAAAATGTCGCCACCCATGCGCAGTATAAAAGCTACAGCGCGGAATCGCTGATCGCCGCCAACCCAGAGGTGATCGTGGTGACGTCGCAAATGGTGGATGGCGGTCTGGCTCGCCTGAGCACGATTGCCGGGATTACCCACACTGCGGCCTGGAAAAACCAGCGCATTGTGGCGATTGACCAGGCGCTGATTCTGGGTATGGGGCCGCGCGTCGCCGATGCGGTTGAAGCCCTGTACCAGCAATTCTGGCCTCACTAACTGGATTTATAAAGAACAATGAAAACTGAACACTCGCTGGATCTCACCGCGCATTTTGCGCTCGAGGGAAGTCAGCCATTTAAGGATCGCCGCGCCACGATGCCCTGGCGTGGGGCGATCCCGGTTGCCAAAGAGCTATTGTCACAAACCTGGCTGGAGGTCATCAGCCAGCCAACCCCACCGCGGAAACGGTTGGTGTACTTGCATATCCCTTTTTGTGCAACACATTGTACTTTCTGCGGTTTTTATCAAAACCGCTTTGAAGAGGATCACTGCGCCCGCTACACCAACGCGCTATTACGCGAAATAGAGATGGAAGCCGATAGCGCATTGCATCAGTCGGCCCCGATTCACGCCGTCTATTTTGGCGGCGGTACACCGTCTGCGCTGTCGGCACGGGATCTGGCCAGAATCATCACCGCACTACGTGACAAGCTACCGCTGGCGCCGGACTGCGAAATCACCATTGAGGGGCGGGTACTCAATTTTGACGATGCGCGAATAGATGCCTGCCTTGACGCTGGCGCCAATCGATTTTCGATCGGCATTCAGTCATTTAACAGCCGGATCCGCAAGAAAATGGCGCGCACTTCGGACGGCCCGACCGCGATGGCCTTTATGCAGGGGTTGGTAAAACGGGATCGAGCCGCCGTGGTCTGCGATCTGCTGTTTGGTCTGCCAGGACAAGACGCAAAGGTGTGGGGCGAGGATCTGGCGATTGCCCGCGACATCGGCCTCGACGGCGTAGATCTTTATGCTCTGAATCTGCTCCCTAATACACCGCTTGGCAAAGCGGTTGAAACCGGGCGCACAACGGTTCCCTCTCCTGCCGAACGTCGCGACCTCTATCTTCAGGGCTGCGATTTTATGGACAGCGCGGGCTGGCGCTGCATCAGCAACAGCCACTGGGCGCGCACCACACGGGAACGCAATCTGTACAACCTGCTGATTAAACAGGGCGCAGACTGTCTGGCATTCGGCTCTGGCGCAGGAGGGTCAGTCAATGGCTATTCCTGGATGGTCGAGCGCAATCTGACCACATGGCATGAATCCATCGCCGTCGGAAAAAAACCGCTCATGATGATGATGCGCACCGCCGAGCGTGGTTTCCAGTGGCGACACACCCTCCAGGCCGGTATTGAAACGGCCCGCGTCCCGCTGGATGAACTGACACCTCATGCACAAAAACTGGCCCCGCTACTGACCCAGTGGCATCACGCAGGACTGACGCGAGATGCCAGCACCTGCGTACGCCTGACCAATGAAGGGCGTTTTTGGGCGAGCAATATTTTGCAGTCTCTTGATGAACTGATTCAGGCACTTAACGCGCCGCGCATTGCGGTAGAGCAACCATAAAAGGAGTGAAGTATGAGCCATGTCTCTTTACAGGATTTTTTGAAAACTGAGCCGGACGGTACGCTGGAAGCTATCGCAGCCCAATACAACACCACGCTGCTGGAGGTGGTGAAAAACCTCCCCTCCCCGACGCTGGTTTCCGGCGATCAATTTGATACCGTCTGGGAAACCGTCAGCGAATGGGGCAAAGTCACCACCCTGGTCCATACTGCTGATGTCATACTGGAATTCACGGGTGAATTACCTTCAGGATTCCACCGCCACGGTTACTTCAACCTGCGCGGCAAAAAAGGCATGACCGGTCATATCAAGGCAGAAAACTGCACACATATCGCCCTGATTGAACGCAAATTTATGGGCATGGACACCGCGTCCATTCTCTTCTTTAACCAGGCGGGTAGCACTATGTTCAAAATTTTCCTCGGTCGGGATGAGCATCGTCAGCTACTGGCCGACCAGGTCAGCGCCTTTCACGCGCTGTCTTCATCCTTAAAGGAACATGCCTGATGGCTCCATGGCTCATTTTTGGTGCAGGTGGTAGCGGCGTCGGCGCGAAAACACTGGCACTCGCACTGGCGGAACAACGTCCGGTGATTGCCGTCGTTCGCAACGCGCAGGTCGCTGCCGGGTTGCAGGAAAAAGGTGTGCAGGTCTTCATTGGCGACGCCTGCGACAGCCAGGTCACCGCCTGTGCCTGTCGCGCAGCGGGTCAACATGCCACGGTGATCTCCTCCATGGGCGGTGCCCAGGATTATCTGGCGCACAGAACCGTCATTGATGAAGCAGAAAAAGCGGAGATCAAACGCATGATTCTGGTGACTTCGCTTGGCTGTGGCGACAGTTGGCCCTTTTTGTCCCCACGCGCCAGGGCCGCATTTGGTCAGGCGGTACGCGAAAAATCGTTGGCTGAAAGCTGGCTACAAACCAGTCAACTGGACTACGCCATTCTCCGCCCCGGCGGTTTGCTGAACGGTGCAGCCACAGGTCAGGCGCAACGGATACAGGCCGAGGAGTGCCATGGTTTTGTGATGCGTGCAGATGTTGCAAGGCACATTCACGAACTGGCTACAGCCCCGTCACTCAATAACCAGATTTACAGTTTGGTTGAGCCAGGACTGAAACCCGCGTAAACCCCTCGCGGCGCGGGAACTTCGCGCCGCAAAGACGTTATGGAGCGTTGCGTGCTTAAGGACTCGCTTTCTTCCGTCAGCATTCTGACGGGTCTTTCTCTGTTGTTGGTCGCTCTGATGCTCTTCGGAGCCAGCCAGGGGGCGCTGAACATTAGCTTCAGCGCGCTGTTCAACGACGAATACCGTGACATCTGGTTGAACATCCGCTTGCCCCGTGTGTTGCTGGCCGTTCTGGTAGGCGCAGCGCTGGCAACGGCAGGGGTTATCATGCAGGGGCTTTTTCGCAATCCGATGGCCGATCCTGGCCTGCTTGGTGTCAGTAGCGGCTCCGCGCTGATGGTCGGTATCGCGATAGTTATCCCCTTTTCGTTTCCCGTGGTGTTGGTGCTGTATGAGCAGATGATTTTTGCCGTCGCGGGCAGCATGGTGGTCTGCACGATTATTTTCCTGATAAGCCAGCGTCATAGCCACGGCGGAATGATGCAACTGCTGTTAGCCGGTATCGCTATCAATGCTTTGTGCGGTTCGGCTATTGGCGTACTGAGCTATGTGGGCGATGAGCAACAGCTACGTCAACTTACGCTGTGGATGATGGGCAATCTCGGCCAGGCCCAGTGGCCAACGCTGCTGGTTGCCAGTACCTTTGTTCTTCCAGCCATTGCTGTCTCCGTCTGTATGGCGGGCACGCTTAATTTGCTGCAACTGGGTGATGAAGAGGCGCATTACCTCGGCGTGAACGTCAAACGTAAGCGCCAGCAGTTACTGTTGCTCAGCTCGCTACTGGTTGGTGCTGCCGTTTCCGTCAGCGGCGTAATTGGCTTTATTGGCCTGGTGATCCCACATCTGATCAGAATGACTACCGGCGCCGATCATCGCTGGTTGATTCCCTGCTCTACGCTGGCGGGCGCCTGTCTACTCCTGATTGCCGATACGCTGGCCCGCACTCTGGTGCAGCCTGCCGAAATGCCCGTTGGTCTGTTAACCAGCCTGATCGGAGGACCGTATTTTCTGTGGTTAATACTGCGTAGCCGGAGGGTGTCATGATCGTTGCTGAAAATCTGGTTTACCACATTCAGGGCAGACGATTGACCGATGATGTTTCCCTGACGCTACCTGAAGGAGAGATTATCGCGATTCTGGGCCCGAATGGCGCCGGGAAATCAACGCTGCTCCGCCAGCTCACGGGTTATCTGCAACCTCACAGTGGGCGCTGTAGCTTATTCGGCAAGCCGCTGAACGAATGGTCAATCACCGAGCTGGCAAAAACCCGTGCCGTGATGCGCCAGAACAGTCATATGGCCTTCCCGTTTAGCGTGCAGGAAGTCATTCGCATGGGCAGGCATCCGTATCGCACGCGCAATACGGGCGATGAAACGGAACACATCATGACGTTGTGCGACTGCCAGGCGCTGGCCGCGCGCGATTACCGGCATCTGTCGGGAGGAGAACAACAGCGAGTACAGCTGGCACGTCTGCTGGTTCAGCTTTGGGAGCCCGTGCCTCGGCCCAAATGGTTATTTCTCGATGAACCTACCTCCGCCCTGGATATTCACCACCAGCAGCACCTTTTTCGTCTGCTGCGTCGCCTGGTGCGTGAACGGCAGTTTAGCGTCTGCTGCGTCCTGCACGATCTCAACCTCGCAGCGCGTTATGCCGACCGCGTGGTATTGATGGAACGCGGCAGGATTATTGATAACGGGTATCCGCAGGATGTCCTGAAGCAACGGGCGCTGAACGCGCTGTACGGTGCCGATCTCACGGTCATAAATGAACCGGAGCATCGAACGCCGCTTATCGTTCTCAATCAATAACAGACCGGGAACGCTCTGAGGTGACGTTCCCGTTTTTTTCCCCCTTCGCCCCTTTTTTCATCTTTTCTAAAAACACCCTTGACCTTCCCCTTGCTGGAAGGTTTAACCTTTATCACAGTCAGTTAAACCTGCAATGAAGGAGTTGGTTATGTCTCAAACAATCGATCTAACCCTGGACGGTTTGTCCTGTGGTCACTGCGTAAAACGCGTTAAAGAAAGTCTGGAACAACGTCCGGATGTTGAGCAAGCGGATGTTACCGTGACAGAGGCCCATGTTACCGGGAGCGCCAGCGCAGAAGCGCTGATTGAAACCATCAAACAAGCCGGTTACGGCGCGGAGTTAAGCCACCCAAAGGCTAAACCGCTGACGGAGTCATCAATCCCGTCGGAAGCACTGGCAGCGGTCCCTTCCGAGCTTCCGGCAGCTACGGCTGATGATGACAGCCAACAGTTGCTGTTAAACGGCATGAGCTGCGCCAGTTGTGTGACCCGTGTACAAAATGCATTGCAAAGCGTACCGGGTGTCACCCAGGCACGGGTAAACCTGGCGGAACGCACTGCGCTGGTAATGGGCAGTGCCTCCGCCGCAGATTTAGTGCAGGCGGTGGAAAAAGCAGGCTACGGCGCAGAAGCCATTGAAGATGATGCTAAGCGCCGCGAGCGTCAGCAAGAAACCGCCGTGGCAACCATGAAACGTTTTCGCTGGCAGGCGGCCGTCGCGCTGCTGCTGGGTATCCCTGTCATGGTATGGGGAATGATTGGCGACAACATGATGGTGAGCGAAGACAACCGCAGCCTGTGGCTGACGATTGGTCTGGCAACGCTTGCGGTGATGGTTTTCGCGGGCGGTCACTTTTACCGCAATGCGTGGAAAAGCCTGATGAACGGCACCGCGACTATGGATACGTTGGTCGCGCTGGGTACAGGGGTGGCATGGCTCTATTCCATGAGCGTCAACCTCTGGCCACAATGGTTCCCGATGGAAGCGCGACACCTCTATTATGAAGCCAGCGCCATGATTATTGGTCTGATTAACCTCGGACACATGCTGGAAGCGCGGGCTCGCCAGCGCTCGTCCAAAGCGCTGGAAAAACTGCTTGATCTGACGCCACCGACCGCACGCGTCGTTACTGACGAAGGTGAAAAGAACGTGCCGCTGGCAGACGTTCAGGCGGGAATGTTGTTGCGCCTGACCACCGGCGACCGCGTGCCGGTCGATGGCGAAATCACCCAGGGCGAAGCCTGGCTGGATGAAGCTATGCTCACCGGTGAGCCGATTCCTCAGCAAAAAGGTGAAGGCGATAGCGTCCACGCCGGTACGGTCGTACAGGACGGCAGCGTGCTGTTCCGCGCCAGCGCCGTTGGCAGTCACACCACGCTGTCACGCATTATTCGTATGGTGCGTCAAGCGCAAAGCAGCAAACCGGAAATTGGCAAACTGGCCGACCGTATCTCCTCGGTGTTCGTTCCGGTCGTGGTCGCCATTGCGCTGGTCAGTGCGGCTATCTGGTATTTCTTTGGACCAGCACCGCAGATTGTCTATACGCTGGTCATTGCCACCACCGTTCTGATTATCGCCTGCCCTTGTGCGCTGGGTCTGGCAACGCCGATGTCGATTATTTCCGGCGTGGGGCGTGCCGCTGAGTTTGGGGTACTGGTACGCGATGCCGATGCGCTGCAGCGCGCCAGCACGCTCGATACTCTCGTCTTTGATAAGACCGGGACGCTGACTGAAGGCAAACCGCAGGTTGTCGCCATCAAAACGTTTGGCAACACCGATGAAGCGCGGGCAATTCGTCTGGCTGCAGCACTTGAACAGGGTTCCAGCCACCCGCTGGCCAGGGCGATTCTGGACAAAGCAGGCGATGTCTCGCTGCCGCAGGTCAACGGTTTCCGTACGCTGCGCGGGTTAGGCGTCAGCGGCGAGACCGAAGGTCATACGTTGCTGCTGGGAAATCAGGCACTGCTCAATGAACAGCAGGTAGATACCACTGAAATGGAGTCTGAAATCACCGCTCAGGCCTCCCAGGGTTCAACTCCGGTCCTGTTGGCGATTGATGGTAAAGCAGCGGCGCTGTTAGCGGTGCGTGATCCACTGCGTAGCGACAGCGTGGCAGCGCTCCAGCGCCTGCACCGCGCCGGGTATCGTTTGGTGATGCTGACCGGCGACAACCCAACGACCGCCAACGCCATTGCCAAAGAGGCGGGTATTGACGAGGTGATTGCGGGTGTTCTGCCGGACGGTAAGGCCGAGGCGATCAAGCGTCTGCAGAGCCAGGGGCGTCAGGTCGCCATGGTCGGTGACGGTATCAACGATGCGCCTGCGCTGGCTCAGGCCGATGTAGGGATCGCCATGGGTGGCGGCAGCGATGTAGCGATTGAAACAGCCGCGATTACGCTGATGCGTCATAGCCTGATGGGCGTTGCGGATGCGCTGTCTATCTCCCGGGCAACGCTACGCAATATGAAGCAGAACCTGCTCGGCGCGTTTATCTACAACAGCATCGGCATCCCGGTTGCCGCTGGGATTCTGTGGCCGTTCACCGGCACGCTGCTCAACCCGGTAGTAGCCGGGGCGGCGATGGCGCTTTCTTCCATCACCGTGGTGAGCAACGCGAACCGACTGCTGCGCTTCAAACCTAAAGAGTAACCCTTTGCCGGATGGCGCTATCAACTGCGCCATCCGGCAATTCACACATTGCGACTTTTCCGGCCACGCGCTAGCATGGTTCTCCACTTAGGGAGGTCGTATGGATTTGTTATACCGGGTAAAAGCATTATGGTCTGCACTGCGCGGCAACCACTATACCTGGCCTGCCATCGACATCTCTTTGCCCGGCAACCGCCATTTTCATCTGATTGGCAGCATTCACATGGGCAGCCGCGATATGGCGCCTCTGCCTGCCAAATTACTCAAAAAGCTCAAGCATGCCGATGCGCTGATTGTCGAAGCGGATGTTTCCGGTGACGACGCGCCGTTTGCCAACCTTCCGATCTTTGCCGCACTCGAAGAACGTCTCAGCCCGGAGCAGTTAGAAAACCTGCGTAAAGTCACCAACGAACTGGGCATTTCCCCATCCCTGTTATCTACTCAGCCGTTGTGGCAAATTGCCATGGTATTACAGGCAACGCAGGCACAGCAGCTAGGGCTGCGAGCGGAATACGGGATTGATTATCAACTGTTGAATGCGGCTAAACAGGCGCATAAACCGATAATCGAACTGGAAGGCGCATCCAGTCAAATCGAGCTGTTATGTCAGTTGCCTGATAACGGACTGGCCCTGTTGGACGATACTCTGACGCATTGGCATACCAATGCCAGACTGCTCCAGCAGATGATGGGCTGGTGGCTTGAAACGCCACCGCACAATAGCGAACTGACGCTTCCCAATACCTTTAGCCAGTCGTTGTATGACGTATTGATGCATCAACGCAACACAGCCTGGCGCGATCGGCTCAGAGCGATGCCTGCTGGTCACTACGTCGTGGCCGTTGGCGCGCTGCATTTATACGGAGAAGGAAATTTGCCGGAGATGTTACGGTAAAAAAAATGGCCAATATCTCTATTGGCCCGTCAAAGAGGAATTTCATCATTATTATGATCCCGGCGCTTAAAGCGTCGGTGTAGTTCGATTGTCGCTCAAAGTCATCATCCTGCCAATACTATTGCGCAAGATGGTACTATTTTTTAGACAGACATCAGGCGTATGCTTGAGTCGTATTTTGTCTGGGCCAGGAAAATTGCTATGACACCCGCCGTTAAATTACTCGAAAAAAACAAAATTTCTTTCCAGATCCACACCTACGATCACGATCCGTCCGAGACGAACTTTGGTGATGAAGTGGTGCGAAAGTTAGGTCTGAACGCGGACCAGGTTTACAAAACGCTGCTGGTTGCCGTGAATGGCGACATGAAGCATCTGGCGGTCGCCGTCACACCGGTAGCAGGTCAACTGGATCTCAAAAAGGTTGCCAAAGCATTGGGTGCCAAAAAGGTCGATATGGCCGATCCCATGGTCGCGCAACGCACTACCGGCTATCTGGTAGGCGGTATTAGCCCGCTGGGGCAGAAAAAAAGATTGCCGACGCTTATCGATGCGCCTGCCCAAACGTTTGACACCATTTATGTTTCCGGCGGCAAACGCGGGCTGGATATCGAACTGGCAGCGAGCGATCTGGCGAAAATTCTGGATGCGAAATTCGCCGATATCGCCCGCCGGGATTAAGCGGTTATAGAATGAATGCCTGATGGCGCGCAGCTTTAAGGCCTACAAATCGCACTGACCTGTAGGCCGGATAAGGTGCCAGCACCGCCATCCGGCACTCCGCCCTGTTACTGCCAGCTCACCTCACCCTTCGGCTCATACGCACTGGCATCCAGCGGTGAGTTCTTCTGTACGTACTCTTTCAGCACTTCCGCATCAATAAACCCGGTATTCACATAGCCTGGTTTGTTATCAATGCGCGGATAGCCATCACCGCCGGTGGCGTTGAAGCTCAGCGTTGCCATACGATAGGTTTTGGCTGGGTCAACAGGTTCGCCTTTGATTTTCAAATCGTTAAGTTTGCCGTCTTTCGCTACAAAGCTGACGTTGGCAAACTGCGGGTAGGCTCCGGAGTCCGGCTTCATTTGCGCCACCGCGGTCAGATAATCAATCACTTCTTTCCCGCTCATATCGGCATACACCACGATGTTGCCAAACGGCTGTACCTTCAGCACGCCCTTATAGGTGATATCGCCACCTTCGATGGAGTCACGGATACCGCCGCCGCTCATCACGCCAAAATCAGCGCTGGTTCGCGCCATTTGCGCAGCCAGCAGCAAGTGCCCCATATTGGTTTGCACGAAACGGACTTTGCTACGGTCGCCTTCGAGGCGCGCATTGACGCTACCGATTTTCACGTCGAGCTGCGCTTTACCTTTATTCTGGAACGGCGTCAGCAGCGAAAGCATTTGCTGATTTTCAATAATCTCCGGGGTGTAGAGTACGCGCTCACTTTTACCGTTGTCCCAGGTCACTTTTTTCTTCAGATTAACGGGAATGAGCTGGTAGTTAACCATTTTCATTTCGCCGTTACGGAACTCAAAGTCCGCCCGGCCCACGTATTTGCCCCACTCGTGTGCCTGTACAATCCAGATCCCATTTTGTTTATCTGGCGCACACGGCGTACCCGGTACGTAATCAACCTGCTTCTTATTTTCCGCAGCCATACACACCGGATCCTGCGAGTGGCCACCGACAATCATCGCCAGTGAACCTGCTGGCAGGCTGCGCGCCATTTCGACATCGCCAGGGGCGTTTGAGCCGTGGTTGCCGTTGTCATAATGTCCCATATGGGTGGTCGCGATAATGATGTCTGGCTTTTCACCCATATTCAGTTCCTGAATAACCAGTTTGGCTTCATCAGCAGGTTTACGGAATTCGATATCGGTAAAGAACTCGGGGTTGCCAATTTTCGCCGTATCGTCAGTGGTTAAACCAAGTACGGCAATTTTTAAATCCTGGCGCTTAAAGATGGCCCACGGTTTAAATAAACGCTCGCCGGAGCTTTTCTGATAAATGTTGGCCGAGAGAAACGGAAATTTGGACCATTTTTCCTGCTGGCGCAATACGCTAAGCGGATTATCAAACTCGTGGTTTCCGACCGCCATCGCATCATAGCCAATCAGGTTCATCCCGCGAAAATCAGGTTCCGCATCCTGCAGATCGGACTCCGGTACGCCGGTATTAATATCACCACCAGAAAGCAGCAGTACGCTGCCCCCTTCCTCAGCCACCTCTTTACGAATACCGTCCACCAGCGTTTTTTGCGCCGCCAGTCCGTATTCCCCATATTCGCTACGCCAGAAGTGACCGTGATGATCGTTGGTATGCAGAATGGTAATTTTGTAGGTTTTATCTTTTTCGTACGCTTGCGCTGGCTGACCTGCCAGCGTAAATGCGGCTAATAACGCCAGCGCCACGCCCCGTTTTAAAAACTTCATATTTCTCTCCCTGAGCCAAAATCAACGACTGAAATTACAATGATATGAAATAATAGTCGAAAATGTTTTCAGAAATGAGACTTCCTTCAAACACCTTCCGCAGGTATGTTAGTCAGGTAATAATAACAAATTAGATTACCCTCATAATCGCAACCCAAACAGAAGTGACTTTCTATGGCAATAAGTGAACCAACCCAGCCTGTGGCTGGCGCGTCAGCGTCGGTTGCTAAAGCACGCACCTCATTTGGCATTTTAGGAGCGATCAGCCTCTCCCATTTGCTAAACGATATGATTCAGTCGCTGATCCTGGCGATTTATCCGCTATTGCAGTCAGAGTTCTCGCTGACGTTTATGCAGATCGGGATGATCACCCTAACCTTCCAGTTAGCTTCTTCGCTGCTGCAACCGGTGGTGGGTTACTGGACGGACAAATACCCGATGCCGTGGTCGCTGCCCATAGGAATGTGCTTCACGCTGAGCGGGCTTGTTTTGCTGGCCATGGCCGGCAGCTTCCATATGGTGCTGCTCGCCGCGGCGCTGGTTGGCACCGGCTCTTCGGTATTTCACCCGGAATCGTCCCGTGTGGCGCGTATGGCCTCCGGCGGTCGCCACGGCCTTGCCCAATCGATTTTCCAGGTTGGCGGCAACTTCGGCAGCTCACTGGGACCGTTGCTGGCGGCTGTCATCATCGCGCCATATGGTAAGGGTAATGTGGCCTGGTTTGTTCTGGCTGCGCTATTAGCGATTGTCGTCCTGGCACAAATCAGCCGTTGGTATGCCGCGCAGCATCGGATGAGTAAAGGAAAGCCGAAGGTCGCTATCGTTAATCCGTTGCCGCGTAATAAAGTGGTGCTGGCTGTAAGCATCCTGCTGGTACTGATTTTCTCCAAATACTTCTATATGGCGAGCATCAGCAGCTATTACACCTTTTATCTGATGCAAAAATTCGGATTATCGGTACAAAACGCCCAGTTTCACCTGTTTGCCTTCCTGTTTGCCGTCGCGGCCGGGACGGTGATTGGCGGACCATTAGGCGATAAAATTGGCAGAAAATATGTTATTTGGGGGTCTATCCTCGGCGTTGCGCCATTTACCCTCGTTTTACCCTACGCAACGCTGGAATGGACCGGGATTTTAACCGTGATCATTGGTTTTATCCTCGCATCGGCGTTTTCTGCCATTCTGGTTTACGCACAGGAGTTGCTTCCTGGGCGTATCGGCATGGTTTCTGGGTTATTTTTCGGTTTTGCCTTCGGCATGGGTGGCTTGGGAGCCGCGGTGTTAGGGCTGATTGCCGACCATACCAGTATCGATTTGGTCTACAAAATATGTGCTTTCCTGCCACTTCTGGGGATACTGACCATATTCTTACCTGATAACCGACATAAAGCCTGATTTTCTGACGGCCAAAGGTAAACTTTGGTCGTCATCACTTACAGTGACCATCAGCGTTTGCCTCAAACATCCCCTCGTAGTTTTCCGATCCGTGCTTTTTTTCCTTTAAAATCCTGTTTTCTTCAAAATTCAATAATTATTCATAAACATAAACATTAAAATTGTCATAAACTATTACTCGCAGTTTGGGTTTTTAGGATCATCACAGCAACCAAAGGAGACGGAATGCATCACGCCACCCCGCTTATCACCACCATTGTCGGCGGCCTTGTACTCGCTTTTATATTAGGCATGATTGCCAATAAACTACGTATTTCTCCTCTGGTGGGATATCTGTTAGCGGGCGTTCTGGCCGGTCCATTTACACCTGGTTTTGTTGCTGATACTAAGCTCGCGCCTGAACTGGCCGAGCTTGGCGTTATTCTGCTGATGTTCGGCGTCGGGCTGCACTTTTCCCTGAAGGATTTGATGGCGGTAAAGTCAATCGCCATTCCCGGCGCGATTGCCCAGATAGCAGTGGCAACGCTGCTGGGTATGGCGCTTTCAGCTGTATTAGGCTGGTCGCTGATGGTGGGGATCGTGTTTGGTCTGTGTCTTTCAACCGCCAGCACCGTGGTGCTACTGCGTGCGCTTGAAGAACGACAGCTCATTGACAGCCAGCGCGGGCAAATTGCCATTGGCTGGCTGATTGTCGAAGATCTGATGATGGTACTGACGCTGGTTCTCCTGCCAGCCGTCGCCGGAATGTTGGAAAAAGAAGATGTCGGCTTCGCTTCTCTGGCTGTCGATATGGGCATTACCATCGGTAAGGTGGTGGCGTTTATCGCGATTATGATGCTGGTGGGTCGTCGCCTGGTACCGTGGATTATGGCCCGCAGCGCCGCAACCGGTTCACGCGAACTGTTTACCCTCTCAGTCCTCGCCCTCGCCTTAGGTATCGCCTTCGGCGCAGTAGAGCTGTTCGATGTCTCCTTTGCACTGGGCGCGTTCTTCGCCGGTATGGTGCTGAATGAATCTGAGCTGAGCCACCGTGCGGCGCATGACACCCTGCCGCTGCGCGATGCGTTCGCCGTGCTGTTCTTCGTTTCCGTCGGAATGCTGTTCGATCCGTTAGTCCTGATCCAGCAGCCGTTGGCAGTACTGGGCACGCTGGCGATTATCATCTTTGGTAAATCCCTTGCCGCCTATTTCCTGGTGCGCATGTTTGGTCACTCTCAACGCACGGCGCTCACCATTGCCACCAGTCTGGCGCAAATTGGTGAATTTGCCTTTATCCTGGCGGGTCTGGGAATGGCGTTAAACCTGCTGCCGCAGGCCGGACAGAATCTGGTGCTGGCAGGGGCAATCCTGTCCATAATGCTCAACCCGGTGCTGTTCGCGGTGTTAGAAAAATATCTCGCCAAAACAGAAACGCTGGAAGAGCAGACTCTGGAAGAGGCTATCGAAGAAGAGAAGCAAATTCCGGTGGATATCTGCAATCACGCCCTGCTGGTTGGCTTTGGTCGCGTCGGCAGCCTGCTGGGTGAGAAATTGATGGCTGCCGGGATCCCGCTGGTGGTTATCGAAACCTCACGTACCCGGGTGGATGAACTGCGCGAGCGTGGGATCCGCGCGGTGCTGGGAAATGCCGCTAACGAAGAGATTATGAATCTGGCGCATCTGGATTGCGCACGCTGGCTGTTGCTAACCATTCCGAATGGCTATGAAGCGGGTGAAATTGTCGCTTCCGCTCGTGAGAAGTGCCCGTCGATTGAGATTATCGCCCGCGCACATTATGACGATGAGGTGGAATATATTACCGAGCGCGGAGCCAATCAGGTCGTCATGGGCGAGCGTGAAATCGCCCGTACCATGCTGGAGCTAATTGAAACGCCGCCTGCCGGTGAAGTTGCTACCGCCAGTTAATGTTACGTGCCGGATGGCGGCGTAAAACGCCTTATCCGGCCTGCTATTGCTACGCGTAGGCCCGATAAGCGTAGCGCCATCGGGCAAGAACTCAGCGATCCCAGTACGACTCTTCGAGACTGTCTTCACGTTCCGGCAAACCGCGCGTCAGGCGCGGTGAATGCTGGTTCAGCACCTGGTAACTCACGCGGTTAGCATATTTACACACCTGGGCTAGCGACGAATAGGTCAGCCAGGTGAACTTGTGCTTGCTGGAGTTAGGCACGTTACTGCGGTGATAGCTGTTGGCAGTAATATCATGCAGCAATGCCGCCAGCGCGCCGTCGCCAGCACCGTTGGTATTCATTATCTTTTCTGGCCCGCCCATATACGGTGCAATGTGCGAATACACACGCAGCGGATTGGTACAGTCTTTATGGCGCATGGCGCGGCTGAATTCGTACTGATTGAATTCGGCAATCGCTCCAGGCAGCAGCGGATGCTGGGTTTTACGTTTGACTTCTTCTTCCGTAAAGCCCGCCATATACAGACCCGCCGGACCCGCAGTGCACAGCACCAGATCCACCCAGTCCAGCGCCTTGTCAGACGCCAGCAGCGGATCGTTCTCGCCGGTCAGCGCTTCAGCCTCTTCTTCATTCATCGCCAGAATAGAGACATGCTCTTTGAGGAATGCCTGCCACCACTGCGGGTTATCGGCAATGACGAATTTGGTGCCCAGCGTCAGTACCACCGGCACATTGTGTTTTTTAGCGTATTCAATCGCCTTCATGGTCGCTTCCGGCATCGGCTCGCCCGGCTCGCAGCGCACCAGATAGGACGTCAGCACCAACGCGGACGCTCCGGCAATCACCGACTCAGGGATGCTATCCGCCCGTAGCTTATTCATATGCCCAGGGCTGATTGCGAAGGTACGCTCTCCGGATTCACCAATCAGCGTAAAGCAACGACCAATCGGTCCATTAACGCCTTGCAGGTAGTTCAGATCGGTACGGCTGGAGGTATTGCATAAATAGCGGTACGCATAGCTGCCAATCTCGATATTGCTGCACATCACGCCCAGCAGCACCGAGCGGTCATCCGCCAGCACGGAGTAGTTGTGCATCGTGTTACCGATCGTACCGCCCGCAAACTGATGGGTGATCAAATTTTCACGCACCAGTTCCTGATAGAGCGCTTCCGCGACATCATCGGCAATCACCAGAGAATGCCCGGCGCTTAATCCATAACGTTTTACAAAGTCATCATCCACTTTGGCTTCAATATCCACCAGCGTCTGGTCGATGCCCACCACCCAGGCTGCGCTGGTTTCATTTTCTGGCTGAATTTGTTGCAACAACGGATCGCGCGCGCTGACGGGAAAATAGTGTTTGGATTTACGTTTACCGGGAAATTTCATGGTCGATTTTACGGGTGGTTAACTGAGCGATGCATGGTAGCACATTCCCTGCAGCGCATGCGATGCGACGCTGAGTTTCAATATCGGACGGTGAGATCGCAGTTTATCCGGGATTAATTTCTACAATAACTCACCTTCACAAGGAGCGTTTTATGAAGCCGGAAAACAAAATCCCCGTACTCGACAAAATTTCGGATGAAATGAAAAGCGTGGTGAATTTTCATCGCGACGATTTGCCGCCGTGGCCCGCTGCCGATGACTTCGTGGCCCAGCGCCAACACTACATTCATGAGCGGCGACTGTGGAATGCCGATGCCCCGCAGATGCATACCCGAGAATGCGTGATTTCTACCGCGTGCGGCCCCGTTGCCACACGCATCTACGCTCCGCAGCCCCAAAGCCAGGCCACGCTGTATTACCTGCACGGCGGCGGTTTTATTCTCGGTAATCTGGATACCCATGACCGGATTATGCGTTTACTGGCGCACTACACCCAGTGCACAGTTATTGGCATCGACTATTCGCTGTCGCCGGAAGCGCGCTACCCACAAGCCATCGAAGAGATCGTCGCCGTTTGCCAGTACTATCATCAACATGCTGGCGACTATTCCCTCAATATCAATACGATTGGTTTTGCGGGCGATTCCGCCGGAGCCATGCTGGCGCTTGCCAGTGCGCTGTGGCTGCGGGATAAACGCATTGCTTGCGGCAAGGTGGCTGGCATACTGTTGTGGTATGGGCTTTACGGGCTACAGGATTCACTGAGCCGACGGCTGATGGGCGGAGCGTGGGATGGGTTAACCCGCGAGGACTTGCAGATGTATGAAAACGCGTACCTACGTAGCGCTGACGATCGCGAGTCACCGTACTATTGCCTGTTTAATAACGACCTGACGCGTGACGTGCCGCCGTGTTTTATCGCCGGCGCGGAGTTCGATCCACTGATTGACGATAGCCGCTTATTATTCCAGACGTTACAGGCGCATCAGCAGCCCTGCCAGTACAAAATGTATCCCGGTACGCTGCACGCCTTCCTGCACTATTCGCGGGTGATGAAAACCGCCGATGAAGCTCTGCAGGACGGCGCGCGTTTCTTTAAGCAACAGCTTTAGCGGTAGGCGGCGGTCAGTTTAACCATCATTTCGATATGTTCCGGTGTGGCATTCAACGCCGGAATATACTCATATTGCTTACCGCCAGCCTCAAGGAAAATCTCCCGGTTTTGCACCGCTATCTCTTCCAGCGTTTCGAGGCAATCAGCCGCGAAGCCCGGACACATAACCTGGATATGTCGGGTTCCTTTCTCCGCCAGCATTTTTAACGTTTCGTCGGTATACGGCGTCAGCCATGGTTCGCGGCCAAAGCGAGACTGGAAGGTCATCATGACTTTTTCCGGCGGCAGACCAAGCGCTGAAACCAGCTCACGCGTCGTATCGCGACAGCGCTGCGGGTAGTCATCGCCTTCATCGGCGTAGCGCTGCGGAATGCCGTGGTAGGAGAGCAGCAGTAAATCAGGTTCGCCATGTTGAGCGAATGAATCCCGGGCACTCTTGGCCAGCGCATCAATGTAGCTGCTGTCATCGGCGTAATCACGAATAAAAGAGACGCCGGGAATACCACGTTTACGCGCTAAGATGCGCGCCAGCTCGTCCCAGACTGCTGCAACCGTCGAACAGGAATATTGCGGGTACAGCGGTAACACCACCATGTGTTCCACTCCGCTTGCCAACAGTTCATCGACCGCGCTTTCGAGCGATGGCGAACCGTAGCTCATCCCCAGCGCGACAGGGGTATCAGGCAGACGTTGTGCCAGCGCCTGCTGTTGCGCCTTGCTGTAGACCATCAGCGGGGAACCGTCTTCCATCCAGATTGACTGGTACAGCTTTGCCACACGCGGCGCTCGCAGCGGCAAAATCACACCACGCAGCAGCGGCCACCACAGTGCAGGGGACGTATCAACTACGCGTGGATCGCTTAAAAACTGGCGCAGGTAGCGCTTAACGGCTTCGGGAGTTGGGGCATCGGGAGTGCCGAGGTTTGCCAGCAGGATACCGGTTTTCGTCTGACGCATTACCGCCTCTTATCGATTCAAATTGTTGATAATTGTAGCGGAAAAGCGGTAAAGAAGAACTAATTGCTGTGAAAGGTAAGACGAGAATTTGCCTGATGGCGATGCGCTTATCAGGCCTACGAGATAATGGCAGACCTGATAAGAGGTTTATTACGCGAAAAAATTAGCCGAGGATTTTTTCCAGCGCTGCGCGCACGTCAGCCACGGCCTGAGTGCCGTCAACTTTCGCGTATTTGGTGTTACCCGCCTGCGCTTCTTTAGAGTAGTAGCCGATCAGCGGTGCGGTCATCTGATGGTATTCCACCAGGCGCTTACGTACGGTCTCTTCCTGATCGTCTTTACGGGTGGTCAGCTCTTCGCCGGTCACGTCGTCTTTGCCTTCAACCTTAGGCGGGTTGAATTTGATGTGGTAAACGCGGCCAGAAGCAGCGTGTACGCGGCGACCGACGATACGGTCAACGATCAGTTCGTCAGGTACGTCAAACTCCAGAACGTAGTCCACGTTGATGCCCGCTTCTTTCATGGCGTCTGCCTGCGGAATAGTACGCGGGAAGCCATCAAGCAGGAAACCATTACGGCAGTCTTCCTGAGCAATACGCTCTTTTACCAGCGCGATCACCAGCTCATCAGTCACCAGCTTACCGGCGTCCATGATGTCTTTCGCTTGTTTGCCCAGCTCGGAGCCAGATTTCACGGCGGCACGCAGCATATCACCGGTGGAGATTTGCGGAATACCATACTTCTCCATGATGAACTGAGCCTGAGTTCCTTTACCCGCGCCCGGAGCGCCAAGCAGAATGATACGCATTACGAAAATCCCCTTAAAGGTTGTCGATATTTTTTAAAAAGCGCTAAACGATACCACCATCACGCAATTGGCTCAAGGAAGGTAGTCTGCGCTGAAACGGTTAATGGCGGGAAAATTGAAAATAAGGAAAGAAATTGCCGGATGGCGGTGTAAACACCTTATCCGGCCAACGATCAAAAAGATGTTGTAGGCCGGATAAGCGTTAGCGCCATCCGGCATTACATTACAGGTATCAGGATACCAGCAACTGGTTCATACGACGAATGAACTGGTTCGGGTCTTCCAGCGTGCCGCGCTCGGCAAACAGCGCCTGATCCAGCAGCAGCTCAACCCACTCTTTGAACTGTGCTTCGTCCTGAGTATCCGCCGTGCGTTTTACCAGCACGTGGTCCGGGTTCAGTTCAAAGATATATTTCACTTCCGGTACGGCCTGGCCCGCAGCGGCAAACAGTTTCGCCATCTGGGTGCTCATTTCATCCGCATCGGTGGTAACGATGGCTGGCGTGTCGGTCAGACGGTGAGTCAGACGCACTTCTTTCACGCGGTCACCCAACAGGGTTTTCACACGCTCAACGAACGGCGTCAGCGCTTTTTCCGCTTCTTTTGCCGATTCGTCAACTTCATCCGCCAGCTTGTCGATGGACTCGTCAGCTTTAGCAACGGACTGGAATGCCTTACCGTCGAACTCGGTCAGGTAGTTCATCATCCACTCATCGATGCGGTCAGAAAGCAGCAGCACTTCGATGCCTTTCTTACGCAGCAGTTCCAGGTGCGGGCTGCTCTTCGCCGCCGCATAGCTGTCTGCAGTGATGTAGTAGATTTTCTCCTGCCCTTCTTTCATTCGCGACACGTAATCTTCCAGCGACACGGTTTGCGCGGAGGAGTCAGTGTGCGTAGACGCGAAGCGCATCAGTTTAGCGATCGTTTCCTGGTTGGCGTGGTCTTCCGCCGGGCCTTCTTTCAGCACCAGGCCGAACTGCTTCCAGAAGGTCTGGTATTTTTCCGCGTCGTCTTTCGCCAGTTTTTCCAGCATCTGCAGTACGCGTTTGGTCAGCGCGCTGCGCAGGTTACGAGTGACGGTGCTGTCCTGCAGGATCTCGCGAGAAACGTTCAGCGGCAGATCGTTAGAATCTATCAGACCGCGGACAAAGCGCAGGTAGTTCGGCATGAACTGCTCGGCATCGTCCATGATGAAGACACGCTGGACGTACAGTTTCAGACCATGCTTGTGATCGCGGTTCCACATATCCCACGGCGCCTGCGACGGGATATACAGCAGGCTGGTGTACTCCTGCTTACCTTCCACACGGTTGTGGCTCCAGGTCAGCGGGTCAGTGAAGTCGTGGGCGATGTGCTTGTAGAATTCGTTGTACTCGTCGTCTTTGATTTCCGACTTGTTACGGGTCCACAGCGCCTGCGCCTTGTTGATTTTTTCCCAGGAAACCACGGTCTCGCCGTCTTTCTCTTCGGATTTTTCGATCTCTACCGGCAGCGCAATATGGTCGGAATATTTGCTGATGATGGAACGTACGCGCCAGTCATCGAGGAACTCGTCTTCGCCTTCACGCAGATGCAGAGTAATTTCGGTACCACGGTCTTCTTTGGTAATATCAGCAACGGTGTACTCACCCTCGCCCGCAGACTCCCAGAACACGCCGTTTTCCGGTTTATCACCCGCAGCACGGGTACGCACGGTGACTTTGTCCGCCACGATGAAGGCAGAGTAGAAACCAACCCCGAACTGACCAATCAACTGGCTGTCTTTCGCCTGATCGGAGCCCATGGATTCGAGGAAAGATTTGGTGCCGGATTTCGCAATGGTCCCCAGATGATCGATAACGTCATCACGGTTCATCCCCACGCCGTTATCGGCAATGGTCAACGTACGCTTATCTTTATCGAAGGAAACACGCACACGCAGCTCACCGTCACCTTCATACAGGTCCGGGTTAGACAGTGCGCGGAAACGCAGCTTGTCTGCCGCATCCGAGGCGTTAGAGATAAGCTCACGCAGGAAGATTTCTTTATTGGAATACAGAGAATGGATCATCAGGTGCAGAAGCTGTTTTACTTCTGACTGAAAACCACGAGTTTCTTGTCCTTTCATGTAGATCTACCTCAACAATGCCATATTCAATGGTAAAAACACGTTGAGGGTGAAATGGGGACAAGCGGGAAGGATTTCAAGCGGAAGCCGCCGTCGCGGCCTCCGTTTGTTCAGAATTTAATCTTGTGTCGTCCTGCCAGAGAGTGCGACAGCGTGGTGCCATCGACCATTTCCAGCTCGCCGCCTACCGGAACGCCATGGGCGATACGGCTGGCTTCAACGCCATATTGCATGCAAAGCTCAGCAATATAGTTGGCGGTCGCCTCTCCTTCGACCGTGGGATTGGTCGCCAGAATCAGTTCGTTGATTTGCTCAGACGCCAGTCGCTGTTCAAGACGATCCAGCCCAATATCATCAGGCCCGATACCGTCCAGCGGCGACAGGTGTCCCATCAGCACGAAGTAACGTCCGGAAAATTGCCCGGTTTGCTCAATGGCGTAGATGTCCGCCGGACTCTCCACCACGCAAATCTGACCGTTTTCCTGGCGACGCGGGTTCGAACAGATGTTGCAGACGTCCTGCTCCGTGAAGGTGCGGCAATCGGCACAGTGGCCGATTTCCGACATCGCCTTCGTTAACGCCTGCGCCAGACGCATCCCGCCGCTGCGATCGCGCTGAAGCAGCGTGAACGCCATGCGCTGCGCCGACTTCGGGCCAACGCCCGGCAGACAGCGCAGTGCTTCCATAAGCTGAGTTAACAGCGGGCTGGTTTGCATCAGAACGGCATCTTAAAGCCAGGCGGCAGCTGCATTCCGGAAGAAACAGAGGCCATCTTCTCTTTCTGCGTCTCTTCAATGCGACGCGCCGCGTCGTTGAATGCCGCAGCAACCAGGTCTTCCAGCATCTCTTTGTCGTCTTCCAGCAGGCTTGGATCGATCTCCACGCGACGGCAGTTATGCGCGCCGTTGATGGTCACTTTTACCAGACCCGCGCCAGATTCGCCGGTCACCTCCAGCTTGGCGACTTCTTCCTGCATCTGCTGCATTTTTTCTTGCATCTGCTGGGCCTGTTTCATCAGGTTACCCAGACCGCCTTTACCAAACATAGGCTTCTCTCTCAATCACGTTAAGGGATGACGACCGTCAAACCATTAGGCTGACGATCAAATGGGGCGAATACTCTCTTCGTCCAGCTCCGCATCGAAAAAACGACGCAGCGTCTGGATGTTATTATCCGCAATAATCGACTCACGCGCCTGCGCGAGCTTCTCTTCATAAATGGCCTGACGCCACTCCAGCGGCGTGCGCACCGCAGGATTATCATCTTCAACGATGGTCAATTCAACCGTTGACCCCGTTAAGGAACTCAGTGCTTCGGCCAGTTTTTGCTGCGCGCCGCTGGAATTAAGGTGTCGCTGCGTGGAACGCAGGTGCAGGCAAACCACGTTGCCATTCTCTTCTTTCCAGGCATTAAGCGCCACCTGCTCCACCAGTTTAGGCAGCGAGAGCTGGCTCACCTGGGCGGCCCACGGGTCGCGTTCAATGGCTTCAGCCGCAAGCTTTGCCGCCAGTTCCGGCGTTTTTTCATGCTCGAGCGCTTTTTTCAGCGCTTTCGGCGTGGCGACGACTTCTTTGACTTCTGCAACAGGATTGGTCGCTTTCCAGCGATACGCTTCTTTCTTCGCCGGTGCTTTTTCCAGCGCAGAGACTGCCGGACGCGCCTGAACACGTTCCGACACCGAAGCCAGTCTTTCCAGCGCAGCATTATTCACCGGCCGCGCGCGGGAAGCGGCTGCCGGTTCACTCTTTTTTGCTTTGGTTGCTCCCTGAGCACGTTGCAGTTGACTGCGCGCCGCCAGCACCTGACTGGTGGCATCGGAAAGCGGCACATTCTGTTGCTGTTGCGCTGGCGCAGGTTGCTGCTGTGGCACCTGCGTCGGGGTCATCACCGCTGTGGGTGCGACCGGGGCAAACGACTGGCGCGGGACTTCAGGTTCCGGGAGCGGCATGCGCGGATGAAAAGCCAGCGCACGCAGCAGCGTCATTTCGACGCCCATTCGCCTGTCCGGCGCATACGGCAGTTCTTTGCGCCCGATTAACAGGGTCTGGTAGTAAAGCTGCACATCGGTAGGCGGTACAATTCGCGCCAGTTCACGCATACGCAGTTCAATGGCGGCCATATCGCTACCGAGCGCGGCAGGTGAAAGCTGAACCATCGCAATACGATGCAGCAAAGCCGACATCTCAACCAGCAGCGCTTCCCATTCGATACCACGCGCGGCGGCGTCGTTTACCAGCGTCATCACGCGTTCGCCGTCCGCAGCCACAACCGCTTCAACAAGCGAGAGCGCCTGGTCGTCGTCCAGCGTGCCGAGCATGGTGCTGACCGCGTCGGTCGAGACCTGACCATCGCCGCTGGCAATCGCCTGATCGGTCAGGCTTAGCGCATCGCGCAGGCTGCCGTCTGCGGCGCGAGCCAGCAGTTGCAGCGCACGGGGTTCATGGGCGATATGCTCTTCTTTGAGAATATGCTCAAGCTGATGGCGAATCTGTTCGACATCCAGCGCTTTAAGATGGAATTGCAGACAGCGCGACAGGATGGTCACCGGCAGCTTCTGCGGATCGGTGGTCGCCAGCAGGAATTTGACGTGCGCGGGCGGCTCTTCGAGCGTTTTCAGCAAGGCGTTAAAACTGTGGCGCGACAGCATGTGCACTTCGTCGATCAAATAGACCTTAAAGCGACCGCGCGCGGGCGCATACTGAACGTTATCCAGCAGATCGCGAGTATCTTCGACTTTGGTGCGTGAGGCGGCATCGATTTCAATCAAATCGACAAAACGCCCCTGCTCAATTTCCCGGCAGTTATCGCACACGCCGCACGGCGTAGCGGTGATGCCAGTTTCACAGTTTAATCCCTTCGCCAGCAAGCGGGCGATAGAGGTTTTTCCGACGCCACGGGTGCCGGAAAACAAATAAGCATGATGAATACGCCCTAACGACAAGCCGTTCGCCAGTGCCGTCAGCACATGTTCCTGGCCGACGACGTCAGCAAAGGTTTGTGGGCGCCATTTTCGGGCTAAGACCTGATAACTCATTGGCAGGCTCTGAAAGGCTGGAGGGTGGATTCACAGGAGGGTAATGCTAACACAACCTCGCAGCAACGGCGAGGTTGACACGTTATATTCGGGCGTTATCGTTGCAGTCAGTTTGGTTTCGGGCAGCGCACAGAAACCGGAGCGTACACGCAGTACGTGAGGATTTCGAGCACTGACCGGGGCCAAAATGGCAAAAAAGATAGCCCTAAATTAGTGGCCCGGGAATGGAACCAGGCTATAACAGGTCAGCCCCTGCTTTTCCAGACGCTGCTCGCCGCCCAGATCAAACAGGTTAATGATAAAGGCAGCATCGGTCACTTCGCCACCCAGGCGGCGGATCAGCTTCACGGTCGCTTCAATCGTGCCGCCAGTTGCCAGAAGATCGTCCACAACCAGGACTTTATCACCCGGTTTGATGGCATCAACGTGGATTTCCAGCTGATCGGTGCCGTACTCCAGCTCATAGGTCTCAGCAATAACTTCACGCGGAAGCTTACGCGGTTTGCGTACCGGAACAAAGCCGACGCCCAGCCCCAACGCTACCGGCGCGCCAAACAGGAAGCCACGCGCTTCGGTGCCAACCACTTTAGTGATCCCCGCATTTTTGTAGCGCTCAACCAGCAATTCAATGCTGAGGGCGTAGGCTTTCGGATCTTCCAGTAAACTGGTGACATCACGGAAAAGAATGCCCGGTTTTGGGTAGTCGTGGATGCTTTTGATGCTATTTTTGAGAAACTCAAGCTGCTGTGCAGTCGCGGTCATAAGTTTGTGCCTGATTAATACAGTATTACTTCACGGCGCACTATACACTTCATCCTCGACGTATCTTGAATGATTTTGTGTCTATATTAGGGCCAAGGTTACACTTGGTTAACCTTTGACCATCTGCGCCTGTGCTCGAAAACGGTCGAATTTACTGGCTGCGAGAGACAATTGCAACAGCGATTATTGCGCTTTACTGCTTTTGTTGTTTTTCATCAATCACCGGGATCCGCCACATAAAAATCAGTAAACAGGCGAGAATAACCAGCAGCAGGCCGCGTACCCACATCATATTGACCAGCCAGAGGGAAATAGCAAACGTCACCAGAATCAACAAAATAGCGCGCGGTTTTGCTCCCGGCGGCATCGCGCGATGTTTTTGCCAGTGACGCAGATACCCGCCGAACCACGAACGGTAAAGCAACCAGTCGTGAAAACGCGGCGATGAGCGGGCAAAACACCAGGCGGCCAGCAGTATAAACGGCGTCGTCGGCAACAGAGGCAATACTACGCCCAGCGTACCTAGCACTACCGCTATCCAGCCAATGATGATTAGAATAATGCGTTGCATAATATCAGTACTTAACACAGAGAATCGCTACTTTAGCATAACAGTTCTCATTTTCATCGGAGTGTTGTTGTGAAAACCGCCATGCTGTTACAGACGCTCGAAAACCAGCTTAACCGCCTGCGACAGCGTTGTGCTCCGCTGGCGCACCACACAACGCTTAGCGCCCGCTTTGACAGGCATCTGTTTCACACGCGCAGCACATTGCTGCAGGCCTGCCTGGATGAAGCTGACGATAATCTTACTGCCCTACGTCGCGCCGTTGAGCAGCAACAACTACCACAAATCACCTGGCTTGCGGAACACCTTGCCTCACAGTTAGAGGCGATTTCACGTGAAACTGCCAGTTGGTCGCTACGCGAGTGGGACAGCGCATCTCCAGGTCTGGCGCGCTGGCAGCGCAAGCGGGTCCAACATCAGGAGTTTGAACGCCGTCTGGTTGAAATGACGCGTGAACGCAAAGAGCGTCTGGCTCAGGCTACCGGCTTTGCAGAACAGCAAAAACTGCATCGTGAAGTAGAAGCATTCGAGGCGCGACTGGCGCGCTGCCGTCATGCTCTGGCAAGAATAGAAAACGTGTTGGCGCGTTTAACCCGTTAATCCCCGGAGAATTTATGTCATTAGAGAACGCCCCGGACGAGGTCAAACTGGCCGTCGATTTGATTGTTTTACTTGAGGAAAATCAGGTTGCACCTGAAACCGTACTGAAGGCGCTGGAGATTGTTAAACGGGATTACGAAAAGAAACAGCTCTCTTCTTCAAAAAACGCGCTATAGCTGAAATGCCTGATAGCGTTGCACTTACCAGGCCTACGAATGAATCGAAGCTCGCAGGCCTGATGAGTTTTTCTATTAACCTACCGAAGGCGTCGGATCATCACCTTTAATGATGTCACGCTTAACCTCGGTCACGGTGTCGCCCTTCGCGTTGTGCAGGTGCACTTCAAGCTGGTTAAAGGCGATATCAATGTCGTTTTCACGGCACAAACGATCGACCGCACGGTTCAGTTCATCAACCGTGTGACTACGATCGCGCAGTTCACGCACGTATAAACGCAGTTCATGATCCAGCGTGCTGGCGCCGAAGGCGGTAAAGAACACAGCAGGCTCCGGATCGTGCATCACTTTCGGGTGTTCCATCGCCGCCTGCAGCAGCACTTTCTTCACTTTGTCCAGATCCGAACCGTAGGCCACGCCGATGCGGATCACCAGACGCGTGGTGGTATCGGAAAGCGACCAGTTGATCAAACGCTCCGTCACAAAGGCTTTGTTCGGGATGATCACCTCTTTGCGATCGAAGTCGGTAATGGTGGTGGCACGGATACGGATCTTGCTGACCGTTCCTGAGAACGTACCGATAGTCACGGTATCGCCGATGCGGACCGGGCGTTCAAACAGAATAATCAGACCCGAAACAAAGTTACCGAAGATTTCCTGCAAACCAAAACCAAGACCAACCGACAGGGCTGCTGCCAGCCACTGTAGCTTATCCCACGAAACACCGAGCGATCCGAAGACCGTCATCGCGCCGATGGCGATGATCGCGTAGTTAAGGATCGTGGTGATCGCATACGAAGCGCCCTGACGCATCTTCAGTCGCGAGAGCACCAGCACTTCCAACAGGCCGGGTAAGTTACGGATCAGCGCCCACGCGACCATTGAGGCAATAATCGCAAACAGCAGGCTACCCATGGTGACGTCTTTCACCACTGCCGCACCCGCTTCGGTACCGTTGTAATGCCAGAGCGTAATGCTGTCGAGATAGCTGAACACGGTGATCAAATCAGACCAAATGGCCCAGAACAAGACACCAAACAGGGCAACCATCACCAGCATAGTTATACGCAGCGTTTGCTGGTTAACCTGCTCAAGCGCGATGGTCGGTTCTTCCTGCGGTTCGGCACCTTCCGCTCCTTCTTTCACCAGGTTCTGACGACGTGCCAGCGCGCGACGCCAGGCGATACGGCGTGCCGCGACGCTCAACCCACGCAGCACGGTCTGGTACAGCAGGTTCCAGAGAATGACCAGATAAACCGTTTCAATCCAGCGTCCCGCCAGGCGCAGCGTGGTGTAGAAATAGCCGGTCGCCGTCAGCACCATTAATGCTATCGGGATAATAGACAGCACGGTAATCGTCACCAGACGCAGACCATGCGACTCTTTATCACGCCAGCTTTCGCGGCACATTGGCCATACCAGGAAGGCGATCAGCAGCAGGTTGAGGAAAATCACCACCTGACCCAGCACATCGTCCATCAGATTGAGCGGTGACAGTTCAGCAATGACCGACCAAAAATTAAGCGGCAACAGCGCCAGGCTAATACGCACGATTTGGCGGCGCCAATGGCTAGTTTGTTTTGCTGGCATACCAAAATGACGAATTGCCACGCCATCTTTTTCCAGCACCTTCCAGCACAGACCAAACACCAGCCAGAAGACGGTCATCTTCTTACTGAACGCCCACAGCAGGTCGCTGATATTCAACTGCATGGTAAGCAGAATCAGACCTACCGCGAGGATAATCAGGCACGCCGGCAAGGCTCTGATGAGATCGATCAGAATCGCTTTTGGCGTGTTGAGCTGACTGTCATTACGCAGGTTACCCACCGCAGCGGCTAATTTCGCCTGATACTCTTTCAACCATTTCAGACGCCAGCGGATTAACCCGGCAATGAGCAGCAGCGGCAATCCCGCCAGGAACGCAATAAATACTGCGGGCCACGCTTTTTCCCAGTTCACCGTGATTTTCATCGACTTAAACTGGTCTTTAAGCGTTTGCGGGAAAGCTTTGATCCAGTCCCAGTCCATCGGACGGTTACTGTTAACCCAGAAAATCTGCTGCGTGAGGATCCCTTTCAGGTTTTTCGACACGCTCATTAACTGCTGCTGGTTAATTTGCAGATTAATCGCCATCATCAGCTGGTTGCCCAGTTGCTTATTGAGCTGATCCAACAGTTCACGACGCATATCCACAACCTGCAGTAAGGCATCATGGACTTCGCCGTTAACTTCGTTGCTGTGCCCTTCTTCCAGTTTGGCGACAAACGCATCATTCTGGAACAGCGCGTCGCGCTGCTGGTTGACCTCGAACTGCTCCAGACGCAAGTCGGCGATCCGGTTGGTCATATCGGCAAGTTCATCCGCCGACGGCAGCGTTTGTTGTTGCTGATACAGAATACGCGACAGCAGCAGACTGCCTTTCAGAACGGCGATCTGTTCTTTAATGTTGCGTTCGGATTGCAGCGCGCGGTCAAGCCAGTTTTTGACTTTGATATTTTGCTGCATCAGGCTGTTGCCGTTTTCGGTCGCGGCAATCAGACGCTGGCTGAGCTGATGGTTAACATCAAGCTCCTGCTTCACTAACGGATTGGACTGAATACGCTCGGCTTCATCCGGCGTGACTGCTTCCTGCGCCGTTTTTTCGGTTAACGTCAGTCGCTTGCTGTTCACCGCTTCCTGCAGGAGCTGGAGCTGATGCTCAAGGCGGTTACTGTTCGCCGTCACGTAATCACGTTGTTTTTGCAAGGTATCTTGCAAAATCGTATTACCTTCAAGGCTCTTACGCTGTTGGTCGATCTGCGCATTCAGCAGCGCCTGCTGCGCCTGTAACAGCACCTGCTGGCTGGGGCGTAAAGCACCTTCGCCTACATTAGTGCCATCAAGTCGGTTGCGGATTTGCTGCATCTGCTGCGACGCGGTGTACATCGCATTTTGTACGCGCTCTGGCTGAGTCTGGAGCGACACCAGCTGGCTGTTATACGTGGCCAGATCGTTTTGCGAGCTTTGCAGGTCATCGAGCACCTGCGCGACGCGTGACTCAAGCTGTCGTAAGGAAAGCGTGCTCAGCGTTTTTCGCGTTTCGTCGTCATTGTCGACATCGCTGAGCGAATTTAGCGCATCCGTCGCCTGGCGCATTTTCTCCGGCGCCTGGGCCACTTTCTGGCGAAGCTGTACGGTCTCATCTTTCACGCGATCGATTTTATCCAGCGTGGCGATAGTATCGATGAGATCCTGTTGGACCAGCTTATCCTGCGCGGAGAGATCTTTTTGTTTACTCAGTGCGTCCAGTTGGCTCTGAATATCTGCTTTCGTCGGCAGTTCACCACTCTGTTGCGCCCGCGCAAATGCAGATGACTGGCAGGATAACAATAGAATGAAGAAAAGTATGCTAATAGCAATTACATGCTGTGAACGTTTATAGAGCTGCAACATAGTCATGAGAATGAATGTTTCTGAACCGGGAAAGTGACCGGAAATAGTCAAGCGGCAAGAATATCACGGCTGTGACCGGCAGAATAGCAGCAGGCAAAACGACCAGGAGAATTCCTGGTGCAGAATGGCAAACTAGCTTGTCTCTCCTGCCTGCAGGCGCAAGCTTGGGCAAAGCAGACACATCTCCAGCAGCACCGCCACGTACTGACGAGCCTCATTCTTCAGATCAAACGATTCGGGAGCAAATAACCAGTTCTCCATGATCCCGGAAATATAGCTACGCATTAACACCGCTACACGACGTGTGTTCAGGTTTTCCGGCAACATGTTGACATCCATACAGTGGCGTAACGTTTTTTCTATACGGTCATAGTTTTCCAGACACAGGCTACGTTCGACTAACTGAACTGATGCTATTTCCCCGACAAATTCGCATTTGTGGAATATAATCTCCATCAATAAACGTCGGCGTTCTTCTGTCACGGTAGTTTCAAGAACGTAAATTAAAATTTCTCTTAATACTGATAGTGGATCGTCAGGGAATTTTGCCTGATACTCAGTCTCTAACTCATCAATGTTAGGTTTTGCTAGCTCCCAGATTTCACTGAATAAATCCGATTTGTTTTTGAAATGCCAATAGATTGCACCGCGCGTCACACCAGCGGCTTTTGCGATCTCAGCCAGCGAGGTGGATGAGACCCCTTGTTGCGAAAACATACGCAGAGCGACATCAAGAATGTGTTGTCGTGTTTCCTGTGCTTGTTGTTTGGTTTTTCGTGCCATAGGTCAGTGAATTTACAGGCGTTAGATTTACATACATTTGTGAATGTATGTACCATAGCACGACGATAATATAAACGCAGCAATGGGTTTATGGGCTTTAAGCCATTGATCAATTTGAAATCGGACACTCGAGGTTTACATATGAACAAAAACAGAGGGTTAACGCCTCTGGCAGTCGTTCTGATGCTCTCAGGCAGCTTAGCGCTAACAGGATGTGACGACAAACAGGCCCAACAAGGGGGCCAGCAAATGCCAGAGGTTGGAGTTGTTACGCTCAAAACTGAACCTCTACAGATCACAACCGAACTTCCGGGTCGCACCAGTGCGTTTCGTATTGCTGAAGTTCGTCCTCAGGTTAGCGGGATTATCCTGAAACGTAATTTCACGGAAGGTGGTGACATCGAAGCGGGTGTATCTCTCTATCAGATTGATCCTGCTACTTACCAGGCCGCTTATGAAAGTGCAAAAGGCGATCTGGCTAAAGCACAAGCCGCAGCAAACATTGCTCAACTGACGGTGAAACGTTATCAGAAACTGTTGGGTACTAAGTACATCAGCCAACAGGACTACGATAGCGCGTTGGCTGACGCACAGCAGGCAAACGCCGCCGTTGTTGCCGCGAAAGCCGCGGTAGAAACTGCACGCATCAATCTGGCTTACACCAAAGTGACGTCACCGATCAGCGGTCGCATTGGTAAATCATCCGTTACGGAAGGCGCTCTGGTGCAAAACGGTCAGGCGACCGCACTGGCGACCGTTCAGCAGTTGGATCCCATCTATGTAGACGTGACGCAGTCAAGCAACGACTTCCTGCGCCTGAAACAAGAGCTGGCCAACGGCACGCTGAAGCAAGAAAACGGTAAAGCGAAAGTCGAACTGGTGACCAATGACGGCATTAAATACCCGCAGTCCGGTACGCTGGAATTTTCTGATGTGACGGTAGATCAAACCACTGGGTCGATTACGTTACGCGCAATTTTCCCGAACCCGGATCATACCTTACTGCCGGGTATGTTCGTCCGCGCACGTCTGGAAGAAGGGATTAACCCAACTGCATTATTGGTTCCACAGCAAGGCGTTACCCGCACACCGCGTGGCGATGCCAGTGCATTGGTTATCGGTGCAGACAACAAAGTTGAAACTCGTCAAATTGTCGCCGCACAAGCGATTGGCGACAAATGGTTAGTCACTGATGGACTTAAGCCGGGCGACCGCGTGATTGTTACTGGGCTGCAGAAAGTACGTCCTGGCGCGCAGGTAAAAGCGCAGGAAATCACCGCTGATAACAACCAGCAAGGCCAAAGCGGTAGCCAGCCTGAACAGTCCAAGTCTTAACTTAAACAGGAGCCGTTAAGACATGCCTAATTTCTTTATCGATCGCCCAATATTTGCGTGGGTGATCGCCATTATCATCATGTTGGCAGGGGGGCTCGCGATCCTCAAATTGCCGGTAGCGCAATATCCGACTATTGCACCGCCAGCAGTGACGATCTCCGCGACCTATCCTGGCGCTGATGCCAAAACAGTACAGGATACTGTTACGCAGGTTATCGAACAGAATATGAACGGTATCGATAACCTGATGTACATGTCCTCAAACAGTGACTCCACGGGTACCGTGCAGATCACCCTGACCTTCCAGTCTGGTACTGATGCGGATATCGCACAGGTACAGGTGCAGAACAAACTGCAGCTGGCCATGCCGTTGCTGCCTCAGGAAGTACAGCAGCAAGGGGTTAGCGTTGAGAAGTCATCCAGCAGCTTCCTGATGGTTGTCGGTGTTATCAACACCAACGGCACCATGACGCAGGAGGATATTTCCGACTACGTTGGCGCCAACATGAAGGATGCCATTAGCCGTACTTCAGGCGTGGGCGACGTTCAGCTGTTTGGTTCTCAGTATGCGATGCGTATCTGGATGGATCCGAACAAACTGAACAACTTCCAGCTGACACCGGTTGATGTAATCAGCGCCATCAAAGCGCAGAACGCCCAGGTTGCAGCCGGTCAGTTAGGTGGTACGCCGCCGGTGAAAGGTCAGCAGCTTAACGCATCGATCATTGCGCAAACCCGTCTGACCTCCGCTGATGAGTTCGGCAAAATCCTGCTGAAAGTGAATCAGGATGGTTCCCAGGTTCGTCTGCGTGACGTAGCGAAAGTGGAACTGGGCGGTGAGAACTACGACATCATTGCGAAGTTCAACGGTAAACCGGCATCCGGTCTGGGTATCAAGCTGGCAACAGGTGCTAACGCCCTGGACACCGCAAACGCTATCCGCGAAGAACTGAAGAAGATGGAGCCGTTCTTCCCGTCAGGTCTGAAGATCGTTTACCCGTATGACACCACGCCGTTCGTGAAAATTTCTATTCACGAAGTAGTGAAAACGCTGGCAGAAGCAATCATCCTCGTGTTCCTGGTAATGTATCTGTTCCTGCAGAACTTCCGCGCGACGCTGATTCCGACTATCGCCGTGCCGGTGGTACTCTTGGGTACGTTTGCCGTCCTGGCGATTTTCGGCTTCTCAATAAATACCCTGACGATGTTCGGGATGGTGCTCGCCATCGGCCTGCTGGTGGATGACGCCATCGTTGTGGTCGAGAACGTTGAACGTGTAATGGCTGAGGAAGGACTACCGCCGAAGGAAGCAACGCGAAAATCGATGGGCCAGATTCAGGGCGCATTGGTGGGTATCGCGATGGTGCTGTCAGCGGTATTTATCCCAATGGCGTTCTTCGGGGGGTCGACCGGTGCAATTTACCGTCAGTTCTCCATCACCATTGTTTCCGCGATGGCGCTGTCTGTACTGGTGGCATTGATTCTGACCCCTGCCCTGTGTGCGACCATGCTCAAACCGATTGCTAAAGGCGATCACGGAGAAGGCAAAAAAGGCTTCTTCGGCTGGTTTAACCGCATGTTCGATAAGAGCACGCATCATTACACCGATAGCGTGGGCGGTATTCTGCGCAGCACTGGTCGTTATCTGGCACTGTATCTGATTATCGTTGTGGGCATGGCCTATCTGTTCGTTCGTCTGCCAAGTTCGTTCCTGCCAGATGAAGACCAGGGGGTATTCCTGTCTATGGCTCAGCTGCCAGCGGGTGCGACGCAAGAGCGTACCCAGAAGGTACTGGACGAAATGACGGATTACTACCTGACCAAGGAAAAAGCGAACGTTGAATCGGTGTTTGCCGTTAACGGTTTCGGTTTTGCTGGTCGTGGTCAGAACACCGGCATCGCGTTCGTTTCTCTGAAAGACTGGAGTGAACGTCCTGGCGAAGAGAACAAGGTTGAAGCGATTACTCAGCGTGCAATGGGCGCATTCTCGCAGATTAAAGACGCAATGGTCTTTGCCTTTAACCTGCCAGCGATTGTGGAGTTAGGGACCGCAACCGGTTTTGACTTCCAGTTGATTGACCAGGCGGGTCTGGGCCATGAGAAGCTGACTCAGGCGCGTAACCAACTGTTTGGTGAAGTCGCGAAGCATCCTGATCTGTTGGTCGGTGTTCGTCCTAACGGTCTGGAAGATACGCCGCAGTTCAAGATCGATATCGATCAGGAAAAAGCGCAGGCTCTGGGCGTTTCCATTAGTGATATTAATACAACGCTGGGTGCAGCATGGGGCGGAAGCTACGTGAATGACTTCATCGACCGTGGTCGTGTGAAGAAAGTTTACGTCATGTCTGAAGCGAAATACCGTATGTTGCCGGAAGATATTGGAAACTGGTATGTCCGCGGTAGCGATGGACAGATGGTACCGTTCTCCGCCTTCTCAACCTCACGTTGGGAATACGGTTCGCCGCGTCTGGAACGCTATAACGGTTTGCCTTCCATGGAAATCTTAGGCCAGGCCGCTCCGGGTAAAAGTACCGGTGAAGCCATGGCGATGATGGAGCAACTGGCCAGCAAACTGCCATCCGGTATCGGTTATGACTGGACCGGTATGTCCTACCAGGAACGACTGTCCGGCAACCAGGCTCCTGCCTTGTATGCCATTTCACTGATCGTCGTATTCTTGTGTCTGGCAGCGTTGTACGAGAGCTGGTCAATTCCGTTCTCCGTAATGCTGGTTGTACCGCTGGGTGTTATCGGTGCATTGCTGGCAGCAACGTTCCGCGGCCTGACCAACGACGTTTACTTCCAGGTAGGCCTGCTTACAACCATTGGGTTGTCGGCGAAGAACGCGATACTTATCGTCGAATTCGCCAAAGACTTGATGGATAAAGAGGGTAAAGGTCTGATAGAGGCGACGCTGGACGCAGTACGCATGCGTTTACGTCCAATCCTGATGACGTCACTGGCCTTTATTCTGGGCGTAATGCCGCTGGTCATCAGCTCCGGCGCAGGCTCCGGTGCGCAGAACGCCGTTGGTACTGGCGTAATGGGTGGGATGGTGACGGCAACCGTGTTGGCGATCTTCTTTGTTCCGGTGTTCTTTGTGGTGGTACGCCGCCGCTTTAGCCGCAAAAATGAAGATATTGAGCATAGCCACTCAGTAGAGCATCATTGATACATCTCTAAAGATAAGGCCGCGCAAGCGGCCTTTTTTCTGGAAAAATCATAAAAATCACTTATTGCCATTCCGTTTATTTTCTATCGGGTAAATAAGCGATATAATCCTTGCAGCCTTAAAGGCTATTCTTAAAAAAACAGCGAGAGTTCTTATTTACGTTAATAAATATTAAGATTAATCCTATCCACTGGTTTTCATTGTCGGTTGTTGCCTTTCGTTGCTAAACCTAAACAAGATAACCCGATGATTGCCCGAAGAATAAAGAAATTGTCCCATTTCGAATTGCGGCATTTATCTGTTAAAATGTAAAAATGACGTAGCATCATAATTTTACATAATTGTAATTTTTCGTGATATGACGATGAAATCTTTTTTAGAGTAGATTATAGTTAAATCATCAGGAGTCGCGGGCAAGTTCCAGGTAGTTGTTGTATCCATCCCGAAAGGTGTTCGGTTAGTTTAAGCCACTAAGAAGGGGATGCGTTATGGATGAATACTCACCCAAAAGACATGATATCGCGCAGCTTAAATTTCTCTGCGAAACTCTGTATCATGACTGTCTTGCAAACCTTGAACAAAGTAACCATGGCTGGGTTAATGACCCTACCTCTGCAACCAGCTTGCAGCTCAATGAACTGATAGAGCATATTGCAACCTTCGCACTTAATTATAAAATTAAGTACAATGAGGACAATAAGCTGATCGCGCAGATAGATGAATACCTGGATGACACTTTTATGTTGTTCAGCAGTTATGGTATTAATACGCAGGATCTGCAGAAATGGCGGAAGTCAGGTAATCGACTGTTTCGCTGTTTTGTCAATGCCACCAGGGCTAATCCTGTTAGTTTGTCTTGTTAAAAATTATTACAATCATAGGTAAGAGTTATGTCCGATAAACCATTAACTAAAACAGATTATTTGATGCGCCTGCGACGTTGCCAGACTATTGATACGCTAGAGCGCGTTATTGAAAAAAATAAATATGAATTGTCCGACAACGAACTGGCTGTATTTTACTCAGCAGCAGATCATCGCCTTGCTGAATTGACCATGAATAAGCTTTACGACAAGATTCCAACTTCTGTTTGGAAATTCATTCGCTAATTGCACTCAAGGTTAAGTCAGGTATAGCGGCACAGTTGTCTGGCTAACCATTTTCGTATTTACAATGGTTATTTAATTCAAATCACGTGACTATGATCACAGCAAAGAAGCGGGAACGTTCCCCTTGCTTGCATTACGTTTTACTGTGCTGAAATAATCTTCAGTACACAGGGAAATCGTAATGCGTAATGAAAAGCAAAAAATGATCGCCGGCGAATACTATCGCCCGGCAGATGAAACGCTGCGCAGTGACCGACTACGCGCTCGTCAATTGATCCATCGCTACAATCTCACCGCTCCCGATGAAAAAAATGAGCGTCAGGCAATCCTGCATGATCTGTTAGGTCAGAGTGAGGGTGCCTATATTGAACCCTCTTTCCGGTGTGATTACGGTTATAATATCTATCTTGGTAAAGACTTTTACGCTAATTTCGACTGCGTTATGCTCGACGTCTGTCCAATTCATATTGGCGACAACTGCATGCTGGCACCTGGCGTTCATATCTATACCGCGACCCATCCGCTGGATGCTACCGAGCGCAACAGTGGCCTGGAGTTCGGAAAGCCCGTGACTATCGGCAATAATGTCTGGATAGGTGGCCGTGCAGTGATCAATCCTGGCGTCACGCTGGGCGATAACGTGGTTGTGGCATCAGGTGCAGTAGTCACTAAAAGCGTTCCAGCGAACACCGTGGTTGGGGGCAATCCCGCAAGGATCATCAAAACGCTGTGATCTTAAATGTAACTGTTATGCTAAATTACGGTTAATCTGTTACTTTCTTCAAAGGGTATCCCCTTTTAAAATAGGGCGATCCCTCCTGAATTTTGCAGATATCACGAAGGCAAGAGATGACAGAAATACAGCGCCTGCTTACTGAAACAATCGACGACTTAAATATTCGCGAGAAGCGCGACAACAAACCGCGCTTTAGCATCAGCTTTATTCGCAAACACCCTGGGCTGTTTATCGGCATGTATGTTGCCTGGTTTGCCACGCTGGCGGTGATGCTACAGTCAGAAACGTTAGTCGATTCAGTATGGCTGCTGGTGGTACTGTTCGTTGTACTCAACGGCTTTTTCTTTTTCGACGTTGCGCCACGGTACCGCTTTGAAGATATCGACGTTCTGGATTTTAGAGTTTGCTATAACGGAGAATGGTACAACACGCGCTTTGTCCCCTCCTCGCTCATCGATACTATCCTGCACTCACCGTCCGTGGATAGCGAACATAAAGCACAGCTGCAAAAGATGATATCGCGCAAAGGCGAACTCTCGTTTTACGATGTCTTTACGCTTACCCGCGCCCAGACCACCCAGTAACGGCATCTCAGCGCAGATAAAAAAAGTGCGTTCCTGCCCAGGCAACGCACTTTAATCCCTGAAATGCTGGCAAAGAAACTAACGTCTCTTTTTACGCCCCTGTACTGCTTTAAAGCGCGGATTCGTTTTGCAGATAACGTACAAACGCCCTTTGCGTTTTACTATCTGGCAGTCAGGATGGCGCTGTTTTGCGCTGCGAAGTGAATTGAGTACCTGCATTTTAACTCCGCTTAACGCCAATAAAATGACCAAAACGTTTTTGGAAACGTGCTGCACTACCTTCATTATCAAAGGTTTTTTGTTTCCCGGTATAATACGGATGCGATTTAGAAGATATATCGAGGGTCACGTACGGGTACATTTCCCCCTCAAACTCAATTTCACGCTCAGTCTTAATGGTCGAACCGACCTTAAAGAATTCATTGGCACTGGTATCGTGAAACACCACGGTACGGTAAAAAGGATGAATATCCGGTTTCATGGCAACCTCGATTTGTTACGTTATAACATAACCAACAAAATACACCACTCTTGTACAAACCACAACCTGATTTACGCTACAGGGAGTTAAACGGGATGATAAGTGGCCGTAAATATATGATGTCAATCGAATAGCTTTTCGGGGTTTCAGATATACTTTCCCTACGCTGTGTAAATAAGGATATCACTGTGACAACACGACATCTGATAAGCCTGGTGACTGGGGTACTGTTCCTTTCCATCCTCGCGCCTGTAGGTTTAAGCCTGTGGCTGGCACATCGTCAGGTCGAAACGAAATTTATCGATGAACTCGACATGTTCTCAACACGAGTCGCATTACGTACGGAACGCGTAGGCGAGCAGGCGAAAAAAGCATTACGCCATATTGAAGCATTTCAGGGGGTGCCTTGTAGTGATGAGCATCTGCTGGAAATGCGTCGTTTGTCATATAGCTATCGCTATATTCAGGAAGTGCTGTACCTCAAAGATAACGTTCCGCAATGCTCATCCCTGGAAAAAAGAAGCCAGGCAGACGCATTTCCACCCGCAATGAAAGTCACTCCTGATGGATATCGCGCATGGCTTACCACGCAAAATGATTTGGGCATCAAGCGCTTTATGGCAGCATTAGGGAGCGAACATTATATTGTGATGGTCGATCCGGGTTCTTTCATTGACGTCATCCCGTTTGGCTCATGGCCGATTGAAGTGACTATCATTGGCACCATGCGCAACGTCGTGGTTGCCAGTAGCGCCGATCTGCCATCGGACGTTTTGCAGCATATACAGCAAGAACGATCGATTACTCATTTTAACAAAGATGGCAGCATTTATAACGCCCGCCCCTTTCCTGAGTTGGGCATCACGATCGTAACCTGGGCGTCTACCCTACCATTGCAAAAAACCTGGCACCGGCAGGCACTGATCTGGCTCCCGGCAGGTATTCTTATCGGTTTGCTCACCGCCGCCTTTGTTTTGCGTATTTTGCGCCGCTTACAGTCGCCCCATCACCAGTTGCAGGACGCTATCCAGCATCGGGACATCAAAGTCCACTATCAACCAATTATCTCGCTCAAAACGGGGAAAGTGGTTGGGGCAGAGGCGCTGGCTCGCTGGCAGCAGGCCGATGGGAGTTATCTGTCACCTGAAATTTTCGTCGCGCTGGCGCATGAAACCGGGCTGACAGAGTCCCTCACCCGGTTGATTATTGAAAGCGTATTTGAAGATTTAGGCAAATGGCTGCGTCAGCATCCTGAGCAGCATATATCCATCAACCTTGAGTCAGCCGATCTGTCCTCCGAAACGCTTCCAGCCCTGTTAAGCCAGAAGGTGAACCACTGGCAACTTAAGCCTGCGCAAATCGCGCTGGAGCTAACTGAACGCGAATTTGCTGACCCAAAAAACAGCGCGCCGTTTATTGCCAAATACCGTCAGGCGGGTCATTCAATCTATATTGATGACTTTGGTACCGGCTATTCCAGCCTGAGTTATTTGCAGGATCTGGATGTAGACATCCTGAAGATAGACAAATCGTTCGTCGATGCACTGGAGTACAACAACGTCACGCCGCATATCATCGAGATAGCAAAAGCGCTGAAACTTGAGATGGTGGCGGAAGGTATCGAAACCGAGAATCAGGAAACCTGGCTACGCAAGCACGGAGTGCAGTACGGTCAAGGCTGGCTTTACAGCAAAGCGCTGCCGAAAACGGAATTTATACTGTGGGCAGAAAAACGGCTTTAACATGGCTGTTGATGTTGAGATGGCTGGCGGCACGCCGCACAGCCAGTCACATCACTCTTCCATAATGGGCGCAAATCCACCGTAGATCATTCGCTTGCCATCAAATGGCATAGATTCACCGAATTCCTTCATACGGGGATCGGACATCATCTTCTGATTCGCCGCGTCGCGGACCTCTTTGGAAGGGTATTCAATCCAGCTGAATACCACTTCTTCATGATCCTGCGCTTTCACAGCCATGCGAAAATCGGTCAATTTGCCGTCGGGGACATCATCTGCCCAGCACTCCACCACGCGCAATGCACCGAATTCCTTGAAAAGCGGAGCTGCTTTTGCCGCCATCGCAATGTACGCCTCCTTGTTTTCAGCGGGTACGGCAACCACAAAGCCATCAACATACTTCATGAGAAAAACCTCCGAAGTGTACTGCGCGGCAAGCCGATTCCGGCCGCGTCAGTCGAGGTTAAGTTTAGTCGCCAGCAGGCGATCGCGCCCCAGGCGTATTCTTGATGCGAATACGTGCCTGCGGCTGATGGCGAAACCACGGCAAGCAAAGCTGAATGAGCGGTCCGATAGCCAAGGCATACAGCACCGTACCAACCCCCACTGTTCCTCCCAGCAACCAACCGATAAGCAGCACCGACACTTCAATTGCGGTTCGAATTCGTCGTACTGGCCAGCCGGTACGTGCGTGGATACCGGTCATCAGACCATCACGCGGACCGGCGCCAAAACCGGCACCAATGTACAGGCTGGTTGCTAACGCATTCAAGATCACCGCTGACACCAACAGCCCGCTGCGCGCCAGCAGGGATTCAAATCCCGGAATCACCAGCAGCGCGGCATCTGCCGCCAGCCCGATCATAATCACGTTGCTCAACGTGCCAAACCCTGGACGCTGGCGCAGCGGTATCCACGCCAGCAGTACCAACACACCCACGGCAATAATCACCACGCCGATATTCATCGACAATAAATTGGCCACGCCCAGGTGAAATACGTTCCACGGATCGGCCCCTAAATCGGCACGGACAAACATCGCCGTCGACACACCGTACAGCGTCAGCCCGATAAACAGCTGAAGTAAACGACGCAGCATGCTTTTCCCCTCTCACTCTCAGATAACTTTCATCATCACCGCAATTGGCACTATGATTAATGTCCAGTTTTCAAAAAGTGGACTGCTATGTCATCACGCCGTTACGGAAGCCAGTCTTTGCAGCGCCTGCTCGGACACTGGCAGGAAAACCCCTCACGAACGCCCATCTGGCGACAGCTGGCAGAAGCGTTACGTCTGCTGATCCTTGATGGTCGACTGGCGCTGGATAGTCGCTTACCCGGCGAACGCGAGCTCGCTGCCGTTCTGCAAGTGAGCCGAACCACCGTCGCCAGCGCCATGGCGCAACTGCGTGAAGAGGGATATCTGGAAAGCCGTCATGGGAGCGGCTCACGGGTGATCCTGCCGGAACACATTCGTCATGTGCCTACACGAACCAGTACCGGTACAGCGCTGGATTTGTCCACGGCGGCGCTGAGTGCCGGTCCCGAAATTCACCATGCTTACCAACAAGCGCTGTTTGCGATGCCGCAGCATTTGCTGAGTTCCGGGTATCTACCACAGGGACTGGCGGTTTTGCGTGAATCCATCGCCCGGCATTATTGCGAACGCGGACTCCCGACGCAGCCCGATGAGATTATGGTCGTGAACGGCGCGGTCAGTGGCCTGGCGCTGATCCTGCGTTTACTCACCGGCCCTGGCGATCGCGTGGTGGTCGATCATCCCACGTATCCGCTGGCGATTGCCGCGATTCAAGGTGCATCATGTCGTCCCGTCGGTGTGTCGCTGCCCGAACACGGTTGGGATACGGCAGGTCTGGTCGCCACCATCGCGCAAACCGCACCGAGAATGGCCTATCTGATGCCGGACTTTCACAATCCGACCGGGCGTTGCATGGACGCTGCAACTCGCCAGGTCGTGGCAGATATTGCTGAAAGGACCCGCACCACGCTGGTGATTGATGAGACCATGGTGAACCTGTGGTATGACGCCCCGCCACCACCGCCGCTTGCCACATTCAACCGCGATGCGCCGATCATCCTGCTGGGATCTGCCGGGAAAAGCTTTTGGGGAGGATTACGTCTGGGCTGGATTCGGGCGTCGGCGCGAACCATTGCGGCGCTGGTACAAACTCGCGACACCTTCGATTTAGGCTCCCCGGTGCTTGAACAACTCGCCACCAGCTGGCTGCTGGATAATGCCGCCGACTTTCTTCCTGACAGAAGACGGCTACTCACATCGCAGCGAGATCTGTGCTCGGATCTGATGAACGCACATTTCCCGGAGTGGCAGTTTACCCAGCCACAGGGAGGACTCTCTTTTTGGGTTGAACTGCCCGATACGCTGGCAACGCTATTCGCTACGCGCGCCGAAATCGCAGGCATTCAGTTGGGAACCGGTACGCGTTTCGGTCTTGATGGTGCATTTGACCGCTTTTTGCGTATGCCCTTCACATTACCGGATGACACAACGCGTGCCGCCTTCCGGGTGTTGCAACCCATTTGGGATAACCTGCGTTTGCAGACCAGCAGCGGGAAAATACGTAAAATAATCTAAACGACGAGTCAAAGGACTCGTCCTTGAATGCCGTGATGGACGAGGATGTCCCGGCAATATTACCGCTGAGGAGGAACCGGAAACCCCTTCAGAGAAATCACGAAATTCTCACCGTCTTTCTTAATTTTTGCCCCGGCATCACACCAGTCGGAGGCAATACGGAAGAACTCATCGCTGCCGACGTTCCAGCTCAGACGAACATGTTTCACATAACCGGAACGCAGCATTTCACAGGCTTCGCCATAATTACAGGCGGTTGAGAGCGGTTGTTGTTTCATTTTTTCTTCTTCAGTAGTCTTCGCAATGCTTTGATTTCTTTAGGAGTCAGTGCTTCAACCACGGATTCTTCCGTATGCTGGCTATCGATATCCTCAGCGGAGACTCCCGCCTCTTCAACGGCGGAAAACGCGATCAGCAGTAGTTTTTCCGTCGCGATACTTAAATTTTCACTATGCACTTCAGCGTAATGGCGAAGCTTTTCTTTTAGCGCCTCATCAATTTTGACATTCAATACAGCGGTCGACATCGTAGAAAATCCTTGTGGTCAGCCAAAACACACCGAATGTAAGACCCCTGTCGTTACAGTGCAATGGCGGCGGCAAAAGCATCAAATAACATCCCCGAAACACATTGACAGCATTTGATGACATTAAAATGACAATACGATGACAAAGAAAAGAAGATAAGCAGAAGGAAAATTGCCGGACGGCAGAATTGGGTGGGGGCCCTGCCAGCTACATCCCGGCACACACGTCATCTGCCTTGGCTGCTTCCTTCCGGACCTGACCTGGTAAACAGAGTAGTGTTGCGGGAGAACCAACAGAGCCCCCATTGAGAGCGTTGTTAACCAACGCGCAGGCGCATTATCACTGCTGCACCCTGTAATTGCAACCCATCCAGCATCGGATGCTGTTTTCTTGTGCAATGCGGCTTCACTCCTTCGCCGTTCAGCATTATGCTGGAGGATTAGCGCAGGAATAAATGATGGATATACAAGACACTTTCCCCCAACGCGTCTGGCAAATCGTCGCGTCAATCCCCGAAGGTTTCGTCACCACCTATGGCGATGTTGCCAGGCTTGCCGGTTCGCCGCGTGCTGCGCGCCAGGTAGGCGGCGTGCTTAAGCGTCTCCCCGAAGGCAGCACTTTGCCCTGGCATCGGGTGGTTAATCGTCATGGTGCCATTTCGCTGACAGGCCCGGACCTGCAACGGCAGCGCCAGGCGTTGCTGGCTGAAGGAGTAGTGGTTTCAGGAAGCGGACAGATCGATTTACAGCGCTATCGCTGGGTGTACTAACCCTCTCTGGGCGGAGAGGGTTACGACTGCCTTAGTACTGTGTGGGAGCAGGGACGGCAGAAGACGGATTCACCTGGGTTGGTGACGTTGACGGCACCGTGGTGGCAGCCCCACCGCTCGCCTGAACCGGTACTGCCGTTTGCTGTACAGGGACCAGCGTCAGGTCAGCTTTTGTCCCCCCCTGATTAATGACCGTCTGCACGGTATCAGTAATGAAGACCAGTTTGTCATTAACCGTAATTGCCGCACTTAGCAGAATACGGGCGTTAGGTTGAATATCAGCCGGGTTAAACGGTAATACGAAGCTGAATGGCGCCTGTTTACCCTCAGTACGGACCGCTTTTTGCGACAGCACTTTTGACGGTGCATCGGCCAGTGAAGCATCTGACAGCGTTACGGTCAGCACCGCATCAGGTGGCAAGGCCACTTTCTGGCGGATCCATACTGTACCGGAGACATTAGGCTGCTGAATTTTAGACTGTGTGTCAGCAATTGACGTATTAGGGCTTGGCGCAGGTGTCTGAATATCCGCGCTTTTATCGGCGCAGGCTGCCAGAGCGACCGCAACCGCTAAACCACTTACCATGTGCACGAGTTTCATTAAATTCTCCTTTTCATCTATGCACCAGCGAGAACTTTCCTCGCCAGAAGAGTGGTTAACAAAAACATAACGTGACTAAGTGTGGCACAAGATAGCTGTTTTTGCCTGTAATAGGCCTTTAATTCAGACAATTGCACCCATCGGACCACTTTCAAAATTGCGTTATACTCTGCCTACCTCGCTGCGAGAACGATATAACCTGGAGAGCACGTATGAGTCTGGCGCTGAAAAATTTGCTGACATTGTTAAATCTGGAAAAAATTGAAGAAGGACTCTTTCGGGGCCAAAGTGAAGACTTAGGGTTACGTCAGGTTTTTGGGGGACAGGTTGTCGGTCAGGCGCTGTATGCCGCAAAGGAAACCGTACCAGAAGAGCGTCTGGTCCATTCCTTTCACAGCTACTTTTTACGCCCCGGCGATAGCCAAAAGCCCATCATCTATGATGTAGAAGTCCTGCGTGATGGTAACAGCTTCAGCGCGCGCCGCGTTGCCGCAATCCAGAATGGTAAACCTATTTTTTACATGACAGCCTCTTTCCAGGCGCCGGAAGACGGATTTGAACATCAGAAAACCATGCCGGATGCGCCGAGTCCCGATGAGCTTAAATCAGAAACAGAAATTGCCCGCTCAGTGGCGCATTTGCTGCCGCCGCTGTTGAAAGAAAAATTTATCAACGATCGTCCATTGGAAGTGCGTCCGGTTGAATTTCATAACCCCTTAAAAGGTCACGTCGCACCTCCGGCGCGCCAGGTTTGGATCCGCGCAAACGGCGAGCTGCAGGACGATCTGCGCGTCCATCAATATCTGCTGGGTTATGCTTCAGACCTGAACTTCCTGCCTGTTGCGCTGCAGCCGTACGGAATTGGTTTCCTGGAAAAAGGGATTCAGATCGCCACCATTGACCACTCCATGTGGTTCCATCGTCCGTTCAATATCAATCAGTGGTTGTTGTATAACGTCGAGAGTACTTCGGCCTCCGGTGCCCGGGGTTTTGTACGCGGGGAGTTTTATACGCAGGACGGCGTGCTGGTCGCCTCTACCGTGCAGGAAGGGGTAATGCGTAATCGTAATTGAGAATTACCGGATGGCGGCGCAAAAGCGTTGCCATCCGGCAGATTGAAACATCAAGCGTTGTAAGCGTTCTCGCCGTGGCTGTTCACATCCAGACCTTCGCGTTCCTGCTCTTCCGGTACACGCAGACCCACCGTCATATCCGCCAGCTTATAGCCAATGAAAGCCACCACACCGGACCAGACGATGGTAATCGCCACGCTTTCCAGTTGCACCAGCAGCTGATGCCCCATGGTCACGCCCTCGGCAAAGCCCACGCCGCCCAGAGAGCTGGCAGCGAACACCCCGGTCAGGATGCAGCCGACAATGCCGCACACGCCGTGCACGCCAAACACATCACACGGATCGTCCACGCGCAGAATACGCTTCAGGATGGTCACACCCCACAGGCCAGCCAGTCCCGCAACGACACCAATAATCAACGCGCCGCCGACACCAATATAGCCACATGCCGGTGTTACCCCCACCAGACCCGCAATAGCGCCAGAACACGCGCCCAGCAGGGACGGTTTGCCACGCAGCGCCCATTCACCGAAGATCCATCCGAGGATGGCTGCGGCGGTGGCGACCACCGTATTGACGAAGGCCAGTGCAGCAATCTCATTCGCCGTTCCCGCTGAACCGGCGTTAAAGCCAAACCAACCAATATAGAGAATAGCGGTACCGGTGAAGACCATCGGCAGGTTATGCGGTTTAAAGGCTTCTTTGCCAAAACCGACGCGTTTGCCAATCAGATACGCCCCAACCAGACCGGCAATCGCCGCGTTGATATGCACAACTGTTCCGCCGGCAAAATCCAACGCACCGTGGGAAGCCAGCAAGCCGCCGCCCCAGACCATGTGGGCAATGGGGATGTACGACAACGTTAACCATACCACTACAAAAATCAGCACCGCAGAGAAGCGAATACGTTCAGCCAGCGCCCCAACAATCAGCCCAACGGTGATGCAGGCGAAAGAACCCTGAAAAGCAACGTGAATGTACTGGTAGAAGCTCCCCGTGACCGCCGTCAGCGCGATGTTCTTCAGCAATACCCAGTTGAAGTTGCCGAAGAAATTATTCCCTTCGCCAAAGGCCAGTGAGTAGCCATAAACCACCCATAGAATACAAACCAGAGCGAATGTCACCGTCACCTGAGTCAGCATCGACAGCACGTTCTTACCGCGAATCAAACCGCCGTAGAACAACGCAATGCCAGGGATAGTCATAAACAGCACCAGCGCGGTACAGATCATCATAAAAGCGTTATCTGCTTTATCCGCAACCGCCGGTGCCGCCATTGCCAGTCCCGGCAGTAGCGCCAGTGAAGCAATACCTGTTTTCATCGTTGCTATCTTCATTTTTTGGTTTCCTATCACTGTGTGCCAGAAGTTACAGTGCGGCTTCGTCGGCTTCGCCGGTACGAATACGAATCACACGTTGCAGCTCGGCGACGAAGATTTTGCCGTCGCCAATTTTTCCGGTGTATGCCGCTTTACTGATGACATCAATCACGCCATCCAGTTGGTCGTCGGCAATCGCCACATCAATCTTCACCTTTGGCAGAAAATTGACGCTATATTCAGCCCCACGGTACAGCTCAGCATGACCTTTCTGTCGGCCAAAGCCCTTCACTTCGGTGACGGTCAGCCCCTGAATACCAATAGACGACAGTGCTTCACGGACGTCTTCCAGTTTGAACGGTTTGATTACCACGGTAACCAGCTTCATAGATCCCCTCCAGTCAGAATTCAGTAGTGGCTGCAGATACACGAGAGGAATATTGCAAGGGGTGTGCCAGGAATGAAAAACGCGGAATAATTCAGGCTTGCAGGGTATTGCTGGGGGAGAAAAAGAAAAAACGCACTATGACGGTGCATAGTGCGTTACATTTTTGCACCAGATTGTTGATTGCCGGATGGCGGCGTAAACGCCTTATCCGGCCTACAAAACCGCGTTGACCGTAGGCGTGATAAGCGCAGCGCCATCAGGCGATAACCGAATCCTCATGTGCGCTGGCCGCCAGCTCTTCACCCGCCAGTTGCAGCTGATACATCTGCCAGTAACGGCCTTGCGCCGCCAGTAGTTGCTGGTGCGTACCACGCTCAACCGCCTGCCCGCGATGCAGCACCAGAATGGTATCCGCATCGACAATCGTCGATAACCGATGCGCAATCACCACCAGCGTGGTGTGTTCACGTACCGCCGCCAGCGCGTGCTGAATGGCCTGTTCAGTACCGGAATCAATACTGGCCGTGGCTTCATCGAGGATCAGTACCTGCGGCGTTTCCACCAATACCCGCGCCAGCGCCAGCAGCTGTTTCTGCCCAACGGAGAGATTATTGCCCTGCTCGCCCAGCCGGGTATGGATCCCCTCGCTCAGCCCCCGCGCCAGTGCTGCCAGTTGCACAGTCTCCAGAGCCTGCCATACCCGCTCTTCTGAGATATCACGACCCAGCGTGACGTTTGCGAGGAAGGTATCCGCCATCACCACCGGATCCTGCTGCACCATCGCGATGCCCTGACGTAACGCACTGTGGCTCAGAGAAGACAGCGGACGTCCGTCAAGGCGGATTTCGCCCTGCGTCAACGGGTAGTAACCCATCAGCAGACTGGCCAGCGTACTTTTGCCGCTACCGGTGTGTCCGACCAAGGCTACAAAGCTGCGCGAAGGCACGGACAGACTGATGTTTTGCAGCACCAGATTGTCGTCACGATAGGCAAATGAAACGTTATCCACCTCAATGTCCCCGCTCTTCAGCGGTCGATCATCGTCACCATAGCGCTGACGAGGCCCGTCCATCAGTTCGAACACTCGCTCGCCGGCGACAACCGCCTGCTGCAGCATTGATTGCTGGGTGGTCAGCTCGATCAGCGGCTCGTTCAAACGGCCGAGGTAGCTGATAAACGCGTACAGCACGCCAACCTCAATGGAGCTGCCAGAGGTAAAGCTGAACAGCATCAGCAAACCGCAGAGGATCAGCGCCGAGAAAAGGCTCAGCAGCGGGCGCAGCAAAAAGCCATCCAGTCGCAGGGTTTGCATACGCGCCATATAGTGCGAGCGGCTGGCCTCCCCCATTCTCTCGCCAAATCGCGCCTGCTGGCGGAACTGCTGGATAACGCTCATGCCGTTGATGACTTCGTTAAAGCCATCGTTAATATCCGCCAGATAAGCGCGCACCCGACGCACAATCGGGGTGCTGTAGCGTTGATAAATCACCATCACCACCATCACCGCCGGGAAAATGGCCATCGCCACCAGCGCCATACGCCACTCGAGGCTGAACATCGCCACCAGCATCGCGCCGATTAAGGCCGCGCTGCGCAGGACCGTCGCGACCACCGTCACGTACAGGTCGCGAATAACTTCGGTGTCATTGGTCACGCGGGAGATAAGCTGCCCGACGGGCTGAGTATCAAAGGCGCTGAGCGGCTGGCGCAGCGCAGCGTCCATTACGTCAGTGCGTAACTGTTGTACGACGCCAACCGCCGCCTGGTTAAACAACAACGACTGCGCGTAATGCAGACCTGCCGCCAGCAGTTGCAGACCGACATAGGCCGCAACCAGCCCGACAACCATCGCCAACGGCAGATTGTTCTTCGCCACCATGTTATCGATAAAATAGCTAATCAACAGCGGACCGCTGACTTCCGCCGCAGCCGCCACCCACAGCATAACTACCGCAATCGCCAGCTGTTTTCGCCATGGTGAACCATACGCCAGCAATCTTTTCAGGGTCGGCCATAGTTGCCCAAAACTACGCATTAGCCGCCTCCTCGTTTATTTCTGGCGCATCAGACAGCGCCGCTTCCAGTTGCTGATAGCGGTACATATCGCGATACCAGCCGGGCTGTTGCACTAAAGATTCATGCTCACCGCGCTGGGCAATATGCCCATGCTGCATCACGATAATCTCGTTGGCTTCCGTCAGAGCCGATAAACGGTGGGCGCTGATAATCACGGTTCTGCCTTCGCCCCACTGACGCAGGTTATGCAGGATCTGATGCTCGGTACGACCATCTACCGCCGACAACGCATCATCCAGAATCAGGATTTCAGCGTTCAGCAGTAGCGCCCGGGCGATAGAAATACGCTGTTTTTGTCCACCAGACAGCATCACCCCGCGTTCGCCCACTTCGGTGTCATAGCCCTGAGGAAGACGTAAAATATCCTCATGAACGCTGGCAAGGCGCGCCACATGCTCGATCTCTGCCTGGGTGGCCTGCGGGCGTCCTAAGGCGATGTTATTGCCGACGGTATCGGAAAACAGGAATGGCGTCTGGCTGACAACCGCCAGCCGGCTGCGCCAGCTATCCAGCTGTAAGCGCGTTAGTGGGATATCATGAAAGCGTACATCGCCTTGGGTGATATCAAAATGACGCTGGATCAGCGACAGCACCGTACTTTTCCCCGCGCCGGTCGGACCACAGATGCCCAGCATCTGCCCTGGTTTAAGCTGAAAATTCACATTTTCCAGCGCCGGGTGGGTGGTTTGCGGGTAACAAAATTCGCGAATCGCTACCGCCAGCTCGCCGCGTCCTTCCGGCACCAGTTCAGTACCGTCATCCACTACCGGCGCTTCTGCCAGCATGGCGCGAATTCGGCTATACGCGGCGCTGCCGCGCTCGACGATATTAAACATCCATGCCAGCGCCAGCATCGGCCAAATCATCAGACCGAGATACATCATAAAGCTGGTGAGCTGGCCTAGCGTCAGCGAACCGTGAACCACCATCCAGCTTCCCCCGGCAATCGCCAGCAGGTTAGCCATCCCAATGGCGATATAAATCGTGGGATCAAAGCGGGCGTCAATGCGCGCCACGCGCAGGTTTTTCTTACCTGTATCTTCAGCATCAGCGGCAAATAATGCCGACTGCCGATCCTCCAGACCAAAGGCCTTGATCATACGAATACTGGTCAGGCTTTCCTGAGTACGATCGTTGAGGCTGGAAAACGCCGCCTGCGCCAGCTTAAAGCGGTTATGGAGTCGATCACCGTAACGTTTGATCATTATCGCCATCACCGGCATCGGCAGCAGCGCAATCAACGTAAGTTGCCAGCTTATCTGCGTTGACATCACGATCAGCACCGCACATCCCATGACCAGCGAATCTACCAGCGTCAGTACGCCTTCCCCGGCGGCGAATACCACGCGGTCAACATCGTTAGTTGCACGCGCCATCAGATCGCCCGTGCGGTGACGCAGATAAAACTCTGGATGCTGACGACTCAACTGACGGTAATAATCTTCCCGCAGCTCAACTGCCAGTTGGTAGGATGCGCCAAACAGCAGCACGCGCCAGACATAGCGCAGTAAATAAACTACCACGGCGATCAGAGCAATGGTTCCCACCCACATCAGCAGCCGCTCGGTGGTGAAGCGTTGTGTCGTTACGCCATCCACAATGATCCCCACCACTTTCGGCGGAATAAGCTGAAGGATAGCGATGATGATAAGCAGGGCCACCGCCCCGAGGTAGCGACGCCACTCCCGGCGGAAGTACCAGCTTAATTGAGCAAATAATCGCACGCGTTATGTCCTGACAAAATTTCCGGCAATAAGCGCCGGGAGAATTATTCAATAGGGAGAGCAGTTGTGTATTTAATCTGTTCCATGGCAAAGCTGGAGGTGACGTCAGACAGGCCCGGTACGCTGTTCACCAGGCGCTTATAAAATTCATCGTAGCTTTTCATATCAGCGACCTGCACTCGCATCAGGTAATCATACTCCCCTGCCATACGCCAGAACCCCAGAACCTCGGGCATTCCGGTCACTTCAGTGACAAAGCGGCAATACCATTCGCTGCTGTGATGCTGAGTTTTGATCAGCACAAACGCGGTTAAGCCCAGCCCCAGTTTTTCCGGATCCAGCAAGGCGACTCTGCCCAGCAGAACACCATCATCCTCGAGCCGTTTGAGGCGTTTCCAACAGGGAGTGGTAGTCAGATTAACGGCATCTGCTAACGCCTGCAAAGAAAGGGTGCAGTCCTGTTGCAGTAAGCCAAGCAGCTTACGGTCAATTTTGTCTAGCATATCCACTCCACAGAGAAGAATTTTCTACTTACATTCTATTTTAAAGGCTAAATGGCAACAATTTTTTCCGTGCTTTTCGCTATTCTGGGCACAAAATGACAAACGGATATCTATTAATGATGAATAGCTCCTGGGTTAAAAACGCCATCAATGAAATCAACGCGGATTATCAGCGTTCTGCAGATACACATCTCATTCGTCTGTCGCTACCGGCGTTTCCGGGCATTCAGATCTATTTAAAAGATGAAAGCACGCATCCGACCGGGAGCCTGAAGCATCGTCTGGCGCGCTCACTGTTTCTGTACGGGTTGTGCAATGGCTGGATCAAAGAAGGCACCACCATCATTGAATCATCGTCCGGTTCAACGGCGGTATCTGAGGCTTATTTCGCTCGACTGTTAGGGCTGCCGTTTATTGCCGTCATGCCTTCCTGTACGGCGAAACGTAAAGTTGAACAGATTGAATTTTACGGCGGTCGCTGTCATTTCGTGCAAAGCGCCTGCGAAATCTACGCGGCCTCTGAACAATTGGCGCGTGAACTGAACGGTCATTACATGGACCAGTTCACTTATGCTGAGCGCGCCACCGACTGGCGTGGCAATAATAATATTGCCGACAGCATCTTTCGTCAGATGCAGTGCGAGCCCAATCCCGTTCCCCGCCATATCGTGATGAGCGCCGGCACCGGCGGCACCTCAGCAACCATTGGCCGCTATATCCGCTGTCAGGGCTACGATACTCGCCTGATGGTAGTGGATCCGGAGAATTCGGTTTTTCTGCCCTTCTGGCAGTATCGCGATGCGACATTGCGCAGCCCGGTAGGAAGCAAAATTGAAGGTATCGGGCGTCCGCGCGTAGAACCCTCTTTCATTCCTGATGTGGTCGATGAAATGCTGCGCGTGCCGGATGCCGCCAGCGTGGCTACCGCGCACTGGCTGGAAACGCAGTTGGGTCGTAAAGTCGGCGCCTCAACCGGCACCAACATGTGGGGAACGCTGCAACTTGCCGCGCGCATGCGCAATGCCGGAGAAACCGGTTCACTGGTGACGCTGCTCTGCGACAGCGGTGAACGCTATCTGGAAACCTACTACAACCCGCAATGGGTTGACGCACACATCGGTGATTTAACGCCGTGGAAAGCGGAACTTGCCCAGTTGCTGAATACACACTAAGCAGACAAAAAAAAGCCAGACGCGAAGTCTGGCTTGCTGGAAGGGATCTCTCATTCGGGGGAATAAGGTAGATGCGGATTGTCCAGCCAATGCGTCAAAAAGTGTGACACCGCCTGATTACGGCAATGTCCAATCACCGATAAATGAGGCAGTTCAGCCATCAGTTGCGGCATTGCGTTACCCATAATCAGGCCGCGCCCAACGCTGCCTAACATTTCGCGATCGTTCATAGCATCGCCAAACGCCATACACTCGGACATTGAATATCCTAAGTGGTCACTCAATACCGCCAGCGCGGATCCTTTGTTACAGCCCAGCGGTAGTACCTCAAGGCAATCAACCGCGGAGAAACAGAGATTCGCCTGTTCTCCCAGCGCTTCATTCAGTTGAATGCGCAACTGGATCAGAGACTCATGATCGCCGCAGAAACAGATCTTCGTTACCTGATGAGCCGGAATACGTTTCACATCGACGATCTGGTAGCGAAATCCGCTATACACATGCGCCTGTAGCAGCGAGGGGATCTCTTGTCCGGTAAACCAACCGTTGTCATTAAAGACATGCATGCTGGCGGTGGTATCCCATTTCTGATGTAACACGATATCCGCAACATTCGGATCCAGATCCTGACGGTGCAACACATCGCCCTCAAGAGAGTGAATGCGCGTGCCGTTACCGGTGATCAAAAAGGCGTCCAATGAAATAGAACCCAAAATGTGGCGCATTTCCAGCACATGGCGGCCAGTGGCAAATGTCAGGGTGATATCGCGTTCACGCAGGCGCGCCAGCGTTGAAAGCGTTTCGTCACCTAAATGGTGATTCGGCATCAAAAGGGTGCCATCCATATCAAATGCAGCCAGACGAGCCATTTCTTTCTCCACACTGTGACGCGGTTAACTTGTGATTCAGTATCACCTGAGATATACGGAAGTAATAGTGAATAGATAAAATGAATTGTTCCGGGTTTATATGAGATTGTTGAATCGCCTGAACCAGTACCAACGCCTGTGGCAGCCTTCGAACGGCGAACCGCAGTCGGTGACCGTCGGGGAACTGGCCGAACGCTGTTTTTGCAGTGAGCGCCACGTGCGTACCCTTCTGAAGCAAGCGCAGGATGCTGGCTGGCTGGAGTGGCACGCCCAGTCTGGGCGTGGGAAACGCGGGCAATTACGCTTTTTGGTGACGCCGGATTCCCTACGCAACACCATGATGGAACAGGCGCTGCAAAAGGGAGAACAGCTTAGCGTGCTGGAACTCGCTCAGTTAGCACCGGGAGAATTAAGAACGTTGCTACAACCGTTTATGGGCGGCCAATGGCAAAACGACACGCCAACCCTGCGTATCCCCTATTATCGCCAGCTTGACCCTTTGCACCCTGGATTTCTCCCCGGTCGCGCGGAGCAACACCTTGCTGGACAAGTTTTCTCTGGCCTGACCCGATTTGACAGCACTACGCAACGTCCCTGTGGAGACTTAGCCCACCACTGGAATATCTCCGCTGACGGCCTGCGCTGGGATTTCTATATTCGTTCCACCCTGCATTGGCATAACGGCGATACGGTAAGCAGCACGCAGCTACATCAACAGTTGCTGAAGCTGTTAGAGTTACCAGCGCTGAATAAGCTATTTATCAGCGTAAAGCGCATTGAGGTTACGCATCCCCAGTGTCTGACCTTTATTCTGCATCGTCCCGACTTCTGGCTGGCACACCGTCTGGCGAGCTACAGCAGTCACCTGGCGCATCCTGAGCACCCGTTTGTGGGTACCGGCCCGTTCCGGTTGACACTGTTTACTCCTGAGCTGGTGCGTATCGAGAGTCACGATCACTACCATCTGAGTCATCCGCTGCTAAAAGCCATTGAATACTGGATAACCCCGCAGCTCTTCTCCCAGGATTTGGGCACCAGCTGCCGCCATCCGGTGCAAATTGCGATTGGTAAACCCGAAGAGTTACCTATGCTAAGCCAGGTAAGCAGCGGGATCAGCCTTGGTTTTTGCTATCTCACGCTAAGAAAAAGCGCGCGCCTGAATACGCAGCAGGCTCGTCGACTGGTCGATATTATCCACCGTTCTTCCCTGCTACAAACGCTTGAAGTGGATGAAAATCTGATCACGCCAAGCAATGCACTGCTGCCCGGATGGAGTATCCCGCAATGGGATGAACTCGACGAGGTAGCATTACCGGAAAAGCTGACGCTGGCTTATCATCTGCCGGTAGAACTTCACGCTATGGCTGAACAGCTTTGCCATGCGTTGGCTCTGCTCGGCTGTGAATTAACGCTTATTTTTCATAATGCTAAAAACTGGGATGGCAATCATCCCCTAGCCCAGGCCGACCTGATGATGGGCGACAGGCTGATTGGTGAAGCACCTGAATATACTCTCGAACAGTGGTTGCGCTGCGATCAGCTCTGGTCACATGTATTGAATGCGCCAGCATACACACATTTGCAAACGACCCTGGATGCCCTACAAATCCAGGCCGATGAGGACGATCGCCACGCGGCTTTACAACAAGTTTTCGCCACGCTAATGCATGACGCTACCCTGACGCCACTGTTCAATTATCACTATCGCATCAGCGCGCCACCAGGGGTGAACGGCGTACGCCTGAATCCTCGTGGCTGGTTCGAATTTACCGAAGCCTGGTTGCCACCTCCTTCAGCGTGAAGAAGCTGGTCGGCGACACGCCCAGGCGTTACCATAAGGGCTTCGTTATTTTGTCAGGAAAAGCCATGAAACGTGCCGTTGTTGTATTCAGTGGAGGTCAGGACTCCACGACTTGTCTGGCGCAAGCGCTGCATCAGTATGATGAAGTGCACTGCGTGACCTTTGATTATGGTCAGCGCCATCGCGCTGAGATTGATGTCGCACGTGACCTGGCCTTAAAACTTGGCGCACGCGCGCACAAAGTGCTTGATGTCACGCTGCTCAGTGAACTGGCTGTCAGCAGCCTGACCCGCGATAATATTCCGGTACCCGATTACGAACCGGATGCGAACGGCATTCCCAATACCTTTGTGCCAGGACGCAATATTCTGTTCTTAACGCTGGCAGCGATTTACGCGTACCAGGTGCAGGCAGAGGCAGTCATTACCGGCGTTTGTGAAACGGATTTCTCTGGATACCCGGACTGTCGCGATAAGTTCGTCAAAGCCCTGAACCATGCCGTAAGCCTGGGGATGGCGAAAGATATTCGCTTTGAAACCCCACTGATGTGGATCGATAAAGCCGAAACCTGGGCGCTGGCTGATTACTGGGGCAAGCTGGACCTGGTACGCGAAGAAACACTAACTTGCTATAACGGCATCAAAGGTGACGGTTGCGGTCACTGTGCGGCGTGTAATCTGCGTGTCAACGGCCTGAACCATTATCTGGCGGATAAACCGGGAGTGATGGCGGCAATGAAGCAGAAAACCGGCCTGAAATAATTGAGTGAATAGTGCCGGATGGCGGCGTAAACGCCTTATCCGGCCTACCGACAGCATTCATCGTACACAATATCGCCCGTAGGCCTGATAAGCGAAGCGCCATCAGGCAACGTTGAGCTACTGCACCATCTGCTCCAGTTTTTCGCGTAACTCCCCTTCCAGCGGCAGCGCTTTTTGCGTTTTCAAATCAATACAGACGAAGGTAATCAACGCGTCGGCCACTACCTGCCCTTCCGGTTCCAGGGTAATAGTCTGGTTTAACACCCCGCTTTTGCCATTTAGCTGTTGCACCTGACTAGTGATGGTCAGCAGGTCGCTTAGCACCGCTGGACGACGGTAGTTAATATTTATATTCACGACCACAAAAGCGATGTTATGTGCAGTCATCCATTGAAAGCTGTCGCTGTTTTCCAGACCATCCCAGCGGGCTTCTTCCAAAAACTCGAGATAGCGGGCGTTGTTGACGTGCTGATAGACATCAAGATGAAAACCACGGACTTTGATTTGTGTTTGCATAGCGCAGGAACCTTACGTTTTTATAAGAATATATTCAGGGTAGTGAGGTCATAACTGGTATGACCTCTCTAGTCTGGCAAATTTTCAGCGCTGTGCAAGTTATTAAAGTGTTAAAAATGCCAAATTACGCTCCACCAGCGAACTGCCCATACCCGGCACCTGCTTTAAGTCCTCCACCGTTTTAAACGGTCCGTACTCCTCACGATAGCTCACAATCGCCTGCGCTTTCTTCAGACCTACGCCATTCATGACTCGCGCTAAATCCTCCGCAGAAGCGCTGTTGATGCTTACCCTGGTGCCTTCATCGTCGCTTGCTTTAGCGGGCAGTGTGGCTTTGCTTTGTGCCGCCCCTGAGTTTTCCGCTTTGGTTTGAGTCGCCTGGCTTTTGGCGACAGGCTCAGCCGCCAATGCAGTTTGGGCCATACCAGCGCAGGTCAATGAAAGAGTGATAAGCAGGGCTTTGATTCCATGTTTCATACTGTTTTCTCCTTGTTTGTTAACAGTGGAATCACGATAGCGAGGTGCAGAACGGCAGACAAATGGCAAATATCAGAAATGGAAAAGGCCGCGAAAGCGGCCTTTGGTAGATACAACTTTTTGCAATTTTTTGCGAACTGCCTCGGTTATTGCTGCTGTTCCAGCGCATCACCGATTTTAATTTTTGCGGCTTTACGCAGGTTGCTCATCAGCGCTTCGAAGACAATCTGCGCGTTGTTCTGAGTGATCCCCTGAACCATCGCTTTCTTCTGCGCTTCAGGCATAGAACCGGCTTTCACCTCGTCCAGCGCCAACAGAACAACGTTACCCTGCATGTCGTTCGCTACGCCGTAGCTCGGCTTGTCTTTCGCCGGCAGGCTCAGGCCAAAGGCAGCCTGGCTCAACGGATCCTGACCCGTACGGCTCAGCGTTTTTGCCTCGCCAAAGCTCAGACCCGCAGCTTTCATCGCTTCATCACCTTTACCGGCTTTCAAATCCGCCAGCAGTTTATCGGCATCAAGCTTCGCCTGCTGCTCTGCTTTATTGTGCTTAACGAGCGCAGTTACCTGCTCTTTCACTTCAGCCAGTGGCTTCACGGCTTCAGCTTTGTGCTCTGCAATACGCAGCACGAACGCGCGATCGCCATCCACGGTGATGATATCGGAGTTACTGCCAGGTGTACCGTTCTCGCCAACCAGACCACCATTGAAAATGATGTCAGCGACTGGTTTGAAATTCAGTTCTTCCGGCAGGCTGTCACGGCTAAACCAGCCCGTTTCAACCGCTTTCATACCTGCTGCCTGCTCTGCACCCGCCAGAGATTCGTTATCGTTGCTGGCCGCATCGCTGACTTTCTGTTGCAGCGCATAGTAGGCATCCAGCGCTTTTTCCTGCTTCACTTTTGCCGCAATGTCGTCACGGGCTTCGCTCAGCGGTTTAACCTGTGCAGGCTGTACGTCGTCAAGACGCGCAACGAGGAAACCAACGGAAGACTTAATTACGCCAGACAGTTGGCCTTTTTCTTTCAGACCGGCATTTTTCAGCTCATCCGGGGTGGTTGAATCTTCCAGCCATCCCATATCGCCGCCTTTACGGGCAGAGATGATATCGGCAGATTTTTCTTTCGCCAGCGCAGCAAAATCACCGCCTTTATTCAGCTCGTCCAGTACCGCTTTGGCTTCATCTTCAGTTTTGGTCTGAATGATGCTATAGCGGTTACGCTGCGGCTGAGTGAACTGATCCTGATGCTGGTCATAGTAAGACTGAATATCAGCATCGCTGGCCGTCTCCTGCATAGCAGCAGCATCCAGCTTGATATAGCTCACGCGGAACTGTTCCGGCGTCATAAAGTTGTTTTTATTCTGCTCGTAGTAGCTGGCAACTTCCTGCTCGGTAACAGACTGCTTCGCGGCCAGTGCGTTAACGTCAATCGTCGCCTCGCGCACGATCCGCTGCTGTGCGACCAGCGCCGCCAGTTCGTCCGTTTCGCCTTTCAGCATAAAGTCCGTACCGGCAACACCGTTAATCAGCTGCTGGGTAGTAAGCTGATTACGTAATGCCTGAGCGTACTGGTCTGCAGTCATGCCCATCTGATTAACAATTGCGTTATAGCGGTTGTTATCAAATTTACCGTCGACCTGGAAAGCAGGCGTGGCAAAAATAGCCTGTTTAATCTGATCGTCGCTGATGTTGAGCTTAAGCTCGCGGGAATACTGATCCAGCAGCGCTTCGTCAACAAGACGATTCAGCACCTGCTGACGCAGCGTTTTCATGTAACCTTCGTTCGCGGCCAGCTCGGAGTATTGATCGCCCAGCTGTTGCTGCATGCGGTTACGTTCGCTGTTGAACGCATTCTCGAACTGCCCGCGGCTGATCTCCTGGCCATTCACTTTGGCGGCGAAGTTATTGCCCCCGCCAATCAGGTAACCACTCACGCCGGTCAAAATGAACGACACGATAATGATACCGAAAATAATCTTGAGCACGAGACTGTTAGCAGCCGTGCGTAAGCTGTCCATCATGGTGTAACCACACTCCGCTGTAGATGACTATACGCGTTATCTCTAAAGCCGCCTGCGCGTTGACACAACAACGGCGGCAAGGATTATGAGTATATATGCTTCACGCAGCATAGCGTTTCCTGAACGCTGCGCACAAAGGCCTATTGTGACAAGAAACAGGGGTAATTGTCAGCCCACAACACGTAGAAAGTACCGGAATTACAAATAAAAAAGGCACATCAGTCGATGCGCCCTTGTACTTCGTCACATCCCCAAAGGGGAAATCACTTAGTTTACCGCGTCTTTCAGTGCTTTACCTGCACGGAAGCCCGGTACTTTAGCCGCGGCAATGGTGATCTCTTTACCTGTTTGCGGGTTGCGACCAGTACGGGCAGCACGCTCTTTAACGGCAAAAGTACCAAAACCTACCAGCGCTACGTCATCACCTTCTTTCAGAGATTCGGTAACAGAAGCAATAATTGCATCTAACGCACGTCCAGCCGCAGCTTTAGAGATATCAGCCCCTGCAGCAATTTTGTCGATCAGTTGAGATTTATTCACTCTTCTCTTCCTCTTTATAATTTATATCGCACCTGAATCCTTCAAAGTGCGACCGCGCAGCAGTTATATCAGGCCTGCCATGCCCTTACAACACCCGTTAATGATGGCAAGCCTAATCCGTCATCTAAATTAGCTATACAAAAAAAGGCTGGCAAGCCCGAAATGGCCTGCCAGCCCTGTTTTTATTAATGCTCTTTGCGCGAGGTCACTATTTTGCCGTCACAACCTGCATTCCAGAGGGTTCATTTTGCAACGCAAGAGCCAGAACTTCCTCAATGCGTTTCACCGGATGGATGTCCAGATCGGCAATTACGTTATCCGGAATCTCTTCCAGGTCACGTTTGTTCTCATCAGGAATTAAGACCGTTTTAATACCGCCACGGTGTGCCGCCAGCAGTTTTTCTTTCAAACCACCGATTGGCAGAACCTGACCACGCAGGGTGATCTCGCCGGTCATCGCCACGTCGGCGCGAACCGGGTTACCGGTAAGACAAGAAACCAGCGCGGTACACATGGCAATACCCGCACTTGGGCCATCTTTCGGCGTCGCTCCTTCAGGTACGTGAACGTGAATGTCGCGTTTTTCGTAAAAGTCCGGATTAATACCCAGTTTTTCCGCACGCGCACGTACCACGGTCAGTGCAGCCTGAATAGATTCCTGCATGACTTCACCCAGAGAACCGGTGTAGGTCAGCTTACCTTTACCCGGTACGCAGGCGGTTTCGATGGTCAACAGATCGCCGCCCACTTCCGTCCACGCCAGGCCGGTTACCTGACCAACGCGGTTTTCGTTGTCCGCGCGGCCATAATCAAAGCGCTGTACGCCCAGATAGTCGTGCAGATTATCGCCATTGATCTCGATATGTTTCAGCGACTTGTCGAGCAACAGCTGTTTCACCGCTTTACGGCACAGTTTGGAGATTTCGCGCTCCAGACTACGCACGCCCGCTTCACGGGTGTAGTAACGAATAATGCCTACAATGGCGCTATCGTCGACCGTCAGCTCACCTTTTTTCAGCGCGTTACGCTCAATCTGTTTCGGCAACAGGTGACGTTTTGCAATATTCAGCTTCTCGTCTTCGGTATAACCGGACAGACGGATCACTTCCATACGATCCAGCAACGGCGCCGGAATATTCATGGAGTTAGAGGTCGCAACGAACATCACGTCGCTGAGATCGTAGTCCACTTCCAGGTAGTGATCGCTGAACGCCACGTTCTGCTCTGGATCCAGTACCTCAAGCAGTGCGGAAGCCGGATCGCCACGCATGTCGGAAGACATTTTGTCGATCTCATCAAGCAGGAACAGCGGGTTTTTAACACCCACTTTAGCCATTTTCTGGATCAGTTTACCCGGCATAGAACCGATATAGGTCCGGCGGTGACCGCGAATTTCAGCCTCATCACGCACGCCGCCCAGCGCCATACGGATGTATTTACGCCCGGTCGCCTTGGCGATGGACTGCCCCAGAGAAGTTTTACCTACCCCCGGCGGCCCAACCAGACACAGGATCGGCCCCTTGATTTTATTCACACGGCTTTGGACCGCGAGATACTCAAGGATACGATCTTTGACGCGTTCCAGACCGTAATGGTCGGTATCGAGGATTTCCTGCGCCTGACGCAGGTCTTTTTTGACCTTGCTACGCGCATTCCACGGTACCTGAACCATCCAGTCGATGTAGCCACGCACTACGGTCGCTTCCGCCGACATCGGAGACATCATTTTCAGCTTCTGCAGTTCCGCTTCCGCTTTCTCTTTTGCCTCTTTCGGCATTTTCGCCGCGTCGATCTTACGCTTCAGCGCTTCGTTTTCGTCCGGCGCATCGTCCATCTCGCCGAGCTCTTTCTGAATAGCTTTCATCTGCTCGTTCAGATAGTACTCACGCTGGGATTTTTCCATCTGCTTTTTCACGCGGTTGCGAATGCGTTTCTCAACCTGCAGCAGATCGATTTCAGACTCCATCATCGCCATCAGATATTCCAGACGTTCGTTAACGTCGGACATCTCCAGCACGGACTGTTTGTCAGCCAGCTTCAGCGGCATGTGCGCTGCGATGGTGTCCGCCAGACGTGCAGGATCGTCGATGCTGTTCAGCGACGTCAGCACTTCTGGTGGGATTTTCTTGTTCAGCTTGATGTAGCCTTCGAACTGGCTGATAGCAGTACGCACCAGCACTTCCTGTTCGCGCTCATCAATAGCAGGCGAGTCAAGGTACTCTGCTTTCGCAGAGAAATGCTCGCCGTTGTCAGACAACGCTGAAATACGCGCGCGCTGTAACCCCTCGACCAGCACTTTTACGGTGCCGTCAGGCAGTTTCAGCATCTGCAAAATAGAGGCCACGGTCCCGACGGTGAAAAGATCGTTTACACCCGGCTCATCCGTTGACGCTTCTTTCTGTGCGACCAGCATGATTTTTTTATCATGGTCCATAGCCGCTTCCAGACAACGGATAGATTTTTCCCGCCCTACAAATAAGGGTATGACCATGTGCGGATAAACCACCACATCGCGCAACGGCAATACGGGGATTTCAATGCGTTCAGAACGCTCAGGATTCATAGAGCTCTCTCTTAGTTTAGTTTCCGCCAGGTAATCAGGTGGTACGACTGTGCTTCACACCACCTTTAACATGTATGTCAGTATATGGGGATGTTTCCCACACATTCAACGCCATGTTTACGGAAAAATAAAAGGGGAGATAAAATCCCCCCTTTTTAATTAAATGTCTGTATGAATTGATGAATTATTCGCCAGATGCCTGCTGTGCTTCCGGCTTACCGTAAATCAGCAATGGCTTGCTCTGGCCGCCAATCACCGACTCGTCGATCACCACTTTTTCGACGTCTTCCATAGAAGGCAGATCGTACATGGTGTCGAGCAGCGCGGCTTCGACGATAGAACGCAGACCACGGGCACCGGTTTTACGCGCCATCGCTTTCTTGGCGATCGCATCCAGCGCTTCCTCACGGAACTCCAGATCAACACCTTCAAGATTGAACAACGCCTGGTACTGCTTGGTCAGGGCATTTTTCGGCTCTTTGAGGATCTGAATCAGCGCTTCTTCACTCAGTTCGCTCAGGGTTGCCACAACCGGCAGACGACCGATGAACTCAGGGATCAGACCAAATTTGATCAGATCTTCCGGTTCGACCTGCGACAGCAGTTCACCTTCGCTGGCTTTATCAGACTGTGCTTTTACCGTTGCGCCAAAACCAATGCCGGAGCCAGTTTCAACACGGTTAGCAATCACTTTATCCAGACCGGCAAAGGCACCACCGCAGATAAACAGGATCTTGGAGGTATCAACCTGCAGGAATTCCTGCTGAGGATGTTTACGACCACCCTGCGGCGGAACGGCAGCAACCGTACCTTCGATCAGTTTCAACAGCGCCTGCTGTACGCCTTCGCCAGAAACGTCACGGGTAATGGACGGGTTATCAGACTTACGAGAAATCTTGTCGATTTCATCGATATAGACGATCCCACGCTGTGCTTTCTGCACGTCGTAATCGCACTTCTGCAACAGTTTCTGAATAATATTTTCAACATCTTCACCCACATAACCGGCTTCGGTCAGCGTAGTGGCATCAGCCATAGTGAACGGCACATCCAGCAGGCGCGCCAGCGTTTCAGCCAGCAGCGTTTTACCGGAACCCGTCGGGCCAATCAGCAGGATGTTACTTTTGCCCAACTCAACCCCATTGCTGGTGTCGCCGTTGCGCAGACGTTTGTAATGGTTGTATACCGCGACCGCCAGCACTTTCTTCGCCTGCTCCTGACCGATAACGTAATCGTCCAGGTGGTTGCGAATTTCATGTGGCGTCGGCAGCGCACTGCGTTCACGGTGCGGTGCTACTTCCTTAATCTCTTCGCGAATGATGTCGTTGCATAAATCAACACATTCGTCGCAGATATACACGGATGGACCGGCAATCAGCTTACGCACTTCATGCTGGCTTTTGCCGCAAAAAGAGCAGTACAACAATTTGCCCGAGCCATCTTTGCGTTTATCTGTCATGGGTCAAAACCTCTTCTTTGTTCTTTGTGCCGCACACGACGACGCAAATGCCATTCTCAGGCGCAAGACGCTAGTCAGCGTTGTGCCGCTCCAGGTAATTATAGCGGCACACCTGCGCACTGGGCATTAATTACGATGGGTCAAAATCGAGTCGACCAGACCGTACTCTACCGCTTCAGAAGCGGAGAGGAAGCGATCGCGCTCGGTATCACGTTCAATCTGCTCAAGAGATTGACCCGTATGATGCGCCATAAGTTCGTTCATGCGCCCTTTTACCTTCAGGATTTCACGGGCATGAATTTCAATATCCGTTGCCTGGCCCTGGTAACCGCCCAGAGGCTGGTGGATCATGACGCGAGAGTTAGGCAGGCAAAAACGTTTGCCTTTCGCCCCGGCGGTCAGCAGGAACGCCCCCATTGAGGCCGCCTGGCCCATACAAATGGTGCTGACGTCCGGCTTAATAAACTGCATGGTGTCATAGATAGACATCCCGGCAGTGATCACTCCACCAGGGGAGTTGATGTACAGGTAGATATCTTTTTCTGGGTTTTCTGCTTCCAGGAACAGCATCTGCGCCACGATCAGGTTAGCCATATGGTCTTCGACCTGGCCGGTCAGAAAAATGACGCGTTCCTTAAGTAGACGAGAATAGATATCAAAAGAGCGCTCACCACGTGAGGTCTGTTCAATGACCATCGGCACCAGCGCCATATGGGGTGCAAAGTTATCTCGTTCGCCGCTGTATGACATTTCCGTCTCCTGGATAAAATTTGAAAAAACCTGCTGTGCTGATTGTAACCTTATGGACGGATTATCAGCTAGTCCCTCAGTAATGGGTACGACATCGCCATAATTCAAGCATAACAATCTTTTGTTGTAACGCTAACACTGAAACGCTGTTTTCGCACTCTTCCCATGCAAAATGCGTGACAAAAAAAAACCCGCCACCAAAAGGTGACGGGCTTGCGTACGAAATTCGTGCTAAAAAAGCGACGAATTACGCCTGCTGGTTCATCAGCTCGTTGAAGGAAGTGGCTTTTTCAGTCACTTTCGCTTTCGCCAGAACGGCTTCAACAGCCTGCTCTTCCAGAGCGACGTTACGCATGTTGTCCATCAGCTCTTTATTTTTGCTGTAGAACTCAACCACTTCTTTCGGATCTTCGTAAGCAGAAGCCATCTCTTCGATCAGGCCTTTAACGCGATCTTCGTCAGCTTTCAGTTCGTTGGTGCGAATCACTTCGCCCAGCAGCAGACCAACAACTACGCGACGCTTAGCCTGTTCTTCGAACAGTTCACGCGGCAGTTCCAGAGCTTGTTTCTCGTTGCCGCCGAAACGCTGTGCAGCCTGACGACGCAGAACGTCGATTTCGCTGTCGATCAGCGCAGCCGGAACGTCGATGTCGTTAGCTTTTACCAGACCTTCGATCGCCTGAGACTTAACGCGGTTACGCACAGCGCCTTTCAGCTCGCGTTCCATGTTTTTGCGTACTTCAGCGCGCAGACCTGCTACGGAACCATCTTCAACGCCGAAACGTTTGATGAATTCTTCAGTCAGTTCCGGCAGTTCGCGTTCTTCAACTTTCTTCAGGTTGATAACGAACTTAGCGGCTTTACCTTTCAGGTTTTCAGCGTGGTACTCTTCCGGGAAAGTCACGTCGATAGTGAACTCTTCGCCAGCTTTGTGGCCTTTAACGCCTTCTTCAAAGCCTGGGATCATACGACCCTGGCCCATCGCCAGTACGAAGTCAGACGCTTTGCCGCCTTCGAACTCTTCGCCGTCTACAGAACCGGTGAAGTCGATGGTTACACGGTCTTCTGCATCAGCAGCGCCGTCTTTGTCTTTCCAGGTAGCCTGCTGCTTACGCAGGGTATCCAGCATCACGTCAACGTCAGCGTCGGTGACTTCAACAACCGGTTTTTCAACTTCGATTGCTTCCAGACCAGTCAGCTCAACTTCCGGGTAAACTTCGAACTCTACCGCGTAAGTAAAATCTTCACCCAGTTTGTATTCGCCCGGAACGTAGTTCGGTGCGCCAGCCGGATTGATTTTTTCTTTGATGATCGCGTCAACGAAGTTGCGGCTCATCAGGTCGCCCAGAACGTCCTGGCGAACAGATGCGCCATAACGCTGAGCAACAACATTCATCGGTACTTTTCCTTTGCGGAAACCGTCAATACGCACTTTCTTCGCTACGTTGACCAGCTCGCTTTTCACAGCGGTCTCGATGCTGTCAGCAGCGATAGTAATCGTTACACGGCGGCCAAGGCCTTGAGTGGTTTCAACTGAAACTTGCATCTTGTTACCTCAAAAAATCACAGTGCTCGGTCAACTCTTCTCCGCAAGCACAGGTTGTTGGCTTCGCGGAACTGGGATGTTCTCATAAGCAATCACATTCCCTGTCGTCAGAATCATCCCGAAGACATTCCGAAAAATAAGACGCGCATTATAGCGGCATCACTTTTATGAGTCGAGAACGGTTATCGCGCGTTGCTGCGGCTTTTTTCACAATTCCCGGCTAATTTTTGTCTGAATACTGTACGACTGCCCCAGAATTCAGACAAAACAAAACGGCCCGCAGGCCGTTTTCACATAATCTGTAGCAACATACTGGAAAAGCGTCGGTTGTTGCAAATCCGTTTTACGCGATGCTTCCCGCCCCACGACACGGAGGCGATGCAAAAATCGTATCCTGCAACGCTTCCCACTCCTTAATGGTGTAGGTATGCAGGGCAAGAGCATGAACGGTTGTGGAAAGCTCCGCCGTTAACGTGCTGTAAATCATCCGATGACGATTAAGAAAACGTTCACCTGTAAAGCGATCGCTAACCAGCACAACCTTAAAGTGGCTTTCAGAACCAGCCGGGACATTGTGACGATAGCTTTCATCCACAACTTCGAGGAACACGGGTTCGAACGCTGCCCTTAATTTTTCTTCTATTTGCTCACGAATCATCATGAAATTTTCCTCCGACAACGCTGAGATGTCACCCATCCCTTTAAATACTAGCCGCTTTTACCGTTTTCATTACACCTTAGCAACAAAAAATTAGCGCTTGTCTGATTTTCTCAGCCAAACGGATGAAGTTCACTGAATCCTCACTTCGATTTATTGCAAAAAGTCCGTTTATGGTCTCCACAAAGCCATAAAACGGACAACACAATGAATTTACATGCGTTACCCACTTCCCCTCATCGTTGGCGATGTTATGATGGCGGGAATTTTCTCCAACCATACAATTTAGATTCGCTGAGAGCCCTGGCATGTTTAAAAAAATCCTCTTCCCGTTAGTCGCGATGTTCATGTTAGCTGGATGCGCAACGCCGCCGACCACTATTGAAGTCTCCCCGAAAATTACCCTGCCACAGCAGGACCCAAGCCTGATGGGCGTGACCGTTAGCATCAACGGTGCCGACCAGCGTCAGGATCAAGCGCTGGCAAAAGTCACCCGCGACAACCAGCTGGTTACGCTGACTGCGTCCCGCGATCTGCGCTTCCTGCTGCAAGAAGTACTGGAAAAACAGATGACCGCACGCGGTTATATGATTGGACCAAACGGCGCTGTAAACCTGCAAATCATTGTTAGCCAGCTGTACGCTGACGTGTCTCAGGGTAGCGTGCGCTATAACATTGCCACCAAAGCAGATATCGCCATCATTGCGACCGCTGCTAACGGCAACAAAATGACCAAAAACTACCGCGCAAGCTATTCTGTTGAAGGCGCACTGCAGGCCTCTAACAAAAATATCGCTGACGCCGTTAACAGCGTGCTGACCGACACCATCGCTGATATGTCTCAGGACACCAGCGTTCACGATTTCATCAAGCAGAACGCTCGTTAATTTCTGCCCATATGGCCCGGCGTTCGTCGGGCCTATAGAAGCCCATGTCCAGTCATTACTTACGTATTTTTCAGCAACCACGCTCAGCTATCCTGCTTATTCTGGGGTTCGCCTCCGGTTTACCGCTCGCACTCACCTCCGGTACGCTTCAGGCGTGGATGACGGTCGAGAATATCGATCTTAAAACCATCGGTTTCTTTTCCCTGGTAGGTCAGGCCTACGTATTTAAGTTTCTCTGGTCCCCGTTGATGGACCGTTACACGCCACCGTTTTTAGGTCGACGTCGCGGCTGGCTGCTGGCGACCCAGGTGCTGTTGTTAATTTCTATCGCCGCGATGGGCTTTCTGGAGCCTGGCACACAGTTACGCTGGATGGCCGCACTCGCAGTGGTGATCGCTTTTTGCTCGGCCTCGCAGGATATCGTCTTTGATGCCTGGAAAACCGACGTGTTGCCCGCAGAAGAGCGCGGCACCGGCGCGGCTATCAGCGTGCTGGGCTATCGATTAGGGATGCTGGTTTCAGGCGGACTGGCCCTGTGGATGGCCGATCGCTGGCTGGGCTGGCAAGGGATGTACTGGCTGATGGCAGCGCTGTTGATTCCTTGTATCATCGCCACCCTGTTAGCACCCGAACCGACTGACACCATTCCGGTACCTAAAACGCTGGAACAGGCGGTTGCGGCTCCGCTGCGCGACTTCTTTGGTCGTAACAACGCCTGGCTTATCCTGCTGCTTATTGTGCTGTATAAGCTCGGGGATGCCTTCGCCATGAGCCTGACCACCACCTTTTTGATCCGCGGCGTTGGATTTGATGCGGGTGAGGTTGGTGTGGTGAATAAAACGCTCGGGCTTCTGGCAACCATCGTTGGTGCATTGTACGGCGGGATCCTGATGCAGCGCCTTTCGCTGTTCCGCGCATTGCTGATATTTGGCATTCTGCAAGGGGCGTCAAATGCAGGCTACTGGCTATTGTCCATCACTGACAAACACATGTTCAGTATGGCGGCCGCCGTCTTCTTTGAAAACCTGTGTGGCGGAATGGGCACGGCGGCGTTTGTCGCTTTATTAATGACGCTGTGCAATAAGTCCTTCTCAGCGACCCAGTTCGCCCTGCTCTCCGCGCTTTCAGCCGTTGGTCGCGTTTATGTTGGCCCGGTGGCGGGTTGGTTTGTCGAAGCACACGGCTGGCCGACGTTTTATCTGTTCTCCGTGTTTGCCGCGATCCCCGGCCTCATACTGCTGCTGGTATGTCGCCAGACCCTGGAACATAGCTGGCAAAATGAAAGCTTTATTCCGCGTACGGAATTTCGTGGAGCGTACAGTCTGGCATTAATGACGTTGGTAGTAGGCTGCTGCCTGCTGCTGGCTTGGCTGCTGCTGTTAACCATGAATGCGCTGGATTACACCAACTTCTCCTTCCTGCCGGAACTGCTTGAAGTCTCGGTGGCGGTCGCGGTCTGCGGGGTGATTTTTGGCGGATTGCTGGATTATCTGGCTCTGCGCAAAAACCGTCTGGCATAAAAAACCGTATTAATAAGCCGTTGTAATCACCTTGCGTAATTATAACGGCTAAATAAACAACAATTGATAAAAATAATATTTGTTATTTTGTGCGCCAAAGAATTTGGAAATTATTGACGCCTTTTATATATTTTATTTTCCTTACTCGATTCAGCCACTACAGATTTATTTTTTGTTCCCAAATTGTCTTTTTATTGATAATCAATTGTTAAGCAATTGTTTTATTTTCGTATTGGTTATACCAATTGCCCTCAGCCTGTCCCCTACCTGCCTGCTTTCGTTATAACGTGATGTTGCAACAGGTTCTTAAAGTCAAAGCGACATATATTGCAACATATGTGACATGCACGGCAGAACCCAGTAACACAGATCCAAGGATGTTTACAGTAATGTAACCTTCCCGTAAAATGCCCTCACACTTTAAACGCCACCCGGTCCCGTGGAATTGAGGTCGTTAAATGAGACTCAGGAAATACAATAAAAGTTTGGGATGGTTGTCATTAATTGCAGGCACTGCGTTACTCAGTGGCTGTAATTCTGCGCTGCTTGACCCTAAAGGACAGATTGGACTGGAACAACGTTCACTGATACTGACGGCATTTGGCCTGATGTTGATTGTCGTTATTCCTGCCATCTTGATGGCTGTTGGTTTTGCCTGGAAGTATCGTGCAAGCAATAAAGATGCGAAGTACAGCCCGAACTGGTCACACTCCAATAAAGTGGAAGCTGTGGTCTGGACGGTGCCGATCTTAATCATCATTTTCCTTGCCGTTCTGACCTGGAAAACCACTCACGCTCTTGAGCCAAGCAAACCGCTGGCGCATGACGAGAAGCCCATTACCATCGAAGTGGTTTCCATGGACTGGAAATGGTTCTTCATCTATCCGGAACAGGGTATCGCTACCGTGAATGAAATCGCCTTCCCGGCGAATACTCCGGTTGAGTTCAAAGTGACATCCAACTCCGTGATGAACTCCTTCTTTATCCCGCGTCTGGGTAGCCAGATTTATGCCATGGCCGGCATGCAGACTCGACTGCATCTGATCGCCAACGAAGTCGGTACTTATGATGGTATCTCCGCAAGCTATAGCGGACCAGGCTTCTCCGGTATGAAGTTCAAGGCTATCGCAACAAAGGACCGCGCCGAATTCGACCAATGGGTTGCTAAAGCTAAACAGTCCACGAACACCATGAGCGACATGGCTGCGTTCGAGAAAGTGGCTGTGCCAAGCGAATACAACCAGGTGGAATACTTCTCCAACGTGAAACCCGATTTGTTTAAAGATGTTATTAACAAATTTATGGCTCACGGTAAGAGCATGGACATGACCCAACCCGAAGGTGAGCACAACGCACACGAAGGCATGGAAGGCATGGACATGAGCCACGCGGAATCCGCTCACTAAGGGGCCGAGGAAGAATACGATGTTCGGAAAATTGACGCTGGATGCAGTGCCGTTCCATGAACCCATTGTCATGGTTACGATCGCTGCCATTATCATCGGTGGTGCGGCCTTACTGGGCCTAATCACTTACTTCGGTAAGTGGACCTACCTGTGGAAAGAGTGGCTGACTTCGGTTGACCACAAACGCCTTGGCATCATGTATGTCATTGTTGCAATCGTCATGTTGATTCGTGGCTTTGCCGACGCCATCATGATGCGTAGTCAGCAAGCGCTGGCTTCTGCAGGTGAAGCGGGCTTCTTGCCACCTCACCACTACGATCAGATCTTCACGGCTCACGGCGTGATTATGATCTTCTTCGTGGCAATGCCATTTGTTATCGGTCTGATGAACCTGGTGGTTCCACTGCAGATCGGTGCACGTGACGTTGCATTCCCGTTCCTGAACAACCTGAGCTTCTGGTTCACCGTTGTCGGCGTAATCCTGGTTAACCTGTCTCTGGGCGTGGGTGAATTCGCGCAGACCGGTTGGCTGGCGTATCCGCCGCTCTCGGGAATAGAGTACAGTCCAAGCGTCGGGGTCGATTATTGGATATGGGCAGTCCAGTTGTCCGGTATTGGTACAACCCTGACCGGTATCAACTTCTTTGTGACCATCATTAAGATGCGTGCACCAGGAATGACCATGTTCAAGATGCCGGTATTCAGCTGGGCGTCTCTGTGCGCGAACATCCTGATTATCGCTTCTTTCCCAATCCTGACGGTTACCGTCGCGTTGCTGACCCTGGATCGCTATCTGGGTACCCATTTCTTTACCAACGATATGGGCGGCAACATGATGATGTACATCAACCTGATTTGGGCCTGGGGCCATCCGGAAGTGTATATCCTGGTTCTGCCGGTCTTCGGGGTGTTCTCCGAAATCGCAGCAACCTTCTCACGTAAACGTCTGTTTGGTTACACCTCGCTGGTGTGGGCAACCGTGTGTATCACCGTTCTGTCGTTCGTTGTTTGGCTGCACCACTTCTTCACCATGGGTGCAGGCGCTAACGTAAACGCCTTCTTCGGTATTACCACCATGATTATCGCCATCCCGACCGGGGTGAAGATCTTCAACTGGCTGTTCACCATGTATCAGGGCCGTATCGTATTCCACTCAGCGATGCTGTGGACGATTGGCTTTATCGTGACCTTCTCAGTCGGCGGCATGACCGGCGTACTGCTGGCGGTTCCGGGTGCAGACTTCGTACTGCACAACAGTCTGTTCCTGATTGCGCACTTCCATAACGTTATCATCGGCGGCGTCGTATTTGGCTGCTTCGCAGGTATGACCTACTGGTGGCCAAAAGCGTTTGGCTTCACGCTGAACGAAACCTGGGGTAAACGCGCATTCTGGTTCTGGATCATCGGCTTCTTCGTGGCATTTATGCCGCTGTACGTGCTGGGCTTCATGGGTATGACCCGTCGCCTCAGCCAGCAGATTGACCCGCAGTTCCATCCGATGCTGGTCGTTGCCGCCTGCGGTGCCGCGCTGATTGCATTGGGTATCCTGTGCCAGCTGATTCAGATCTACGTTTCTATTCGCGACCGCGAGCAGAACCGTGACCTGACCGGTGACCCATGGGGTGGTCGTACGCTGGAGTGGGCAACATCTTCCCCGCCTCCGTTCTATAACTTTGCCGTTGTGCCGCACGTTCACGAGCGTGATGCCTTCTGGGAAATGAAAGAAAAAGGTGAAGCGTACAAGCAGCCTGCGCACTATGAAGAAATTCATATGCCGAAGAACAGCGGTGCCGGTATCGTCATTACCGCCTTCGCAACACTGTTTGGTTTCGCCATGATCTGGCATATCTGGTGGCTGGCGATTGCAAGCTTCGCAGGCATGATCATCAGCTGGATTGTGAAAAGCTTTGATGAAGACGTGGATTACTACGTGCCGGTCCCGGAAGTCGAAAAACTGGAAAACCAGCATTTCGATGAGATTACTAAGGCAGGGCTGAAAAATGGCAACTGATACTTTAACGCACGCGACTGCCCACGCGCACGAACACGGGCACCACGATGCAGGCCAGACCAAGATCTTCGGATTCTGGGTCTACCTGATGAGCGACTGCATTCTGTTCTCTATTCTGTTTGCAACCTATGCCGTTCTGGTGAACGGCACCGCAGGTGGCCCAACAGGTAAAGACATTTTTGAACTGCCGTTCGTTCTGGTTGAAACATTCCTGCTGTTATTCAGCTCCATTACTTACGGCATGGCAGCGATTGCCATGTACAAGAACAACAAGAGCCAGGTTATCTCCTGGCTGGCGTTGACCTTCTTGTTCGGTGCCGGATTCATCGGGATGGAACTCTATGAATTCCATCACCTGATTGTTAACGGCATGGGCCCGGATCGTAGCGGTTTCCTGTCTGCGTTCTTCGCGCTGGTCGGCACGCACGGTCTGCACGTCACCTCCGGTCTTATCTGGATGGCGGTTCTGATGGTGCAAGTCGCTCGTCGCGGCCTGACCAGTACTAACCGTACCCGCATCATGTGCCTGAGCCTGTTCTGGCACTTCCTGGATGTGGTATGGATCTGTGTGTTCACTGTTGTTTATCTGATGGGGGCGATGTAATGAGTCATGCTAACGAGAGCGGCGGCGCATCCCATGGCAGCGTAAAAACCTACATGACAGGTTTTATCCTGTCGATCATCCTGACGGTCATTCCGTTCTGGATGGTGATGACAGGTTCTGCCTCTCCGGCCGTCATTCTGGGAACTATTCTGGCAATGGCAGTGGTACAGATTCTGGTGCACCTGGTGTGCTTCCTGCACATGAATAGCAAATCTGATGAAGGTTGGAACATGACGGCCTTTGTCTTTACTGTGCTAATCATCGCCATCCTGGTTGTGGGCTCCATCTGGATTATGTGGAACCTTAACTACAACATGATGATGCACTAAGAGCGGCGATTATGATGTTTAAGCAATACCTGCAAGTAACGAAACCAGGCATCATCTTTGGCAACCTGATCTCGGTGATTGGGGGGTTCCTGCTGGCCTCGAAAGGCAGCATTGATTATCCCCTGTTTATCTACACGCTGGTTGGGGTGTCACTGGTTGTGGCGTCGGGTTGTGTATTTAACAACTACATCGACAGGGATATCGACAGGAAGATGGAGAGGACCAAAAACCGCGTGCTGGTTAAAGGTCTGATTTCCCCTGCGGTCTCACTGGTATACGCCACCCTGCTGGGTATTGCTGGCTTTATGCTGCTGTGGTTTGGCGCGAACCCTCTGGCCTGCTGGCTGGGGGTAATGGGCTTCGTGGTCTATGTGGGCGTCTATAGCCTGTACATGAAGCGCCATTCCGTTTATGGCACGCTGATTGGCTCACTCTCCGGCGCTGCGCCGCCGGTGATTGGCTACTGCGCCGTAACCGGTGAGTTCGATAGCGGTGCGCTGATTCTGCTGGCTATTTTCAGCCTGTGGCAGATGCCGCACTCTTACGCGATTGCGATTTTCCGCTTTAAGGATTATCAGGCTGCCAACATCCCGGTACTGCCGGTGGTGAAAGGTATTTCCGTCGCGAAAAACCATATCACGCTGTATATCATCGCATTTGCTATCGCCACGCTGATGCTAACCCTGGGCGGCTATGCAGGTTATAAATACCTGATTGTTGCTGCGGCGGTGAGCGTCTGGTGGTTGGGCATGGCGCTGCGCGGTTATAAAGTGGAAGATGACAAAGTCTGGGCGCGCAAGCTGTTCGGTTTCTCCATCATCGCCATTACCGCGCTTTCCGTGATGATGTCCGTCGACTTTATGGTGCCAAACTCGCAGAACCTGCTGACTTACGTCTGGTAAGTTAATCGTCACATCTTCTATGCCGGATGGCGGCTGACGCCTTATCCGGCCTACAAAAAAGCACATTGCTTGTAGGCCGGATAAGATACGTGAGTATCGTCATCCGGCATTTTCGTTTCCAGCCGACTCCCCTCACAACCCCAACATTTGTTAATAAAGCGCATATTTACCCAGCCTGCTTAGCGCTTTACACTAGGCGCGAAATTAATACAGAGGTGGGAATGAACGATTACAAAATGACGCCCGGTGAGTTGCGCGCCACCTGGGGTTTAGGGACCGTATTCTCGTTGCGCATGCTTGGCATGTTTATGGTTCTACCGGTTCTGACCACGTACGGTATGGCGCTACAGGGCGCCAGCGAAGCGTTGATTGGCCTTGCCATCGGCATTTACGGCCTGGCGCAAGCCGTCTTCCAGATCCCCTTTGGTCTGCTCTCTGACCGCATTGGTCGTAAGCCGCTTATTGTCGGCGGACTGGCGGTATTCGTTCTCGGCAGCGTGATTGCTGCCCTCTCCGATTCAATCTGGGGCATTATTCTTGGTCGCGCATTGCAAGGTTCCGGAGCAATTGCCGCGGCCGTGATGGCGCTGCTTTCCGACTTAACCCGCGAGCAAAACCGCACCAAAGCGATGGCGTTTATCGGCGTCAGCTTTGGTATCACCTTTGCCATTGCGATGGTGCTGGGGCCAATCGTTACCCATGCGCTGGGGCTCCACGCGCTGTTCTGGATGATTGCCGCCCTTGCTACCACGGGTATCGTGCTGACCATTTGGGTCGTTCCCAATAGCACCAGCCACGTACTAAACCGTGAATCGGGCATGGTAAAAGATAGCTTCAGCAAAGTGCTGGCGGAGCCCAAACTGCTGAAGCTCAATTTCGGCATTATGTGCCTGCACATTTTGCTGATGTCCACTTTCGTCGCGTTACCAGGACAACTGGCGAAAGCCGGTTTCCCCGCCGCAGAACACTGGAAAATTTATCTGGTGACGATGCTGCTATCCTTTGTTTCCGTGGTGCCGTTCATCATTTACGCCGAAGTGAAGCGCAAGATGAAACGCGTGTTCCTCGCCTGCGTGTTACTAATCCTTATTGCAGAGATTGTATTGTGGAGCGCTAACATTCGTTTCTGGGGTCTGATTGCGGGCGTGCAGATTTTCTTCCTCGCCTTCAACCTGATGGAAGCTCTCCTCCCCTCGCTTATCAGCAAAGAATCGCCTGCGGGTTACAAAGGCACGGCAATGGGTGTTTACTCCACCAGCCAGTTTCTTGGCGTGGCGATTGGCGGTTCGCTCGGCGGTTGGGTGGTTGAAATGTTTGATGGTCAGGCCGTATTTCTGGCCGGTGCGCTGCTGGCGGCAGTTTGGTTGATTGTGGCAAGCACAATGAAAGAGCCGCCATATGTCAGCAGCCTGCGTGTGGAAATTCCACCAGAAATTGCCGCAGATGACACGTTAAAGCAGCGCCTGCTGGCAAAAGAAGGAATAAGCGAAGTGTTAATTGTGGTGAAAGAGCATTCGGCCTACGTGAAAATCGACAGCAAAGTCACCAATCGATTTGAGGTTGAGCAGGCCATCAGCCAGACGTGATGATTACCGGATGGTAACTAACGTCTCGTCCGGCCTACAAATAGCGTGTGCGACCTGTAGGCCGGATCAGGCATTACGACTTAATCGCGGAAGTTTTTAAACTGGAATGGCTGGCCGAGATCGCCACCGCGAACCAGCGCCATGACGGATTGCAGATCGTCACGCGCCTTACCGGTCACACGAATTTCTTCGCCCTGAATCTGCGCCTGCACCTTCAGCTTGCTGTCTTTGATCAGCTTAACGATTTTCTTTTGCACCGCGCTTTCAATGCCCTGCTTCAGCTTAGCTTCAACAAACCAGGTTTTACCACTGTGCACGAAAGTTTCTGGTACGTCCAGCGAGGTGCCTTCAATACCGCGTTTCAGCAGCTTGGCACGCAAAATATCCAGCAGCTGATTAACCTGAAAATCAGACTCGCTCAGCACCTTAATCGTCTTATTTGACTCATTCAGCTCAAAAGTGGCTTCAACGCCACGAAAATCAAAGCGTGACTCGACTTCACGGCTGGCGTTATCCACCGCGTTACGGGCTTCCTGAAGATCAACTTCAGAGACAATATCGAAAGATGGCATCTTTTCCTCTCCCTTCATTTTTGATGCGAAGCATAATACCTGCAAAGTTACTCAACAGACAGCGCTATACTAGGCTGTATCCTTTCATTGTACGTGGTAGCGACATCTGCGAACAATAATAGGGTGCGGTCGATATGGATTAACACCTGGTGCTGTTGCAGGTGAGGAGGAAGAATGAAAATTACCGTACTGGGATGTGGAGCGTTAGGACAGCTATGGCTTACAGCGCTGTGCAAACATGGACATGAGGTGCAAGGGTGGCTGCGCGTACCGCAACCCTACTGCAGCGTAAACCTGATCGACACGGATGGCTCAGTTTTTAATGAATCCCTGACGGCAAATGACCCCGACTTTTTGGCAAAAAGTGACCTGCTGCTAGTCACCCTGAAGGCCTGGCAGGTTTCTGATGCGGTAAAAGGCCTGTCTGCAATTCTGCCTGAAACCACGCCCATTCTGCTTATTCACAACGGCATGGGGACGATTGAAGAGTTACATAACATTAAGCAACCCTTGCTGATGGGAACCACCACCCACGCAGCACGCCGTGACGGGAACGTCATCATTCATGTCGCTCAGGGAACAACGCGTATTGGGCCGGCGCGTGAGCAAGACGGCGATTTCAGCTATCTGGCTGAAACCCTGCAAGAGGTGCTGCCGGACGTCGCCTGGCATAACACTATTCGCGCCGAGCTTTGGCGCAAGCTGGCCGTCAACTGCGTCATTAACCCGCTGACCGCATTATGGGATTGCCCAAACGGTGAGTTACGCCATCATCCGGAAAAAATAGCGCTCATCTGCGAGGAAGTAGCAGCGGTGATCGAACGCGAAGGCCACCACACATCAGCGGATGATTTACGCTATTATGTCGAGCAAGTGATTGACAGTACGGCGGAAAATATCTCATCTATGCTGCAGGACATTCGCGCCATGCGTCATACCGAGATCGACTACATTACCGGTTATTTGTTAAAACGTGCACGCGCGCACGGCATCGCCGTTCCGGAAAATGCCCGCCTGTTTGAAATGGTTAAAAGAAAGGAAAGTGAGTATGAGCGCTCAAGCACTGGTATGTCTCGCCCCTGGTAGTGAAGAAACCGAAGCGGTTACTACTATCGATCTACTGGTTCGCGGCGGAATTAAGGTCACAACCGCCAGCGTCGCCAGCGATGGCAACCTGACGATCGTGTGCTCGCGCGGTGTGAAACTGCTGGCGGATGCGCCATTAGTCGAAGTTGCTGACGGCGATTTCGACATTATCGTACTGCCGGGCGGTATTAAAGGCGCCGAGTGTTTTCGCGACAGCCCTCTGCTGGTCGAAACCGTGAAGCAGTTTCATCGCTCCGGACGCATTGTCGCGGCAATCTGTGCCGCGGCTGCCACCGTCCTCGTCCCGCACGATATTTTCCCCATCGGTAACATGACCGGTTTTCCGGCGCTGAAAGACCAAATCCCCGCTGATCAATGGCAGGACAAGCGCGTCGTATGGGATCCGCGCGTCAACCTGTTAACCAGCCAGGGACCGGGAACCTCAATCGATTTCGGTTTGAAAATCATTGATCTTCTGGTCAGTCGTGAAAAGGCTTACGAAGTTGCATCACAACTGGTGATGGCAGCGGGAATCTATAACTACTACGAGTAAATCTTCAGGCCACTCCCTTATAAGGAATCATAATGAAAGGATATCTGAGTGGAGTGGCTTTATTGCTCCTTTCCGGTTATGCCACAGCGACGCAACTCGACATAAAGAGTATTGAGTATCGCTATCCCGGAAGCACTGAAATGCAATATCGCGTGCCATGGTTTTCCTCGACGGATAACCCCAAGGTTGCGAAACGTATTAACGATTATATTTTCGCAACCTTTATCAATCAGCTACCGGGTAATACTCCGCAGGCCACAGTAAACCAGTTTGCGAAATCAGCCATGAATCCCACCGCAAACCTTAACTACACGGTTGAATTTCGCGACGAAAAAATCCTGACCATGAATATGTTTGTCGAAGGTTGCGGAGCGTATTGCGAATCGTACAATGTACCGCTCAGCTTCGATTTAGCCAACGGCGCGGCAATTACCCTCAACGACCTCTTTTCCCGTTCTACGATGGCCGAATTAAATACTCGCATCAGAAAAGATATCCGTGGCCAAATCGACACATTTGTTGATGCGCATAAATCGCAAACACCAGAACAAATAAAAGAAGAGAAAGGTGAAGTTTTTAACTACGCCGAATTCTACGCATCGTGCGCAACCTACACCGACGGTTTGTACTACATCGACAAATTCTCCCTGCAAAAAGACCATCTGGCCTTCCTGAACGGACGCTGTAGCAACCACGCCAGCCGCGCACTCGACGAGTTGGGTGATTTCACCACGAAAATCCCAACCGCGGAACTGCAAAATCGGCTCACGCCGTACGGCCAGTATCTGACTGGAGCAAAGAGTACAACACAGGTTTCCCCAGCGCCCGGCATTGACGGCAAAGTCATGTACGGCACGCTGGGAAAAAGCATGCGTATTGTGTTGAAGGTGGACTGCAAATACGGTGATTTTTTTGAAGGGGCTTACTTTTACCAGAAATTTGGCGCACCGATTGAATTAACCGGCAAATGCGATACAGCCGACAATCAACATTATGAACTGAAGACATCTGCTGCTGAACAAGCGCAAGAGAAGATAACGCTGGAGTTAAAAGACGGTGTCTATCAAGGCGTCTGGGAGTCGAACGGGAAGACGCTTCCTGTGCGTTTTGAATAATATCGTTGCATTGCCGGATGGCGGCGTAACCGCCTTATCCGGCCTACAACACGGTGTTTACTCAATTACGGGCGATACACCTTCACGTTCTCAAAGCCCTGCTCGCGCAGATAAAGCGCCTGCAGGCGGCTCATCACCCCGCGTTCACACCACAGCAGCCAGGTTTTGCTCTGGTCCAGATCGCCGAATTTGGTGCTCAGCTTGTAGAACGGCAGAGAAACGACGTCCACGCCGTCAACCTTCAGCGGTTTATCATCCTGTTCATCCACAGAACGGATATCCAGGATCACATCGTTCGGGCCGAAACCGCTCACGGTTTCCACTTCTACCACGGTTTGCTGCGTCTGCTGGGCGATATCGCGAATATCAATATTATTCGCTTCTTCAACCACTTTATCGAGGATAGAGAAATCGAAGTTTTCTTCTTCGGCCTCAATCTTCGATTTGATCGCTTTCACCGTCGGGCTTTTTGAAATTACACCGCAGTATTCCGGCATGGTACGAGCAAAATCCTCGGTGCCAATTTCACGCGCCAGATTGATGATGTGCTCTTTATCATGCGAGATAAGTGGGCGCAGGATCAGGGTGTCTGATACGTTATCGATCAAACGCAGGTTGGTCAGCGTCTGACTGGACACCTGGCCCAGTGCTTCACCGGTTACCAGCGCCTGTACGCCGTAGCGCTCAGCGACTTTCGACGCCGCGCGAACCATCATACGCTTGAGAACCACGCCCATCTGGCCGTCATCAACTTTCTCCAGGATCTCACCGACCACCGGTTCAAAGTTGATAGCAACAAAACGCACGCGATGCGAGCTACCAAAGCGGTTCCATAGATAATGCGCCACCTGGCGAACGCCGATTTCATGCGCTGCCCCGCCCAGGTTGAAGAAGCAGTAGTGCACGCGGCAACCACGACGCATCAGCATGTAGCTGGACACGCCGGAGTCGAAACCACCGGAGATCAGCGACAGTACGTCTTCCTGCGTCCCAATCGGGAAACCGCCAATACCTTCATAGCGGCCTTTAACCAGCAACAGGCGGTCGTTTTCGATTTCAAGATTAACCGTCACGTCCGGCTTCGTCAGCTTCACGCGCGCGGATTCAATATGCTGGTTCAGTCCACCGCCAACATAACGTTCCACCTCAATGGAGCTAAACTCATGCTTACCACGACGCTTAACGCGTACGCAGAAGGTTTTACCTTCCAGTTGGTCGCGATACTGCACCAGTGCTTTCTCGAAAATATCGTGCATATCGGTAAACGGCACGTCTTCTACTTCGAGAATGTGGTGGATCCCCGGAATACGGGTCAGCGCGTCGCGAATGTCCAGGCGCTGGCTTTCATCTTTAGCGCGAACCTCAACGTGATCCCAGTGACGGACAACGGCAAGGTCTTCATCGTAGTGCTTTAAAACGTTACGAATGTTCCCTGTCAGAATTTTTATAAAGCGCAAACGCACAGATTGGCTTTTGATGGTGATTTCTGGGAACAATTTAATGATAAACTTCATGGCGGCAATGGTTCTTTGGCAAGTCTGAATGACTTGTAATGGAAAAAAATACAGCAGCCCATACCCTGCGGCTGCATCCAGGCGCGCAAGTATACCACTATCATGGTCATCCTGTGCACATCGCCTTACCATTGCGCGTTATTTGCTTATCAGTGCGAGTCCGTTACCATAGTCTTGTGCTGCCAATACAGAGAGTCAGACATTCATTATGCCGAAGAAAAATGAAGCGCCCGCCAGTTTTGAAACCGCGCTGAGCGAGCTGGAACAGATTGTTACCCGCCTGGAAAGCGGCGACCTGCCGCTGGAAGAAGCGCTGAACGAATTCGAACGTGGCGTACAACTGGCGCGTCAGGGACAGGTCAAATTGCAACAGGCTGAACAGCGCGTACAAATCCTGCTGTCAGATACTGAAGACGCGGCCCTTACGCCTTTTACACCGGATAATGAGTAAATGGATTTTACGCAGCAGTTACAGGCTTGCGTTGAGCAGGCCAATCAGGCACTGAGCCGTTTTATCGCGCCACTGCCCTTTCAGAACACTCCCGTGGTCGAAACCATGCAATATGGCGCATTATTAGGCGGTAAACGCCTGCGCCCGTTTCTGGTGTATGCGACCGGTCAGATGTTTGGTGTCAGCCTGAGTACGCTTGATGCTCCCGCTGCCGCCGTCGAATGCATTCACGCCTATTCGCTGATGCACGATGATTTACCCGCGATGGACGACGACGACCTGCGCCGCGGTCTGCCGACTTGCCACGTAAAATTTGGTGAGGCAAACGCGATCCTGGCCGGAGATGCGCTGCAAACGCTGGCATTCTCCATTATCAGCGACGCTCCAATGCCGGAAGTATCTGACCGTGACCGCATCGCGATGATCTCTGAACTGGCTCAGGCCAGCGGTATCGCCGGTATGTGCGGCGGTCAGGCGCTGGATCTGGAAGCTGAAGGTCATCAGGTTGAGCTGGATGCGCTGGAGCGTATTCACCGCCATAAAACCGGGGCATTGATTCGCGCCGCCGTACGTCTGGGAGCATTAAGCGCAGGCGATAAAGGGCGAGAATGCCTGGCAATACTCGACAAATACGCAGAAAGCATCGGTCTGGCCTTCCAGGTTCAGGATGACATCCTGGATGTGGTAGGCGATACTGCAACATTGGGTAAACGTCAGGGTGCTGACCAGCAGCTTGGCAAAAGTACCTATCCTGCACTTCTGGGTCTTGAGCAAGCCCAGAATAAAGCCCGGGATTTAATCGAGGATGCCCGCCAGTCGCTAAGTTTGCTGGCCGCACAGTCACTCGATACCTCGGCACTGGAAGCGCTAGCGGACTACATAATCCAGCGTGATAAATAAACCAACATATCCCATGAGCTTGCGATGAGTTTTGATATAGCCAAATACCCGACCCTGGCGCTGGTCGACTCCACCCAGGAGTTACGTCTGCTGCCAAAAGAGAGCCTGCCAAAGCTTTGCGACGAACTGCGCCGCTATTTGCTCGACAGCGTAAGCCGTTCCAGCGGGCACTTCGCCTCTGGTCTGGGCACGGTGGAACTCACCGTCGCGCTGCACTATGTCTACAATACCCCGTTTGACCAGTTAATCTGGGATGTAGGACATCAGGCTTACCCGCACAAAATACTGACCGGTCGCCGTGATAAAATCGGCACCATTCGTCAGAAAGGCGGTTTGCATCCGTTCCCGTGGCGCGGTGAGAGCGAGTATGACGTACTGAGCGTTGGGCACTCTTCAACCTCCATCAGCGCAGGTATCGGTATTGCGGTTGCCGCTGAGAAAGAAGGCAAAGAACGTCGTACCGTATGTGTGATTGGCGACGGCGCTATCACCGCCGGGATGGCGTTTGAAGCGATGAACCACGCAGGCGATATTAAGCCCGACATGCTGGTTATCCTCAACGACAATGAAATGTCGATTTCAGAGAACGTTGGCGCGCTGAACAATCATCTGGCGCAACTACTCTCTGGCAAACTCTACTCCTCGCTACGCGAAGGAGGGAAAAAAGTCTTCTCCGGCGTACCGCCGATTAAAGAGCTGCTCAAACGTACCGAAGAACACATCAAAGGCATGGTTGTGCCGGGTACGCTGTTTGAAGAACTGGGATTTAACTATATCGGTCCGGTGGACGGTCACGACGTGCTGGGGCTTATCACCACACTGAAGAACATGCGCGATCTGAAAGGCCCGCAGTTCCTGCACATCATGACCAAAAAAGGTCGTGGTTACGAGCCGGCAGAAAAAGATCCAATCACCTTCCACGCGGTACCAAAATTCGATCCATCCAGCGGATGCCTGCCGAAAAGCAGCGGCGGCCTGCCGAGCTATTCAAAAATCTTCGGTGACTGGCTGTGCGAAACCGCGGCGAAAGACAATAAGCTGATGGCAATCACCCCGGCGATGCGCGAAGGCTCCGGTATGGTGGAATTTTCACGTAAGTTTCCGGACCGCTACTTCGATGTGGCGATCGCCGAACAGCACGCGGTGACGTTTGCTGCCGGTCTGGCGATTGGCGGCTATAAGCCGGTCGTGGCTATTTACTCGACCTTCCTGCAGCGCGCCTACGATCAGGTGCTGCATGATGTCGCCATCCAGAAACTGCCAGTTCTGTTCGCCGTTGACCGGGCAGGAATTGTTGGCGCAGATGGACAAACCCATCAAGGGGCGTTCGATCTTTCCTTCCTGCGCTGCATCCCGGAAATGGTCATTATGACCCCGAGTGATGAAAACGAATGCCGCCAGATGCTGTTCACCGGCTATCACTATAACGACGGTCCAACGGTCGTGCGTTATCCGCGAGGTAACGCGGTGGGCGTAGAGTTGACCCCGCTGGAACAACTGCCTATCGGGAAAGGTATAGTGAAACGTCACGGGGAGAAAGTGGCAATTCTCAACTTCGGTACCCTGATGCCGGAAGCCGCTCAGGTCGCAGAGTCGATGAACGCCACGCTGGTCGATATGCGTTTTGTGAAACCCCTGGATGAAACGTTGATCCTTGAAATGGCTGCCCAACACGAGGTGCTGGTTACCATTGAAGAGAACGCCATTATGGGTGGTGCTGGCAGCGGTGTAAACGAAGTGCTGATGGCCCATCGTAAGCCCGTCCCGGTGCTGAACATTGGCCTGCCAGACTTCTTCATCCCGCAGGGAACTCAGGATGAAGCTCGCGCCGATCTGGGTCTGAATGCCGTCGGAATTGAGGCCAAAATCAAGGCCTGGCTGGCATAAACCCCTCCCCGCTCCTGCTATGCTTAATTCATCACGAGCTAAGCAGGAGTGGATTGATGAAATACAACATCTTAGGAAAAACCGACCTACGGGTCTCCCGCCTTTGCCTGGGCTGCATGACGTTTGGCGAGCCTAATCGCGGCAATCACGCCTGGACGCTACCTGAAGAAAGCAGCCGCCCGATAATCAAACACGCCCTTGAGGGCGGCATTAACTTTTTCGATACCGCCAACAGCTACTCCGCTGGCAGTAGCGAAGAGATTGTCGGTCGCGCGCTGCGTGATTTCGCCCGCCGCGAAGATGTCGTCGTCGCTACCAAGGTTTTTCACCAGGTTGATGATTTAGCAGAAGGATTATCCCGCGCACAAATCCTGCGCTCAATCGACGACAGCCTCCGACGTCTGGGTATGGACTATGTCGACATCCTGCAAATTCACCGCTGGGATTACAACACACCTATTGAAGAAACCCTTGAGGCTCTAAACGACGTCGTGAAAGCCGGTAAAGCGCGCTATATCGGCGCCTCCTCCATGCACGCTTCGCAATTTGCTCAGGCGCTGGCCTTACAGAAGCAACACGGTTGGGCACAGTTCGTTAGCATGCAGGATCACTACAATCTGATCTACCGCGAAGAAGAACGCGAAATGCTGCCACTGTGCTATCAGGAAGGCGTGGCAGTGATCCCCTGGAGTCCGCTGGCACGTGGACGCCTGACGCGCCCATGGGGAGAAACGACAGCACGCCTGGTTTCCGATGAAGTCGGTAAAAATTTGTACAACGAGAGCGATGAAAACGACGCGCAAATTGCCGCACGACTGACCGGTGTCAGTGAGGAGTTGGGTGTTACGCGGGCGCAGGTTGCGCTGGCCTGGCTGCTGAGCAAACCGGGGGTGGCAGCGCCGATTATCGGCACATCGCGCGAGGAACAGCTGGATGAGTTGCTCAATGCGGTGGATTTAACGCTGAAGCCGGAGCAGATTGCCGAGCTGGAAACGCCGTACAAACAGCATCCGGTGGTGGGATTTAAATAAGTATTGGCGATGGCTAATTGTAGGCCCGATAAGCATAGCGCATCCGGCACTGATTGCCCGATGGCGCGACGCTTATCGGGCCTACAACAGCCCCCCAAAAGGGTTAAATGATACCTACCGGCCAGTGATGACCGATAAAATACAAAATTCCGGCAGAGAGTATTCCGGCCACAATATCATCGATCATGATCCCCGTCCCGCCATGCACGTTGCGATCGAACCAACGAATCGGCCACGGCTTCCACATATCCAGAATACGGAAAATCACAAATCCGGCGGCAACCCACTGCCAGTCATTGGTCGGCAGCGCCATTAGGGTAATCCACATCCCGACAAACTCGTCCCAGACAATGCTACCGTGATCGTGCACACCCATATCTTTCGCCGTTTGATGGCACAGATAAACGCCGATACAGATAGATAACATCACCACCAGTGAATACAGCTGCCACGGTAGAAAGGTCATTAAATACCAAAAAGGGATCGCCGCCAGCGATCCCATCGTGCCAGGAACAATTGGGCTCAACCCGCTGCCAAAACCGGTGGCTAGCAGGTGCCACGGATTGCGCATACTCAGGCGGCTTTTGGCGACATCTTTTTTAAGGCGCGGCAAAATGGTCATATCCTTTCCAGTCAAACGTGACGGATTTTCCATCGCGCGTAAAGTGAATGCCTTCCACGTCTGCGCTCATCTGCCCAATGCAGGTAAACGCTGCGCCGAGATTTCCCAGCGCCACATCCAGCGCACCACGGTTAATTTCCGGTACGGTAAAGCATAACTCATAATCTTCACCGCCCGAGAGCGCCCAGCGTAGGGCCTGTTCCGGCTCAACGTGCCGGGCGAATGCCGTGGAGTAAGGCAGCGCATCGACGTTAACCCGCGCGCCACAGCCGCTGGCATTAACGATATGCCCCAGATCGGAAATCAGGCCATCGGAGATATCGATAGCCGCACTGGCCAGATCGCGCAGGGCTTGTCCCTGCAAAATACGCGGCGTGGGACGCAGATGGCGTTTAAGCAGATAGTCTGCGTCTTTTGCATCTCCAACCTGCAACCGATTCTGTAAAATCGCCAGCCCCGCCGCGCTGTCTCCCGGCGTACCGGTAACATAAATCCAGTCCCCCGGCTTCGCACCAGAGCGTTTTAAGGCCCGTCCTACAGGAACGTAGCCATGGATACCCAACGTCATCGACAGTGGCCCACGCGTGGTGTCACCGCCAATCAGCTGCATATCATAGTAATTAAGCAGTTCAAACAGGCCATCACTGAAGGCTTCAAGCCAGGCTTCATCAACGTCAGGTAACGTGAGTGCCAGCGTCAACCACGCAGGATCGGCCCCCATCGCCGCCAGATCGCTCAAATTCACCGCCAGTGCTTTCCAGGCGAGATCGGTGGGATCAATGTCGGGGAGGAAGTGATTGCCTGCCACCAGCGTATCGGTACTGATCGCCAGCGTCTGTTTTTCAGGGATATTCAGGAGTGCGCAGTCGTCACCAATACCGGTTTCGACATCAAGACGAGACGTTCTTACGCGGTCAAAATAACGGGCAATCAGGGAAAACTCGCCGCATGCCATACGTTATGCCTCAGCAGAAAAAAAAGAAAAAGCCGGGGACAGCGGAAACAGGTTCCACCATCCAGCCGGCCTCGGGATTACTTTTTGTTGGGGCGAATCACAGGTGCTGCTTTATCCAGTACGCCGTTCACGAATTTATGGCTATCTTCAGCGCCGAAGGTTTTCGCCAGTTCAATCGCTTCGTTGATGGCCACTTTGTACGGCACATCACTACGTTTAGACAGTTCAAACAGCGCAATACGCAGTACGGCTTTTTCTACCTGACCCAGCTCTTCTAACAGACGAGACAGGTAAGGCTTCATTAATCCATCCAGGTACGCGCTGTTAGTCGCCACCCCGGACAGCAGTTCGCGGAAATACAGAACGTCGACATCTTTAACGTCCTGTTCCGCCAGGAACTGGTATTCAACATCAGCGATGTCGTTCTGGGACAACTGCCAGGAGTAGAGCGCCTGGACGGCACACTCACGGGCGCGGCGACGAGCAGCAGGTTTCACGGATTTCCCCTTACAAAAATCAGGCCTTAATGGCTTTCAATACATTAATCATTTCAAGCGCAGTCAGTGCAGCTTCTGCGCCTTTGTTGCCGGCTTTAGTGCCAGCACGTTCGATGGCTTGTTCAATACTTTCGGTGGTCAGAACACCGAAGGCTACCGGAATGCCACTGTCCTGAGCGACATGCGCCAGGCCATTGCTTGCACCGCCAGCCACATATTCGAAGTGCGCGGTACCGCCACGGATCACCGTACCAAGCGCAATTACCGCGTCGTATTTACCGGTTTTTGCCAGTGCGTCAGCGGCCAGCGGCAGCTCATATGCACCTGGAACCCAAACAACGGTAATGTTTTCATCTTTAACCTGGCCAATACGTTTCAGGGCGTCGATAGCCCCTTCCAGCAGGCTGTCATTGATAAAGTTGTTGAAACGCGCAATGGTGATGGCGACGCGAGCGTCCGGGGTAGCAACGTTAGCTTCAATAATGTTCATATTCTTCCTTCGGGTTCGATTTATGGCCCCGTAAGGGGGGCGGATTTTATCATAATATTCTGTGCGCTGCTTCCTCTAAATCAGAAAGCCTCACGCAGTCGTTAAATGCAGGCAAACGTCCGGGCCCACCTGGCGTATCTCATTGAATTTAAAATGGGGTGCGTCAGCCAGTTTCTCAAGGCCTGGAAGCACACATAATCCTCGCGCATCGCTGCCTAACAGTTTAGGCGCAACATACACGATTAGCTCATCGACCAAACCGGCCTGTAATAATGCCCCCGCGAGCGTTGGACCTGCTTCAACCCAAATGCTGTTAATTTGCTGTTTGCCCAGTTGCATCATCAGCACCACCAGATCCAGATGCCCGTTATGTTCCGGCACCTTCAGGCTACGAACCGTCTCCGGCCAGCTACGAGGGTCGTCTTCAGTCCGGACAATCCAGGTTTCTCCAGGCTGTTGCACAATACGATGCTCCGGCGTGACCTGATTCTGGCTATCCAGAACAATGCGGATTGGCTGGCGCAGCTCTTCCTGCGGGTAACTCGCCTGAGTTGACTCCCCAAGCTCCGACCAACGCACGGTAAGCTGAGGGTCGTCTGCCAGCACCGTAGCACTGCTGGTTAAAATGGCATGGCTTTGCGCGCGCAAGCGTTGCACATCGCGGCGCGCCTGTGGTGAGGTAATCCACTGGCTTTCACCGCTGGCCATCGCCGTACGGCCATCAAGCGACGCGCCAAGCTTAAGCTGCAGATACGGGAATCCCGTACGCATGCGCTTGAGAAAGCCTTTATTCAGTTGCTCAACTTCGCTCATCATCAGCCCGTGGCTGACGTCGATGCCCGCCTGCTGCAAACGGTAGAGCCCACGTCCTGCGACCTGCGGATTGGGATCCTGCATCGCCGCAACCACTCGCGATACACCCGCCGCAATCAGCGCATCGCAACACGGCGGCGTGCGACCATGATGACTACAGGGTTCAAGCGTCACATAGGCCGTTGCCCCTTGCGCTTTTTCTCCAGCCATCCGCAGAGCATGAACTTCGGCATGCGGTTCGCCCGCACGGTGATGATATCCTTCACCGACGATCTCCCCATCCTTCACAATCACGCAGCCTACGTTGGGGTTGGGGTGAGTGGTAAAACGTCCGCGCGCAGCAAGCTTCAGCGCACGCGCCATGTACAATTCATCCTGCATGGCTTAGTCCTGTAGGCGAGCAATCTCTTCGCCAAATTCTTTGATATCTTCGAAACTCCGGTAGACAGAGGCAAAGCGGATGTAGGCGACTTTATCGAGCTTTTTCAACTGCTCCATCACCAGGTTGCCAATCATCTTGCTCGGCACCTCACGCTCACCAGTCGCACGCAGCTGTGATTTGATATGGTTTAACGCCATTTCGACGTCATCCGCACTAACAGGCCGTTTCTCAAGCGCTCTGAGCATGCCGCTACGCAGCTTTTCTTCATTAAAGGGTTCACGCACGTCGTTGCTTTTCACAACGCGCGGCATGACAAGTTCAGCCACTTCAAAAGTGGTGAAACGTTCGTTACAGACCAGACACTGCCGACGGCGGCGTACCGAGGAGCCCTCGCCTACAAGACGAGAGTCAATTACCTTAGTGTCTACGGCGAAACAGAATGGGCAATGCATACGGCGTCCTGTACCTCAGTGGTTAACAGAATCTATTTTACCCTGAACTGCCGTGACAACAAAGGCACTGCGCTTTTGAGACAAAGGATCGATGCCTTCGTGCTCAGTCCACACTACCATTATGCTATCGCGACAATGAAGGAAGTAATCACAATGACAAGACGTTACCTAAGAATTCTCCTGGTGGGAAGTCTCTTTAGTCTTAGTGCCTGCGCACAGCAAAGCGAAGTACGCCAGATGCATCAAAGCGTTAGCACATTGAATAAAGAGATGGCGCAGCTTAATCAGGAAACAGTAAAAATTACGCAACAAAATATGTTGAATGCAAAATCAACCAGCGGCGTCTATCTGCTACCGGGTTCCAAAACCCCGGCACGACTGGACAGCCAGATTGGCACTTTACGCATGTCGCTGGTAAACATTGCACCGAACGCGGATGGTACGCGCCTGACGCTACGGATTCAGGGTGAATCCAACACGCCTTTACCCGCCTTTAGCGCCACCGTCGAATACGGGCAAATTCAGGGCACCACGGACAACTATCAGGAAGTGAACGTTCACAACCAGTTGGTCAACGCTCCGGCGAGTATTCTTGCTCCCAGCGACGTAGACATTCCGTTGCAGATAAATGGCCTCACTCCAGATCAGTTAGGATTTGTTCGCATCCACGACATCCAGCCTGTTAGCCAATAAACTTTTTTGCGGAACGTTTTGTGCGTTCCGCAACATCACTCCGCTCCATTTTGTTACTCCCCTGACATAACCGATATTTCTGGTAAAACTTGGCAACATTCATGAGAGCCAGTACAATTCGCCGCCTAAAGTACGCAAACGTGAACGCAATCGATTACGCAAATGATAGAACTGTGAAACAAGACATATTTTTGTGAACAATGATTTTTATAATAGGCTCCGAAGAATTACGAAATATTTAGAAACGCAAATTGCGCATTTTTCACTCCCGAAAGGGATTTCAAACAGTGGCATACATATGAAAAAAACATTACTTGCAGCCGGTGCAGTGCTGGCGCTCTCCTCGTCATTTACTGCCAACGCAGCAGAAAATGACAAACCGCAATATCTGTCCGACTGGTGGCACCAGAGCGTTAACGTGGTGGGTAGCTATCACACCCGTTTCTCTCCGAAACTGAACAACGACGTGTATCTGGAATACGAAGCATTTGCCAAAAAAGACTGGTTTGATTTCTATGGCTACATCGATATTCCGAAAACCTTCGACTGGGGTAACGGCAACGATAAAGGTATCTGGTCTGACGGTTCCCCATTGTTTATGGAAATCGAACCGCGTTTCTCCATCGATAAACTGACCGGTGCTGACCTGAGCTTTGGTCCGTTCAAAGAATGGTATTTCGCCAACAACTACATCTACGACATGGGTGATAACAAAGCCAGCCGCCAGAGCACCTGGTATATGGGTCTGGGTACCGATATCGATACCGGTCTGCCGATGGGTCTGTCCCTGAACGTCTATGCTAAATACCAGTGGCAGAACTATGGCGCATCCAACGAAAACGAGTGGGATGGCTACCGTTTCAAAGTGAAATACTTTGTGCCGATCACCCAGGTTTGGGGCGGCCAGCTGACCTACATCGGCTTCACCAACTTCGACTGGGGCTCAGATTTGGGTGATGACCCGAACCGCACCAGCAACTCTATCGCTTCCAGCCACGTCCTGGCGCTGAACTACGATCACTGGCACTACTCTGTCGTAGCACGTTACTTCCATAACGGCGGTCAGTGGAAAGGTGGGGATACTCTGAACTGGGGCGAAGGCGACTTCAGCGCGAAATCTACCGGTTGGGGTGGTTACCTGGTCGTAGGTTACAACTTCTAATCCAGACAATTTATCGCAAACAAGCCAGCTTAACCGCTGGCTTTTTTATGGCTGGTCTTCACAGCGTACTTTACGTAAAAAGTCACTTAGCGAACGATCCGCAGATTCGCGAAAGTGCCTGTCGAGTGGCGTGATCTTCAGACATCGATCAACGCGAAAACAACGATAATCATCACGCTTCTCGCACCAGCCAACCAGCAGCCAGTGCTCGCCCCAGAAAAATAATCCCAGCGGCTGAACGTCGCGCCACGAGAGGTTCCCGGACTCATCGCGATAATGCAGCGCCAGCACCTGCTGAGCTGAAACCGCGCGATGTATGAGATCGAACGCACTGCGTGAATGCGGCTGATTACCAAAATCTGGCGCGAAAATCCGCGTTTGCTCGGCTCTGCGCCGACTCTCTGGCGGCAATATCGCCAACACTTTTTCCTGTGCTGATTCCAGCGCCTGTGAGAGTGAATCCCCGCCCCATGTTTTCAGCAACCGAATCGCTACCATCAACGCTTCTGATTCGTGCTGGGTTAACATCAACGGCGGCAGATCAAACCCCGCCATTAAGCGGTATCCACTGCCCACTTCGCCTTCAATGGGCACGCCGGATAAAGAGAGATCGCGGATATCGCGATAAATCGTCCGTTCAGAAACTTCAAGACGTTCTGCCAGCAGCGCCGCCGTTGTCACTCGCCTGCCACGCAGGATTTGTACAATCTGAAACAAGCGGTCGGCGCGTCTGCTCATTTTAATCCTCAGTGCTGAAAATATTACGCGGGTTGATGTAAACCAACACGATTGCCTTCGCTGTCAGTAAATAGCGCAATCGTACCAATGTCCTGCCCCAGTTCGAGTGGGCCAAACACACACTGACCGCCAGCAGTGGCGACGCGTTCAAGCGTTGCCGCCAAATCGTCCGTATGCAGATAAATAATAGCGCCCTGCGCTGAAGGAGTAATACCGTCAAATTTAGCCAGCGCCCCGCCGGGAGCGGGATCCTGATGCGGAAATACGGCCAGCTCAGCGCAGTCCATATTTTCCCGACGCAAAGAAACCTGCATCACTGGTTCATAAAAAGCGATGGCGCGATCCATTTGTGCTACAGGGATTTCAAACCAATTAATTACGTTGCTCATACTTCCTCCTGCCTGTGTGGGTAATCTCAGAAGGACTATAAGACAGGGCTACTGACAGCATACTGTCAGTAGTGTGGCGACAGGAAAAGATAATTGCCTGTCGCTAATTCACAGGCAAAAAAAAATCCCGACCTTACGATCGGGATTCCAGTATCTTCACTCTTAATGGTTAAGGAAGAATCGACGGTTGATCCGCCCCTTCTTTCTCGACCTTCTGCTGCAGCATGTGCTCACGCTTCATACCCAGCTTCAGCGCCAGCGCCGATGCCACGTAGATAGAAGATGCGGTACCGATGGAAACACCGATCAGCATCGTCAGCGAGAAGCCTTCCAGTACCGGACCACCGAACAGGAACAGCATCAGAATAACCATCAACGTTGTACCGGACGTAATCAACGTACGGTGCAGCGTTTGAGTCAGTGACACGTTAAAGATTTCGTAAGGAGTACCGCGACGAATTTTGCGGAAGTTTTCACGAATACGGTCAGATACAACGATACTATCGTTCAGCGAGTAACCGATTACCGACATCAGTGATGCGACGATAGTCAGGTCAATCTCGATATGGAACAACGACAGGATCCCAAGTGTGATAATCACGTCGTGCGCCAGAGCGATAACCACCCCCGCCGCCAGTCGCCACTCAAAGCGGAAACCGACGTACACCAGGATGGAGATCAGCGCCGCCATCAGCGCCATCGCACCGGTTTGCGCCAGATCAGCCCCCACGCTCGGACCCACGAATTCAATTCGCTTCACCGCGGCGTTTTGGTTGGTGGATTCGTTAATCACACTCAACACTTTGCTGCCCAGCACCTGACCGCCGTCTGCACCTTCAGTTGGCGGCATACGTACCATAATGTCGTGGCTGCTGCCGAAGTTCTGCAGAAGCGGATCAACGAAGCCCGCTTTCTCCAGTGCATCGCGCATCACGTCCATATCGGCCGGTTTTTCCAGCGTGATTTCAATAACCGTACCACCGGTGAAATCGAGACCCCAGTTAAACCCGCGTACGCCCATCACCACGATGGCCGCAATCAGCAGGAAACCTGAAATGCCGAAAGCCCAGTAGTCCCAGCGCATAAAGTCCCAGACTTTACGGCCGTGGTTTAATTGTTCAACAGTATATTCCTGTGCCACTTCGCACTCCTCAGATTGACAGCTTTTTGACGCGCTTGCCGCCATACAACAGGTTTACGATGGCACGTGTACCGACAATCGCGGTAAACATCGACGTCGCCACACCAATACCGGTAGTAATCGCGAACCCTTTAATTGCCCCGGTGCCAACTGCGTACAGGATGATGACCTTGATCAGCGTCGTAATGTTCGCATCAAAGATGGAGCTAAATGCGCCCGCATAACCTTCGTTGATGGCCTGCTGCACCGAACGCCCGTTACTCAACTCTTCTTTGATACGTTCGTTGATCAGTACGTTCGCATCGACCGCGACGGCAAGGGTTAAGACAATCCCCGCAATCCCCGGCATACTTAGCGTAGCGCCCGGCAGCAACGACATAATACCGACAATCAATACCAGGTTAGCAATCAGCGCACTGGTCGCAATCAGACCGAACTTCTTATAGAAGAAGATCATGAACAGGATAGACACCACCAGACCGGCCAGACACGCTTCCAGACCCTGTTTAATGTTCTGCATACCCAGGGTTGGGCCGATGGTACGTTCTTCCACAATCTGAATCGGCGCAATCAACGCACCGGCACGTAACAGCAGAGAAAGCTGACGCGCTTCGTTCGGGTTGTTGATACCGGTGATACGGAAGCTGTTACCCAGGCGAGACTGGATATTGGCAATGTTAATCACCTCTTCCTGTTTCACCAGTACTGCACGACCGTTAGCATCTTTCTTACCGCTGTCTTTGTACTCCACGAACAGGGTCGCCATCGGCTTACCGATGTTGTCCTTGGTGAAGTTGGACATGATGTTACCACCCGCGCTATCCAGCGAGATGTTAACCTGCGGCTGATTGTATTCGTCCTGGCTGGAAGTGGAGTCGGTGATATGGTCACCGGTCAGGATCACGCGCTTGTACAGCACAACAGGCTGACCTTCACGAGACTGTTTCACTTCCGAATCACCCGGAACACGACCCGATGCTGCAGCGGACTGGTCAACGTTGGTGTTTACCAGACGGAACTCCAGCGTCGCGGTTGCGCCCAGAATTTCTTTCGCACGCGCGGTATCCTGAATACCCGGCAGTTCGACCACGATGCGGTCAGCGCCCTGACGTTGTACCACCGGCTCAGCAACACCCAGTTGGTTAACACGATTACGCAGAATGTTGATGTTCTGCTGTACCGCGTACTCACGGGCTTCGCTCAGGCGCGCATCGGTCATTACAGCACGCAGTGCATTGCTGCCCTGGCTGGAAATAACCAGATCCTGGTGACGTTTGCTCAAGTAAGAGATAGCTTCATCACGGGCGCTGCTATCACGGAAAGTGATGCTCAGACCGTAGTTATCTTCTTTGCGAACGGTAGTATAAGGAATGCCTTTTTCACGCAGATCGCTGCGCAGGCTATCGATATTTTGTTCCTGCAACTTACTCAGCGCGGTATCCATATCCACTTCCATCAGGAAGTGAACGCCGCCACGCAGGTCAAGACCGAGTTTCATCGGTTCTGCATGAATGGCAGCCAGCCAACGCGGGGTTGCCGGAGCAAGGTTAAGCGCCACGACGTACTGATCGCCCAGTACGCCCATTAATACTTCACGTGCGCGCAGTTGGGTATCAGTGGAGTCGAAGCGCGCGAGAATAGCACCCTCTTCCAGAGCCACAGACTTAGGTGTGATTTTATCTTCTTGTAACGTTTTCTGGACCTGGATCAGCGTTTGCTCACTGGCGGCGGCACCGCGCACGCCAGTGATTTGAACAGCCGGATCCTCACCATACAGGTTGGGAAGCGCATAGAGCAGACCGACGACAATAACGACGATCAGCATGACATACTTCCACAAAGGATAACGGTTTAACACGGCAGTTCCCTTTGGGAAAACAATAAATTACAGCGCCTTCATGGTGCCTTTCGGCAGAACGGCAGCTACGAAATCACGTTTAATAACCACTTCAGTGGTGTCGTTCAGCGCGATAGCGATGTAGCCAGATTCTGCTACTTTGGTCACGCGACCCACCAGACCACCGTTAGTCAGCACTTCATCGCCTTTCGCAATGGAGTTCATCAGATTTTTGTGTTCTTTGGTACGCTTTTGCTGCGGGCGCAGGATCATGAAGTAGAAAATCAGACCAAACACCACCAGCATCAGAATCAGAGACATCGGGCTGCCCTGCGCCGGAGCACCTGTTGCCGCTACCGCATCAGAAATAAAAAAGCTCATTCAAATTCCCTCATTATTAAAATTAATCAACGTTCACAGGTGGAACTGGTCTACCCTGACGTTGGTAAAAATCGGTCACGAAGCTCTCTAATTTACCCTCTTCAATAGCCTTGCGTAAACCCGCCATCAAACGCTGGTAGTAGCGAAGGTTATGAATCGTGTTGAGACGCGCGCCCAATATTTCGTTGCAACGGTCGAGATGATGCAAGTAAGCGCGCGAATAATTGCGACAGGTGTAGCAATCACACTCAGCATCGAGCGGACTGGTGTCGCTTTTATGTTTCGCGTTACGAATTTTTACCACGCCGTCAGTCACAAACAAATGACCATTACGGGCATTTCGCGTTGGCATCACACAGTCAAACATATCGATACCGCGACGCACGCCTTCAACCAGATCTTCTGGTTTACCGACGCCCATCAGGTAACGCGGTTTATCTGCCGGAATCTGCGGGCAAACATGTTCCAGAATGCGGTGCATATCTTCCTTCGGCTCACCGACAGCCAAACCGCCGACAGCGTAGCCATCAAAGCCGATATCTACCAGACCTTTGACGGAGATATCACGTAAATCTTCGTAAACACTGCCCTGAATGATGCCAAAAAGCGCATTTTTGTTGCCGAGGCTATCAAAACGGTCACGGCTGCGCTTCGCCCAACGCAGAGACATCTCCATCGAGCGTTTAGCATAGTCCCAGTCGGCCGGATACGGTGTACATTCGTCGAAGATCATCACGATATCGGAACCGAGATCGTATTGAATCTCCATCGACTTCTCGGGATCGAGGAAAATCGGATCGCCGTTGATCGGGTTACGGAAATGCACGCCTTGTTCGGTTATCTTCCGGATATCGCCCAGGCTGAACACCTGGAAGCCGCCGGAATCGGTGAGGATCGGCCCTTTCCACTGCATAAAATCGTGCAGATCGCCGTGCAGTTTCATGATTTCCTGCCCCGGTCGTAGCCACAGGTGGAAAGTGTTGCCGAGGATGATCTGTGCGCCGGTCGCTTCAACTTCTTCCGGCGTCATGCCTTTTACTGTGCCGTAAGTACCGACCGGCATAAAAGCAGGCGTTTCTACTACGCCACGATCAAAAACCAGGCGGCCGCGGCGAGCGCGACCGTCTGTGGTATCCAGTTCAAATTTCATCTTCACTCCTGCGTCAGAAAAACAGTCCGACGTTTTAAACACTCATGCCGGAAACTTATTCCCCGACACGCTCAGAAATAGCCTGCGGATTGTACGTGATAAACATCGCATCCCCGTAACTAAAAAAGCGATATTCCGCTTTTACCGCTTCATGATAGGCGTGCATGGTGTTTTTATAACCAGCAAATGCGGAAACCAGCATAATCAGTGTCGATTCCGGCAGGTGGAAGTTGGTGACCAGAGCATCAATCACCTGATATTTATAGCCTGGATAAATAAAGATTTGTGTATCGCCGAAGAACGGCTCGATTAGATCGTTTTTGGCCGCCTGCGCCGCACTTTCCAGTGAACGTACGGAGGTGGTGCCCACCGCAATCACACGGTTACCGCGCGCTTTCGCCGCCAGCACCGCGTCCACCACATCCTGCGGCACTTCCGCATATTCGGAGTGCATAATGTGGTCTTCAATAGTGTCTACGCGCACCGGCTGGAAAGTACCTGCTCCAACGTGCAGGGTGACGAACGCCATTTCAATGCCTTTATCGCGCAGTTTAGCCAGCAGCGGATCGTCAAAATGCAGACCCGCGGTCGGCGCAGCGACGGCACCCGGTTTTTCGCTGTACACGGTCTGGTACAGCTCGCGGTCGGCGTCTTCATCCGGACGGTCGATATACGGCGGCAACGGCATATGGCCAATCGCGTTGAGGATATCCAGCACGCTGCGTTCGTCGTTAAACTCAACTTCAAACAGCGCGTCATGGCGCGCCACCATCGTTGCTTTAATGCTTTCGTCATCGCCCAGCAGCAGCTCGGCGCCCGGTTTCGGCGCTTTCGAGGCACGAATATGCGCCAGAATACGTTTGTCATCCAGCATACGCTCGACCAGCACTTCAATTTTACCGCCGCTGGCTTTACGACCAAACAGACGCGCAGGAATAACGCGGGTGTTGTTAAAGACCAGCAAATCGCCAGGGTTGAGCTTATCGAGCAAATCGGTGAAAGTACCGTGCGTCAGCGCGCCCGTCGGCCCGTCCAAAGACAGCAAGCGACAGCTACTGCGCTCAGCTTGCGGATAGTGGGCAATCAGGGATTCGGGTAGTTCAAAGGTGAAATCGGTAACGCGCATGACACTGACTCAGACTAAAATAAGAGGCGGGTAGTCTAGTGCCGGGGCGTTCTCCCTGCAACCTTTACCCCTCTGGATAAACATTTAACTATGAATTTTCTTGCACATTTGCATCTCGCTCACCTTGCCGACAGCTCGCTTTCCGGCAATCTGCTGGCCGATTTTGTCCGGGGTAATCCGGAAACGCACTACTCGCCTGATGTGGTAGAAGGCATCTTCATGCATCGTCGTATCGACGTGATGACAGATAACCTGCCGCAGGTGCGTGAAGCCAAAGAATGGTTTCGTAGCGAAACGCGCCGCGTCGCGCCGATTACGCTGGATGTCATGTGGGATCATTTTCTGTCGCGCCACTGGTCGGAGATCTCCCCTGAGTTCCCGCTGACGGACTTTGTGCGCTATGCCCGTACCCAGGTAACCACTATTTTGCCAGAATCGCCGCCACGCTTTATCAATCTGAATAACTATATATGGTCAGAGAAATGGCTTGAGCGCTACCGGGACATGGATTTTATCCAGAACGTCCTGAACGGCATGGCCAGCCGCCGTCCACGGCTCGATGCCCTACGCGACTCATGGTATGACCTCAATACGCATTACGATGCGTTAGAAGAACGATTCTGGCAGTTTTATCCGCAAATGATGGACCTGGCGCGGCGTAAAACCCTTTGATTGCAACCCGCATTCCCCGCCGGATAAGCCGTAGCCGTCATCCGGCAAAAGATTGATAGACAAAACCTGTCTCATTGATTGCCAGCGCCTCTTTGTCTTATTCACGAACACTCTCTATACTGGCCCGCGTTGCGTTCCAAAAACCCCTTAACATTGCAGGAGAATTATATGGTACTGGTAACTCGTCAGGCTCCGGATTTCACAGCAGCTGCGGTACTGGGTAGCGGTGAGATCGTTGAAAACTTCAACTTCAAACAGCATACCAACGGTAAAACTACCGTTCTGTTCTTCTGGCCGATGGACTTCACCTTCGTTTGCCCGTCTGAACTGATCGCATTCGACAAACGTTACGAAGAATTCCAGAAGCGCGGCGTTGAAGTTGTTGGCGTTTCCTTCGACTCTGAATTTGTCCACAACGCATGGCGTAACACCCCTGTCGACAAAGGCGGCATCGGTGCAGTGAAATACGCAATGGTTGCTGACATCAAACGCGAAATCCAGAAAGCCTACGGCATCGAGCACCCGGAAGCTGGCGTTGCTCTGCGCGGTTCTTTCCTGATCGACGCTAACGGCGTTGTTCGCCACCAGGTGGTTAACGATCTGCCGCTGGGTCGTAACATCGACGAAATGCTGCGCATGGTTGACGCGCTGCAGTTCCACGAAGAGCACGGCGACGTATGCCCGGCACAGTGGGAAAAAGGTAAAGAAGGTATGAACGCGTCTCCGGACGGCGTAGCAAAATACCTGACCGAGAACGTTTCCAGCCTGTAATTGGCATGAATCGACAAAAGGCCCGCTAGTGCGGGCCTTTTTTATTGTTCGTAGGTCAGGTAGGCAATTGCGTCACTCTCTGTAAGTATCACCCGCGACAATACACTTATCCAAACCACAATTAAAACGCGAAGCAGGAACAGCCAAGCGCGCCCCAGAAAGCCCGGTCATCTGACACCGGAATGCCTGATTGACGCGCAATATCATGCTGATGACCGTGTACGCCACAGCTACCACAGCACTGATGCATCTGCACCATTGCGCCAATTTTAGCCGCAGCAGGCGGCGCTGAGCGATAGTGCCCCGGCACCTTCACCACCGGCGACCAGTCCGGCACAACTGGGATGGCTGGTGGTGCCAGCGGGGTGAAATGCCCTGCCGCATACACGACTTTGCCATCGACAATGGTCATCACTGACTCAATGCCTTTGATCTCTTCTTCCGCCACGTTGAAGTAATCTTTAGACAGCACCACCAGGTCGGCCAGTTGATCTTTCTCGATTCGCCCTTTCTTACCCTGCTCACTGGAGAACCAGGCGCTGCCAGCGGTCCACAGTTCCAGCGCCACGTCGCGCGGCAAGCGGTTGTTATCATCGTACATCGCCATACCGCCAACGGTGCGGCCCGAAACCAGCCAGTAGAGCGCGGTCCACGGGTTGTAGCTAGCCACACGGGTGGCGTCAGTCCCCAGCCCTACCGGAACTTCAGCCGCCAGCATTTTCGCCACCGGCGGCGTGTGTTTGACCGCATCTTTGCCATAACGATCGACAAAATATTCGCCCTGGAACGCCATTCGGTGCTGAACAGCAATCCCGCCGCCCAGCGCTTTAACGCGCTCGATATTCCGTTCAGTAATGGTTTCGGCATGATCGAAGAACCAGTGCAGGCCATTGAACGGGATATCACGATTCACCTTCTCAAACACGTCCAACATGCGGCTGATAGATTCATCGTAGGTGGCGTGCAGGCGGAACGGCCAGCGGTGCTCCACCAGGTGTCGCACCACGCGCTCCAGCTCATCTTCCATACCCTCCGGCAGGTCCGGGCGCGGCTGGAGAAAATCTTCAAAATCCGCTGCCGAAAAGACCAGCATTTCCCCGGCCCCATTGGCGCGGTAGAAGTCGGTTCCCTGCCCCGGTTTGAGCATATCGGTCCAACGTTCAAAGTCTTCCAGTTCCTGTTTTGGACGCTGGGTAAACAGGTTGTAGGCAATACGCACAGTCATCTGCTTGTTGGCGTGTAACTGCTCAATGATCTCGTAATCTTCCGGATAGTTCTGGAAGCCGCCGCCCGCATCGATGGCACTGGTCAGCCCCAGACGGTTCAGTTCACGCATAAACTGGCGGGTCGAGTTAACCTGCATTTCCAGCGGCAGTTTGGGTCCTTTTGCCAGCGTCGAATAAAGGATCATGGCGTTTGGTTTAGCGATCAACATCCCGGTCGGGTTGCCGTTGCTATCACGCACAATCTCACCGCCCGCCGGATCCGGCGTCGCTTTGGTGTAGCCGACGGCTTTCAGCGCAGCGCGGTTCAGCAAAGCCCGGTCGTAGAGATGCAGAACAAAAACCGGGGTATCCGGAGCAGCTTCATTTAGTTCTTCCAGGGTTGGCATGCGACGTTCGGCAAACTGGAATTCGCTCCAGCCGCCCACCACGCGTACCCATTGCGGCGACGGCGTTCTGTCCGCCTGGTCTTTGAGCATACGTAGGGCGTCCGCCAGCGACGGCACGCCTTCCCAACGTAATTCCAGGTTGTAATTCAGTCCACCACGAATAAGGTGCAGGTGCGAATCGTTCAGGCCCGGGATCACCGTATGTCCTTGCAGATCGACAACCTGCGTCCCTTCGGCAGCAAAGCTCATTACCCGCTCGTGGCTACCGGTCGCCAGGATCTTTCCGTTGGCAATCGCCACCGCCTCGACCTGCGGGCGTTGCCTATCGAGAGTATGAATTTTTCCGTGAGTCAGAATCAGTGTGGCAGTTTGAGACATAACAATCTCCTGAGATACCGGTCAGGCTTTTTTCAGCCATCCGGCAAACAGACGGGTTACGATGGGCATCCAGAACCAGACCACCAGCGCAACCACACAGGCATCATTGATGAGATGCAGGAGTAACGAGCCCTTCATTGCAGGCAGCACAATGCCGGTCAACCACGGCACCAGATTGGTGCTAGGAAATATCACCAGCAGGGTTATCAGAAACTGTTTCCAGCGTTTGGGCTGGCGTACATGGGGCGCTGGCGGCGTAAACCAGAATGCCGCTTCGGTACGAATTTCGGTTTTATCACCTTCCGCCAGCAGTGGGACGATCTCTTCCACCAGCACGCGGCGCGTATCAGACTGGGTCCAGTTATACAGATGCTCAAGCGTGTCGAAGCGAATAATGATATTCCACAGGTTGTCGCCATCCGCAGGGCGAATCACGTTCGCCCCGAGATGACCGGGAAACTCGGCCGCCACCGGCATAATTTTCCCCAGCCATTGCTCATACCGCTGCGCCTGCTCAGGCAGCAGGGTGTGGGTAATCACCAACGTCACATGTTTGTTCTGCGCCATGAAGGATTCCTTGTTGAGAGGAAACAGGCCGCTTAGGCCAGGAAAGCAATACACAAAATCATTCATGGTGCATCGAGGCGGCAAGGTTGTGGATCCCCGGGAGCTTACATAAGTCAGTGACTGGGGTACGCAAGCGAAGCCAACAAAGATGCAACATGAAGGATGACGTGTATTTAGGCTTTACGTTCTGGCGCGCCATGCACCATGGTATAGGCATAATCCACGCCCATACCGTAGGCACCGCTGTGCTCGCGTACCAGATCCATGACGGCGTCGTAGGTTTCTTTGCGAGACCAGTCGCGCTGATACTCAAGAAGAACCTGTTGCCAGGTTACGGGTACGGCACCAGCCTGTACCATGCGGTCGATAGAACGCTCATGGGCATCCACGGACGTGCCGCCGGAAGTGTCGGTCACCACATATACTTCATAACCCGCTTCCAGCGCCATCAGTGCCGGGAAAGTCAGGCAGACTTCGGTCCACAGCGCGGAGATAATCAGTTTTTTACGCCCAGTCGCTTCCACGGCCTTCACAAACGCCGCATCTTCCCAGGAGTTCATTGAGGTGCGTTCAATGGGTTTTACATCAGGATGAACCGCTAACAGTTCTGGCCAGATATATCCGCTAAAACTTTTCGTTTCTACAGAAGTATAAATCACCGGAACATTGAATATTTTCCCGGCTTTCGCTAATGCCACGGTATTATTTTTTAAAGTCTGGCGATCGATATTCGCTACACCAAATGACATTTGCGGCTGATGATCAATAAAAATAAGCGTAGAGTTTTGAGGGTCAATCAGTTCCCGAATAGACATATCACACCTTCTTAATCAATAAGTTAAAAGGCAACGGTCTGTATCTGCCGTCAGCAGCAGGATCCTGAATCAGAAAGCTTGTTGAGTATAGCGGGAAATTTCTAACGAGTTATTAAAGAAAACTTACCATCCTGTGAAACTATTAATTCTGTGTTGCGATATATCCTAAACAACATCAAAAAAATGCGCATGATTCATCTAATTTATTCACTGGCATTGTTTTTCTTCATTCGGTACAACAGAAGGGTTTAATTTTCAGGATCTTTTCTGGCTATGCGCATTAATCTGGATGTTTTGCTTATTCTCGACGCACTCGACAAACAGGGTTCATTTGCCGCGGCGGCCGAATCGCTGTTTAAAACGCCTGCGGCACTCAGCTATATGATTCAAAAGCTGGAAAGCGACCTGAATATCGAGTTGCTTGACCGTTCCGGACACCGGGCTAAATTTACCGACACCGGACAGATGATGCTGGAAAAGGGACGTTTATTGCTAAGTGCGGCAAAAGATCTCGAAAAACAGGCGGTACAGCTGAGTTCAGGCTGGGAAAAAGAGCTGGCGATTGCGCTGGACGACTCCTTTCCTTTCGCCTCGCTGTTACCCATTATCGATGAATTTCACGCGCTGAATAAGCAAACCCGCCTCAGTTTTACCCATCATACGCTGGCGGGTTCCTGGGAGGAGCTGACCCATAATGGAGCAGATATTATTCTGGGGGCGATTAATGAACCACCAACGTCAGCGGCCTGGTCCTACAAAATGCTCGGTACATTGGACAATGTGTTTGTCGTTGCGCCTGAGCATCCGCTGGCCGCAGCACCTGATGGCCTGACCAACGAGCAGTTGTGCCTGCATCGGGCGATTGTTATCAGCGACAGCGCCCGCTTCTGCCATCCGTTACAAACCAATCTGCTGGAGGAGCAGGCGCAGATCCGTGTCGATGACTTCCACAGTAAAGTGATGCTACTGCGAGCCGGCATGGGCTGCGGATTTCTCCCCCGCCATATTGCCAGCCCGTGGCTTGCTACGGGCGAGCTGGTGGAAAAAACAGTTATCTCATTTCGCCAAAAAGACGTGGCCTATATGGCATGGCGTAATAACCGTGATGGGCTGGCGCAGCGCTGGTGGCGAGACGCGCTGCTGGCAAGCCCGGCGATTGCGCACTTATATCAATGACCTGACCATACAGAGGCGGAAATCGCCGGCAACGTCAGGATATCGTCGGCAAGCACACCTTTGCCTTCTTTGTGCTGCCAATGACTCACGCTCAGTAATGGCGAGGCTGGCAGGACCACTTCACAAGCCTGGCCACGGTTAATCGCCACTAACACGCGCTGGCGGTTTAGCACCCGTACAAACACCACCACGTTATCCTCGGCGTAAATCACCTGACAACCACCGTGGCGTAGCGCCTGGCTCTGGTGGCGTAATTTTGCCAGCCGCTGGTACAACGCCAGCAGGTTAACGTCCTGTTTTTCAGGCTGCCATGGGAAAGGTTTGCGGCAAAACGGATCGTTGTTGCCATCCAGCCCCACTTCGTCGCCGTAGTAAATACAGGGCACGCCAGGCCAGGTAAATAGCCACACCACCGCCAGCGGTAAACGTGCGACGTCTTTACCGAGCAGAGACTTAAAGCGAGCGGTATCGTGGCTGTCGAGCTGGTTAAACATGCGCAATTGCTGTTGATGCGACAACCCCGCGCGGTAGTTATCCATCCAGGCCATACAGGTCTGAGCGTCAATAGATTGTGGGTCGTATGAAATATCGGTATTGGCGAGGAATCCCCAGAGAGGGAAAGTAAAGCCGCGATAGTTCATGGCGGCATCTTCCGCGTCGGCCTGCAACCACTGGCGAGCATCGCCAAAATGTTCACCCACCACATACGCCTCTGGCTGGGTTTCTTTAGCCGCCTGCGTAATGCCGGCCACGTGTTGTAGGTTGTTACGTGCGCCTCCTGCCTCTCCCAGCATGTGCACCACATCAAGACGCCAGCCGTCCATACTCCACGGCGCTTTCAGCCAGTGACGGACGATACTGTCTTCGCCGCGATAAATTTCATTTACCAGGCTTTCCGAAGAAAAGTCCAGCTTGGGCAGGCTAGAATACCCCAGCCAGTCGAGCGCAACGCCGTCGGCTGAGAAATGATACCAGTCGCGCCAGGGGGATTCTGGGTTATGGCACGCCCCATCCGTTCCCCTACTATGCCGGTCAAACCAGGCGTGCGAATCGCCGCTATGGTTAAAAACACCGTCCAGAATCAAGCGCATGCCCTGCTGTTGGGTGTTGTGCCGCAGGCGTAGCAGCGCCGTGTCGCCGCCAAATTGCGGATCAACATGACGGTAATCTTCGGTATCGTATTTATGCACGCTCGGCGCGGTAAACACAGGATTCAGGTACAGCGCCGTGACCCCTAACGTTTTCAGGTACGGTAGCTTTTCGCTGATGCCGTCCAAATCGCCGCCATAGAACGTGGAGCCACCGGCCTGAGCCGTAAGCGGTTCGTCCCATTCGCGCCGCACGATGTCGTGCCCGGCCGCGTGATGGTAATAGACGTTATCCTGGCCCGCTTCACGCGACTGGCTGCGGGCAAAACGGTCCGGGAAAATTTGGTAAAAGACCTGGTCAGCGACCCACTGCGGACCGTTATCCGGCACATCGACGGCAAACTGCTCCAGACGCGCAGGCGGAAAACGGCTGAATCCCTGTGGGGTGAACCACAACTGACGATCGAGCCAAAGTAATTTAAAGCTATAGCGTCGACGAGGCTGCCCGCTGGAGAGATCGATCGCCGCTCGCCACGCGGTCACGCCCGGCTGCGGCTGGCTGCGCTGCTTGTGCATAGCCAGCGAAATTTCTTCGTTATCGTTTTCTGCGCGTAGCGTCACCCGCTGGGGTGGATTTTCCCCCGCCAGCCATAATGTAATCGTCAGTTGATCTTTGTTTTGCTTAACAAATGGGGCAACCGGAAGGTGCCAGGCGTTCAACATCACGTATCCCCTTTGATGATAATGACGTCACCTTGCCATAGCGAAGTGCAGGATCACTCATCATCTTAACGTTTATTGGGGGAGGAGTTCGGGGGAGGAGAAAATTGCCGGGTAACGCAAAGCTACCCGGCAAAAATATTACTGTGCTTCAGCCAGTTGGCGCTCGCGACGGCGCTTGAATCCCCAGCCGACCAGCAGCAGGACAATCCACGCAAAGCCGACGTACAGCGAAATGCGGGTATCCGGATGATAGCCGATAAGCGCGATGATAAAGACCAGGAAAATCAGGCCAACAATGGTCGTCGTTACCCCACCCGGTACTTTAAATTTCAGCGCTTTGACCTCTTCTGGCGGCAGACGACGACGGAAAGCAATCTGCGACAGCAGGATCATAATCCACACCCAAACCGTGGCGAACGTTGCCAAAGAGGCGATCACCAGGAAGACGTTTTCCGGCATGATGTAGTTAAGATAAACCGCAAACAGCAGCGCGATGGTCATCACCATCACCGTAACCCACGGCACGCCACGACGCGACGTCTTGGCAAACATTTTTGGGGCACTGCCCTGCTCCGCCATGCCGTGTAGCATACGTCCCACACCGAAGACGTCAGAGTTAATTGCCGACAGCGACGCAGTCAGAACCACAAAGTTGAGGATCCCGGCAGCAAAGGTAATGCCCATATGCTGGAACGTCATAACGAACGGGCTACCGTCGGTACCCACCTGGTTCCACGGGTAGATAGACATAATGACGAACAACGTCCCCACATAAAACACCAGGATACGCATTGGTACGGAATTGATAGCGCGCGGAATAGATTTTTCCGGGTCTTTGGCTTCGCCTGCGGTAATCCCGATAATCTCAATCCCGCCGTAAGCGAACATCACCATTTGCAGCGACATCACCATGCCGAGCCAGCCGTTGCTGAAGAAGCCACCATTGCTCCATAAGTTATGGATACCGGTCGGTTGCCCGCCGTTGCCAATCCCCCAAATGATGATACCGAAACCGGCGACAATCATGATGATAATGGTGGCGACTTTGAAGAACGAGAACCAGAACTCCAGCTCGCCAAACACCTTCACGCTCATCAGGTTGATGGCGCAGATAATCAGCACTACGCTGAGTACCCAAATCCAGTGCGGTACGGTCGGGAACCAGACGCCCATGTAAATACCAAAGGCAGTCACATCGGCAATGGCGACAATCAGGATTTCAAAACAATAGGTCCAGCCGGTGATATAGCCTGCCAGCGGTCCGAGGTTTTCCTGCGCATAGCGCGAGAAGGAGCTGGCTGCAGGGTTATGAACAGACATTTCGCCCAGCGCGCGCATAATAATATACGCCGCTACGCCGCCGATAATATAGGCCAGCAACACGCTTGGCCCCGCCATTTTGATGGCATCGGCCGACCCATAGAACAGCCCGGTACCAATTGCTGAACCTAATGCCATAAAGCGGATGTGCCGGGTGCTCAGCCCACGCTTTAGCTTGTTATTACTTTCCATCGATTCCTAACCTGTTAACACAATAAAAAAACCACGGGGCCATGTTAATAGCCCCGTGGTTAAAACTTATTGTCAGTGATATTAGTGTGCGCTGGAGGTCACTTGTCGACCCGCGGCGCGATCCCAGATAACTGCCAGGACCACCATCACGACTGTTGGCATCAACCACGCCAGCCCCTGCTCCGCCAGCGGTAAACGCTGGGTCCAGGCCGGTAACACGTCGCCAATTGCAGAAGCTTTAATGCCATCAAGGATACCAAAAATCAGGCTGATAAACATCGCAGGTGCAATGACGCGGGAAGAATTATGCCACCATGAGCGGGTAAAGCTTAATACAACCAGTGCGATACATGGCGGATAGATAGCCGTCAGCACCGGAATAGAGATCTGAATCAGATGGCTCAGACCCAGGTTAGAAACCACCATCGAGAAGCCGCCGAGGATAAATACCAGCGTACGATAAGACAGTGGAACGTACTGGGCAAAGAACTCTGCGCACGCACAGGTCAAGCCAACCGCGGTGACCAGACAGGCGATGAAAATCAGCGCCGCCAGCAGGAAGCTTCCTGCACCGCCAAAGGTGTGCTGAACATACGCATGCAGAATCGCCGCGCCGTTAGCAGACTGATCGACCAGAATCGCGCTATCAGAACCCAGACGGAACAGCGCGAGATACAGCAGAGTTAAGCCCACACCCGCCATTAAACCCGCCCAAACGGTGTAACGGGTCAGCAGACGCGCTTCAGTAACACCACGCGAGCGAGCGGCGTTAACGATAACAATACCAAACACCATCGCGCCCAGCGTATCCATGGTCAGATACCCGTTCACGAAGCCATTAGAAAATGCCGCAGTTTGGTAGGCTTCCATCGCATTACTGATCGGGCCTGCTGGCCAGACGATTGCGGCGACAGACAGAACAACCAGCGCCAGGATTTTCAGCGGCGCCAGGAAATTACCCACCGTATCCAGCAGTTTGCCCGGATACAGCGAAACCAGAATCACAATCGCGAAATAGATAACGCTATAGATAAACAGCGGCAGCGCAGAGTCTCCGGTCAGCGGTGCAATCCCGACTTCGAAAGAGACCGTCGCGGTACGCGGGGTAGCAAATAACGGCCCAACGGCCAGATAGCAAACAGTCGCCAGTAGCAGACCAGCAACTTTACCGATAGGTGTGCTCAGTCGGTCCACACCACCACCGACTTTCGCCAGCGCGACAACGGTAAGTACCGGCAGGCCAACGGCGGTAATCAAAAAGCCAAAAGCCGCAGTCCAGACGTGTTCACCTGCCTGCAAACCAACCATTGGGGGGAAGATGATGTTACCTGCACCAACGAACAGTGCAAATGTCATAAATCCCAAAGCGATAATATCGCGCGATTTTAACTGATGGGTCATAAAGTCTTACTGCCTGTGGATGTGGTGTTGAAAATAATAAATTTTTGCCTTTCCCTGGGGGACAATACAGCGGCATTTTTGCTCAATTCCAGCGGGAAACACTCCCGACCTGGCGCGGCGAAGAATAGTTTTTCGATTTACCGCGTAAATGCAGTCGGTATGACAGCATCTGGAGCGCAATTTAAACGCTTATAACGTTTTAAAGCAAGGTGGGATCCAAAAACCAGAACAATATAGCGATATGAAAAATTTGGTTAGCACAAAACACCATTTCATGGAAAAAGGTATGGGTAATAGTTCGAACAAAAAACAATCAAACGTCGTAAAATTCAGGAGTCATATATTGACCGTATAGAAAAAGCCAGCTTGTGCTGGCTTTTGGAAAGATAATCTTACGAATGTGCTTTAACCGTTACTTTTGGCAATCAAACGTTCCGGGATCACGAAACTAAATCGCGTCCCTTTGCCTGGTTCGCTTTCGATATTCAAACGGCTGTCGTGATGATGCAGCGCATGTTTCACGATGGCAAGGCCCAACCCGCTACCGCCCGTTTGCCGCGATCGCGCCTTATCTACCCGATAAAAACGCTCGGTCAAACGTGGAATATGCTCGGCGGCAATGCCTGGACCGTTGTCTTCCACACAAAATTCCGCCCCCGAGACCACATGCTGCCAGCGTACGGTAATGTGCGTTCCCGCTGGTGTGTGGTTCACCGCGTTGTACACGAGATTCGAGATAGCGCTACGCAACTGCTCCTCGTTGCCCCGCACGTTCAGGCTGTTATCGACATCAAAGGTAAACGTATGTTTATGCTGGCTCAGGGTTTGCGCTTCGTGCTCGATCACGCGCAGCATCATGGGCACATCGACTTTCTCATTCAGTTGCAACGTCGGAGCAGCTTCAATTTTTGACAGCGTCAGCAGCTGCTTCACCAGGCCTTCCATACGGTACGTTTGTTCGCGCATGGTATGCAGCGCTTTTTCGCGCGTTGTCCCTTCCAGCGGATGCTCCTGCATCATTTCCAGATAACCTTGCAGCACCGTCAGCGGTGTGCGCAGCTCATGGCTGGCGTTGGCGAAAAAGTTTCGCCGTGAACCTTCCAGTTGGTGCATCTGGGTAACGTCGCGCGCCACCATCAGCAGTTGCTTATCCGTGTAGGGCATCACGCGAATTTCCAGATGCCGTCCGGTATTGAGCACCAGATTGATAGGCCGGCTAAAGTCGCGCGTTTTCAGATATTGTGTGAATTCCGGGTATCGCAGCAGGTTAAGAATATTTTGCCCGCTATCGTCCGGCCAGCGCAGTCCCAGAACCTGCTGAGCCAGTCCGTTACACCAGAAGATACCGCCTTCTTCGGTGGTCAACACCACCGCGTCGGGTAGTGATTCCGCCCCGCTGCGAAAACGTTTGATCAGGTTACCCAGTTCTCGACGGCGCTTTTTGTTGCGCAGCTGCATTTGATGCAGCCCATATAACAACGGCTCCCAACTGCCTCGCCCCGGCGGCGGCGTCATGCTTCTGTCAACCCATAGCCACCAGGACAAACGCAATAGATTCCAGAAATGCCAGGTAAGCAGGCCCGTTACCGACGCCAGTAAAAACCAGGGCAGGTAACCGAAAAAAGCGCTAAGGATAAATGCCGGTATGCAGCACAGGATCAGCTCCAGTACCAACCTTTTCCATGACAATCGTTCTAGCAAACGTCTTACTCCATAAACGGCCTAATCCATCAGGCCCTGATTCTTGTCAGTCAGAAGCGGGTCGAAAAACGATATCCCGTCCCGCGAACTGTCTGCACCATTCGATCATGTCCGCTGTGCTCCAGCGCTTTACGTAAGCGGCGGATATGCACATCCACTGTCCGGTCTTCCACGTAGACATTGGTTCCCCAGACATGATTGAGGAGTTGTTCACGGCTGTAGACGCGCTCAGGGTGGGTCATAAAGAAGTGCAACAGTTTGAATTCGGTCGGCCCCATATCCAGCGGATCCTCGCCGGTCATCACGCGATGCGAGGTCGGATCAAGGCTTAGCCCCTGCATCTCAATAACCTCTTCCACCGCCATCGGTGAAATACGACGCAGAACCGCTTTAATACGCGCCACCAGCTCCTTGGGAGAAAACGGCTTGGTAATATAATCATCCGCACCGGTTTCCAGACCCCGGACGCGGTCTTCCTCTTCACCTCTCGCCGTCAGCATCATCACGGGGATATCCCGCGTCATGGCTTCGCGCTTGAGATGTTTAATAAACTGCAGACCCGAGCCGCCGGGAAGCATCCAGTCAAGCAGGACGAGATCCGGCCAGGGTTCATTGAGTTGGTTCACAGCACTGTCATAGTCTTCGGCTTCTACGGGTTGAAAACCGTTTTGCTCGAGCACGAAGCAGACCATTTCACGAATTGGAGCTTCATCTTCTACGACCAGAATACGTCTCGCCATGATTTGCCCTGTTTATAATTAAATCGTTTGCCATCAATACGGTGCCATTATGCGTCAGTTTTATGACAGATTTATGAAAAGATAGCCCAGGTTTAACGCAGCCCGGCGAATTATGACAGCCCGGAGACAAGATATTACCGTCCTTGAAAGGTTATAATCCCCACCACTGTTTTATCGTCATGGAACTCTTATGCGCATCCTTCACACGTCTGACTGGCATCTGGGCCAAAATTTCTACAGCAAGAGCCGCGCCGCTGAACATCAGGCCTTTCTCGACTGGCTGCTGGAAACGGCACAATCCCACCAGGTGGATGCCATTATTGTGGCGGGTGATATTTTCGATACCGGCTCACCGCCAAGCTACGCTCGTGAGCTGTATAACCGTTTTGTCGTTAATTTACAGCAAACCGGGTGTCATCTGGTGGTGCTGGCAGGCAACCACGACTCCGTCGCCACACTCAATGAATCCCGCGATATACTGGCGTTTCTCAACACCACGGTCGTTGCCAGCGCCGGTCATGCGCCGCAGATTCTGCCGCAACGTGACGGCACGCCGGGGGCGATTCTGTGCCCGGTTCCTTTTTTACGTCCACGCGACATCATTACCAGCCAGGCCGGGCTAACCGGGCAAGAAAAACAGCAGCATTTGCTGTCAGCCATCACCGACTATTACCAGCAGCAGTATCAGGATGCCTGCACACTGCGTGGTGATCAGAATCTGCCCATCATCGCGACCGGGCATTTGACCACCGTCGGCGCCAGTAAAAGTGACGCCGTCCGTGACATTTATATCGGTACGCTGGACGCCTTCCCTGCACAAAACTTCCCTCCAGCGGACTACATCGCGCTGGGCCATATTCACCGGGCGCAGGTTATCGGTGGCACGGAGCATATTCGCTACTGCGGCTCGCCGATCGCTCTCAGTTTTGACGAGTGCGGCAAAAACAAATGCGTGCATCTGGTGAGCTTTGAAGCAGGGAAACTCAACGCCGTCGAGAATCTCACCGTACCGGTCACCCAGCCGCTTGCGGTACTGAAAGGCGATCTCGCCGCCATTACCGCCCAGCTTGAGCAGTGGCGCAACGTACAGCAAGAGCCGCCGGTGTGGCTGGATATTGAAATTACCACCGATGACTATCTGCATGATATGCAGCGTAAAATCCAGGCCTTGACCGAAGATTTACCGGTAGAGGTGTTATTGGTGCGCCGCAGTCGCGAACAGCGCGAACGCATTATGGCCAATGAACGTCGTGAAACATTAAGCGAGCTGAGCGTGGCGGAGGTTTTTGACCGCCGCCTGGCGCTGGAAGAACTCGAAGAACCGCAGCGCGAGCGGCTTAATCAGCTGTTTAGCGCAACCGTACAGACGCTTGCCGGGGAGGCTGAAGCATGAAAATTCTCAGCCTGCGCCTGAAAAACCTCAACTCCCTGAAGGGAGAATGGAAAGTCGATTTCACGGCAGAACCTTTTGCCAGCAACGGGCTGTTCGCCATCACCGGGCCCACAGGCGCGGGGAAAACCACCCTGCTGGACGCAATTTGCCTTGCGCTGTACCACGAAACGCCGCGCCTGAATACTGTGTCACAGTCGCAAAACGACCTGATGACCCGCGACACAGCGGAGTGTCTGGCCGAGGTGGAATTTGAAGTGCGGGGCGAAGCCTACCGCGCATTCTGGAGCCAGAACCGGGCACGCAACCAGCCTGAGGGCAACCTGCAGGTCCCGCGCGTAGAGCTGGCCCGCTGCGCCGACGGTAAAATCCTCGCCGATAAAGTCAAAGACAAGCTGGAGATGACCGCCGAGCTTACCGGGCTGGATTACGGTCGTTTTACCCGTTCCATGCTGCTCTCTCAGGGCCAGTTTGCCGCATTTCTTAATGCCAAACCAAAAGAGCGCGCCGAACTGCTGGAAGAGCTGACCGGCACAGAGATTTACGGTCAAATCTCCGCTATGGTGTTTGAAAAGCACAAATCAGCGCGTACGGAGCTGGAAAAACTGCAGGCCCAGGCCAGCGGCGTGGCGCTGTTAGCGCCAGAGCAGGTGCAATCCCTGACGGAAAGTTTGCAGGTACTTACTGACGAAGAAAAACAATACCTTACCAGCCAACAAACCCAGCAACAGCACCTCAACTGGCTCATTCGGCAAAATGAGCTACAAACGGATATAAACCGTCACCAGCAGGCATTACAGGCAGCGCTTCAGGCGCAAGAAGACGCGCAGCCGCAGTTGGCGGCACTGAGTCTGGCACTGCCGGCCAGGGCGTTACGCCCGCACTGGGAGCGAATTCAGGAACAAACGGCTACTATCGAGCGTACACGCCAGAAGATTCAGGAAGTGAATGCTCGCTTACAAAGCAGCTTAACGCTGCGCGGGCGTATTCGCCAGCAGGCGCAAATGCAGTCGACCTTGATACTAGCCGAACAACAGACGTTAACCGACTGGCTTAATGAGCATGATCGCTTCCGCTTATGGAGTAGCGAACTGGCAGGATGGAAAGCGCTGCTGGCCCAACAGTCCGACGCCAGCGCCCAGCTACGCCAATGGCAGCAGCTGCGAGAGAACGACACGCGTAAGCTCAATGCACTAACGCTTCCCGCGCTGACCCTTTCGCCGCAGGAGGTAACGGATGCGCTGGCGCAACATGTGCAGCTTCGTCCATTACGCCAGCGGCTGAGCAATTTACACGGGCAAATCACCCCGAAGCAAAAACAACTGGCACAGTTACGCGCCACGCTTGTACAGCGTCAACAAGAGTTGACCCAGCGCAACGCGGTGCTTGCCGAAAAACGTCAGCGCTATAAAGATAAAAATCAGCAGCTTACTGATGTGAGAGTCATTTGCGAGCAAGAAGCCCGCATCAAAGATCTGGAAAGCCAACGGGCATTGTTGCAATCCGGCATGCCTTGCCCGCTATGCGGCTCCATCGCACATCCGGCGATTGAACGCTATCAAACGCTCGAACTGAGCGTGAATCAGACGCGGCGTGAGGCACTGGAAAAAGAGGTCAAAACGCTGGCCGATGAGGGTTCAACGTTACGCGGCCAGCTTGAGGCGATAACCCAGCAACTTCAGCGGGATGAACGCGAAGCACAGACGCTTTCTCAGGAGGAGCAAGCACTTACTCAAGAGTGGCTGACCGTCACCGCCAGCCTCAACGTCACGCTACAACCGCAGGATGACATTGCCCCGTGGCTGGCCGCTCAGGAAGAGCACGAACAACAGCTTCACCAGTTGAGCCTGCGTCATACCCTGCAGGCGCAAATCACCGCGCATACCGAGCAGATTACCCAGCTCCAGCTGCATATTGACCAGCGCCAGGCGACGCTAACCGCCGAGCTTTCCCGCTATGGTCTGGCCCTTCCACCCGAGGATGACGTCGCCTCATGGCTAAGCGAACGGGCGAACGAAGCACAAATGTGGCAACAGCGTCAGAATGAACTGGCCGAGTTACAGGCCCGGATTGCCCAGCTTGCGCCGCTGCTGGAAACGTTGCCTGAAACCGAGGCGCTTTCTGAAAACATTGAGGATTTGTCGCTGGAAAACTGGCGGCAGGTGCACGACGATTGCCTCTCTTTACAGGGACAGTGGCAAACCTTGCAACAGCAGGAGGCGCAGGACGTTCAGCGCGCCGCGGAAATCCAGGCGCAGTTTGATGCCGCATTGCAGGCCAGCATCTTTGCCGATCGCGACGCCTTTATTGCCGCCCTGCTGGACGAAGAGACCTTTAATCGCCTGGAGCAGTTGAAGCAATCACTGGAAGGCCAGCGACAGCAGGCGCAAACGCTGGTTAATCAGGCCCAGCAGGCACTGGCGGCTCATCAACAGCAGCAACCAACAGAAGTGGATCTCACGCTGACGGCGCAGCATCTGCACGACGCGCTGGCGCAGCTCACCCAACTGCTACGCGATAACACTACTCGTCAGGGCGAAATTCGCCAGCAGCTCAAACAAGATGCTGAAAACCGCCAGCAGCAGCAGGCGCTGATGCAGGAGATTGAAAAAGTCGCGCAGCAGGTCGAAGACTGGGGGTATTTGAATGCGCTGATCGGCTCGAAAGAGGGAGATAAGTTCCGCAAATTTGCCCAGGGGCTGACGCTGGATAACCTCGTCTGGCTTGCCAACAACCAGTTAACCCGTCTGCACGGTCGCTATTTGTTGCAGCGCAAGGCCAGCGAAGCGTTAGAGCTGGAAGTGGTTGATACCTGGCAGGCCGATGCCGTACGTGATACGCGTACGCTTTCCGGCGGCGAGAGCTTCCTCGTGAGTCTGGCGCTGGCGCTGGCGTTGTCCGATCTGGTCAGCCACAAAACCCGAATTGACTCCCTGTTCCTCGACGAAGGTTTCGGCACGCTGGACAGTGAAACGCTGGATACCGCACTGGACGCGCTTGATGCGCTCAACGCTACCGGTAAAACCATTGGCGTGATCAGCCACGTCGAAGCAATGAAAGAACGCATTCCGGTGCAGATCAAGGTGAAAAAAATCAACGGTCTGGGCTACAGCAAACTCGACAAAATGTTTGCGGTGGAGTAATCGGCCAGCGGATATGGTGTCACAGGCCGGATAAGCGCTAACGCTATCCGGCACGCTATGTAGCACAATATTGCATACTCAGGGACGGATATGAAATGGCATTCCACTTCGCTTATCCGCAAGCTATCGCTATTGGCGGCGAACGTTCGTCGCTATGACGCATATCCTGCGTCTTTCTTGTTGGCAGGTGGTATGAAAAAAGTCATTTTCTCTTTAGCGCTCGGAACATTTGGGCTGGGCATGGCCGAGTTTGGCATCATGGGTGTCCTCACTGAGCTGGCGCGGGACGTGGGAATTTCCATTCCTGCCGCTGGCCATATGATTTCATTTTACGCCTTTGGCGTAGTGCTTGGCGCGCCCATTATTGCGCTCTTTTCCAATCGCTTTTCGCTCAAACATATTTTGCTGTTTCTGGTCACCCTGTGCGTGATTGGCAACGCCATCTTCACCCTCTCTTCCTCGTATTTTATGCTGGCGGTGGGCAGGCTGGTTTCCGGCTTCCCTCATGGCGCATTTTTCGGCGTGGGCGCGATTATCCTGTCGAAGCTAGCCCGTCCAGGAAAAGTCACCGCCGCCGTCGCGGGCATGATTTCGGGGATGACCGTTGCCAATCTGGTTGGCATTCCCGTCGGCACCTGGCTGAGCCAGGAATTTAGCTGGCGCTACACGTTTCTGCTGATAGCCGTCTTTAATATCGCCGTAATAGTCTCGGTCGCTTTTTGGGTCCCCAACATTAGCGATGAGGTAAAAGGGAAACTGCGCGAACAATTTCACTTTTTGAAAAGCCCCGCCCCGTGGTTCATTTTTTCCGCCACCATGTTTGGGAACGCCGGGGTTTTCGCCTGGTTCAGCTACGTCAAACCGTACATGATGTATATCTCCGGCTTCTCCGAGGCGCTAATGACCTTCATCATGATGCTGGTGGGATTGGGAATGGTGTTAGGAAATCTGCTAAGCGGTAGGCTGTCAGGCCGTTATACGCCGCTGCGAATTGCGGTAATAACCGACTTCGTGATTGTGCTGGCTCTGCTGCTGCTCTTTGCCTTTGGCGGCATCAAAGCCGCGTCGCTGACCTTCGCTTTCATTTGCTGCGCGGGTCTGTTTGCTCTGTCGGCGCCGTTGCAAATTTTGCTGCTGCAAAATGCTAAAGGGGGAGAACTACTGGGCGCGGCTGGCGGGCAAATTGCCTTCAATCTCGGCAGCGCGATTGGCGCGTACTGCGGTGGCATGATGCTGACGCTGGGATTTGCCTACAACTACGTGACGCTGCCGGCTGCGCTGCTGTCGTTTTCTGCGATGTCCTCGCTGCTGCTCTATGGTCGCCTGAAGCGCGGCGTGCAACAACAGGTTGCACCCGCGACATAACAACCGTTTATACGTGCGGCCACAGCCAGGCCGCGCCGCGCACGCCGCTGGAGTCACCGTGCAACGCCTTGCGTAGAGGCGTTTCACACTCGCCGCCAAAAACAAATTGCTTCATCAACGTCGGAACGTTTTGATACAGTCGGTCGACATTGCTCATTCCGCCACCCAGCACAATGACGTCCGGATCGAGAATATTCACCACATGTGCCAGTGATTTCGCCAGACGAAGCTCATAGCGGCTCAACGCTTGCTCCGCAAGAGTATCCTGCGCATTAACAAGGCTGATAATTTCACTGCCTTTGAGCGGCTTACCGCTCAGGCGCTGGTAGTCGGTGGCAAAACCGGTCCCGGAAATGAAGGTTTCAATGCAGCCTTGTTTGCCGCAATAACAGGGGACTTCCTGCCGATAACGCAGCTCATCTTCGTCCATCCACGGCAGCGGATTATGCCCCCACTCCCCTGCGGTACCGTTACCGCCCGTGTGTGCCCGACCATTCAGCGCCACGCCTGCGCCACATCCGGTGCCGATAATCACCGCAAACACGGTTTGCGCCCCCGCCGCTGCACCATCCACCGCTTCAGAAACCGCCAGACAGTTGGCATCATTTGCCAACCGCACTTCGCGATTCAGACGCGAACTCAGGTCTTTGTCAAAAGGTTGCCCGTTAAGCCAGGTCGAGTTGGCATTCTTTACCACCCCGGTGTAGGGCGAGATTGAACCGGGAATGCCCATTCCCACGGTTCCCGTCTGCCCGGTGGCGTTTTCCGCCATCTCCACCAGCATGGCGATGGTTTCTATCGTTTGCCAATAATCATCACGCGGCGTGGGCAGGCGATGGCGAAAAAGCTGTTCGCCCGCATCGCCAAGCGCAATAACTTCCGTTTTCGTACCGCCCAAATCGATACCTATACGCACTGTTTGCTCCTCTTCCCGATTAACAATGCAAGCATAGCGACAATTCGCTATCATGCCCGCTGGATTTAACGACAAGGCCGTGGAAATTATCATGCTGTGGTTCAAAAATTTAATGGTTTACCGTCTTAGCCGCGATGTTTCTTTGCGTGCCGAAGAGATGGAAAAACAGCTGGCATCAATGACGTTCACCCCTTGCGGTAGCCAGGATATGGCAAAAATGGGCTGGGTTCCGCCGATGGGATCGCACAGCGATGCATTAACGCATACCGCCAATGGCCAAATTATTATCTGCGCCCGCAAAGAAGAAAAAATTCTGCCGTCGCCGGTTATCAAACAGGCGCTGGAAGCCAAAATATTCAAACTGGAAGCTGAGCAAGGTCGCAAACTCAAGAAGACCGAAAAAGACTCACTGAAAGATGAAGTTCTGCACTCATTGCTGCCGCGCGCCTTTAGCCGCTTCAGCCAGACAATGATGTGGATCGACACCGTCAACGATCTGATCATGGTCGACTGTGCAAGCGCGAAAAAAGCGGAAGATACGCTGGCGCTGCTGCGTAAAAGCCTCGGTTCGCTGCCGGTCGTTCCGCTGACAATGGAGAACCCTATTGAGCTGACGCTGACCGAATGGGTTCGCTCCGGCACAACAGCACAAGGATTCCAGTTACTGGATGAAGCTGAACTGAAAGCGATCCTTGAAGACGGCGGTGTGATCCGCGCGAAAAAGCAGGATCTGGTCTGCGACGAAATCGCCGTGCATATCGAGGCGGGCAAACTGGTCACCAAGTTGGCCCTCGACTGGCAGCAGCGTATTCAGTTCGTTATGTGTGACGACGGCTCCATTAAGCGTCTGAAGTTCAGCGACGAGCTACGCGATCAGAACGAAGATATCGACCGTGAAGATTATGCTCAGCGTTTTGATGCCGATTTCATCCTGATGACAGGTGAACTGGCGGCGCTGATTAAAAGTCTGGTGGAAGGATTAGGCGGCGAAGCGCAACGTTAGCCCTGTTTAGCGAATGGCGACACAATATCGCCATTCGTCATTTTTACGCTTACAAATAGCGGCAAAGATAGGATGTTGGCTCTGCTACTTGCAGATGAAACTCACTGTTGCCCGGTACGTTAAACACGTCTCCTGCGGCATAGACTTTCCACTCGGTTTCCCCTGGCAGCAGCACGTTCAGTGCGCCACTAACCACCGTCATCTCTTCAGGCGCCGCAGTACCAAAGGTATATTCACCTTCAGCCATCACGCCTACACTGGCGCGGCCAGTACTGCTGCTGGTAAAACCGATCGATTTTACTTTGCCGGAAAAGTATTCATTACTTTGAAGCATACAACTGGCCCTATCTCGTGATTAAGTTAGGAACCAATATAGGGGGCTGACGTTCCACCTGTCACGCAAAATTACGCCAGCAATTCCGAAGCTAGCCGGGCAATCAACACATTGGACAGCAGAACCGGGACATCCAGCGACTTTTGCAGTAAATCACGATGGCGTTGATGAAAACCCAGGCAGTCCAGCATGAGAACATCAGCGCCTTGCTCAAGGAGATATTTCCCGGCATCAATCAGCTGTTGTTCAGAACCTTCTACTGGATTAGCTACGGCATACACTGGTGGCGTTTGTAACACCTGCCACTTTTGTGTCTGGGCTTTGAGCAATTCAGCAACAGGTACTATGACCCCAACCTGATGCCCTTCGACAATCGAAGCCACTAACGGGGGAATAATGCGTATGGGTTCCAACAAGATGCTATTGCGGGCGGTCAGACGGGTGATTGAGGCGGTACTCATCAGCAGGATCACATCAAATCCCTGATTATCGAGAACCTCCACAATGCTTTGCAGCGAGCGTTCCACTTTCTGACGTGAGACATGAGCAAGTTGGTGGTCGCTAAGCAGTGTTAATAACAGCTCGTCACCGGGTGAAGCCCCGTACTCGGCCATCACATCTTCTCGCTGCATCTGCCCCAGCAGACTGTGGTGAGTAATGTGCTGTTCATCAATATATTCCGTCAGGAGCGGTAACATCTCACACATCGGCACAACGCCAATCGTGAGGATAGCCAACGACGTACTCATTTGTTGCTCCACCGTCTTCTTACTTTGCTGTGAAATCCCGGATAAGTGCCGGGCGCTGACCTGTGCTACAAATGCTCAAAAGCGTAGCAGTAGATCGGCGGTGTATTGTGTAAAGATTCCAGATCATTCCAGTACTGGATTGTTATTGTTTAATTTTCAATTTTTACTGTATACAGCGAAATTTAAAAAAATGTGATGCACGCCCGGACTGGCACTTTTAAGACTCGTGCCAGGGCGGTCTTCGTATCAGGTTTTATCGGGGTCTTCGTAGCGTTTTTTAGCATCCATCGCTTCCTGAGCCGAAGGATGCTCACTGATCAACGAATTCGGTTTAGGGTGATCGGCACGAAGTTGATACCAGGTTACCGTCTGGCCTGGCGTCCCTTTTTCAACCGTAACAATGGTCGCTTGACGTGGGTAAGGTGGTTGTGTCGGCATAGTTCTTCCTTTTCACTGGATGAACATTAAGTATAGACACCGCCCTGCAACCGTGGCGCTGCCTGCGCCAGTATCCCAAGAATGTCTTCCACCACCTGCGCAGGCGCATTAGTGGCATCAACGATATAGTGCGCGGCTTCGCGATACAAAACATCTCGCTGGGCGAGCACTTCCTGCACTTCTTCAGTCAACGGCTTGCCGGTTAAGGTCGGTCGTAATCCTTCTTCAGGCGTCGCCTCCAGACGATCAACCAGTACCGATACCGGTGCGCTTAAATAGATAACCACGCCGTGGCTGCGCATGTAGTGACGGTTAAATTCGGTAAGAATAATACCGCCGCCGGTCGCAACAACCGTTGCTGGTGCTGTGACAGCCTGCAGAGCGGTCGTTTCCTGGGCACGAAACCCTTCCCACCCTTCTCTTTCGACGATTTCCGCCACGGTCATTTGCACGTGCGATTGCAACCAGCGATCGGTATCAACGAACTGGAAATCAATAGCCTTTGCCAGCGCCATACCGGTTGTCGTCTTACCACACCCCCGGGGGCCAACAAGAAAAAGAGGTTGCGTCATCACAGAATTTCCCCAGAGAGCCGCCAACAAGCGGGATCTGATGCGGTTAAAAATATAATCATATCATCAAACTAGTACACAGCCAAAACCGTAAAGAAAAAATTACATAAAGAATGGCGAGATGAGTTAACCCCTACTATAACAAGAATTCACAACGAATAAAGTGTAAATAATAAATTACACACACTATTTTCTACGCTGAACTTCCAGCCACCACTTATCCAGTTCAGCTGCAAAATGCTGTCTGTCGCGGGACGAAAGGCTGTCCGGCCCCCCGGTCTGAATACCGCTAGCGCGTAGCGTATCCATAAAATCACGCATCATCAGACGCTCGCGGATCGTGGCTTCGGTATAACGTTCACCACGCGGGTTAAGCGCCGCCGCACCTTTTTCAATCACTTCAGCCGCCAGCGGAATATCTGCCGTTATCACTAAATCACCAGCACTGCACTGACGCACAATCTCGTTATCAGCCACGTCAAAGCCCGCAGGCACACGTAATGTGCTGATGAAACGCGAAGGCGGGACGCGCAGGCTTTGGTTGGCCACCAAAACAAGCGGCATTTGCATGCGCTCAGAAGCGCGGTACAAAATGTCTTTAATCACATTCGGACACGCATCGGCATCCACCCATATTGTCATAACTTCTCCCCACTGTTGTGCTGCCGCACATTGTCGCGTGCTTTTACTTTCAGGCAAAGTGCTGTTTCTCCTTCTGAACATATTCATTCCGCGCTAAGCTTAGCTTTCCCAGATTTACCCCAAATAATTCAAGTTACTTGAAGTAATTAGGGTATAAAACAATGAATATCATCCATAGGGAGTGACAAGATGGACAAGAAAATTGGTTTTATCGGCTGCGGTAATATGGGCAAAGCCATTCTTGGCGGCATGATCGCCAGCGGTCAGGTTCTCCCCGGACAAATCTGGGTCTATACCCCTTCCCCCGATAAGGTCGCCGCGCTACACGACCAGTACGGCATTAATGCGGCGCAGTCTGCACAAGAAGTCGCGCAGATCGCTGATATTGTTTTTGGGGCCGTAAAGCCAGGCATTATGATTAAGGTGCTGAGCGAAATTACCTCCAGCCTGAACAAAGACTCCCTGGTCGTCTCAATTGCCGCAGGCGTCACCCTCGATCAGCTTGCCCGCGCGCTGGGTCACGACCGTAAAATCATTCGCGCGATGCCAAACACGCCATCGCTGGTGAACGCCGGAATGACCTCCGTCACGCCAAACGCCTTAGTCACGCCGGAAGATACGGCTGACGTGCTGAATATCTTCCGCTGCTTTGGCGAAGCTGAAGTCATTGCGGAGGCAATGATTCATCCGGTCGTTGGTGTCAGCGGTTCAGCACCGGCCTATGTATTTATGTTTATCGAAGCAATGGCAGATGCCGCCGTTCAGGGGGGAATGCCCCGCGCGCAGGCTTATAAATTTGCGGCACAAGCGGTAATGGGTTCGGCGAAGATGGTACTGGAAACGGGAAAACATCCTGGCGAATTAAAGGATATGGTGTGCTCGCCAGGTGGAACCACCATTGAGGCGGTACGCGTCCTGGAAGAACGCGGTTTCCGTTCATCAGTAATTGAAGCGATGATTAAGTGCATGGAGCAATCGGAAAAACTCAGCCGCTCCTGAGTTAACACCGCCGGACGTCATGCCGCCGCTTCAGTGCGGTTACGTCCGGAATTCTTTGCTTTATAGAGCGCCATATCTGCTGATTTTAACCATTCTCTATAGTGTTCAGTTTCAGATGTCAGCGGCGCAACGCCCACGCTAATGCGCAGGTCAACCTGCGGCGCGCAAGATAAACGCAGTTGGGTAAGCCGTTCGTGAACACGAGACATCGCTGCAATCGCGCTGCTCGCCGACGTGCCACACATGATTACCGCAAACTCATCACCGCCAAAACGCCCAATCACATCGCTACCGCGTAAGGTCATCTGTAACTGGCGGGTCAGTGCAACAATGGCCTGATCCCCTACGTCATGGCCCCAGGTATCATTGATACTCTTAAAATGGTCGATATCGATGATAAGAAGCGTGGCATCACGCTGATGGCGACGACAATTATCAAACTCATTACGCAGCAACAGTTCCCAATGACGTCGGTTATACACCCCGGTCATCCCATCTCGCGTACTCATAACCTGTAAGCGGCGTTTATGTTCTGCCAGCCGGATGAGCGTCTTATAACTCACCCAGGCAAACAGCAACGGGTAAACCACTAACACTGGCAGTGACAGCAGCACGCTCTGCTGCGTACTGCTAAAAGCCATGGGGATATCCGTTAACTGTAACGTCACCAGGCAGGAAACCACCAACAACACGGCGCCTGCGATGAAGACTCGCATACCTCCTGCGCCCATCAGGTTGATACAGATAATCATCAACAGCGCCGTGGATGGCAGCAAGTTTATCCCCATAATCCCCATCCACATCCCGGCGAGGATGGCATCGGCTTTTAAGTTGGTATATTCGCTATGCAGTGGATCGACAGCTTTACTTGCCATTTGCCATGCCAGATGTGGCCAGACAAATGCCCATCCCACCAGCAAAAGCCACCAGCCTCCGGTTATTGGCTGAGAAACTAATACCGACGCGATAGGGAAAAACATTCCCCCCAGTCCCACCGCTCGCGGCAGCCTGATTCGTCGGGCAAATCGCAGACCGGAACGTTGGTGGTCATTTTGATGAAGCAATATAAATGCTTCATTTGAGACGACCTTCTTTTGATAAAAATTTTCATCATTCATCGTATTTGGGAATATTCTGAAACAAATTTCCCAAATTATAGGAAGGGGTCTGGCGGCGGAAGTATGATATTTCGGGTGAGCGATTTTATCTGCTCACCCGGAAGTGCTAAGCAGATTTTTTCAGGCAAGCACTCATAAACTTATTACGGTCATCGCCTTTCAGAGACTGCTCCGTCGCCTTGACGTTGCATTCACGCATTTTCTGCTGCTGCGGCGTCAGACTCTTTTCCTCAGGCCCAGATTTACTGTTTTTCAGGCAATCACTCATATACGTCTTACGCGCATCCCCTTTTAAGGTCTGCGCCGTTGCCTGCTGATTGCAGGTGGTCATACGTTGTTGTTGCGGGGTTAATGTCTTCTCGGCAGCACCGACGGTAGTTAAAAAAATAAGACCAAAAAGCAACGTCATTAATAATGTAATTTTCATAGCACCATCCTTTTCTGAACGACGACACACAGGTAAGTTTGGCTGCTAACGATAAAAATACCACCCGACGGCAAAAGTATTGCCGCCGGGCGTCGGGTTATTTCAGTCCTAACGCCGCTTTCATGGTGTAGAACAGGTCGGTTTGATCGGTCAGGCCAACCACATTCGCCGCATGAGGGCCATAGGCTGCAATACGCAGTTGGCTGCCGGTGTGCTCCTGGGACTCTTCTTCAGAGTTGCCATAGCTAATGACCATCACCGCACCATCTTTGGTGTTCAGCGCTTGCGTTAAACCGGGTGCTTTAGTATCCGGTGCGACTATCTGGCTGGCATGCGCGTGGTCAGCGGTTACCACGACCAGGGTGTTGCCATCTTTCTTCGCAAAAGCAAGCGCACGCTGCACCGCTTCATCCAGATCGACAGTTTCACCAATTTGTCCACACGGGTTAGCGGCGTGATCTTGTTTGTCGATTGACGCGCCTTCCACTTGCAGGAAGAAGCCTTTCTCATTTTTGCTTAACAGCTCAATCGCTTTATCCGTCATCTGTGCCAGAGTCGGCACGCTGTCGTTACGTTTTGGATTTGGCGTGCAGGTCACTACCGGCTTATCCAGATTTCCGTGATAAGACGCTTTCGGGCCTTCCCAACGCACTGGCATATTACCGTCAGAGAACAGACCCAACAGCGGTTTATCCTGATTCGCTTCGGTAATCGCCGCCAGCGTCGCGGTATCACTCACCATCTGGTAACCACGGGCCTGTGCTTGTTCACGCAGCGTTTTACCCTGCCACTCACCTGCCGTAGCTGTTTCAGTAAAAGTTTTTGCCCCGCCACCTAACGTAACATCCGCACGGGCATTCAATAATTGTTCGGTAATCGACCCTTTACCGCCTTTTTCCAGCGCGTTCGTCGGGCATTTTTCAGCCGTCACGCTCGGGCCATAGCATTTACGCGAAGTGACATGGGCAACCAGTGCGGCAGGCGTGGCATCCTGCAATTCAGCCGTGGAAACGTTACCTGTCGCCAGACCCGCCGCTTTGGCCATTTCCAGAATAGTAGCGTGATCTTTCTCATGAATATCAACGCCCAGGGCACCATTGTAAGTTTTAACACCGGTCGTCCACGCCGTCGCCGATGCTGCAGAATCTGTCACATAATCGGGCTTGCCGGTTTTCTTATCCAACGCATAATGTGTGTATTGTCCGGTCAACGGTAAAGCATCAATACCTTTAAAAAAGCCGCCCGCGCCTTCAGCATAATTTCGCGCTGCCGTTATTTCGGAATCACCCATCCCATCGCCAATCAGTAAAATAATATTTTTGGCCGGTTTGTCGTTCAGCGATTCGCGCAGAGCCGCGGTTTGGTCGGCAGACAATCGGCGAGCGCCACCCGGCGTGGAGATATCACCTTGAGCGGCACGATTATCCAAAACCGCTACAGTAGATGTTTCTGCATTAATAACCGGGGTAAACAGCAAAGGTAACAGGGCAATAGCGAGTGCGCTTTGTTTCACTTTATATTCTCCATGTATAAATACGGTAAAATTAAAACAAAGCGACTATAAGTATTTGATGTGACACTTTTATGATAATTTGTGGGTGCCCCGCCACAGATGGTTCAAAACGCTTTTGGTACGATCTCGCAAGCGTTATGTATGTTCGTGAGAAACGCGGGCATGCGGTTTACATCAGCCAGCGCCCCCTCAATTTGACGAATAAATATTTGCCGATCGTTCCACGCCATATTGCGCAGCATTTCGATGATTACCCGCTCTAACGTTTCGACCTGTACCGCCAGATCTTGCGACTCTTCTTCTTTTTGCGCGAGTTTAAGTAACAACTCAGTGACGAGGTTTTTCATTTGCCTATTCCCTTAACAAAATATGGGTCACGTTATCATTAAGGCTCACGACTGCCTAGAGGATGAAAGTTGTATTTTTATAAGTAATAAAACGATTTGCGAAAACAATCACAACACAAAATAAGGGTAAATGCGTCTTGACGCAGAATGATTCAATATAAAAAGGTAAGAAAATTAATAATCACACAAATATACAATACACAATTATGGATTAACAACGCTGACAGGCAGCGTTGTTAATCAGGAGCTCAACGCCCCCCGCGCCGACGTCGCAACGCAATAGCCAATTGCCAGATATTGATAAGCACAATGCTTGCTGTAGCAATGAACACCCAACGGAACCCCGCCATTGCCGAAACCGTCGCCCCCATTAATGGCCCGGCGACGTTGCCGAGATACATAAATGACTGGTTATAACCAAAGATGCGCCCGGTTATCTGGTCGCTGGAGTATTTCACTAACAGCGTCTGCACCGCCGGCAACATCGCACCGTCGGCAAAGCCAAGCAGAAAACGGAGAACTCCCAACTGCAACGGCGTGGTGACCCACGACATAGCGAAAAACAGCACCACCGCGAAGATTAACGTCGCCATTAAAATCCGCTCAGTACCAATACGGTCGCCTAATTTACCAAGTCGAGGCGCGGAAATCAGAGCAGAAATGCCCGGTACTGAGGCTATCAGCCCGCTGAGAAAGGCAATATTCGAACTATCTGGGACCATTGATTTAATAAACAGCGCCAGAATTGGCCCAATTGAACCGTTACACAGTTGAATCACCATGGTGGTAAAAAACAGGCTGATCACCAGCGCCGGATGTGAAAGCGAGGCAAATACGGCCTTCCCACTCAGACGTTCGCTTTTTTTAATCGTCGGACGAACGCCCTCTTTGATCAAAAACAGTGTGACCAGAAAACTCACCACCAGCAAAGCGGCGGTAATACAGAATACCGCCCGTAAGCCAACGTGATCGGCAATAAAGCCCCCCATTAACGGTCCACCAATGACACCGCTAATTTGCGCCGTCGACAGCGTACTCAGCGCCCAACCGCTGCGTTCACGCGGAACCTGTGACGCGACCAGCGCCATCGCATTAGGAATATAACCGGAGGTTAACCCCATCACCCCGCGCAGCAGAAAAAGCTGCCAGACGTTAGTAGCAAATGCCTGTAGCAAAATCGCAATGGCCATACCCAGTGAGGCCCGCAGCAGCATTAGCTTGCGTCCTTTGCGGTCGGCTAAACTGCCCCACATTGGAGAGACAATAGCTGAAATCAGGAAGGTGACGCTGAACGTTAATCCGGACCACATTGAGAGCGCTTCATGCGAAGTAACGCCCAGTTGGGAGATATAGAGTGGTAAAAAAGGCAAGATTTGGCTAATCGCCAGTCCGGTAAAAAAGCACCCGAACCAAACGGAAATAAGGTTAACTCTCCAGGATTCCATAAGGACTCATAACGATAAGTAGCTGAAAACTGCGAGCAGCTTAACAAATTACTTAGCTGAATAAGGGTCCACAGGTGCGATAAATCACAGTTTAGTATTTTATCTTCCCGCTCATCATATTTGTGATACAGCTCACATCAAACCCATAATATAAGCAGGGGATTATGCTTCGCGTGCGGGCCGTTTGTTTGTTCTGTTCTATTCCCCTGTCGTCAGCCAAAACAATCTGCCAGAAGCCGAGGAAACCTGCGTTTTGTCGTGGTAATGTATGTGCTTTGCATTCATGGAATGGGTTTTTAAGATGGCAAAGTTGCGGGTAGGAATCGTATTTGGTGGTAAATCAGCGGAACATGAAGTGTCATTGCAATCGGCAAAAAATATTGTCGATGCCATCGACAAGACTCGCTTTGACGTTGTGCTGTTAGGTATTGATAAACAAGGGCAATGGCACGTCAGCGATGCCAGTAATTATCTGCTCAATTCAGACGACCCGGCGCATATTGCGTTGCGACCTTCTGAGACCAGCCTGGCGCAGGTACCGGGTAAACAAGCGCACCAGTTGATCGATGCACAAAACGGTCAACCGCTGCCGACGGTCGATGTTATTTTCCCGATCGTACATGGCACTCTGGGTGAAGATGGCTCTCTGCAGGGCATGCTGCGCGTGGCAAACCTACCGTTCGTAGGTTCTGATGTGCTGGGTTCTGCGGCCTGTATGGATAAAGACGTGACCAAACGTCTGCTGCGTGATGCCGGATTAAACATCGCGCCATTTATTACGCTCACTCGCGCCAATCGCAACAGCATCAGCTTTAGCGAAGTGGAATCCCGCCTGGGTCTGCCGTTGTTTGTAAAACCGGCCAACCAGGGATCGTCCGTTGGCGTCAGCAAAGTAACCAGCGAAGCCCAATACGATCAGGCCGTTGCGCTGGCATTTGAATTCGATCATAAAGTCGTGGTGGAGCAAGGGATCAAAGGCCGCGAGATCGAATGTGCGGTACTGGGCAACGATCATCCGCAGGCCAGTACCTGTGGAGAGATTGTGCTGAACAGCGATTTTTACGCTTACGACACTAAATACATTGACGATAACGGTGCCACAGTTGTCGTTCCGGCAGCAATTGCACCAGAGATTAACGACAAGATCCGCGAAATCGCCATTCAGGCCTACCAGACACTGGGCTGTGCCGGCATGGCGCGCGTGGACGTTTTCTTAACTGCTGAAAACAACGTTGTGATCAATGAGATCAACACGCTGCCAGGCTTTACCAATATCAGTATGTATCCGAAGCTGTGGCAGGCGAGCGGTTTAGGCTATACCGATTTGATCACTCGCCTGATCGAACTGGCGCTGGAACGCCATGCTGCGGATAGCGCGCTGAAAACCAGTATGTAAACCCGCCAGGATGCCTGATATAGCTATTGGGCATCCTTTACTTCATCATCTTCAACGCGGCGACGGATGATTAATCCGGCCAGCCAAAAGCTAATCACCCAGGTCACCAGCCCCACCGCATAGGTTTGCCACCCCTGCGCTTCAAAACCGAGTAAGCCCACCACGCCGTTGAGAATAAAGATAAGCCCAATAGCGAAGGCATAATAGTGCCAGTCTCGGCGGATTTTAACAGGCAGGTTCATAACGGCTCCGGTGGATATACAACATGAAAACGCATCCTCGCACATTTCCTCATACACGTCTGTGGCCTGTGCGGAATTTCTGAAATGTAAATTAATTTCACTTAAGATTGCGTAATTGTGACGATAAGCAAAAAAACTAAATCCAGGAATAATCTCTACCTGAAATTACCATCATTCTGATATTGACATTGCCGATCACCTGTCAGACTCACTTTCAGTTACAGGCATTACGTCAAAAAAAGCAGGTTATTTCCGGAGGTCTTTATGGCTGATTTTACGCTCTCAAAATCCCTGTTTAAGGGCAAGCATCGGGACCCCTCCTCCCTGCCCGGCAACATTGCGTATGCCGTATTTGTGCTGTTTTGCTTCTGGGCAGGCGCGCAGATTTTAAATCTGTTGGCCCACGCTCCCGGCATCTATGAGCAGTTGATGCAGTTGCAAATGCAAGAGACAGGGCGCCCGCGAGTTGAAATCGGCCTGGGCGTCGGAACCCTTTTTGGACTGGTCCCTTTTCTCGCCGGAAGCCTGATTCTTGGCGCCATCGCAGCATTCGCGCGCTGGCGCCGCCGTCATCATAACGATGACTGACCCATACATTTCGCCCGACGATCGTCCACGCGTTTAGCAAACCACGCGGTAGTCAGGTTACGTGTGATCTTCGGGCTTTCCAGTTGAATGCCAGGCAGCATCTCACGGGGAAGCGTTTTCCCGGCCTTCGCTTCCGCCAGCTTATAGACTTTCTCGTACAGCGCGGTCTCTTCAAAGGCCAGACTGTCGCCTTTTTGCAGCTGACGGCGGATCTCACTCTCGCTCATGTCCAGCTTCCCGGCCAGTTTACGTACCGCCAGCTCCGTTTTGCCCGGCTCGCTGCTGCCATAGAGAATTAAATCACCGTCCATCGCCAGCTTCACGCCGCTGGCTTTACTGACCGCATTCTGGAAAGCTGCATTGCGGCTGGCATACCACCCGGCATTGAAATCGGCGAAGCGGAAAATTGGCGCACTGTAATTCGCCGGGTAGTTAAGCAGATGATACGTACCGAACCACAGCCCACCGCGGCGGCTAAATACTTCCTGGCGCACGGTTCCCGCCATTTTCCACGGGTAGCCGCTGGCATGCTGCTCAGCAAAGGCGATGCTAACCTGCATCGGCCCACCGGTATGCACCGGATTAAGCGAACCAAATAACGTCTGCCCCATCGGTACCATGTTGATAAAATCATCAAAGATCGCGCTAAGCTGTTTTTCGGTTTTCACCGTATCCAGGCGCTCGCTGTAGCTTTTCCCCGTTGGCGAGTTAATCTTCAGCGCGGTATGCACCACAAATAGCGGGATGTGCATACGCTCGGCACGACGATCGATCTCTTTCCAGGCGATTTTACTTAAGTTCGGCACGGCTGGATCCGCCTGGTAATTTGACTCCTGTTGCGCGACCGCCAGCACCGAACAGATATTTTCAACCGTCGGCGCCAGCTTCTGGCTTTCAAAAGTCTTTGCCAAATCCTGCGCCCATGCGTCCCGGTCTTTCACGCTGGCGGGCATTTTCTGGCGCACCACGCTCGCCACATCGACGGCTTTCTCCCCCTTTTTTAGCGGCTGCGCGGGTTGGCTACTACATCCCACCAGCACCAGTGCTGCCAGACCAGACAAGGGGTAAAGACGGGAAACCGTCGACATAACATCTCCTTATTATTAACTCAGTGTATGGGTAACTTCCTGAATATCCTGACCATCAAGCTCTCGTTCAAAGCTGCGCAGACGCTTATAAATAGACATCAGTTCCACTAACGTTGTCCAGGAGTTAATCAGATACTGGAACGAGCCGCGCACCTGTCCAAACACGTTGGTGATTTGCGTCATCAGGCCGAGCGTAATCGTACCGGCAACAATCGATGGAAACAGCAGGAACAAACCGAAAACGTTATCAACCTGCAGGTAAAGAATACGGGCGATATTGAAGTACATATAGTGAAAATAGAGACGGAAGTAATTTTGGCGTACCGCATGAAACAGTTCACGCACCGTCGGTGGCGTCGCACGGTTGCCATCATCTTCGCCATAGACCAGTTCTTTACGATAGGCCGCTTCCACGCGCTGGTTTTTAAACTCCAGCCCTGGAAGTTTTATCCCGACCACGGCCAGCAAACCGGTTCCCATCAGCGACCAGACAATCGCGGCAATCACCAGGCCATAAGGCACATGTCCAACAATCGGCAGGTCAGGAACATGGGCAGAGAGCGTAACCAGTACAGGCAGGAAGGCAATCAGCGTCATAATCGCGTTGATAAAGCTGACGCCCATATCTTCCAGCGTAGAAGCAAAACGCATGGTGTCTTCCTGCACACGCTGCGCTGCGCCTTCGATGTGACGCAAATGCTGCCAGTGCGCCATATAGTGTTCGTTCATCGCGGTACGCCAGCGGAATACGTAGTGGCTGACGAAGAAGTTGTTCATCACGCCAATGACCACGGCTATCAGCGCAATGCCGAGAAAAATGCCAACCTCATGATAGAACTGCTCAATCTTCACCTTGTGTGGTGTGCTGAGCGCAGTTTGAATTAGGTCATAAAATGGCGCGTACCAGGCGTTGACAGCGACGCCGACTTCAACCAGAAACCAGGTCACAAAAATAATCAGCGATGTGCCCAGAATAGACCAGTACTGCCAGCGGTGTGGGCTGTAGAGAAACCAGAACAGCGCGAACACCCCGACACAAATAATGTAGTACGCATAAAAAATCAGATAATCCAACGACCAGAAACGCGCTGCGCTAATAGGTACGTCTCCCGACGCGCCGGTAATATGTGCAACCCAGGCTCCCCCACCTGCTTGCCAGAATACAACGGCGACAAGTGCCCAAATAAATGCCGAAATAAAGAACGGCCCCGGCTTTGGGAAAAAAGACTTAAACATAGTGCTCTCCTGCTAACTTCTTATCGTTATGACGACTGCTGTGCATTTGCCACCGTGGAGTGCGGAGGCCAGACGGCTTACGCCCAAAAACACAAGCTGAAACCGACAATTGTGACCAAAACCGAGGCACTTAGTTCGCACCTCGGTTATGAAGAATTGTTTCTGTGGTTTTCACACTCGACAACGTTCCAGTATGTGCAGATTATCACAGCGTAAGATCACAAAAGCGAACATCCGCAATCCAGGAAACTCCTACGTTTACTCATCGTTACGTTTTTCCCACTATCATTGGTTGATAAGCGCTTTGCAATACGCCGATGAGTAGTATAAATACGCATACGCACGACATCCTTTTTCACTTTCTCTAACTCATGGACACCACCGTTGAAACGTAGTCTGCTTTTTTCTGCCGCGCTGTGTGCGGCGTCATTGACATCAGTCCAGGCGGCACAGCCTATAACCGATCCGGTTTTCGCCTCCGATATCGTCGATCGTTATGCCGACCATATATTTTACGGCAGTGGTGCTACGGGGATGGCGCTCGTGGTGATTGATGGTAATCAGCGCGTATTTCGCAGCTTTGGCGAAACGCGTCCCGGTAACAACGTCCATCCACAGCTTGATTCCGTGATTCGAATTGCCTCAATCACTAAATTAATGACCAGCGAAATGCTGGTGAAATTGCTCGATCAGGGCACGGTCAAACTTAACGATCCATTGAGTAAATATGCACCTCCAGGTGCACGCGTGCCGACTTATCAGGGCACGCCGATTACGCTTGTGAATCTGGCGACGCATACCAGCGCGCTGCCGCGCGAGCAGCCTGGCGGCGCGGCAAAGCGCCCGGTGTTTGTCTGGCCAACCCGCGAGCAGCGCTGGAGCTATCTCTCTACTGCCACGTTGAAAGCCGCACCGGGTTCACAGGCATCTTATTCCAACCTGGCGTTTGACCTGCTGGCCGATGCGCTGGGAGCGGCCTCTGGTAAGCCTTATCCGCAGCTGTTTGAAGAAAAAATCACCCGTCCGCTGGGGATGAAAGACACCACCTTTACCCCGTCCCCCGATCAATGCCGACGCCTGATGGTCGCGGAAAAAGGCGCCAGCCCCTGTAACAATACGCTGGCGGCAATGGGCAGCGGCGGCGTCTATTCTACGCCCGGCGATATGATGCGCTGGATGCAGCAGTATCTCTCTTCTGACTTTTATCATCGTAGCCAGCAGGCCGACCGGATGCAGACGCTGATTTATCAGCGTACGCAGTTAACTAAAGTGGTGGGAATGGATGTTCCAGGCAGAGCCGATGCGCTTGGTTTGGGCTGGGTCTACATGGCGCCGAAGAATGGCCGGCCGGGAATTATTCAAAAAACCGGCGGCGGTGGTGGTTTCATCACCTATATGGCGATGATCCCACAACAAAACGTCGGGGCGTTTATCGTGGTGACCCGTTCTCCGCTAACCCGTTTTACTAATATGAGTGACGGTATCAACGATCTGGTTGCAGAGTTGAGCGGGAACAAACCGCAGGTTATTCCCGCATCCTGAGTTAATACTCAAAAGGCAAACGGTTAATGCTCACCAGTTTGCCTTTATTCATTTCAATGTAACCACCTTTACGCAAAGCCGCGAGAACCTCAGCGACAACCGAGCGGGAAATTCGCGTGCGTTGGTGAATATAGTTCATGACGCCGATACGCGAACGCAGTACGTCGTCCCATTTCATCATGGATATCAGCGTCGCGCGAATCTGATCGTAGGAGTTATTGCCGATCAACTGCAGATCTCGCAATTCAAGCATGGAATTTTGCCATGCCAACCAACAAAAAGCTTCACGCCAAAGTTGGCACTCTTCAATTATATTAATTGTTTGTGAGGCAGGTAGATGGTATCCCGTACAATCGCTTTCCGTGATTAATCTGTATTGTATATCTGTTTTCATCACGCCATCTGAAAGCCCCATAATAAACGGTGCCTGTGCAATACCGACCAGCACATTCTCCCCTCGCCTCAGGGAAATTACACCATTTAAAATGATAAAGGTATCGTCACTGTTTATATCACTGGAATAAATTATTTCTTTATCATTATCACACTCAAAGTGTTTACCATATTTCGACAAACATTTATCAAGCTTACCAAATTCTACAAGCGGTTTATTTGCAGACAACATCTGAGCATTCCTTGCAATAAATGCCCGTCAAATCCGTGACGGGCATTTTTCTGAGTTAGATTATCTTTTCTTTAACAACGAGAGATGTCTTACCAGGTATATTTAACGCCAACATTTGCAGACCAGTCTTGATCTACATCACCACCACCAAGATAGTTAGCATCGGTGTAGGCGCTGAAGTTTTTGGTAAAGCTGAACTGAGTACCCAGTCCAACACGTACCGCAGAACCTTCTACACCGTTGTCGATAGAATCGCCGTTTACGTCAGAATCGTTGTTAGAGTCGTCGTAAACGTAGGCCAGTTTGAAGTACGGAGTCAGCGCCTGATCTTCGCTATAGGCGAAGGTATAACCTGCATCTACACCGAGTTCATAGCGCATGCTGTCATAAGACTGACCGTCAACTTTCATGTCGTTGCTCAGCTTATAATCATCACCAGACTGGAACAGACCGGATACGCTGCCGTATGGCGTTACGTAGCCTGCGTCACCCAGCTTCAGGTCATAACCCAGTTTCAAGCCAAAGCCCCAGGCATCAGAAGAGGTGCTGCCATCAACATACTGACCGTTGCTCATGTTAGCAGACAGATCGTTGTTGAAGTGGGAGTAGCTTAAGTTACCGTCAACAAAGATGTTGTTGTCAAAGCGAGCAGAAGAGTAGATGTAGGCAGTCTGGCTATCCTGATCCACCTGACCGGTACGGTCGCTCATATCACCTTTCGCGAAGCCTGCTGCAGCACCGACAATCCACTTAGCGTTGTTACCATCAATTTTGGAATCAACACCAACCATGATGCCGTTAACATCCTGATCGTAGTTAATGGTGCCGTTATCTGCATCGAAGCTACCACCGAAGTAGCTTACCCATGCACCACCGTTATCAACCAGACCATGACGTGCGTTAGTCAGACGAGTACCAACGGTGTCTTGTTCCAGGTTCCAGATATTGGTGTTAGCAGACGGGATGCTCAGCGCCATGTTCGCGTAGTCTGTCAGTTCCATCTGCTGCAGAACAACGGTGTTACCCTGCTGCTGTGCCTGATAGGTGTAAGCACCGAGGTCAGCTTTGTTGGCTGCAGAGAAGGTGGCAGTGGTATTCACATCGTTAACGTAGATCAGCTCTTTGCCTTTGTAATCAGCAACGGAGCCAGCGCCGGTCGCATTGTCGACACGCACTTTGTAGTTACCGGATGCCGCAACAACGTTGTCAACAGAGCTGTTATCCAGTTCGTCGCCATTGTTGATATCGCCGTTACCGTTAACGGTCAGGTGACCGTCAGAGTTCATTGCGATAGTACCGTAACCGTAGTTAGCCTGAGTGGTATCCCAGGTACGATCGTTCACCAGATCGGCATTCAGAACATAGTCGCTGCTGTGGATGTTGAATACACCAGAAACAACATGGTTGCTGTTATCAGCATAATTGCCGCTGGTCAGTTCCAGTTTATCGGTGTTGAATACTTCAGTATCAAATTGATCAACATTAACATCCAACACACCACCATTCGTTACAGTGATGGTATTGGCATACAGGTTAGAACCCGTCGCCCATCCAGTGGACTCGGTCAAATTAACAGTACTATAGCTGTTAATTGTCAGATGATCTGTATCAACTTGACCACCTTCACCAATATTCAATGAAGAGCTATTGGTTAAATCAATAGTATCTGAAGTCAGCATTGAATCAGAAACGTTAACCTGAGAACCATTGTTCACAGTCAGAGTATCAACTAATGAATCCCCAACGGTATCCCACTCAGAACCGTTGTTCAGCGCTACGTTGAACACACCGCTCTGGAAGACTTTATTATCAACAACACGTCCCCAACCATTGGCTTCAGCGGTTCCACCCGGAGTCAGACTATTGGTTGCAACATCAAACATATTTGCTGGGTAGATAGTCTTAGCATCGAAAGTAGCCTGGCCTACCCACTTACTACCATTATCAAGAGTCAGGTTCAGTTCATCAACATTCAGGCTATCGTCAGCCCAACCAAGGTTGGTATCCGCCACACCGTCACCGTTGGAATCATGACCAATAGTGTCAAAATTGGCATTCCAGTTACTGGTAAATGCAACATCACCAATCAGCGTTGAGTCGCTGAAGTACACATTGTTTTTCATTGCATAGTCTGAAGAAGAGCTATCGGTGAAAGACAATGCAACATCGCCCGGACCAGTGTAATCACTTGGCTCATCGGAATTACCAAAGAAAGCAGTATTCGATTCCAGAATGTAATCTGAGCCAGAAGTTACAGTTGAGTTGTAGACGTTGATGTTGTTATCCCAGGTATGGGATTCCGTCGTATAGGTGTTGTTGTAAGTATTCCCTTGAGACAGAGCAATGCCAGCAACACGTGAGTTGTTGGAAATATTGATATTGCTTTCTACATCAAGATTAACCGCAACACCTTCGCTGGTATCAAACGTTTCATTGGTATATTTAGTCACATCAACAGATAAATAAGAATCGGTGAAATACAACGCTTCATAATCATCATCAATGGTGGAATTAGCAATATTCAGAGTAAAAATATCACCGTCATACCAGTTTCCGTCAACAACGGTAGTGTTGTTAAATTCATATCCACCAAAGCCATTGCCATCAACATCAAAACGATCGTAGTAACCGCTTGGCAACATAGATGTAATTGAACCATGAATAACAGAGTTACTGATATTCAGCTGATTCACTGCGCCATCAGTGTAGTCATGATTCAGATAATAGGTAGAAATCGTGCCGTTAACGGTATCGCCGTTAAAAGACTGATCAAAATCACCAGCCGCATTATTATAGTAAACAAAGCCACTATAATTCACGTAGTTACCATCTACAGTTCCGGCTGCATCCATATTGTCCCAGTTCAGGGCCGTAGTGGGATTGTCGTAGTAGGTCCAGGTATCGTAAGTAGAAGCATTCGCCTGAGAAGTGATTGCCAGAGTGCAGGCTAATGCTAATTGTGAGACTACGAGTTTCTTTTTCCAAGTGTGCATTTGTCATCCCTCCTCAGGGACGTAATATAGTTGATCCATCAATTATCAATGCAAAGAAAACATTTTATGTTTCGCAGGGACGATTATGCGGTTTCATTAAGGAAAGGTTCAATTATTCTTTGCCCGTTGTCCGAAAACGGACAACGTAATAAATCCAAGTTACGCCATTTAAGAAATATAAAAACCAACACTTTCAATCAATTAAAAGCTACCCAACATTCAAATCATACAATTCACTAATGAATCAGAACGCAAACAAATATATAGCTAATAAATAAACAAAATCTATACGCCACGCTATAAAAGCAAACACATAGATATTTAAAATAATAAAAAATAATAAACAAAATAATGAATATAAATAAATTGCTATGCTTGTGAATAAATTGTGCTAATGATTCATCCCTTCGTTACAGGAAATCCAGATATAACGCCAACTTTCGTAAACCACACGCCCTCAGGTTCGGGTATACTACGGCCTTCGATTCCACAAACATCAGGCATACCATGACAGACCTAATCCAACGCCCTCGCCGCCTGCGCAAATCTCCCGCGCTGCGCGCTATGTTTGAAGAGACAACACTCAGCTTAAATGACCTGGTGTTGCCGATCTTTGTTGAAGAAGAACTCGACGATTACAAAGCTATCGACGCCATGCCAGGCGTGATGCGTATTCCAGAGAAACACCTGGCGCGCGAAATTGAACGCATTGCTAATGCTGGCATCCGCTCGGTGATGACTTTCGGCATTTCCCACCATACGGATGACACCGGTAGCGATGCCTGGAAAGAAGACGGCCTGGTGGCGCGCATGTCGCGTATCTGCAAACAGACCGTGCCGGAAATGATCGTCATGTCCGACACCTGCTTCTGCGAATACACCTCACACGGCCACTGCGGCGTGTTATGCGATCACGGCGTGGATAACGATTTAACCCTTACCAACCTCGGCAAGCAGGCGGTGGTTGCCGCCGCAGCGGGTGCGGACTTCATCGCGCCTTCCGCCGCAATGGATGGTCAGGTACAGGCGATTCGCCAGGCGCTGGACGCCGCGGGCTTCACCGATACCGCTATCATGTCCTACTCCACTAAGTTTGCCTCATCTTTTTACGGCCCATTCCGTGAAGCCGCGGGCACCGCGCTGAAAGGCGATCGTAAAACCTATCAGATGAACCCGATGAACCGTCGGGAAGCGATTCGCGAATCGCTGCTGGATGAAGCCCAGGGCGCAGACTGCCTGATGGTCAAACCGGCTGGCGCATACCTCGATATTCTGCGTGATATCCGCGAGCGCACCGAGCTGCCGATTGGCGCTTATCAGGTCAGCGGTGAATACGCGATGATCAAATTCGCGGCGCTGGCGGGGGCTATAGATGAAGAGAAAGTGGTGCTGGAAAGCTTAGGGTCGATCAAACGCGCTGGCGCGGATCTGATCTTCAGCTACTTCGCACTGGATCTGGCTGAGAAAAAAATTCTGCGTTAATAACGCCTAACCGGGCCTACAGGTCGTAGGCCCGGCAAGTGAAGCGTCTCCGGTAATCATCACGCCCGATAAAACGGCTTATCTCCCAGAATCGTTGCCCGATGCATAATGCGCCGCTGCGGCAGATAATCCGCATTCGCATAATGCTGCGTCACGCGATTATCCCAAATCGCCACATCGTTGGGCTGCCAGCGCCAGCGCACCTGAAACTCCGGTTTGGTGATATGCGCGAACAAAAAGCTCAGTAACGCCTCGCTCTCTTTTTCCGTGACATCAACAATTCGCGTGGTAAATCCTTCATTCACGAACAGCGCCTGCTTCCCGCTCACCGGATGCGTGCGCACCACCGGATGCAGCAACGGTGGATGTTTAGCGACGGCCTCCAGCCAGCGCAGGTGCTCCTCTGGGGTCTTGCGATATTTATATTCCTGAAATGATTTACGGAAATCATGCTCTGCCCGCAGGCCACTCAGCAACTGACGGAACGGCTCAGACAATGCTTCATAAGCGGCAATCCCACTGGTCCACAGAGTGTCGCCCCCGGTTGATGGCAGCTCTTTCGCCGCTAAAATCGCCCCGGCAGGCGGCGTGTCGATAAAGGTGACATCGGTGTGCCAGTTGTCGTTATCCGGCGGATTATCGTTATGGGTATCCAGCACGATAATTTCTTCTACTCCTTCGGCATGCGGATAGACCGGGTGAATATGCAGATCGCCAAAACGCAGCGCCAGCGCCCGCTGTTGTTGCGGCGTAATAACCTGCTCGCGCAGAAACACCACCTGGTGGCGCAATACCGCATGATAAAGCTGTTCAAACTGATTATCGCTCAGCGGACGCGCCAAATCCGCACCAGAAATTTGTGCGCCAATATACGGCCCCAGCGGGGTTATGCTCAGACGTTCACTCATTGTACTTCTCCATGCCAGGGCGTCAGACGGCGCTGAAGCGCACGCAGACCCAGTTCTAAAATAAACGCGATAACGGCAATCACCGCGATCCCCGCCAGCACCACATCCGTTGCCAGAAACTCACCGGCAGACTGGACCATAAATCCTAAGCCTCGCGTGGCGGCAATCAGCTCTGCGGCCACCAGCGTCGACCAGCCCACCCCAAGTCCGATACGTAATCCGGTGAGGATCTCAGGTAATGCCCCCGGCAAAATAACAAACCACAGCACCTGCGCACGGCTGGCTCCCAGCGATTGCGCGGCGCGCACTCTCACCTGCTGCGCACTTTTCACTCCCGCCAGCGCCGACATCGCTACAGGGGCAAAAATCGCCAGATAGATAAGCAAGATCTTGGACGTTTCACCGATGCCAAACCAAATGACCATCAGCGGTAGATAGGCCAGGGGCGGAACCGGACGATACAGCTCAATGATCGGATCGAGAATGCCGCGCATCGTCGGACTCAGCCCCATAGCGATTCCAACCGGAACGCCCAGTAGCACCGCCGCCAGCAGCGCGATAACAATACGTGTCAGACTCGCCGCCAGATGCTGCCACAGCGTGGCATCCATAAATCCCTGCGGACCGGCAATAACGATCAGCTTTTGTAAAACCTGTCCCGGTGGCGGTAAAAACAGCGGACTGACTAACTGCAGCGCCGCCACCGTCCACCACAACGCCAAAATAACGGCCAACGTACCAAGGCTTAAGGTAATCTGCCGCGAGAACGGCCAGCGCCAGTTGAGCGCGCGCTGGCGACGGGGTTTATCATTAATCACCACGCTCATGAAAATGCCTCCCGTTGTTCAAAGACTCGACCTAACACGTACTCGCGCATGGCGATAAACTGCGGATCGGACTTAATGCTGCGACTCGACTCTCCAGCCACAAAGCGACGGGCGAAATTCAGCGGCAGACGCTCCAGTACCCGGCCAGGGCCTGGCGACAGCAATACCAGCTCTGTCGCCATAAACACCGCTTCTTCAATATCGTGCGTAATCAACAGCACCTGTTTGCCAGTCTCATGCCACAGCTTCAGCAGCAGGGTTTGCATCTGCTCACGAGTAAAGGCGTCGAGCGCGCCAAAAGGTTCATCCAGCAACAACAACTGTGGATTGGCCGCCAGCGCCCGCGCAATGCCGACGCGCTGCCGCTGTCCACCGGAAAGCTGCCAGATAAAGCGTTTTCCCGCGTCCTCCAGCCCGACTTTCTGCAACATCTCCAGGGCAATACGCTGACGCTGTGGTTTATCCACCCCCGCCAGCTGCAGACCAAAAGCCACGTTGGCCTGCACGTTACGCCAGGGCAGCAGACCTTCATTCTGGAACACGACCCCGCGATCTGCCCCCGGACCATCAACCCTGTTACCCGCCAGCGTGATGCTGCCATGCTGATACGGCACAAATCCGGCAATCAGATTTAACAATGTGGTTTTCCCGCAACCGGAAGGTCCGAGTACCACCAGCAGCTCACCGCTATCGAGCGTCAGGTTGATATCCTCCAGCGCCGGTTTTCCACCGTAGCTGGCGGCAAGATGAGAGATTTGCAGCATCAGCGCCTCCTTATTTATTGCACGAAGCGATCGGTCACATACTGGCTGTAATCCGTCGCAACAGCGGGGACTTTGCCCTGCTCTTTGAGGAACTGCGCGGTGTCGATAATGGCTTTGTTCACCGGTCCGGTCAGTTCGGCAGTCTGCTGTTGCGGCGTCAGGTAAGTGTTACCTTTCACCAGTCCCGGCACATCCTCTTCCGGCACGCCGCTTAAACGCGACAATTTGCTGATATTCTCCGGCTGCTTCAGCCACTCATCGGGATTAGCGATATAAGGTTGCTGCGCATCGATAGCGCTTTTGGCAAAGGCTTTCACCACCTCAGGATGCTTCTCGGCAAAATCTTTGCGTACCACCCACACGTCCAGCGTGGGTGCGCCCCACTCACCAACCTGCGATGAGTCGGTTAACACCTTGCCGTCTTTTTCCAGTGCATTGACCGCAGGAGCCCAGACGTACGCGCCGTCAATATCCCCGCGCTGCCATGCGGCAATAATCGCAGGTGGTTGCAGGTTCACAATCTCCACCTGACCGGGTTTAATCCCCCAGTGTTTCAACGCCGCCAGCAGGCTGTAATGGGTGGTGGAGATAAACGGCACCGCAATGCGTTTGCCAATCAAATCTTGCGGTTTACTGATGTTTTTCTTCACCACTAGTGCCTCTGAGTTACCAAGCTTTGACGCCAGCAGAAAAACTTCAATGGGTACTTGCTGACTGGCGGCGACCGCCAGCGGGCTGGAGCCAAGATTACCGATCTGCACGTCGCCGGAGGCCAGCGCCCGGACGATGCTCGCGCCGCTGTCGAATTTGCGCCAGTCAACGGTAGCGCCGCTCTCTTTGGCAAAAGTATTATCCGCCTGCGCCACTTTGGCGGGTTCGGCGGAGGTCTGATAAGCGACGGTTACGTTCACCGCCTGCGCCTGAAATGCGATGAATGCCAGAGCACCGAGAAGTGCGTTACGCGATGAAATAGCCATGATTGTCTGCTCCCCTGTCTTGTTATGGAGGCAGTATTTCGTTGCGGCACAATTTGATAAAGGAATTAAAAATTCTGGCTAAGAACAAAGCGTTTTTAGAAAAAAAGCGGCAATAGTTAGCGATTTTGCTCATTACAGATGGAATTCGTAGGCCTGATAAGGCGCTTGCGCCGCCATCAGGCCTACAACACCCGGCAAATTATTGCGATTTTGTTACATTCGTTACATAACTACACTTGGATGATTGCCAGCGCGGCGCTGACCGGCATCATAGACGCCATTATCAGGCAAGAGAATAAAATCATGATTCATGTTGTGCTGGTGGATGACCATGTGGTGGTGCGTTCCGGCTTTGCGCAATTACTCAGTCTCGAAGACGATCTCAACGTTACCGGTCAGTACAGCAGCGCAGCGGAGGCCTGGCCTGCACTTCTGCATGATGACGTCAACGTTGCGGTGATGGATATCGCCATGCCGGATGAAAATGGTCTGAGCCTGTTAAAACGACTGCGGGCACAGAAGCCCGGTTTTCGCGCCATCATTCTCAGCATCTATGACTCACCCACGTTTGTGCAAAGTGCGCTGGATGCCGGCGCCAGTGGCTACCTGACCAAACGCTGCGGACCAGAGGAGCTGGTGCAGGCGGTACGATCGGTCGGTATGGGCGGGCATTACCTGTGCGCCGATGCGCTGCGGGCGCTACGCGGCGGCGAACAGCCCGCGCAGGTACTGGAAGTACTGACCCCACGCGAGCGCGAAGTGTTTGAGCTGTTGGTCAAAGGCGACAGCGTAAAAGAGATCGCCTTCAAGCTCGACCTCAGCCACAAGACGGTACACGTTCATCGGGCGAACGTGCTGGGCAAACTGCAATGCCACAGCACCATCGATCTGGTGCATTTTGCCCTCGACCACCAGCTATTAACGGGGCATTAATGTCGCGTAGCCTTCGGCATTGGGTTATTTCTCTGTTTATTCTGCTGGCCTGGGGATCGGGCTGGCTGATGCTGTGGACGCTGGGGTTTTACCTGACCCACAACGGCCAGCAGGCGGCGCTGTTCCTGCCGCACGGCGTCTATCTCGCGCTGCTCATCCTGCTTTCTCGCCGTTACTGGCCCGCGCTGGTAGTGCCGCCGGTGCTGATGTTGTTCTGGCTGCACAGTGAGCAATTATTGAATGGCTATATCCTGCTGGCCGCGCCGTTTATTAGCCTGATTCCGGCAAGCATCGGTCAGTCATACTGGCACCGTTTCCCCCTTTACTGGCAGCGCTTAACGCTGCTGCTGTCCGGGGTGACGATCACCTCATTGCTCAATACCGCCCTGCTTTCACCGTTTATCCAAAGTCCGGCAACGTTAATTGGCCTGGCGTCATTTACCGGCGGCGTGCTGCTGACGCCGTTTGTCTATCTGATCTATGAATTTCTGCGCCAGCAGCACCGCTATCATTTGCTCGGATTGGATACCACCAATCCCCCGCTGCGCACCTCGCTTATCATCTGGTGCAGCCTGTTTTTTATTATTGGCATCGGCACCCAGATGGTGTTGTCGCCGGAGATCGAGCGCCTGTTGCTGATCGTGGTGTTCTTACCGAACGTGGTGATGGCGTGGAAATTTGGCTGGCAGGGCGGCGTGTTGTCCGGATTGCTCGGCAGTATGATGATCACCATCGCCCGGCAAATCGGCGTCGGGTTCAGTAATTTACTGGAGCTGGAGATTTTCCTCACCACCCAGGCGCTGCTCGGCATAGGGCTGGGGATCGCCATCAGCCGCCAGCAGCATCTGGCGCAAAACCTGCACCATTATCGCCAGCGTCTGGAAACTGAACTGGCGGCGCGTCGCGCGCTGACCGAACAGCTGATCCGCACCGAAGAAAACACGCGCAAAAGCCTGGCGCGGGAACTGCACGACGAAATTGGTCAGAACATCACCGCCATTCAAATTCAATCACAATTGGTCAAACGCGCACCGGGTCGCGAGCAAACGCTTGAGGCGGCAAATCAGATCAACGACCTGGCCCGGCGCATTCACCACTCCACCCGCCAGCTGCTGCGCCAGCTGCGCCCACCCGCGCTCGATGAACTGTCTTTTAAAGATGCACTACATCATCTGGTGAATGAATTTGCTTTTGCTGAACGGGGTATTCGCTGTCGCTTTGATTATCAGCTAGAGAATACGCCAGAAAACGAAACGGTGCGCTTCACGCTGTATCGCCTGTTGCAGGAGTTACTCAATAACGTCTGTAAACATGCCGATGCCAGCGATGTGTCGATTACGCTGCGCCAGCAGGAACAGCGCTTGTTTCTGGACGTCGCTGACAACGGCGTGGGTATTCTGCCGGAAAAAATTCCCGGTTTCGGTATCCAGGGAATGCGTGAGCGGGTCAGCGCTCTTGGCGGCGAACTGACGCTCGAATCAAACGGTGGCACGCGGGTAATTGTTAACCTGCCCACAAATTTGCAACAAATCAGCCGCTAACCAGGAAAAAGTCTTAGCCACTCTGGACTTTCTCTCATCCTCTTTTGCTTTCACTTTCCTATAGTCAGCACAAACGGAGACAGCCATGCACGCACGCCCAGCCAGCGAAACAGATCAACAATACCGGGCGCTACGCCCTCGGCTGCTGATGTGTATGGTCATTGGTTACGCAGCGTTTTATCTGACGCGCAAAAGCGTTAACTACGTCCTCCCGGCGCTACAAACGGACCTCGGTCTGGATAAAGGCGATATCGGTCTGCTGGGGTCGCTGTTTTACCTGACCTATGGTCTGTCGAAATTTACCGCCGGACTGTGGCACGACAGCCACGGACAACGCGCATTTATGGGCATTGGCCTTTTCGCCACCGGTGTTTTGAATGTGCTGTTCGCCTTTGGTGAATCGCTGACGCTGCTGCTGGTGGTCTGGACGCTGAACGGTTTTTTCCAGGGTTGGGGCTGGCCGCCCTGCGCCCGACTACTGACCCACTGGTACTCGCGCAACGAACGCGGATTCTGGTGGGGCTGCTGGAATATGTCGATCAACATTGGTGGGGCAGTTATCCCGCTGATTAGCGCCTTTGCCGCCCACTGGTGGGGCTGGCAGGCAGCGATGCTGGCACCGGGGATTATCAGCATGGCGTTAGGCATTTGGCTCACTCTGCAACTGAAAGGCACGCCCCGGGAAGAGGGATTACCGACGGTTGGGGAATGGCGGCATGACCCGCTGGAGCTGCGTCAGGAACAGCAAAGTCCGCCGATGGGGCTGTGGCAAATGTTACGTACCACCATGCTGAAAAACCCGATGATCTGGCTGCTCGGCGTGTCGTATGTATTGGTCTATTTGATCCGCATTGCGCTCAACGACTGGGGCAACATCTGGCTGACGGAAAGCCACGGCGTGAATCTGCTCAGCGCCAATGCCACGGTGATGCTGTTTGAAGTTGGCGGTTTGCTGGGGGCGCTGTTTGCCGGATGGGGATCGGATCTGCTGTTCAGCGGTCAGCGTGCGCCGATGATTTTGCTGTTCACGCTGGGGCTGATGGTCTCCGTCGCCGCGCTGTGGCTGGCGCCGGTGCACCACTACGCGCTACTGGCAATGTGTTTCTTTACGGTGGGCTTTTTTGTGTTTGGCCCACAGATGCTGATTGGCCTCGCGGCAGTGGAGTGCGGACACAAAGCGGCAGCAGGTTCAATTACCGGTTTTCTCGGGCTGTTCGCCTATCTGGGGGCCGCGCTGGCGGGTTGGCCGCTGTCGCTGGTCATAGAACACTACGGCTGGTCGGGAATGTTCAGTTTGCTCTCGGTCGCCGCTGTCTTTATGGGTTTATTGCTGATGCCACTGCTCATTGCAGGCATTACCCCTTCTCTCAGTCAAAGGATAAAACAATGAAACTGACGCTTACCTCTACACTAATTGCCTCCGCTCTGACGCTGGCAGCCTTCAGTAACGCAGCTCAGGCGCAGGGCCGTCTGGTGGTGTATTGCAGCGCCACTAACGAGATGTGCGAAACCGAAACCAAAGCCTTCGGTGAAAAATATGATGTGAAAACCTCATTCATTCGCAACGGTTCGGGCAGTACGCTGGCGAAAGTGGATGCCGAGAAGAAAAATCCACAGGCGGATGTCTGGTACGGCGGTACGCTGGATCCGCAGTCCCAGGCCGGGGAAATGGGCCTGCTGCAGCCGTATAAATCACCCAATCTCGAACAGATCATGGAGAAATTCCGCGATCCCGCGAAGGTGAAAGGCAATCTCTCCTCAGCGGTTTACGTCGGTATTCTGGGCTTTGGCGTCAATACCCAGCGCCTGAAAGAGAAAAACCTGCCGGTGCCAAAATGCTGGAAGGATCTGACCAAACCGGAATACAAAGGTGAAATCCAGATTGCTGACCCGCAAAGCTCCGGTACCGCCTATACCGCGCTGGCGACTTTTGCCCAGTTGTGGGGTGAAGATCAGGCCTTTGACTACCTGAAACAGCTCAACGCCAACGTCTCTCAATACACTAAATCAGGCATTGCCCCAGCGCGTAACGCCGCCCGTGGCGAAACGGCGATTGGCATTGGCTTCCTGCACGACTACTCGCTGGAAAAAGAACAGGGCGCACCGCTGGAGCTAATTTCACCGTGCGAAGGTACTGGCTATGAGATCGGCGGCGTTAGCATTCTGAAAGGCGCGCGCAACCTCGATAACGCCAAACTGTTCGTTGACTGGGTACTGTCAAAAGATGCCCAGGAACTGGCGTGGAAGAAAGGTAAGTCCTATCAGATCCTGACCAACACCACCGCCGAGACGTCTCCTAACTCGCTGAAGCTCGACGACCTGAAACTTATCAATTACGACATGGATAAGTACGGCTCGACCGACGTGCGTAAAGCGTTGATCAATAAGTGGGTCAGCGAAGTGAAGATGGGTAAATAAGCCTACATCGGCGATCATTTGCCGGGTGCGGCGTTAATACCGCATCCGGCCTGGAATACCGGAACCGCTATGTCACACACACTTGCACTCCATCCCGTGAAAAAACGGGATGCGATATTTCTTTGGGTTTTGCTTGGCTGGCTGGCGTTTGCCCTGTTGCCAAGCTGGAGCCTGGACTACGGTCTGCTGGAATCGACAGGCGAGGAAATACTCGCCGCCTACGGCTGGTCACAGTTCAATATCAGTTGGTTATGGTATCTGCTGCCGAGCCTGCTACTGGTGCGTCCGTTCCATGAGGCCAGGCGCGAACAGCGCGGCCGCCATTATCTTGATGCGGGCTGGGCTTTTTTCTGTATGGCGTTTATCGTCGCCAGCGCGACTCTTGAGGGGCGTGGCTTAGGCTATGCCACCATTGTGTTGTTTGTAGCACTTGGCGCGATCATGACCCTGGCGCTCACCCGTCTGGAATGGCTGGGCGGCGACCGTTTCGTCATCGGTTCGCTCACCGCGATTGTCGCGCTAATCGGTATTTTTATCGTCTGGCCGAGTATCGCTATTTTTATTCCGATGTTCACCAACGACGCCGGGGAATTTGCCCCGCTGGCGTTTATGAATGTGCTGTCGCAGGCACATATCATTCAGGTGATCCTCAACTCGATTATGCTGTCGATTGCCGTCGGCATCGGCTGTACCTTCTTTGGTCTGGTACTGGCTATCTATACCACCCGGATCGCCAGACGCAGCGCCATAATCGGACGTATCTTCTCGATTTTGCCGATCGTCACCCCGCCGTTTGTCGTGGGTTTAGGCGTCACGCTGATGATGGGACGCTCCGGCTACATCACCGAATTTATGGTCGAATGGTTTGGCTTAACCAACACCAACTGGCTGTACGGTTTTACCGGCATCTGGCTGGCGCAGGTGCTGGCCTTCACTCCGATGGCGTTTATGATCCTCGACGGAGCAATTAAAACCATTCATCCGTCGCTGGAAGAAGCGTCATATACCCTGCGTGCCAGCCGCTGGCAGACCTTTAACGGCGTGTTTGTCCCGCTACTGAAACCAGCACTGGCCAACGCCTTTTTGATTGTGGTTGTGCAGTCGCTGGCTGACTTTAGTAACCCGCTGGTGCTCGGCGGAAACTTCGACGTGCTGGCAACGCAAATCTACTTCTACATCACCGGTTCGCAGCTCGACTACCAGGCCGCCAGTACGCTGGGCGCATTCCTGCTGCTGTTCTCGCTGCTGGTGTTCTGCGTGCAATATATGTGGATTGGTAAACGCTCATACGTCACCGTTTCCGGTAAATCCTACCGGGGCGACGTGCAGCCGTTACCTGTGACGCTGGTATGGAGCGTGGTCGCGCTGCTGGCGGTGTGGATTGCCTTTAACGCCCTGCTGTACGGCAGCATTTTCTACGGCAGTTTCACCGTTAACTGGGGCGTGGACTACACCCTGACGTTAGCGAACTTTACCAAACTGTTCGGTCAGGGGATGAGCGACGGCGCATGGCCTTCACTGCTCGACACCCTGCTCTACGCCGGTATTGCCGCGCCGATCACCGCCATCTTCGGCCTGCTGATCGCCTGGGTAGTCGTGCGCCAACAGTTTAAGGGCAAGAAGACCATCGAGTTCACCACCATGCTGTGCTTTGCCGTCCCGGGCACCGTCGCGGGCGTATCGTACATTCTGGCCTTTAACAGCGCCCCGGTGTACCTCACTGGTACGGCGGCGATTGTCATTATCTCGATGGTAATGCGTAACGTCCCGGTCGGCATTCGCGCGGGTATCGCGGGCTTAGGCCAGATCGATAAATCACTGGATGAAGCCTCGCTCAGCCTGCGCGCCGGTTCGCTGCGTACCATTACGCATATCCTGCTGCCGCTGCTACGCCCGGCGATCCTTTCGGCGCTGATTTACAGCTTTGTGCGCGCCATTACCACCGTCAGCGCCATTGTGTTCCTCGTCACGCCGGATACCCGCGTGGCCACGGCCTACATCCTGAACCGCGTGGAAGACGGCGAATACGGTGTGGCGATTGCCTACGGTTCCATTCTGATCGTGGTGATGCTGGCGATTATTTTCATCTTTGACTGGCTGATCGGTGAATCACGTACCTCCCGTTCAAAAGCCAAAAACCAGGCGTAATGGAGCGCACTATGACTCAGAAAAATTTCGTTGAACTGCGCAACGTCACCAAACGATTTGGCAGTAATACGGTAATTGACAATATCAACCTCACCATCCCGCAGGGGCAAATGGTGACGCTGCTCGGCCCGTCCGGTTGCGGTAAAACCACCATTTTGCGCCTGGTCGCCGGGCTGGAAAAACCGAGCGAAGGGCAGATTTTCATTGATGGCGAAGACGTCACCCATCGCTCAATTCAGCAGCGTGATATCTGTATGGTGTTTCAGTCCTATGCCCTGTTCCCGCATATGTCGCTGGGAGAGAACGTTGGTTACGGCCTGAAGATGCTCGGCGTGTCCCGCGCTGAGGTGAAAACCCGTGTCAAAGAGGCACTGGCGATGGTCGATCTGGAAGGATTCGAAGAACGCTATGTTGATCAGATCTCCGGCGGTCAGCAGCAGCGCGTAGCGCTGGCCCGCGCATTGATCCTCAAGCCGAAAGTGCTGCTGTTTGATGAGCCGTTGAGTAACCTCGACGCCAACCTGCGTCGCAGCATGCGCGACAAGATCCGCGAACTGCAAAAGCAGTTTGATATCACCTCGCTGTACGTCACCCACGATCAAAGCGAAGCCTTTGCGGTTTCCGATACCGTGCTGGTGATGAACAAGGGACACATCATGCAGATCGGTTCACCGCAGGATCTTTACCGCCAGCCCGCCTCGCGCTTTATGGCAAGTTTTATGGGTGACGCCAACCTGTTCCCGGCCACCTTCAGTGACCAATACGTTGATATCTACGGCTACCACCTGCCGCGCCCGCTGCACTTTGATACGCAAGGCGAAGGCATGGTCGGCGTGCGCCCGGAAGCGATCACGCTCAGCGATCGCGGCGAAGAGAGTCAGCGCTGCGTGATCCGCCACGTGGCCTATATGGGCCCCCAGTATGAAGTCACGGTGGAATGGCACGGGCAGGAGATCTTATTGCAGGTCAACGCTACGCGTTTACAGCCGGACGTCGGCGAGCAGTATTATCTCGAAATCCATCCGTACGGCATGTTTGTTCTGGCGGATGCAGCATAACGTTTTGTGGCTTTGTAGGCCGGATAAGGCGCTTATGCCACCATCCGGCAATGCCTGATGCGCTTATCAGGCCTACAGTGAACGATGCAGGCCCGATAAACTCTCAGCTTCGCGCTTTTAGCGCGGCAATATCTTTCGGCGTGGTGCGACAGCACCCGCCAATCAACCGTGCGCCAGCGGCCTGCCACTGCGGCAGATAATCCGCCAGATGCGAACAATGCTCACCGTGATGATGCCAGGTTTTGCTCACGGCATCATACTGCTCGCCCGAGTTCGGATACACCACCAGCGGCAGCGCCGTTAAACTGTGTAAATGCTGCAACGCAGCGGTGGTGTTTTCCAGCGCAATGCAGTTAATACCTAGCGCCACCACCTGCGGATAATCCGCCAGCAACGCAACCACGTCACGCAGCGGCGTACCGTCGCTCAGGTGCTCGCTGTCGCGCAGGGTAAATGAGAACCACGCCCGCGCACGCGGATATGCAGTCAATAACTCAGCCAGCGCGCTAATTTCGGCAAAATTTGGCAGGGTTTCACAGGCCAGAAGATCGGCCCCGGCATCCAGCAAGGCTTCCACGCGCGGGCGGTGAAACGCCTGAAACTCTTCAGCGCTACGTTGGTAATCACCACGGTATTCAGAACCATCCGCCAGATACGCACCGTAAGGCCCGACCGATCCTGCTACCAGCAGCGTGCCCGCCTGCGGGTTCTCTGCCAGATACGCTTCGCGGGCTTTACGCGCCAGCTCCACGCTTTTGCCAATCAGCGCTTTCGACTGCGCTTCATCCAGATCTCGCGCGGCAAAGCCCGCCGGCGTCGCCTGATAGCTGGCGGTGATCGCGCACTGCGCCCCCGCCCGGTAGTAATCGAGATGGACTTCGCGGATAAGCTCCGGATTTTCGACCAGCACTTTGGCTGACCACAGACTATCGGCTAAGTTACAGCCACGCGCTTCCAGCTCCGTCGCCATCGCACCATCGAGCAGCAGGAAATCCTGTTTATCGAGGATGGCGCTTAACGGATTATTCTGCGACATGTTCGGGCTCCTGTTTGGTTTTACGCGGTTGAGTAAGGAAATAAGCACCATAACACACTGCCACAAACGGTAACCCGCACCACAGCGCAATTCTCTGCGCTGGATCGAATGCCAGCCCGACACAAGCCACCAGGCACAGCACAAATCCCAGTACCGGCACCAGCGGATACCACGGCGCGCGATAATGCAATTCACTCAATGCCTTACCCTGCTGCAGATGACGGCGGCGAAAGACGAAGTGTGAAGCGCAAATACTCAGCCACACCGCCACCACCGCAAACCCGGAGATTGCCGACAGCGCGACAAATACCGTATCCGGGGCCACCACGCTGGAAAACAGCGCCAGTACACCACCGAGCATACTGACCGACAGCGCCGTCAGCGGCACGCCGTTTTTCGTTACTCGCGCAAAACAGGCCGGTAGCGTACGTTCATTCGACAGCGACCACAGCATGCGCCCGGAGGCATACAGCCCGGAGTTCGCCGCGGATAGAATAGCCGTCAGGATCACGAAGTTAAAAATATCGGCGGCGTAAGGAATACCCACCTTCTCAAACACCAGCACAAACGGGCTTTTCTCCACGCCCGCCTGCTGCATCGGGATCAGCGCCGCCAGCACAAACACGGTGCCGATAAAGAAAATAATCAGTCGCGCGATAGTGGTACGAATCGCTACCGGAATGACCTTGCGCGGGTTTTCTGTTTCTCCGGCGGCAATGCCGATAAGCTCGGTTCCCGAAAAAGCAAAATTCACCGCCACCATCGTCATCAGGATCGGTAAGCCACCGTGTGGGAACCAGCCTTCCGCCGTGATATTACTCAGTCCAGGCGCGGGTGAGCCATCCTGCATCGGGATAAAACCAAAAATCGCCGCCCCGCCGAGGATTATAAAGGCGATGATAGTGACCACTTTTACCAGCGAGAACCAGAACTCCCCTTCGGCAAAAAAGCGCGTGGAGATGACGTTCAGACCAAAAATAATCGCGCAGAACACCACACACCAGACCCAAACCGGCACCTGTGGAAACCAGTACTGCATACAGAATCCGGCGGCGGTAAAGCTCGACCCCAGCGCCACAGTCCAGGTCAGCCAGTAGAGCCAGGCTACGGTATATCCCGTTGCGGGGCCGAGATAACGCGCAGCATAGACGTGAAACGCCCCAGTCTCCGGCATCGCGACCGAAAGCTCGCCCAGACACTGCATAACCAGCCAGACCACCAGCGCGCCAATCAGATAAGCCAGCAGCGTTCCCGCCGCCCCGGTAGTGGAGATGATGTACCCGGTATTGAAGAATAACCCTGTGCCAATCACGCCGCCTAAGGAGAGCATTATCAGGTGACGCGTTTTCATTGTGCGCTTCAGTGGCGCATTTTGTTGTGTTGTTTGCATATAACCTTCTAAACGTATGGACATCTAAACATCCAAAGAAGGTTTGTTATACCGCGTTTGTTAACAGAATGCAAAGTCAACCCTGCACCAGGCGCAAATGCCCGCGCCGGGCGCTTAATATCGGATGGGGATTAATAATCAAATACAAAAAGGGCCGCCAGCTCATAACGCCTCCGTTGCCAGGCTTTATGTAAACTCTGGCAACGTCCTCACCGGCTGGCGTTCACCCGGAAGTGGGAACCGTATCTCCCTGCTCATACTACCGAATGAGCGTTTAAGCACCGCTGGCAGGGATCGGCATCTGCGATTTGCGACTCATCAGAATAAATACCGCCAGCCCTGCCAGCAATATCCCCGGCGCAGAAGCCGCCATCACCCCTACCGTTCCGGTGCCGAGCGCTAACATTTTTCCTGCCAGCAACGGACCACTCATCGCGCCCAGACGCCCGACGGCGACAGCGGTACCAACGCCGGTGGCGCGGATCTGCGTGCTGTAAAACAACGGTGCCAGCGCATACAACACGCTTTGCCCACCGGTGGCAAACATCCCCGCCACAAATCCAGCCATCAACATGCCGCTCAATGACGATACCGTGCCCAGCGCCAGCAGTGATGCCAGCATCCCGGTGTAGATCAGCAGCGACATCACCACCGGACGCAGTTTGTCCATCAACGCCCCGAGAATTAACGTCCCGCTGGCCGCGCCGATTTGCAGAGCAAACATCACGCCTGCTGCCTGCGAGGGCTGAAAGCCCTGCTCGACCAGCAGCATCGGCAGCCAGTTGATCAGCATATACACCACCAGCAGGGTGAAGAAATAGCACAGCCACAGCAGCAGCGTGGCTGTCGCGGTGGTTGGCGCAAACAGAGCGCGCAGCGGCGCGGCAGCCACCTGCGTTTGTTGGGTATAAACCTGTGATTCCGGCAGCCAGCGCATTAACAGCGGAACCAGCAGCAGCGGGATCACCCCGCCGACCCAGAACACGGTTTGCCAGGCAGAGGCCAGACCGCTAAAACCGAGTGCTGCCGCCAGCGCCGCGCCAATCGGCACACCGCAATACATCAGGCTCACCGCCGTACCACGAAAACGCGGGCCCGCCGCCTCAGAAGTCAGCGCGATCAGATTCGGCAACGCCGCACCCAACCCAACACCGGTCATCAGGCGAGCAAACACCAGCGATGAGAAATCCCAGGATATCGCCGTCGCCAGTGAGAACAGGCCGAACAGCGCCACGGAGGCAATAAGAATGCGTTTGCGGCCATAGCGATCGGCCAGCATGCCACCCACCAGCGCGCCGGGCAGCAGCCCAAGAATGCCCGCGCTGAAGATCCAGCCCATCTGCATTTTATCCAATGCAAACGCATGGGCGATACCGACGGCAGCGATCCCGGCGGCCTGTAAATCCAGCCCTTCCATCAGGGCGACTAAAAAACACAGCCCGACGGTCAACGTCAGGCGGGATGAGGATGCGGGGGTACGGGTAGTCATAAGATGTACCTCTGAGGTCACGATGCAGGTGAATCGCGGCTGATACGTTGCCAGCCGCGTAATCATTTTTATTTTCTGTTGCGCAGATCCAACGCCACGTCGACGATCATATCTTCCTGGCCGCCCACCATCCGGCGTTTGCCCAGTTCAACCAGAATATCTACCGCGCTCAGGCCATAACGCGCCGCCGCCACTTCGCAGTGGCGCAGGAAGCTGGAGTACACGCCGGCATAGCCCAGCGCCAGCGTTTCGCGGTCCACCCGCACCGGGCGGTCCTGCAGCGGACGCACCAGATCGTCGGCGGCGTCCATCAGCGCATACAGATCGGTGCCGTGCTGCCAGCCAAGCTTATCCGCCGCGGCGATAAACACCTCCAGCGGCGCGTTGCCTGCGCCTGCGCCCATACCGGCCAGGCTGGCATCGATACGATCACAACCCTCTTCTACCGCAGCAATCGAGTTCGCCACGCCAAGGCTCAGGTTGTGGTGGGCGTGCATCCCGGTTTCTGTTTCCGGCTTCAGCACCGCTTTCAGGGCGCGGAAGCGGTCACGGATATCAGACATGTTCATCGCCCCGCCTGAATCGACCACATAGATACAGGTCGCACCGTAGTTTTCCATCAGTTTCGCCTGCTGTGCGAGGTTTTCCGGCGTGGTCATATGACTCATCATCAGAAAGCCGACGGTGTCCATGCCCAGTTCACGCGCATACTGAATATGCTGGGCCGACACGTCCGCTTCGGTGCAGTGGGTCGCCACGCGTACGACGCGCGCCCCAGCCTGATACGCATTTTTCAGGTCATGAATCGTGCCGATGCCCGGCAACAGCAGCGTGGCGATCTTGGCGTGCTTGACCACGTCCGCCGCCGCTTCAATCCACTCCAGGTCGCTGTGCGCGCCAAAGCCATAGTTAAAACTGGAACCCTGCAGACCGTCGCCGTGCGCCACCTCAATGGAATCCACCCTCGCGTCGTCCAGCGCTTTGGCAATCTGGCGCACGTTTTCCAGCGAATATTGATGACGAATGGCGTGCATGCCGTCGCGCAGGGTCACGTCAGAGATATAGAGTTTTTTACCGTTCATGCTGCTTCTCCTGCCTGACGAGTGAGTGACTGCGCCATTTTCTCAGCGGTCGCCAGCGCGCTGGAGGTCATAATGTCGAGGTTGCCCGCATAGGCAGGTAAATAGTGCGCCGCGCCTTCCACTTCCAGATACACCGCGGTTTTCAGCCCGGAGAACTGGCCGATGCCCGGCAGATTGACCGGTTTATCCTGCGGGATGACTTCAAACTGGACACGCTGTTTCAGACGATAGCCCGGCACGTACGCCTGCACCGCCGCCGCCATCTCATTAATCGATGCTTCAACTTCAACCTCAGAGGCCGCTTCGCTCAGCACATACACCGTGTCGCGCATCATCAGCGGCGGCTCGGCTGGATTAAGGACGATAATCGCTTTACCTTTTGCCGCGCCGCCAACCACTTCAATCGCCTTCGAGGTGGTTTCGGTAAACTCATCGATATTAGCGCGCGTGCCTGGACCCGCAGATTTACTGGCTATCGAGGCGATAATTTCGGCGTAATGGACTTTTGCCACGCGAGAAACTGCCGCCACCATCGGGATAGTCGCCTGCCCGCCGCAGGTCACCATATTAACGTTCTGCTGATCAACGTTGGCCTCCAGATTCACCACAGGCACGCAGTACGGGCCGATTGCCGCGGGCGTCAGGTCGATCAGGCGGATCGCTGGTTTAACGGCGCGCAGCGCGGCGTCGTTCTTCACATGCGCGCCTGCGCTGGTGGCATCAAAAACAATGTCGATGTCGGCGAATTCCGGCATGGCGATAAGCCCTGTCACCCCTTCATGGGTGGTGGCAACGCCCATGCGTCGGGCACGCGCCAGACCATCAGAATCTGGATCGATACCGACCATCACCGCCATTTCCAGATGCTTCCCGTGACGCAGAATTTTTATCATCAAATCGGTACCGATGTTGCCGGAGCCGATAATGGCGACTTTACGCTTACTCATGACTGACTTCCTCTTGTAACCGCCGCTGAAAAAGTGGCGGCAACTGAACCAATACCGTCGATATGGGCCTCGAAACGATCGCCCGCATTCACCGCCACCATCGGGCCTAACGCACCGGTGAGAATGATATCTCCGGCACGTAGCGGCTCGCCGAGGCTGGCCATTTTGCGCGCCAGCCAGACGGCGGCGTTGATCGGATGTCCCAGGCATTCGCTGCCGCGTCCGCTGGAAACCTCTTCGTTGTTGCGCGTCATTTTCATCGCGCAGTTTTTCAGATCTAATCCTGCCGGACGCTGTGCCGGGCCGCCGACCACATACACCCCGCAGGAGGCGTTATCCGCCACGGTATCAACAAACTTGATTGACCAGTCACGGATACGGCTGCCGACCACTTCCAGCGCGGGCAGCACCCACTCGATGGCGTTATACAGCTCGTCAAAAGTAGTGTCGGCATTGGGCAGATCGCGGTTCAGCACCAGCGCGATTTCCGCTTCAATACGCGGTTGCAGCACGCGCTCAAACGCAATGGTGTCGTTATCGCCGTAGCACATGTCGGCAAACAGCGTACCGAAGTCCGGCTGATCGACGCCAAGCTGCTGCTGCACTTTCGGGTGTGTCAGCCCTACTTTGCGCCCGACCACGCGACGCCCGCGCGCCACTTCATACTGCACGTTGATGCGTTGAATGGCGTAGGCCGCTTCGCCGTTGTCCACACCAATCAATTCACGCAGTGGGGCGATAGCTTCCCCTTTTTCTTCAGCCTGACGTAAATCGGCGGCCAGCTGCTCAATATTATGATTCGTCATGTCCGTTCCTTAAGGGCGTGCGAGGAAATTCAGCACCAGCTGGTTAAAGGCATCCGCATGCTCCCACTGCGCCCAGTGCCCGCAGTCGCGGTAGATATGCAGCTCAGAACCGGCAATTCCGGAGAGCAGGCGCAGACCGGCATCCATCGGCACAAAGCGGTCATTGCGTCCCCAGACAATCAGGGTCTGGGCTTTGATTTCACCCAGACGCGGGCTGAAATCCGGGAACTGTTTCGGGTTGGCCTCCAGACTCTGGACAAAGTTTTCCAGGTGATCGCGACGCGACAGCATGTTATTCAGTCGTGCCTCAAACAATGCCTCGGTCAGGTCGCTGGTGTCGAAGACAAAGATCTCCATCATCAGCTTCAGGTTCTCGATGGTCGGCTCGCGGTATAGCTGATTCAGGCGCTTGATACCTTCGGTCGGCATCGGGGTAAACAGACTCATGCCGCCCGTTCCGCCACCCATTAGCACCAGTTTGCCCACGCGCTCCGGCCAGCTCAGGGTAAACGCCACAGCACTGTGACCGCCCATCGAGTTACCCAGCAGGTGGACTGTTTGAATATCCAATTGATCGACTACGCTTTTCAGAATGCGAGCGTTGAGATCAGATCGCGAACCGCGGTTAACGATCCCATCGCTTTTGCCCCAGCCAGGACAATCCAGCAGGATCACCCGGTATCCGGCCTGTACCAGCGGATCAATATTGCGGCTGAAGTTTGCCCAGCCCGTCGCGCCAGGACCGGAGCCGTGCAGCAGCACGACGGTCTCTTCGCCCTGTCCACAGTCATTGAAATGCACGCGTAGTGTTTCGCCTGCTTCCTGCACCTCCAGAAAACGACTGGTAGCGGCTTCGGTTTGCGGTTGATAAGTCATGATGTTCTCCTGCATATTCAGTTCTGTTTTAGTTCTGCGTAGTGGCACTCAGAGAGCCGAATCCGGCGATCCACTCCGGGATCGGGCGGTAATAACGACCTTCGCTGCGCCAACTGCCAAAGGCAGAAATGGCGGCAAAGGCGGCAACCCAGGTTTTAACTTCGTGCGTTGATTTGCCCGCCATCGCGGACAGCTCTTCGTTACTGACCGCGTCCAGCTCCTGCAAACGCCCCTGCTCAAGCAGGCTCATAAAGCGGTTATCCCAGACAGGGTTCAGCGGGTGCAGCGTGTTTTGATCGACCACGAACTTCTCGGCGGCGCTGATCACCCGCTGCTGGCGCAGCTCGCGCTCGTTTTCAGGTAACTGTTTGCCGCTGCCGAGCAGGCGGTCACGCATATGGGCATCAGCCTTCGCCAGCTCCGGGACCGGCGGTTGATGCGATAGACCACCGGAGCCTAAAAACAGCACGCGCTTATTCAGCGAGCTGGCGAAACGGCCAATCGCTTCCCCGAGCATGCGGGTACGCTGAAAGCCCGGCAGCGGCGTGGCGACGCCGTTAATAAACACCGGCAACACCGGCACCTTATCCAGACCGCCGAGCAAAAACTCCAGCGGCTGCGCGAAGCCGTGATCGACCTGCATGTTGTAGGACACGGCAAGATCGATGCCGCTTTTCATCACCGCGTGGGCGCAGGCTTCAGCGAGATCTGTCGGCACCGGCAGTTCCCCCGCCGCGCTGCCGAAATCGCCGATCGCCGTGGCTCCCACGCCTAAACAGAACGGCGGCATCACGTCGTAGAAAAAACCGTTGTAGTGATCGGGGGCAAACAGCACTACCAGTTCCGGGTCGAACGCCGCAATACGTGCCCGGGCGCTGGCGAGCACGCCGTTAACCTCGTCAAGCACAGCCTGAGCCGGGTCGACATAGCCCACCAGCGGCGAGTGGGAAAGACAGTGAAGATAAGCGTGCATATCAGGCAACCTTTTCAACAGGAATATCGGCAGTAGCGCGGGTAAGTGTCATCACCGACGCCAGTTTATTCAGGGTGCTGCCCAGGGTTTGCGGAATGGCGATGGCGGCCACGAAGCGGTCCGGGCGCATTACCACCAGCGCGGCGTTGTGCTGGGCAAACCACGCGCGCAGGCGGTTTTGCGTATCACCAATGCGGGTAACGCCGTCGTGGTTATCCTGATCGGTATGTATCTGCGTATCCGGCACGACCTGGATAAAACGCGTCCCCAGCGCCTGCCACTGTTGGATCTGCGACTCGCTCATGCCCCATAGCGGGTTACAGCCCCAGCCAATCACCGCGAAATTCGGTCCAATAACGTTGTCGAGCAGCGTCACTTCGCCCGATTCCAGCGTCACCTTCGGCTGGATAAACATCTTGCCGACCGGAGACGTTCTCACGTCACCCTCACGCACCAGTGCTCCCACATGGTATTGCGGCATCGGCTTAAAGCGCATTTCGAGGAAGTAGCGTTTGACCGGCGGAATATAATTCAGCAGCCAGGAAACCCCGTCGCGCACCGCACCGTGCCAGCGTTTTGGCGGCGCCAGCACGTTGCCAGCGGTCACGGAGAGATCGATCATTGCTTTGGCGTGGTCGCGGCGTTCCTGCTGGTAGGTATCCAGCAGCGCATCACCGGCTTTGCCCTTAATGACCAGCGCCAGTTTCCACGCCAGATTGAAAGCATCGCGCATGCCGCTGTTGTACCCCTGCCCCTGCCAGACCGGCATAATATGCGCCGCATCGCCCGCCAGCAGCACGCGGTCAATGCGAAAACGTTCGGCCAGACGGGCGTTATGGGTATACACGCGCTGGCGGATCAGCTCGACGTTGTCCGGGTTCGGCAGCACTTTGCTCAAAAGCTGACGCATATTCTGCGGTTCACTGAGCTGCGCTTCGGTTTCCCCCGGCATCACCATAAATTCAAAGCGACGCACCGCGTGCGGCAGCGCAGCGGAGACATACGGGCGCACCGGATCGCAGCACAGATACACATGCGGTGTGCTGAGCGGATCGTTGGCAATATCCACCACAATCCACTGATTCGGCGCGGTTTTGCCTTCAAACGGCACATTCAGCGAGCGTCTGACGTTGCTGCCGCCGCCGTCGCATGCCACCAGCCACTGGGCCTTCACCGTTTCGCGCTGGCCGTCCGGAGCTTTCAGATTCAGCGTTACTTCACCGTTCTGTTGGCTAAAGGCTTCCAGTTCGCGGGAGAACAGGCAGCGCACGTTGGGAAAACGCGACAGCCCTTCCAACATCACCGCATCCACCTGTGGTTGAATAAACGCATTGCGGCGCGACCAGCCAAATTCGTCGGTCATCGGCTGGATATCAGCAAAGCAGCGGCCTTTCGGCGTGAGAAAGCGCATCGCGTGCCACGGCGTGGTGTGCGGCAAAACGCGCTCGACCAGCCCCACAGACTGCATGGTGCGCAACGCTTCATCGTCAATGCCGATGGCTCGGGGATAGTCGATCAGCGTGTCGAGCTTCTCCACCACCAGCACGTCAATGCCCATCTGGCCAAGATAGTTGGCCATCATTAGCCCCACCGGGCCGGCACCAGCAATCGCGACCTGAACGGTGTGCTGCACAGCGGGTTGGATATCCGGGTTTTTTGTTGTCATTTCAGAACCTCACGACTCGGACAAAACGCAATTGCGGACCCTGGTGAGGCGCAATTTGTTTTGTTAAAAATATGTGAATAATTTTTTGTTGTGCGGTCAGTATAGGAGTGAGTTTTTGCGCTACAATCAAAACATGCCTGGATGTGCACTAAGTGCACAACGTTGTTTTACCTGTAGATTTGTCAATGAATATGAAAAATGACGAGAGCACTGAGTACAAAACCGTACGCGGATTAACGCGCGGATTAATGTTATTAAATATGTTAAACCGGCTCGATGGTGGGGCCAGTGTTGGCTTACTTGCTGAGTTAAGCGGCCTGCATCGCACCACGGTCAGACGGCTGCTGGAAACCCTGCTGGACGAGGGTTATGTTCGGCGCAGCCTGTCCGATGACAGCTTTCGCTTAACCATTAAAGTCCGCCAGCTCAGCGAGGGATTTCGTGACGAGCAGTGGATTTCCGCACTAGCCGCCCCGCTGCTGGGGGATTTGCTGCGCGAGGTCATCTGGCCGACCGACGTTTCCACGCTGGATGTGGACGCGATGGTGGTACGTGAAACAACCCACCGCTTCAGCCGCCTGTCGTTTCACCGGGCGATGGTCGGGCGTCGTTTGCCATTGCTGAAAACCGCATCCGGCCTGACCTGGCTGGCATTCTGTCCGGAGAATGAACGTCAGGAACTGATTGAAATGCTGGCCTCCCGACCAGGAGAAGCGTTCCAGCTTGCGCGCGAACCGCTGAAGCTCAATGCCATTTTAACCCGCGCGCGAAAAGACGGTTTTGGCCAGAACTTTCGCGGCTGGGATCAGGAGGAGAAAATCGCTTCTATCGCTGTCCCCATCCGTAGCGAACAGCGGGTGATCGGCTGCCTGAATCTGGTGTATATGGCCAGCGCCATGACCATCGAACAGGCCGCGGAAAAGCATCTTCCGGCCTTACAAAAGGTGGCGAAACAGATAGAGGACGGCGTCGAGTCGCAGGAGATTTTGGTGGCCGGGAGGTGAGATGGATCACAGTTATGCGGATCATCTGATTGATAGCTGGGATGACTCACTCACCTGCCGATATAACATTGTGGTGTCTTGCCCAAGTGATATCTACATTACATAGTGTGCATTCGTTTTCTGCCAGGAGGCTGCATGTTAAAGGTCATTGCTGAGGATTTCATCAAACCTGAGTTTATTGAAACCGTTCTCCCGTTGTATCGTGAGCTAATATCGGCAACGAAGAAAGAACCGCATTGTATTGCTTACGACCTCTATATTGATGAAAAAGATCTGGGTCATTTTATTTTTATCGAAGAATGGCCAAACCATGCGGCTCTCGATGAACATTGTGCCAGTGAGCATTTCCGACGACTTGTACCGTTAATTGATCAATACACGCGACAGGAAGCACGTTACATATTGATGGATGGCGTGGTAAATCCAACGGTCATATCATAATTAAGAAATAGGATAGGTAATGAAGAAAGTACTTGGTTTACTATTAATTATGTTTTTAACAGGATGCTCCACACCAGGCAAACCAGCCTTTTACTACCCCTGGACACAGTACAAAACGGGCATCGATATTCAGCTGCCAAAAGATCCTAAATATAATGATGCTTTCCATGGGACTTTACGCCTCGATGACGATGGCGATTATGCAATGATCGTTATTTATAACGGCGGTAATGTGGTTACCCAATTCGGCTATGTCACGAAAAGCAATCTTGAAAACTGGATCACACTTTATTCTGGCTTCTTAAAATGGGATCCAAATGATTCAGGTGTAACAACAACGTTCACCATTCCTGATACAGGCTCAACGTTTAACAAAGAATACGATGTTGAGTATCGTGTTGTTCAGAGCAAAAAGCTCTTTGTCATTAATAAACATAGCTCCGGTACCTGGTTTATCGACTTCTCAGAGATATCGATGGACGAGGCAAATGTGCAGAAAGCACTGGATGTCTATGAAGGATTACGAGGCAAGCTTAAGTAGCCAGATGCTGAACCTGGTCTCTTGTAAAGAGGCCAGGGCCATATCAATAAAGAGTGGCGTCAATAGTCTCTCCTTCTGCTTTTCATAATCGCAACATCAATTTTAATTTTTTAATATTTTCATCATCCGGAACCTGGTGTATGTCAACACAGTAGCTCTCTTCATACTCTTCAATTATTCTTTGGGCCTCTCCTCTACGGTTTCGGCCATTCATCCATAACTCATCTCTGGCATCCTGACCTATTCTCATCATGTCATAAGAGCTAATATGCGGTGGTGAGCGGCCAAATATAGCCGTGACACCGTTTTTTTCGTAATTTTCTTGTGCCAGGGAATTACCTATCTCATTAACTGCCAAACCACACTTTAGTAATTTTTTAACTTTCGTTTCCTGACTATCACAACCCTGCAAAACAAACAAACCCGCTATAATGATCACTATTTTATATATTTTCATCTTTCGCCCGAAAAATTCATATAAACTCATTACGAAGTGATCAATTCCGACAGACATTTATGTCCTCATAATGAGGTAAGCATCAGACCTCGGTTTAGTCACTTTCGGGATAACTGTATCATCTGGAATGCTTACAAAACAATTCAATATAATCAAAAGCATTCTTATGCTGCTGCAAGTGTGATTAGGGTTGTCAAAGAAAGCTATTCTTATTTCAACCCATTCACACAATACTAAACCGAAACCCGTCTGAAAAGAGCAGCGTTCCGGTTTTTATTCAGTCTGAAGGGCTTCAGACCTTAAGCAGTTTCACCGTCTCGTCAATGTCGATTTCATCTTCAGAGAAAATCAGCGTCGTGCCCTGAAAGGTGGTGATAGCCAGCTTTTTCAGCGTGCGCATTTCACCAGGCTTCACGTCTGATTTTGGTCGGATGCTGTTCATCAGCACGCCGACAGACAGCACTGCATTTTCTTTGTCGATACGGGTCTCTACAGGGACTTCTTCGCTGTAGACCAGGAATGACTTGATCGAGGTGAGCTTCAGACGCTCGCCTGCGATATAGATGTACTTGCTGTCTGGTATGACTTTTACCGCGTAGGCAGACAAGCCTTTGTTATTGGTGGTGGGCTCAAAAGTCACCGCCGCGTCTTTCTTGATCAGCTCAGGATTAGCAACCTTAATCACATGAAAATAGCGATTGTCGCCGTTTTCATCTTTGATAAATCCAAAGCCTTTATCTTTAAACCACGTTGTGATTGTTCCGTTCATTGCTGTTTCCGCCTGATTAAACCTATTATTCGTAGAGTATACCTACTCAATTTGCGCGCAGTGTAAAACACAGGCCATACCTTTGGCTACTCGTTACCCCAACGATTGAGGAACTCCGCGATATCATCGATACGCTGAGCGTCGACACCGGCCACGGTTGCCATCTCCTGCTGCGCTTCTTCGCTGATCTCTTCGTTGTTCATCAAACGGGTAATCAACTGCTGGAAGTAGTGCGCCAGCGCGTCACGTTCTGTGTCGCTCACCGGCTTTGCGGCCTCGGTCGCGTACTCGTCGGCGATATCATAATATTTAAGCGGAATGTCGTTGTTCATCAGTTGCTCCGGGGGGATATGCGTGTGCCAGCAGTTGCCTGCCGCGTCTGATGTGAATGATAGCATTCTTATTTCATGGTTCGCGATCTGTTTTATTGGTCACTATGCATTACATATATCAATAATGTTTTCTGGCACTGCTTCGTATTTAATAAAATTTTCCGTATTTAAGTAACAGCACTCTTATTCATTTCGATATAATGGCAGCAAATTAAATAACGAGTTACAAAGGAAATATTAAATTACTTTAATTACATAATTGATATATGTAATCTGTTATTGGCCCAATCCCATCGCTAGTCGCCCATTTGCCCACATTCATCTTCTGGACAACACTCTACGATGACACCACTGATCCAACACGTGGAGCAAACATCATGAACATCACGCAAATCCGTAACGCCACGCAGCACATCACCTTTGGCGGTAAAACTTTTCTGATTGATCCGATGCTAGCGGATAAAGGTACTTATCCGGGCTTTGCCGGAACGGCTCGCGCCGAGATCCGCAACCCGACCGTTGATCTGCCTGTCGATATCGACACGCTGCTCAACGTTGATGCGCTGATCGTGACCCATCTGCATGAAGACCACTGGGATGAAGCAGCGGCTCGTGTCGTGCCGAAAGACAAACCGATTTATGTGCAAAACGATCGCGATGCGCAGGTACTGCGGGAACAAGGTTTCACGCAACTGACCGTACTGACGCAAAACACCGCGCTTGGTGATATCACCCTGCGTAAAACCGGCGGCCAGCACGGTTCGGATCGCGCTTACGCCATCCCGCAAATGGCTGAGCGTCTGGGTGATGCCTGCGGGGTTATCTTCCAGCATCCGGCGGAAAAAACGCTGTATCTGGTCGGGGACACCATTTGGCGCGACGAGGTGGAAACCAACATGCGGACTTTTCAACCAGGCGTGGTCATTCTGAACGCAGGCTTTGCCCACGTTATCGGGTTTGGCCCAATTATCATGGGCGCGGAAGATGTGCTAAAAACCCACTTCGTACTACCTGAGGCACAAATTGTGGCGACCCACATGGAGGCGATTAACCACTGTCTGCTTACCCGCGCGGCCTTGAAAGAGTACACCCGCGACAACCAGATTGCGCAATTCATTAACGTGCCGGAAGATGGCGAAACCCTGACGTTTTAAACTCCACAGAGGAATCGTATGCAACCGCTTAACGTCGCCATTGTCGCCGTGGAAGATTTCAGCCCGTTTCACTTCTCAGTGCCGTGCATTATTTTCAGTGACAAAGTGGCGGCGAAAAAGCGCTTTGAGGTACAACTGTGCGCCGAACAGCCGGGCATAGTTTCCTCGCAGGATGGCTTCGCCATTACCGCAGCCTACGGCTATGAAGCAGTGGAGGCCGCCGACATTGTAGTGATCCCCTGGTGGGGCACCACGGCACATCGACCACCACAAAGACTGCTTGATGCGCTCAACTGCGCACGACAAAACGGCGCGCAAATTGTTGGGTTATGTCTGGGCGCGTTTGTTCTCGGCTATGCCGGTCTGCTGGATGACAAACGGGCAGCTACGCACTGGGAGTTCGAGCAGGATTTTCAGGCGCGATTTCCGGCGGCCCGTCTGGATATCAACGCGCTATACGTGGATGACGACGGTATTATTACCTCGGCAGGGACCGCAGCCGCGCTGGATTGCTGCCTGTACGTCATCCGCCAGCGTTTTGGCAGCACGGTGGCGAATCAGATTGCCCGACGGATGATTGTGCCGCCACATCGCGAGGGCGGCCAGGCACAGTTTATCGAACAACCGGTAGCGAAAAATACCCAGGATCAGCGCATCAACGCCCTGCTCGACTATTTGCGCCAGCATCTCCACGAACCGCATAATCTCGACGAGCTGGCGCAGCGAGTGATGATGAGCCGTCGTACCCTCACTCGTCATTTTATGAAGGCCACCGGGTCAAGCGTAGCCGAATGGTTGATTGCCGAGCGCCTGCGCCGTAGCCAGACGTTGCTGGAGTCCAGCCAGTTACCCGTTGAACGCATTGCAGAACAGGTTGGTTTTCAGTCGCCTGTCACCTGGCGTCAGCATTTTAAATCCCACTTTGGTGTTAGCCCGGCTGAATGGCGTAAAACCTTTCGCGGCGATTAGCCTCTTTTTTGCGCCAGCCAGACAGTGTGCCCGGCGCATTGCGGATCTTCCATCACCATCTCGACTACCGCAAAACCATGCGCTGACAGCAATGCGCGGTATTCGTCCGGCGCGAGGCTGGCGTGAAACAGCGGCTCACCCTCAAATTGCCCCATCGCGATGCCATTGTCCGTACCGCTGGTAAACATCAGCGCGCTGCCGGGATGGCTGAGGCGGTCAAAAATCGGGAACATCTTTTGCTGGTCCTGCTGAGTTAAATGGAAAAAACTGTCCCAGGCGATCAGACCATCGAAAGTCTCATTGAGTGCCAGTTCGCGCATATCCTGCTCCAGCCAGCGCTGTGCGGGAAAAGTGTTTCGGGCCCGCGCCAGCATCGCCGGGGAACCATCAACGCCGGTAAGCTGAAAACCTTGCTGGATAAAATAACCGGCAATCGGCTGACCGTTGCCGCAGCCAATATCCACAATGCTGCCCTGCCCGCCCATCACGGAAATGAATTTATCGAGCCAGCTTTTCTCGAACAAGGTGCGCGAGCGCTGGCTGGCAAAGGCATCCGCATGACGTCGGTAGATGGACAGAATATTATTTGCCGCAGAGTCGCTCACAATGTCCTCACTTTTTTCTTCTGTTAAGAAGAACGACGATAAATGCTCCAGCACACGATCCGCAACCCTGGAATGCGCCTCGCAGAACCTATGCGTAAATCCCCCAAAACCGTCCCGCTGTGGCATCATAGCGCGCAGATAACGTCATGACAGGGGTGATAAACGTGAAACCGGTAACGCTATACGATGTGGCAGACCATGCATGTGTCTCTTACCAGACCGTCTCGCGCGTCGTTAATCAGGCCAGCCACGTTTCCGCAAAAACCCGACAAAAAGTTGAGGCCGCGATGGCGGAACTCAATTACATCCCTAACCGCGTCGCACAGCAGCTGGCTGGCAAACAGACGCCGCTGATTGGCGTTGTGACGGCGAACCTTGCCCTGCATGCCCCCTCACAAATCGTTGCCGCCATAAAATCCCGTGCCGACCAGTCCGGTGCCAGCGTGGTGATCGCCATGGTCGAGCGCAGCGGCGTTGAGGCATGTAAAGCCGCGGTCCACAACCTGCTTTCTCAGCGCGTAACCGGGCTTATCATCAACTATCCACTGGATGAAGAAGACGCCATTGCCGTGGCCGCCGCCTGCGGTACGGTGCCGGTGCTGTTTCTCGATGTCTCTGACCTGACGCCAATTAACAGCGTGATTTTCTCGCATGACGACGGCGCGCGCCTCGGCGTTGAACATCTGGTGCAGTACGGACATCAGCGTATCGCCCTGCTGAGCGGACCGCACACTTCCGTTTCGGCAAGGCTTCGCCGTTCGGGCTGGCACAAGTATCTGGCACATTACCAGCTACAACCCGTTATGGAGCTGGAAGGCGACTGGAGCGCGATGTCTGGTTTTCAGCAAACGATGCATATGCTGAATAACGGTAACCTCCCTACCGCCATGCTGGTCGCTAACGATCAAATGGCGCTGGGCGCGATGCGCGCAATCAGCGAGTTCGGTCTGCGGGTGGCGGTAGATATCTCGGTGATTGGCTACGATGATACCGAAGACAGCGCCTGCTACATTCCACCGCTGACCACCATCAGGCAAGATTTTCCGTTATTGGGTGAAACCAGCGTCGACAGGCTGCTGCAACTTCCCCGTGGCGAATCAACCGTGGGCAACCAACTGCTGCCCGTCACCCTGGTTAAGCGCAAAACGGTTCTGCCACCCAACACCCAAACCACCTCACCCCAGGCGCTGGCCGATTCATTGATCCAGCTCGCGCGGCAAGTTTCTCAGCTCGCACCCAAATTGTGAACGCACAACAATTGTGTGAGTCAGTTCACTCATTGAACGCCCCAGCCTTTACAGTTGGGATCGCTTATCCGTATTTTGATTGAAATTGTGAGCGAATAACAAATTCAAACAGGATACCGTTATGAACCTGAACACAGATTCACTCTCCGCTGTTCTGGCCCGCCGTGACTGGGAAAATCCCGGCGTCACGCAGCTCAACCGCCTGGAGGCGCATCCACCGTTCTGTAGCTGGCGTTCAGCAGATGACGCACGTACGAATCAGCGTTCAAGTCAGTTACGCTCGCTGAATGGCCGGTGGCAATTTGCCTGGTTTGCCGCGCCGGAGGCTGTGCCGGAAAGCTGGCTTACAAGCGATCTGCCACAAGCTGATACTGTCAACGTCCCCTCGAACTGGCAGATGGACGGTTACGATGCGCCAATTTATACCAACGTCACCTACCCAATCCCGGTTAACCCTCCGTACGTTCCGGCACAGAACCCGACGGGATGTTACTCGCTCACATTTCATATTGACGATGCCTGGTTAGATGAGGGTCAGACGCGCATTATTTTTGACGGCGTGAACTCCGCATTTCATTTGTGGTGCAACGGCCGCTGGGTCGGCTACGGACAGGACAGCCGCCTGCCATCTGAATTCGATCTTAGCGATTATCTGCAGCACGGCGAAAACCGTCTGGCGGTGATGGTGCTGCGCTGGAGCGATGGCAGCTATCTGGAAGACCAGGATATGTGGCGCATGAGCGGTATTTTTCGCGACGTATCTTTGCTGCATAAGCCCACAACGCAAATTCGCGACCTGCGCATTAATACCCGGTTTAACGACGACTTCAGCCGCGCCATGCTGGCAGTGGAAGTCAGAGTAGCGAGCAACGAGAGCGAAGATTTACGCGTAGCCCTGCAATTGTGGGAGGGAGAAACGCTCACAGCCGAAACGAATTCCCCACTCGGCAGTGAGATTATTGATGAACGCGGTGCTTATCATGACCGGGTGACTCTGTGTCTGAACGTCGAAAAACCGGCTCTGTGGAGTGCCGAAACGCCCAATTTGTACCGCGCCGTTGTGCAGCTGCGCACCGCGGACGGAGCGCTGATAGAAGCGGAGGCCTGTGACGTCGGCTTTCGTCAGGTTTGCATTGAAAACGGACTGCTGTTACTCAATGGTAAGCCGCTGTTGATTCGCGGTACCAACCGCCATGAGCACCATCCGATCAACGGTCAGGTGATGGATGAGGCGACGATGGTGCAAGACATCATCCTGATGAAGCAGAATAACTTCAATGCCGTGCGCTGCTCCCATTACCCAAATCACTCGCTGTGGTACACCCTGTGCGATCGTTACGGCCTGTATGTCGTCGACGAAGCCAACATTGAAACCCACGGCATGGTGCCGATGAATCGCCTCACCGACGATCCCGCATGGTTGCCTGCCATGAGCCAGCGCGTCACGCGTATGGTGCAGCGCGATCGCAACCATCCGAGCATTATTATCTGGTCTCTGGGCAATGAATCCGGCCATGGCGTCAATCACGACGCGCTCTACCGCTGGATAAAATCAGAAGACCCGTCACGCCCGGTACAATATGAAGGCGGCGGCGCAAATACCGCAGCGACCGATATTATTTGCCCGATGTACGCCCGCGTCGATCAGGATCAGCCCTTCCCCGCCGTCCCCAAATGGTCGATTAAAAAGTGGCTGTCGATGCCCGGCGAGCAGCGTCCGCTGATCCTTTGTGAATATGCCCACGCCATGGGCAACAGTTTCGGTGGCTTCGCCAAATACTGGCAAGCATTCCGTCAGTATCCGCGCCTGCAGGGCGGCTTTGTCTGGGACTGGGTGGATCAGTCGCTGATTAAATATGATGAAAACGGCAAAGCATGGTCAGCCTACGGTGGCGATTTCGGCGACACGCCTAACGATCGTCAGTTTTGCATGAACGGGCTGGTGTTCGCCGATCGCACCCCACACCCGGCGTTATACGAGGCCAAACATGAACAGCAGTTTTTCCAGTTCACGTTACTGCCGGGCGCTGAACGCCAGATTGAAGTGACCAGCGAATATCTGTTCCGCCGCAGCGATAACGAAGTTCTGCACTGGTCTATTGCCCAGGACGGCAACCCGCTGGCCGCCGGAGAAATCGTTCTGGATATCGCTCCACAGGGTCGCCAGGTGATTACCCTGCCAGATGTCCCGATGCCGGAAACCGCAGGTCAGCTGTGGCTGACGGTACGCGTAGAACAACCTCAGGCAACCGCGTGGTCAGACGCCGGGCACATCAGCGCCTGGCAGCAATGGAAGCTTCAAGAGAAGCTCAGCCTGACGCAACTGCCGTCTGCCCGCACCGCGCCACAGCTCAATGTGAGCGAAAACGTCTTTACCGTTGAGAACGACAACAAGCGCTGGCAATTCGACCGTCAGTCTGGCCTGCTGACACAGTACTGGATTGGCGATTCAGCCCAACTGTTAACTCCGCTTACTGACCAGTTCACCCGCGCCCCGCTGGACAACGACATCGGCGTGAGCGAGTCAACCCGCATCGACCCTAATGCCTGGGTCGAACGCTGGAAGGCCGCCGGTCACTATCAGGCTGAAGCAACGTTACTACACTGTGCTGCCGACACGCTGAGCGATGCGGTACTGATCACCACTGAACATGCGTGGCAGTATCAGGGCGAAACGCTGTTCATTAGCCGAAAAAGCTACCGCATTGACGGCAAGGGTGAAATGCAGATAACGGTGGATGTCGACGTTGCCAGCGGTACGCCGCATCCGGCCCGCATCGGCCTGAGCTGCCAGTTAGTGCAGGTCGCAGAGCGAGTGAACTGGTTAGGTCTCGGTCCACATGAGAACTACCCGGACCGTCTGGGCGCCGCCTGTTTTGATCGCTGGGATCTGTCGCTTGATGAGATGTACACCCCGTATGTTTTCCCAAGTGAAAACGGTCTGCGCTGCGGCACGCGCGAACTGCACTACGGCGCGCACCAGTGGCGTGGGGACTTCCTGTTCAACATCAGCCGCTTTAGCCAGCAGCAACTGATGGAAACCAGCCACCGCCATTTGCTGCAGCCTGAGGCGGGCACCTGGCTCAATATTGATGGCTTCCATATGGGCGTTGGCGGCGATGATTCGTGGAGCCCTTCCGTGTCGCCGGAATTTCTGCTGAGCGCCGGACGCTACCACTTCCAGTTCGTCTGGGGCCAAAAATAATAATATAAGTTGGGCAGGCCCAAACCTGCCCGCATTTATAGGAAGTCTGTTATGTATTATTTAAAAAACACTAACTTTTGGATGTTCGGCTTTTTCTTCTTCTTTTACTTTTTTATTATGGGCGCGTATTTCCCCTTCTTCCCTATCTGGTTACACGAGGTAAACCACATAAGCAAAGGCGATACCGGCATCATCTTCGCTTGTATCTCACTGTTTTCTTTGTTATTCCAGCCAATTTTCGGACTACTATCCGACAAGCTTGGCCTGCGTAAACATCTACTGTGGGTAATTACCGGCATGCTGGTAATGTTTGCCCCGTTCTTTATTTACGTTTTTGGTCCGTTATTACAAGTTAATATTTTACTGGGTTCAATTGTCGGTGGGATTTACCTTGGCTTTATTTACAATGCCGGCGCTCCGGCGATTGAAGCCTATATTGAAAAAGCCAGCCGCCGAAGCAACTTTGAATTTGGTCGCGCGCGCATGTTTGGTTGCGTAGGCTGGGCGCTGTGCGCCTCGATTGCCGGCATTATGTTCACCATCAATAACCAATTTGTCTTTTGGTTAGGCTCCGGATGCGCGGTCATTTTGGCATTGCTGCTGTTATTTTCAAAAACAGATGCCCCCTCTTCAGCAAAAGTCGCGGATGCGGTAGGCGCCAATAACTCGGCATTCAGCCTGAAGCTGGCGCTGGAGTTATTTAAACAACCAAAACTTTGGTTCCTTTCCCTGTACGTAGTTGGCGTTTCCTGTACTTACGATGTGTTTGACCAGCAGTTCGCCAACTTCTTTACCTCGTTCTTTGCCACCGGCGAACAGGGTACCCGCGTGTTTGGCTACGTCACGACGATGGGAGAATTACTCAACGCCTCAATCATGTTCTTTGCGCCGCTGATTGTGAATCGCATCGGCGGCAAGAACGCCCTGCTGCTGGCTGGTACGATCATGTCGGTAAGGATTATTGGCTCCTCATTCGCCACCACTGCGCTGGAAGTCGTTATTCTCAAAACGTTGCATATGTTTGAGATACCGTTCCTGATCGTCGGTTGCTTCAAATACATCACCAGTCAGTTTGAAGTGCGTTTCTCGGCGACGATTTATCTGGTGTGTTTCTGCTTCTTCAAACAGTTAGCAATGATTTTCATGTCAGTTCTGGCCGGGAAAATGTATGAAAGTATTGGTTTCCAGGGAGCTTATCTGGTGCTGGGGATCATTGCGCTGAGCTTCACGTTGATTTCCGTATTTACCCTAAGTGGACCGGGGCCGTTTTCCCTGCTGCGTCGTCGCGAAAGCGTCGCGCTGTGAAAGCATCTTTGCCGGATGCACCTCACGTGGTTTATCCGGCCTACAACGCGTCATCTTCACACGACCATCCTGACCTGGAGGTTTAAGTTCTGCGGGCAACAAACCGCTTTTTTACCGTTATGGTAAAACGGGGCGAGAAGCCAGGTCATAGCATGAGCAGAAAGACAATTGCGGTAACGGCGCTCTTTATCAGCGCACTACTTTCAGGATGTGGCAGCATTGATGCACGCACGGCAGGCGAGAATTCAGATACCTATTACGTGGGTATGCATCATGATATTGATAAACTAAAAAACCCAGGCGCTTACGATTATAACTATTTCGATTTAGCGCTGTTGTTTGTTGATGTGCCGTTATCGTTCGTGGCCGATACGGTTTATGCGCCGTTTGATTACTATCACGGGCCGTATAAGAAAGTGGATTAGAACGTAGGCCCGGTAAGCATTGCGCCACCGGGCATCACACGATGTTACTCCTCGATCGCCTGACGGATTTGCAGCAGCGACGCGGGATCGTCAATGGTCGTCAGATCGCCGGGATCGCGGCCTTCGCAGATCGCCTGGATCGTCCGTCTGAGCATTTTACCGGAACGTGTTTTCGGCAACTGCGACACAAACCAGACGTGTGCCGGACGGCCAAAGTTGCCAATCTGGCTGTCCACCAGCGCCATAATCGCCTTCTCTTCCGAATGTGCGATGTCGCGATCTTCAAGGCTGTCGCTCTGTTTCGGAATAACAAACGCGACCGCTACCTGCCCCTTCAGCGCGTCCTTCACGCCGACTACCGCCACTTCCGCAACGTTCGGATAGCTGGAAATACTCTCCTCGATCTCGCGCGTCCCCAACCGGTGCCCTGCCACGTTTATCACGTCATCCGTACGCCCCAGAATGAAGTAATAGCCGTCAGCGTCACGAATGCCCCAGTCAAAGGTGGCGTACACCTGGCGAGAAAACAGCGACCAGTAGGTATTCACAAACCGCGCGTCATCGCCCCAGATGGTCTGGATACAGCCCGGCGGCAGCGGCCCTTCAATCACCAGCATACCCTTCTCATTCGCCGCACAAGGTTCACCGGTCACCTCATTGAGCAGTTGTACGTTGTAGCCGTACATCGGCACGCCGGGACTGCCCAGACGCGACGGCCTGTCGTCCAGCCCGCGGGCAATTGCCATAATCGGCCAGCCTGATTCGGTCTGCCAGTAGTTATCGATAACCGGGACGCCCAGCGTTTCTGTTACCCAACTGGCGGTTGGTTCGTCCAGCGGTTCCCCCGCCAGATACAACACCTCCAGCGAGGAGAGATCGTGATTACGGATTTGCGCGGTCGGGAATTTCTTCAGCACGCGGATGGCGGTCGGGGCGGAGAACATCCGGCAGACCTGATACTTCTCAACAATTTTCCACCATACACCACAGTCCGGATACGTTGGCAGACCTTCGTAAACCACCGTCGCCATCCCCGCCAGCAGCGGGGCATACACGATATACGAATGCCCAACTACCCAGCCGATATCCGACGCGCAGAAGAACACGCCGCCCGCTTTACCGCCGAAAATGGTGTCCATCGAGGTCGCCAGCGCGACCGCATAGCCGCCAACGTCGCGCTGGACGCCTTTCGGTTTACCGGTTGTCCCGGAGGTGTAGAGAATGCAGGATGTTTCGTTTGATTCCAGCCAGACAACTGGTACCCGCGCGCCGAGATGCTGTTGGCGCAGGGCGGCAAAGTCGAGGTCACGTCCCTCGACCCGCGCCATTTTCGCCAGACCGCGATCGACCAGCACCACATGACGCGGTCGGTGCTGCGCCTGTTCGATCGCATCATCGAGCAGCTTTTTATACGGCAGGATCTTGCCCCCGCGCGCCCCGGCATCCGCCGAGACGATAACCACCGGTCTGGCGTCGTCGATGCGCGCCGCCACGCTGTGCGAGGCGAAACCACCGAACACCACCGAATGAATTGCCCCAATGCGTGCGCAGGCCAGCAGCGTAATGTGCGCCTCGGCGATCATCGGCATATACACCAGCACCCGATCGCCACGCTGTACGCCCAGCGACAATAGCATCGCCGCCGCGACGTTCACTTCGTCATACAGCTGACGAAAGGTAAAAGTGCGTTCTTCTTCAGTTTCTGATGACACAGCAATCAGCGCCAGCGCGTCAGGCTGTTTCTCCAGCCAGCGGTCGATAGCGTTATGGCACAGATTGGTCGTGCCGCCGCAAAACCAGCGGGCAAACGGCGGGTTGCTGTGGTCCAGTACCTGCGTATACGGCTGCTGCCAGTCAATACGCTGGGCCTGCTCGGCCCAGAACGACTCCGGTTGCGTTATAGAACGTTGATAAAACTCGCTATAAGACATAATGCTCTCCTGTTGAACTTACGCCTTGCTGCACGCTGGTTTAAATAATGAAGAGATCCATATACTCATTGACCGGCATCTGCTCCAGGCGAGTTCTGTCCAGGGAGACATCCAGGATGCGCTGCTGCTGACGGGTCGGGAACTGACGCGCCAGGTTGATTTTGAACTTCTCGACCAGCTTCGGCATGCCGTCAGTACGACGACGCGCATGGCCGATTGGGTATTCCACTACCACTTCTTCAAAGCGTGAGCCGTCGGTGAATTCCAGAGTGATGGCGTTGGCGATGGCGCGTTTTTCAGGGTCGTGGTAATCGGCGGTAAAGGCCGGATCTTCGAAGCAGTTGATCTTCTCGCGCAGTGCATCAATACGTTTGTCCTGCGCCACGCCGTCTTCGTAATCTGCCGCCGTTAAGCGCCCGAACAGCAGCGGAATGGCCACCATATACTGGATACAGTGATCCCTATCCGCCGGGTTATTCAGCGGGCCTTTTTTATCGATGATGCGGATACAGGCTTCGTGCGTACGAATGGTCACTTTTTCGATATCGGCAGCGGTCTTACCTGCGGCCTGTAGCTGCTCGTACAGCGTCATGGCCGCTTCTACCGCGGTCTGCGAGTGGAACTCGGCCGGGAAGGAGATTTTAAACAGCACGTTTTCCATCACATAAGAGCCGTACGGGCGCTGGAAGCGGAAAGATTCGCCTTTGAAAGAGACGTCATAGAAGCCCCAGGTTTTCGCCGTCAGCGCAGACGGATACCCCATCTCACCGGTTTTAGCCATCAATGCCAGACGTACCGCGCGCGAGGTCGCATCGCCTGCGGCCCAGGATTTACGCGTGCCGGTATTTGGCGCATGGCGATAAGTACGCAGCGACTGGCCGTCGACCCACGCCAGCGACACGGCGTTGAGAATTTCATCCCGGTTCAGGCCAAGCATCTCAGCGACCACCGCCGTGGAAGCCACTTTTACCAGCAGGACGTGATCGAGACCAACACGGTTAAACGAGTTTTCCAGCGCGATACAGCCCTGAATCTCATGAGCTTTGATCATCCCGGTCAGCACCGTTTTCATGGTCAACGGCGCTTTCCCCACCGCCACCGCATTACGCGACAGCCAGTCAGCCGTGGCCAAAATACCGCCGAGGTTATCAGAAGGATGACCCCACTCAGCGGCAAGCCAGGTATCGTTGAAGTCCAGCCAGCGGATCATCGCACCGATGTTAAACGCCGCCTGCACCGGGTCGAGCTGGAACTGGGTGCCAGGTACGCGCACGCCGTTCGGTACCACTGTACCTGGGACGACCGGCCCCAGCAGTTTTTTACAGGCCGGATATTCCAGCGCTTCCAGGCCGCAGCCTAAGGTATCAAGCAGGCAATAATGCGCAGTGTCATACGCCACCTTCGAAGTGATCTCGTAGTTCATGACGTAATCAACGATATCAACGATTTCACGGTCAAATTCGGGGCGGACGTTCGAAATATGTGCGGACATAGGGTACATTTCCTGTTTTTTATCTTTATACCCGTCATACTTCAAGCTGCATGCGCGTTGGCTACGCTCGCTCCCCCCAGTCACATAGTTCGCTATGCTCCTGGGGATTCACTCACTTGCCGCCTTCATGCAACTCGAATTATTTAGGGTATGAGGTTTTGAATTAGCAACGTTTTTCAATCGGGACAAATTCGCGATCTTCCGGGCCGGTATAGTTGGCGGAAGGACGGATAATTTTATTGTCCTGGCGCTGTTCGATGATGTGCGCCGCCCAGCCGGTGACGCGGGCGATGACAAACAGCGGGGTGAACATTTCGGTGGGAACGCCCATCATGTTGTAAGAGACCGCCGAGAACCAGTCGAGGTTGGGGAACATCTTTTTCGTTTCCCACATTACGTCTTCCAGACGGTCGGCGATGTTGTACATTTTCAGCGAACCACCTTCCTGAGAAAGCTGTTTCGCCACGCGCTTGATCACCTGATGGCGCGGGTCGGCGATGGTGTAAACCGGATGACCAAAGCCAATCACCACTTCTTTGTTTTCCACGCGTTTACGGATATCTGCTTCGGCTTCGTCCGGCGTTTCGTAGCGCTGTTGGATCTCCAGCGACACTTCATTCGCCCCGCCGTGTTTCGGTCCACGCAGTGCGCCAATCGCGCCGATAATCGCGGAATACATATCGGAGCCGGTCCCGGCAATCACGCGGCTGGTAAAGGTGGAGGCGTTAAATTCGTGCTCGGCGTACAGCACCAGCGAAATATGCATCGCTTTTTCCCAGCTTCGCGACGGTTTTTCGCCATGCAGCAGGTGCAGGAAGTGACCGCCAATGGAATCATCGTCAGTTTCCGGCTGAATACGCTCGCCGTTATGGCTGTAGTGATACCAGTACAAAAGGATTGAACTGAGCGATGCCAGTAGCTTGTCGGCAATATCGCGCGCGCCTGAGACGGTATGACCTTCTTTTTCCGGCAGCGTACAGCCCAGCGCGGAGACGCCGGTGCGCATCACATCCATCGGATGCGAGGCAGCAGGCAGCGCTTCCAGCACGGTGCGTACGTTAGCGGGCAGTCCGCGCAGCGCTTTGAGTTTGCTTTTATAGGCGGTGAGTTCATCGCGGGTGGGTAATTTCCCGTGGATCAGCAGATGCGCGACTTCTTCAAATTCGCACTGCTGCGCCAGGTCGAGAATATCGTAGCCACGATAGTGCAGGTCGTTACCGCTTTTGCCTACGGTACACAGCGCAGTATTTCCGGCGGCAACACCTGACAGCGCAACCGATTTTTTAGGTTTAATGACATGGGTACTATTTTGCAGGATCGTTGTGTCGCTCATGTTGTCCTCGTCATTTTTATAATATGTAGGGTACAAATTTATTGCCGGATGGCGGCTGTGCCTTATCCGGCCTACGACGGTTACTTTTTGCTATACAGCGCGTCGAGTTTCTCTTCGAACTGGTAGTAATTGATGCTTTCGTACAGCTCGTTACGCGTCTGCATAATGTCGATCACGCTCTTTTGCGTTCCTTCCTGACGCAGCACGTTGTAAACCTTTTCCGCAGCGCGGTTCATAGCGCGGAAAGCCGACAGCGGATACAGCGCCATCGCGACGTTTGCGCTGCGCAGTTCATCGGTGGTGAACAGCGGCGTAGCGCCAAATTCGGTAATGTTGGCGAGGATCGGCACCTGCACCGCGTCGGCAAACTGGCGGTACATCGCAAGCTCGGTGATAGCTTCCGGAAACAGCATGTCCGCGCCTGCTTCGACGTACGCCTGGGCACGATCGATGGCTGCCTCTAACCCTTCTACCGCCAGCGCATCGGTCCGCGCCATGATGACAAAGTTGGGATCGGTACGTGCATCCACCGCGGCGCGGATCCTGTCGACCATCTCTTCTTTAGAGACGATCGCTTTGTTCGGGCGATGGCCGCAGCGCTTGGCGCCGATCTGATCTTCAATATGCAGCGCGGCAGCCCCGGCTTTGGCAATCGACTTCACGGTACGCGCCACGTTGAACGCTGACGATCCAAATCCGATATCTGCATCCACCAGCAATGGCAGCGGGCAAACATCCGTAATGCGACGAATATCAGTCAGCACATCATCAAGGGTTGAAATACCAAGATCCGGCAGCCCCAGCGACCCCGCAGCGACGCCGCCGCCGGAGAGATAAATCGCCTGATACCCGGCGCGTTGGGCCAGCAGAGCGTGATTGGCGTTGATGGTGCCCACGATTTGTAATGGATTTTCTTTGCTGAGCGCAGCGCGAAACGCCAGCCCTGGGGAGTGTAGAGACATATCCCGTCCTCTTGTTATCAACTTGTTAGCATTCGTTGATTTACTTAAAGCAAGGGGTATGCCAAAGACCTTAATTTTTAATTAATTTATATATTTCCCTTAAAAAACAATACATTAATATAAGTTACTGTATCTTTATTGCACAAAAGCGTGTCAGCTATCGTTTCATGAAACGTTCCTTCATGTTTCATTGCAACATTTATGAAACACAACTAAACCCTAATACTCGGTTCCTTACTTTTTGGGTTAGTTATGGCTGATACGCATCTTCCACCGCGGGTGAACGACGACAAACCGGTTATCTGGACGGTTTCTGTCACGCGCCTGTTCGAACTGTTTCGCGACATCAGCCTGGAGTTCGACCACCTGGCGACCATCACCCCCATTCAGCTTGGTTTCGAAAAAGCGGTGGCGTATATCCGCAAAAAACTGGCTACCGAGCGTTGTGATGCCATTATTGCGGCTGGCTCCAACGGGGCGTATCTGAAAAGCCGTTTATCGATCCCGGTGATCCTGATTAAACCCAGCGGATTTGACGTGCTACAGGCGCTGGCAAAAGCAGGAAAGCTCACCTCGTCGATTGGCGTCATTACCTATCAGGAAACCATTCCTGCGCTTCTCGCCTTTCAAAAAACCTTTAATTTGCAGCTTGAACAGCGCAGCTATATCACCGAGGAAGATGCCCGCGGGCAAATCAACGAGCTGAAGGCTGGCGGCACGCAGGCGGTAGTTGGTGCGGGATTGATTACCGATCTGGCAGAAGAAGCAGGTATGACCGGCATCTTTATCTATTCGGCGGCCACCGTGCGCCAGGCCTTTGTCGATGCGCTTGATATGACCCGCCTGACGCTGCGTAGAAACGGTCAGTACGCTTCTGGCGATACGTTACGCACCCGCTACGCGCTCGGTGATATGCGCGGTCATTCTGCGCAGATGGAACAGGTGCGACACACCATTATGCTCTACGCCCGCTCGCGTGCGCCGGTGCTAATTCAGGGTGAAACCGGTACGGGCAAAGAGCTGGCGGCACAGGCCATTCACCGTGAGTTTTTCACTCGTCAGGAGAATCGGCGCGGTAAACCCTCGCCGCCGTTTGTTGCCGTCAACTGCGGAGCAATCACCGAATCATTGCTGGAAGCGGAGCTGTTCGGCTATGAAGATGGCGCCTTTACCGGCTCTCGTCGGGGAGGACGCGCGGGCCTGTTTGAAATTGCTCATGGCGGAACCCTTTTTCTTGATGAGATAGGCGAGATGCCGCTGCCGTTACAAACCCGGCTGCTGCGCGTACTGGAAGAAAAAGAGGTCACCCGAGTCGGTGGGCATCAGCCTATTCCGGTCGATGTCAGGGTGATTAGCGCCACACACTGTAATCTGGAGCAGGAGATGAAACAGGGGGAGTTTCGTACCGATCTGTTTTATCGCCTGAGCATTTTACGCCTCAAGCTGCCGCCGCTACGCGAGCGATTGCCCGATATCCTGCCGCTGGCGGAAGGTTTTTTAAAACAGTCGCTGGCGGAACTGGATGTGCCGTTTTCTGAGCCAGTACGCAAGGGGCTGGGTTTAAGTCAGCCGACGTTACTGAATTATGGCTGGCCGGGGAATATCCGCGAACTGCGTAATATGATGGAGCGCCTGGCGCTATTTTTAAGCGTCGAGCCGCAGCCGGAGCTGAATGTTGATTTTTTACAACAGCTATTACCGGAACTGGCCATTGTTGCAGACTCACCACAATCATCGTCATTGCTGACGCCGCAGCAGGTGTTAGCACAATTCAATGGTGATAAAACCGCGGCTGCACGCTATCTCGGAATTAGCAGAACCACGTTCTGGCGCAGATTAAAAGAAAACCCGCCGGTACAATGACCGGCGGGAATCGTGATTTTTACAGCAGCGTATTATTTTTTCTTGTAGATATTGGCTGTGCCATGGATTTTATTATCCGTTTGACCGGAAGTTAATACCACAACATCGGCACCTTTCTCTTCGGCTTTCTTCAGCAGTTCTTCTTTGGCATCTGCGACAGAAACTTCATTGCTCGTTGAGATATCACCGATTTTTGTGTACTGCGACTCAACCTTTTCAAACTCAAGCTTTGTCATAAACTCCGCGGCATATGCGTTGGTCACGACAAAAGCTAACGCACCAATAAGTACTTTAATTCCAGTTTTCATAGACCAGCTCCAGGTTTTGTTATGACGCCATCATCGATCCCTGAACATGAGATAACGCGATTCAAGGATGATTAATAACTAGTCCAGCCTGGATAAAAAATCCACACTCAGCAGAAATATATAGAAATTTTGCAGCGCAGAAAAACCGGCCGTCGAGTATCAGCACATCAACCAGATCAAAGTTTCAATAGCCAGTGTGAGTTGATCCTCAGAACAGCCAGCTCGCTGAAATTATAGTGTTAACTTTATGAATATTTGAGGAATGGTTGCCTATGGAACCGCTACACGCCGTCATGCTCACTGTTAGCCTGTTTGTTTTAACCTTTTTTAACCCCGGCGCAAATCTGTTCGTAGTGGTACAAACTAGCCTGGCATCCGGACGACGCGCAGGTGTGATGACCGGTCTGGGGGTCGCCTTAGGTGATGCGTTTTACTCCGGCCTTGGGCTTTTTGGTATGGCAACGCTAATCACCCAGTGTGAAGAGATATTTTCATTGATTAAGATTGTCGGCGGCGTCTATCTGCTGTGGTTTGCCTGGAACAGCATCCGCCATCAGGCCACGCCGCAAATGCCCACGCTACAGCAGCCGATTTCCGCCCCCTGGTATGTATTTTTCCGCCGAGGATTACTAACGGATTTATCGAACCCGCAAACCGTACTGTTTTTTATTAGTATCTTCTCGGTCACCTTAAGCGCAGACACACCTACGTGGGCCAGACTGATGGCCTGGGCAGGTATTGTGTTGTCTTCCGTTATCTGGCGTATTTTTCTCAGCCAGGCATTTTCTTTGCCTGCAGTGCGACGGGCGTATGGTCGCATCCAATGCGTTGCCAGCCGAGTCATTGGCGCAATAATAGGTGTCTTCGCGCTCAGGCTTATTTATGAGGGTATTAGCCATCGATAAAAGAGTTTAACTTGACCATCGTGAGGTAATTGTCCGTAATACTGCCTGAATTTTTAATCGCACGTTGAGTGGCAGCGAGATGGAACAGATTGAACCGGTAAACGACACATTACTCCTTACAGAATGGCAGGCGCTGATACGACAAACATCGCCTGACGTTCACACGCTCCTCACATCGTTAAGCGATGAAGAGATCCACCATTTAGTGACCGTTTTTTATGACTATATGCTCTCTCATGCCCAGAGTGCATTGTTCCTCAATACAGAACAGGTCAGTACCCGCCTCAGCGGCAGTATGTTTGACTGGTTACGCAGCGTGCTCGGCAGCGCGCACGAAGATCTCTCACAGCTGCTGGCCAAACAACGCAAAATTGGCGTAGTGCATGCCCGTATCGGTCTGCCCATCGATCTGGTGAACCGCGGCGCGCGTAAGCTTAAAGATGAGCTGTATCGGGTGTTGAAAACCAAAGCTGACGACTCGTCTTCCCTGCTGAGCAATGCTATCTGTTTCAGCAGTCTGGCAATGGATACTGCGCTGGAGGCCATGACCGTCTCCTATTCCCCAAGCTACCAAAACTCCCTGCATACACAAGAGCAGTATCGTCTGCAGACTATTTACGATGACGTTAACGTCGAGCGCGAACGGCAAATACGTTCGTTTACCGACTGGGAAAACCAGTTTATCTATAACATTGCCACCGGAATGCCTTTCGGTGAAATGGTGTTTCTGGCGAACTCTGATTTTGGTATGTGGTTCTCGCATAAGGGAAAACATATTCTTGGCAACAGCAATTTGCTCAAAGAAATGGAATCACTGATTGCAGAGATCGACACCCGTCTGACGACAACCCTGTCACCTCAGCATCAGCCCACAGAACCCGAGCGGATGAGCTTATTACAGGATGTTCGCCAGCTGTCGGCAAAAATCCATTTCCTGCTCGCTTCAATGTTTGAGGCGCTGGTTAAGCAGGAAAATGGTAAAGATTCGCTGACCCAGTTGCTTAATCGCCGCTTTATTCCGACCATCATGCGACGTGAAATCTCGCTGGCGTTACATGCGCATAAGCCTTTTAGCCTGGCGATGCTGGATATCGACTACTTCAAGCAAATTAACGATAACTTCGGGCATAATATCGGCGATCTGACGCTCAAAAATGTCGCAGCGGTCATTTATGAACATATCCGTAGCAGCGATTACGTGTTCCGCTACGGTGGTGAAGAATTTATGATTCTGCTCGTCGAGTCAGATGAATCGCAGGCCAGTATTATTCTGGAAACGCTGCGCATGAAAATTGCTGAGATGCGCATGGCAGCCTCTGCGACAGAAACGTTTTCTATTACCGTCAGTATCGGTATTGCCGAATATGATTATCATCCCGACTACAAACAGCTGGTTGATAAAGCCGATCGCGCACTTTATCTGGCAAAAAGTAATGGTCGCGACCGCGTTGAGGTTTATCAGGAATAACCATTGCCCTGCAGAGAAATAAATACCCCGTTCAGGGTATTTATCTGGCTTGCGATAAATATCGAGCTGTTATTTTTATTCAGGCATATTTGCATGATGAAAATAACAGCCACGTAATAAGATGCAAATCAAATACACCAAATCTAAATAGCGCTAGCATATCCCGGTGATAACGCCTTCTGAATGCAGAAGGGGAAATATGAGGGATAGTAAAAAATCATGAATGGGAAGAAGAGAACGCGCTGGCAGCGCCGTCCTGGCACAATCGGAGGCAAACTGCCGTGGAATGACTGGCGCAATGCCAGCAGCTGGCGAAAAGCCACCCAGTTTCTCCTGCTGGCTATTAATATTTATATTGGCGTAACGTTCTATTACTGGGTCCGCTATTTCGAAACCGCCGGCACCAGCATCTATATTCCAAGGCCTGGTGGTATTGAGGGATGGCTACCGATCGCGGGCTTGATGAATATCCGCTATACGCTGGAGACTGGTTTTCTTCCTCCCATCCATGCCGCCTCCATGTTGCTGTTAGTTGCGTTTATCCTGATTAGTCTGTTGTTAAAAAAAGCCTTCTGTTCGTGGTTATGTCCAGTGGGCACACTGTCCGAACTGCTCGGCAATCTGGGGAAAAAAGTCTTTGGTCGCAACTTCACGCTGCCGCGCTGGCTGGATATCCCGCTGCTCAGTCTGAAGTATCTGTTGCTGAGTTTCTTTTTGTATATCGCCCTGTCGATGCCTGCACAGGGGATTCAGTATTTTCTAATGTCGGCCTATGGCATGATTATCGACGTGAAGATGCTCGATTTCTTTCGCCATATTGGCCCCGCTACGCTCATCTTTGTTGTCGTTATCAGCGTCCTGAGCCTGTTTATTCGCAATGCCTGGTGCCGCTATCTGTGCCCTTATGGCGCGCTGCTCGGCCTGTTCTCGCTATTCTCGCCGTTTAAAATCCGCCGTAACGCAGACAGTTGCATCGACTGCGGAAAATGCGCGAAAAACTGCCCGTCGAATATCCCGGTCGACAGACTGATTCAGGTGCGTACCGTGGAATGCACTGGCTGCATGACCTGCGTTGAATCCTGCCCGGTAGCCTCAACGCTGAGCTTTTCACTGCAGACTCCGCCTGGAGCACAAGGCAACGGTGGTAAATCGTTATGGCGTCAGAGGACGCTGTCAGGTGTTGCCATGACGCTACTGGTGCTTGGCATTCTGTTTGCCACCATTGGTTATGCGGTTTATGCCAATGTCTGGGATACGCTAGTACCCGATCATATGTATTTCCAGCTGATCCCGAAGGCAAAGATGATCGGCCATTAATTTTTGTATCAGTATGTTCAAAACCCTGCCAATTCTGGCAGGGTTTCCCGTCTGTCCTGCCATTTTAAGACAATTGAACTTGTGCCATCGTGCTCTCGTTTATACAACCTTAAATATCATCCGTAATAATTTTTCTATTTTGTTATGGGCGACTGGGATCAAAATAATGAACGGGATAACATCATGACTAAAATAAAACTGGTACTGCTATTACCTCTGTTTCTGGCAGGTTGTACGATGAGTGACGGAGAATTAAGAAACGCTTACGCTCAGCATTATCAGCAACCTACCGCCTATGTAGATGCTTATAAACAGAAAATAGCCAGTATGGATATTCATGCGCTGGCCCAATACGCCGCCGCAGAAGATAAGAAAAAAATGCGTGGGCAGCCAAGGCTGAAAATCGACGAATTTATTACCATTGAGAACGTGCAGGCGAAAGGAAATCGGGTGGTTTACGATTACTCACTGTCCGAAAACTGGCTGGCGCTGTCCGCAGATAAACAGCGCGAGAAGCAGACCAATATGAATAAAGACCTGATCTACCGTACCTGCTCGCTGGAAACGGTACGCCTGGCGCAGGCAAAAGGGCTGGAAGAAGAGCATAACTATTACAGTCAGTACCCAGACAAAGTCGCCTTTACTCTGAGAACCAGCGCACAGATTTGTATGCAAAACGGTTTTACACAATAACCGCAATCCACTATGCCTGATGCGCTACGCTCATCAGGCATACAATTTGCACACTGCACCAGGCCGGATAAGGCGCCAGCGCTGCATCCGGCTAAAACATCAGAATTTCCAGGACACACTGCCGACAATGCTGCGCTCGGCGCCGAAGTAGCAGTATGAGAGCGAGTTACAGGCCGCAACGTAGCGCTTGTCGGTCAGGTTGTTAACGTTCAGCTGCGCGCTCAACCCTTTAATACCGATATTCGTTAAGTCGTAACCAATCACCATATCCACCAGAGTGTAGGACGGCAGGGTGTGAGTATTCAGGCGATCGCTGGTAATACCGTTAACGTAGCGCACGCCTGAACCCAACGTCAGACCGTCCAGCGGACCACTTTTTACATCGTAGCTCAGCCAGGCACTGGCCTGGTTACGCGGGGCGTACACTGCGCGCTTGCCCTGCTCTTCCGGGCTGCTTTTCTTATAGCGAATGTCGGTATAGGTATACGCCGCCTGCAAACGGAAGCTATCCGTCAGTTGGCTAATTGCCTCCAGCTCCACCCCTTCAGATTCAATTTCCCCAATCGAGCGGTATGGATCGGTCGGCTCTTCTTTAGTGGCTATATTCGTCTGATTGATACGGAACACCGACGCGCTGAACTGACTGTTAAGTCCTTCCGGCTCATATTTCAGCCCGGCTTCCCACTGCTTGCCTTTCATCGGGTCCAGCAGATTACCGTTCTCATCGGCAAAACTGGTGGGCGTAAAGGCAGTGGAGTAACTCACGTACGGCGCAAAGCCGTTATCGAACAAATAGAGCAACGCGGCGCGGGTGCTGAAGTTGTTTTTATCCAGATCGCTGCGAGTATCCTTGATCTTATCAATATTAGAAACGCTGACCTGATCGTAGCGACCACCGAGCGTAATACGCCAGCGATCCCATGACATCTGATCCTGCAAATAGTAACCCGTCTGGCGCAGCTTGTGTTTCTCACGCGCATACATGTCGATGTAATCAGGCTTCGCGCCGTACACCGGATTAAAGGCGTCAATCGGCGGGAAAGTCCCGTAGTAGCCGGTGGTATTGTTGCTGCGATCCTGATAGTCGATCCCCACCAGCAGACGGTGGTTTACCTGCCAGGTATCAAAGCTGCCGTCGAGCTGGTTATCCAGCGTAATCGCCGACATTTTTTCATCGGAGCCGGAGTAGCCGCGATTAAGCTCGGTTTCATTCAACCAGCCCACCGCATACACCTGGTTCAGCTCAACGTCGGTATGCAGATAGCGCAGCTTTTGCCGCACCGACCAACCGCTATCAAACATATGCTCAATGTTGTAGCCCACCATGTTTTCACGGCGATCGTATTTGTCATAATCATCCTCGCCTTCGTAAAAGGTATTGGAGATCTTTTGCCCGTAATGCGGAACCACGGTGCCGTCATACGGCAGACCGGAGTGGCTTCCGCCTTCCGGGTCACGGTGCAGATAGGCCATCAGATCCAGACGCGTCTGGTCGGTGATACGCCAGGTCAGGCTGGGCATCAGCGCGTAACGTTCTTCCTTCAATGGACCAAACTGCGAGTCCGCGTAACGCGTCATCCCGCTCAATCGCGCCGCCACTCGATCGTTATCATCCAGCGCCCCGGTGACGTCAAACGCCGCGCCGCGCTGGTTATTGTTGCCGGCAAACAGCTTCACTTCACCGCCCGCATCAAACGACGGCTTACGTGAGGTCAGCGCCACAATACCGCCCGGGGACGAACGGCCATACAGTACGGAAGCCGGGCCACGTACGACTTCGATATCTTCGAGGAACCACGGATCAACCACCAGCGAGCTGTGTGAGTTGGTGTCGCCCATCATCTTCAGACCATCGAGATAGACGTTATCCAGGCTACCGTCAGAAAAGCCACGCAGCACGATGTAGTCAAAGCGGTTGGAGGCGCCAATCTGATTGCTGTACACCCCCGGCGTATAGCTGACAGCCTGGCGCACGCTGGTTGCGCCTTGCTCTTCAAACTGTTCACGGGTAACGATCGATACCGACTGCGGCGTTTCAATATCCGGCGTGGCAAGTTTCGTGGCCCCGCTCTGCATCTGCGAGGTGACAACCACCGTATCGTTTTTTGTTGTTTCCTGCGCCAGCAGAGGAAAAGCCACGCTGCCGGTCACCCATCCCACCAGCAGCGCCAAGCGAGTCTTCGCGAACATGAATATCTCCAAAGGCATGTCTAATTGTAAGTGAGAATTATTACCTTTTTGCTGACGGAGATAGCTATGCCGGATGCCAGGTTGCCTATGCGCAGTGCCAAATTGTCAGGAAATCACGTGCGTAAAACGCAAATATGGATTAGCAAGGTTTGAGCAAATCGCCGGGCGAAAAGCCGTAACGGCGACGAAAAGCGGTAGAAAAGTTGGTGGCGTGCTGATAACCCGACATCCAGGCCGCCTGCTGTACGCTATATCCTTCCAGTAGATAGCCGCGCGCATGTTCCAGACGGCAATCGCGCAGGTAGTCGAATACCGAACAGCCATAGGCTGCACGGAACTTACTGCGCAGGCTGCTGGGGCTCATCGCCGCGCGTTGGGCCAGTTCATTAAGGGTGTAGTCATTTTCGGGACTCTCCTCCAGCAGTCGGCGAACGACCTCCAGCCGCTGCTGCTCACCGCTCGCCGCAAGACGTTTACCGCTCTCGACCTGACACATGCTGAGGCCATGACCGAACAGTTGTAATATCAGCCCTTCCAGCATCAGCTGACGAGAAACATGGCTAATGGTACTCTGCTGCGCGAACTGCAGCCCGCTGAGTAAAAACCCCGGCACCTGCCAGATAAGCGTCGGCGTCTGGCATCTTTCCCACTCGCGCATCAACGATTCAAGCAACCCCGTGCGATACGCGCCGTCAGGATACAAACCGAGCGATAATGTACGGAGTTTACTATCAGCATGATGACGGGCACGCATCGTCTGGTGCTCACTCAGGCGCGAGCTAAACGCCATGCCGGAGCGCACCACATGCTCCTGTCCGTTAAGCGTCAGGATCACGCAGCCTTCCAGTACCACCAGCATATACAGAGGACTGTCGTGGCGAGAAGTGGTTTCGTAGGGTTGCAATACCTGTACGTCGGAGTGCGTCACGCACATCCCGCAAGGGAGAGTCATCTCCTCAATTTCACCTTGCAGAACAGGGCTGCCAGACGGCAAATCCGGTCTCTGTGCCAACAGGGGAAAGCGGTAATCGATCCCGTAGCGCTCACCAAAATCCATAAACTCGCTGACGGAGAAAGTGCGAGCGACACGTCCGGAGGCATTCAGGGCGGTGGTGTTGTTCATGCTGTCTTCTGCACAGGAAATGGGATTAACGGTTTATAACTGAAGCAACATTACCATTACCTGCACAATACGACAATAATAATGAGAACCATTATCAATATAGGTAATCAGCAAAATAAACAGCTTAATCCAGCCAGTTTAGATCTGCCGAGGAGGCACACGGCGCAGCCTCTTTTAACCAGCGATACAGCAGCTCAATATTTCTGAGCCGTGTTGAAGCCTTTGGCCAGACAAGGTAATACCCCTCGCCAGTCGCCACAGCATCTTTAAACGGTAACGCCAACATCCCTGCCTGAATGGCCGCCAGGCTTAACAGCAGGTCGGCAACAGACACGCCATGACCACTCATCGCGGCAAGACTACCCTGCTCCAGGGTGTCGAACACTTTGCCTCGCGCGAGATTCAACGCCGGAAACTTCCCTGTGCGGTGCAGCCACCGACGCCAGTCGCGGCGATCCGCTGAGGGATGAATCAGTTCACAGGCAGAAAGATCGCGCTGCGCCTGCACCAGCAGTGCGGGTGAACACACCGGGATAAGCCACTCCTGAAACAGCAACCGGCTGTCGGTATCGTCACCAAAATGGCCATTCCCTAACAGGATCGCACAGTCATACGGTTCACGACTGAAGGATACCGAATCGGTATCCATCCAGACGCTGGAAATTTCGATCACCGGGGTCGGATGCGCTTCACGGAAAAGACGCAGCACATGCAGAAGCCAGCGCATTGTCAACGTAGACGGCGCTTTCAGCCGCAGCTCATGACTGCTGCTGCGAAAGGCATGACACGCGTGTTCCAGACTCTGAAACCCAGCCGTCAACTGCTGCGCTAACCCTTGGCCAGAAGGTGTTATCTCGATACGCGGGCCGCTGCGGATAAATAACTCACAGCCAAACCATGCCTCCAGCGTGCGAATATGACGGCTTACCGCGCCCGGCGTCACGTTAAGTTGAATAGCGGCTTTGCTGAACGTTCCCAGACGGGCTGCGGCTTCAAAAGCCCTCAGGGCATACAAAGGAGGTAGCGTCATCGAGAGTTTCTATGTTGAGTTTTACTCACAGTAGAGCGCAGTTTTATTCGTTTTTCAATGCGCTACGTAAACGGAATACTGGTGGAAAATATCATCAGGATAATCAGGTATGAATTTCACTTTACTGGCTGCCTATAGCCTCAGCGTAGTAACCCTGCTGTTAACGCCGGGTCCTGTCGTGGCGCTGATTACCACCACCGCGGCGCAGCACGGCTATCGCCGGGCTTTTCTCACGCTGATTGGCACTAACGGCGCTTCTTTAGTACTGATTGCTCTGGCTGCACTGATGCTAGCTGGCGTGGTTTCAATCTCTGCGATATGGCTTGGCGTACTGGGTCTTGTGGGATCGTTGTATATCGGAGTGATGGCGATTAACGGCCTGCGGGCCAGGGCCTCAAACCCCGGACTGGGTGCGCGAAAACGCAATAACAGCGGGCTTATCCACGGATTTCTGACCGGGGTCGCCAACCCAAAGGACATTTTGTTTTTCGTAGCGTTTTTCCCCCAGTTCATTGCCATTACGCAAGATTTCACCACCAGCATTCTGACGCTAACGCTGGTGTGGGTTATTTTTGATCTGACGGTGCTGTCTTTTTACATCGTGGTTTTCAAACGCTGGATACCAGAGCGCTTTGCCAGATGCAGCGGTTTTATCTCCTCTCTTTTTCTACTCGCGGTGGCGGTGTTTGGCATTATTTATAATGTACACGCACTACAAATGCTCTCACCCGCGCTGTGATCCTCAACAAATTGTTCAGCCAGACATCTCATCTTGCACCGGAAGGATAAAATAAGAACAAATCGACATTAATATTATTAATGGATTAATAAACCCGGATTCAGAAAATATAGACGATAACATTTTCATGGCGTTCAACTGGCACCCTCACCCATGATAACGCATCAACGGCGATAGGTGCCATGTCATTTTCTAAACGAAGTAGAGGTGTATTGTCATCTGGCACAACCGTGCTTTCACCGATCTCAAGAACGCCCCGAAAAGAAATGGACATATTGTCTGACGTATCCGACAACCTTATCCATTCGGTTGTAATCACTAACTTTCGAGTAAACATTCGCTATCCTTTGCGCGTGGTATATATCCGATACTTTCACAAGTAGATCACTGCTCTTTGAACAAACAGAAATTTTTCCTCTATATCAGTTAAGCATTACTTAACAGAAAGGAAATTGAAATAATGAAACTCATTCGAAATGTGTTTCACAAATTCAACCGGCAGGTTATGTTTGATGAACGTTAACTTTGCAAACTCAACATCGCCGTACACTCGAATACAGAAAGGTTTGACAATCTCGCCCTGCACGCCAAAGCACTCCTGAAGCCGGGCATCATCCATAAAGATAAAGTCACCTTTTCTGACCTTAATACTTTCATGAAGTCCTTGCCACTTCTCTGGAGTGAGCAGAAAGCTCTCCCATCCATTATTTCTCAATACTTCAATCGTATGAGTAAATTTAAAATAGTCGTTTTGCATTGTCACATCACCACTCGACGTGGCGTACAAATATTCTATTTTAAATTTAAGTTGTGCATTGATGCTTTTTTTCTTCCCCTCATCAATTAGCCACTGAAGCTCACTGACAATACTCTTCGAAAATATTTTTCTTTTTTTGGCAATAGCCAGCCAATGCATAATGAATAGATGCTCTGACATTTTAGAGTAGATCTTATGATCCTTTATTGCGATACCAATTGCAACTAACGCACTCCAGGTAAATGTTTCCAGATCATCCTGATAATGATGTCGTAACGTACTAACTCTTCCAGAATCCCTTACCACTTAAACCTGCCCAAATAAATCGTCATTGTTATTCCACGTTATTCTTGTATTACTCTATTAAAAAATTACTACAACTAAAATCGCCAAAATATGATCCAGGTTAACTTATTCCTATGTAATAAACGTGCAAATACAATACATCATACTTATTAATCATTAATCCAGAATAGCTCAACAATGTCCAATAAGAATAATGCGATAAAGATAAAAGTTAATAATAATCACCAGTAATCAATATCATCTGCGGTGATGAGAGCTGTAATCAGAAAAAGCAAACTACCGGACATTTAGCAAGCCGGAAGTTTGCTTGTTACAAACGAAGTTAATAGAAAATACCGATGATCAGGGTATGAGTTACAAAGCCCACAATCAGCGGTACGGCGGTACGTTTAACCACATCAAATGGCGTTATTTTCGCCCCACTGGAAACGGCAATCACCACGCCGGAAACCGGTGAAATTGCCCGCCCCATATGTGATGCCTGCTGCATCGGCAGGATCATGGCAACAGCGTTAGCGCCCATACTTGCCGCGATTTGCGGGATCAGCTCAACGAAAGCAAGGAATGGCGCATTACCCGATCCCATAATAATTGCTGCCGCCAGCGTCACCAGCGCAAACACCACCGCCATAGCAAATGGGGGTAATCCCACGTGCTCCGCCATCAGGATTAATTGATCAATGGCACCAATAACTTTAATCCCGTGAGCAAAAACACCTGCCGCAACCAGCAGCCCAACTACCCCGGTAAAGGCAGTGCCCATGCCTTTAAGGAAATGGCTGAATCCTTCGCATACTGACTTTAAATCACGCACCCGCAGCCATTCAATCAACATACAGACAGCCATCGAAATGAGCACAATGGTGATAATATTCAGGTTAATACCACTGACAAACATTTCCGATGATCCCACCGCCATCAGTATCGGAAGCATCGGGAGCAACGCATAAAAAGCCGGGGCTTTTCCTGAGTCAGTCACCTCAGCGCTACCGATTTCTCGTGGAAGCGTCCCCGCTTTACGGTCGCAATGCCGCTGCCAGAAGAAATGGCAGACGCCGACGACCAGCACGGTTGCCAGCGCTGCGGGTCCCTGGTGGTAAACAACGTATTCCACCACATCCATATTGACCGCTTTAGATCCCCTGATAGCATCGATGGCCGTCGGGGTATATGCCACACCAAGCGAGGTGGCAATAACCCCAGCGGCTGAGGCCGCAGAAAGCCCTAACCCCAGCATAATGGGGAACATCGTCCCCATCAGCAACACGGCTAGCCCAGTGGCGGATGGAATGGCCAACTGCAGGAGGCTGGCGAGCAGATAGGAGAAAAATAGAAGCACATAGGGCGAACGCAGCGCACGCAAAGGTTTCGTCACAACCCGCACAACCGCTTCATTTGCCCCGATATGATCCATGTAATGCGCAAATCCCATGAGCGCCATGATCATCAGGCCGAGATCGGCGGCACGCGTACTAAAGAGATCGCGCATCACCTCGAAAGGATCGAGAAATGAAATCCCCGTACTGGCAACGCCCTTCGGTAATACAGAACCCCATCCGGTTAACGCCGTACAAATCATCAACACCAGGCCAGCAATGAACAACACGGGTTCAGCGCGATAACCTTTCAGGATAAGACGCGCGACCACTACGATAACCAGTAGGGCAATTAACACCTGAATCATGACTGAGCTCTCCCCTGCGCGAACTCAGAAAAGGTTTCCTCAATGACCGCTACCACGACATCGCTGGCGGCCCGCAGTGAACGCACCGGCAGGTATTCATAAATCGAATGAAAGTTATGGGCACCGGTAAAAATATTCGGGCAAGGTAGTCCTTTCTGCGATAACACTGCGCCATCATATCCACCACGCATGGCGACAGGTTGCGGGGTAATGCCACACTTCTGATACGCGCGTAACGCAATATCAATCGGGTAGTGAGCATCGCCCTGCAAGCTATTGAACACATTGGCATAGCGATCGGTTAAATGGCAGACCACGCTGTTTTCTCCCCACAGCGCGCAGGTGCTGACGGCCAGCTGGCGGATATATGCCATACGCGCCTTATACCCCTCTTCGGTAAAATCCCGGATATCCAGCTTAAGTACCGTACGGGCGCTGTTACCCTGAAGTTGTTTTACCCAGTAATACCCTTCGCGTCCTTCCGTATACTCAGGCGCCTCTCCTCCGGGCAGCATCGCAATAAACTTATGCGCCATCAGCAGAGAGTTCTTAAGCTTACCTTTGGCCGACATAGGGTGTGCGGACTGGCCGGTAAAGATGATTTCCGCATCACCCGCGTTCCAGTTCTCATAGACAAATTCTCCAATGCCGCAGCAGTCCAGGGTATAGCCAAAATCAGCCCCAAACGCCGCAACATCAAATGCTTTTGCACCTCGTAATCCCTGCTCTTCATCAGGAACAAAACCGACCTTCACTGGCCCATGCTTAATCTCCGGATGTGCGACAAGGTACTCCAGGGCATTCATAATCGCGGCGATGGCGGCTTTATCATCTGCCCCCAACAGACTGGTACCATCCGTCACCAGCAGGTCATCACCGATATAATTTTTCAGTTCTGGAAATTCACTTTCGCGCAGATAAATTTTTAGCTCCTGGTTCAGACACAAATCCCCACCGCTGTAGTGAAGACGTTGTGCTTTTGTGTCCGCAGTCTGTTCCGCACTGGTATCGAGATGACCAAAAAAGGAAACGACAGGGATCGCGTCTTCCGTATTTGCAGGTAATGTCGCTGTCACAATAGCGGTATCCCTGACCTCAATGTTTTCCATTCCTAATGCTTCAAGTTCTACTGCCAGCAGTTTTGCCAGTTCCATTTGACCAGGTGAAGAAGGCATTATCCCATTAGCACCATTTTCCCTTGAGGTCGTGGTATTGATTTTCGTGTAGTTAATAAAGCGTTCAACAATATCCATTCCAGGAGATCCTTTAATGTATCATTTACGAGGTACTGCAAGAGAAGACCTGCATACAGCGTGGGTTGAATAATCTGAGAACAAAATAAAATCAGCATTCATCCCAGAATGCTGATTTTATGGGCATTACGACAACGATTTATAAAAAGGAAGATAAAAAGCCAGTAATTATGCCAGTAATTAAAAGCTCCGTTCTGATTGATAAAATCATATTCCCTGTCTGTTTTTACTGCATTTTCCATGGTGTTAAGCTAACAGAAGTCATAAACGGCATTCGTATATCTAAGAGATAATAAAAATCATTTAGATTCTTGCACCCAATACCGACACAAGATATACCATCGCTATATTTTTTAATGAACGAATGCTGTAACAGCAAAATGCAACCGTTTGCACCTCTCTACAAATAGCCACTTAACGCACTAAAATCCGTGAACAAAATCACAATTATTTCAAAAGCGAGAATTAACATAACGCTGAAAAACAGGCAGTTATAAGAAAAACTATATAATACCATTATAAATAAATACAAAATTATACTATTCACTATAAAATAGATTCATAGCGATACTATTTCAATAGTACCGTATGGTTCACAGAAAAAAATCTGTCGTCATCACTAATGTAAAGCAACAAGAACAATAATATTAAATTATCTATTTATGACGACTATCAAAATAATATACAGAAAAAAACCTCTGCCCTGAGAAGAGATACAGGGCAGAGGTAATACGGGTGTTAAGGACATTTTTATAGTTTTGATGATAACAGAAGAGCTTCTTGCAGGATTGAGTATACACACTTCATGACGTTAAGAAAATTCCTAAATAGAATTAAACACAAACACCATTAAAAATTCCTTTTATAATAAAGACCTGTTTATCAAATAAAACAAAATTAAGATAAGAAAAGATTAAATATCACTAATCTATAGTGTGACGCAAGTGAGACCAACTACACATCATTACGACCAATACCGCTACTGACGATGTCTGAAAATTCAATAAATTTAATACATTCATACACCGCTCAGCTAGCTGAGAGTTAAAAAATTATAAAATAAGCTAAACGCAATTTTTCGTCATAGATCACATTTTCCCGACAGGACGATTCCCCTACTCGTCCAGGCTGGTATGATTCAGCAGGTAAATATCTATCAACTCAACCCGAGGCTTTGATGCTGGAGAATGTAATCATCAGATAATCAGCTTACCGACCTTTTCAGGCCGGACTGGTTATCAATGCGCCGAAATCGAATGCGGACACCACTGTGTGTTTGCACGTTTTGCACATGATGATTAAACAGGTTTTCCAGTATGAATTTATCCCGTCAGGAACAACGTACCTTACACGTACTCGCCAAAGGTGGCCGTATTGCTCACGTCCGTGATGCATCAGGTCGTGTCACTTCCGTCGAATGCTATAGCCGCGAAGGGTTACTGCTCTGCGACTGCACGCTCGATGTATTCAAAAAGCTCAGAACGAAAAAACTGATCAAATCCGTCAATGGTCAGCCCTACCGCATCAATACCACTGGGCTGAACAACGTTCGCGCCCAACTGGATAATCGCTAAGGAGAGAGAGATGGATATCCCGAAGATTTTTACAATCAGCGAAAGCGCACATCGCATTCATAATCCATTCACCGCGCAGAAATATGCAACGTTAGGTCAGGTTTTACGGATGGCCCCAGGAACCCGCATCCTGGATCTCGGCAGCGGCTCTGGCGAGATGTTGTGCACCTGGGCACGCGATCATGGAATTTCCGGCGTTGGTATCGATATGAGCCAGTTATTCAGCGAGCAAGCCACCCTGCGGGCAAGTGAATTAGGCGTCACTGAGCACGTGCGTTTTATTCATGCCGATGCAACAGGTTATATCGCCGAAGAAAAATTCGATATTGCCGCCTGCATTGGTGCAACCTGGATTGCCGGCGGCGTTGCCGGAACGGTCAAACAGCTGGAACAAAGTCTCAAATCAGGCGGTATCCTGCTCATCGGCGAACCGTACTGGCGCCAGATACCCGCAACGGAGGAGGTCGCTAAGTCTTGCGGCGCGACCTCAGTGACTGATTTTCTCTCTCTGCCAGAACGCGTTTCGTCTTTCGACCAGCTCGGTTATGACGTGGTTGAAATGGTACTGGCGGACCAGGAGGGTTGGGACAGATACGAGGCGGCAAAATGGTTGACGATGCGCCGGTGGCTGGAGGCAAATCCGGACGATGAGTTTGCCGTCGAAGTCAGAGAGCAACTGAGAAGTTCACCAGCACGCCACGTTACCTTCACCCGGGAATATATCGGGTGGGGCGTGTTCGCACTCATGCAGAGGTAATATCTCCTGTCGGTATAGCCAGGCTGGTTATACCGACTTTTTCATCTCATCGTCGCTTACTTCATTAATACTTCAACAAATTTAGCTAACCATTGCGGATGCGCGGGCCATGCTGGTGCCGTCACCAGATTGCCATCAACGTGGGCCTGATCAATGCCAATATCGGCATAATGTCCACCGCTCAGACGGACCTCAGGCGCACAGGCCGGATAAGCGCTACAGGTACGGTTTTCTAACACTCCCGCCGCCGCTAATAGTTGGGGCCCATGACAAACCGCAGCGATAGGCTTATCGGCAGTGTTGAAATCTTGCACCAGCTTAATGACATCAGGATTCAGTCGAAGATATTCCGGAGCACGCCCGCCGGGGATCAACAGTGCGTCGTAATCGGCGGCCCGCGCCTCGGCAAAATTCGCATTCAACGTAAAGCGATGTCCCGGCTTTTCACTGTATGTCTGCGCCCCATCAAAATCGTGAATGGCGGTTTGAACGTAGTCACCCTGACTTTTATCCGGACAGACGGCATCCACACGATGCCCAAGCATTTGCAAAGCCTGAAAAGGCACCATCGTTTCATAATCTTCGACATAATCTCCGACCAGCATCAGTATCTTCTTCATTCACATCCCCCACTCACGGTTATTAATGATGAGAAATAACGGCCATCTTTACTATAGTCCACACGGTTCATGGCATTAATAAATACAACAGAACAATCGGCCAGATCACAATCCGCGGCAAGGCCCGTCAGACGAGGCTTCAGAGCCTACGGCGTGACACATGTTCATGCTGATAAATATAAATTATATATAAATATATAGTTGATAAATTTTAATAGTAGTCAGCCTCACTCATAATATAAAAAGAAGAGATTGCAACGAATATCTCCTGTGCTATATTCCGCATGAAACTTACCCGCAATCAATCTATTTATTATTCAATATTTAAAATACGCAGAACATTAATTATCTATTATTATTTTATTCATCCAATATCAGATAAATATACGCAAAGGTTAATCCTATGATGACAAGACGTTCGTTCGTCTGGCAAGGTCTGGTGACTTCAACGAGTATGCTACTCGCCGGTATGACAGGCATCAGTTTTAGCCAATTTGCCCGCGCAACAGAGGACCGCCGCTGGCAAATGCCGGATGAAGGCGCACCGCATGCGGCAACCTGGATGGCGTTTGGTGCCAGTGCCGAGATCTGGGAGCCTCATCTGCTACCAGTGGTGCAGGAAAACCTGGCGCTAGTTGCTAAAACCATCGCCGCATTTGAACCCGTAAATATGTTGGTACGCGAAGAAGACAGCGAACTCGCCGCGCGTCTGTGCGGACCGTCGGTCAATCTTCTGGTTCACCCGATAGACGATCTGTGGATCCGCGACACCGGGCCGGTGTTTGTGAAAAGCGCCAGCGGCGCGCTCGGCGGTGTGGGATTTAATTTCAACGGCTGGGGCAATAAGCAAGAGCACGAACGTGATGCCGATATGGCTGAATTCGTTACTGATTACGTTCATGCCGAGTTCATCCGCTCGGCGCTGATTCTGGAAGGTGGCGGTATTGAGGTAGACGGCGAAGGCACGGCGATTATTACCGAGAGCTGCGTGCTTAACTCCAACCGTAATCCCGGCGTCAGCAAAGCCGAATGCGAAGAAGAACTTAAGCGACTGCTAGGTCTGGAGAAAATCATCTGGTTGCCGGGTATTGCCGGCAAGGATATTACCGACGGGCATACAGATTTTTATGCCAGGTTCACGCATCCGGGTACGGTGGTGACAGGTCTTGAGCAGGATCCGTCGTCCTTTGATTACGCGATCACCCGACGTCATCTGGACATATTACGAGCCGCCACGGATGCCAAAGGCCGACGGTTGAAGGTCGTCACGCTGGAAGGACCTTCTACCATCCGCCAGACTTATGCGAGTGATGATTTTGCCGCAGGGTATATCAATTTTTATCTGTGTAATGATGCCGTCATTGCACCACAATTTGGCGATAAGCGCACCGATCGTAATACCCATGCTATTTTGCAGGAGCTGTTTATCGATCGTGAAATTATACAACTGAATATTGATGGCATTGCAGCTGGCGGCGGCGGCATTCACTGCGCGACACAGCAGCAATCTCGTTAATGATTAACAATTGAGTGTATTGTGGGAAGGTGGGGAAACTCACTTTCCTGCCAATATCATAATAATTCCTTTAGAAGGATGCCTGCATAGGTTAATTTTTAATAAACAAAGTGCTCAATTAACATTTATGAAATAAACACCTTTAAAAAATAACATTTTAATAGATTTTATCGATCTTTCGTGGTATTTATGATCTGCCAAACCTATCGATAAAATCTATCAAAAGATTTATATTGATCGTTTTTATCGATCGTCTATTCTGTCTTAAATAATGGCTACTGACGGAATTTTTATTATCAGTACAGTCACAAAAATTGTTCTTCCCTGCGTTGTGAAACACACGGAAATTATCGAGGTTACCTTTAAAAAATTTACATAACATATTTTAGAATGGTTTTCAATTAGCGAAAACATCCAAAAATACACATTTCAAACCTCCAGTCTAACCTTTTTTAAGTAGATGACTTAAATCGAGAACGGTGATAACTCACTGAAAATTGCGAATGATGATATTGCTAAGAAAAACTGAAAATATAAATTTCATTAATACATTTAGAGGCTATTTTTGTGTAGGCATCGCGTTTTTTGCATTACAGCTGGTCGCTGGTCATCTCAGTAAGCAAGAGGATGTTGCGGGTATAACACTGCATTTTTACGATCTCACTTTACCTCTTATTTCTGCACTGCTGGTTTTATACCGGCAAAAGGCGCTGCCAATTTTGGGTGCCTTTTTCTTGTATGCCCTTTATTCTTACTCTTTATCTTCGGTATTCACGCTAACGGCACAGCTGCTGGCTGCTCTCATTAGCCAGACACTCTACTTTTTCTCGACAGGTAAACGAGGCGCGGTTAGCTTTGGTCGTAGCCAGCTTACAACCCTGCGTATTGTCTGGCTCGTGTGTTGCAACGCCTTACTATTCATCTCGATTGATTACTGGCTCCAGTCGAACACTGCCTCAGCACCGATCACAAACCTTTTTACACTACAAACACTAATTAACTTACAGTGGTTGATGAACTCTTGCCTGACTGGCATCCCTTTTTGTTATCTGTTGCTTAGAAGCGTTCAAAACCCTGCATGGTGCATTTTATACATCAAACAAGTGAAGACGCTGATAAAATCCGGCCCTCCTATTCTGTATCAAGTATTATGGCTGGTGCTGTTACTCTGCATTATGTCCGCTTTGATCGTCATCAGAGAAGATATTCTTATATTTACAGACTATTCATTACTGTGGTTACTTCCAGTAATGCTGTGGGGAGTGATCTGCATTGGCCATGCTTTTATATCCCCTGTATGGGTAACAATGCTCATCCTGTTGGGATATTATATAAACAGTTATATTTCGCCGGATAACTATAATAATTATTTACATAGTCTCGTGATTTCCTCCACGATAGTGTTTGTCTTTTCTCTTACGATTGTTGTTACCGGTGTACTTGTGGTCCGTAACCGAAAATATCTCCGCCGCCTCAAACAACTTTTTAGATCAGAGCCTAATACCGGACTGCCTAACTTTCAGGCCCTGCAAATGGACATCCGTAAACACGCAACAGAGTGCTTGTGTTACATCCGTTGTACAGAGTTGAATACGCTGGAGCAAACTCATGGAATAGAATTCCGTTTTGAATTTGTAAAAGCGCTAAGCGCATATGTACGTAAATTGATTAAGGATACAGGTAACATTTATTACGCACCAGGTCATGGAATAATTCTTCGCCTTAATACTGTCCCTGACATTCCTACTCTTTACAAAGACCTAAACTCTTTTCGTTTTATCTGGAAGGATTACCAATTGGGACTATCTTGTGGTGTGGCATATACCACCGAGAAAAACCTGATTAAAAATTTATCACAAGCAATTAAACATCTTAATACCCAAAGCTACATCTCGTTAATGCAGGGACAACCGTTGTTACTCAGCCCGCAGGTGCCAGGTGATAAAATTGTCAGTCAGGCTGTCATTCGTCATATGTTGCAAAAAGCAATTGACAGAAAATCGTTTGAGCTTATGGCTCAACCCATCGTATCAACGATGCTGGTTGTTCAGCCTATCGTTTCAACTACGGGACTGACACGTTATCACGAGATACTTATTCGGATAAAAATGGTTGATGGTAAGTTAATCTTTCCAGACACCATCCTACCGGTTGCTCGCGAGGCAGGATTACTTCCTGCACTGGATATCACTGTTATTGAGCAAACATTTCGTTTTATACAGTCACGGCAGAAATCTGACCCGAACAGTCATTTCTCCATTAATCTGACACCTGACTCGCTTAATAAAATTGATTTTCTTGATAATGTTTTCACATTGTTTAGAAAATATTCCATCGCACCTAAACGTATAATTTTTGAAGTCATTGAATCAGATATCATTGACAACGCTAATGTCACTGATGTTCTGAGAGCATTACGTAAAGCCGGTTCTAAAATTGCTATTGATGATTTTGGCACAGGGGCGTCAAGCTATTCACGACTCAGAACATTAGACGCAGATATTCTGAAAATTGATGGCTCCTTCATCCGTAATATACTGACCGATGAATTTAGTCGATGCGCCGTCAGATCCTTCTGCGAAGTAGCAAAACTCAAAAACATGGAAGTAGTAGCTGAGTTTGTTGAAAATGAGGAAATTGAAAAGATGCTAATTAACATGGGTATTGGTTGGTTACAGGGATACCATATAGGGAAACCCGTTCCTATTGAGTTGGCTGAATTATAATAATAATTATATTCCTACATTGTTCCACTTACCGGCTCCCGTGCCGGTTTTTTTATTCCCTTAACTAAAACTGCATATTAATTAAGCAAAACACCATACAACTTAACGTCATAACATCGTGTTGTTGCTACCTATCAGTCTACAGATATTGCCATACAGCCATGAGTTGTAGAGCCTCCCCCCTCCTAAAAATAAGGGTTTTTTTAGAGAATCTTTGAAATTTATATGGAGATTAACGCTCCTCCATATGGAGGTTTTGTATTGTGCAAAAAAAACGGCGAGAAGGATTTTCCTGCATGATAGGCTGGTTTAGCCTTAAAAACATGGCATTTCCCCGAAATTAATCCCTAATGAGAAACTGACCAAGAAGCTTTAAATCGGGTGGCAACCTGAAGATTTTGGCTACCTCAGTCATAGAGTTCATAATCAATATTAGTGATCGCTGCGCTAGTCTGCATTTAGCATTACGGCTAATATCATTTGCGTCAATTATCATAGTCATTTGATGATATATCACACAGCAGATTTAACGGTAAAAATGATGACACAACAAAATAATAATCTCGCTCAGAATATTAACGATGATGAATTTTCCTCCATCACACAGGTAGAATTGCAAGTTGTAGAGGAGATTAATGCTCCCGAGCAGACCGCATCCATTATTAGCTCTTTCGTAACCTCCTGCCAGGCTCGCGGCGATCAGCCATTGGGGCAATGGTTGGATGATGAATTTCGTAAATATCCACAGATCTGGAAAAACGAAGAAGAGTTACTAAACACTCGTCGGCAGATAATACGGTCTACGGAAGCCTTTAATCAGTCTCGCGACTCATTACAGCAGCATATGGATAAAGGTCGTAGCCGTGCCTCCTGGTTGGCTGGCGAGATAGAAAAAAATGCAGCAGTTTCCGGTTCGGTACACGTAGGCCAATACGCCAGCCTTATCGATAGCGCCTTGGTAGACGCTAACGAAAATGCGCGCAAAACAATCACCACGCTGGCCGGGAATATCAACCAAAACCCCAATCTAGATGGTCTTGTTGCGGAACAGCATCACGTCGATACATTTAATATCGATGCAACCACCAAAGGCAGTCCGTATCGTGCACGGGTTGTTGGTTCACAGGAGCTAAACTCCGTTGATATTGAGATTGTTGACGGCAACGGCAATGTGGTCTGCAAATATCAGTCGAAATATGGTGCTGACTCAAACGCCACAAATACACAGCTCAATCGGGGCGACTATAACGATCAACAAGCGCTAGTTCCCGAGGGGCAAGGCGCAGATGTGGTCAACAGCACAGAGGTTATTGAAGCTGACGGAGTGTCTTCTCAGCCACTTTCTAAAGAGAAAGCAAAAGAATTACAGAAAAAAGCTCAACAAGATGCCGAAGCACGTCAGTACGACTGGAATGACACTAATCGTATTGATATTGCCAAGCAAATTGGTAAACAGGCTGTGCTCGGTGCCTGTATTGCGGTGGGTATGCAGGGAACCAGAATCCTTGCAAGGCGTGCCTGGAATCGCCTGAACGGTCGTGAAAATCCATCCACTAGTGAAGACCTCAACGATTTTTTCGAAAGCTCGCTGCGTACCGGTACGCAAACAGCTATACAGGTTGCTGTTTCCGGAGCGGTCGTAGTCGCTGTCAAGAACGGCTTTCTTGGCGCAGCCTTACGCAGTACACCTGCGGGCCTAATTACCAATATCGTCTGCGTGGGCATACAGAATGCAAAGGTACTTTATAAACTGGGCAAAGGTGAACTGACTGGAGAGGAAGCGCTCGATGCCATCGGTAACACCACTATAACCACGACAATGGCTATTGCTGGTGCAACGGAGGGGGCCACGTTGGGCGCAGCGATTGGTACCGTATTTGGTCCAGTCGGTACAGCCGTTGGAGGGTTTGTTGGCGGTGTCGCAGGTGGTATAGCGGGTGGGCAAATTGGTGAAATCGTCTATAACGCGGGCAAGGTTGTTGCCAAAACAGCTGCCAAAGTCATTGCCAGTGTTACTGAAAATACGAGTCATGTCATTAAGTCCTTTAGCCGGGGTATCAGTAACTTTGCCTCAAACCTTTTCTCATTCTGGTAAATACTGATGAATCTGCTCGAACTTAAGACCAAGATAAAATCCCATATCCTCGCTGGATATCCAGGGCTTTACATCCACTCCGGCGAAGAAAGCCGAGTCGATACGCTATTGCAGGAAATAAGTACAGAACTGACACTGTCTCCCAAAGAGTGGAACCTTGGATATGGCTGGGTTGATTTCCATAACAAGCAGCCTCGGAACACGCAGAGTCAGGCCACCGAACTAGCAGAAAGTTTACCTTCGCTGCTCGATGACGATTTGGACGGAAAACTCCTCATCATTAAAGATGCCCGCAGTGCACTGGAAAACCAGCCACTCGCCGTTGCACGGTTAAAGCAATTGCTCAACCGCATTCAGCGCCACCACCGGAGCAAAACGGCTGTAGTACTTGTTTCAGAAACTTTGCACATCCCAGTACAAATCGAGTCGCAAATCACCTTGCTCCCCCTGTCACTGCCCCAGGGTGAGGAAATTAACCAGCAGCTCAGCAGTTTTTGCCAGATGCTTGATCTGTTTGTCCCGGAAAATATGCATCAGCGTCTGCATACTGCGTGTTGCGGACTGAACCAGGAAGAGATCCGATCAGTATTAGCACTAGTTCGTCAACAGCATGAACAAATTAATGACGAGGCGTTGGCTCTTATCCAGCATGGGAAAGAGCAGATTATCGCAAAAAGTGGCGTGCTTGAGATGCTGCACGTAATCGAAAATGCAACTGACATCGGCGGTCTTGAGAACCTTAAAACCTGGCTCACTCGCCGCGCCCAGATTTTCCGCCGCCTGAGTGAAGCTCGCGATTCACGCGTACAGGCGCCTAAAGGTGTACTTATCGCCGGTATGCCCGGTTGTGGGAAGTCTCTTGCAGCCAAAGCAGCGTCCGGTTTATTCCAGTTGCCACTCCTACGTCTTGATATCGGCTCATTATTGGGTAAGTACGTCGGAGAAAGTGAACATAATATGCGTCGGGCGCTAACAATGGCAGAATCAATTAGCCCCTGTATTTTGTGGATCGACGAACTGGAAAAAGCCTTTGTCGGCATGAACAGTGGCAGTGGTTCGGAGGTTTCCTCACGACTTTTCGGCTATTTTTTGACCTGGATGCAAGAAAAAACCGGTGCGGTATTTGTCATTGCCACTGCTAACAATATTACCGTGCTCCCTCCAGAGTTGCTGCGTAAAGGACGGTTCGATGAGGTGTTTTACGTCGGATTCCCCAACGGCGTAGAGCGAGCAGCTATTCTGGACATCCATCTGAAAGGTGAGTCGCTTGAACTGACCCAGAATGAACGCAATAAGCTGGTAACACAGTGCCGTGATTATGCAGGTGCAGATATTCAGAATGCTATCAACGAAGCTCGAGAAATAGCATTCCTTGAAAACCGCCAGTTGGAGCTGAAAGATCTGGAAGCTGCTATCCAGCTTACAGTTCCGTTACGTGAGACCCTGCGTGAACAGGTTGCCCAATACGAAGAGTTGTTTGAGAAACTCAAGCTCAAACCAGCTTCCACCAGCGATGGTCTTAGCGTAGCGCAGATGATTCAGATGGCGGATAGTGCAAACTCGTTGCGCCGCGCAGAGGTCGCTAATAGCGAAGATTGTCCGGATGATTTACTGGAAAAACTGGCGGCAGATGCAGACCTGAACGTACGCAAAGCAGTATATCGTAACCCGAACTGTCCTGAGCAGGTACTCACCCAACGTATTAACATTGTTAATGACCAGCCTGAGTTTGACATCGATCTTTTACATCTGGCCTGTATACATGCAAATGCACCGCATGATCTGATGGCAACACAATTCGAACGGCTTCAGCTCACTATTCAACATCGACTCCAGCTCGCCAGCAACAGCACAGATAGTACATTGCTTCAACATTTAATGCGTGATCCAGAATTAGACGTTTGCGAGATGCTGATTACCAATAAAAATCTCAGTAAATTAATGCAATTACAACTTGCGAAGGATTCCAGGGTCTCTATTCGCCGACGTTTGGCGCGCAATAGCAATCTTCACCCTGAGGCGCAGGAAATACTGGCAAGGGACCGCGATTTTACCGTGCGTGAAGATCTAGCAGATCTTGATGGGCTTAGCGAAAAGGTACAACAGATCCTGACGCTGGACAGCGATCAGGACGTGCGTGAAACACTGGCTAAACGCCGCCGTGAAGGATTACTCGCGGAAGCTGTACAACTAGAGTTAGCAAAAGATGAATGTACGGAAGTTAGGGAGTCATTAGCGTCTAACCCCAACCTGACTGCAACCGCACAGATACGGCTGACTCAGGATACGCGTGTCTCGGTTCGTCGCAAGCTTGCCGAACACCCTAATCTGTCCAATCCCGCATTAAACTCTTTGCTCAAGGACACAGATGAAGTTCTTAGAGAACTCGCCGGTAGCAAACACTTTGATAGCGCCCTGTTGCAAAACAATTTGAGCCAGCATCCGTCAGAAAAAATTCGTATTGCCCTTGCCAGCAATTACGCTCTTCACCCTGAGGTTCAGGAACAACTGACCAAAGACAGCTGCACAGAAGTACGTGAGACATTAGCTGGCAATGCTAACATTGCGGACGACACGATCTGTACCTTAATGGATGATAGCGATGATGATGTTCGTGCACGCCTGGTACACTGGCGCAATTCGCTGCCAGAGAAAGCTATACATCATCTCGCGATGGATCAAAACCATCAGGTTCGAAAATCGTTGGCTTACACTGAAAATCTACCGAGTGAAGTACAGCAGCGACTAGCCAATGATATCTACGATGTTCAAAAAGAGCTGGCAAGTAACGCCACTATAAGTGCATTAACTCAACAGCAATTACTGGATAACGGTAACCAGGAAGTGCATTACGCGTTAGCAGGTAATCGCAACCTGACGGGTCCAATCATGGCGCAGCTCGCTGAAATGCATGATAGCGAAATCCGTGTTCAACTGGCCAGGAACAATGCCCTTACCGCTCCAATCATTGGTAAATTAATAAAGGATGAAGAGGAAGTACAACTGGCGCTTGCACTAAATCAGCATCTCAATGAAGAGTACTATACGCAGCTTTACGACACGGGCTCAGCTGCGATACGCGAGAATCTAGCGGGCAACCCACAAATCGGCGAACCGTTAATGGAACGCATCTATAAAACAGAATTGGCGGTAAACAATCTGGCCACGGCGATGGAAAGCGTACAGTCGATTTTAGCCAGCATGAGGGCAAACTCAGGTTTACCATCAACGAAGAATGTGACAAAAATCGCGCTAGCGCTGGCTGGTAATTCCGCGCTATCGGAAACCCTACAGAATAAAATCCTGAATCTGGAGAACTGCAGCGTAGAGATACTCGAAGCGTTAGCCAGTAACCCGGCGTTGAGTAGGGATGGGCAAGAAGAGTTGGTTACGCACAAAGAGGCCAATGTGCGTCAGAAACTGGCGGCCAACCAAAATACGAATACTAAGATTCTCCACGAGCTGCTCCTTGATGATGAAGACAAGGTTCGCATCGCCCTGTTACGTGATTGGTGGACAGATCGCGAGATCGAATGGCAACTGGCGAACGATAAATCGGTCAAAGTACGCTGCGCAGTTGCGGCCTCACAAAGCCCAGGAAAAGCAGTTCAGGTGAAATTGGCAAACGATAGAGACCAAAGAGTACGTGCCCACCTGATACCAGAGGAGGAAAACTATCTCTTTACACTGAATCCTCTAACACAAACCCTTCTTGCCAGAGATAGCGATCTGTCAATTCGCCAGAAAATGGCCTCTTATCCTAAACTGCATCCGTCGGCACAACTCATACTGGTAGAAGATGATGCCATCTGTGTTAGGGAAGCACTGGCTAGAGGTTCGGAAGGACTCTTCAATTCGCCACTGAGTGAAGAAGTGCAGCATCGGTTGATAAAAGATAACGATCTCAGAATAAGGCTCGCATTGGCGAAAAATAAAAGGTTAACGCCAGAGGTCCAGATATTGTTAGCAAAGGATATAGATAACAGCGTTAAAAGAAAGTTGATTGAAGAATCAGATCGCATGAATCCGCTCTCTCTTCTGGTGCAAGAGCAACTGGCAAATGATCCTGATGTCACGATTCGAAGCGATTTGGCTCGGTGCCTGTTTAGTGGGCTCCTTGCTCCACGAAGCAGCCAGAAAATCCGACTGAGACTTGCTAACGATCCAAATGAAGCGGTTCGCGATATTATCATTAAGATGGGGTTATTTGAATTAACCTATTCAAGTGAACAATATAACGATGCCGTTCTGGACGGTTTGTTGGTAAGGGCAACCCACGAGCAAATGGAATTGATCAATCGCATCAGGGAAAAAAATCGACTTGCGGTTCAGTAAACAACACCGCTAAGCAGGTATGCCACGACTTTCCACCGTGGCATACCGTTTTCATTTGACTAGCCGAAAGCTACGGCCGACTTTCACATCCGATGGTGTAAATCTGGCCACTGCTAAATATTAATCGTCATTACCAGATCTCTGCCGATTCCGTTTCCATCACTCCCATGCGCGCTCAGATTTCGCGGCGTCAAACTGCGGAGGCGGTTTACGAAAGCGTCCGGTCAGGTACGCGAGATACACCAGCCCAACGCCGGCCCATACCAGTCCCAGCGTCAGCGATGTCACTTCCAGATTCACCCACAGTACGGCTACCGTGGCGGCACCGACCATTGGCAATACCAGATAGTGCAACTTTTCCTGCCAGGTATGCTTACGTCCTTCACGACGCCAGAAGTGGTTAAACACGGACAGATTAACGAAGGTAAAGGCCACCAGCGCGCCAAAGTTAATCAGCGCCGTGGCGGTCACCAGATCAAAAAACAGGGCCGACAGCGCCACAATCCCGACCATGATGACGTTCAACGCGGGAGTACGCCATTTGGGATGGACATAACCAAAGTATTTCTCCGGGAAGACGTTATCGCGGCCCATCACGTACAGCAGGCGCGAAACGCTGGCATGCGACGCCAGACCTGACGCCAGCGTATTCACAAAGGTGGTGCACAGAAAAATAGACTGGAACAACTTGCCGCCGACGTACAGCGCAATCTCCGGCAGCGCCGCATCCGGGTCTTTGAATCTGCTAATGTCCGGAAAGAACAGTTGCATAAAGAACGAGGCGGCAATGAAGATCAGTCCACCGTACAGCGCGGTAAGAAAAATGGCTTTTGGAATGGTGCGCGCAGCATCTGGCGTCTCTTCAGAGAGGGTCGTTACCGCGTCAAAACCGAGAAACGAGAAGCAGACAATGGTCGCCCCGGTGATAATCGGAATCAAATGCGCATTCTGACTGATAAACGGTTGCAACGACCAGACGGTCCCGACCCCTTCGCCTTTGTGCAGCCCCTGCACCACGAGGAAAATAAACACCACGATAATCGCCACCTGCACCAGGACAAACAGGGCATTGAAGTTCGCCACCAGGTTAACGCTTTTCAAATTGGCCGCGGTAAGGATCGCCACAAACAGCACTACCCAAATCCATGGCGCAACCCCCGGGAATAGCGCGGAAAGGTAAATTTTCGCCAATAGTACGTTAATCATCGGCAGGAAAAGGTAGTCAAGCAGTGAAGACCAGCCGACCATAAACCCCACATGCGGATTAATCGCTTTTTGCGCATAGGTATAGGCCGAACCGGCCTGCGGAAACTGGCGCACCAGCTTTCCGTAACTGATGGCGGTAAACAGTACGCCCGCCAGGGCCAGCAGGTAGGAGGCTGGAACATGGCCATTGCTGATACCCGAAACAATGCCAAAGGTGTCAAACACTGTCATCGGCGTGAGATAGGCCAGCCCCATCACCACTACCTGCCACAGCTTGAGAGATTTACGCAGCTGTGCTTTGCCCGGCTGGGCTGCAAGATCCACAGAAGAATTAGTCGACATAGCTTTCCTCCCCGCGACGAGCCCAGATCTGCGTTCGAAATGTGGGAACAGCAGACCTGGGTCGTATCGGGGTAGAAAGCCATAAGAAAGGCGTCAATGTTGCACGGCACAGATGCGGCCCGTACTTACTGCGGGAGCCATGGATGCTCACGCGGGGCTGGTTTTTAAACATTGGCATCATCACATTTCCTCGTCACAAACTCTGTCGGTTATCTGAAGACCCGTTGTCGCCCGCGCTCCATTACGCGACATCCGGGAAATGGCAGGTATTCCTGCAATTTTGACGGGCTGGCTCCGCTCAGCCCGCATGATGCGACTTCTTTTTAAATGACCTGTACGACTGTCAGGCGTTTTTCAACATCCACTCAATTTCAGTGTCGGTGATAAGACGTTCAAACTGGATTAATTCATCGTTTTTACAGGCGTGATACACGTGGCTAAAACGCTCACCCAATAATTCACGCAGACTGTCGTTTTGCATAAACTCCCACAGCGCATCGCTCTGGCGGATAGGAAACGGTAGCCCTTCCTGCTCCAGTCCGTTGCCTTCCACCTCTTCCTGCAGCGGCAGATCGTTATCCAGACCGTGAAGGATCCCCGCCAGGATGGTCGACATCACCAGATACGGGTTGGCATCCGCCCCTGCCACGCGATATTCAACCCGATGGTTATCACGATCGCCGCAGGGAATACGCAGCGCCACCGTACGGTTGTTATGCCCCCAGGAAGCCTGAGTCGGCACATACATACCCGGCTGGAAGCGGCGATAGGAGTTCACATTCGGCGCCAGCAGCGCCATTGATGCGGGCATCAGATCAATCATCCCGGCAAGCGCACGCTTAAGTAACATGGAATCATCGCCATTCGCATCGGCCAGCACGTTCTCGCCTTTGTTATTCATGACGCTGATGTGGATATGCATCCCGCTACCGGCATGCTCCTCATAAGGCTTTGCCATAAACGTGGCATGCATCTTATGTTTCTCCGCCACCAGCCGTACCAGACGTTTCAACGCCAGCGCGTCATCGCAGGCGTCGAGCACGTTATCGGTATGGTAGAGGTTGATTTCAAACTGCCCAGGGGAGGCTTCAGCCACTGCGCCGTCAGCCGGGATCAGCTGTAAACGGGCCAGTTCATCGATATCGTTTAACACATCAGCAAAATGGTTCAGGTTATCAACCGAGTAAACCTGACTTTGGGTATTGCGATCGTCCGTACCCGGCGCGCACGGCGGCTGCAGATAACCTTCGGGATCGCGCTTACGATCGAGTAAATAGAACTCCAGCTCTACCGCTACGACGGGGAACAGACCGCGCTGGCGAAGTTTCTGCCAGAGTCGGTTCAGTACGTTCCGCGGCTCAACGTCAAAGGGAGCGCCATCTTCATCCAGCATCGTCAGCATCATCTGTGCAATAAATTCAGGATCGGCGGCCGAAGGGGTTAACGTGCCTGCCACCGGTACACAAGTCCGATCCGGTTCGCCAAGCTCCTGGCCTAATCCCGCCTCTTCGACCACATTGCCAAGAATATCCATCGCGAAAACAGATGCCGGGAAATAGCAACCTTTCTCTAACTTATGCAATCCAGCAACCGGGAGGCGCTTACCGCGAAAACAACCATTAAGGTCGGTTAACAGCACATCCACATACTGCGTATTAGGATAGCGTTCCAGATACTGCTTAACTTCGCGCGCAAACGCGCTACTTCGTCTCTCTTCAGAATGCTGAACAAAATTCTCAACTTCTACGATATTGGTTTCCATGATTCACCGCCGTTGGCCTGGTAAGCTGCTCTGTGATTTGACTGTTAAATATAATGTCCACCATTCGACTCTGGATGCAAACAAATTGTTTGTCAAATGTTAAATTAAGTTTGCTAGAAGGTTATTCCGCTGCTAGATTGAGAAAATAATGAACGGAATTGCACAACAAGGAACCGTTTGGCAATAATTTATTCCAAAACGTGAGGTCGATCATGGGCAATATATTTGACAAGCCAGTTATTGGTGTAGTGATGTGTAGGAACAGGCTTAAGGGTCATGAGACCCAGACTCTGCAAGAAAAGTACCTGAATGCGGTATTAAATGCCGGTGGATTACCGATAGCGCTGCCCCATGCGCTCGCGGAACCCGAATTGCTGAACGCGCTGTTACCGAAACTGGATGGTATCTTCCTGCCAGGAAGCCCAAGCAATGTGCAGCCGCACCTCTATGGTGAAAATGGCGATGAGTCTGACGCCGATCCCGGGCGTGATCTTCTGAGCATGGCGCTAATTACCGCCGGGCTCGAAAGGCGCATTCCCATTTTCGCCATCTGCCGGGGCTTACAGGAAATAGTTGTCGCCACTGGCGGGACTCTGTATCGTCGCCTGTGCGATCACTCACAGTTCCTGGAACATCGTGAAGATGCGGAACTCCCGGTGGAGCAGCAATATGCGCCATCTCATGAAGTCCAGGTTCAACAGGGAGGATTGCTATCTCAGTTAATACCAGGTTGCAGCACGTTTTGGGTTAACTCCTTGCATGGTCAGGGCGCAAAAACCCTTGGCCCGCAGCTGCGCGTGGAAGCACGCTCGCAGGATGGATTAGTGGAAGCGGCCAGCGTCCATGACCATCCTTTCGCGCTCGGCGTGCAGTGGCACCCGGAATGGAACAGTAGCGAATACGCCCTGTCGCGTTTGTTACTTGAAGGTTTTATCACCGCTTGTCAGAACCACCTCGCTGAAAAACAGCGACTCTGACCACTACAGTTAAGGAAATGCAATTATGAGCGATGACGGCCTGGCGCCGGGTAAACGTTTGTCAGAGATCCGCCAGCAATTGGGTCTTTCGCAGCGTCGTGCCGCCGAACTGTCTGGGTTAACGCATAGCGCCATCAGCACCATAGAGCAGGATAAAGTCAGTCCTGCCATCAGTACGCTGCAAAAGCTATTGAAAGTATATGGGCTGTCGCTCTCCGAGTTCTTCGCGGAACCGGAAAAGCCTGACGAACCGCAGGTGGTTATCAATCAGGATGATTTGATTGAGATCGGGAGTCAGGGAGTATCCATGAAGCTGGTACACAACGGAAATCCGAATCGTACGCTGGCAATGATGTTTGAAACCTATCAGCCAGGCACGACAACCGGGGAGAGAATTAAACATCAGGGTGAAGAGATTGGCACAATACTGGAAGGTGAAGTGATACTGACCATCAACGGTCAAACGTATCCTCTTGTTGCAGGGCAAAGCTATGCCATTAACACCGGCATACCACACAGCTTCAGCAACACCTCGGCGGGGATCTGCCGCATCATCAGTGCCCACACTCCCACCACGTTCTAATCAGTAACGGCCTGAGTTTCTCAGGCCTTCTTAAATAACGCGCATTAACAGGGTACATCCCTGGGGTATCGTGCAGCCTGATTTTGCCTGAAAAAGATCAGCAACGAACTTTATCTTATTGATATAAAAGGAGTAGCTATGAACTTTCAGAATCTTAAATATTGGCGTGAGAAAGCCAGCCATTATTCACCGGAAACCCGTTTATTTATTAACGGCGAATATTGTGCCGCCGCCGATAACGAAACCTTTATTACCCAGGATCCGGCAGGACAACGCCCGCTCGCCAAAGTCGCCCGCGGCAAAAAAGCGGATGTTGACCGCGCGGTCACCGCAGCCCGCACCGTGTTTGAACGCGGGGACTGGTCGCAGGCATCACCCGCAGAGCGCAAAGCGGTGCTGCACAAACTCGCCGATTTAATGGAGCAGCATCACGAGGAGCTGGCGCTACTGGAAACGCTCGACACCGGTAAACCGATTCGCCATAGCCTGCGTGATGATATTCCCGGCGCGGCACGCGCCATCCGTTGGTACGCCGAGGCGATAGATAAAGTCTATGGTGAAGTTGCCACTACCTCGGTGAACGATTTAGCGCTGATTGTCCGCGAACCGGTGGGCGTGATTGCGGCCATCGTGCCATGGAATTTTCCCCTGCTGCTGGCATGCTGGAAGCTCGGCCCGGCTCTGGCTGCGGGTAACAGCGTGATCCTCAAGCCTTCCGAAAAATCACCGCTGACCGCGATTCGCCTGGCCGCACTGGCTAAAAAAGCAGGTTTGCCCGATGGCGTGCTCAGCGTTGTGAGCGGGTACGGTCACGAAGCGGGCCAGGCACTGTCGCTGCATCCGGATGTTGATGTGATCACCTTTACCGGCTCGACCCGCACCGGCAAGCAACTGCTCAAAGATGCTGGCGACAGCAACATGAAACGCGTCTGGCTGGAGGCCGGCGGTAAAAGTGCCAACATCGTATTTGCCGACTGCCCGGATCTGCCGAAAGCCGCCGCTAATGCAGCGGCAGGTATTTTCTATAATCAGGGCCAGGTTTGTATCGCCGGTACACGTCTGCTGCTGGAAGAAAGTATTGCCGACGAGTTTATCGCGCTTTTAAAAGAGCAGGCGAAAAACTGGCAGCCGGGCAACCCGCTGGATCCGGAAACAACGATGGGCACGCTTATCGACAACACGCATGCCGACACCGTTCACAGTTTTATTCGCGACGGTGAAGCGCAAGGCACGCTGGCGCTGGATGGCCGCAGCCACGTACACCCGGCGGCCATCGGCCCGACTATTTTTGTCGACACCGCGCCGCAAGCCCACGTCAGCCGCGATGAGATCTTCGGCCCGGTACTGGTCATCACTCGTTTTAGCAGTGAAGCCGAAGCTCTGGCGCTGGCCAACGACAGCGACTACGGTCTGGGCGCCGCGGTCTGGACCCGCGATTTGTTGCGCGCGCACAGCATGAGTCGCCGCCTGAAGGCCGGTTCGGTCTTCGTGAATAACTACAACGACGGTGATATGACCGTGCCATTCGGCGGCTATAAACAAAGCGGTAACGGACGCGATAAATCCCTGCATGCGCTGGAAAAATTTAGCGAATTAAAAACCATCTGGATCTCCCTGGAGTCTTAATCATGACTGAACATACCAGCAGTTATTACGCCGCAAGCGCCAATCAATACGAACCGTTCCCGACCCTTAGCGAATCGGTAAGCTGTGATGTTTGCGTCGTGGGCGGTGGTTATACAGGACTCTCCTCCGCCCTGCATTTATCAGAGATGGGTTACGACGTGGTGCTACTGGAATCCGCACGAATTGGCTTCGGAGCCAGCGGGCGCAACGGTGGTCAGTTGGTGAACTCCTACAGTCGCGATATCGACGTCATTGAACGCACCTACGGCCCGGACGCCGCTAAAATGCTTGGCAGTATGATGTTTGAAGGCGGCAATATCATTCGCGAACGTATCAAACGTTATCAGATCGACTGCGACTATCGTCCTGGCGGGCTGTTTGTGGCCCTGAACCACAAACAGATGGAAACGCTGGAGGAGCAGAAATCGAACTGGGAACGCTACGGCAATACGCAGCTTGAACTGTTGGATAGCAGCGAAATTCGCCGCGAAGTCAGCAGCGATCGTTATGTCGGCGCGCTACTCGACCACAGCGGTGGTCATATTCATCCGCTAAACCTGGCGATTGGCGAGGCTAACGCCATTCGTCTGAACGGCGGGCGCGTCTTCGAACAATCGCCTGTGACGCGTATTCAGCACACCACCCCGGCGGTGGTCAGCACCGAAAAAGGTCAGGTTACGGCACGTTTTGTGATTGTCGCGGGCAACGCCTACCTCGGCGACAAACTGGAACCTGCGCTGGCAAAAAGCAGCATGCCGTGTGGCACGCAGGTGTTAACCACCGAACCGCTGTCGGCGGAGATGGCGCGCTCGCTGATCCCGAAAAACTACTGCGTTGAAGATTGTAACTACCTGCTGGATTACTACCGTCTGACCGGCGATAACCGCCTGCTGTACGGCGGCGGTGTAGTCTACGGCGCTCGCGATCCGGACGATATTGAGCGTCTGGTGATGCCGAAACTGCTGAAGACCTTCCCGCAATTGCAGGGGGTAAAAATTGATTACCGCTGGACCGGTAATTTCCTGTTAACGCTGTCGCGCATGCCGCAGTTCGGCCGTCTTGATACCAACATTTACTATATGCAGGGCTACAGCGGCCACGGCGTGACTTGTACCCACCTGGCAGGACGGCTGATTTCGGAACTGCTGCGCGGGGATGCCGAGCGTTTTGACGCTTTCGCCAAACTGCCGCATTACCCGTTCCCGGGAGGCCGCAGCCTGCGCATTCCGTTTACCGCCATGGGCGCGGCCTATTACAGCTTACGCGATCGCCTTGGGGTTTAAGTTCTTCCGCGATAAACCCGACGCACAGGGCGGTCCCCCCTGTGCGTTTTTTTATTGCCGAATAAGCGAAAAACAGATAACAGGCACGAAAATATCGCAATAGGACATAACCACACACTTTGCATTGTTTCTCCCCGCTAATCGGATAGGCTTTTTTAGATTATCGCTGGCGGCGTGCGCCAGAACTCAACGGGGGAAGAAACGCGTGTTATGAATACGAATAACGAGGAGACCTTTTATCAGGCGATGCGCCGCAAGGGCGTGAGCAGGCGCAGTTTTCTTAAATATTGTAGCCTCGCGGCAACATCGCTAGGGTTGGGAGCCGGAATGACGCCCAGAATCGCCTGGGCGCTGGAAAACAAACCCCGGATCCCGGTCGTCTGGATCCACGGTCTGGAATGCACCTGCTGTACCGAATCATTTATCCGCTCCTCTCACCCACTCGCCAAAGACGTCATCCTCTCTCTGATTTCCCTTGATTACGACGACACACTGATGGCCGCCGCCGGAACACAGGCCGAAGAGGTCTTTGAAGACATTCTAAGCCGCTACCACGGCCGATACATTCTGGCCGTCGAAGGTAATCCTCCGCTGGGAGAACAAGGGATGTTCTGCATTAGTGGCGGGCGACCGTTTATTGAAAAGCTTAAAAGAGCCGCCGCCGGTGCCAGCGCGATTATCGCCTGGGGCACCTGCGCCTCCTGGGGCTGCGTGCAGGCTGCCCGGCCTAACCCAACTCAGGCAACACCGATCGATAAAGTGATTACCGATAAGCCGATCGTGAAAGTGCCCGGTTGCCCGCCGATTCCAGACGTCATGAGCGCCATCATTACCTACATGGTGACCTTTGGAAGGCTGCCGGAACTCGATCGTCTGGGGCGTCCGCTGATGTTTTATGGTCAGCGTATTCATGACAAATGCTACCGCCGCGCCCACTTTGACGCCGGGGAGTTCGTTGAAAGTTGGGACGATGACGCTGCCCGCAAAGGCTATTGCCTGTACAAAATGGGCTGCAAGGGGCCAACCACCTATAACGCCTGTTCCACCACCCGCTGGAATGGCGGTGTTTCCTTCCCCATTCAGTCCGGCCACGGTTGTCTGGGATGTTCGGAGAACGGCTTCTGGGATCGCGGTTCGTTCTACAGCCGCGTGGTCGATATTCCACAGATGGGAACGCATTCTACCGCTGACACCGTGGGCCTCACCGCGCTTGGCGTAGTGGCGGCTGGCGTCGGCGTCCACGCAGTCGCCAGCGCCGTCAATCAACATAACCGCCACAAACAGCAGTTAACTAAAGCCGAACAACCGCAGCCGGACAAAGAGGATAACCAGGCATGAGCAACTCGTATCAAACCCAGGGATATACGTTAAACAATGCGGGTCGCCGCCTGGTTGTGGACCCCATAACCCGCATTGAAGGCCATATGCGTTGTGAAGTGAACATTGATGAGCAGAATATCATCACCAACGCGGTTTCCTGCGGCACCATGTTCCGCGGGCTGGAGATCATTCTACAGGGGCGTGACCCGCGCGATGCCTGGGCGTTTGTTGAACGGATTTGCGGAGTATGCACCGGCGTACATGCCCTGGCATCGGTGTATGCCATTGAAGATGCCATTGGCATCAAGGTGCCCGACAACGCCAACATCATTCGCAATATTATGCTGGCGACGCTGTGGTGCCACGACCATCTGGTGCACTTTTACCAGTTAGCCGGAATGGATTGGATTGACGTGCTGAATGCCCTGAAAGCAGATCCGCGCGCCACATCACAGCTGGCGCAAAGCCTTTCTGCCTGGCCGAAGTCCTCCCCTGGCTACTTTTTTGACGTCCAAAATCGCCTGAAGAAATTTGTCGACGGCGGTCAACTGGGGATTTTCCGCAACGGTTATTGGGGTCACCCGCAGTACAAACTGTCGCCTGAGGCTAACCTGATGGGCTTTGCCCATTATCTGGAAGCACTCGATTTTCAGCGCGAGATCATCAAAATCCATACGGTGTTTGGCGGTAAGAACCCGCATCCTAACTGGATTGTCGGCGGTATGCCGTGCGCGATTAATATCGATCAGCGCGGCGCGGTTGGCGCAGTCGATATGGAACGCCTGAACCTGGTGCAGTCGATCATCACCCGCACCACTGATTTCATCAACAACGTCATGGTGCCTGACGCGCTGGCTATCGGCCAGTTCAATAAGTCCTGGAGCCAGATTGGCACCGGGCTTTCTGATAAGTGCGTCTTGAGCTACGGCGCGTTCCCGGATATTGCCAATGACTTCAGCGCGAAGAGCCTGTTGATGCCAGGCGGTGCGGTGATTAACGGTGATTTTAAAAACGTGCTGCCAGTGGATCTGGCCGATCAGCAACAAATTCAGGAGTTTGTCGATCATGCCTGGTACCGTTATCCGGACGATCAATTAGGTCGTCACCCGTTCGAAGGGATTACTGAACCCTGGTATAACCCGGGCGATGTCAAAGGCAGCGATATTGATATCAAACAGCTCAACGAACAGGAACGCTATTCGTGGATTAAAGCCCCGCGCTGGCGCGGACACGCCATGGAAGTTGGACCACTGGCGCGCACGCTGATTGCCTATCACAAAGGGGATGCCGCCACGATTGAATCCGTCGATAGCATGATGTCTGCCCTCAAGCTGCCGCTTTCGGGTATGCAGTCGACGCTGGGGCGTATTCTGTGCCGCGCGCACGAAGCCCAGTGGGCCGTGAGCAAACTGCAATATTTCTTCGACAAGCTAATGACCAACCTGAAAAACGGCAATCTGGCGACCGCAAACACCGAAAAATGGGAGCCTGAAAGCTGGCCGCAGCAGTGTCGCGGGATCGGCTTTACCGAAGCACCGCGCGGCGCGTTAGGTCACTGGGCATCGATTCGCGACGGGAAAATCGATCTCTATCAGTGTGTGGTGCCGACCACCTGGAATGCCAGCCCGCGCGATCCGAAGGGACAAATTGGTGCTTACGAGGCGGCGCTGATGGGCACCCAAATGGCGATACCGGATCAACCGCTGGAGATCCTGCGCACCTTGCACAGCTTCGACCCCTGCCTGGCATGTTCAACCCACGTACTCGGCGACGACGGCAGCGAACTTATCGCCGTCCAGGTTCGCTAAGCGTTAAGGAACGGAACGATGACTGGAAAAACATCCCCACGCGTCGGGGAGGCGCGTGATACCGCTATCAGCCACTATGTGTTTGAAGCGCCTGTACGCTTGTGGCACTGGCTGACGGTGGGCTGCATGTTGGTGTTGATGGTGACCGGATACTTCATTGGTCGACCGCTGCCGTCGGTCAGCGGTGAGGCCACTTATCTGTTCTATATGGGCGACATCCGGCTGATACATTTCTCCGCCGCCATGGTATTCACGGTGATCCTGCTGATGCGCATTTACTGGGCCTTTGTCGGTAACCGCTATTCACGCGAGTTGTTTATCGTGCCGGTCTGGCGGCGCAGCTGGTGGCGAGGCGCGTTTTCGGTGGTGCGCTGGTATCTGTTTCTGGAAAAAAAACCGGGAGATGATATCGGTCATAACCCCATCGCGCAGGCGGCGATGTTCGGTTATTTCCTGCTTTCCGTTTTTATGATCCTGACCGGTTTTGCCTTATACAGCGAACATAGCCAATACGCCATTTTTACCCCTTTCCGCTATGTGACGGAGTTTTTCTACTGGACCGGTGGGAACTCTCTCGATATCCACAGCTGGCATCGGTTGGGGATGTGGTTCATCGCCGCCTTCATCGTAGGCCATGTGTATATGGCGATTCGTGAGGACATCATGTCTGACGATACCGTCATCTCCACCATGGTCAATGGCTACCGTAGCCACAAATTTCCCAAAGGTCAGCACGACAAGGAGGCGTCATGAGCGAACCACACGTCATCGTGATGGGTCTAGGCAACCTGCTGTGGGCAGATGAAGGCTTTGGCATTCGCGTCGCCGAACGCCTGTACGCCCATTATCACTGGCCGGAATACGTTGAGATCGTCGACGGCGGCACGCAGGGGCTGAATCTGCTGGGCTACGTTGAGCAGGCCAGTCATCTGCTGTTGCTGGACGCCATCGACTACGGTCTCGCGCCGGGCACCCTGCAAACCTACGCCGGTGAAAAAGTCCCCAGTTACCTCAGCGCCAAAAAAATGAGTCTGCATCAGAACAGTTTCTCCGAAGTGCTGGCGCTGGCGGACATTCGCGGCCATCTGCCCCCGCACATCGCCCTTGTAGGACTTCAACCGGTACAGCTGGACGACTATGGCGGCAGCCTGACCGACATCGCGCGTGCTCAGCTTCCGGTGGCGGAGCAGGCCGCACTTACGCAACTGGCTGCGTGGGGGATTGTGCCACAGACCAACGATGAAACGCGTTGCCTGAACTATGAATGCCTGTCGATGGAAAACTATGAAGGCGTGCATATTCGCCAGTATCGCGTAACGCTGGAGAGATAAGCAACATGTTGAATGACAATCCTTTTCCTGCTCTATGGCAACGTATGCTGGCCAGGGGCTGGCAGCCGCTAACCGCGCCCGAACTGGATGACTGGATAACCCACGTTCGCGACGGTGTGGTGTTACTCAGTAGCGATCCCCGCCGTACACCGGAAGTCAGCGATAATCCAGTGATGATTGCCGAGTTGCTCCGCGAGTTTCCCCAGTTTGACTGGCACATCGCCATGGCGGATCTCGAGCATAGCGAGGCGATTGGCGATCGTTTTGGCGTATTCCGCTTCCCGGCTACCCTGGTATTTACCCAAGGTGAGCTGCGCGGCATTCTCAGCGGCATCCACCCGTGGGCCGATCTGCTCAACCTGATGCGCCCCTTAGTTGAACCACGCACGCCGCCGGAGTCTGAACGATGAGCGACACTTTTTTTCATCTGCTGGGGCCGGGAACGCAGCCGGACGATGACAGCTTCAGCATGAATCCCTTACCCCTCACTTGCCAGGTCAACAGCGACCCCAGCATGGCATCACTGGAAAACTGTCCGCACAGTCCGGCGGTGATGGCATTGTTAGCCGATGTGCGCCAGCAGCTCAGGAGGCGCATACCCGCCAAACAGGACGTGCTGGGATGGGATTTATCCGCGCTCAACGCAGACGATCTCACGTTTTTGAATACGCTGCTCGGCGAAGGCGAAGTTTCAGTGCGCATCCAGCATGCTGACGGCAGAGCGTGCGAGATCCAGGAGTCGATTTTCTGCGGCATCTGGCGGGTGCGTTGTCAGAATGACAAGGGACAGTGGGAGGAGCATCTGGAAGCAGGCAGCGCGCCGCGTGCACTGTGGCTGGCGGCAACGTTCAATACACTGCCGGACGACAGCCTGTTGCCCCCGCCGGTGGACGGGCTAATGAATGGCCTGACGCTGGCTCAGGAACTGCTGGCGCACGTGCGCGATCCGGCCTTGCAACCCCATAGCATTAACCTCACCCAACTGCCGATTAGCGATGCGGATCGCCTGTTTCTTGCTCGGTTATGTGGCGAAGGACACATCCAGATCCGCACTATCGGCTACGGTGAGAGCCAAATCGACGCCACGGCGCTGCGCCATGTCTGGCATGTGCGCTGTCTGGATACCCTGAAAGGGCTTCTGCTCGAAAGTTATGAGATCTGTCCATTACCGGAACTGGTGCAGGCTGCGCCGGAAGATCTTCGCGACTCGCTCCAGCGTCTGGATGAAGTCTGCGGCTGGCTGGCATCCGGTCCACCGGCCTGACCCTCTCTCCCGGCCCGCATGCTTTTATGCTGCGGGTCTGGCGTTTTCTTCCTTATCTATTCACTCTCTAATGCCTGATGGAGTTCGCATGTGGGACGTCATTGACTTATCGCGTTGGCAGTTTGCGCTGACCGCGCTGTACCATTTTCTGTTTGTTCCCCTGACGCTGGGGCTAATTTTTATGCTGGCCATCATGGAAACCATTTATGTGGTGACGGGCAAAACAGTCTACCGCGACATGACGCGTTTCTGGGGCAAGTTATTCGGGATTAACTTTGCGCTCGGCGTGGCAACCGGCCTGACCATGGAGTTTCAGTTCGGTACTAACTGGTCGCTCTATTCTAACTATGTGGGCGATATTTTTGGCGCGCCTCTGGCAATGGAAGCCCTGCTGGCCTTCTTCCTCGAATCCACGTTTGTTGGTCTGTTCTTCTTCGGCTGGCAGCGCTTAACCAAATACCAACACCTGATGGTCACCTGGCTGGTCGCGTTTGGTTCCAATATCTCGGCCCTGTGGATCCTCAACGCCAACGGCTGGATGCAATATCCAACCGGCGCTCACTTTAATATTGATACCCTGCGTATGGAGATGAGCAGCTTTAGCGAGCTGGTCTTTAACCCCATCAGCCAGGTGAAATTTGTGCATACCGTGATGTCCGGTTATGTCACCGGCGCCATGTTTGTGATGTCCATCAGCGCCTGGTATCTGCTGCGCGGTCGCAATTGCGAGTTCGCCCGGCGTTCCTTCGCGGTGGGTTCCATTTTTGGCACACTGGCTATCCTCGGCACTCTACAACTGGGTGATAGCTCAGCCTATGAGGTTGCCCAACGCCAGCCGGTAAAGCTGGCGGCAATGGAAGGCGAATGGCAAACCGAACCGGCACCCGCGCCCTTTCATGTCATCGCCTGGCCGCAGCAGGAGCAAGAACGTAACGCCTTTGCTGTGAAGATACCGGCTCTGCTGGGCATCCTGGCCACGCACTCTTTAGACACGCCGGTTCCGGGGCTGAAAAATCTGATGGAGGATGCTCTCCCCCGCCTGCAACGAGGTCGGGAAGCGTGGCTGCTGATGCAGGAAATCGCCAAAGGTAACCGCACGCCTCAGGTACTGAACGCTTTTCACGCTGTGGAGAAAGATCTGGGTTACGGCATCCTGCTGGCGAACTACGCGCCTGATATGAACCATGTCACTCCGGAGCAATATCAGGCCGCGCAACGCGGTGCGATCCCGCAAGTAGCACCGGTATTCTGGAGTTTTCGCATCATGATTGCATGCGGTTCACTTCTGCTGCTGGTGATGGCGATTGCTCTGATACAGACCTTACGCTGGCGTATCGACCAGCATCGCTGGGTACTGCACATGACACTGTGGAGCTTGCCGCTACCGTGGATTGCCATTGAAGCGGGCTGGTTTATGACGGAGTTTGGCCGCCAGCCGTGGGCGATTCAGGATATTTTGCCGACCTGGTACGCCCACTCCGCGTTAAGCGCAGGCCAACTGGCCTTCTCCATGGGGCTAATTCTCACGCTTTACACCTTGTTTTTAATTGCCGAAGTCTACCTGATGCAGAAATACGCGCGCCTTGGCCCGGATGCAATGCATAACCAACAACCAGCGCAACAACAGGGATAAAGGAGATAATCATGTTGGATTATGAAACGTTGCGGCTCATCTGGTGGCTGCTGATTGGCATCATCCTGGTGGCATTTATGGTCACCGACGGGTTTGATATGGGGGTTGGCTGCCTGTTGCCGCTGATCGCGCGTAACGATGATGAGCGTCGGGTACTAATCAATAGCGTCGGAGCGCACTGGGAAGGTAACCAGGTGTGGCTCATTCTGGCGGGCGGTGCATTATTCGCGGCCTGGCCACGGGTCTATGCCGCGGCATTTTCAGGGTTTTATGTGGCGATGATTCTGGTGCTGTGCGCCCTTTTCTTTCGCCCGTTGGCCTTTGATTATCGTGGAAAAATAGCCAATGCACGCTGGCGCGCCATGTGGGACACCGGGTTGGTGATTGGCAGTCTGGTCCCTCCAGTTATCTTCGGCGTCGCGTTCGGCAACCTTTTTTTGGGCGTGCCTTTTATCTTCACTCCACAGCTTCATGTGCAATACCTGGGCACCTTCTGGCAGTTACTCTCACCCTTTGCCCTGCTGTGCGGCGCATTAAGCCTGATGCTGGTTATTCTGCAAGGGGGCGTGTGGCTCCAGTTGAAGACCGACGGCATTCTTCACCAACGTGCGCTGTCTGCTACCCGCCGCAGCGCGATGCTGGTCGTGCTCTGCTTTCTGTTAGCCGGTTACTGGCTATGGACGGGGATCGATGGCTATGTGTTGCTAAGCCAGGATCCTAATGGTCCTTCCAACCCGCTATTAAAAGCAGTAACTACCTCGCCGGGCGCGTGGATGGCGCACTTTTATCAGTCACCACTGCTGTTAATTATTCCGCTGCTTGGCATGATTTTCCCGATGCTCGCGATCTATGCCTGCGGACAACGTCGGGCCGTATGGGGATTTTTGTTTGCTTCACTGGGCCAGGCCTGCGTGATCTTCACCGCTGGAATCACCCTGTTTCCGTTTGTGATGCCTTCAAGCGCGTATCCGCTCTCCAGCCTGACGGTGTGGGACAGCACCTCCAGCCAGATGACACTCAGTATCATGCTGGTTATTGTGCTGATTTTTCTACCGATCGTTCTGCTTTATACCGTGTGGAGTTATTACAAAATGCTCGGGCGCATCAATGTAGAAACGATCCGCCGCCACAACCACGAACTTTATTAAGGAGGACTGTACGATGTGGTATCTGTTTTGGTTTGTCGGCATTCTGCTGATGTGCGGACTCTCCACGCTGGCGCTGGTCTGGCTTGAGTCGCGGCAGAGATAATTCTACACGGGCGCTACGCTTTCTGGCTCCCCGGTTTATTCGGGGAGCTTTTTTATCCCCTTTCCATCAGCTCGTCAAGACGCCTAATCTGCCGTCCCTGATTATCGAAATTACGCTCATCGAGCCACATATCGTAGGCCGGTCGAAGTGACGGGTACTCACCGTCAATGATTGAGTACCATGCGGTATCTCGATTACGCCCCCGCGTGACGACAGCCTGACGAAATATGCCTTCAAAACTGAAGCCAAAGCGCTCCGCCGCCTCACGGGAAGGAGCATTGAGAGCATCGCATTTCCATTCAAAACGGCGATAGCCCAGATCCTCAAAAACGTACTTTAAAAGCAATGAGATGACTTCTGTTGAGATTCGCGAACGTTTCATGCGTACGGAGTAGGAAACATGGCCAACCTCGATCACGCCATTTGAGGGATCAATCCGCATCAGTGCAAACGTACCAACAGTTTTCATACTGGTTAAATCGATCACAGCAAAATGCATCGGATCGGTCTGTTCTTCCATCTTTTTTACATAATCCAGGAAGGTATCGAAGGTCTCAAAAGGCCCGACCGCCAGATATGTCCAGTCACGACAATCGCTTGCTTCGCAGTACGCTTCATACAACTCTTTTGCATGGCGTTCGGCGTTAATACGTTCAAGCTTACAATAGCGACCTGTAATTTGCTGAGCCTGTGGAAAGGGTGCGCCTTTCCAGTCAGACAAAGTCATACCAACGGGTTGATGAAATTGATTAAAGATGCCCGACATATCCATACCTCTTACAAAACAGGGCTAAACCAGCGCAGAGTATGATCAAACTGGGCAGTCCAAAAGAACCACAATGCGTGTTTTTAACAGATCCACACTATTTATCTGTACAAAAAACAGGCGCAATATTTTTACACGTAGCAAAAGAAACGTATTTACTGCATTAATGCTTAGAGCTGAATAAATTATAAGTTAAATAACCTGAGCCAGACGGCGAATCCCATCAACAATTGCCTCTACCGGATGATTTGCAAAACCAATCAAAATTCCCTGTCGTGAAACATCGCTCTGGTAATAACGACTTAGTGATAGTATTCCCATCCCTAGTAATCTGGCTTTCTCTTCAACTTCACTCCCAGTCATCCCATTTTGCAACCAACATACGATATGAACGCCTGAGTCTGAAGGTTGAATAATCATTTTATCAGCAAGATAGCATTGAATAGCATTGACCAACGCAGTTCTTCTTTCATAGCATGCTTTGCGAATTCGACGCACATGACTGGCATAGTGCCCCTCCTCAATAAAATTTGCCATCACTGCTTGTTCAAGATAACTGGTACCGAGATCGGAATAATATTTGGTCACCATAATCTGTTCTTGTAAATCCGGCGGAACAACTAAAAAACCTAAACGGAATTCCGGGTACATCATTTTAGAAAATGTTCCGGCATAGATTACGCGTTGATTCTGATCTAATCCTTGCAGAGCTTGTAAAGAACGGTCGGCATAACGGAACTCACTATTATAATCATCTTCAAATATCCATGCCTGATTCGACTTCGCCCATTCCAGCAACTCAAAACGCCGGGATAAACTCAACGTTCCACTTAATGGATATTGATCCGACGGGACGACATAGGCCAGCTTAGCGTCAGGAAAATGATCAATACCATAGCGGACGTTCATTCCTTCGCTATCTACCGGTACCGGCCTCACCATAGCACCAACAGACATGAAGGTTCCGCGGGCGCCTTTGTAACCCGGGTCGTCCAGCCAAACTTCATTTCCTGCCGACAGCAATGCTCGTGCAGTAATGTTCAATGCCTGCTGAATACCATTTACGATGATTATTTGATCTTCGTTACAGTTCACTCCACGCGTTGTTTTAATGTAGCGGCAAACCGCTTTTCTCAAAGGAAGGTACCCGCAAGGATGAGTGTGGGCTCCCAGTTGATGCCGGGATTGTCTCCAGACTCGTTGCAGTAGCTTTCCCCATAACCCATGCGGGAAGAGATCCGTACACCCGACACCAACCGCAAATAGACGGTTCATGCCGCGCCCTTCATACTCATTTGACCATAAATCGCGAGCAGGATTATTTCGGCTGTGAACCTGCTCATCAGGCGATACGACGTCCACCAACGCCATCTCTGGATAGCTATTGCTGATACTCCGATCCGGAATATGATGTGAGACATACGTTCCAGACCCTTTACGAGTCAGGATATACCCTTCATCTAATAGCCGGTCATAACCGGCGATCGCTGAGTTTCGTGAAATTGACATCATTTCGGACAACGCCCTGGTTGACGGCATTTTTGTTCCTGGCGGCAATCGCCCTTCGAGGATGTGATCGCGGAGGATGTGGTAAACCTGCTCCTTAACCGCACCTTTTCCTAAAACAAATCCTTGAAATAAAGGCGCATTGTTTTTCTTCATTGTATTAACCTTTATACTAAAGTGGATCCTATCAATATATCGAAAGTGTCTCTTTACGAGAGTTTATAAAATTCTTAGTATCATCATACTAACACATTACTCGTATAAAATATCAGGATATATATGATTAACATGAATGCCGTTACTATTGAAAGTGCAGAACAAAAAGACTACGCCAGCTGGCTTCCTTTATGGATAAACTATCAAACATTTTACCGCACTATAATTTCAGATGAAGTAACAAAATTAACGTGGGAGCGTTTCTTTACCCCGAGCGAACCTGTTTATTGTGCTGTTGCAAAATATGATGGGAAAATAGTGGGACTGGTTCATTATCTCTTTCACCGCTCAACCTGGGCAGAATCAAACTATTGCTATCTCGAAGATTTATTTGTTAGCGAAGATGTACGCGGCCAACACATCGGTAAACAACTTATCGAACATGTCCAACAACAAGCCAAAAAACATCACGCGTCAAGATTATACTGGCATACGCATGAAACCAATCTCCGTGGGCAACGACTGTATGACTGGGTGGCCAAAAAGAGCGGGATGATCGAATATCGCATGTAAGTATAATAATACTCAGGATAGTATTGAATAATTAAATACTAAAAATAAGCCTCTGAGTAGATATACTCAGAGGATGTATCGGTGACAAATCCCCCCAACCTGAATAAGATAAGGAAAAAAACCAGCGATAAGCAAATTCTTAAGAATTAAAAAGGTAAAGAGCCAGCATGGCAACGATAAAAGATGTTGCAGAGTTAGCGGGAGTGTCCACCGCAACAGTTTCACGTGTTATTAATCAAACCGCATGGGTTGAACCCGTGACGCGTGAGCGTGTTGAAAAAGCCATGCGCGAACTGAACTATCATCGCAATGCTGCCGCTATTGCATTAGCGAAACGCAGCGGTGACATGCTCGGGTTATTGACCGGCAATCTTGCCGATCCCTTTTTTGCCAGGCTTGCACGAGGCGTGGAAGAAGTATCACGCCAGCAGCAGTTTCGGCTGATGGTATGCAGCGGCGGTCACGATGAAGGAATGGAGAAATCAGGACTCGATTTCCTGATAAACCAGGGCTGCGAAGCTATTGTGGTCCATGCCAGTAGACTGTCTGAAAAGGAACTGTTGCGATATGCCGCTCATTTTCCTGCCATGGTGGTCGTAAATCGCTATATTGCCGGGATGGCCAATCGCTGCGTGTGGCTGGAAAATAGTCAAGCAGCTAAAACAGCCACGCTACACCTCCTGGAGCAAGGACACCGTTGTATTGCCTGCGTGACAAGTGACTTACCGATTATCGATCGCCGTGAGCGGCTGGAAGGTTATCGCCAGGCGCTGGCTGAATATGGTATTACGCCAGATAAAAATTGGGTGATTAGCGTGCCCTTTAATGAAGAAGGTGGCGAACGCGCTGCACATCAGCTGCTTAATTGCGGCATTCCTTTCACCGCAGCGGTGACGTTTAATGATGTGATGGCCGCTGGGATTATGCGCATCCTCCATCAGCAGGGAATTACTCTTCCGCAACAGCTTTCGATCGTTGGATTTGATGATGTGGTGATGGCCCGCTATCTCTACCCAGCACTCACAACAATGCATTATCCCGTTGAGCGCATGGCTCGCTGCGCTTCGCAGCTGGCGATACAGCTTTTTAAGGGCGCAACTCAGCGTCCCAGCGTGAATAGTTTCACTGCAGAGCTGGTGATCCGCGATTCTGTTCTTCCCCCCTCTCTCTGAAATCAATGCGTAAATCGTCAAGCCCCTGAGTTGTGATCAACTTCAAATTTAGCGCCCTCATGTAATCGCTTACATGAGGGCCAATGAACGATCACAGTCAGACAAAAGAGTGTTCTCTACTCTTGAGCGACCTTACAGACTGGAGATTCATGAATGAATGCCTCTCAAAATCAGAAAAAAGCACTCTCATTTGGACTGGCAGTGATCCCTATTTTAGCCATGCTACTGCTGTTAATTATTGGCTACGGCATCATGGGGCTACGTATTGAACCTTTATTGCTTTGTTCTGCTGCAGTCGCCGCGGGCATGGCCTGGTGGCAAGGGTATTGCTGGGAAGACATCATTAATTCGGTGGTGGATAAACTCGCCAAAGCAATGCCGGTTATCATGATTCTTATCTGTGTTGGCGGCCTGATTGGTACATGGATGTTCAGCGGCACCATCCCTTACATGGTGTACTGGGGACTTAAACTCATCAGCCCCGAATACATTCTCATCGCCGCGTTCTTTTTGACCAGCGTCGTATCGGTGTGTACCGGAACCTCCTGGGGTTCCGCCGGAACGGTTGGCGTAGCGCTGATGGGGGTTGCCGCCGGGCTGGATGTCTCATTGGCAGCAGCGGCAGGTGCCGTTGTTTCTGGCGCTTACTTCGGTGACAAGATATCGCCGTTGTCAGACTCCACCAACTTTGCGGCTATTGTCGCAGATACCACCCTTTTCGAGCATATCCAGCACTTATTGTGGACCACTATTCCCAGCTTTCTGCTTGCCGCTGTGGTTTATCTTATTGCGGGCTACAGCAATATGCTCGGCGAGGTCGCCACGCCGCAACGGGTTACCGATATTGTCAACGCTCTGGAGTCGCTATACCACTTCAATATCATTCTGATTTTGCCACCGGTTATTGTGTTGTGGGGCGCGGTTCGTAAAAAGCCGGTCATTCCTTTAATGCTGAGCGCATGCGTATTAGCCCTGATTCTGGGCGTTGTCATGCAAGGACTCAGCATCAAGCAGGGGCTGGATGCCTTTATAGATGGGTTCAACATTACTATGTTCCCGCAAGGGAGTGAGGGCATTATTGCTGATGTTCCGCGCCTGCTGAACCGTGGCGGAATGTTCTCAATGATGAGCACTATTCTTCTGGTATTTTGCGCATTTTCTTTTGCCGGTGCCTTAACGTTAACGGGCGCACTCAACATTATCATTAACCGCTTACTGACGGTCATTCACAGCGTCGGTCAGTTAATTGCGGCAACCATTGGTACCACCCTTCTTGTTACCGGAGCGACAAGCGACGGCAAGCTGGCTCTTCTGGTTCCAGCTGAATTATTTAAAGACGCATACCGCCGCATGGGACTGGATACCAAAAATCTGTCCCGCACAATTGAAGACGCTGGCACCGTCATTGAGCCGTTGTTGCCATGGACCGCCGCCGGAGTTTATATGGCCACAACATTAGGAGTGAGCACACTGGATTTATTGCCATGGGCGATTCAGTGCTATGCCGCAATCTTCTTCGCCTTGATTTACGGCTTCACGGGAATCGGTATTGCGAAGGCGCCATCAGTGACAGAAACAGAAAAAAATATTACGGCAACAGAATAGGGAGAGCATGTAATGGATTTTAATAAGATTATCGATCGCCACGATACCGCCTCGCTGAAATGGGACTTTATGGCGCGATATTTCGGCGAGGATACACATCAACTGTTGCCAATGTGGGTGTCTGATTTTGACTTTACTTGCCCGCCCGCTGTTCAGGAGGCTTTAACTCACCGCGTCGGGCACGGTATTTTTGGTTACAGCGAACGGCCACAAAGCTACTTTGATTCATTAATCTCATGGCTCTCAACCCGGCATCAGCTGGAAATCAAGCAAGAATGGATCTGCAGTATTGAAGGTGTTGTTCCGGGATTATCGCTACTCGTACAAATGCTGAGCCAACCCGGTGAAGGCGTAGTCGTTCAGGGGCCTTATTATGGCTCATTCGCTAAAATTATCTCTTTGAACGGCAGACAGTTGCTGGAAAATCCGTTGTATGAGGACCCGGCTACCGGTTATCAAATGGATTTTGCTCACCTGGAAATGTTATTCCGGACTGAACGTCCACCGTTGATGATTTTATGTAATCCGCATAATCCAACCGGCCGTTGTTGGTCTGTACAGGAGCTGGAACAGCTACTTACGCTGTGCGAAACCTATGATGTGACGTTGCTGTCTGATGAAATATGGGCAGATTTATTGCTTCCTGGAGAACAATTTACTTCAGTTCTGCATCTGGGAGAACGCTGGTATTCGCGTGTAATTTCAGCCACTTCAGCCAGTAAAACGTTTGGTTTGTCGACATTGCGTATTGCTAATTTTCTGATACCGGCACCGGCATTGCGTGAACACTTTTTACGCCGTCTGGATGCTCATGGGCTGGATGTATTCAATGCGCTATCCGTCGAAGCGAGTACGGCAGCATGGCAACATGGTGCACCATGGTTAGACGAGTTACTTGGCTATCTGGCTGAAAATCGACGCTGGTTTATTCAACAAATTGATGAACATCTCCCGTGGGCTCGGGTTGTTCCTTCCCAGGCAACTTATCTACTGTGGATAGATTGCAAAGCGCTTGGACTGGATGATGAGCAGCTCAAATGGGTAATGCTTGATGTTGCCGGTATTGCGCCTTCAATGGGAAATAGCTTTGGTCCTGCTGGAAAAGGTTTTATCCGCCTGAACATGGGATGTCCACGCGCCTACCTCGAAAAAGCGGTAGAGGGGTTGAAGCGTATTGCATTTACATCTTGCTAAATCTGCTCAGTAAACGAATCGGCCCTGGCGCAGGGCCGCTCGATATTATCAGCCATTTTAATAAACAACCAAGTGATATAGTACCAGTTAGCCACCAACATACAGGGGAGTTTAAGCGCGTTTTTGCTATTTCAAGCTAAAACGAGGATTCAGGCAACATTATTTTCATTCACTATCTTCTTGTTTCATTTTCATTAAAAAATGCAACACATTAGGATTATTATCTACAATATTTGTGAATTTCCCCAATAACCTTGAAGCATCTTTTTTGCGATTGTGATTAACATACCAAGTATGGCATACACCGTATAACAATGCGCTTTTTAACTCAATGAATTCATCATCCATGCCTGGATGTTGGTAAAGAAAATTATCCGTATAATCTTCTATTTCTTTAATTTCATGAATTTTTTTAACTGGTATATCAAGAAGTGAATTACTGGCTTTGATCATTTCTAACATTGAATAAAAAATCGTAGGCGATTGGTTTTGAAGAAAAACCTGATTTTTAAAGTCATCAATGATCTTTTCTTTTTTCTTAGTATCTTCAATAAAACATGTCAACTGCGCCAAGTGGCTTAATAAAGTCACATCATTTTCAGCGTCGTTAGTTAGTTTCCATTTATCATAACTATTTTTGACATAAGCGCGTTGAAAACTCTCCTTATCTGGATAAGGATAATACGGATGAAAGCTGAGTGCCTGCACTAAAAACCCAGCAGCGACGTCATCAGATAGTTCTGCACTATAAACATCTACGAAAGAAGCTGTCAGACCAGCCATCAAAAAGTTGAGCTCATCGTCTATAAAAGGATATCTCCCTTTTAAATCAATGACCTCACTTCTTATCTTAACGACCAGGTTAGCCATACCAATAGCGTCCATTTCATCTTTTCGGGCACTTAGTGTACGGGCATTTATATCAATGAAGAGGATCTTAGCTATTATCTCTCGCTTTTGAGCATCAGTTAACTGTGATTGCGAAATAATTTTATCAAAAATCTGATTAAACCATCTACTCTCTAAATTAATGCTATGCGCATTGGGTGATAACAACTTCCCGTTCAAACTATAGTGGATTTTCTCTATTTTATTATCACGTGTAAACCCTACCAACGTTACGACTGAGCGAGAATTCGCTTCAGCCAAATTAATTATTTGCTGTTTAGAACGATGAGTCAAAAACAATGTCGGAAATTGCCAGTTCTCAACCGCAAACGGGGGCACAAATTGGAATGAAGGATTCTCTTTAGATGTGGCCCTTTTCCACGTCTCCTCCATCTGGTTAGTGATGTCATAAGCATTTTATCTGTATTACTACTGTTCCACCCCCCATCTTTTTCATTATAGAAGCCAGAAATGCTTATCTGTGCAAATTCAGGGTATGGTTGGTAGAAAATCGCACAACCCATTGCAAAAAACAACACAAGCAATGAGAAACAACTCGACTTGTTGGGATAACGTCTTTTTTTTCGATGATAAATTAATGTAGTTATTAGAATGACAACAGAACCACATATGAAAGGAATCTTCCATTCATTCAGAAAAAACAAAAAAGAGGAAAAATTAAAAAAAATCAGTGCTGGCAATCCCAAAAAGGTGAGAATATTTCCGGAAAAAGTAGCAATGTCCTGGAATTTCATGAGGGGCCTATCTTCTGGTAGATATTGAAGATAGATTAAAAAATACAGCGCAAGATGACAAGGATTTCTGCCAATAAGTTTATGTTAGTCGCTTGTTTTTTCTAGGTAAATGTTCTTATTCATGTAAAATCACCCCATCCCTAAGTAAAATTGTGGTTTTCATGTAATTCGGAGCTAAAATCTCCGCTCACAGAATGGCGAGGACCTGCGATTGCACGTCTTACAAAACTCCCACGTTGCATTGTTCAACTCATTGAAACAAATATATTGATCATCAGTTCCCTCCATTTTGTCACATCCGCAACGCGCAAAATGCACATTAGTGCTGAACAAAGCAAAACACTGCAATAGTAACTTGATGATTTTACGAGAAAAGGTGGTGCCGATAATAGGAGTCGAACCTACGACCTTCGCATTACGAATGCGCTGCTCTACCAACTGAGCTATATCGGCCCTGAAAAGGACATGTCCACGAATGTGAGCACGGGGTAGAAGGTTAAAACTAACCGGGCGACGCGTCAATGGCCTTGCGAATCAAACGCCTATTTTTGCATCATCCGGATTCAATTACGCACGAATCGTGTCGTCACAGGCATCCTGTACGCGGCAAGGGAACGCTATAACCAGCGGCGAACACGCTGCTCATAGTGTTTCCATTCCAGCCCGAAATGTTTTCGCAGTTGTTCCTCTTCAAAATCAATGTGCAATCTGGCAACCGCCAGCATAAACAGTGGTGCAACCAATATTCCAATCAGGCTACCGACGTAGAGAGCAAAAGCTAACTGGAGTCCACTCATTCCAAGATAGATTGGATTGCGGCTCCAGGCATAACATCCGCCAGTAACAAGCGTGGTCGATTTCTCTGCATGCAGTGGGTTTAGCGTCGTACGTTTCTTCCGCATCTGCCACGCGGTATGCAGTATCATCGCCAAACTGGCGCTAGCCAACAATGCACTTATTACGATAGTCGCCGCGCCAAATGTGAAACGCGGGATCGCCGTCAACGCATCCGCGATGAGGAATAATATTAAGATGAGTGGTGGTGGAAGCCAGACTCTTAATTTTGTCAGGAAATGACGCATGGCTATAGACTAACCTCGGAAGCGGTTTGATTAACGCTGATACCGCTATAAATACCCTGTAAAAGACACATAAACAAACAATGTTTCACTCAGAACTGGCTATCGTCTTCACCAGACAGGCAGGATCTGTAGTACCAACCTCGGCAAAAAAACCGGCATCAGAGGCATCCGCCCCTGATGTTCACGACAGGTTTACGCTGAAAAAGTTGAATCCGACGCTGATTCAAACAGCCCTACAGACTGCTTGTAAAAACGCATAAAATCATCAAACATCACTGGCGGTAAAAATTGATAACCCTGCAGGTAATCCACATTATTTTTCCGCAACCATTGCTGCTGATAGCCATATTCAACGCCTTCCGCCACCATGCGTAATCCCAGGAGTCCGGAAAGATGAATGATTGACTCGAGCATAGGGATATGTTGCTCAACTTCTTTAATAGCCTTGATGAACGTTTTATCAATTTTGATTACATCCAGGTCTAACTCATTGAGATAGCAGAGATTAGCGTATCCCGTTCCAAAATCATCTAAAGCAAACAGCACCCCTCTGTTTCGCAACGATCGTATCAGCTCTTTGAGAGCTGGAGTGATAGTTAGAGTCTGATTTTCGGTTATTTCAATCATTAATTTTATCGGTAGTCTTTGCGTTATCTCCATAAAGTTAAGGCATTCCCAATAAAAAACAGGATTACTTAAACCTGATGGACTGACATTAAAGGAGACGAATAGCGTTTTATTAATATCCTCGCTTCCGTCAACCAGATTACGCGCGACGGTGGTCATTAAATAGCTCGTTAACTCATTCATTAAGCCACTTTTTTCAGCCAGAGGTATAAACTCACGCTGAGAAATCGCATAATTATGGCCCTGTGGCCACCGAGCCAAAACCTCAACACCACAGACGTCCCCATTGATATTTACGATGGGCTGAAAATAAGGAATGATTTCTTCATTCCTTATTGCCATACTCAGTCGGCCAGAATCTGAAACATCATATGCATCGCCATAAATTACATTCTCACCAGAATGACTGTTTGTCGGGTAGCCTTCATGCAATAAATTATTCCTGGTTAAAAAAATGATAGTTTCATTAAAATGAGAAAATCCCAGACGAGCGGTTATCCGCTCCCGATATCGATAAACTGACTTAGTTGTTAGTGAGTTAGCAATACAAAAGTCGTGCAATTTTTCTTTTGTGAATGATGAATACAACATTTCCTCTTCAAATTCAGTCAAATGAAAATTAAAAATCGTCGAACCTTTAGTGACCTCCACAACCTCATTGGGTGCCATTAAATTGGCTCTTAGCTGAGAAATCAATTGATCAGATAATTCTCGTCCATTAATGAAAGCATACTCCTCGTATCCTCGATTAACAGAACGAGTTTCATTCATCCGAAGAACAATACAGTTGATGTTGATAAACTGCGTGCTATTTCTCTGAAACCATTTCCTGACCAGTAGCAATGGTAACCGGTTATCGATCACCAGCATACAGGACGGGTATCGTGGAATAACTGACTGTGTACCAGAAATAAATGATCGCGCATCAACCAGTACCAGATTTGGCAGCCACGCTTTTATCCCTGAGAAAAGAAAAATATCATAACTGAGCAGAAAAACCTTTTTCGTATTCATAGTTACCACCAACTTAAATTTATGGCATAGCAGGTCCCTCGTTATATACACGAGAGAATATACAACACCTTCAGCCTCCAGCAATTATAAGGCGGTTCGTGAATTAACTTTATCCATAAGCCATATCACGTAATTTCAGAGTTTATAATCACAATTATCCATATGCGTATTCCCATTAAATGGTAAATCCATTTCAAATATCGAAAAAGGAAAATTCCTAATTTTCATCAGTACAAATCCTTTTACTCATTTTCACTACAAGGCAAAACAAAAAACCACAAATGCAAGAAACAACAAAATATACAACCACAAAAATCAAAATACTAACACATTACCTTGATTTATGCTGCCCGACAAACCATGAGCGTACGTCGCAGATCTCTTATCGCATAGACATTTCCTGCGATACGGATGACCTTATAATAGAAAATATCCTGTTGAGACATAAGCAGTTCGGTAATGTCATCGGGAACATTGTCATTTTTATTTTTGACAATAGCCAAGCGACGAGTCTGCAGATATCCGTCGCGGTCTTTGCCAATAAAATTCAGGACAACATTACGATCTACAGCATAGTGCTTACCCTGAATATTAAGGCTCCCTATCTGGGATACCCGCCCTTCGGTAGCGGAAGAAATACGAAAAACCAACAGAACTTCACCTTCAATTTTTACGCCCTGAGTTTGCGCCTCCAGATGCAGGTAATTCTTGGCAGAGCAGGTCAGCGTCTCAGGTTCTTGATGGCGATAAAAAAAGTATGCTGTTATCACCGCAAGAAAGATCGCCCCGCTAATAAAGATAATTTTCGCATTCACGGGCAGCCCCTCCTTTATCCAGCGTACAGACCCCCAAAAAATTCTCTTTAAGATCATTACCTGCCGATAAATTATTATCATCATAAAAAACAATTGTTTTCTTGCCATCATGACAAGTCGCATTTATTTTTCGCCACATATCGGAAGATAAAAACGCTTTCGTTTTATCAGCATTATTGTCATCGGCAGTATAAAGTTCACAATCACCTATTGCCCTGATATAGATAAAATTCGTGGCACCAGAATTAAGAGCTGGCAATATCAAAACAGAGCACCCAAGAAAGGTAAACAATAAAATGAACAGAACAATATTTTTGCGTTTCGGTGTTGCGGGTGAGTTCACCGTTTCTGTTACCGAACGAACAGGTACATCTCCACTGAAAGATGACTGTTCATCATTGACCGAAGCATGGAACAAAAATCCCTGCCGGGGCAATGTTTCAATGGGATTATCGGCCCCCAACTCACTAAATGCTTTTCGCAATATACTGATACTTTTATTAAGGCTATGACCCGATGGGGCCATGCCATGCTTTTTCCATACTTCTTCAATGATAAACTCACGATGGAGTTGTTGATTTTTATGGGCAATGAATAGCTCAAGTAGTCTCGCTGTAGATGCCGAAAGGATTATTGTAGTATTGCGATGTTTCAGGCTTTTTCTGGTGGAATCGTACTCAACCTGATCATTAATTATACTTTTCATACTACCTGACTCTTGAATACCGTGACATGGAGTACAAATGACCAAAGTTTCATCTGTGCTGAGCTGAATACTGCATTGTATAAAGATAGTTACAGTATAGGTTCGATATCTAACCATGACATATCGGATCAGACTCAATGCTTACTATTGATTGAGTTTGAAGCACCCCTGACCTACTGGGATGTATTTCTGCAACGCTACGATAAACTTTCGGTTTTTTGTTTTGAGCTCACTACTACGCCAGGTTTCACCCGGCAACACATAACGCATGGTGGCTTCATCATCGGTTGAATTGCACCCTTGGTGTACGATGATTTTAAAAAAAGTATTCCCAGTGTTTTTCAGTGTTCCGTTAGCCTCATCAATGGTGTAGGCCAGATTTATGTTTCTCGGGCGAACAACCAATATGGTGTCCATAGCGATCACCGGGAGAGCCTGCCCGCCTTTCCCTTGATTACGTTCGGTAAACAGCGTGATCGGCATTTCACGAAACAGAATTCGGTAATAGCGTTCTTTATCATCCTGCGGCCCGCGGTAGAAAATCTTAAAAAACTCACTCGCCTGCGGAGCCAGTGAAAAATTCAGCGGAGTAAACAGAAGTTCGCCTTCAGCAATAGCACTTCTGTTTTCACCTCCCGGTCCCGGCTTATCAATTTTTACTGCGCCGATACTGTATAAATTCTGTTTCTGGCTATCGTTATAGATTCGTTTACTGATAAATGCTTTATCCGATGGCATCTCATAAATGGTCGACTCCAGGTAGACTGCCTGTGTAGAGAATGCTGTCAGACCGGAAAGTAGAATAAATACCCATCTAAGCGCCAGACGACGGCGGTTCATGGCGTCACTCCCACCCAATTCGCCGTGACTTTTATCTCTCCACTGGCGCTGACGACACCTTCCCAGTCAGCGCCGGAAACGGTTAACATCGAACGCGAATCATTCATTGGGAAAAGCAATTTCAAATCAGTAGCATAATAGCTTCCATCGTCATTGTTATTTGCGTCCCAGGGCGTCTGTTGCCACTGCGCATCTCTCATACTGACTGCCGCTTCACTGCAGCTATTTCGTTTTTGCACCACGCCCCCCGACTGACTGTTGTACTGCAGAAAAGCGGGAATGGGGACGGACAGCCCGCCTTGCGCAGACGTAAACAGACAGTAAGGGACACTGTTTATCGTCGTACTTTCCCCAATAACTTGCGCGGTAATACTGTCTGCTTGACGGGGACCTGAGACGGTTACGGTGTACTCCATTTCTATAGGAGCGGCATCGCCAATCGTGCCACTACCGCTCGCAGAAGTTGTGTTGTCCGAAGAGACGATACTGATCCCATACTCCTTCGGCACAATATTGAGCTGTAGCGAAGGGGTAAACTGGTAGTGTCCTGACTCTGGTGTTAAGCCATTATAAAAGCCGAAGGTAAAGGGCTGACTGTTAGTAATGCTGATCCCTGAATCGACAAGATTCTTCAAAAATGCTTTTGACAGAAAAATATAAATGTATTCTCCGGAGGTCGTAAAAACGTTGTAATAAGCAGTTGAAGTACCATAGTTATACCAGTTTGAACCATTCCCGGAGTATCTCACGGTGGCCGCTCCGGGCGTAAAACCAAGCATCGCCGTATCGACAAAAGCGCGAAACGTCAAGGAGGCGGTCAGATTGGCCGTTTGTTGCAGGTTATAACTCACCATTTTGCAAATCACACCGTCAGTACCGCCTACCACGCCAAGTTCGCAATAACCAGAGTCTTTGGTGATGCTCGGCGTACCGTCGCTGGCAACCCAAAGCTCCTGAAATGCGTTAGTCGAGACAAGTGACAGATGACCGCGTTTAGTTAACGTGTAATTGACGTAATTCCATGATCCTGTCGATTGGTCTTTGCACCGTTGCCCGGAAGAATAATCATAATTTACAGAAGTATAACAGCGGTTGAACACGTAGGTTTCGCTGCTACCGGTAGGCACATTGCGAAAGTACTCATAAGCAGTATCGGTCAGGGAAGCGAATCCGTAGGCGCCACCAATAACGCCTGCGACAGAGCCGACCTGCGCATGATAAAAACCGTTTTTGTCAGTGCCCAATCCGGCAATAAACCCGGTTGATGGGCATTGGGTGCCACTATAACAACGGATTCCCCGGAAAGGCCCGTTAATCGGGGAGTTATCAATCCACATGTCCTGATAATAATTTCCAGGCGCAGTCCAGCCGACAAAACCTAAATACCCGAGACTCACCTGAGAGGTACCGTATTTTATCCACGTGTTTGACCCGCTGAAACGCGGATCAAGTGCCGATGGGGTAATAAAGTATTCACTATCAATGGCATTTTCGATAAACAAATAGTTATTGCTAACTGAGCCGGAAGAGATTGCATTCAACGCCAAAGCAGGCACAGGTGAAAAACTCCCTACGGCACAGATTACAGTAGCTAATTTAATTAATGCTTTCATTTTATTACCTCTGCGCCATCGTGGTTTGCGTTGCACATTTCACATCGCCAACCCACGCTGCGCCGCGTGCTTTTTCCAAATCAAGATCGGCTTCGCATATGCTGCCATTGGCTGAAATTAACGTGATGACCGGATACTTTTTATCGATATCGATAGCAAACTCACCCTTTTCATCCGTACGCGTTTTACCGATGTGGTTATGGATATCGGTATTTGCAGCCAATTGTCCATCGGGATAACGAATGCGCCCGAATACGGTAACCATGCTTTTCACTTCAGGGTTGATAACACCCACGTTACCCGGATATAGCGTCAGCTCCTGTTTGCGTCCTGAAACAATATCGAAGCTGTCCTCAGAGTTTTTATCATTGAGGATTTCCAGCTTGTACTGAGCATAGGGCGGCAGTGCAATGAAATTTGATTTACCGCTGAGAAGATAATTGCGGTTATTAATCTTCGCAGCCAGTTTCCCTTCACCGGTCAAATCTGTTTTCACAATGATGCCGGACCGCTGCCGCTCTTTACTCAGGCCGAAATCTTTACCTGCCCACGCCAGAGAACCTTGGGAAGAGAAGTTCATATTGGTGGAGTTGTCAGCAGAACGCGTTACCGATACGGTGCCGGCGTTATATTTCGTGTCATAACTCAAATTGCCGTTTACCGAATAATTATTGTCGTAATACTGTTCGCCACTCAGACGCGTTGATGCCGACAATCCGACCGATTTAATCGGGCCCTCAGCATACTGCTTACGCGCGCTGAGATTACCCTGAGTACTGCCATAACGATCCCGGGAGACGCCCATGCTCAACCAGGTCGCCAACGGCAATGATAAATCCAGACTGACATAACGTTCCTGTCGCCCATCGTCATTCCGATTGTTGTAGTAATAACGCTGAATACCTGCACGCAACCCAACCGTGGCATACCTGCCTGAATAAAGGGTCGTGCTGTAGTCCAGATTACGATATTTATTTCCCGAGTAGCGATTCTCCGTCTGACTCACGGTGAGCGAGCCGCCATGAGGAATAAACTTTCCGAGGTTAAGAGTCCCGCCAATGGAATAATTATCACGCTCCTGTATAGGCAGACGATCGCCAATTTTACTGTCTTCACGAGATGCCCATAGGGAACCGTATCCCTCAGGGACATTAAGGTTGATGTTACTGATATTTCGCCATGACGAATCGTTCGCCACTAGCGTCTGATTGCCAATGCTTACGTATTCACTCACATTGAGCGTGACATCCGTTTCATTAACCGCATTGTTGTCAAAACCGTAGAGCGTGGATTTCAGGCCCAGCCCCGATAATATCGCCAGCGTCACCGATGCGGCCCCCCCGGCAATCCAGGTCTGCTCGTTGCCCAAATCTTGATAATGATTTCGCTTGTAACTCACACGGTCATAATCCAGTGAGCCACCAAACAGTTGCCACGAAAGCTGATCAATCCCGGCGGCTTGTTGGCGGGCAAAGATTTTATTAACCCTGCTGATACGACTATTAATTGTCCGGCCATTGACCACGATATCTACCGTGACGTCATACACACCATACGGAAAACGACTGGTATCAATTTCATAACTGCCCATATTAAAGTTCTGCACGCTGAGCAAACGCCCATCACGGAAGACATGAACCTCGCCAGCGGCTGGCAAAAATACGGTAATCGGCGTGAGTGAAAGCGCAGTATTCTCAACAACCGTACTTCCTTTGTTTCCGTAGCTCACACCGTAAATTTTCCCACCATTCAACGCATTCAAACTAGCAATAGACTGCACGTTCCAGGTGTCGAGCATCCCGAGCGCCAGTCGATACCCGTCATAATCACGCTCATACATCGCACGATAGAGTTTACTGGTGCCGTTGCTGTCGCCGATGCCGTAAAACGAACCGTTAATATTGATATGGTGCTCACGCAGCGATGTTGTATTGTCCACCGTCAGATAGCTGCGGGTACTGCTGCCATTATGATAATCGTTGTAGTAGGTACCAAAGTTATAGTTCAGGACGTTAGAGAGAGACTCCACGCTGGAAGGTCCAAGCAGGCTACTGCGTGCGACAATCGCTTCAGTTAACGCATCTTTGCTGACTATCATCTCCAGGTGAAATGAAGAGACGTTGAGTTGCAGGCGTGCATTGTCCGATAGCTCGATATTGGTGTTATCGTGAAATTTCACATCACGAATTTTTTCTACCAACGCACGAGTTTTTCCAGATAACACGGCATTATTAGGCAATTCAGCAAGAGTCAGGGCTTTAACTGTAATATTGCCATCAACAAGCGAAATCATCGCATCGGCAATTTTTTGCTGACTTTTCTCGTCAGTCTCGTTGTAACGAATATATACCGGCACCGTCATTCCCTGCTCCAGTGAACGGGCGAAAGCGCTGGGAATAACGTAATTACCCACTTTTACTGGGGCTGCATGTGAAGTTCCTGGTGTCAGCGCAAGAAAAAGACAAATGCTACCGCCGACAATATATTTTGTTGTCATATGCATCCTTACAATCCGGTATTTTTATTTATCCCGTACAGATGGCTGCTATTGACCATCACTTCACTGTAATAAACTGCTTACCGTGCCAGATACCAATGCGTGAGCGGCTATTACTAATGTCGGTGAACTGCAGTTTTATTTTTGTACCTGGCATAATGTAATAGCGTTCGCGACAACCTCGTCCCTGATCGCGAGCCTTATCCTTACAGGCGCCATAGGCGATCACACGAAACGAAACATTGCCAGTATTGGTAATAACATCGCCATTTCGGCTATATTCAAAACGTTCTTTTCGCGGCGCGACCACCAGAATAGTGCCAATTTCTGCCGACGCTGTTGCTACCGCCATTTTATTCGCCCGGGTTTCCGCGCTCTCGGTGACCGGCTCATCTATCCATTGCAGACGATAATAACGTTCGAGATCATCTGCTGGTCCTTTATAAAAGAAGCGGAAAACATCCTTTGCTTGACCAGGAAGAATAAGATTGGCAGGTGTAGAAAGTAACTCTCCGGAATTGACAGGCTTTATTTCGACTCCCCCCGCCAAAGGTGATGACAATTGTTTTACCGAAACACTGACATAACGCGCCGCATCAGTTGTATTAGTAATTTCTTTCGATAATGAACTCTCAGCAGAAGTCATTATCGATGTGATTTCACCCACATTAATTGCCCATCCGGGAAAAGATGCTACTAACCCTACCAACATCACTGCCGGTAAATATTTTTTCATGACGCCATTCCTGATAAATTCGGGAGAAAAAATTCTCCCGAATTTTTATTACTTAGGCAGACGGAGTCGTCCAGGTTGCATTAAACTGTACTTTTACATCGCCAGTCCAATAGCCGTCTGGCAGAGCAGAGTAATCCGTTACTGCCTGGCTACCATCAGAAGTCGCTGACGCGATGGTGAATTTGAAGTTGGATTGATCGCTGACACGAGCAGCACCGTTATAAGCGCCATCAGCCATCAGGCTTTCAAGACCAGAAGTCGAGCTGGAGTTAACCAGGACAGTATCTGATGAGTTAGTCAGCGCGGTGCCATTCCATGCCACCCCTACGTTCAGGGTAGACGCATCGCCACTGGCGTTGGTCAGCGTGTTACTAATGATCTGAGCAGTCAGCTCAAAATCAGTTGCCGTTTCCTGACCCTGAATAGTCACATCAAAAGCACCGTCCTGAGAGTTGAAGGCTTTCAGTCCTTCAGCATACTGGAAAGTCAAAGAGTTCAGCGGGGTGACAACCAACATACTGGTGGTATCTTTTGTTGCCGTCGCGTCCCACGAGGCAGTTGCAGAAGCAGTAACGTCTGCCATTGCATTTGCTGCAACAAATACAGAAGCCAGAGAGGTTACTAATAATAATTTTTTCATTTTTATCTTCTCCTAAGAACAAACTCACCACCGAGTCTTATTTTTAAGTCACTCCAGCGGTTCCATTAATTGCGAGCCAGAATTGCCGCGCCAAAAAATTATCATTTGAATTAAGTAACATCTCAACAAACCCTGAAACGCAAAAATTACAAAAAACTAAGAATTTTCCCACAAAAAATTTTATCTAAGAAGTCTCCTAAGACAGAATTACTTGAAATGTGCCTTATTTCAGAATTATCACCCACATAAATAAGCAATACCAAACAATTCATCTTTTTTATGTTTTTGATAAATATCAAAAAGATCATACAAATACCACCTAAGCAAAACCCTTACAAAACATAAAGATAATTAACGCCTCCATATTTTCTCTATAATGCTTATTATTTGTTGCAATTATGCTAATTTTTTAACTTCACAAGAAAATTCTCATGAAATATTCATATGAGGGGGAATATTCTTATAAAAGAATCGCTAAGCTGGAGGATTAGTATTCGAATTGATAATTATTTCACAGAAATAAAACCAGGAATTTTCCATATAAAAAGAATATTCCTGGAATATCAAGAGTTATATAACGTTCAACAGGAGAGATTTAGCTGAAACCTTTTAATCCCAAATAACTATTAAGTGTTACCGTTCGCACCCGATGTAGGGTAATCAAATTTTGTTGTTCGAGGGATTTAAATGACCGGCTAACGGTTTCAATCTTAAGGTCGAGATAACTGGCAATTTCCTCCCGGGAGAATGGCAAGTGAAGCGTCGTTTCTGGCCTGCCAATACGTAAATGCATCTCGTAAAACTCCACCAGAAAAGCAGCGATCCTGGCCTCAGCATGTTTATTCGCATAGCGCCGCAGTTTTTCAACAATGAATCCATTGTCCCTGCAGAGAAACTTGATGACTGCGGCAGCAACCGACGGATCCTTTTCTGCTACTTTGAACAACCGCGCAATATCGATATGACATACCTCCGCAGCCGTTGCCGCCTTAATCGTTGTCAGGTACTTCCCCCCTTCGACAGCATCCAGCGCCATGATATCTCCCGGAACATAAAAGCGACTGATAAAATCGTTATCACCGCATTCCACGCTGGACTTGCAGTATCCCTCGTGAATAACAAAAAGCATGTTTGCGGCTTCATCCTGCCGGGCGAGTATCTCTCCTGATTTAAACCTTCTTCTTTTGTCTATTAATCGGTGTTGATTATCACGATCAATTGCCGCTCCCTTTGGACACAGCGAACAATGGCGGGGGGGAAACGGGTTGCCGAGCGGCACTACAGGAATGCGATGTTTGTGAATATCCGATTTCACGCAACAACTCCTCATAAAAATGAGACTGATTCTAATAGATCGGGCCATGGGAACAATACGTGAACTGAAGACCAGGAAAATTCATGCTGGCAGGGAAAATTCTGTGATACATCGCCTTTCTGGCACAGGGACGCATGGGTCAAAACCAGACTGATGATGTTAAAACGCAGGATAGAAAAATGTGGCAGTGGAGTGAAGGTTAGAATTAACAGGGCGATGCCTTAATAGCCTTGAAAATCAGAGTGCTATTATGGAATCGCCCGTTTTCAATTACGCACGGATCGTGTCGTCGCCGAAGCCAACCCATTTGTATGTAGTCAGTGCTTCCAGCCCCATTGGGCCACGCGCGTGCAGTTTTTGCGTACTTACCGCCACTTCCGCGCCCAGTCCAAACTGGCCGCCATCGGTAAAACGCGTAGAGGCGTTAACGTACACAGCTGAAGAATCGACTTCATTCACAAAACGATCGGCGTTGCGTAGCGTACGCGTCAGGATCGCATCGGAATGCTGGGTACCATGCTCGCGGATGTGGGCGATGGCATCATCCAGACTGGTGACGATTTTCACGTTCAAATCCAGCGACAGAAACTCGTCGTCATACTCTTCAGCTTTCACCGCAACCACATTAGCAGGTCCTGCCTTCAATGTAGCCAGCGCCATTTCGTCTCCGTGCAGAGTTACGCCGCTTTGTGCCATCTGCTGGCTCAATGCTGGCAGAAAACGCGCGGCGATATCCTGATGCACCAGCAGAGTTTCTACGGTGTTGCAGGTGCTCGGACGCTGGGTTTTAGCATTGACGATAATCTTCAGGGCCGGGGCGATCTCCGCGGTATCATCAACATAGATATGACATACGCCAATGCCGCCGGTGATGACCGGGATAGTCGACTGCTCACGACACAGCTTGTGCAGGCCCGCGCCCCCACGAGGGATCAGCATATCGATGTACTTATCCATCCGTAGCATCTCAGCGACCAGTGCGCGGTCCGGGTTATCAATCGACTGTACGGCAGCCGCGGGTAAACCGCAGGCTTCCAGCGCTTTTTGGATAACCGCCACGGTGGCGGCGTTCGTCCGGTAGGTCTCTTTCCCACCGCGCAGGATCGCGGCATTGCCGGTTTTCAGGCACAGGGAGGCAACGTCAACGGTGACGTTTGGGCGCGCTTCATAAATTACGCCAATCACGCCCAGCGGGACGCGACGACGCTCCAGACGCAGACCGCTGTCCAGCAGCCCGCCGTCAATCACCTGCCCGACCGGGTCGGCGAGATTACACACCTGGCGTACATCGTCAGCAATCGCTTTCAGACGCGCTGGCGTCAGGGCCAGGCGGTCGAGCATCGCATCGCTCAGGCCGTTGGCTCGCGCCTGCTCAACATCTTGTACGTTCGCGCTGAGGATGCTTTCGGTTTGCGCTTCCAGCTCATCAGCAATGGTTTCCAGTACGCGATTTTTTTCGCGACTGGAGAGCAGCGCCAGCTTATATGACGCGGCTTTGGCAGCAATGCCCATTTTTTCCAGCATATGCCTGTTCCTTAACGGGTGATCATGTCGTCACGATGGACAGCGACCGGGCCGTATTCGTAGCCCAGGATGGTGTCGATCTGTTGTGAGTGATGTCCGGCAATACGGCGCAGCGCATCGCTGTTATAGCGGGTGACGCCGTGGGCAATATCACGCCCTTCGAGATTGCAGATGCGGATCACTTCACCACGAGAGAAGTTGCCTGTCACGCTTTTAATGCCTTTTGGCAATAATGAGCTGCCGCGTTCCAGAATCGCTGCGGTAGCGCCCTCATCAACAGTAATTTCTCCGGCAGGCGGCGCGCCGAAGATCCAGCGTTTACGGTTCTCCAGTGGAGATGCCTGAGCATGAAAACGCGTCCCAACGGAAACGCCTTCCATCACGTCGCCAATGACGCCCGGTTTGCTGCCTGCGGCAATTATGGTGTCGATCCCGGCGCGGCACGCGACATCGGCGGCCTGCAGTTTAGTCCCCATGCCGCCGGTTCCCAGACCCGAGACGCTGTCTCCGGCAATGGCGCGCAACGCATCATCAATACCGTGCACGTCTTTGATCAGCTCCGCCTGCGGATTGGTGCGCGGATCGGCGGTGAACAGGCCCTGCTGATCGGTCAACAGCAGCAGCTTATCGGCTCCAGCCAGAATTGCCGCCAGCGCTGAGAGGTTGTCGTTATCACCCACTTTAATTTCAGCGGTCGCCACCGCATCGTTCTCATTAATGACCGGAACGATGTTGTTATCCAGCAGCGCGCGCAGCGTATCGCGGGCATTGAGGAAGCGCTCTCTGTCTTCCATATCCGCACGCGTCAGCAGCATCTGCCCGATATGAATACCGTAAATCGAGAAAAGCTGTTCCCATAGTTGAATCAGTCGGCTCTGCCCTACCGCTGCCAACAGCTGTTTCGAGGCTATCGTTGCCGGGAGTTCAGGGTAACCAAGATGCTCACGTCCGGCGGCAATCGCGCCTGAGGTAACAATAACAATACGATGCCCTGCGGCATGGAGCTGCGCGCACTGGCGAACCAGTTCTACAATGTGGGCGCGGTTCAGGCGGCGGGATCCGCCCGTTAACACACTGGTGCCAAGTTTTACCACCAGCGTCTGGCTGTCACTCATGATTCTCTGCCATTCAAAATTGGGGAAAATGATATCAAACGAACGTTTTAGCAGGACTGGCCCCGGTTGCCAACAACCAGCGCACAAAGCATGAAATTTTATTGCGCAGGATCAGCAAGCGTAGCGGCAGATTTTGACGCATTTATTACAGAAACAAAAAAACATCCTTTTTTAAAAATATTCTTACTTTGTCATAAAACGTTCATTGCCAGACGTTAAAAACCCTCCTGTCTTTTAACGGGGATCACACCCAGTGAATATTAGCGCGTACTTTTAATCAGGAATGAAAATGAAAAAGAGCACTCTGGCATTAGTGGTGATGGGAATTGTTACGTCGGCATCCGTACAGGCAGCGGAAGTGTATAACAAGAACGGTAATAAGCTGGACTTATACGGCAAAGTAAAAGCCATGCATTACATGACGGATTATGACAGCAAAGATGGTGACCAAAGCTATATCCGTTTAGGTTTTAAAGGCGAAACGCAAATTAACGATCAACTGACCGGTTATGGTCGTTGGGAGGCTGAATTCGCCGGCAATAAAGCTGAAAGCGATTCTAACCAACAAAAAACACGTCTGGCCTTCGCCGGTGTGAAATTAAAAGATTTTGGCTCGTTTGATTATGGTCGTAACCTGGGTGCGCTGTATGACGTGGAAGCATGGACCGATATGTTCCCGGAATTCGGCGGCGACTCCTCCGCACAAACCGATAACTTTATGACCAAACGTGCCAGCGGCCTGGCAACTTACCGTAACACCGACTTCTTCGGCGTCGTGGATGGCCTGGATCTGACCCTGCAATATCAGGGTAAAAACCAGGACCGCGATGTGAAAAAACAGAACGGCGACGGTTTTGGTACTTCCGTTACCTATGACTTTGGCGGCAGCGACTTTGCGGTGAGCGGCGCTTATACCAACTCCGATCGTACTAACCAGCAGAATCTGCAAACTCGCGGTACAGGCGATAAAGCAGAAGCTTGGGCAACTGGCTTAAAATATGATGCTAACGATATTTATATTGCAACGTTCTATTCTGAAACGCGCAATATGACGCCAATTTCCGGTGGCTTTGCTAATAAAACACAGAACTTCGAAGCGGTAGTTCAGTACCAGTTTGACTTTGGTCTGCGTCCGTCACTGGGTTATGTGCTGTCTAAAGGGAAAGATATTGAAGGCGTCGGCAATGAAGATCTGGTGAATTATATTGATCTCGGCGCAACGTACTATTTCAACAAAAATATGTCCGCGTTTGTCGATTATAAAATCAACCAGCTCGATAGCGATAATAAGCTGGGCATCAACGATGATAATATCGTTGCCGTCGGTATGGTCTACCAGTTTTGATATAGCATAAAAAAAGCCGGATGGGGTTGCGCCGCCATCCGGCTTTTCACTGTTCATTATGCCGTTAACTTAACCGGTTCATCCTTAAAGTCGTCAGCAGGTTCCAGCGCCAGATTCAGCGTCGTTAACAAGCCAAGTAATTTTTCATGGAATTCACGTAAGGTGTATTCCAGTCGCTCTACCACTTCAGTCTCTTTCACCGGCACCGCAGTCCAGTTACCGTCTTTATCAAACAAACCAAACTGATAACTATACGTGAAGCGTTTTTCCTGCGCCTCCAGTTCCATCCACCAGCCCCAGAACTCGCGTTTCTCAGGGGCCGGTTTCACGTTGACGCAAACAGCCAGACAATCGAAAAAAAATCGATTATCTTCGCACTGCCCTTCCCGGATGTACGGGCCAAGCGCGGTGAATTTCTTGATCAATCTACTTTTCGGATGCCCACTCGGTAACGTCATTACGATCTCCTTAGGTGAAGCACCTGTTTTACCAAATCGATAAAATTTAGCAAACTTTTAACACAATCTCTGATTGATCCAACTGGTTATTTCCTGCAACCCTTTGTCAAAATTGCGATACACCGGATTGAAGGGGATCTCCAGTAGCTTACCGTCTGAAGATGAAGATGTGATTAAACGTGACTCTTCTTCCGGGCTAAACGGGTCGTTCTTCCAGAACCCCGAAAGCATTGGCGTCGGGCAGCGTCGCCCCAGCAGGCCCTGCACTTTTAATGAATAGCGATTAAGCTCAACGCGCAGCGCTTCATCGGAGGCGTCATGCATCCCCAGGCGGCTAGCCAGTACATCAAGATACATTTCCGGGACGCTCGCCTGACGCTGCGGGTCACTAAGCAGCGCATGAACCACTGGTCCCAGACAGGCCACTGCCTTCAGACGTGATGATTCCAGATATGCCAGACGTACCGCTACGTTAGCGCCAAAGCGGAAACCGAAGGCCGCCACGCGAGTGTGATCCACCCAGGGAACATTAGGCAGCGCTTTTAATACATGCTGATGCAGCAGGCTGGAATCCTGAGTCAGTTTCCATTTTGATGAGAACCCAACTGACGGCATATCCAGCGTCAGCATGGCAATGCCACGCGGAGCAAAGTAGCGCTCATACAGACTGTAATAATCCGTTTGCATGGAATCGAGGCCACCGCACATCAGCACCGTCGGGAACGGACCGTCGCCTTTTGGCATATGCAGGAATCCAGTGATTGGTGCGCCGCCGGTAACGGCAAATTCCATCTCGCGCAATGTCCCCGGCAGTCGCTGCGCGGCCTCTTCATAGGCGCGATTGGCCAAAGCCTGTGCCTGTTCTGCCAGCTCATCGCCTTTCAGGTGTGGGTAAGCGGCAATGTTGTACAACGTAGACGCATGCAGCCAGTGGCGTCCGCTCACCTGCGGATCCTCTTCCATAGACGCTTTCTGTTGCCAGTCCATCGCCTGCTTCGCCCACTCATAGATCCAGTTCCCACCGCGATAGCCGATAACCGTATCGTAGAGTTCTTTATCCGTACGTTCGGCTTCGCTCATCACGATACGTGCCTGCACCTCAAGGATTTCACGCGGGTCGACGCCACGCCAGATCCACATCAGACGATTCACCATGCGATACCAGTGGGGAATGGTTTTACCATCCAGGGCAGATTGTACGGACGGCTGCGCGCCGTGATTAAAACGACGAACCAGCGTTGACGTTTCAGGGTGTTTGAAGCGGGGTTTAAACAGGACTTCGCTGAGGTTAGCCTGTGACATGATTGCAGCCTCCATGAGTACTCACTAAGGCATAGTGTAACCTGACACTGCACAAAAAGAACAACGCCCGGCAGTTGCCAGGCGTTGAAAACTTTTTAGATTAGCGACCAGAGATCGGCGGGACGAACACCACGCCCATATCCCACGGCTGTTCAATCCAGGTATCCTGAGGGATATCAACAACATAATCATTCACCAGCGGGCGACCTGCCGGCTTAGCGAAGATAGTAACGAAATGCGCTTTAGGATACATTTCGCGGATCGCAACGGCGGTACCACCGGTGTCAACCAGGTCATCGATTACGATGAAACCTTCACCGTCGCCTTCGGCACGTTTCAGCACTTTCAGTTCGCGCTGGTTGTCGTGATCGTAGCTGGAGATGCATACGGTATCGACATGACGAATACCCAACTCACGCGCCAGCAATGCGCCCGGTACCAGACCACCACGGCTAACGGCAATAATGCCTTTCCATTGTTCAGAAGGCATCAGGCGGCTTGCCAGTTTACGTGCATGGATCTGCAACATGTCCCAGGTGACGACGTATTTTTCGCTCATGTGAAGTGTCCCAGCCTGTTTATCTACGGCTTAAAAAGTGTTCGAGGGGGAAATAGGTTGCGCGAGATTATAGAGATCTGACGCACTAAAAACCAGTGTTTCGCGGAATCCGCGCCTCTTTTTGCATGCTTTATGCTAGCCGTCAGCGGAGAAAGTGGTATTCTCAATCGCATCGCGCAAGCCTGACTTGTGGTGTTTTTAATTCTGCTAACCCCGTGGCCTGCAAGCAAGTTTTGTAGGACATCGCCAAGGAGACTCAACGTGTCTGAACTGTCTCAATTATCCCCGCAACCGCTATGGGATATTTTTGCCAAAATCTGTTCTATTCCTCATCCGTCCTATCATGAAGAGCAGCTCGCTGAACACATTCTGAGCTGGGCCCAGGAAAAAGGTTTCCACGTCGAGCGCGATCAAGTCGGTAATATCCTGATTCGCAAACCCGCTACCGCAGGCATGGAAAACCGCAAACCGGTCGTTCTGCAGGCGCACCTGGATATGGTCCCGCAGAAAAACAACGACACCGTGCACGACTTCACCAAAGATCCTATCCAACCTTATATTGATGGCGAATGGGTAAAAGCCCGTGGCACCACGCTGGGTGCGGATAACGGTATCGGTATGGCGTCCGCGCTGGCCGTTCTGGCTGATGACAGCGTGGTACATGGTCCTCTGGAAGTGCTGCTGACCATGACCGAAGAAGCAGGTATGGATGGCGCGTTTGGTCTGCAGGCTAACTGGCTGCAGGCAGATATCCTGATCAACACCGACTCAGAAGAAGAAGGTGAGATCTACATGGGTTGCGCAGGCGGTATCGACTTTACCTCTAACCTGCCGCTGTCCCGTGAAGCAATCCCTGCTGGCTTCCAGAGCTTTAAGCTGACGTTAAAAGGCCTGAAAGGCGGCCACTCCGGCGGCGAAATCCACGTGGGTCTCGGTAACGCGAACAAGCTGCTGGTACGCTTCCTGGCGGGCCACGCTGAAGAGCTGGATCTGCGTCTGGTTGATTTCAACGGCGGTACGCTGCGCAACGCGATTCCGCGTGAAGCCTTTGCCACCCTCGCCGTGGCTGCAGATAAAGTTGATGCGTTAAAAGCGCTGGTCAACACCTATCAGAAAATCCTGAAAAACGAACTGGAAGCCAAAGAGAAGAACCTGGCTCTGCTGCTGGATGCCGTTACTCAAGACAAAGCCGCGCTGACCGCTGAGTCTCGCGACAGCTTTGTGCGCCTGCTAAACGCCACCCCGAACGGTGTTATCCGCAACTCCGACGTCGCCAAAGGCGTGGTAGAAACTTCCCTGAACGTCGGCGTTGTAACCATGACTGACGACAACGTTGAAATTCACTGCCTCATCCGTTCTCTGATCGACAGCGGTAAAGACTACGTGGTGAGCATGCTGGATTCACTGGGTAAACTGGCTGGCGCGAAAACCCAGGCAAAAGGCGGATATCCAGGCTGGCAGCCGGATGCCAACTCTCCGGTTATGCACCTGGTTCGTGAAACCTATCAGCGTCTGTTCAACAAAACGCCTAACATCCAAATCATCCACGCCGGTCTGGAATGTGGTCTGTTCAAGAAACCGTATCCAGATATGGACATGGTTTCCATCGGGCCAACCATCACCGGTCCACACTCCCCGGATGAACAGGTTCATATCGAAAGCGTCGGCCATTACTGGACGCTGCTGACTGAACTGCTGAAGTCTATTCCGGCGAAGTAAGTCTGCGCTAAACGCCGGATGGCGCTGTGCTTATCCGGCCTACATGCTGATTTGTAGGCCGGATATAGTTTTTACGCAGCCATCCGGCAATACATCAACATCACAGCCTCAACAGTAGTTGCCTTTCCAGCTGTGGATCCAGCAGCGTGACGTGTAATCCCACCAGCCTTACGCCCCGCCCTCCCCGACGTTCATTCCAGGTTTTGCGCGCCGTCGCAATTAAGTCATCTTTACTTAAGCGCGGCCAGACGTGCTCCTGCGTGGTTTGCTGAAAATCATTAAACTTGAGTTTTACTCCCTGCCGGGCGATCAACAGATCCGGTTTTACCTTGGCCAGACGTCGTTCCAGTTCGGGATATAGCCGCTCAATAATCTCCTCACATTCAGCCCACTCATGAATATCTTCTGCCAAAGTACGCTCGACGCCGACTGATTTGCGCAGTCTGTCATTGTTGACGTCGCGTTCATCAATGCCCTGGCTGCGTTCCCACAACACGCGACCAAACTTACCAAAACGTTTGAGCAACATGGCCAGATCGTATTTTTGAACATCCTCGCAGGTTCGCAACCCCATCGCTTCCAACTTAGCAGCAGAGACTTTGCCAACGCCGGGAATTTTGCCTAACGGTAATGTTCTGAGAAATTCAGGAACATCGGCAGGGGTAATCACATATTGCCCATTGGGTTTGTTGAGATCGGAGGCTATTTTTGCCAGAAATTTGACCGGCGCAATTCCGGCAGAGGCGGTTAACTGTAGCTCGGCAAAAATTGTCTGGCGGATCTCCTGAGCGATCAGCGTAGCTGAGCCATGGCAGTGAGTGCTGTCAGTCACATCCAGATAGGCTTCATCCAGCGAAAGCGGTTCTATCAGCGAGGTATAACGGGAGAAAATAGCCTGAATCTGGCGGGAGGCTTCTTTATAGGCCTCGTAACGACCAGGTAATAACGTGAGATGGGGGCACAGTTTTAACGCCATTCCGGTCGGCATTGCGCTACGCACACCAAATTTGCGCGCCGGGTAATTGGCCGTACTGATGACTCCCCGACGTTCACGACTGCCGCCAATAGCAATGGGAATATCACGCAAGGCGGGGTTGTCGCGCATTTCCACCGCCGCGAAAAAGCAGTCCATATCGACATGTATGATTTTGCGCATCGCTCGCCTCCCACAACACTGTTTAAGTATACAGTATTTTTATGTTGTGAGAAGTCTGTTTATGCCTTAGGCCGGACCATTCATGACGAAGCGTGCATCGCACAGGTAACGCACGATGTCCGTGATCTTATGTTCTGCGGGATTACCCGCCGTACTGACAAAAAGCTTATTCACTTTGCGAATCTTTGCCCGCAGCAGTTTTTCGATCGTCATCAGGCGAAATGCATCATTTTCCACGCAGAAAAGCTCATAGTCGCCCAGACGTTCTCCACAAATTTCACAATGATTCATCCAGTAACGTAGCCCGGTAGTTTTACTTTTATCCAGATAGTAATTGCTGGCTTTGATGTTCTTTTGTATCTCTTCAGGCAGAGAATTAATGTGGAACAGAAAGGTATTCCGCCGAATAGATTGCCAGCCTTTGCCATCCTGATCTTTTCTGATAAAGCGGGTAAACATCACCCCGTGAATATGGGTGAGCTGGTGGCAGCTCCAGCAGTGCATCTTCGAGGTAATCACCAGATAGTACGGCGCAACGATGTTAAAACTGTCGGTGTTGTAGACATAGTCACGAAGCCCCTCATTTAACACATGAGGTTCGGTGTACCAGATACCTGAAACCGGGTCGAAATGCGCGCCCTGACAAGCCCCATCAGTGACATTATCAGTATGAATATCCAATGGAATAATATGGGTTACATCTATCACATTACCTTCCTGAGGGATAATTTGCCCCCACGTTGCGTGGGGGGCGGAAAACAGAATTAATGAGTGACGGGAACAGAGGGCTGACGTAAAGAAGTCACCTGCTTTTGTTTGTCCAGCTTATCAACCAGTGGCTGAACCACTTTCTCGCCGTGCTGACCAAAATATTGATACAGCGTATCGGAAGCACTTTGCGTTAACACCATGATCTCAATACGGCGGTTGCCTGCGCTTTCCGGGTTTTTCGCATCCAGCAGCATTTGGTCCGCCATGGCGCTAACCTGCATGACTTTATCCTGCGGCATGCCGGCATCTTCCAGCACGCGTCGTGCTGACAAAGCACGGTCACCGGAGAGATTCCAGTTGTTGTAAATGTTGCTCTTATAGCTCATCGCATCCGTATGTCCGGTAATGATGAGCTTGTTGTCCAGCGAGTCAAACACGGGGGCCAGCTCAACCAGCAGCGATTTAAAGAACGGCATAATTTTGGCGCTGCCGCGCTCAAACATATTCCGGTTCTGGTCATCTTTAATCAGTACGCGCAACCCCTGAGGAACAATCTCCATCTCGAGGTTGGTTTCCATATGTGCGTTGCGGGCAATGACGTTAATATCGGTCGCCAGCTCACCCAATTCACGCGCTGATTTTTGCTTCAGCAACACCGCTTTTTCATTTACATCCAGCGCTTTTTTGGCGTTATCTTCTGTGATCTTCGCCGTCTCTTGCGGGGTAACCGTTTTATCCAGCTTGTTGCGCGTGACGTTTTTCTTCTGCGCACCCGGCGCTATCGGCTGCTTGCCCAGCTTGTTTAAAGGCGCCATACCGCCACCGTTAAAGATTGACTGGCCGTGCAGCGCCGCCACAATATTTTCTCGGTCAGCCTTGCTGACGCTGTTCACAATTAACTTTATCGTGGTGACCAAAGGTGCGGAGCGTATCTCCGAAGTTTCTGCCCGCTTTACGCTGGACGCCATGCCCGGTAAGCAGATGGCGATCGACGCCGATCTGAACGCAGGACTGATTAATCAGGCGCAGGCGCAAGCGCGACGTAAAGATGTGGCGGGCGAAGCGGATTTCTATGGCGCGATGGATGGTGCGTCAAAGTTCGTGCGCGGCGATGCCATCGCCGGGATGATGATCCTGGCTATCAACCTGATCGGCGGTGTCTGTATCGGGATCTTTAAATACGATTTAAGCGCCGAAGCCGCCTTCCAGCAATACGTACTGATGACCATCGGTGACGGCCTGGTCGCCCAGATCCCTTCTCTGCTGTTGTCGACAGCTGCAGCGATCATCGTCACCCGCGTAAGCGACAGCGGCGATATTGCCACGGACGTACGTAGCCAACTGCTGGCCAGCCCCTCCGTGCTGTATACCGCCACCAGCATTATGTTTGTGCTGGCAGTGGTGCCGGGGATGCCGCATTTCCCCTTCCTGATTTTCAGCGCCCTGCTGGGATTCACCGCCTGGCGCATGAGCAAGCGACCGAAGGTGGCTGAGACCGAAGAGAAAAATCTCGAAACGCTGACCAAAACCATCGCTGAAACCACCGAGCAGCAGGTCAGTTGGGAAACTATCCCCTTAATAGAACCTATCAGCCTGAGCCTGGGATATAAGCTGGTGTCGTTGGTCGATAAATCCAAAGGGAATCCGCTCACTCAACGCATTCGCGGTGTGCGACAGGTGATCTCAGACAGCAACGGCGTGTTGTTACCGGAAATTCGCATTCGCGAAAACTTCCGCCTTAAACCCACCCAGTACGCCATTTTTATCAATGGGATCAAGGCCGATGAAGCCGATATTCCCGCAGATAAGCTGATGGCGCTGCCCTCCAGTGAAACCTATGGCGAGATCGACGGTGTTTTAGGCCACGATCCGGCCTATGGTATGCCGGTCACCTGGATTGTTCCGGCACAAAAAGCTAAAGCGTTAAATATGGGGTACCAGGTTATTGATAGTGCCAGCGTCATTGCGACGCATGTGAATAAGATCATTCGTAACTATATTCCAGAGCTGTTTAATTACGATGACATTACGCAGTTGCATAACCGCCTCTCTTCTATGGCGCCACGTCTGGCGGAAGATTTGAGCGCAGCGCTGAATTACAGCCAGCTCTTGAAAGTGTACCGGGCGCTGCTTATCGAAGGTGTGTCATTGCGCGATATCGTCACCATAGCCACCGTACTTGTCGCCAGTAGCACCGTGACCAAAGATCATATTTTGTTAACGGCGGATGTGCGTCTGGCGCTCCGTCGCAGCATTACCCACCCGTTTGTGCGCAAAGATGAGCTGGCCGTATATACGCTGAATAGTGAACTGGAGAATCTGCTGGCGAATGTGGTGAATCAGGCTCAGCAAAGTGGAAAAGTGGTGCTGGATAGTGTGCCGGTCGATCCCAATATGCTGAATCAGTTTCAGACCAATATGCCGCAGATAAAAGAACAGATGAAAGCGGCGGGGAAAGAGCCTGTGCTGCTGGTCGCGCCGCAGTTACGTCCTTTACTCGCGCGCTATGCGCGCCTGTTTGCCCCGGGCCTACAGGTGTTGTCTTATAACGAAGTTCCGGATGAACTGGAATTAAAGATCATGGGGGCGTTAAGTTAACGCCTGCCGAGGCGGTGTCATTACACCGCCTTTTTGATTACAGAATCGTATTTTCCGTAAGAATACGACGAGCGCCTAGATAATGATCCTGCCAGAAGTCATCGGATAAATTGCTCACCCGAATTGTTTCTCCCGTCCGCGGTGATTCAATAAATTGTCCCTGCCCCAAATAGACGCCCATATGATCGGCAATATCCCGGCTGTGAATATGAAAGAACACTAAATCACCACGGCGAAGATCGCGGTTAGCGACAATAGTAGCCCGTCGATAGTGATACATTTCATTCGCTGTCCGGGGCAATTTTGCCGCCAGGATTTTGTTGTAGGCATAAAAAATCAGCCCGCTACAGTCAAACCCTTCATCCGGATCGGTACCGCCCCACAAATAGGGTTTACCGAGCTGTTGCTCAAGTCGGTGGATGGCCACTTCAGTGATATTGTGTAGATGATTGCTACTGAGAAAATGGTCATTCTCAGCCAGTTCCTGCCAGCGATGGTCGCTGGCTTTTAGTGGGCCAGGGAACCACTCCGGGTGCTGTTTAATCAGCGCTCGGTTCTGCTGGCGCAGCGCGCTTTTACTTTCTGCGTTGCCTTCCACCACGTAGCTTGCCTGCTTTTTTACCTGTGCGTGATACTGCTTCAGCAGCCGGGCGCGGTTACGCATCCGCAAGTGCGCCGCATAGCTTACATGGGCGTCAGATAAATGGGGCTGAACTTTGGCGACAGACGGTAAAGACAGCACAACACACAAAGACAGCAGACCCGGCAAAAAGCGTCGGGGTGCAGAGACAAAAAACATGAAAAGAAGAATACCTGGTCAAACACGTTCGCCGCAGTCTACCGCTATTGCCCATCATTCCTTTTTAATATTCGATTATTAAATAATTAATTTTTTAAATTCAATAGAATAGACATTCTTCACTAATAAGACGAAATGCAGTGTGCTAACCAGCAAAACAAGCCAGTGTCTGACTGCCTTTAAGCACAATTTTCCGTATAAAGGAAAACTAAAGTGTAAACGCCGCACGAGAGACTTGCGAAAAACTCTCTTGGTGCTAATGTGAGCGCTCCAGATCCAGATTTATCCGATTTGGGGACTCTTTTTGCCGTCCTGGCGTGTGTAATCGTTTTATCAAGGAATAAGCAGTATGCGTAAAATCGCATTTTTTCTTGCGATGCTTTTATTGCCGTGCGTTTCATTTGCCGGTTTGCTGAGCAGCAGCAGCCCGACTACGCCTGTCAGCAAAGAATATAAGCAGCAATTAATGGGCTCCCCCGTTTATATCCAGATCTTCAAAGAAGAGCGAACGTTGGATCTGTACGTCAAGATGGGCGAACAGTATCAATTGCTCGACAGTTATAAGATCTGTAATTATTCCGGTGGCTTAGGGCCGAAACAGCGTCAGGGTGATTTCAAAAGTCCGGAAGGATTTTACAGCGTTCAGCGTGGACAGCTGAAACCGGATAGCCGCTTCTATAAAGCGATTAACATTGGTTTCCCTAATGCCTACGATCGCGCACACGGTTATGAAGGTAAATACCTGATGATCCACGGCGCCTGTGTTTCCGTCGGCTGCTATGCGATGACCGACAACGGCATTGATGAGATTTTCCAGTTTGTCACCGGCGCGCTGGTGTTCGGACAATCCAGCGTACAGGTGAGCATTTACCCGTTCCGCATGACCGATGCCAACATGCAGCGCCATAAGTTCTCGTATTACAAAGAGTTCTGGTCGCAGCTAAAACCGGGATACGATTACTTCGAACAAACGCGTAAGCCACCGACCGTTTCCGTCGTCGATGGCCGTTACGTTATCAGCAAGCCGTTGAGTCACGAAGTGGTTCAGCCGCAACTGGCATCAAACTACGCGCTCCCCGAGACAAAATAATGCCCACTCGCCTGGCATAATCTTTTGCCAGGTTTCATTGCCGGTTAACGGTTGAGTGGCAATCACGGTGACCACATCATTGGGTGTGGTCTCTGAGCTAAAATCAATCTCCACATCCTGATCCAGCAATGTCGCCACGCCAAACGGCGCACGCCGCGTGATCCAAAACAAATTGGTCGAGCAGAAGGCCATCACATAACGTCCGTCAGACAACAGCATGTTGAAGACGCCCTTCTCCCGCAGTTCTCCTGCCAGCATCGCGATATATTTAAACACCGCCGTCATATTGCCAGGCGTGCGCGGATAACGCTCCGTCAGCTTGTGGAGCAGCCAGCAGAAGGCTTTTTCGCTGTCGGTTTCACCGACCGGGCGGAAATTACCGGTCTCCAGTGATTTATAACCGCTGAGTTGCCCGTTATGGGCATACGTCCAGTTACGTCCCCATAGTTCACGGGTAAATGGATGGGTATTTTCCAGCGCCACTTCTCCACGATTCGCCTGACGAATGTGGGCAATCACGGAACAGGATTTGATGGGATAGTCTTGTACCAGTTTGGCGATAGGCGAATTAAAGCTGGGTTGCGGATCTTTAAACGTACGGCAGCCCTTACCTTCATAAAACGTAATACCCCAGCCGTCTTTGTGCGGCCCGGTACCTCCGCCGCGCTGGACCAGCCCGGTGAAGCTAAAGCAGATATCGGTTGGCACATTGGCGCTCATCCCGAGCAGTTCGCACATACATCACCTACCTTAAAACCGTGAACTGCCTGATGGCGCTGCGCTTATCAGGCCTACGTGGCGCTCATGTAGGCCGGATACGGCTTCAGCCACCATCCGGCAATCGTCTTCTTATGGTTTAACCATCTCTTTTTCGATCAACTGGATCAGGATATGAATCACTTTGATATGAATTTCCTGAATACGATCAGCGTAGCCAAAGTGCGGCACGCGAATTTCGATATCCGCGCTGCCCGCCATTTTGCCGCCATCTTTACCGGTCAGGGTGATAACTTTCATCCCTTTCTCACGCGCTGCGGCAATCGCTTTAATTACGTTACCGGAATTACCCGAAGTCGAGATGCCTAACAGGACATCTCCCTCACGCCCCACGGCTTCTACGTAGCGAGAGAACACATAATCGTAACCGAAATCGTTGCTGACACAGGAGATATGGCTGACGTCAGAGATAGCGATAGCAGGGTAACCAGGACGGTTTTCACGATAGCGTCCGGTCAGCTCTTCGGCAAAGTGCATCGCGTCGCAATGGGAACCGCCGTTACCGCAAGAGAGTACCTTACCGCCGGCTTTAAAGCTGTCTGCCAACAGGACCGCCGCGCGCTGAATGGCGTGAATATTGGCGTCATCTTTAAGAAAATTAGCCAGCGTTTCCGCCGCTTCGCTCAGTTCGTTACGAATAAGATCCTGGTACATGAGGATATCCTTCAGCATGAATGTAAATGACAAGGTGCAGTGTACCGGATAGCGCTACCAGCGAGAAGTACAAGCCACAGGAATGGTTACGGCTTTTGATTTTTTGTGCCGGTTAAAACAGCAACAATGTGAGCTTTGTTGTAATTATTTTGTAAACACATTGCTAAAAGAATTTACATCCACTACAACCATATCATCACAAGTGGTCAGACCTCCTACAAGCAAGGGAGCTTTTCGTTATGATGATTTTGAGTATTATCGCTACGGTTGTTCTGCTCAGCGTTCTGTTTTATCACCGCGTGAGCTTATTCCTCAGCAGCTTAATTTTGCTCGCCTGGACGGCCGCGCTTGGCGTGGCTGGCCTGTGGTCAGTCTGGCTGCTGGTTCCTCTGGCCATTATTCTCGTACCGTTTAACTTTACGCCGATGCGCAAATCTATGATCTCTGCACCGGTGTTCCGCGGTTTCCGTAAAGTCATGCCGCCAATGTCGCGTACTGAGAAAGAAGCGATTGATGCCGGTACGACCTGGTGGGAAGGTGATCTGTTCCAGGGCAAGCCTGACTGGAAAAAACTGCATAACTATCCTCAGCCGCATCTGACTGCTGAAGAGCAAGCGTTTATTGATGGTCCAGTGGAAGAAGCGTGCCGCATGGCGAACGACTTCCAGATCACTCACGAACTCGCGGATCTGCCGCCGGAACTGTGGGCATATCTGAAAGAACACCGCTTCTTCGCGATGATCATTAAGAAAGAGTACGGCGGGCTGGAATTCTCAGCATATGCTCAGGCTCGCGTTCTACAGAAACTCTCCGGCGTTTCCGGGATCCTGGCAATCACCGTTGGCGTGCCTAACTCATTAGGCCCAGGCGAACTGCTGCAACATTACGGCACCGAAGAGCAGAAAAATCATTACCTGCCGCGTCTGGCTCGCGGTCAGGAGATCCCATGCTTTGCTCTGACCAGCCCGGAAGCCGGCTCCGACGCAGGCGCGATCCCTGATACCGGCGTAGTTTGTATGGGCGACTGGCAGGGCCAGCAGGTGCTGGGTATGCGCCTGACCTGGAACAAACGCTATATCACGCTGGCGCCTATCGCTACCGTGCTGGGTCTGGCATTTAAACTCTCCGACCCGGAAAAACTGCTGGGTGGCGAAGAAGATCTTGGCATTACCTGTGCGCTGATCCCAACCTCAACGCCAGGTGTACAAATTGGGCGTCGTCACTTCCCGCTGAACGTGCCGTTCCAGAACGGTCCGACACTGGGCAAAGATGTGTTTGTACCAATTGATTACATCATCGGTGGTCCGAAAATGGCCGGTCAGGGCTGGCGCATGCTGGTGGAATGCCTGTCTGTGGGACGTGGTATTACCCTGCCATCTAACTCGACGGGCGGCGTGAAATCGGTCGCGATGGCCACCGGCGCGTATGCGCACATTCGTCGCCAGTTCAAAATCTCTATCGGCAAGATGGAAGGTATTGAAGAGCCGTTGGCACGTATTGCCGGTAACGCCTACGTGATGGACGCTGCGGCATCACTGATTACCTACGGCATTATGCTGGGTGAAAAACCGGCGGTGTTGTCGGCCATCGTGAAATATCACTGTACCCACCGCGGGCAGCAGTCAATCATCGATGCGATGGATATCACTGGCGGTAAAGGCATTATGCTTGGCGAAAGTAACTTCCTCGCCCGTGCTTATCAAGGTGCGCCAATCGCTATTACCGTTGAAGGTGCCAACATTCTGACCCGTAGCATGATGATCTTCGGTCAGGGTGCGATTCGCTGCCATCCGTATGTTCTGGAAGAGATGGCTGCGGCACAGAGTAACGATGTGAATGCGTTCGACAAGCTGCTGTTCAAACACATCGGTCACGTCGGCAGTAACAAAGTGCGTAGCTTCTGGCTTGGCCTGACGCGTGGTTTAACCAGCAGCACGCCAACTGGCGATGCGACCAAACGTTACTACCAGCACCTGAACCGTCTGAGCGCCAACCTGGCCCTGCTTTCAGATGTGTCGATGGCTGTACTGGGCGGTAGTCTGAAGCGTCGTGAACGTATCTCCGCACGTCTGGGCGATGTGTTAAGTCAGCTGTATCTGGCCTCCGCGGTGCTGAAGCGTTATGACGACGAAGGCCGTCATGAAGCGGACCTGCCGTTGGTTCACTGGGGCGTTCAGGATGCGTTGTACAAAGCGGAACAGGCGATGGACGATCTGCTGAAGAACTTCCCGAACCGTCTGGTCGCGGGCTTGCTGAATGTGGTTATCTTCCCTACCGGTCGCCACTACCATGCACCGTCTGACAAATTGGATCATAAAGTCGCGAAGATTTTGCAGGTTCCGAGCGCTACTCGTTCTCGTATTGGTCGCGGTCAATATCTGACGCCAAGCGAGCATAACCCGGTTGGTTTGCTGGAAGAGGCGCTGCTGGACGTGATTGCAGCCGACCCAATCCACCAGCGGATCTGTAAAGAGTTGGGTAAAAACCTGCCATTTACCCGTCTCGACGAACTGGCGCACAATGCGCTGGCGAAAGGGCTGATTGATAAAGATGAAGCCGCGATTCTGGTGAAAGCCGAAGCGAGCCGCCTGCGCAGTATCAACGTGGATGACTTTGAACCCGAGGAGCTGGCGACTCAGCCGGTAAAGCTGCCAGAGAAAGTGCGTAAAGTCGAAGCCGCATAACGACACTCGCACGACGTTTAGCCCCGCTTAATGCGGGGCTTTTTATTGCCACATTTTCATTAATGCTCATGCTACAGTGTCAAAATGTTGTTCAACGAGGAGCCTCGATCGTGCCTGGTTTGAAAATTACTCTGCTGCAACAACCATTGATCTGGATGGATGGCCCGGCCAACCTGCGCCATTTTGACCGACAACTGGAAACCGTCGCCGGACGTGATGTCATTGTATTGCCTGAGATGTTTACCAGCGGATTTGCCATGGAAGCGGCAAATAAATCGTTGCCGCAAGAAGAAGTTGTAAGCTGGATGCGTAGCAAAGCGCAGCAGACAAATGCCCTGATAGCAGGTAGCGCGGCGATACAGTCTGAACGGGGGCCGGTGAATCGTTTTTTGCTGGTTGAACCCGAAGGTAATGTGCATTTCTACGACAAGCGCCATCTGTTCCGCATGGCGGATGAGCACCAGCATTACCAGGCGGGTGACGCGCGCGTTATTGTTGAATGGCGCGGCTGGCGCATTCTGCCGTTGGTCTGTTATGACCTGCGTTTTCCGGTATGGTCGCGCAATCGCAACGATTACGACCTTGCGTTGTATGTTGCCAATTGGCCTGCGCCGCGTTCTCTGCACTGGCAGGTTCTGCTTGCCGCACGGGCGATTGAGAACCAGGCTTATGTAGCAGGATGTAACCGCGTGGGCACTAACGGTAACGGGCATCATTATCGCGGTGACAGCCGGGTGATTAATCCGCAGGGTGAGATTATTGCCACCGCCGAGCCGCATCAGGCCACACGCATTGACGCAGAACTGTCTCTCTCAGCGCTGCGTGAATATCGCGAGAAATTTCCCGCCTGGCAGGACGCCGACCCGTTCACGCTATAACTATCGCCTTAACTCCCGCTGCACAACGTTTTTCCGTGGCGGGATTGTTTCACTCCGTAACCAACCGCAAAACAAATTCGCGTGGCGACATGCGGTGGGCATCGTATCCTGCAAAAGATAATCACTCGTAACCAGCGAGTGACTGACAATGTTAATAATTCCCTTATCAGGATCTCGACATGAAGAACTTCTTACGCATGACTTTGCTGGCAGTTACCGTGGCTGGCGCTTCTTTTAGCACGCTTGCAGCAACCACATCTAATGTTCCGGCTCCAGCCCAGGATCCGATAGTACAACATCTTAAGTTGAGCACTGACCAGGTTGCACAGATTAAAAAACTGCACCAGCAGCTTGAAACCAACGTAAGCCAGATTTCGGTGAAGGATGTTAAAGACGGCGCGTTGATTGACGTCATCAAGTCCGGGAAGTGGGATGAAGCAGCCGTCAAAAAACAGCTTTCGGCATTCAGCAACATCGAACAGCAGGCGCGTTATTATCGCGTGAAATACTATTTTGACCTGAACAAAGTGCTGACTCCAGAACAGCGCCAGCAGGTGCAAAAAGACATCGCACAGACGCTGAGCGAGTAATTGCCTACACACTGCTGAAGGAAGGGCGAACAACACTATACATAGGAAAATATCATATATTCCATCCATGAATTCACCACATTAATTATTAGTATGTTGTATGTGTGGCTGGCATCTTAAATTTGGCATGCTAATCCCAAAACAGGACATGCATCTCATTTATTTAAGATAATCCTGTGTAGGGTATACACATCAGTGAGTAATCTTGTAACTGTTAAATCAGGCAAGACAACGTTTGAAGTGATTATTACTTCTTACTTGTCTTGCCTTTTTTTTTGGAGCCATGAAATGATCATCGAAAAAGTCATGAACAATAATTGTGTGCTGGCATCGATGAATGGTCAGGAAGTCATCATTTCTGGCCCTGGCGTAGGTTACAACAGAAAAAATGGCATGTCTGTTCCACCACATCCTGCTAATCGATTTTTTTATGTCAGAAATGAAGAAAAAGGAAAATTATACAAACTGATAGAGAGAGTAGATATTGATTATGTTTTTGTATCTGAAAAAATAGTCCGTTATGCGGAGATAAATCTTGACAAAAAGTTGAACCCATCGCTTTTACTCATTCTTGCCGATCACATTTCGAATGCAGTCTCTCGATGCGCTGCTGGCATCCAAATCAATAATATATTCCTTGATGAGATAAAAGCATTATACAAGTCAGAGTATGCTATTAGTCGGGATGCTTTATCCATCGTCAATGAGTATTTTAACATCCGACTTCCGGATGATGAGATTGGTTTCATCGCCCTGCATATTTTGAATAACTATGAAAACACCTCCAATTATGAATCTCTCAGGACTATAGAGTTCTCACAAAAAATCACAGATATTATTGAAAAGGTTTACGAGAAAAGAGTAGATCGCAACGCATTCAACTACTCACGTTTCATGACCCATTTAAAATATTTCTCCTGTCGGGTGCTATGCAACGAAAAGATAAAGAATAAAGATATCGGTGATATCTATGAACATTTTCTGGAGAAAGATTTAATCTTGCAACATTCTATTATAAAAATAGAAGAGTATTTAAAATCAGAGTTTAACTATGAACTGGCGATGGAAGAAAAGTTGTATCTTTCAATTCGCATTAAGGTATTGATGGACTGATTATATTTCACCTTATCACGAGACAGTTAATATGAAACAGAAAAAAGCCTGGAGTTTTTTTCAGAGCCTGGGTAAGGCATTTATGTATCCAATCGCTCTGCTAAGCGTATGCGGCATGATGTTAGGCCTGGGTAGTGGATTAGCCAGCGAGGAAATGGCCAAATTAATTCCTGTATTAGGATACCCTGTTGTTAAATCATTTTTAGATTTTATTGTTAGCCTGGGTTTATTCGCTTTTGTTAATTTACCGGTATTATTTGCAATCGCCATCCCACTGGGTCTGTTGAAAGAAAAAGAAGATAAAGCATATGGCGCATTTTCCGGCCTGGTCGGGTTTATGGCAATGCATTTGGGAACAAATTTTTATCTTAAAAGTCACGGTCTGCTCGTCCCCACAGATCAGATGTCCACACATGGACAAACTATTATTCTGGGAATTCAGTCATACAATACCAGCGTATTGGGGGGAATCGTTGCAGGGTTGATGGTATTCGCCATGTACAAACGGATCGTCAATCTGCGTATCCCAGAGTCGTTGGGATTCTATAGTGGCCCACGTCTTGTTCCTATCATTACGTTAGTTGTCATGAGTGTTTTCGGCATCATAATCCCTTTTGTCTGGCCTCCTTTCTTTAACATGTTTATGTTAATCGGCCATTGGATATCCACCTCTGGTCCGGTAGGTTACTTCTTCTATGCCGTTGCAGAGCGCGTAACGATTCCCTTCGGACTAAATCATTTAGTCACATCTGTATTCAGATTTACGCCGATTGGCGGATCAGCGATCATCAACGGCGAGGAGTACTACGGCACTCTCAATATGTTTATGGCCTACGTCAAAGAAAACGCCGTCATTCCCTTAGACCTTGCCGGAAAAATGGAACAAGGTAAGCTCATGATCCAGTATGGTTTAGCAGGTGCGGCTCTTGCTATGTATCAGACTGCTCATGTACAAAATCGCAAGGCTATTAAAGCATTATTAATCTCTGCGGTGCTGACTGTGATTATTGGCGGTGTTAGCGAACCGATTGAATTTTTATTCCTGTTTGTCAGTCCTGTCTTATTTGTATTCCATGCCTTTATGAATGGCTTCGCAAATATGTTTTTACCGTATCTCGGCGTGAAAATGGGATTCACCGGCGATTTGATTCAGTTTATAAGCTTTGGCGTATTACGGGGTGCAAGAACTGGATGGCCAGTGGCTGTTTGTGTAGAAATCGCCTACTTTTTCATTTATTACATGGTATTTAAATGGGCCATTCTAAAATACAACTTAATGACTGTTGGCAGAGAAGACAGTGACATGGTTCCATCTGCAACAACAGCTGATTTGATAACACCGACTGTCCAACCAGTGGCAAATAGAAATACAGACGCCAGCACCGCTGAGAATATGATTACGGCTCTCGGAGGAAAAGAAAACATTATCTCTCTGGATAACTGTGTTACACGTTTACGGCTAACAATCAAAGATATAGAAGCAATTGATGAAGCTGCCATTAAAAAGCAGGGAGGGATCGCAATTGTCAAACTCGATAAAAATACCTTACAGGTCATTATTGGTACAAAAGTCATCGCCTTGCGTAAAGATATGGATAAATGTATGGGGTTATGTTGATGGATATTTTTAACACGCCTATTTCGCGAAAAGGAACTTACTGCACGCAGTGGGACTTCTGCGAAGACAGATTTGGTGTACACGATATTATTCCTTTTTCCATATCTGATATGGATCTACCCATACCACAAGCAATTACCAAAGCGCTACAGAAAAGACTGGAACATCCTGTCCTCGGGTATAGTCGCTGGCAACATAACGAATATCTCAACGCGATATGCCATTGGTATGGTCAGAAATATGATACGGTCATTGATGCTAACTGGATTACTTATAGTCCGAGTGTGATGTACTCAATCGCCAAAGCGCTAGAATTATTAACTGTACCTGAAGATAGCATTCTGACTTTCACGCCAGCATATAATGCATTCTTTGATGTTATCAAAAATAGTGGAAGAAAATTACTCACTTCAACATTGATTAAAAATGATGATGGCCGGTATGGCATAGACTGGAACGACTTAAATGCCAGAGCAAAATATGCAAAGGTAATTTTATTGTGCAATCCACATAATCCAACAGGAAAAGTATGGTCTGAGCATGAGTTAATTAAAATTTCAGAGATATGTATAAAAAATAGCTGTTGGCTGTTATCCGATGAGATCCACAGTGATTTCGCTTTTAGCCATAAATTTACGTCTGCACTTAAATTGCACTACGATAAAACGGTTGTTTTTAACTCTATCTCAAAAACATTTAATGTCCCTGCTCTAACGGGCTCGTATCTTATCGCACCTGACATTATCTTTAATGAAAAATTCAGGGTAATAACTCGTTATCGGGATTTTGTGAATTCACCTTCGGTATTGAATATCATTGCCACTATCGTTGCCTACAATGAGTGTGATGTATGGTTACAACAGTTGAAGTCACACCTTCAGTCAAACATTGATTTTGCTGTTCATTATGTTCAAGAAAATCTTTCACCTCTGAAACTCAGAGAATCTGAAGGTTGCTATTTTTCATGGATAGACTGTTCACACATAAGTTGTTCATTCGAAAAATTCTACGCCATGTTAATTCATGAAGGAAAAGTGGGGATCATGGCAGGCAACGTATATGGACCAGGTGGGGAAAACTATTTACGGTTAAATCTGGCTTGCAGCAGGGAAAAACTATACCAGGGCTTATCTCGGGTGGCTTACGTTATTGATAAAATTAATCAGGAAAACAGACATGAATAATACTGAGGTCATCTCACTCATTAAAGGATTTATGCGAAATGAGCAAAAAGCAGTTGAGGAAATTATTAATGCACCGCTTTCAGAAACCGCAAATCTTGTAAAAATACTGCAATCCTGTAGCGGGAAAGTTGTCTTTATCGGCGTAGGAAAATCAGGAATTATTGCAAAAAAATTGGCAGCGACATTTGCCAGCACCGGTACCCCCTCTTTTTTTATTCATGGAACAGAAGCTGTTCATGGCGATCTGGGCATGGTTACCAGTGAAGATGTTGTTATTTTGATATCCAATAGTGGTGAGACAGCAGAACTGTTAGCTACGCTACCAAGTCTGAAAAAAATGAAAAATTTTCTGGTCTCATTTACCCGAAGCCACAATTCGTCGCTGGCTATCTGCTGTGATTTATCGATTGAAATACCCGTAAAGAGTGAAGCCGACACCTTAGGTCTTGCTCCATCCTGCTCTTCTACGGCTGTTCTTGTCGTGGGAGATGCAGTAGCCCTCACGCTGTCAGAACTCAAGCAGTTTACCCGAACCGATTTTGGTTTATTTCATCCAGGAGGTGCTCTCGGCGTTAAAGTAAATTCATAACTTGTGTCATTTTTATTGTAACCGGTCTACGCCATCACAACCTGATGGCGTTCTCAGGTACGAGGTAACAGATATGAAAAATGTATTAATCACCGTTTCCAGTTTTTCGGCTCGTTGTGTAACCGGTTGCAAATTATTGCGCGATAACCAATATAATCTCATTTTCAAGAACAGTGTGAATCATCTTATCGCATCAGAATCAGATAAGTTGAGGGCATCTATTGATGCTGTCATTGCCGGAACGGATTGCTATGACGCCAGTGTGTTTTCTCTTCTACCAAAACTGAAAATCATCTCAAGATTTGGTACTGGCGTTGATAATATAGATACTGACGCGGCAAAAAAATCAGGCATTGTGGTTAATAATGCACGAGGCATCAATGCTAACGCTGTCGCCGAATTTATCATTGGCCTTATATTTTCTGGTCTGAGAAATATTCCCGGTAATCATATGGACATGCAAAACGGCTATTGGGGATACTCGCTGGGAAATGAATTAAATGGTAAACGGGTAGGATTATTAGGTTTTGGGAATATTGCCAAAACGTTGGTTAAGAGGTTGTCCGGCTTCGAGATTGAAATTCTCGCGTACGACAAAAAACCGGATCATGAGATAGCTGAAAAAATGGCTGTTAAGTTTGTTTCGGTTGACGACATCTTCATGCAGTCCAACGTCATTGTCGTGCTTCTCCCTTATACATCATCCTTAGAGAATTTTATCAGTCACAAATACCTTTCTATGATGAGAAATGGTGCCCTGCTCATCAATGCGGCTCGTGCGAAATTAATCGATGAACGCGCTTTGTTGCAGGTGATTGATGAAAGGAATGTGTTTTCCGCCCTCGACGTATTTCAGCATGAACCTTTGCCACAATTCAGCCCTCTGCTACATTCCAGAAATATTATCACGACCCCACACATCGCCGCTGCGACGGTTGAATCGTACCACCAGACAGGTATCCATACCGCGCGGTCAGTTATTGATTTTTTTGATGGTAAAATGATAGATAATATTTTGCAGTGATTAAAACGACGAAAGCCTGAATCATTTCTGATTCAGGCTTTCTGAATAGTGGCGGAATGGACGGGACTCGAACCCGCGACCCCCTGCGTGACAGGCAGGTATTCTAACCAACTGAACTACCACTCCGCGTTGTGTTCCGCTTGGGAACGAAGCGAATATTACGGATTGCCTCGCACCTCGTCAACGCTTTTTCTCACGTTTTTTAATCGTTTGCTGCAAAAATCACCCGAATGGCCATTTTCATACGGTAAATGTACAAACTATGCCCGCCAGAGGCAACTTCCGCCTTTCTTCTGCACCAGGTCAAGGCGTGACTCATGGGCCGCTAACTCTTCATCAGTGGCGAGAACAACACGTAGTTTGCTGGACTGGCGCACAATACGCTGGATCCCCGTGTCATTCCTCTGCTGGCTGTCGCCTTCCATTGAGAACGCCATCGTGGTCTGCCCGCCGGTCATCATCAGATAAACGTCGGCCAGAATCTGGGCATCAAGCAATGCGCCGTGCAGGGTTCGTTTACTGTTGTCTATCTCATAGCGCGAGCACAACGCATCAAGGCTGTTTCGCTTGCCAGGAAACATTTTCCTCGCCAGCGCCAGGCTATCGGTTATTTTGCAGAATTCGTTCGTCTTCGGAATATCCCGCCTGAGCTTCGCGAATTCGTAATCCATAAAACCGATATCGAACGATGCGTTATGGATGACCAGCTCCGCGCCGCGAATGTAGTCGAGAAATTCGTCGGCTACATCAGCAAACGTGGGTTTATCAAGCAGGAATTCGTCTGCGATTCCGTGTACGCCGAACGCTTCCGGGTCCACCAGCCGATCCGGCTTCAGGTAAACATGGAAGTTATTGCCGGTCAGGCGGCGGTTCACCACTTCAACCGCACCGATCTCAATGATCTTGTGGCCTTCATAGTGGGCGCCAATCTGGTTCATACCGGTGGTTTCGGTATCGAGGACGATCTGTCGTGTAATTCCAGTGCTCATAACGGTCATTTATGTCAGACTTATCGTTTGATTTCGATTTGCTAAAACAGGAAGTCTACCAGAGATGCTTAAACAGGTAGAAATTTTCACCGATGGTTCTTGCCTGGGAAATCCCGGACCGGGTGGTTATGGGGCGATTTTACGCTATCGCGGGCGCGAAAAAACCTTTAGCGAAGGCTACAACCTTACAACTAATAATCGCATGGAGCTGATGGCAGCAATCGTTGCGCTGGAAGCCCTGAAAGAACAGTGTGAAGTGATACTCAGCACGGACAGCCAGTATGTGCGCCAGGGCATTACGCAGTGGATCCACAACTGGAAGAAGCGTGGCTGGAAAACAGCAGATAAAAAACCAGTGAAGAACGTCGATCTGTGGAAGCGTCTCGATGCCGCTTTAGGCCCTCATCAAATCAAATGGGAATGGGTTAAAGGCCATGCGGGCCATCCGGAAAACGAACGCTGCGATGAGCTTGCGCGCACCGCGGCCATGAGCCCGACTCAGGATGATATTGGGTATCAGACTGAGGCTTAAGCGTCCGGTTTACGGTATTGCCGGGTCGCGCCAACGGCATGACGGATAGGCGTTTTGCTTTTATTTTGTTTCATCGGGTTGAGTGTAAGCGGAATGGTTCGCTTGCGCGCAACCACCAGCTGTAAACAGCCCAGCGCGGGGATATGGGTGCTTAACATTTTCCCGCCCTTCTTATTCCAGGGCAGAACATGAAAACGACTATAGTGCAGCACTTCAAAATTCAGTAATGATAGCCAGTCCAATTGACGCATGAGGGTAAACATCCGACTGTTATAGGGCGATGTCTTACGCAATACGGGCACCAGTTTACGCAAACCCATCAGGCTTACCGGGTTAAAGCCGCTCAAAATCAACCAACCGTCATCAATCAACACGCGATCGGCTTCACGCAGTAGGCGATGCGGATCAGAACACCACGGTAACGTATGGGCCAATAAACAGACATCCACGGACTTATCGGCAAAGGGAAGATGCAAAGGATCGGCCGTCACCTGCATGGGAGAACCCTGCAAAGAAACATTTACCTGATGAGAAACCGCGCACGCTTCGGAATCGATTTCTGCGCTTAAATTACCAACCTTAAGCAGATGAAAACCGTACATTTTTGCGAACCACGGGTTAAGCTGATACTCCAGCGCCTCACGATAGTGTTCGCCCCAGGGTAGATCATCCCAGCTAACGGGCGCTACGACAGTTTGAGGGATCCTTGCCGGTTTCATCACAACCTTCCGTTACGCATTGAGAGGTAATATATGAATCTTAACAGTATTCCTGCATTTCAGGACAATTACATCTGGGTCTTGTCAAATAATGACCAGCATTGTCTGATTGTGGACCCGGGTGAAGCGGCTCCTGTTTTGAAAGCCATTGCAGAGCATAACTGGGTGCCTGAAGCCATTCTGCTAACCCATCATCATCAGGATCATGTGGGCGGAGTGAAAGAACTTCTGCAGCATTTCCCACAAATAGTGGTATACGGACCGGCTGAAACGCAAGATAAGGGAACGACACACATAGTCGAAGATGGCGATATTGCACTCGTTTTGGGGCATGAATTTAGGGTAATTGCTACTCCGGGTCACACTTTAGGACATATCTGTTACTTTAGCCATCCTTACTTATTTTGTGGTGACACACTCTTTTCTGGCGGTTGCGGTCGACTTTTCGAAGGCACCGCAACCCAAATGTATCAATCACTTAAAAAAATCAACGCCCTTCCTGACGATACATTAATTTGTTGCGCACATGAGTACACATTAGCAAACATGAAGTTTGCCTTAAGCATTCTCCCGCACGATTCGTTCATAAATGAATATTATCGTAAAGTTAATGAGTTACGCGTAAAAAAACAAATGACACTACCCGTAATTCTGAAAAATGAGCGGCGAAATAATCTTTTTTTAAGAACGGAAGATATTGATTTAATTAATGAAATTAACAAAGAAACAATATTGCAACAACCTGAGGAGCGTTTTGCCTGGTTAAGGTCAAAGAAAGATACGTTCTGACAATTCCGGGTTGCCTTTTGAAAACTTCGCCGTTATGATCGGTCGTCTTTTAAGCAACTATTGACACACACATGAAGGCAAAAGCGATATTACTCGCCTCTGTCCTGCTTGTTGGGTGCCAGAATACTGGTAACGTCCAACAACACGCACAGAGCCTTTCTGCAGCTGGTCAAGGGGAAGCAGGAAAGTTTACAAGTCAGGCGCGATGGATGGACGACGGAACATCTATCGCTGCTGATCAAGATTTGTGGGCTTTCATTGGTGACGAGCTAAAGATGGGAATTCCGGAAAACAGCCGGATTCGCGAACAGAAACAGAAGTATTTACGCAATAAGAGCTATCTCCACGATGTAACTTTACGGGCAGAGCCGTATATGTACTGGATAGCCGGGCAAGTTAAGAAACGTAACATGCCTATGGAACTGGTACTACTACCCATAGTGGAGAGCGCTTTTGATCCTCACGCAACGTCTGGCGCCAATGCCGCAGGTATTTGGCAGATCATTCCGAGCACGGGGCGCAATTATGGTTTAAAACAGACCCGCAGTTATGATGCACGTCGCGACGTTGTGGCTTCCACCACCGCCGCGCTGGACATGATGCAGCGTCTGAACAAGATGTTTGATGGCGACTGGCTGCTGACCGTTGCTGCTTATAATAGCGGTGAAGGTCGTGTCATGAAGGCAATCAAAACGAACAAAGCTCGTGGTAAACCCACTGACTTCTGGTCGTTGCCATTGCCTCAGGAAACGAAGCTATACGTGCCCAAAATGCTGGCATTGAGCGATATACTCAAAAACAGCAAACGCTATGGCGTACGTCTGCCAACAACAGACGAAAGCCGCGCGTTGGCACGTGTTCGCCTGAGTAGCCCGGTTGAGATGGCTCAGGTTGCCGATATGGCGGGTATTTCCGTTAGCAAGCTGAAGACCTTCAATGCAGGCGTGAAAGGTTCCACGTTGGGTGCCAGCGGCCCGCAATATGTGATGGTGCCAAAGAAGCATGCAGAGAAGCTGCGTGAGTCTCTGGCTTCAGGCGAAATTGCAGCCGTGCAGTCAACGCTGGTCGCGGATAACACGCCGCTGAACAGCCGTAGCTACAAAGTTCGCTCTGGCGATACGCTTTCTGGCGTTGCTTCACGTCTTGGCGTGAGCATCAATGACCTTAAGCAGTGGAATAATCTGCGCGGGTCGTCGCTGAAAGTAGGCCAGAATCTGACGGTGGGCGCTGGCAGCAGCGCACAGCGACTGGCGAACAACAGCGATAGCATCACCTATCGTGTGCGTAAAGGCGACTCGCTCTCGAGTATTGCCAAACGCCACGGGGTTAACATCAAGGATGTGATGCGCTGGAACAGCGATACGAATAATCTACAGCCAGGCGATCAGCTAACGTTGTTTGTGAAAAACAACGACATGCCGGACTCCTGATAGCATTGTAGAAATGAAGGCACTGGTTTCCCCCCAGTGCCTTTTTCATTTATCCCGCTTTATGTGCCTCAACCATTATCGTGTCGCTGGTAAACGAGCCATCTTCCTGTAACGCAAAGTAGTCTTTCACTTGTGCAGAAGCACTTTGTTGGTAGGCACGAATCGCGTCGCTCAACGCTGCAGGCGCACGCATCCGCGCCACCCACGAACTGAATTCCAGCGCCAGACGATCGGTTAACAAGGTATCGGCAATCAGATTGGCGTCATTGATTAACGACAACCACTCTCCGCTGGAATAGTTGCGTACGTGTGAGGTATCGCGTAATGCCTCCACGGTTTGCAACCAGATATCACGTACTGGGTGGCCAGGCGACATCACATCCATCACAATCAGTACACCCCCGGGCTTCAGAACGCGGTTCACTTCCCGCAGCGCGCGCCCGACATCATGCCAGTGATGCGCGGAATAGCGGCTAATCACCACATCAAATACGTTATCTTCAAATGGCAGGCTTTCAGCATACCCCTGCCGTGTGGCGATATTATCCAGACCTCGGTCTTTTGCCGCCTTAGCAACCACTTCAAGCATCTGCGACGATAAATCATAAGCCATGACCTGCTTTACGTGTTGCGCGGCCACAAAGCTGGCGTGCCCTGCTCCGCATCCCATATCCAATACGCGAGCCTGTGGAAATGCCGACAACCTTTCCCCCAGACGTTGCAAGTCACGGCCAGAGGCGTGCACCGTACTGGTTAAATAGGCATTAGCCTGAGAGCCAAACTGTTTTTCGACGTTGTCATGGTGAGAGCGTGTTGTCATTGTGTTGTCCTTCGGTTGTTGAGAAATATGAAGGGCAACCATCACAGGCCTGCCCTATGGCAGACCTGACACACCGTTATTGTTCAGGTTTGCCGGGACTGAATTCAACGAGTAGCGGGTTGTGATCGGATGCGCGGGTGACCAGCACAGAGGCTTCACTCACGTTCAGACCGCGATAGAACACAAAATCGAGAGGGCGACCAAACGCACGGCGGCGCTGATCGTCAGTAAAGCGAACCTGGCGCAGCGACATTTCACGCGCAAAGCGGTACAGCGCATTCATCCGTCGACGGCTCCAGGCATTAAAATCGCCGGCCATGATCACCGGACCGCTGTGATGAGCAATCTGATCGCCAATAGGAAGTAACTGCTTACTATAGACATCAACGCCAAGGCTAAAGTTAACCGCGTGGATATTCACCACCATTAACAGCCGAGTGTCAGGCAACGGGTACACCGTCACCAGCGCCGATTTCGCCAGCCGTAAAATAGGCTCACGCTCACGCAATGGACAGCAGTAAACAGGATGAGCAGCAGAGAGCGTCATGACGCCAGAGGGATGCTGAGGCAGCACAAAGGCCGGAACCTGATCAGCAGCAAGATAGTTAGCGGTCGCAAACTGCACCAGTTCTGGCGTGGTTTGTGCTTCCTGCAATAACACCAGATGCGCATCTTTGCCAAAATTCTTCAGCACCGACTGCCATTCTGCGCGCTGCTGTTTAAAAATATTCCATACCAGCACGCGAATGCGATCTTCACTGCTTAACGGAACGCCTGCGGGTAATGCCTGGCCAATATGCGCAAACGACCCCGGCGGTAAAATCCGCTCGGCGGGTTGTCCGGCAACATAACGCATGGCATAGGTGTTTTTTCGCACTTTAGACTTTCAAACCTCTGTAACGTCAACCAGTCCGCAGCCGGACTGGTTCTTCTGTTATAGGGATTTTAGCACTCACTTTCAACGAACAATTGCAGTTTGTTTTGTAAGTGGGCGCTTACATCAATGATTTACCCCAAAGCAACGCGCGCGGGCTTATCAAGACGACCGCTGAGTCCCATCAGCAGGAAAGCAACCAGGACAATAAGTGCGCCAATCCACGGCGTCTGCGCCAGACCATAATGCTCGACCGTTTGTCCACCAATCACTGAACCCAGTGCAATGCCAATGTTAAACGCCGCAATGTTCAACCCTGACGCCACATCTACAGCATTAGGCGTAAATTGTTCCGCTTTCTGTACCACGTAGACCTGCAACCCCGGTACGTTACCAAAGGCAAAGATCCCCATTACCAGGATAGTAGCCAGCGCGGCATACTGCGTAGAAGCCGTCAGTTGGAAAACCATCAACAGAACAAACAACGCGGCGAAAATGAATTTCAGCGCAGGAACAGCACCATGCTTATCCGCCAGCTTACCACCCCAGATATTACCGATAGCCACTGAAACACCGTAACCCAGTAAGATCCAGCTTACTGCTGCCGGAGAGAATCCCGCCAGATCCTGCATCATCGGTGCCAGGAAGGTGAATGCCGTGAATACACCGCCGTAGCCCAGTGCCGTAACGGCATAAATCAGCAACAGACGAGGATGAGTCAGCACCTTCACCTGGTCGCGAATGCTGGCGGCTGCACGACCGGGAATGTTGGCGGGGATCAACAGCTGGCTACTGATCAGTGCAATCACGCCTAACATTGATACCGCAAGAAAAGTCTCGCGCCAGCCAAAGTGCTGACCGATAAATGTTCCCAGCGGCACGCCGGTTACCAGCGCCACCGTTAAGCCACCAAACATAATAGCGATGGCGGAGGCCGCTTTCTCTTTCGGCACCAGACTTGTCGCGATGGTAGAACCAATCGAGAAGAATACGCCGTGTGCCAGCCCAGTCAGCAGACGAGCGACAATGAGTGTCATATACCCGGGAGCCTGCCATGCCAGCAAATTCCCCGCCGTAAACAGAACCATCAGCGCAACCAGTAACTGTTTACGTGGCAGGCGTCCGGTCAAAGCGGTCAGTACCGGTGCGCCAATCGCCACACCCAGCGCATAGATGGAAACCAGCATCCCGGCGGAAGGTAACGAGATCGCCAGTTGTTGAGCGATGGTCGGCACCAGACCAACAATCACAAACTCAGTAGTGCCTATAGCGAAGGCACTAATTGTTAGTGCAAATAAAGCGAGAGGCATAAATAACTCCGTAACATCAGTAATCAGATGACACGCAGTATGCCTGGATGTTTTAATGACAAAAATATTCAAAATCTCAATATAATTTTGCGTCAGGTGCAAAAATGAAAGCGACCTCTGAAGAACTTGCGATTTTTGTAGCGGTAGTGGAAAGCGGCAGCTTTAGCCGGGCGGCAGAACAGCTTGGACAAGCCAATTCCGCGGTCAGTCGGGCAGTAAAAAAGCTGGAGATGAAACTGGGCGTCAGTTTGCTTAATCGAACGACCCGACAGCTAAGTCTCACTGAGGAAGGAGAGCGCTACTTCAGGCGGGTGCAGCAGATACTGCAAGAGATGGCTGCAGCAGAAACGGAAATCATGGAGTCGCGTAATACTCCGCGCGGCCTGCTGCGCATCGACGCAGCAACACCGGTGATGTTGCATTTCCTGATGCCACTAATCAAACCGTTCCGGGAGCGGTATCCCGAGATGACGTTGTCTCTCGTCTCCTCGGAAACATTCATCAATCTTATTGAACGAAAAGTGGATGTTGCTATACGAGCGGGTACACTGACTGACTCGAGTCTACGTGCGCGTCCGTTATTTACCAGCTATCGCAAGATTATTGCCTCACCGGAGTACATTGCCCGTTTTGGTAGACCAGAGACCGTCGAGGAGTTAAAACAGCATCTGTGTCTGGGGTTTTCCGAACCGGTTTCGCTCAATACCTGGCCGATTGCCTGTAGCGACGGACAGCTGCATGAGGTCGAGTGTGGAATTTCTTCCAACAGTGGGGAAACGCTAAAACAGCTTTGCCTGAACGGCAACGGCATCGCCTGTCTTTCAGATTATATGATAGATAAAGAGATCGCGCAGGGAGAGCTAGTGGAACTGCTGGCCGATAAACGTCTGCCGGTAAAAATGCCTTTCAGCGCCGTTTACTACAGCGATCGTGCGGTCAGTACACGTATTCGTGCATTTATAGACTTTTTAAGTGAATATATAAGAACAGCTCCCGAAGGAGCTGTGAAAGAGGGTTAAAGTGTACAGAGGGTCAGGCAATTAATCCCAGGCAGGGGCCAGGCCTTCCGGGCTGACCAGACGATCGTTGCAGTCCAGTGCCGCGATCATTTTTTTATCTTCGGCATCCAGATGCAGTTCCAGCGCCAGCAGGTTGCTTGCCAGGTTTTCACGTTTGGTAGAAGAAGGAATTACGGAGTAACCTTCCCCCATTGCCCATGCCAGAATAACCTGCGCCGGGGTCGCGTTATGTTTAGCGGCAATGTGCGCAATCACTTCATCTTTCAGCGCGTTACCGTAAGCCAGCGTCATGTAAGAGGTGATGTGGATAGCGTGTGCTTTCGCCCAGTCAACCACCTTACGGCTCTGAAGATACGGAGAAAGCTCAATCTGGTTGGTCGCAATATTGTCTGCGCCTACTGTGGCAATGGCTTTTTCCATCAGCGCAATGGTGAAGTTTGAGATACCAATTTCACGAGTCAGTCCCTGCTGTTTTGCTTCGAGCAGCGCCAGCATGAATTCCTCAACAGATACAGCATCTCCTGGAGATGGCCAGTGGATCAGCACCAAATCAACATAATCTGTACGCAGTTTCTTCAGGCTTTCTTTCAGACTTGGGATCAATTTTTCTTTGCTGAGATTTTCAATCCAGATCTTGGTTGTGATGTACAGTTCGTTACGCGGTACGCCGCTTTCGGCAATCGCCTGACCAACAGCCGCTTCATTATCATAGATTTGCGCAGTGTCGACAGCACGGTAGCCCAGCTCAAGCGCCGTTTTAACAGAAGCGATAACCACGTCGTCTTTCAGGCGGAAAGTACCCAAACCAAATGCAGGGATAGCCATAGAATTCCTCTTTTTAATCACTATGTTCATCAACTAAGAGGATTATGACTTCCAGCTCTTTATAGAAAAATAGTGATAAATGCAGAGGATTTTTGCGGATTCAGCAATAATAAAATTGCAGGCAAAGAAAAAGCCCTTGGATCAGACGACCGTAAACATCATAAACGCAGGCTTTCTGCCGGAGCTGATGCTGCTGATTATGCTTCAGCGCCTGCCCTGACTGCGAGGCCTCCAGTTGGTTCCCCGCCGCGTCATACTGCCAGTGAACCGGATTGCTGAACCCCTCCCGGTAACTTTCTGGTTGCCCCTGTGGCGTCCAGCTCAGGCTGGTTACATGGCCTTCAGCGCGGAGTACCTTCACCAGTCGCCCGGCCGGGCTGTATTCATAATGCGTACTCTCTCCCGCGGCATCCGTCTCTTCCGCCAGTCGGTAAGCCCCATCATAGCGGTACTGCGTCGTTTTACCTGAACAGTCCTGCGCACTGCTGACCTGCCCGCGTGCATTATAAGTCAACCGTTGCACACCGCCTTTCTCATCCGTGAACGCCGTAACCTGTCCCCAGGCATCACGCTGGTAGTAACAGCACTGTCCCAGCGCATCAATCACCGCGCATAGCCCAAAATGCTCATCATAAAAATACTGATACGTGCTCCCGTCAGGCCCGGTGACTTGTGCAGGCAGCGCCCGCTCTTCGTGCCAGCGGGTACATACCGTTCCCCCCAGGGGATCGGTCTCTGCCGTCAGATTACCTGCATTATCATAGTGATATTCCCTGACGGCCCCGGAGGGATCAACAGTACGGGACAGAAGATCGTTTTCATTCCATTCATAGCACCAGTGTTGTCCGGCTTCATCGGTATATTTTTCCACCAGATAGCGGTCATTCCATTCATGCCGGTGAGTCAGCCCTCCGCCGTGAGTCACGGTGGTCACACGCTGCGTCATGTCATAGTCAATCCGAGCATTTTCACCACTGGTGGCGTCATACTCCACCACCCGCCAGCCATCACTGAATGGCTGCCACCGATAGCGATAATATGCGCCGCCCGGCATCCGGTGTCCGCTCATCAGCGTTTCGGCTGTATAATCAAACTCGCGCAGACACACCCCGTCCGCATCCGTTACGCGACATAGATGCCCCTGGGAAGTATAGTCGTAGCGCATCAGCAACCGCTGTACGGGTTCACCGGTGTGGCTGTCAGTGGAGGCTGTTTGTTCTGCGATCCGGGTCGGACGTTGTGGGAATTGCGAATTCTGGTAGTGCAGTACTATCCTCAGGCTTTCTTCGGTATCCGTAATGACGTGCAGACGATCATGTTCGTCATAATGGAGTTGCAGCCCATTACCGTATTCATCGGACAGCATCAGCAGTCGCAGATGTTCCGGCTTTGACGGATGTGGAACATAGAGCCGCCACTCAGAACCATCCAGATTACCAATAACGATCAACCCCTGCTCATTCTGCGCAAACAATAATCCTTCATCAGGACTGAAACCTGCCTCTCCCGGCTCCGGGCAGATAAAACGGAGTTCCCGCCCGCCTTCATCATAAAAGCAGGTGTATTCAGCCTCCCTGACAACACGGGTTTCAAAGGCTGTCCGCCAGCCCCGGCCAAACAGGCCATCATCCCTGTTACGGCTGTTATAGATACGCTGCCAGCGTAGCGGAAAGCGGGCGGGAAGCTCAAAGTCCAGATCCTCATCCCCGCTGAGAACCTTGGCACCTGTCGCAGCATGCACCGGATTCCACAACGCATGTATGGACTCACCGACCTTGCTGGCAAGCATTGCTGCCGCCATTCCCATAAACATACAGGGAAGTTCTTTCAGTAACTTAGTGGGTTTACAGGTGAGCAGCGACAGCACCAGCAGGGCGGCTTCCACGCCCGGTACTTTGCCATTATGGATCGGGCGAACAACCACCGATTTACCGCCGATAATCACATTGGGTGACACCGCCGTTGATACCGTTCCTCCACAGGTGGTTCTGTCTCCGGCGCGTACAGCCGGTAAATCGTTGATGCTGACCTGGGATGATCCTTCAGCCAGATACTGTATTGGTTGCGGGGGATGTTTATGACAGTCAACAACATCATTCGGCGCTTCCACCACCCCACCAGATGGCCCCGCCACTACGGGATTAAACATCTGCCCCAAAAAAGCTTCGCCGTAGCTGAACAGGTTACCCACCATATTCAGTACCTTCATGCCCGTGGACATCCGGGCTTCTGCCTCCTCCTGCCGCTTTTTCTCTTCAGCCTCGAGTTTTTCGCGTGCTGCATTTTCTGCTTCAGTCATCAGGCGTCCCGCTGCACGGGCAGCGGGTAAATCATTGGTCTGCACATTCTCAGAACCCGTGGCAATTTTTCCCTGTGGCGACGGAGGTGAAATAAAATTCGCCGCGCCCTGCGCGATATCTTCAACCAGGTCGCCTGCGCCGGATATTGTGACGGTCAGTCCTCCGACAAGTCCCGCAGCCGTACAGGTTCCGGCTGCGGCAGCCGTCGCAGCCATTGTTGCGGCTGAAACTCCGGCAGCCGTCGCAGCCGCTGCTGCCAGCGGCGCAGCACAGGCAATAACCACAGCCCCAACAGCCACACAAACAGCCGCTTCGAAAAAACCACCCAGCACATCAGCCAGAATACTGTTATGAATGATATCGTCGCCCTGCCGGGCGGCATGAGCTAAATTCCCCATCGAAAAATGCCTCCTGCGCGACGTCAGTCCATAGCCAGTGTATTTTTAACCTGCTGCCAGAAGATCTCTTCCTCTTTTCCGAAGAGATTCAGCGCAGTACAGGTCAGCATCAGCAAGCGACGTTCCGGCAGCAAAACGGCCGCTTGCCGCTGATAGCAGGTATGTGGCTCACGCAGATATGTCGCCGTTATTTCCCGCGCCGGGCAGTCAGGTAACAGGGGCAGTGTGATGATATCCGGAGGCATCTGATGGTAGTTTTCAATCTGCGCGCTGACCTGCGCCCACTGATATTCCAGTTCCTCATCAAATGTCCTGTCTCCGGCAATATAAGCACGGGTGATAACCAGCGACGCATGAGTTCGGGTATTGCGGATCACCTGCATGGTGCAGTCAAGCCACCCTTCCCCGGCAAGCGTCAGATGACCTTCATTCATTCGGTAAACGTCATTCATTTCCCGCCTCCTGGCTTCTCAGGGAACAGTTTGTCGATAACACTGGTTACATTCTTTTTATGATTGTCCCCCACTACACCAATTTTGGGTGCGTCCCCCCCAGGATTCAGGCCGAGAATAGCTGACCCCGTGGTAATGAGACTGTTTTTTTCCGCGACAATATTGAATGCAGTACCTTTCAGGTTAATAACCCCTCCGGCGTGCAGTTCCAGTGCGCTGTTGCCGCACTCCAGGCGTATCATTGTCCCTGAGCCAATCACCACACTTCCGGCACTTTGCACAACCCTGTCCCCGCCGTTGAAACAGGTAACATCGGTCTTTACATTCACATTCTGAAACTGTCTGATGTTTATCGCCTGATGTCCGTCAATTTTTACATCTTCATCGGCAGTAATAACCTTCAGCCGGTTATTACCTACCGTCAGGCTTTGATTTCGGGTGATGGTCGTACCCTGATCATTGAGCACCTCGGTCTTCATGTCTTTCTGCGCGTGCATCGACAGCAGCTCATTTCCCGTCTTGTCCTCGAACATCAGCTCGTTATAGCCGCTGCCTTTATAGGTTTTTGAACGGATGGTCATCTGCGTCTTCGTTCCCGGTAGCCCCCCCGGCGGCGGGTTATCCGCATGGTACGTTCTGCCCATGATTATCGGCTGGTCCGGGTCGCCGTTCAGGAAGTCCACTATCACCTCCTGGCCCACACGTGGTATTGCCAGGTTGCCGAACCCCGGCCCCGCCCACGCCTGTACCACCCGTATCCAGCACGAACTGTCCTGGTTCGCCGGGTTGTATCTGTCCCAGTTGAACTTCACCCGTACCCGGCCATGCTCGTCACAGAAGATTTCCTCTCCCTCCGGCCCCGTCACCACCGCTGACTGCGGGCCGTCGACCGACGGTTTTGGTAATGGCTGCGGCCGCCATGTCCGGTCTGCCGGTATCACCACAAAGTGGTTTTCAATGGTTGTGCCCGCATGGCGCTGCCCCGGCACAGCCTGCGGCTGACTGCCGCGCAATTCGCTTATCACCACCTGCCACTCCCGGTTCAGGCTGCCCTGCGGGTGCCCCGTCAGCCGGATACGCCGCCCCGGCCATATCTCCGGGGAACGGCTTTTTCCCCGTGCTATTTCCGCACTGTTACGCCAGCCTTCCGTCTGCCAGCGGGCAAAATTCTTACCGTGCTCTCCCTTAAAGCGTCCCGGATAATCAAACACCTCATACTGCGTGCGCTGGTAATCCAGATTTTCCCCCTCGTACTCAAAGCGCCCCGCCCAGCCGGGGCGTTTGAAGGTGTAGTCTTTGGCTATCACGGAAGAGGGGCGTATCTGCGCGCTGTGGCGAAACTGGCTGATACAGGGGGTGCTGACTTCGGTATGCGTGTTCGGGTTCCAGGGGATGTCAAAGGCTTCCGGCAGGAAGCGGACCGTGTCGCACAGCACCAGGCTCTGGTCATCGCTTTTCACAGCATGTTCTTCGTAGAAAAAGATGCCCTCTTCCGCCGCCATCCGTGCCAGAAAATCATAATCCGTTTCGCCATACTGTACGCAGAACTCACGCACCGGATGCGGTTCGCTGAACAACGGACTCCACTCCGTCACACCGTTTTCCTGCACTATCGTGCCCAGGATGCTTTTGATGTCTTCGTTCTGGAAAATGCGGGAGTTTTTTCTCAGCCCCGCTCGCCACAACGCCGGGCGCACTTTCATTCTGTACAGCGTCTGGTGGCTGTCGTTTTCACCCTGCTCAAAAAAAGTCACCAGACCTTTAACCCGGCGCTTTATCTCCGTGCCCTGCCAGATTTTCAGGTGCACCGTTTTTTCCAGTACCTGGGCGAAGTCGATAGTGAGAAGTTGCTGGCTGACCAGCGAGATATCGAGGGAAAACAGCGTGGAGAGCGACTGGTTCAGGTGAAAAGAAACCACCGCCAGCGCATCCGGCGGCAGACCATCCACCTCCAGTGTGAAACGTAATCCTGTTGACATAAGTGCCTCCCGGATGAACAGAAAAAATAAACCA